>CAYREX010000006.1:0-145289 GCA_964423505.1 uncultured bacterium | reverse complement strand
GCTCCAAGCAGGTAATCCCCGGCAAACACGTACAAAGGCAGGTAGCAGTAGTGACGGTAGTAGCCGTGGAAGAATCGACCCTCCTGGTCGCCGTGCAACGGATCGTCGGTGGCATCCAGGTCAAGGATAATCTCGTCGGGGACACCTGCAGTTGCCATCTGATCAAGTGACTGCTCAAGAATCTCCGACGCTATGGCTTCGAACAAGACCTCATCTGCTTATTATTCCAAACTTATGATCTATCTCACGCAGAAGGACGGCCCCGCCGTCAGAAGTGATGCTGCCTCCATTGAAGTCGCCTTCGAACCGACGATTGCCAAGGCCTTGGAAGCTGAGCTGGATGTTGCTATCATTCGGTACAGTCTGTTCTGGCATGAGGCCCTCCTGAGTGGATCGTAATCGGCTGTTTCCAAACCAATTATACCACTCTCGAGGGCCTCTCCCCATACCCCTTGTGAGAAATCCGGGTTAGATGTAAATATAGAACAGACACGCGGGGGGGGGTACACGAGCGCCAGGGAGAAACCGGAGATGAGAAGCCTGTTCGCAACGCTGACGATGGCTGCATGCTGCCTGGCCGCAGGCGGGGTGAGGCTCGACGAGCCGGTCTACTGCGGCGGCACCGACGATTTGCTGCAGTACGACGACGGATCGGCCGTCTGGCTGACATGGGGAGGCCTGTACCGGGGAACCTGGTTCGACACGCAGGACTTCGTGCCGGGAAGCATCGGGTTGGAATGCAACTACACGGAGTACTGGTTCTACCACCACAGCAGCTATCCGTGGGACACCAGCAGCTTCTACGCCGAGCTCTGGAACGGAAGCTCCCTCGGGCCGCTGGTCCTTCTGGACCAGACCATGGTCACCGCCGCCCACTTCGCTCCCGTCCAGGCCGACTACAACCCGCCCATTGCGACGGAGCAGAAATTCTGGGGCCTTGTCAACACCGAGATGAGCGCAGGCGGATGGCCCGCAGTCCTCGGCGACAACACCCCCAACACCACCGATCACAGCTTCTACTCGGACGACTTCATCGTCTGGGAGCCCTGGATAATCAGCGGCGCAACCGCCAGCGACTACCTCCTGAGGGCCGAAGGTTGGATGTGCGCTTTCGGATCCAGCAGCTGGGGCGCCATGAAGGGTCTCTACAGGTAGCAGCCAGACCTACCGGTTCCTGCGGCGGGCCTTCGGGTCCGCCCCGCTTCTCTGCCTCGCCCCCGCGGAGTTGTATATTCCGGCGTGGTGGACGTAGTGCAGGTGAGAGGGCAAGGGGGAAGCGATGCCGGCCTCGCCGCTGCTGCTTTTGTGCATCCTCCCGGCAACCGTTACCGGGAGCGCTGAGCTGGAAGGGCCGCTGCCCTGCCCGTCGGCGGACCACGTGCTGCAGTACGACGACGGCACCGCCCACTGGCTGACCTGGGCCGGCACTTACAGGGGCACCTGGTTCGACACCCACGACTTCATGCCCTCGAGCGGCGGCATCGAGATGGACTACGCCGAGTACTGGTTCTACCACCACGAGGATTACCCCTGGGACACCTCCCTCTTCTGGGCCGAGCTGTGGAACGGCCCCTCCAGCGGCCCGACGACCGAGCTGGACAGGGAGCTTCTCCAGGCGACCCACTACACTGCCGTGAACGTCTCCCACTCCGGCATATGCACCCGGAGGGGTTTCTGGTGCGTCGTGAACACCATGCTCTCCTCGGGGGGCTGGCCGGCGGTCTTGGGAGACGACAGCCCCAACGTCACCGACCACAGCCTGTTCAGCCGGGATTTCGTAGTATGGGAGCCCTGGATAATCCAGGGCCCCGCCTCCAACGACTTCCTCGTTCGCGCGGTGGGCACGCTCGGGACGATGGAGAGCGCCACCTGGGGAGCGATAAAGGGAGTATGCAGGTAGCTCCCGGGAGAAAGCCCTGAGCGTCCTGACGGCCAGGACGGCCGGCTTCTGCTGGGGCGTCAGGCGGGCGGTGGACCTGGTCCTCTCGGAGCTGAGGGAGGGTGAGGAGCCCTTCCTGGTCTACGGCGAGCTGGTCCACAACCCGCAGGTGATGGAGGCGCTGTCCGACCGTGGGGTGGGCCTCTGCGAGGACCCGGCCCTCCTGGGGCGGGGCACGCTCTTCATAAGGACCCACGGCGTGACCATGGCGGAGAGGGAGCGCCTGCGGGAGCTGCCGGTCAACCTCCGCGACCTCACCTGCCCCAGGGTGGGCAGGGCTCTCTCCATAGCGGCGTCGAAGGCGCGGCAGGGCTACGACGTGGTCATCCTCGGAGACTCCGGTCACCAGGAGGTCAGGGCCATACGCTCCTACGCGGGGGAGGGAGCCAGGGTCATAGCCGGGCCGGAGGAGGTGGAGGGGCTGCCGGAGCTCCGGAGGCCCTTCCTCCTCTCGCAGACCACCCAGAGCACCGACCGCTTCAGGCGCACCCTCTCCGCGATGGAGGAGCGCTTCCCCGGGCTGGAGCACGCCTTCACGGTGTGCGACTCCACCGAGCGGAGGCAGGCGGAGCTCCGGGAGCTCTGCCCGAAGGTCGACGCGGTGGTCGTGGTCGGGGGGCGCAACAGCGCCAACACGAACAGGCTGGTGGAGATAGCCGGGGAGGAGGGGCTGCCGGCCTTCCACGTCGAGCTGCCGGAGGAGCTCTCCGCCGGGGAGATGGCCGGGTACGACAGGGTGCTGCTCACCGCCGGCGCCTCGACCCCCAGCTGGATAATCCGCAGGGTCAGGGAGAGGCTGCTGGAGTTGCAGGGCGGCCCGATACACGCCGGCCTGCTCCGCAGGCTGGCCCGGTCAGTCATCTACGGCAACTTCCACCTGCCCGCCGTGACCCTTGCCGCAGGGCTTGCCGGGGGCAGCATACTGGGCGGGTCCGGCTGGCTCGGCAGGTCCCTCTCCGCCTCCCTGTTCCTCTACGGGGCCCACACCACCACCTCGGTGCTGGAGTCGTCCTACTCCAGGCCGTCCGGCCTTCGCCGCCGGGATTACCTGAGGAGGAACCGCGGGACTCTCGCCGCTCTCTCGGTACTCGGCTTCGCCGGCTCCCTGGCGGTCGGGGCCGTCATGGCCGGGCTGCTCTGGACCCTGGTGCTCTGCGCGATGCTCGCCGTCTTCCTGCTCTACTCCCTGCCGCTCCTCCGTCACGCCTACCCCTGGAGCGGCCTCCGGGCAATACCCGGCTCCAGGGACGTGATGTTCGCCGGCGCCTGGTCCTTCCTGCTGGCCCTGCTGCCGGGGATATCGGCCGCGGATCTCAGCGTGAGGCCGGGGCCGGTTCTCTGGGCGGGGACCCTCTTCTTCCTCTTCCTGGCGCGCAGCCTGCTGGCGGACCTGGTGGACATGCAGGGGGACGCCCTGATGGGGATGGACACCATACCGATCCACGCGGGGAGGAGACGCAGCCTGCAGCTCTTCTGGTCCTGCTCGGCCATAGCCTGCCTGCTGAGCGCCGCCGGCATACTGCTGCGCTACATGCCGCCCTGCGCCGCCTTCTTCGCCCTGGGCGTGGTCATGCTCGTGCTCAGCTCGGCGCACCTCTCTCGGAGGCCGTTCCCCACCGAGCTTCACAAGAGGGTGCTGACCGACGGCAGCCTCCTCCTGGCCGGGCTGGCACCCATCGCCGCCTGCTGGGGCGTACAGTGAAGGCCTCCGTGTCCGCCCGCGCCGCAGCCGCCCTGGCCGCGGCCCTGCTTGCCGGATGCTCCGCCGGGACCGGGGTGACACCGGGCGGCAGCGACGCGGAGACGCCCTCCCAGTCGCCGGGCGAGCCGTGGGAGACGGTGGTGGTCACCGGCGACGTGGTGAACCTCCGGGCGGGGCCGGGGACTGAGTACGCCGTGCTGGACAGGGCAGTGGAGGGGGACAGCCTCCAGGTGACCGGGGCGATGGAGGACTGGCTCAGGGTCTACGTCAGACCCCGGTCGCTATTCGCATGGATATACGGCCCCCTGACGAGGACCGTCGGCGCAGGTGGCGGATGAGCGCGGCAGACCGGATTGGAGCCTGAGATGATACAGAGGTACGCCCTGCCGGAGATGGAGTCGGTCTGGTCGCGGGAGTCCCGGTACTCCCGATGGCTGGAGATAGAGGTGCTGGCCGTGGAGGCGAGGGCATCCCTCGGGCTCGTTCCGGCAGGCGACGCAGAGGCGGTCAGGAGAAACGCCTCCTTCGACATCCGCAGGATAGACGAGATAGAGCGGGAGGTCCGGCACGACGTCATCGCCTTCCTGACCAGCGTCTCGGAGAGCCTCGGACCCGAGTCCCGGCACGTGCACTACGGCATGACCTCCTCCGACGTGCTGGACACCTGCCTGGCAACTCAGCTCAGAGACGCGGGCGCCCTGGTGGAGGAGGCGCTCGTGGACTACGGCGAGGCTCTGGCCGGGCTGGTCCGGAGGGGACGGGGCGTCGCCTGCATGGGGCGGAGCCACGGGATGTTCGCCGAGCCGACCACCATGGCGCTGAAGTTCGCGGGGCACTACTCGGAGCACCTGCGCTGCCTGGCGCGGCTCCGGTCCGGCCTGGAGTCGGCGTGCGTGGGAAAGGTCTCCGGCGCCGTGGGCACCTACGCCGGGGTGCAGCCGGAGGTCGAGGAGTACGTGTGCCGCAGGCTCGGCATCGGCCGTGAGCCGGTGGCGACCCAGGTGGTGGCCAGGGACAGGCACGCCCAGCTGGTCTACGCGCTGGCCGCCGCAGGGGGGATGCTGGAGAGGTTCGCCACGGAGGTGAGGCACCTCCAGCGGTCGGAGGTCGGCGAGGCCGAGGAGAGCTTCGGGAAGGGGCAGAAGGGGTCCAGCGCCATGCCCCACAAGAGGAACCCCATAGTGGCCGAGAGGCTCTCCGGGCTGGCCCGCCTGCTCCGGGGCTACCTGCTGACGGCCCTGGAGAACACGGCCCTCTGGCACGAGAGGGACATCAGCCATTCCTCCGCCGAGCGCTTCCTCTTCCCGGACGCCTTCGGCGTCTGCCTGTACGCCCTCAGGAAGGCGGCCGGCCTGGCGTCCGGCCTGGTGCTCTTCCCGAAGGCCATCGCCCGCAACCTCGACAGCGCGGGGGAGCGGTACTGCTCCGGGGGGCTCATGCTGGCTCTCACCGACGCCGGGCTCACCAGGGAGGAGGCCTACGCCGCCGTCCAGCGGGTCTCCATGGAGGCCATGGACAGCGGGGAGGGCCTCCTTGCCGCCGCGGAGCGCGACCCGGTCATATCGGGGGCGCTCGGGGAGGACGGCTTACCGGATAGCTGCTCGATCGATTATCATCTGAGGTACGAAGGGGAGATACTGGACCGCCTCGGGCTTCGGGGAGCCCGGGACGAAGAAGGGGGAAGAGGAGGGGGATGAGTCCTTTAATCCCGGCGCTTATCGGTTTGGTCGCAGGCGGCGCGGTGGCCTGGCTAGTCACGGCCTCTGCGGCGCGCAGGAGTCAGCGGGAGGAGGAGGCCAGGATAACCTCTCTCCAGAACACCGTCTCCAGGCTGAGGTACGAGAACAACGAAGCGGGGGCCAAGGAGACCAGGTTCGAGATGGAGCTCCAGAAGCACAAGGACCTGGCGGTCCTCTTCCCCGAGTTCGTCAAGCAGATACTCTCCGCCAGGACGCCGGACGAGCTTGCCCGTTACCTCTCCCGCTCCATGATGAAGCTCACCGGCTGCACCAAGGTGGCCATCTTCCTGGCGGACATAAGGGGCGACCGCCTGGGGCTGGTCCACGAGACCGGTCTGGAGGGGGTGCTGGAGAAGCCTCTGGTCGTGAAGGTCGGCGAGGGGCACATAGGCTTCTCGGCCGAGACCGGCATGGTCTTCTCCCGGAGCGACCTGGAGAAGGAGAGCGAGCTGACGCGGAAGCGCCTGGAGAAGAGCGCCATCTCCGGCTTCGTGCCCGACATGGCTGCACCCATGACCTCCCAGGGCATCCTCTACGGCGTCATATGCGTGGCCGACCTGCCGCCGGAGGCGAGCCTCCCCCGCGAGCGCATCCGCGCGATAGCCGCGGTGGGCGCCGCGGCGCTGGAGGGCATACGCCTTCTCGGCCGCTTCGAGTCCGCCTCCGACATGGACCCGGACACCGGCCTGCCCGGGCAGGCGAGGCTCGAGCCGCTGCTCCAGCAGGAGCTGGAGAGGGTGCGGCGCTTCGACAGCCCGGTCTCCATCATGGAGCTGGAGATAGACAGGGGCGGCGAGCAGGACAGGTTCAGGGCACGGGAGTTCATGTCCATAGCAGCCAACCACCTGAAGTCCACCATGAGGAACATCGACACCGGCGTCAGGACCTCCGAGGACCGGATAGTCCTCCTTCTGCCTGGAACCTCCGAGGAGGGGGCGGAGAAGGTGGCTGAGAGGCTCCTGGGCGAGCTGCCCGCTCTCGCCAACGACGACGGCGAGGCGCTGGGCCGCGTCGGCGTCAGGTACGTGGTCGTGAAGAGGGGCGGACAGGAGACCCCCGAGGGGGTCATGGGCGAGCTCTCCTCCCGGAAGTTCGCCGAGCCGGAGGCTGGCGGGGCCGCGGCCGCCCCCGGGCCGGTGGAGCAGGACCTATAGCCGACGGCAGCCGTCAGGACCCAGAGCGGCTCAGGCGGAGGCTGATCGGAGAGATCACCGCCAGGGGCCTGGCCATGTCCCCGGAAGAGGCGGAGAGGCTGGCCGGATACGTCGGCCGGATGCCCACCCCCCTTGAGCTCCACCTGTTCGACACAATGTGGAGCGAGCACTGCTCCTACAAGAGCTCGAGGCCGGTCCTGGGTCTGCTTCCGACCGCTGCCTCCCAGGTCGTAATAGGTCCCGGCGAGGACGCCGGAGTGGTGCGCTTCTGCAGAGTGGACGGCTCCGACTGGTACCTGGTGGTGGCCCACGAGAGCCACAACCACCCCTCGCAGGTGCTGCCCGTCGAGGGTGCCGCCACCGGTGTCGGCGGAATCGTCAGGGACGTCTACTGCATGGGCGCCCTGGTGGTGGGGACCATGGACCTGCTCCGGTTCGGCGACCCCGAGGGGGCCGCCTCCACCAGGACCAGGAGCATATGCAGGGGCGTAGTCGAGGGCATCTGGCGCTACGGGAACGCCCTCGGCGTCCCGAACCTGGGGGGGGACGCCAGGTTCCATCCCGGCTTCGACGAGAACTGCCTGGTCAACGTCGTGGCCGCCGGTGTCGTAAGGGAGGACCGGCTGGTCCACAGCTACGCCCCGGCGGAGGCGGCCGGGGAGCCCTACGTCCTGGTCCTCGTGGGTAAGCCGACCGACGACACCGGCTTCGGCGGGGCGACCTTCGCCTCGGCCGACCTCGGCGAGGAGACCGGCAAAGGGGCGGTGCAGGTGGCCGACCCCTTCCTTAAGCGGGTGCTCGTCGAGGCCATGTCCGACGTGCTCGAGATGCTGGCCCGGGAGGGCGCCGCCTTCGGTTACAAGGACCTCGGTGCAGGCGGGATAGCCTGCGTCACCAGCGAGATGGCCGCCCACGGCGGATTCGGGATAGAGGTTGACCTGGACAGGGTCCCCGTCTCCGTCCCGGGGCTCCCCCCGGAGGTGGTGGCCTGCGCCGAGACCCAGGAGCGCTACGGCCTGGCCGTACCGGAGCGGCTGGCGGGGGAGGTCCTCAGGACGGTCAACGAGGACTACGAGCTGCCCAGGCTCTATCCCGGCGCGGGAGCGTCTGTCATCGGCAGGTTCGACGGCACCGGGGAGTACAGGGTGCTCTCGGGCGGCGGGGAGGTGGCCCGGGCCCCGGTCGGCTGCATCACCGAGGGCGTGCTGTACGACAGGCCGTCGGAGCCGGCACCGGTCGAGCCGTCGGAGCCTTCGGAGAGACCGGTCTCTCCAGAGACCGACCTCCCGGCCATGCTGCTCTCCGTGGACGGCGCCTCGCGCGCCGGGATATGGAGCTACTACGACAGCGAGGTGCAGGGCAACACCGTCCTGCGGCCGGGGGAGGCCGACGCCTGCGTCTGCATGCCGGTGCCCGGCTCCGGGTTCGGCCTGGCGATGGCCGGCGACGGCAACCCCTGGTACGGCGAGCTGGACCCGTACCTGGCCGGGGCCCACGCGGTGGGGGAGGCCGTCAGGAACGTGGTCGCCACCGGTGCGGTGCCGCTGGCAGCCACCGACTGCCTCAACTTCGGCAACCCCGAGGTCCCGGAGGTCTTCTGGGGCTTCAGGAGGGCGGTGGAGGGCATATCCGAGGCCTGCCGCTCCCTCGGTATGCTGAAGGAGGGGGAGCCGCTCCCGATAGTCTCGGGTAACGTGAGCTTCTACAACCAGTCGAGGGCGGGCGGCTCGGTGCCTCCGTCGCCGATAGTCGCCGTCTTCGGAAGGCTCGAGGACGCAGCCGGGGCCCGGGACGTCGCGCTCAGGCGGGAGGAGGACCTCCTGGTACTGGTGGGTCCCCGCAGGGACGAGCTGGGCGGCAGCCTCTACTACCGCGAGGTGCTCGGGCACCGGGGGGGGCGGATACCACTCTTCAGGGGGGAGCTGGAGAGGCGGATGGCCCGCTTCGTCCTCGACTGCATCGGCTCCGGGCTGGTGGAGTCGGCGCACGACATCTCCGAGGGGGGCGTCGCAGCGTGCGTCGCCGAGATGTGCCTGGCCTCTCCTCCGGACGCCCCGCTCGGAGCGGCCCTGACCCTGCCGGCGGACCCTGTCGCGCTCTACTCCGAGACCCCCGGCTACGTGCTGGAGATGTCTCCCGGGGCCTGGGAGTCCCTCCGTCACCGCCCCGACTTCGCGGAGGTTGTCGGGAGGGTCACCGGTGGGGGCGCCCTCCGCGGGGACGGATGGTCGGTCGACCTTGCCTCCCTCCGGGCCGGTCGAGACGACCTGCTGAGCGGCCTCGTCTGGCGCGAGGAGGAACGCTGATGAGCGCCCCGCTGGTGGCGGTGGTACAGTTCCCCGGGTCGAACTGCGAGTACGAGACGGCACGGGCCGTCCGGGCCTCCGGCATGCGGTGCCGTCTGTACAGGTGGAACATGCTAGCGGGACTGAGGGCCGATGCGCCGGACGCGTACGTCCTGCCCGGCGGCTTCTCCTACCAGGACCGCGTTCGGGCCGGAGCCGTGGCCGCCAGGGAGCGGGTGATGGACATCGTCTTCGATGCCGCCGCCGCCGGGGCGCCGGTCCTCGGCATCTGCAACGGCGCCCAGATACTCGTGGAGAGCGGGATGGTCCCCGGCGAGCCGGACGGGACGGTCGGGGCCGCCCTGGCGCACAACCACGTCCGGGGGAGGGCCGGCTACCTGAGCGCCTGGGTCTTCGTCAGGAGGCGCGGAGAGGGCGTCTCGCCCTGGCTGCTCCGGGTCGGCGACGGGACGCTGCCGCTGCCGGTGGCGCATGCCGAGGGCCGGTTCGTCCTCCCGGGCGCCCCTTCGCCGGCGGCTTCGGCGCCCGGGCTGGCCTACTGCGACCAGGGGGGCTGCGTCCCCTCCGGCTACCCGGTGAACCCCAACGGCTCCATGCTGGATGCCGCGGCGGTCTCCGGCGCGTCCGGGAGGGTACTGGCGATGATGCCCCACCCGGAGAGGGCGGCGAGGCTCCTGCAGCTCCCGCCGGGCCTTCCCGGCGCCTGGGGCGTGCGCAGGCGGGGCGGCGGACTGGCCGGGGAGAAGGGGCCGGGCGCGCTGGTCTTCGACTCCCTTCGGGCCTGGCTCCGCGGGGAGGAGTGCTGAGATGGCCGCCTCGACGCACAGGATGGCCGTCAGCCTCAGGGCGGCCGACCCGGCGGCCGTCACCGCCGCCGAGACCCTGCGGCGGACCATGCCCCGCCACGCTCCCGCCGAGCTCGGCAGGTACGACCACTGGGAGGTGCGGCTCCGCGAGGGCGGGTCCGGTGAGCTGCGGAGGATGGTCGAGCGGACCGACGAGATGGCCAACCCGAACAAGCAGGTCTGGACCGAGCTCACCGGCTGTAGGACGCTGCCCGGCGAGGACCCATCGCTGACCTGGGTCTCCGTCCTGGTCACCGACGTCGTCGACAGCGTCTCGGAGAACTGGACCGCCCTCCTCTCCCTCCGCTACCCGGTGGAGTCTGTTAGGCTCTCGGTGCTCTGGAGGCTCGGCTATCCGGAAGGTACCCCGGAGGAGGAGGCCCTCGACCGGGCGGAGGCGGTGGCAGTAAGCCGGGACCGCAGGGGCGGCCTCCTGGCCAACCCCGTATCCCAGCGGGTGGTTGTCCGGACCTCGCTGGACGACTGATGGACCGGAGGCGAAGCCACCCGTGGGAGCCGGTGCTCCCGGAGGTGGGGAGACCGCAGCAGTACACCGGAGGCGAGTGGAACCTGGAGCTGCCTCCTCCGGCACATCTACCCAGGGTCACGCTGGTCTACCCGGACGTCTACGAGCTGGGGATGTCCAACCTCGGGCTCTCGGTGCTTCGCCACGTGCTGCTCTCCTCGGGCGGGCTGGATGTCCGAAGGGCCTTCCACCCTGCGCCGGACATGCTCGAGGTGATGCGGAGGGAGGGCCTTCCCTGGGTCGACCTTGAGGACGGCTCACCGGTCGGCGGGAGCCGGGTGGTCGGGTTCGGAGTGGCTGCGGAGAGCCTGTACACGAACGTCCTCGGGCTCATCGATCTGGCCGGTATGCCGCTCCGGAGCGAGGACAGGGCGGAGGAGCACCCGCTTGTACTCCTGGGCGGCGGCGGGCTCTCCAACCCGCTCCCGCTTGCTCCTTTCGCCGACCTCTTCTTCCTTGGCGAGGTGGAGGAGAGGGCGGAGGAGCTCTTCCGGTTGCTGGCCGGACCCGGCGGCAGGGAGAAGAGGTTGGAGGCAGCAGGCCGGGTGCCCGGCGTCTGGGTCCCCCTTCATGGCCCGAAGCGGGTGGAGCTCCAGAGGGTCGGGCGGCTTCGGGAGGAGTGGGCCCCGGTCGACCAGCTGGTCCCGACGGCGAGGATAAGCCACGACAGGGCCGTGGTGGAGGTGGCCAGGGGCTGCACGCGCGGGTGCAGGTTCTGCCAGGCCTCCCAGCTGGGGAGGCCGGTCCGGGAGAGGGAGCCGGGCGTCTCGGTGGACCTGCTTCGAAGGGCGCTCCGCTCCACCGGCTGGGAGAAGGGGGGGCTCCTCTCCCTCTCCCTCTCCGACCACAGCGGCATACGCGAGCTGATGGAGCTGGCCGGTACACTGGAGGAGGAGCTCCGCGTAAGGGTCGGCAGGCCGTCGCTCAGGCCGGACACGGTCTGCCGCCTCTCCGGCGCCGGGATAGGCTCAGGCAACCTGACCATGGCCCCGGAGGCCGGCTCGGAGCGCCTGCGGGACATCATCAACAAGCCGCTCTCCGACGGAGAGCTGCTGGGCGCTGTCGATGCCGCCTTCGGCATGGGGGCCGCCTCGGTGAAGCTCTACTTCATGGTCGGGCTGCCCGGGGAGACCCCGGAGGACGTCCGGGCCATCTCTGAGCTGGCGGGGGAGCTGGCCTCCGTAGCCGGGAGGCACGGAAGGAGGCCGAGGAAGGCGGTGAACCTGGCCCTCTCCCCGTTCGTACCCAAGGCTCACACTCCCTTCCAGTGGAGCCGGGTCCTGCCGCCGGAGGAGGCGTGGGAGCGAATACGGGCGGTCAGGAGGGGAGCCAGGGGGGTATCGGTGAGCTGGAACAGCCCCAGGGTAGCCCTGGTGGAGGCGGTCCTCGGCCTCGGCGGCGCCGGTATCGCCGACCTCCTGGAGGAGGCCTTCCGGCTGGGTGCCCGCTTCGACGCCTGGACGGACAGGTTCGACTGGGGGCTCTGGAGCGGCGTTCTGGAGCGGCGCAGACACCAGTGGGAGCACCTTCTGCGGGAGAGGGACCCGCGGGAGGAGCCGGATTGGGGCTTCGTTGACACCGGTGTGTCCGGGGACTGGCTGAGGAGCGAGCGGGAGAGGGCTCTGGAGCGGCAGCCCACCCCCGACTGCCGCGTCTCCGGATGCCTCGGCTGCGGGGCCTGCGGCGGCGAGGCCGTACGCGCCGGCGAGGGGGACCGTCCCGCGACCCGCCCCGACGGCTCCCCGGAGCGGGCCGGGGAGATACGCGCCGTGCTCAGGGCCAGGTACGCGAAGGAGGGGCTGGGGCGCTTCTCCTCCCACCTGGACATGGTGCGGATGTGGTCCAGGACCGCCCGCAGGTCCGGTTTGCCGCTGTCTTACTCCGGCGGTTATGTTAGCAGGCCGAGATTGCACTTCGGACCGGCCCTGGCGCTCGGTATCCCGAGCCGGTCCGAGTACGTCGACCTCCTGCTCGAAGAGGTTCCCGAAGGGGACCCGGGCGAGCTGCTCGCAGGCAGCCTCCCGGTGGACTACCGGCTGCTCGGGACGGCCATGATGCCCCCCGGGACGCCGCCTCCGGAGGAGGAGGCCGCGCTCTCCGTGTGGGAGCTCCGCCCGGCCGGAGAGCCGGGCGACGACCTGGAGGAGGCGCTGGCCGGTCTCCCGGGCCATGTCCGGTCCGAGAGTCGCGGGAAGGGCGTCGTGCGGGTCGTGGCCGCATGCACGGCCAGGCCGGACAGGGCCCTGGCCGGTGCAGGCCTGGAAGCGGACGGGCTGGTGAGGTCGGACCTGCTGCGGGTTGACGGGTCCAGCCTTATGGACCCACCGAGCAACGAAGGATGAGGTGAGGCTGCTTGAAGGTCGATTTCATCGTCAACGCGCATCCCGAGGTCACCAGGATAGCCGTCCTGGAGGACGGGAGGCTCATGGAGCTGATAATCGAGGACAGCTCCGACATGCACCAGGTGGGCAACATCTACCTGGGGGAGGTCAACGCCGTCCTCCCCGGCATGCAGGCGGCCTTCGTCGACATAGGCCTCGAGAGGAGCGCCTTCCTCCACGTCAGCGACGTGCGGAGGGAGGTAGCCGACACGGAGGCCTTCGCCCGCTCCCTGGTGGCCGGCAGACCCACCCCGAGCCAGGACACGACCGAGCCCATCGAGAAGGTCCTCAGGAAGGGTCAGAGCGTCCTGGTGCAGGTCACGAAGGAGCCCATCGGCACCAAGGGGGCCAGGGTGAGCACCCGCATCTCCATAGCGGGCAGATACATAGTGAGCATGCCCGGCGACAGCGTCACCGGGATATCGAGGAAGATAAGCGACCGGAGGGAGCGGGGCAGGCTCCGCGACATACTCCGGAAGGTGAGGCGGGAGGGGTACGGCATCATAGCCAGGACCGCCGGCGTGGCCGCCGACGAGCAGTCCTTCGCCGCCGACATAGACAGGATAATCTCCAGGTGGAAGGAGATAGGGCAGCTCGCTCTCGAGAGCAGCCCCCCCGCGCTCCTCCACCAGGAGCACGACGTTGTTACCATGACGATGCGGGACCTGGTGGGCAAGGACACCCAGTCGATCGTCACCGACTCCCGCGACGTGGCCCGCACCGCCAGGGACTACCTCCGCAGGACCGCCCCGGACATCGCGGGGAAGGTGAGGTTCTACAAGGGTCGAAGGCCCATATTCGACCACTTCGAGGTCGAGCAGGAGATAAGCGCCCTGATGGCCAGGGAGGTCCCCCTGAAGAGCGGCGGCTCTCTGGTCATCGAGCACACCGAGGCGCTGGTGGCCATAGATGTCAACACCAAGAGGTACGTCGGGCGCAAGCGCCAGGAGAACACCATCCTGAAGACGAACATGGAGGCGGCCAAGGAGGTCGCCAGGCAGCTCAGGCTCCGCGACCTGGGCGGCATCATAGTGATAGACTTCATAGACATGGACGTGGCGGAGCACAGGGAGAAGGTGCTCAACTGCCTCAGGAGCGAGCTGGGAAGGGACCGCTCGCCCACCAAGACCTGCCAGGTCAGCTCCATGGGTCTCGTGGAGATGACACGCAAGAGGGTCCGCCCCAGCATCGTGCAGCACCTCTCCGAGCCGTGCTCATGCTGCGGCGGGACCGGACGGGTGATGTCGCCGGTATCCACGGTTACCAGGCTGGAGAGGTTCCTCGAGAGGGCCTCCTCCGAGAAGAAGCACACCAACCTCGTGGTCTCGGTGCACCCGGAGCTGGCGACCTACCTGAGGGAGGAGGGGGGACGGCGCATGGAGCACATAGCGGACGTTCCCGGCCTCTCCGTCGAGCTCCTGGAGGACCGCGACCTCGCGGTGGACGGGTTCAGGGCCTACTCCCTGGACGACCACATGGACGTATCTGAGCTCTACAGCCGGACACCAGGCGAGAGGTGACGGCGCGAGCACGGCAACGGAGGTGACGATTGTACGCGATATGCGAGACTGGCGGCATGCAGTTCCGGGTGGAGCCGGGACTGACGCTCGCCGTCCCCGCGATCCCCGCCGAAGAGGGCGATAGCGTGGTCATAGACAGGGTCCTGCTTCTGGCGGACGGTGACGAGGTCCTCGTCGGCACGCCTCACCTGGAGGGCATCACCGTCGAGGCGGAGGTCGTCGAGCAGGGCAGGGACGAGAAGGTGCTGGTCTACAAGCGCAAGAGGCGCAAGGGCTACGAGCGGACCCGCGGGCACCGCCAGGGCTTCACCAGGATAGCCGTCAAGTCCATCTCGAGGGCCTGAGCGTGCCCCGGGAGCTCGGGGGGAGGAAGCTGGCCCGGCGCATCAGGGCAGGGCTGGCGGAGGAGGTGGCTGCCCGGCCGGGCCCGCCTCCCGGGCTCGCGGTGGTCATGGTCGGGGAGGACCCGGCCAGCTCGGTATACGTCTCCATGAAGGAGAAGGCCTGCCGGAAGGCGGGCATCGAGAGCCGGGTCGTCCGGCTGCCGGACGACGTCACCCGGGAGCGTCTCCTCGGCGAGCTGGATGCTCTCAACCGGGACGGGTCGGTGCACGGCATACTATGCCAGCTCCCCCTGCCCGCCCACCTGAGCGCCGACGAGGTCGCCTCGGCGGTCCTCCCGGAGAAGGACGTGGACGGGTTCCACCCGGAGAACGTCGGGCGCCTGTTCCGGGGGATGGACGGCCTGAGGCCCTGCACCCCAAGCGGGATAGTGGCCCTGCTGGACGAGCACGGCGTGACCATCGACGGCGCACGGGCAGTGGTCCTGGGCAGGAGCAACATCGTGGGCAAACCGGTCGCCGGCCTCCTGCTGGCAAGGCACGCCACGGTGACCGTGGCCCACTCCCACACCCGCGACCTCCCCCCCCTCTGCAGGGAGGCGGACATACTCGTCGTGGCGGTGGGCAGGCCCCGATTCGTGACGGCGGAGCACGTAGCACCGGGGGCGACGGTCGTCGACGTCGGAATCCACAGGACGGACGACGGCCTGGTGGGAGACGTCGACAGGACGTCCGTCGACGGCGTTTGCGGCGCGATCACCCCGGTTCCCGGAGGAGTCGGCCCGCTCACCATAGCCTTCCTGCTGGAGAACACGGTCAACGCATGGAGGTCCGCGCGGGGACTCCCCCCCTCATCAGCTTGACACGGGTCCGCAATGGTGCATATCCCTAGCGCTGGGCACCTGAAGGGAGGAGCGACATAGCCGCCACTCTCCACTTGGCTCTAGCGGCGCTGGTCTGCTCCGGCGGCCTTCCCACCACCGGGGCTCCGCCGGCCCACATGTTCGATTCCCTGACAGCAATGGACGGACCGGAGCGACAGGAGCTGCTCGTCCTGCTGGACGCGTCCTACCACCCGACCGACGCCGGCTCCGGAGCCGCCCTCGCAGTCGGGGGGACAGCCCTCCTCGACGAGGGCTCCCTCGTAGAGCTGGAGGTCTGGCGGGACCTCACCCCCGCGGACCTGGCGCTGCTCGACCGGTGCGGCCTCTGGCCGGTCGGCGGACGGTCCGGACCGGAGACCGTCGTGGCCGAGGTCACCGGACAGGTGGATGCCGCGGCCCTGGCCGGCTCCGGGTTCCTCCGGAGGGCCTCCCCGTTCGCGCCTGCGGGGCCGGCGGAGGCAGCCCCGCCAGCCGACTGGTCCGGCCACTTCCTGGTGCGGACCGTGGGCGACCCGCCCGTCGGGGGCAGCTGGATAGCCGACGGGTGGGCCAGGGTCCCCGGCGCGCCCGGCGACCTCCCGGCCATTCTCGCGGCGCCCGGTGTCCTCTCCGTCGAGTGGGAGCCCAGGGCCTTCCCGCGGAGCGCCGCCGACTTCCGCCCGGACGACAGCAGGAGGCTGGCCGGCTTCCCCGGGGTCTGGGACTACTACCAGGGCGGCGGCGTGCTGACCGGGGTCATAGACACCGGCGTATGGAGCGGCCACGAGGACCTCTCGCCGGCGGTGGTCCAGGGGCCGCCCGACACCGACGGCCACGGTACAGCCGTCTGCGGCGTCATCGCCTCCAGGGGCACGGTCCCCGTCGGAGGGGAGTACGACGGCAGGGGGGCCGCCTTCATGGGCGACCTCTACGTCCTGGAGCGCCCGGAGGAGATGACCCCCGGTCAGCTCGCCGGGCTCTTCTCCGAGCTCAGCGGCGCAGGGTGCAGGCTGGTCAACAACTCCTGGGGCTTCGAGGCCGAGGGCTACGACGAGTTCTGCGAGGTGGTCGACGAGTGGGCTGACACCCGGGACATGGTCATGGTCTTCTCCGCCGGCAACCTCGGCGAGCCGGAGGGGATAACCTCGCCGGGCATGGCCAGGAACTGCATCACCGCCGGAGCGGTGACGTACGTGCCGGACTCTCTGGGCAACTGCTACCTGGCCCCCTACAGCAGCATGGGGCCCACCCCGGGCGACGGGAGGCTGAAGCCGGACATCCTCGCCCCGGGCGGAGCCTTCACCGGGGGCACGATGCAGGAAGGCGTGGTTACGACCAACGCGATGTACGGAGGGGACTGGCTGGACGACCCGGATGACCGCTGGCCGGGAGAGCCCTCCTACACCAGGTACGCCGGCACCAGCATGGCGGCCGCATTCGTATCCGGCGCCGTCGCCCTCTGCCTGGACAAGTACGGCCCGCTCATCCACCCGGAGGACGTGGCCGCCCTCATGATGAGCAGCGCCATCCCCCTCGCCGGGAACACCGGCCCCCCCGAGAGCGGATACGCCACAACCGGGTACGGCTACGGCCTCCTGGACGCATTCCACATGCAGGGGGTCTACTTCTCCGAGGAGGTGGACCGACCGCTGTGGGTCTTCGACACCTACCAGGAGGGCACCGCCGAGAGGGAATGGACCTTCTACATACCCAGCTCGGTCCTCCGGTTCTCGGCGGCCATGGCCTACTGCGACGTGGCGGGGGAGGGACTGGGGAACGACCTCGACCTGACGCTGGTCTCGCCGGATGACGTCGAGTACGAGTACTCGCTGCCAGAGGGGGTCACCTCCGAGAGCCCAGTGGAGCGCATCGGCATAGAGTCGCCGGTCCCGGGTGCCTGGACCGCCAGGATAAGCGCGGAATCCTGGTCGAGCCCGGGCAACCCCTTCGAGGAGGAGCAGTACTCCCTTGCAGTCTACAGCTACTCCAGGAGCCCCTCGCTCAGGGTCTTCTCCCCGGCCGACACCACAATGTTCGCGTCGCCGGGGGACAGCCTGGACATCCCGCTGGTGGTGGTGAACAACGGCGGCTACATAGTCGTGGGGACCTGGGGCAGCATCTCCGCCCCCTCCGGCTTCAGCGGCGAAGTGGACGTCCCGGGCTACCTGGGCAACCTGGTCTACCGGGACGCCGCCTCCGCCGACACCTTCACGGTCAGGGTCCCCACCCAGCCCGGGACCTACCAGCTGACCGCGAGGGCGGAGGGGGCCAACCTCGGGCTCCTGCCGGACTCCTCGGTGTTCGAGGTGCTCATCGCCTACCCGGACCTGACGGTCTCCGTGCCCAGCCCGGACGTGCCGCCGCCCTTCCAGGTGGGGCAGTCGGTCCGCTTCACCACGGTGGTGACCAACGAGGGGGAGGGCCCCTCGGACGGGTGCCTCATGGATCTCTACCTCGAGACACATCCGGACAGCAGCACCAACCGGGTCGGGTCGGTCTTCGTGGAGCCGCTCCAGGGCGGCGAGAGCATCCCCTTCACGGTGGACGTCGACTTCACCTACTTCGACCTCGGGACCAGGTACCTGGCCGCCGAGGTGGACGTCGACGGCCAGGTCACAGAGGCCGACGAGGGCAACAACAGGTCGGCTTTCGGCCCCTTCGAGGTCGAGGGCATCCTGGCGCCGCCCTCGAGCCTGACCGCCGGCAGCGGCTTCGACGGCTACGTGCCCCTGGAGTGGAGCCCGCCGGCACCGGAGAGCGCCGGGGTCGATTCGAAGGGCCTGGTCGGCTACCGGCTCTACAGGGGGCAGAGTCCCCTGGGCCCCGACCCGGAGCCCATAGCCGACCTCCCCTCCTCGGACACCACGTACACCGACTCGCTGGTCTCGAACGGCATCACCTACTACTACTGGGCCACGAGCGTCTACCAGGACCCCACCGGCGAGAGCGGCTACAGCAACATGGCCAGCGCCACTCCCCAGGGCCCGAGCGGCGCCATGGAGGGCACGGTGACCGACTCGCTCACCGGCCAGAGGCTCCGGGACGTAGCCGTCGAGATAGAGCACCTGGGCCTGCAGGCGGTCACCGACGAGGAGGGAGACTACACCTTCGGCAGCGTGCCGGTCGGACCCATCCCGGTCAGGGTGGACCACGAGGGTTACCTTCCCGCCTCCGACACCGTCACCATTCTCGAGGGAGAGACCGCCAGGCTGGACTTCGCCCTCAGGCGCGACCTGGGCGAGGCGATGAGCGTCATCCCCAACCCCTTCACGCCGAACGGCGACGGGATAAACGACGTCGCCGGCTTCATCTGGCCGGCGGCCGAGGGCGTCCCGCTCACGGTGACCATCTACGACATGACCGGCGTCCCCGTCAGGACCATTGCGGGCACCGAGCCGCGCTGGGACGGCCTGGACGACGCGGGGGCAGCAGTCTCCGGCGGGGTCTACGCCTACATCGCGTGGGCCGGCGACACCAGGACGACGGGAGTGGTATGCCTGGCAAGGTGAGGCTGCCGCTCCTGCCGCTCCTCCTGCTGGTCCTTCTTCCGGCGGCTTCCATGGCCTGGGGCATCCTCCCGGGCACCAGGGCGATGGGCCTGGGAGGGGCGTTCGCCTCCCTTGGCGACGACGCGTGGGGCGGCTTCTGGAACCCGGCCTCCATACTCCGCCCGGGGAGGGTCCTCCTGGGGACCGAGTACTCCAGCCTCTATCCCAACCTCGACGACGGCTCGGTCCACTTTGCGGCCCTCAGCTACCTCCAGCCGGTCGGCCGCTTCTTCGCCCTCTCCCTCGCCGGAGACTACATGCGGACGCCGGAGCTCTACCAGGAGGGGGAGGCGAGGATGACCGTGGCGTTCAGGCCCGGTTACTTCCCGGTCTCCTTCGGCTTCGCGGGCAGGTACCTCTTCCGGCAGTTCGACGAGAACGAGTTCACCTACTACGACCCGCTCTTCGCAACCCACGGCATGAGGGGCCAGGGCATTGCCATAGACGCCGGCATCCAGGCGGAGCTGGGCAGGGTCGCAACGCTCTCCGGCGTGGCCAGGAACGTGCTTCCACCGGACCTCGGCATAGGGGAGGAGGACGAGCTCGCCAGGAGCTTCGAGCTGGGCGCCGCCTTCTATCCGAGGTTCGTCACACCGGTTCTCCAGGTGGAGTACGGCCTGGAGGACGTGGCCGGAGACCCGGACCTGAGCTTCTCCGTGGGGCTCGAGAAGTGGATGGGCGCCGCCTCGGCCTGGGGCCTGAGGAGCGGCTATACCTTCAGGTCCATGGGCAACGCCCACGAGCTCTCCGCCGGTCTCTCCGCCAGGACCGAGGGCGGGCTCCCCATGCAGCTCGACTACGCGGTGAGCATGCCGCTCAACGGGCTCAGCGCCACCTGGGGCAGGCACAGGCTGGGGCTCAGCTTCAGGCTGGGCGGCCAGCCCTGGAGCGACGTCCAGTCGAGGGTTCCGCTGCCGCCGATGGTCGACAGGAGGGTCTGGGAGACCGGTACCGACCTCTACCAGCTCGAGCTGTGGGCCAACCGGGACATCCAGGAGGACACGCTGACCGTCGGCCAGTACGACGAGCTCCCCCTCAACAGCCCGGTGGAGCTGGACGAGGCGGCCAGCCTCTACGCCTACTTCCCGGTCACCAGCACCCTCCTGCCGGAGCATATCCGTGACCTGACGGCCGGCCTGCGGATCCCGAGGTACTGGATAGAGGAGAACGACCTCGAGCTCAGGCTGCTCAGGCTCTACAGGGTGGAGGAGACCGGCGAGCTGGAGCGTATGCCCACCGCGCTGATGGAGGAGGACGAGACCTACTACTACTTCGAGGCCGACCTCGACCGGTTCGGCGACCTCCTCGTGACCTGCAGGCCGGCGGAGCTGGTCATGCTGGAGCCGAGGACCGTCTACGGAGACGTCGACAGCGTGGACATCATCGAGGCCTCCCTGGAGTTCAGGGTAAGCAAGCTCTGGATGGACGAGAACAGGATAGACCCGGAGAGCATCGGTCTCTCCAGGGTACGGGGCGGCGTCCCCCTGGACGTGGAGATAAGGACGATAGACGAGGACCTGGAGTACGTCTACTACGAGACCGACCCGATAAGCCTCTTCCAGTTCGTCATAGTGGCCACCGAGAGGGAGGGGCTCCCGGTCTCCACCATCTACTTCGACTACAATGACCCGACCATCAGGGCGGACCAGATCCCGGCCCTGGAGCAGGTCGTCAGCACCCTCAGGGCGAACCCGGGCGTGTACGTCTCGGTGGAGGGCCACGCCGACAGCGACGGAACCTTCTCCTACAACACCGGTCTATCGGAGGAGAGGGCGCTGAACGTCGCCCGGTACCTGGAGGAGAACCTCCAGGGGGTGGACGTCGAGATAGAGCCCTCCTGGTACGGAGAGCGCAGACCCGCCGCGGCCAACACCAGCGAAGAGGGCAGGGCCCTCAACCGGAGGGTCGAGATAGTCATACTCAGGGGGGAGGAGTGACCCGGCCGACCACGACGCCCGCTCCCGCCTGCCGGAACACATGTGAAGGGGTGCGCCTGTGAACAGCGCTGTTTGGGGCATTTTCGTAGTTCTCCTGGTCATGCTGCTCGGCATGATAGCCACCATGGCCGTTCTCGTCGCGGTCCTGCTCAGGATGCGCAGGACGCTCACCGAGACCGAGGGGCTCATGGCGGAGCTTAGGGAGGACATCGACCGGCTCACCCCCAGGCTGGACTCGGCCCTCCGGGTGATCGAGCGGAGCGGCACCGAGATAGGGCGCACCGCCGACTCGGCCACCAACATCCTGGACAGGGTGGGTGGGAGGAGCGGCTCCTCGGGTCTCGTGGACACGGCGTCGAGGCTGCTGCCGCTACTGGTCCCACTGGCCGGCTCGCTGGGCTCCCTCTTCCGCAGGAAGAAGAAGAAGAGAGAGGACCGGGAATGAGCGCCACGAGAGCGCTCGCTGCGTCTACGGCGGCCCTCCTGGCCGCCGCGCTGGCATGCGCGGAGGCGACGCCCACGGGGCCGCTCAAGGGGGTGCTGCTCGCCGTGGACGCCGAGCTGTCGGACGAGGCGGCCCTCGCGCTTGCGGACAGCTCCCAGCTGTACGTGACCACGGTCGACGCGGAGCCGGTGTTCGACTTCTCCTACTGCGACCTGGATGACCTGGACGGAGACCTCCGGACCCGGAGGACCATCGTTGTCGCGGTCTCCTCGGAGGAGGACCTGCCGGTGGAGCTGGAGCCGCTCTCCGCGGGCATCAGCCACGCCCGGGACCTCTGGGCCGACGGACAGGACGTCTACGGGCTCGTCCTGCCCGGCTTCGACTCCTACGGTCTTCTCGCCGGGCTCCTGGAGGAGAGCTACGACCGCCACCTGAAGGACTACGTCTACGGCAGCTTCGTCGCCACCCAGATGAGCAGCCCGGAGCGCATTGACAGCCTTATGACCCTCGGCTTCTCCATGGACATACCGAAGTCCTACCACCTGAGGGACTGGGACCCGGAGGACGGTTTCGTCCAGTACCAGCGCAGGGTCTCCGAGCACTGCCTGCTCCTCATGAGCGTCCGATGGGTCGACGACGCCAGGACGCTGACGGGGGAGGAGGCCGTCACCTGGAGGGAGTCGGTAGCCAGGCGCTTCTTCTACGACGCGGAGGCGGACAGCGTCGACCGCTCCAGGGTAGAGGTCTCCCCCCTCACCCATGCGGGCATGGAGGGATACAGGCTGCTGGGCATGTGGCGCAACCCGGAGCACATCAACGCCGGGGCGTTCACCAGCTACGTCCTCTTCGGAGGGGAAAGACGATGGCTGCTGGACATGGAGGTCTTCCACGAGGGTCGGGAGAAGGAGCCCTACATCCGTGAGGGCTGGATAATCATGGATACCTTCCAGCTGGCGGAGGAGTGAGCATGGCGGGAGTATCGGCGGAGGAGCTGAGGGAGCTCGAGGAGCGCTGGGAGAAGGGGCCCAGCCCCCTGGTCTGCTCCAGGCTGGCGGACCTCCTGCGCAGGGAGGGAAGGACCGGCGAGGCGCTCGCCGTGGCCGCCGAGGGGCTGAAGAGATGGAGGACGAACGCCTCCATCTCCATAGTCATGGGCCGGTGCTACCAGGACTCCGGCAGGCTCACCGACGCGGCGACCGTCTACGAGTCGGTCCTGGAGGAGCACCCCAGGAACCTCGTCGCCCTGAAGAGCCTGGCGATGATACACTACAGCAGACGGAGATGGGCCAGGGCGGTGGAGATGTTCGAGGAGTACCTCTTCGAGCACCCGGGCGACGACGAGGCCCGCGAGCGCATGGAGGAGGCGTCGGAGCGGGCCGGTGAGTCCGAGGATACCTACGGCTCAGCGGATGATGACGGGGACGAGCCGGATGAAGGCGCCCCTCTCCCCGGAGACGAAGATGACGGACGGCTGGAAGGGGCCGGCGCCTCCGCGACCGACGCCGGCGAGCCGCTCCGGGCGGACGAGCAGGGCGTTCCCTATCCCAGGACCTCCAGGATGGAGAAGGTGCTGAGGGAGCAGGGCATCGAGGAGGACGCCGCTCCCGCGGACCGGTCGCTCTCGGACGGCGCTCCCAGGAAGCTCCTCGACCTCTTCTCCGAGGAGGAGCGACTGGAGCTCGGGCTCTCCCCCTACGGGGTCGAATGACCGCGGGCCCGGAGCCGAGGGTCCTGGTGGTCAACGGCCCCAACCTCGCAATGCTCGGGAGCAGGGAGGTCGACCACTACGGCAGGACTACCCAGGCCGAGCTGGTGACCATGCTGACCGACCGGGCGGCCGGCCTCGGCTTCGGGCTGGACTTCTACCAGTCGGACATCGAGGGCGAGCTGGTCGCCAGGATAGGCTCCGCCCGCCCGGAGGCGGCAGCCCTGGTCATCAACCCGGCCGCCTACTCCCACTACTCCATAGCCATCCTCGACGCCATGCGGGCCTTCCCCGGTCCGGTGGTCGAGGTCCACATGAGCAGGGTCTTCAGCCGGGAGCCCTTCCGGAGGAACCTGGTCACGGCGGCCGGGGCGGACGTCCTCCTCGCGGGGGCCGGTGTCACCGGCTACCTCCACGCGCTGGACATCGCCTGCTCCCTGGCCCCGGAGACCGCCTGACGGCTCCCCGGGAAACCATCGAGACGACACGACCGGAGGTTGCGCATGACTACCAGCAATGACTTCAGGAGAGGGATGGTCATAGACGTGGACGGGGTTCTCTGCGAGATCGTGGAGTTCCAGCACGTGAAGCCCGGCAAGGGCAACGCATTCGTCCGCTCCAAGCTGAAGGAGGTCCTCTCCGGCAAGGTCGTGGACAGGACCTGGAGGGCCGGCGAGAAGGTCAGTGAGGTGAGGGTGGAGCACCGGACCTACGAGCTGCTCTACCACACGGACATCGAGTACGTCGTGATGAACCCGGATACCTACGAGCAGCTCCATCTGGACAGGAGCCTCGTGGGAGACGCTGACCTCTACCTGAAGGACAACGCCGACGTCCAGCTCGCCTTCGTGGACGACAAGCCCATAATGGTCGGCCCGCCCGACTTCGTCACCCTGGAGGTCACCGAGACCGAGCCGGGCGTAAGGGGCGACACGGCCAGCGGCGGCTCCAAGCCGGCCACCCTGGAGACGGGGCTCAAGGTCCAGGTACCGCTTTTCATCCAGGAGGGAGACCTGCTCCGCATAGACACCAGGTCCGACTCCTACATCGAGAGGGTGACCTCCTGACCGGTAGCGGACCCCGGAGGCTCGTCCTCGTTCCGACCTACAACGAGGCGGCCAACGTCGGCCCCCTCCTCTCGGGGCTGCGCTCCGTCTGCGACTGGGACGTCCTCTTCGTTGACGACGACTCCCCGGACGGGACCGGGGAAGCCGTCCTCGGACTGGCCCGCTCCGACCCCGGGGTGAGACTGCTCCGCAGGGAGGGCCCGAGGGGGCTGGGGAACGCCTACCGGGAGGCCTACTCGAAGGTCCTGGAGGAGGGGTGGGACCGGGTCTTCATGATGGACGCTGACCTCTCCCATCCCCCCACACACCTGACCGGCCTGGACCGGGCGCTCGACGGCTCGGACATGGCCGTCGGCTCCCGGTACCTCAGGGGCGTAAGCGTCCTGAACTGGTCCATAGTCCGCCTGAACATGAGCTACGCGGCCAACCGCTACATCCGGACGGTTACCGGAATGCCCTTCAGTGACTGCACCAGCGGCTTCCGGGGCTTCCGCTCCGGCCTACTGTCCCTGCTGACCGGTGGCACGGTGACATCCGGCTACGCCTTCCTGGTGGAGTCGCTCTACAGGGTCTGGCGCAGCGGCGCACGGGTGGAGGAGGTGCCCATCGTCTTCGTCGAGCGGGAGAGGGGGAGCTCCAAGCTCACACTGCCGGTGCTCCTCGAGTCGGTCGTGACTCCGCTCCGTCTGGCGCTCGGCGGCGCCCCGGGGGAGGGCACCCCTCAGTAGGCCTCCCACAGGCGGCTCACGACGGTGTCCTGCCATCCCCTGGCGGTCCAGGTGGACCCGCTCGGGTACTCCAGCATTATCACCACCACGAGCTCCCTGCCGCCGGAGGTGCGCAGGAGCCCCGCCAGGCTGGACGTATCCGAGAGGGTACCCGTCTTCCCCCTGAAGCTACCCGGAGGCAGGTTCCCCATCCTGGATGCCAGGGTGCCGTCCACGCCGGCCACCGGGAGGGTGGCCAGGAACTCCGGACCGTACTCCGGCGACCGGGCGCCGGCGCGCACCACGGCCGCCAGGTGCCGCGGGGTGAGCATGTTGAGGCGGGAGAGCCCGGAGCCGTCGGCCAGGGCGAAGTCGCCTCCGTCCGGGAGCAGCTCCAGCAGCATCTCCCCGGCCAGGTCGCACCCGGCGCCGGTGGAGGCCGGCTCCACTCCCCTCTCGGCGCTGACGGACCGGAGGACCATCTCGGCGACCATGTTCCGGCTCCACTTGTTCATGGAGGCAAGCACCACGAAGAGCGGGTCGGAGCGCATGACGGAGACGGTCTGCAGCCCGCTCCGGTCCCCGAGCGCTCCGGGGCCTCCCCCGGCCAGGTCCAGCCCCCGGCCGGCCAGCTCCATCTCGGCCATCGAGGCCAGCTCCGAGGGGGCTCCGGCGAAGGGCTTGTACAGGATGGCCACCGTTCCGGGCTCGATGGTCCCGGAGACCTCCATGGTCGGGGGTCCCTCGTCCCATCCGGAGACGTCGCACTCGAGCGAGGTGCGCCATCCCCGCTCGACATAGAGGGAGAGGCTGAGGCCCGGCAGCTCCGGGTAGTGGAGCGCCCTCAGGGTGTCCCCCACAGAGGAGACCACTACCTGCAGCACGTTGTCACCGATGCTCAACGCCTCCACCGGCGGGCAGTAGGTCCTGCTCCAGTCGGCGCGGTCCCAGCCCAGGCAGTGGCTCTCCGGCAGGAAACGGCTCACGTCCCAGAGCAGCTCCCAGCTCTCCCCGGGCGGAAGGGTTGCGGCGGTCTCCATGGCCATCACGGAGAGGTGCTCGGCGCTGAGCAGCGGCGCACCCTCGCCGACGAGCCAGAGCCTGCCTGCGGCGGTGTCGGCCAGCAGGGCCGTCTCCCATCTCCATGCCGGTCCCAGCTCCTCCAGGGCGAGGAGAGTGGTGACCAGCTTGACGGAGGAGGCCGGCCTGAAGGTCTCGTCGGCGCTCGCCGAGAGGAGCTCCTCGCCGGTAGCCGCGTCCACCGCCAGTAGCCCGGCCCTCCATCCGGAGGGGAGGGAGGGCATCCCCGGCGGCTCGGGAGCCGCCGCCACGAGCAGGCACAGAAGGAGCTGGACCATGAGGGCCTCCGGTTGACAAGGTGGTCTCCCCGGCTACATTAGGCCAGAATATAAGTTGAGACGAACACTGCGGGAACATGGAGGGACACATGCCTAAGCTCTGGTCACTTCTCCTCGCGGCCCTGCTTGCGGCGGCGGCCGGGTGCTCCGAAGCCCCCCGGGAGGCCGCGGCGGCCGACGAGGCCGTCTCCGGCGACATCAGTATCTCGAGGGACCTGATGCAGAGGAGCCTCCAGAGATGCGAGGGTGACTCCGCCCGGATCTACGCAGCAGTCGACAACATGATATCGAGGCAGCTCATACTCCTCGAGGCGGAGAGCATGGGTCTGGACACCACGACCGCCATGCAGCGCTACCGGCACGACAGGGAGCGCGAGCAGCTGCAGTCGGCCTGGATGAGCGAGATGCTCGGACGGGTCGAGCTGCCGCCGGACACGGTACAGAGCTTCTACGACCGGATGGGCACCATGGTGGTCTACCGCGCAATGAACGTTGCCGACAGCGCGCTCTGCGACAGCCTCAGGGAGCTGGTGGTCTCCGGCGCCGACATGGGGGAGCTGGTCACCGAGCACACCAGCATCCAGTTCGACGCGCCCACCGGTGGGCTGGTCGGACCGACGGACATGCAGATGACCTACTTCCTCGACAGGGAGCTGCTGGAGGGTCTCGGGCAGGGAGAGGTCTCCCCGATGGACACCTTCCCCTCCGGCTGGAGGTTCCTCAGGGTGGAGAGCCTCTACGTCTACGACCTGCCGCCTCTCCCGGAGCTCGAGCAGCAGATAGGCGCCAGGATACTCGGCCGTCTGCAGGAGGAGCGCAAGCGGGAGCTTGAGGACAGCCTGAGGGTCGGCAGCGGCCTGGCGGTGACCCCCGGCGTACCGGAGCTCGTAGCCGAGCACGCAACCGACGACACCGGGGAGTACGAGCCGTACACCGAGGAGGAGCTCTCCATGGACGCCTACGCCTGGGAGGGCGGCTCCAGGTCTCTGTACAGCCTGGTCGAGAACATCCGGAGCCTCCCGCCCATGATGCCCAGGAGCCCCACGGACCCGGGCTGGGTGGAGAGCTACTGCATGATACTCGGCCTCTACGACGTCATGGCCATGGAGGCGAGGGAGATGGGCATGGACACGCTGCCCTCCGTCATGTCCGTGGCGCACCGGTCCGTGGAGAACGAGCTCCTCGACACCTACTACGACTCGGTGATAGCGCCGCAGATAGAGGTTACCGAGGAGGCGATGCTGGAGGTCTTCGAGGAGAACAGGGACATGCTGCTCGTTCCCGAGGAGAGGGTCTTCAGCGCGATAGGCGCTCTCACCCCGGAGCAGGTCGAGGTCCTGGACGAGGCCCTGGAGTCAGGCGCCGACCCGTTCACCATGACCGACACCCTCTCGCCGATACCGGAGCTGGCCTCGCAGGACGACCCCATCCTCACGCGTCCGCTCACCGCCGACGACGTCCCCTCCCCGTGGGACAGCCTCCTGTTCGCATCGGAGGTCGGAGATCTGGTTCCCTGCAGCCTCTCCAGGGGCAGGGTCATCCTCTTCAGGACCGAGGAGGTCTCGGAGGAGCACCAGGCGAGCTTCGAGGAGGCGGAGGATGAGCTGAGCGACCTGGTCTACGCCCGGGAGGAGGAGGAGGTCATCTCCGCACTTGTAGAGCGTCTGAGGGCGGAGTATCATTACGAGGTCGACTGGGATTACGTGGACAGCTTCCTGGCCGCGGATACCACCATTACGGAGCCCTGAGGGTCCCCGGCGCACACGGAGGTCACAGATGGTATGCCGCTGTTGCGGTCACAACAACGAGGGTCGTGACAAGGGCAAGTGCGAGAACTGCGGCTTCGAGCTGTCCGTTCAGAACCTGCCCGCAAGCGAGAAGCGGAGCTCGCTCCGGGAGCGGTCCGACAAGCCGGTCCCCTTCAAGGAGAGACAGGAGTTCAGGACCCCGAGGACCAAGGGCGAGTACGGCAAGATAGGGGCTCTCATAGCCCTCGTCGGCATCGGGATCGCCGCCTTCATGATCTCCTCGACCGAGCCTTCGGTCTACAACCCCGTCCCCCCCTCCCGCGACACCATCGCGGTGGACATGCCGGTCGAGCTGGAAGAGGATACCGTGGCCACCCTGATAGGCTCCGACATCGTCTACGTCTTCGACGACAGCGCCACGCTGGCCCTTCCGAGGGCGAACGTCGACATGGGCATGATACCGGAGGGCTCCACCGTCTCGTTCGTCGGTCCCTGGTCCGCACCGCTCAGGGGAGCGGCCAGCTACGTCGTGCAGAAGATAAACCAGCGGGACTTCGAGCCGCTGACGGTTGACAGGCTCTGCGCCTGGACCGACACCACCGAGACGGAGTACGTCGACGCCCCGCTGACGAGGCTGGAGACCCCGGGTCCGGACAGCCAGCCGGTGGCGCTGGTCGTGAAGCTCTACTTCACCCCGCGCATGCTGCGGGGCAGCGTGGAGGAGCTGGACATACGCTACGACGTACCCGTCTACTCCGACGAGTTCAGCCAGTCGCAGCTGGACGGCTTCGTGGAGACCATCTCCCAGAGGATAGAGCGCCGGTTCGACGACGAGGAGCGGGGGGTGCAGGTCGCCACGCTGTTCGACTACGAGGCCTACGACCTGGGCGACGCCGTCTCCATCCTGCAGATGATGGAGCCCATGGTGGTGGACAGCCTCGGCATGCAGGGCTTCGCCGTCAGGGTGTTCACACTCACCGAGTAGACCGCCCGGCTCTCACCTGAGCAGGACCATCATCGCACCGCGTGCGGCCCCGTCGGAGCGGACCGCCGCCACGTAGACCCCGGCGGGCAGCCCCTCGCAGGGGAGCAGCAGGAGGTCTCCTCCCGCCGGCAGCTCCCACTCACCGACTCTCCTGCCCGAGGCGTCGTATAGACCGACGCTCCTCCGAAGCGAAGATGCCGGAACCAGGAGGGCCGGGCTCGGCCCCGGGCTGCCGAGGACCTCCGGAGCCGGGGCCTCCGCCTGTACACCCCTCTCCCCGCATCCGGTCGTCCCCGACCACCGCACTGCGTCCGCCACTATCCTCTCGCCGGTGCTCCCGGTGCAGTCGCCGGCCCTGACGACGATACGCCCGGAGGCTCCGTACGGCCCTCCCAGCGGGACCCACTCGCCCTGGTGCCGCGACTGGTCCACCTCGACCGAGTCCAGCGCGCCGCCGGCCGTTGATACCACGTAGGTGACGGTGGCCTCGCCGCCCTCCGGCAGGTACGCCTCCAGCTCCACCTGCCCGTGGTCCGGGCCGGGGAGCCGCCACTCGATCCAGCTCACGTCCGGCGGGGAGGATATGGAGTAGGTATAGAAGTGCCCGCGCCGGACGCCGCTGCCCGCAACCACCCGCCAGTACCGGGCGGGCCCGCCGACGACGCAGCCGCTCTCGAGGTTGTCCAGCGTGTCGTCCTCCCAGACCTCACCGGCGAAGTCCTCCTCTATGAGCTCCCACAGCTCCGGCCGCCCGCCGTCGTAGCCCAGGGCCCATATCCCCATGCCCTGGAGTCCCGCCTGCCTGACCATGTCGTACTTGAGCCCGAGGGACTCCACGTCGTCGTACCAGCCCTGGTGCCAGCCGCCCGAGTAGTACCTGTACCACGGGGTGAGCGACTCGGCGTCCCAGAGCCGTCCGTGGGTCTCCGCCCTGCCGGCCAGAGCCTCGTAGGTGAGCGTTGCGCAGGAGCCGCTGACCGGGGAATGGGTGCCGCTCCCCTCGGTCTCCCACTCGTGGCCGTAGTAGGGGACGCCCAGCACCAGCCGCCCGTGGGCCTCCGGGGCGTTCCTGGCGTAGTCCCCCATTGTCCAGCTCATGTTCGAGGGACTCTCCTGAGAGTAGCCCCAGCCCACCAGGGGACAGTTGGGCCCGGCCACCCCGGACCACGAGCCGGAGAAGGCGTAGCACATGATGAAGAGCGCGTCGCACGGCCCGGCGAGAGCGGCGTAGTCGAACGCGTCTCCCCAGTCCACCGCCGGTGTGCAGACGGAGAGGTGGCTCCCGGGAGCGACGGCGTCCAGTTCATCCCGGAGGTCGCAGGTGAAGGAGACCAGCGCCTCCCTGTCAGCGGGATCCACGTTCTCGAAGTCGATGCAGACCCCTTCGGCGGGGGTACCGACCACCAGCCCCACCATGGTCGAGATGGCGGTCTCCCTGTTCGTCGTCAGTATGGAGTGTATGGCCGTGCCGGAGAAGCTCACCACCGTCACCACCGGCGTCCCCCCGGCGGCCGAGACCGAGTCCATCGCCGCCTGGAAGCTGCCCGGATAGCCGTTCCAGCCGGTGATCTCCCCCGAGGCGCCCATGTCCACGCAGAAGCAGGCGAGCACGCTGAGCAGGTCGTACCTCAGCCGGACGTCCCCCACCCAGTAGGGAAGGAACCCGAAGACCGTGGCGGTCAGCTCGGCACCCAGGTCCTCCCCGGAAACGGAGAGGCAGACGCTGCCCCGGTGCTCCGCGTGGGCCAGGGCGTGCGGCGAGGGCGCCGGCAGATGCAGGGGCGGCACCTCCGGCTCGGGAGCGGGTCCCGGCGGGGCGGCGGCCAGAAGGAGCAGGGCAGCGGTCAGCATGAACTTACTATCTGGACGGCGGGGACTATGGACAAGGCACCTCCCGGGATTATGGTCGAGCTGTGCGCCACCGGCCGGAAGGAGGACCACCTGACCAGGGACACCGGGGGGGAGCTCGAGGCGTTCGGCGCGACCCTCGCCGTGCCGACCGTCTCATCGCTCCCGGCGGAGGACATCGACCCGGCACCATTCCTGCGGCTGCATGATGTCCTGGAGGAGCGCTACCCCCGGGTACACGGGGTCATGAGCCGGGAGACTGTCGCCGGCTGCAGCCTGCTCTACACCTGGCCGGGGGCCGACGACCGGCTCCTGCCGGTGATGCTGACCGCCCACCTGGACGTGGTGCCCCCGGGCGACCTCTACGCCTGGCCCCACCCCCCCTTCTCCGGGGCGCTCCGGGAGGGGAGGGTCTGGGGCAGGGGCGCCGTCGACTACAAGGTGGGCGTCGCCGGCATGCTCCAGGCCTGCGAGAACCTCCTCTCCGAGGGCTTCGCCCCCCGGAGGACCATCCTGCTGGCGATGGGTCACGACGAGGAGGTGGGGGGGCTCCTCGGGGCCGGGGCGGTGACCCGCCTGCTCCTCTCCAGGCGGGTCTCCTGCAGGTCTCTCCTCGACGAGGGCGGCTACCTTATGACCTACCCCTGGCTCGACGGCGATGTGGCGGTCGTAGGCCTCGCCGAGAAGGGCTACATGACGGTCCGGCTGACATGCAGGGGAAGCAGGGCCCATGCCTCCAGGCCGCCTTCGAGGACCGTGGCCGGCATCCTCTGCCGCGCGGTGGCGGACCTGGAGCAGACCCCGATGCCGGTCTCTCCCCCCGAACCGGTCCTGCGGATGCTGGAGGCCACCTCGGACATGCTGGCCCCGGAGCTGGGCGGAGCGAGCGGCGACGGCGAGGCGCTGGCCGAGGCCGTAGCCCGGTGGCCCGAGGGCAACGCCCTGGTGAGGACCACCATGGCTCCCACCGTCCTCGCCGGGGCCGACAGGGAGAACGTGCTCCCATCCGAGGCGCACGCCCTGGTGAACGTCAGGCCGACCCCCGGCTGCACGGTCCACGACGTCATGGAGCACATCCGGGGAGTAACTGAGCCGCTCGGCGTCACCGCCTCCCTGGAGGACCCCCGGAAGGTCCGCGAGGCATCCGGCGTCTCGCCGGAGGAGGCCGAGGAGTACAGGGCCATTGTGGAGACCGCCCGGACCGTCTGGCCCGGCCTGCCGGTGGCGCCCGGCATCTTCCCCGCGGCCACCGACTCCAGCCACTACCGCCGGGCGGCCGAGAGGGTATACAGGTTCGTCCCGGTCCCGCTGGGCGGAGAGGGTATGGGCGTCCTCCACTCGGAGGGGGAGTCGCTCGGCGCCGAGGACTACCTGAGGGCGGTGGGCTTCTACGCCGGCTACCTGCGGAGGGTGGCCGGGGGAGGGGAGGGCTGAGCTGGCCGGCGGCGCCCGCCTCGGCTCGCCGGACGCCCCGGAGTCGGAGGCCGCCAGGAGGGCTTCCGGCACCCGCAGGACGGCCCTGCTCGGCCTGCTCCTGAACCTCCTCCTCACCGCGCTCAAGCTGGCCGGAGGCCTGCTGGCCCGGAGCAGGGCGCTGCTGGCCGACGGCGTCCACAGCCTCACCGACTGCATCTCCGACATCACCATCATCGTCGGGGTCCGCTTCTGGAGCCGCCCCTCCGACGAGACGCACCCGCACGGCCACGCCCGCATAGAGACCATGGTCACCGGCTTCCTGGGCCTCCTTCTCCTCGCCACCGGCGCGGTGGTGGCCTGGCGGTCGATCGCAGCGGTGCTTGACCCGGCGCCGCGCGGGATAGGCTGGGCCGCCTTCGTCATCGCGCTCGCCGCGGTGTTCTCCAAGGAGGCGCTCTGCCGCTGGACCCTCTCGAGGGGCGCGGAGCTCCGCTCCCCGGCGCTCGTGGCGAACGCCCTGCACCACAGGTCGGACGCCCTCAGCTCGATCCCGGTGGCTGTCGCTCTGCTGGGGGCGAAGCTCTCCCCCTCGCTCTCGTTCCTCGACGGGCTGGGGGGGGCGGTGGTCAGCGTGTTCATAATGCGGAGCGGCCTCTCCGTACTGAGCCCGGCGCTCTGGGAGCTGGCCGACTCCTCGGCGCCGGAGGAGATAAGGGAGGAGATACGGGCTCTCGCGATGTCGGTGGAGGGCGTGCAGGAGGTCCACGACCTCAGGACCAGGCTCCAGGGGGAGGGGGTCCAGACGGACATGCACGTCGTCGTAGACCGTGACCTGACCGTGGGCCAGGCTTTCGGCCTCATCAGGGAGGTGGAGGAGCGGGTCAGGCAGATGGGGCCCGGCGTCGTGGACGTGATGGTCAGGCTGGAGCCGGACGGCTGGGCAGGTGAGGGGGGAGACCCGGACTTCCTCACCGGGAGGGGCAGGCCCTCCAGGAGGTGCGGCAGGCGGTGTCCGCTGGCCATGGCCGTATGGCACGGGGGTCCGCCGCCCAGGCCGGGCAGGAAGCCGGTATGAGACGGCTGCCGGACCGGGGGCCGATGGCGGACAGCTGGGGTCTGGACCGGGGGAGGGTCTTCCTCAACCACGGCTCCTTCGGCGCAACCCCCATCCCGGTCAGGGAGGCCAGGAGAAGCCTCCTGGAGAGAATGGAGGCGGACCCGGTCTCCTTCCTGCTCCGCGACTACCTCCCCTCCCTCCCCGAGACGCTCGCCCGGATGGAGAGGCTCGCAGGCGCCCGGCCCGGCTCGGTCGCCCTGGTGCCCAACGCCACCACCGGCGTGAGCACGGTGCTGGCCAACGTCCCGCTATCGCCGGGCGACGATGTCCTCCACACGGGCCAGGAGTATTTCGCCTCCCGCAACGCCCTCCGGGTCTCCGCCGCCAGGGCCGGCGCCAGGGTCGACGTGGTGCCGCTCGACCTCCCCCTGACGGGACCCGAGCAGGTGGTGGACGCGGTCATGGGGAGGGTGACGCCCCGTACAAGGCTGCTGCTCGTGGACCACGTCTCCAGCCCCACCGGGATGGTCATGCCGGTCGGGCGCCTCGTCGAGGAGCTCTCGCCGCTGGGCGTACGGGTGCTGGTGGACGGGGCCCACGGGCCGGGCATGCTGGAGCTGGACCTGGAGGCCCTGGGCGCCGACTACTACACCGGTAACTGCCACAAGTGGCTCTGCGCCCCGAAGACCTCCGCCATCCTCCACGTGCGGGAGGACAGGATGGAGGGGTTCAGGCCGGCGGTGGTCAGCCACCTCCACGGCGACCTGGCCACGAGGCTCTCGCCCTTCCAGGTGGAGTTCGCCTGGAACGGTACCCTCGACCCGACGCCCAGAATGGTCCTCCCGGAGACCCTGGACTTCCTGGAGGCCGCCCACCGGGACGGGCTCCCCGGGTTCATGGGACGGAACCGCGCCCTGGCGCTGGAGGCGGGCAGGATGCTCACCCGGGAGACCGGCCTCCCTCCGGCTGCCCCGGACGGCATGACAGGCTCCATGTACGCGCTGCGGCTCCCCCTCCGGGGCCGGGTGCCGCTCCCGGACAGGATAGAGTGGGCGGACCCTCTGCAGCGATGGCTGCTCGAGGAGCGGTACGTCCAGGTCCCCGTCATCTACACCTCGAGGCCGCCCGGCCGCTTCCTCCGGATCTCCGCCATGCCCTACAACTGCATGGATCAGTACGCCTACCTCGCGGAGTGTCTTCGCGAGGCTCCGCGCGGGCTCCTGGAGGGCTGATTGCTCCCCTGGGCGCTCCTCGGCCTCGCCCTCCTCGGAACGCTCTCCCTGACGGTCGGCTGCCTGGCCGGCTACCGGCGATTGCGGGAGCTCCCCGCCGGCAGCCAGGCCGGAGGGCCGCCGCCCCGGGTGGATGCCGTCCTCCCGGCCAGGGACGAGGAGGCGGACCTGGAGGAGGGGCTCCACTCGCTCCTCTCCCAGGAGGGGGTTGATCTACGGGTGGTGCTGGTGGACGACCACTCCACCGACCGGACCGGAGACATCGCCGACCGGCTGGCCGCGGAGGACCCCAGGGTGACCGTCGTCCACGACCCTCCCGCCAGGGAGGGGTGGCTTGGGAAGTGCAACGCCCAGGAGGCCGGCATCGCCGTGACATCGGCCGACCTCCTGCTGCTGACCGACGCCGACGTGCTGCACTCCCCGGGGCTGCTGGCCGCTGCGGCGGCGGAGATGCGACGGAGGCGGCTGGACCTGCTCAGCGTCCTGCCCCGGTTCCAGGTGGGGCCCTTCTGGGAGCACGCCATGCTGCCGATGTACATGACCGGCCTGGCCCTCTACCTTGCACCCGGCCTCTCCGACCCGGAGTCGCGGGCGGCGGCCGCCTCCGGCGCCTTCATGCTGACGAGGAGGGCGGCACTGGAGGCCGCGGGAGGTGTGGGAGCGGTCAGGGGGGAGATGTACGACGACGTCGCGATGGCGGAGCAGATGAGCCGGGCCGGGCTCCGCACCGCTCTCTACAGGGCTGGACGGAGGCTGAGGGTGCGGCTCTTCAAGACCGAGCGCCACGCCTTCGAGGGGACGGTCAAGAACGTCCTGAAGGTCGGGAGGGACCGCCCGTGGGTGGCCCTGCCGGCGCTCCTCCCGGGCCTTGTCGTCACCCTCTCCGCACCGGCCTGTGCCCTGGCCGGGCTCATCGCCGGGGAGACGGCGCTGGCCGCGGCAGGCGGCCTCGCCTACCTGGCCCAGTACGCCATGGTCCTCTCCACCGGGAGGTGCTTCGACTTCCGGCCTCTCCGGGCGGCGGCGTTCCCACTCGCCTCCGTTGTATCTTCCTGGTGTATAGCGAGGGCGCTCCTGCTCTACTACGGCAGGGGAGAGGTGGAGTGGAGGGGGCGCCGGACCAGGGTCAGATGAGGGGCGCATGCCCCCGGACGGGCGCTGATCATCCGAAGGGAGAGCGGAGATGCTTGTCAGGGAATACACCGAAGTGGAAGAGAGACGCGTGGAGGCTGAGGGGGCGGAGGGGGTCTCCATCCGGGTGCTCGTAGGTCCGGAGGAGGGAGCCCCCGGCTTCGTGATGAGGCGATTCAGCGTGGTCCCGGGAGGGCACACGCCCTTCCATTCCCACGAGTGGGAGCACGAGGTCTACGTGCTGTCCGGCAGGGGCGAGGCCATGAGCGCAGACGGCCCCGCGCCACTGGGGCCGGGTACCACCGTCTTCGTCGAGCCGGGCGAGCGGCACAACTTCGTCAACACCGGCGGCGAGGACCTGGAGTTCATCTGCGTGGTGCCGCGCACCTGAGACCGGCCGCCCTGCAGGTCGGCAAGCCAGTCCTGGACCACCTCGATGCGCTGTGCGTCGATGGTGTGGCCGCCGCCCCACTCGTACAGGGTGACGTCAACACCTGACTCCTCCAGCAGCTCCGCCGCCGTCCTCCCCTCGGAGACGTCCACCACCCGGTCCCGCTCGCCGTGGACGATGAGCACCGGGAGGCCGGCTGCCCCCTCCAGCTGCTCGCCGGTCAGCCAGTCCTCCCGCATACGGCCGGAGATGGCCACCAGGGCGGCCAGCTCCTCCGGGCGGGAGAGCCCGGCCAGGAGCGCCATCGATGCGCCCTGCGAGAAGCCCATCAGGTATGTCCTGCTGACGTTGTAGCGCTCGCGCAGGGCGTTCACCGCCCTGAAGACGTGCTGCACGGAGAGGCTGTCCGCCCGCTCCTCGGCGTCCACGCCGCCCATGGCGAACCACGACCAGCCGTCGCCCGGCGCCGTGTAGGGCGCCCGTGGCACCGACATGATGAAGCCCGGGGTCTCGAAGAGCCCCCATACCCGGCAGAAGGACTCCGGAGAGTCGCCGTACCCGTGCAGGAAGACCACCAGCGGGTACTTCCCCTCCGGGTCGTAGCCCTCCGGCAGGCGCACCAGGCACTCTGAGACCACCCCCGCCTCGAAGACGACGGTCTCGTCCACCCTGCCGGAGAGGGAGGTCAGTCCCGACTGCACCGCGGTCAGGTACTGCAGGAAGCCGGCATCGTCCTTCACCGGCCCGAAGTCCCGGTCGGCCAGGATGTGCTCCAGGTCGTCGAAGCCGGCGGCGACCGCCCTCATGAGGTATACGCCGGCCAGCTCCCCCTCGCTCATCAGTCCGTAGCAGCAGGCCAGGTTGTAGATGGCGGTGGCGTCGTCCATGTTCCTGGCGAGGTAGGCCAGGTAGTACCTCGCGGCGGTCTCGTAGTCCCCCCTTGAGTAGGCCTCCATGCCGTCCTGCAGGTAGCGCTCGAGGTCCAGGTCCAAAAAGTCCCCGGCCGAGGGGTCCATCGGGTCGATGGTGGCCGGGGTCCCGCCCTCCGGAGACTGGGCTGCCGCGACGGCGAGGGACAGCAGGAGCGGGATGAGTGCCGTGCGCTTCATCGAAGCCTCCAGTCCATCGGAGCCGGGGGAGTCGCAGCGGTGGCGCGCCCGACAGGATTCGAACCTGTGGCCTGCGGATTAGAAGTCCGCTGCTCTATCCGGCTGAGCTACGGGCGCACCGGCCGCCGGTCAGTTATTCTATTGGACAACCGCCCCACCGTCCAACGTGGAGCGGGGAAGGGGGCACCGGCGGACAGCAGGGAGGGGGGCAGGTGCCGAGCGGGAAGAGCGGCAGCCTGACGGAGCCGGGTGACTGGAGGTACATGTCCGAGGGGGCGGAGCTCCCCCTCCTGCACGACGGCAGGCGCTACCCCCACTGCCAGATACTCCCTCTGCTGCGCAGGACGTTCCCCGACGGCCGCGGCATGTCCTTCCTGGAGGCGGGCTGCACGCCGGGGAGGTACGGTGCCTTCTTCTCCCGCGAGCTGGGCTTCGACAGCGTCGCCGGCATCGACAGCAGCCCGGAGGGCGTACTGCTCACCAGGGCCAACTGGAACAGCCTGGGAATCCGGGGGGAGGTGCTCCTGGGGGACGTCCTGGACCCGCCCGGGCATTTCCGCGGATCCTTCGACGCGGTCCTGTCGGCCGGCCTGGTGGAGCACTTCGAAAGGCCGGAGGCCGTCGTCGCCGTGCTGGTCACCCTCCTTCTCCCCGGCGGCATCCTGGTGACCGTGGTGCCCAACACCGCTCCCTGCCTGCAGACCGCCCTGATGAGGAGGATGAACCCCGCCGGCTACCGGAGGCTCCCAGCGAACCACGTCCCCATGGGAATGCGGCAGCTGGAGGAGTGCCACGGGGAGCTGGAGATCATCCTGAGAAGGCGTATCGCGGGGGTCCTGACCGACTTCGTGACCCCCACGGGCCAGAGGCCCTCCAGGGCGACCTCCAGGGCGGTGAGGCTGCTGAACCGGCTGACCACGCTCCTCTCCGGTGTGCTGCAGACCGACCGCCTCGCCTCGAACCTCCTGCTCATAGCGCGGAAGCCGGGCGGGAGGAGCCAACGGAGAGGGGCCGGGGCGACGCTCGCCCCGGCCCCGTTGCTGGTACGCCCCCCGGGAATCGAACCCGGAACCTACGGATTAAGAGTCCGTTGCTCTGCCAATTGAGCTAGGGACGCATTGTGGGGTGGGAGACCGGACTTGAACCGGCGACCACCTGATCCACAATCAGGGGCTCTACCAACTGAACTACTCCCACCGCAAGGCGGGTGAGATTCTACTTGTTGTCGGTGTTCCCCGTCAAGGATATTTCTTATTGTTCGCTGATTGAGGAACCTTTGCCCGGGGGCTTGCGAGCCCTTCAGCTTCGCTCGGAGACAAGGATGAGATGTCCCAGGTGCGCGAGCATGGACGACAGGGTCATCGACTCCCGCTCCGTCCGCGACGGGGAGGCCACCAGGAGGAGACGGGAGTGCGCCGACTGCGGCTACAGGTTCACGACCTACGAGAGCATCGAGAGGTCCTACCCGGTCGTGGTGAAGGCGGACGGCCGCCGGGAGCCCTTCGACAGGGGCAAGCTGGAGAAGGGAATAGACAGGGCCTGCGAGAAGCGTCCCGTGTCGGCGAGCGAGGTCAACGAGCTGGTGGACAGGGTGCTCTCCAGGATAGTGGAGGAGTTCCCGGACGAGGTGACCGGAAGACGCATAGGCGAGTTCGTCATGGAGGAGCTCCAGGGAGTGGACGAGGTGGCCTACGTCCGCTTCGCCAGCGTGTACAGACAGTTCAAGGACGTATCGCAGTTCAAGAGGGAGCTGGACAGGCTCCTCAAGCAGGACTGATCCCGGGCTCCGGGGGTCGGTCGTCGTCGCAAGGAGGCCCATGAGCAGACCCAGGACCTTCCGTGGAGGTACCCATCCTCCCGGCCGCAAGGAGCTTTCATCCGGGAGCCCCATCCGCAGGCTCGCCGCGCCCGAGGTGGTCCGAGTGCCACTGTGCCAGCACCTGGGCGCTCCGTCGAAGCCTGCGGTCGAGAAGGGTGACCGGGTGGTCAGGGGACAGGAGATAGGTGAGCAGAACGGATTCATAAGCCTGCCCACGCATTCGCCGGTAACCGGCACCGTGAAGGCGGTGGAGGAGGGTCCGATGCCGCACCGCAGGTCCGGCCTGCAGGTGGTGATCGAGACCGAGTCAGAGGAGGGGCCTCCCCCGCTGGAGCCCTGGCCGGACTGGGAGGGGCGCTCCCGGGAGGAGCTGGTGGAGCGCATCCGTGCCGCCGGGGTGTGCGGGATGGGCGGGGCCAGCTTTCCCACCTACGTGAAGCTCTCGCCTCCCCCGGGCAAGGAAATCGACACCCTTGTAATCAACGGCGTCGAGTGCGAGCCGTACCTGACCGCGGACCACCGGCTGATGCTGGAGAGACCGGAGGAGATAGTGCTGGGCACCAGGATACTCGCATCCGTGCTGGGGGTCGAGCGCTTCCTGGTCGGCATAGAGGTGAACAAGCCGGACGCCATCGAGCTGATGCGGGAGAGCGGCCTGGAAGTGCTGCCGCTCGAGGTCAGCTACCCCCAGGGGGCCGAGAAGCAGCTCATAGACGTGGCCACCGGCCGCGAGGTGCCTGCAGGCGGCCTCCCCCTGGACGTGGGCGTAGTGGTGCAGAACGTGGGCACCGCGGCGGCGGTTGCCGCCGCCGTCAGCGGGGGGGAGCCCTCCGTGCGGCGGATAATCACCGTGACCGGCGGCGGCGTCATGCGGCCGGGGAACTACGATGCATGCGTCGGGACCCTTTTCACGGACCTGGTCGAGGAGTCCGGCGGCTACTCGGACGACGTCAGGAGGCTGGTCAGCGGCGGGCCCATGATGGGGATAGCGCTGTTCACCGACGCGGTGCCCGTCACCAAGGGCACCAGCGGGGTGCTGGCCCTCTCCTCCGAGGAGGTCAGGGACGTCACCGAGGGGCCCTGCCTGAGCTGCGGGAAGTGCGTGGACAGGTGTCCCCTGCACCTGACACCGAGCCTCATTGCAAGGGCATCGGAGCACGAGAGGTGGGACGAGGCGGAGGAGATGGGCGCGCTGAGCTGCATGGCCTGCGGCACGTGCAGCTACGTATGCCCCGCCGGCCGGTACCTCGTCCACTACATCAAGAGGGCGCAGGACGCCATCAGGGCCATGGGCAGGAAGGAGGCGTGATGGCGGAGCCCAGGCGGTTCGAGCTCGCCATGTCCCCCCACCTGGGGTCCCATCGGACCACCCGGCGGGTGATGCTGGACGTGGTCTTCGCGTTGCTGCCCGCGCTGGTGGCGGCCGTCTGGTACTTCGGCCCGGGCGCGCTCGGCCTGGTGCTTCTGGCCGTTGGCGCCGCGGTGGTGACGGAGTACCTCTGTCTCCGGTTCATGAAGAGGCCGGTGAGCTTCGTCATGGACGGGAGCGCCCTGGTCACAGGGATACTGCTGGCCTACAACCTGCCGCCCGGCGTTCCCTGGTGGCTGCCCGTGGTGGGCAGCGCCTTCGCCATAGCGGTGGGCAAGCAGGCCTTCGGCGGCCTCGGTCAGAACATCGTCAACCCGGCCCTTCTGGGCAGGGCGTTCCTGGTGGCCAGCTTCCCGGTGCTGATGACCGCCGGCTGGATCGCGCCGCAGTCCTGGAGGGACATGGGTGCGTCCACAACCGGCATGCCGGCGGAGGAGCTGGCGGAGCTTGACGATGCGGACGCCATCACGGGCGCAACTCCGCTGAACGTCCTGAAGCAGACGTTCGACATGGACGAGAGCGCGTCGGTGGTGGAGGACGAGGGTCTGGAAACCGAGGCGGAGGAGCTAAGGGGCGCTGCGAGCGAGGTCAGGAGCAGCCTCTCCTCAGGGGGCACCTACCTGAACCTCTTCCTCGGGCGCCGGGGGGGATGCCTCGGCGAGACCTCCGTGGTGCTCCTGCTCGTGGGTGTCGTCTACCTGATGATGAGGGGGGTGCTCGAGCCGCGGCTCCCCATCAGCTACCTGGGGACGGTGGCGCTGTTCGGCTGGGTGATAGGCGGCCCCGGGCTCTTCGCCGGGGACCCGCTCTTCCACGTGCTGGCCGGCGGTGTCGTGCTCGGAGGCTTCTTCATGGTGAGCGACATGGTGACCACCCCGGTGACCCCGAAGGGACGGATAGTCTTCGGGGTCGGCGCCGGACTGATAACCATGGTCATCCGGAGGTGGGGGGGGTACCCGGAGGGGTGCTCCTACTCGATACTGCTCATGAACCTGGTGACGCCGCTCATCGACAGGTACACGAGGCCCAGGGTCTTCGGGGAGGTGAGGGAGGATGGCTGAGATGCTGAAGCTCGGTCTGGTCCTCATGCTCGTCGCCCTGGTGGCGGCGGTGGCGCTGGGGCTTGTGAACTCCAGGACCGCCCCCATGATAGCGGAGCAGAAGGAGATGGAGAAGCAGGCGCTGATGTCGGACGTGGCCGCCGCCCTGACGCCGGCGGACAGCCTCGAGTTCGACTCGCTGGGGATAGAGGGCCTGGAGAACCCGTTCGCCGGCACCGGCAACGAGCTGTCGGTGGTCGCCGTGCGGCCGGCCGGCTCTGACTCCGTCGCGGGCTTCGTCTTCGTCGCCTACGGCAAGGGGTACTCGAGCACCGTCCAGACGATGGTGGCCGTCAGCCCGGATGGCGAGGTCGAGTCCAGCAGCATCCTCTACCAGATGGAGACCCCGGGCCTCGGGGCCAACGTGGAGGACCCGGCGAAGCTGCTCGACCAGCTCAGCGAGGACGGCGTCACCGCGGAGAGCTGCCGCCTGACCGTCGACGGGGGCACCATAGACGCCATGACCGGCAGCACGATAACCTCCAGGGCCGTGGTGGCCTCCGTGCAGGAGGGCCTGGAGGCGATGGAGGAGGAGGGGCTGTTCGACGGGAGCGGCCTGCAGGGCTGGTCGCCCGACCCGCCTCCGAACCCGCCGCCGAAGCGCTCCTCCGCAGGCGCCGGAGCGGAGCCCGGTGAGGGCATCGACACCACCGGGACCGGAGGTGGCTCATGAGCCTCTGGAGAGACCTGACGGCAGGCATATACCGCGAGAACCCGGTCTTCAAGCTGGCGCTGGGGCTCTGTCCCTTCCTGGCGGTGACGACCTCCGTGGAGAACGCGCTCGGAATGGGAGCGGCCTCGACCTTCGTGCTGGTCTGCTCCAACTTCCTGGTCTCGCTGCTCAGGAAGGCCATACCCTCCAAGGTACGGATTCCCTGCTACATAGTCATCATTGCCACCTTCGTGACGCTGGTGGACATGGTGATGAACGCCTACGTGCCCGACCTCCACAAGAGCCTGGGCATCTTCATACCGCTCATCGTGGTGAACTGCATAATCCTCGGCAGGGCCGAGGGCTTCGCCAACAGGAACCCGGTGCTCAACTCCCTCGCCGACGGCCTCGGGATGGGCGCAGGCTTCACGCTGGCGATGGTGCTGCTGGCGACCTTCCGCGAGCTGCTCGGCAGCGGTACGTGGCTGAACATGAACGTGATGTGGGGCGCCTTCCGAGAGCAGCCTGTGCTGATAGCGATACTGGCGCCCGGCGCCTTCATACTGCTCGGCTTCATCCTCGGCGCGTTCAACGTGCTGGACCAGAGGAAGGGAGGGGGACGATGAGCGGCCTCAACGCCATTGCGCTCTCCGCCGCCCTGGCCTCGCCCGGGGACGCAGGCGGCTTCGACCTCGGCACGCTGATGACCATAGTGCTCGGGGCGATACTGGTGAACAACTTCGTCCTCTCCCGCTTCCTCGGCATCTGCCCGTTCATCGGCGTCTCCCGGCAGCTCGACTCGGCGGTGGGCATGGGCGCCGCTGTCATCTTCGTGATGACACTGGCCACCCTGGGCTCCTGGACCGTCTACCACCTGCTGCTTGTGCCGCTCTCGCTGACCTACCTGCGGACGATAGCCTTCATACTCATCATCGCCTCTCTCGTTCAGCTGGTGGAGATGATACTGCAGAGGTTCTCGCCGCCGCTCTACGACGCCCTGGGCATCTACCTGCCGCTCATCACCACCAACTGCGCCATACTCGGCGTGGCCGTGCTCAACATCGAGGAGGGGTACGCCCTCGGCTACTCGCTGGTGAACGGCGTGGCCTCGGGGATAGGCTTCACGCTGGCGCTGGTGATAATGGCCGGGCTGAGGCAGAGGATGGAGACGGCGGACCTGCCGGTCTCGCTTCGGGGCAAGCCCATCGCGTTCATCATCGCCGGGGTGATGTCCATCGCCTTCCTCGGCTTCGCCGGTCTGGGGGTGTGAGATGACGGGTCTCCTTGCTCTCGCGCTCACCGCCCAGACCGGTGGGACCGATGCGGCCGCTGCCGTCGGCTACCCGGCCGTCGTGCTGGGGGCCATGGGGCTCCTGCTGGGGCTGGGCCTGGCCTTCGCCGCCAAGAAGCTGGCCGTGGAGAAGGACCCGAGGGTCGAGAGGATAGAGGCGCTGCTGCCGGGCGCCAACTGCGGCGGTTGCGGCTATCCGGGCTGCCCCGCCTTCGCCGAGGCGGTCGTGAAGGGTGAGGCGCCGCCCGAGGGCTGCGTCGCCGCAAGCGCGTCGGTGGACGCCAGGATAGCCGAGGCGGTCGGCGCCGAGGTCTCCGACTCCGTGCGGAAGATAGCCCTGGTCCGCTGCGCCGGTGGCCACTCCGCCCGCGAGGTCTTCGAGTACCGGGGGCCCTCCGAGTGCGCCGCGGCCGGCATGGTCATGGGCGGGCAGAAGGCCTGCCCCTACGGCTGCCTCGGCTTCGGCGACTGTGTCCGGGTATGCCCCTTCGACGCCATCGAGATGGGGCCGGACGGCGTCCCGGTCGTAGACCCGGAGGCCTGCACCGGCTGCGGCAAGTGCGTGGCGGCCTGCCCCAAGGACATAATCGAGCTCTGGCCGGTCAACAGGCAGGTGGTGGTCGCCTGCTCCAGCAGGGAGAGGGGCGGCGTGGCCCGCAAGGCCTGCACCGTCGCGTGCATCGGCTGCAGGAAGTGCGCCAAGGTCTGCCCGGTGGATGCCATCACCGTGGAGGAGAACCTGGCCTCCATCGACCCGGAGAAGTGCGTGAACTGCGGCCTCTGCGCCGGCGAGTGCCCGACCGGCGCGATACTGGACAGGGCGCCGGCCAGGCCGAAGGCATACATAGACGGCAGCTGCGTCGGGTGCACCCTGTGCGCCAAGGCATGTCCGGTGAATGCCATCACCGGAGAGCTCAAGGAGAGGCACGAGGTCGACAAGGAGAAGTGCGTCGGATGCGGGCTCTGCCTCTCGAAGTGCCCCAAGGGCTCCATACGGATGCTGGGGGCGCTCTCCTACCAGAGGGGAGAGGAGTTCGGGGTCTGATGGCCGATGACGAGTGCAGGAAGGCGCTGCGCGAGCTGCCGGCGGTCCACGTGCTGGCCGGTCTCGCGGACCCGGAGGGCACGCTGCCCCCGGCCTCGCTCACCGAGGCCTGCCGGTCGGTGATAGCCTCCGAGAGGGAGCGGCTCCTCTCCGGCGACGGCCCCCGCACGCATGACGAGCTGGCGGCCATGGCCCTTGCCGAGGCCAGGATGCTCTCCGACTCCGGAATGGAGGACGTGATAAACGCCTCCGGGATAGTGCTCCATACAGCCATAGGCAGGGCCGCCATGAGCGGTGCCGCCATCTCCGCGGTCACCCGGGCGGCCACCGGCTACTGCGTGCTGCAGTGGGACCGGGAGACCGGCAGGCGGGGCCACCGGGACGTCCATGTCGAGCACCTCCTGAAGGAGCTCACGGGAGCGGAGGCGGCAACCGTCTGCAACAACAACGCCGGGGCCACCCTCCTCGTCCTCTCGGCCATGGCTGGGGGCCGGGAGGTGATAGTCTCCCGCGGCCAGCTGGTGGAGATAGGCGGCTCCTTCCGGATACCGGAGGTGATGAGGCAGAGCGGGGCCCGGATGGTGGAGGTGGGCTGCACCAACCGCACCCATCTTCGCGACTACCGCGATGCGATCACCGAGGAGACGGCGGCCATACTCAGGGTCCATCCCTCCAACTACCGGATAAGGGGCTTCTCCGGGGAGGTCCCACTGGAGGACCTGGTGGCGCTCGGCCGGGAGCACGGGTTGCCCGTGATAGACGACCTGGGCGCGGGCTCTCTGGTGGACCTGGCGGAGCTGGGCCTTCCCTCGGAGCCGACCGTCGCGGGGAGCATCGCCGCCGGAGCCGGTTTGGTGACCAGCTCGGGGGACAAGCTGATAGGCGGCCCGCAGGCGGGCATCATCACCGGCAGGCGTGATGCGGTGGAGGCGATTAGGCGCCACCCGCTGGCAAGGGCGCTGCGGGTCGGCAAGCTGACCCTAGCCGCCCTCGAGGCAACGCTGATGCTCTTCAGGGAGGGCCTGAGCTACCTCACGGAGGAGCACCCGGTATACGCCATGCTCGCCGCCCGCCCGGAGGAGCTGGGCAGGAGGGCTGAGGAGCTGGCAGCCGCCCTCGAGCTCCCGTCCTCCTGCTCCGCCAGGGTCATCGAGACCGGCAGCTACGTCGGTAGCGGGGCGCTCCCGGACACCGCCATGCCCTCCCGGGGCGTGGGCATAGCCTGCCCCGACCCGGACGCCCTGGCCCGTGAGCTCCGCCTTGGCAGCCCGGCCGTCTGCTCGAGGATAGAGGACGGGTTGCTGAAGCTGGACGTCCGGACGCTTCTAATGGGACAGGCCGGCCTGCTGGCATCTCTTGTCTCCGACGCCGCGGAGCGGCTGTGGGGATAGTAGCGGGGACCGCCGGACACATAGACCACGGCAAGAGCTCCCTGGTGATGGCCCTTACCGGGCAGGACCCGGACCGCCTCAAGGAGGAGAAGAGCCGGGGCATCACCATAGAGCTGGGCTACGTCTTCATGCCCATGCCCGACGGAGAGGTGCTCGCCTTCATAGACGTGCCCGGCCACGAGCGCTTCGTGCGTCAGATGGTCGCCGGCGTGGCGACGGTCGACTTCTTCCTGATGGTGGTGGCCGCCGACGAGGGTGTGATGCCCCAGACCCGGGAGCACCTCGACGTCCTGGACCTTCTCGGCGTACACAGGGGGCTGGTGGCCCTGACCAAGTGCGACCTGGTCGACTCCGAGATGCAGGACCTGGCCGAGGCGGACGTGATGGAGCTCCTGGAGGGTACGCCCTTCGACGGCACGCCCGTCCTCCGTGTATCCGCCATGACCGGCGAGGGCCTCGACGGGCTCCGGGACGCCCTGGCCGAGATGGCCGCGGGGACCGGCCAGCGGGACGCATCCGGCCGTTTCAGGCTTTTCGTGGACCGGGTCTTCGTCCTGAAGGGCTTCGGCACCATAGTGGCCGGCACCGCCGTCTCCGGGAGCGTGAGGCCGGGCGACAGCCTCCAGGTGCAGCCGGGCGGGAGCGTCCACAGGGTCAGGGAGCTGAGCGTCAACAACAGGCGAGGGGCTGAGGAGGGAAGGGCCGGCGACAGGGTAGCCCTCAACCTGGTCGGCCTGGAGGCGGAGCAGGTCGAGAGGGGCTCCTGCCTCTCCGACAGGGGTCTGCTCGAGCCGACGCTCAGCCTGGACACCGAGTGCCGCATCCTCCCCGGGGCCCCGCCGCTCCGGCGCAACCAGAGGGTCAGGCTCCACACCGGCACCGCCGAGGTGATGGCCAGGGCCGTGCCGGTCGAGGAGGGTCCGGTCCCGCCGGGCACCTCGGGCTTCGTGCACTTCCAACTGGAGTCGCCGGTTGCCGCCCTGCCGGGCGACGACCTGGTTCTGCGGATGTACTCCCCGGTAGTCACCATAGGGGGGGGCACCGTGCTGGAGGTGGGCACCCGGAAGGTCCGCAGGAAGCACGCTGATACGAGGAGCAGGCACCTGGAGCTTCTCGCCGAGGGAGACCCGGCCGACCTGCTGATGGAGAGGCTTCGCGACGCCGGCAGGACCGGCGTGGTCCCGGCCTCGGTCCTCGGCGAGGCGGGCATCGACGGGGCGGACGCCCTGGAGGCGGCGGAGAGGCTCCTGGAGCAGGGGATGGCCGTACGCCTGGGAGAGGGACCGGAGGCCAGGATGGTGGACGCGGAAGCGTTCCGTCAGGCGCAGGACCTTCTGCTGGAGGCCCTCGGGACCCACCACGAGGCGAGCCCGCTCAGCCCCGGCCTTCCGTCGGCCGCCCCGGGACGGATACTCGCAGGCGCCCCGGCGTCGTTCGTCAAGGGTGTGCTGGCGGGCCTGGAGGCGGAGGGCAGGATGGAGCGGAGGGGAGCCTGGCTGGCTCTGGCCGGTCACCCGGAGGATATCCCGGAGGAGCTTGCCCCGGATGCTGACCGGCTGGTCGACGCAGTGGAGGGAGCCGGTCCGGAGGGGCTGCCGGAAGACGCGGCGGGTGACCCGGTCACCGCCGAGGCGCTCGTGGAGAGGGGACTTCTCCACCGACTCGGCTCCGGCAGCCTGGTCACCGACCGGGACCTGCGGGCGACCGCGGCCTCCGCCACCGCGGAGCTGGGCGAGGATGGCTTCACCCTGGCCCGGCTGAGGGACCTCATGGGCGTCTCCCGCAAGGTGGCCCTGCTCTGGGCGGAGCTGATGGACGAGCTGGGCCTGACCGTCCGAAGGGGCGACCGGAGGTATCCCACCCGCCGCTGAGCCGGTTGTTTACAGCAACCGGGGGTTTTCTTATTCTCTGCAGTCCCGCACGGATACGGATACCGTCAAAACGCATCCTGGAGGAATCATGCACATAGCCGTGGTCGGAAGCGGTTACGTAGGCCTTGTCGCAGCCACCTGCCTGTCGGAGATGGGCAACGACGTCATCTCCGTGGACAACGACCGGCGCAAGATAGAGGACCTCAGGAACGGGATCATACCCATCTACGAGCCCGGCCTGGAGACGATGATCCGCAGGAACACCAGTGAGGACAGGCTCAGCTTCACCACGGACACCGCCGAGGCGGTACGGAAGAGCAGGATAGTCTTCATAGCCGTCGGGACCCCGCCGGACGAGGACGGGTCCGCCGACCTGAAGCACGTCCTCGCAGTCGCCAAGGACATAGCCAGGGCCATGGACGGCCCGAGGATAGTGGTGAACAAGAGCACCGTGCCGGTGGGCACGGCCGACCTCGTGCGGGATACCATAGAGGCGAACACGGACCACGAGGTGCACGTGGTCAGCAATCCGGAGTTCCTGAAGGAGGGCTCCGCCATAGACGACTTCATGAAGCCGGACCGCGTTGTGGTGGGGACCGACTCGGAGGAGGTCGCCGAGGTGATGAGGGAGCTCTACTCCCCCTTCGTCCGGACCAACAACCCGATACTGGTGATGAGCAACCGGAGCGCCGAGATGACGAAGTACGTCGCGAACAGCCTCCTCGCCACCAGGATATCCTTCATGAACGAGATAGCGAACATGTGCGACCTGGTCAGCGCCGACGTGCACGACATCAGGGTCGGCATAGGCTCCGACCGCCGCATCGGACCCAGCTTCCTCTTCCCCGGCGCCGGCTTCGGAGGCTCATGCTTCCCGAAGGACATACGAGCGCTCCAGAAGACCGCGCTGGAGAACGGGATAGAGCTGCGCGTCCTCAGGGCCGTCACGGAGGTCAACGACGACCAGAAAGCGCTCCTGCCCCGCAAGGTCTCCGCCCACTACGGCGAGGACCTCACCGGTCTGCGCTTCGGGGTATGGGGAGTCTCCTTCAAGCCCAACACCGACGACATCAGGGAGGCGCCGGCGCTGACGGTCATAGACGGCCTGCTGGCGAGGGGTGCCACCGTCTGCGCCTACGACCCGCAGGCGCTGGAGAACGCGAGGGGGCGCCTGGGCGACTCCATCGAGTACGCCGACTCCACCTACGACGCGGTCCGCGACGCCGACGGCCTGGTACTGGTGACCGAGTGGACGGAGTTCAGGGAGCCGGACTTCCCCAGGATAATGGACCTGATGCGCAAACCGGTGGTCTTCGACGGCCGCAACGTGTTCAACCCCGGCAAGCTCCGCAGGATGGGATTCACCTACTACGGCATCGGAAGGAACGTATGAGCGCCTTCAGCGAGAGGATGAGGGAGGCGGGCAGGGAGAGGCCCGCCGTAGCCGTCATCGGTCTCGGCTACGTGGGCCTGCCGCTGGCGCTGGAGTTCGTCCGCGGCGGCTGCGAGGTTCTCGGCGTGGACGTCGACCCTGAGAAGGCCCGGCTCATCGAGGAGGGTACCAGCTACCTGAGGCACATCCCCTCCGAGCGGATAACCGAGGCGACCGGGACCGGGAGGCTCGGCGCAGGCACCGACTTCTCCGTGCTGGAGCGGGCGGACGCGGTCATCATCTGCGTCCCGACGCCCCTGGGCATCTCCAGGCAGCCGGACCTCAGCTACGTCACCGGCACCGGCCGAATGGTCCGGGATCACCTCCGTAGGGGGCAGCTCGTGGTGCTGGAGTCCACCACCTACCCGGGCACCACCCGCGAGGAGCTGGTCCCCATACTCGAGGAGAGCGGCATGCGGGCCGGGGTGGACTTCCACCTGGCCTTCTCGCCGGAGAGGGAGGACCCGGGCAACCGTCATTTCACCACCAGGACCATCCCCAAGCTGGTGGGCGCCCTGACCCCCGAGGGGGCCGAGGCGGCCGAGCTCGTCTACGGCTACGCCGTGGACAGCGTTGTCACGGTCAGCTCCCCCGAGGTGGCGGAGATGGCCAAGATAACCGAGAACACCTACAGGGCGGTCAACATCGCCCTGGTGAACGAGCTGAAGATGCTCTGCAGCAGGATGGGCGTGGACATCTGGGAGGTCATAGAGGCAGCCTCGACGAAGCCCTTCGGCTACACGCCGTTCTACCCGGGGCCGGGCCTCGGCGGGCACTGCATACCGATAGACCCTTTCTACCTGACCTGGAAGGCGCACCAGTACGGGATGCCCACCCGCTTCATTGAGCTGGCCGGAGAGATAAACACCGGGATGCCACACTTCGTGGTCGACACGGTCACACGGGCGCTGAACGACGCCCGCAAGAGCGTAAGGAGCAGCAGGATACTGATACTCGGCATGGCCTACAAGCCGGACATCGACGACATACGGGAGACCCCCGCCCTCCCGGTCATGGAGGAGCTGCTCGAGCTGGGCGCCACGGTCGACTACAACGACCCCTACGTAGGCAGGATAGGCAGCACCAGGCAGACCGAGCACAGGCCGGTCTCGGTGGAGCTCACCGAGGAGACGCTCGCGGGCTACGACTGCGCAGTTGTCATCACCGACCATTCCTGCTACGATTACCAGTGGATAGTCGACAACTCCAGGCTGGTGGTCGATACCAGGAACGCCTGCTCGGGCGTTGAGCGGGGAAGGGACAGGATAGTGAAGGCATGAGGTCCGTTCCCGCCGCGGCGCTCCTTCTCTCCGCGGCAAGCCTCGCATCCGGCATCGAGAGCTACACCGTCCCCGGCCTGGAGACCGACCGGGTACGGATGAGCATACACGTCTGGGGAGAGGTCGGCGTTCCCGGCACCCACCTTGTGCCCGTGGGAGCGGACCTGGTGGCCGGCATCTCCGCCGCCGGCGGTCCCACGCCGGAGGCCGACCTGGGCGGGGTCAGCATCGTCTACGAAGGCTCCGGGGTGGAGTACGACCTGGGCGACTTCCTCAGGGCCGAGGGCGAGCCGGTGCCGACCCTCAGGCCCGGCGCGACCATACACGTACCCACCCGAAGGTACGAGTGGTGGAAGGACGCCATTGACTTCGCTTACAAGATAATAATTGCGGTGAACGTCGTATGGCTGATGCTGGAGAGATGACCGGAGGCGCCGAGGAGCGGGAGTCCGTCCGTCTGGGCGAGTACATCTGGACCATCTACCGCCACAAGTGGGTCATCCTGTTCTTCCTCCTCGTCTCGGTAGGCCTCAGTATCTACAGGACTGCCAGGACCACCCCGGTCTACCGCTCGTCCGCCACCTTCATCTACGACGCCACCAGCCAGATGGCCCAGACCCTGGAGATGCCCAACGTCTTCTGGTTCGAGATGGACCAGATGCGGAACAACCAGATACAGATCATCCAGAGCAGGAGCATGGCCGAGGCGGTGGCCGACTCCATCCTGACCTCGCCGAACACGGACAGCCTGGTGTCGCTCCTCTTCGGGGGGAGGCCGGTGCCGGCCCAGAACCTCCGGGGCGCGCTCATCGGGATGGTCCGGGGCAACACGTCCGTATCCGTCCTCAGCGAGACGGACTTCTTCGTCCTCTCCGCCAACGGCCCCTCCCCGGCCGCCGCCGCGACGCTGGCCAACCTGACCGTCCACACCTACTACAGGCAGAACCTGGACGAGGCCAGGAGCGAGAACGCCATGGTCCGCGACTTCCTCCAGCAGCAGATAGCCCTCATCCAGGCCGAGCTGGAGCTGGACGAGCAGATGCTCCGGGACTTCAGGGAGGAGGAGGGGGTGGTGGACCTGCAGGCGGAGACCAGCGCCCTGGTGACCGACCTCTCCGCTTTCGAGACGGCCGCCGCAACCGCCAGCACCGAGCAGGGCGCCCTCGAGGCCCAGCGGGACTACTACGCCCAGCAGCTGGACCTGGACCGCTCCGAGCTCGAGAGCACCCTCGGCGGGCTCAGCAACACGGTCATAGAGCAGCTGGAGCTGGAGATCTCCGTCCTGGTCTCCGCCAGGGCCTCCCTGCTGGCCGAGGGAGTCCCGGAGGGGGACCCGGCTGTGCAGAGCGTGGAGGCGGACATGGCCGCCAGGACCGCCGCCCTCCAGGAGGCGCTCGAGGAGGCGGCCCTCTCCCGCTACCCGGACTCGCCCACCACGAGGATATCCGAGATGATGGCCGGCCTGGCCACCATCGAGGCGGAGCTCAGGGGGGAGAGGCTCAGGGAGGCGGTCTTCGAGAGCATCGCAGCGGAGCTGGAGGACAGCATGCTGCAGCTCCCGGAGCTGGAGCTGGAGCTGGCCAGGCTTCAGCGGAACAGGACGGTCAGCGAGCAGATATACCTCATGCTGCGCACGAAGTACGAGGAGGTCCGCATAGCCGAGGCGGGACAGATGGGGAACGTCCGCATCGTGGATACCGCCCTGCCCGGCGGGATGATAGTCCCTAACAGCAGGAAGAACCTCATCCTTGGCATCTTCGTAGGTCTGGTCCTCGGCGTCGGCTTCGTGCTCCTGAAGGAGCGGATAGACCAGAGGGTCAAGAACCCGGAGGACATAGAGCAGCTGGGGATACCGGTCATCGGCGTTGTGCCGAAGATGTCCCGGGCGGAGCTCCGCACGGAGACCGGACGCATGGGGCTCATCATGATGACCGGGCCCAGGAAGGCGGCCAGCGAGGCCTACCGCGACCTCCGGACCAGCCTCCGCTTCAGCGGTGGCGACGAGGGCATAGGTACCCTCCTGGTGACCAGCGCCGGCCCCCGTGAGGGCAAGTCGACCACAGCCGGAAACCTGGCGGTGGCGATAGCCCAGGCGGGAGACAGGGTGCTCATAGTCGACACCGACCTCCGCAGGCCGGTGATACACAACATCTTCGACATAACGAGGGAGCCCGGCTTCTCCGAGGTCATAGCCGGGATAGAGCAGCTCGACTCGGTCATCCGGGAGACCGGTGTTGCGAACCTGCAGGCCATGACCTCGGGCTACATCCCCCACAACCCCTCGGAGCTGATAGGGGGGGCCCGGTTCGGAAGGCTGCTGGAGGAGCTCCGGAGCAGGTACGACATGGTCATCTTCGACAGCCCGCCCGCCGCGGTCGTGACCGACGCCATGCTCCTGGCGCCGGAGATGGACGCGACGGTTGTCGTGGTCGGCGCCAAGATAGTCAACAGGAAGGTCCTCAAGTCCGCCTGGGGCAAGCTGGACCGGAGCAACGCCAGGCTGGTCGGCGCTCTACTGAACGGCTTCGACCCGCTGAAGATGTACACCTCCTACAGCTACTACACCTACCGCTACCACTACTACTACGACGGAAAGCAGGGCGGGACCCGGCGGAGCGGCCGGGGGCGCAGCTCCCGCAGGCGCCGCAGGCGCTGACCGCCCGGTACGCCGACCGGGGAGCGCCGCTCCGGCGCGCCCGCGAGCACTCCTAGGCTTCTTCGACCTAAATAACTGATACATATGCGAATACGTCCGTGCTTCTCCGGCCCCGGGAGCCATTGTGGGATACTTTCCCATGATATGGGTTGACAGTGGGAGAAAGTGGGATAGAATTGAGCCGAGGAGGCGCATGAGCGTATTCACGGGGAAGCACGTCCACACTCTGGATGAAAAGGGCAGGGTCAGCGTCCCTGCCCAGTTCAGGAGGCATCTGCCCAACGAGGGGCTCTTCGTAGGGAAGGGGCCCGAGGGGTGCCTGGTGCTCTACACGCCGGAGAAGTGGTCGAGCGTCATGCGGGGGCTGTCCGCGCTGTCGAGGAACAACAGGGTCCACAGGAGCCTGCTGAGGGAGGTCTCTCAGCACATCCGCCAGGTGAACGTCGACGGCCAGGGGAGGATAACCATCCCCTCCGAGCTTCTGACGCTGGCGGGCATAGGGCACGAGGTGCTCTTCCTGGGGCTCCTGGACTCCATCGAGATATGGGACCCCGGACGCTACTCGAGTTACGCAGACGAGGGCGGGACCGCCCTCGAAGATGCGCTGGAGGAGATAGAGGTCGATATCTACTGACCGCAGCCAGTCCTGGAGGCCTGCGACGCATGTCCAGCGAAGGGCCTGAGAGAGACCGCCTGGAGCCGGAGACGAGCCCGGGCGGCTCTCTGCATGACCGCGGGGCGGAGGCCCCGGTCCACGTGCCGGTGATGCCCCGGGAGGTCACCGACTTCCTGGCCCCAGCCGCCGGGGCAGGGCCGGTGGTCGACGGCACCGCCGGGGCGGGCGGGCATGCCGCTGCCCTGCTGGACGCAAGGCCGGATGCAAGGCTCATCCTGCTGGACCGCGACCCTGACGCCGTCATCCTCCTCCGCGACAGGTTCTCGAAGAGCCCGCAGGTCACCGTGCTGCACGCCGCATACGACCGCCTGCCGGAGCTGGCCTCCGGGGCTGCGCCGGAAGGGGCCGCCGGCGGGCTCTTCGACCTGGGTCTCTCCTCGCTGCAGCTCGACTCGGCCGGTAGGGGTTTCTCCCACAGGCTGGACGGGCCGCTGGACATGAGGTTCGACGGGACCGCGGGCGAGACCGCCTCCGACCTTCTGAACCGTCTGGGCGAGCGGGAGCTGGCCGACCTCATCTACGAGCTTGGGGAAGAGAGGGGAAGCAGGAGGATAGCCCGCTCCATAGTGGCCGCGAGGCCGCTCTCCTCCACCGGGGAGCTGGCCCGTGCGATCCGCAGGGCGGCCCGGGGTAACCCCGTCAAGGTCCTCTCCAGGGTCTTCCAGGCGCTCCGGATAGCCGTGAACGACGAGCTGGGCCATCTGGAGCGGCTACTCTCAGGCATGCACCTCTGGACCGCTCCGGGGGCGCGGGTAGCCTTCATCACCTTCCACTCCCTTGAGGACAGGCTGGTCAAGAGGCACTTCATCGACTCCCCCCACTTCCGGCCGGCGGAGCCGTTCTGGGTGGTACCGTCGGAGGAGGAGCGCCGGGAGAACCGGAGGTCCGGGCCGGCCAGGCTCAGGATGGGGCTCCGGTCGTGAGGGGGCTCCGGAGCATCCTCACCGCAGTGGCGGTAGGCGTGCTGGTCATGGCGGTGGTACAGACCGCCGTCTACAACTGGCGCCTCTCCCTGGTGGTCCGCAGAGAGGCCCTGCTGACGGAGCTGAGGCGGCTGGAGTGGCGGAGGGAGGAGCTGCTGGTGGACAGGGCGCTGCTCCTCTCCCCGGACCGCCTGTCCGCGCTGGCCGACAGCCTGGGGATGGAGCCGCTCCCCCTGGAGAGGTTCACGCTGGTCGACCCGGGTGCCGGGACGGGGGGTGAGACCGGTGTCTGCATGGAGCAGTGAAATGTCCCCCGCCCGGAGGGAGACACGGCTCAGGATGCTGGTCGCGCTGGTGCTCATGGTCTTCCTGGCGGTGGTCCTCCGGCTCTTCCGGATACAGGTGCTCATGCACGACGAGTACCGGAGCATGGCAGAGGGGCAGCACACCACCAGGATGGTGGTGGAGGCGGACAGGGGAAGGATACTGGACAGGCGCGGCTACCTGCTGGCCGGCAACCGGAGCGTAGCCTACCTGCAGCTCTACTGGCCGGAGGTCCCGGAGGGGGAGGAGGCCTCAGTCGACAGCTTCGTGGCCTCGCTGGGCGAGCACGCGCTGGTCGACGTCCCGCTCGAGCGCACCGACGGAAACGTGATACTGGCCAACTCCCTCCCGCTGGAGCAGGCCCTCTCCGCCATGATGGAGCTGCCTCCCGGCGTCTCCTGCGAGCTGGTCTGCAGGAGGACCTACCCGCTGGGGGACATGGTGGCCGGCCTGGTGGGGCGGTACAGCGACGACGCCTGCGAGGGCCTCGAGGACTGGTTCAACTCCACGCTGACCGGCACCGACGGCGAGCTGGTCATCGAGCGGAGCGAGCTGGGCACCTGCGACCTGACCGACCCGGAGGCGGAGAACACTCCGGCGGTCGACGGCTACGACCTGATACTGACCATAGACTCCCGGTTCCAGTGCATCCTGATGGAGGAGCTGCAGGCCGCGGTGGACACCAGCGGGGCCAGCTGGGCCGCCGCGGTGGCCCTGGACCCCTGGACCGGCGACGTGCTTGCAGCCGCAAGCGTGCCGGTCCGCTCGGAGAACGGCTCCCTGGCCATGAACCACTGCTTCCAGGGATACCACGAGCCCGGCTCCACCTTCAAGATAATCGCCTACGCCGCCGCGGTGGAGGAGGGGCTGCTCGACCCGCTGGAGGACACCTTCGACTGCTCGGCCGGCTACGTGACCGTATCCGGCGAGAGGATATACGACGCCCACCGGGAGGAGGTCCTCACCGGCGAGGAGGTAATGATCCGCTCCAGCAACGTAGGCACCGTCAGGATAGGCGCCCTGCTCCCGGACTCCGTGCTGTACGACTACTGCACCGGCTTCGGCTTCGGCTCCCTGACCACCGTGGAGTACCCGGGGGAGAGCAGGGGCATAGTGCCCAGGCCCGGCAGCCCCGCCTGGTCCGGCGTCTCCGCGGCCCAGATAGCCATAGGCCAGGAGGTGACAGTGACCCCCCTCCAGCTCGGCCTTGCCTACTGCGCCATAGCGAACGGCGGCAGCCTCTACTACCCCAGGCTCCTCCTCTCCGCCTGGGACGGCACCGAGTGGGTGGAGAGGGAGCCGATACCCAGGTCCTGCCCGGTATCCCCCTCCACCGCCGAGACGGTCCGGCAGGCTCTGGTGAGGGTAATGGAGGAGGGGACCGGCTCCGGCATACGCGTCTCGGGCGTCTCCCTGGCCGGGAAGACCGGCACGGCCGAGCGCCTGCTCTGCGAGGGGAGCGGCTACCTGAGCGCCTTCGTGGGGATGTTCCCGGCCGACAACCCGGGAGTGGTCCTGGCCGTGGTCGTCGACGGCCCGGAGTACGAGTACAGGTGGGGCAGCGCCTGCGCCGGACCGGCCTTCGCCTCCATGGTGGAGCGGATGCTGGCGGTGGAGCCTTCCCTCGCCCTGGGCCCGGCCGGCCGGAGCGAGCCGGTCCGGTTCGCGGAGGCGGCCAGGTGAGGCTGGAGGAGCTGCTCCGGGGGACCGGGGTCGAGGTCCCCGGGTCGCTCGCCTCCGAGGAGGTCGCCGCGGTGACCGACGACTCACGGCAGGTCTCCGGCGGCACGCTCTTCGTGGCGGTAACCGGCCATGCCGGCGACGGCCACCTGTACGCCGAGCGGGCGCTGGCATCCGGAGCGCCTGCCTCGGTCACCGAGAGGAGGCTGGAGGGCTCCGAACGTCTGCTGCTGAACGCCGGGGGCGACAACAGGCGGCTCGTAGCCCTGCTGGCGGCCAGGCTCGCAGGTTATCCGTGGAGGCGCATGACCATGGCCGGCGTCACCGGCACCAACGGCAAGACCTCCACCGTGCGCATGCTCGCCTGGATACTCCGCTCCCTCGGTACCCGGACCGGGGTGGTGGGCACGGTTGGTCACGTGATCGGCGGCCGTGACGTCCCGAGCAGGATGACCACCCCGGGGCCGGTGGAGCTGACCCGCCTGGTGGCGGAGATGGCGGAGGCCGGGGACGACGCCTGCGTCATGGAGGTCTCCAGCCACGCCCTCTCCCAGAGGAGGGTGGAGGAGATGAGGTTCGACGTGGGCCTCCTCACGAACATCAGCAGGGACCACCTCGACTACCATGCCTCCATGGAGGACTACGTTCGCAGCAAGCTCCACCTCTTCGACCTCCTGAGGCGGGACGGTCGGGCGCTTGCCGGCTCCTACGCGGAGGGGACGCCCTCCGTGCCCGGCGCGCTCACCTTCGGGCCCGGGTCCCGGGACGACTTCCGCGTCTCCGACGTCTCATTCGACATGAGCGGCACGAGGTTCACCCTGGACTGCCGAGGGGAGCGGGTACGGGTGGAGCTGGCCACGCCGGGGAGCTGGAGCGCCATGAACGCCGCCGGCGCGATGGCCGCCGCCTGCGTCCTCGGCGCCTCCCCGGAGGATGCGTCCGTCGCGCTCTCATCCTTTCCCGGGGTCCCCGGCAGGTTCCAGACCGTTCCCGGCGCCGGGGAGAGGGGGTTCCTCGTGGCCGTCGACTACGCCCACACGCCGGACGCCCTCGCCAGGCTTCTGGAGCAGGCTCGGGAGCTCTGCGAGGGCAGGCTCGTGGTGGTCTTCGGCGCCGGCGGCGACCGCGACCGCGGCAAGCGCCCCCTGATGGGCTCCGCCGCGTCCAGGCTGGCGGACGTGGCGGTCGTCACCAGCGACAACCCGAGGACGGAGGAGCCGCTCTCCATCATAAGGGGGATAACGGCAGGCATGGACGGCAGCGCCTCCGTGGAGGTCATCCCGGACAGGCGGGAGGCCATCCGCGCCGCCACCTGCCTGCTCCGCCCCGGCGACGTCCTGCTGATAGCGGGCAAGGGGCACGAGGACTACCAGGTAGTCGGCACCAGGCGGCTGAGGTTCGACGACCTGGAGGAGGCCGCCGCCGCTCTGGAGGGTCGGACATGATGCTGCTTGGCGACCTGGCCGCCGCGATGGGAGGGGAGCTGGACGGCTCCCACTCCGGGATGCCGGTGACCGGCGCCACGGTGGACTCCAGGCTGGCCGGGCCGGGCACGCTCTTCTTCGCCCTGCCGGGCAGCAGGACCGACGGGCACCTCTACGTCGGAGACGTCCTGGAGAGGGGCGGGGCCGCCGTGGTCTCGAGGTCCCGGGGAGAGGGCCCGGCAATCAGGGTTCCGGACGTTGGCAGGGCGCTCCTCGACGCCGCGGCCTGGCGCAGGTCCCGTATTCCCTCGGTGGTCATAGGCCTTACCGGCTCCAGCGGGAAGACCACGACGAAGGAGCTCCTGGGAGAGGCGCTGAGGACCCGTCACACCGTTGCCGCCAGCCCGGGCAACATGAACAACCACATAGGCATGCCCCTGACCCTCCTCAACATCGGAGAGCCCTTCCCGGACGTCATCGTCCTGGAGCTGGGCATGAACCACGCCGGCGAGCTGACCATCCTCGGAGGCGTCGCCAGGCCCCACCACTCCCTTGTGACCAGCATAGGCAGGGCGCACATGGAGTTCTTCGAGGACAGGGACGCCCTGGCCGCCGCCAAGGCGGAGCTGCTGCTGGCCACGCCGCAGGGCGGCAGGTGCGTGATCCCCACGGGCGAGCCGGTCCTGGAGGAGGCCGCCGGCAGGGCCGGGCTCCGGGTACTCCGGGTCGGCGAGGGGGGGGACGCCTGGATAGCCACCGACCCGAAATCCGGCAGGCCGCTTGCCATGCCGGAGGGACTGGAGGTCGACCTCCGTCTCCCGGGCCCCCACAACCTGCGGAACGCCCTGACCGCGATGCTGATGGCAGGGGAGCTGGACGTCCCCCCGGATGCCGCGCTGGAGGCCATGGCGCGGGTGGCTCCACTTGAGGGCAGGGGCCGCTCCTTCGTCACATCGTCCGGCGTCCGTATCCTCGACGAGAGCTACAACTCGAACCCGGACTCCCTCCGGGCCTGCCTGGACCACCTGGCCGGGTTCGAGGGCGAGAGGGCCTGCGTCCTTGGCGACATGTACGAGCTGGGCAGGGACCGCATGGCCCTCCACCGCCGGGCACTGGCCCATGCCGACGGGCTGGGCCTCTCATTCGTGATACTGACCGGATACCTCTTCCGGGAGGCGGGGGAGGAGCTGCGGCGCACGAAGCATGCTGCGGTCCCCGACTGGGAGGCGGCCCTCGAGGAGCTCCGGAGGAGGGCGAGGCCGGGGATGACCGTGCTCGTCAAGGGCTCCAACTCGGTGGGGCTGGGCGAGCTGGTGCGGGCGCTGGAGGTAGACCGATGATTCAATGGCTGCTCTACCCGCTGCGGGACCATGTCTCGCTTCTCAACCTGTTCGGCTACATCACCTTCAGGGCGGCCGGGGCGACCCTCACCGCCATGGTCATCGCCTTCGCGGCGGGGCCTGCAGTGATACGCTTCCTCAGGTCCAGGCAGATAGGGCAGACGGTCCGGGACGACGGCCCCTCCAGCCACCTCTCCAAGCAGGGGACGCCCACCATGGGAGGCCTGCTCATACTCATCTCCGTCCTGGTGCCGGTCCTCCTCTGGGGGAGGCTCTCCAGCAGGTCGCTCATGGTGGTCCTCACCAGCACGGTGTGGATGGGGCTGATAGGCCTCCTGGACGACTACCTGAAGGTGGTCAGGAAGTGCTCGAGGGGGCTCGTGGGCAAGTACAAGCTGGTGGGGCAGTTCGCCCTGGGCCTCGCCGTCGGCGCGTGGCTCTGCTTCAGTCCCGTGCAGCCGGGAGGTAGAGCCCCGGAGCCGTCGCTGACCCCCGGCGTCAGGGTCGTGGACCTGACCGACGGCTCCTCGATTGACATACGCTCCACCGAGACCACGGTCCCCTTCTTCAAGGGGCTGAGGCTGGACTTCGGAATCCTCTACGCGCTCTTCGTGGCCATGGTCCTCGCCGGAACGGCCAACGCCGTGAACCTGACCGACGGGCTGGACGGCCTTGCAACCGGGGTGAGCCTCATCTCGGTGCTCACCTTCGGCGCCATGGCGTACCTGCTCGGCCACGCGACCTTCGCGGAGTACCTGCAGTTCGTACACCTGCCGGACGTCGGCGAGGTCCTCGTCTTCGCGGGGGCGATGGCCGGCGCCTGCCTCGGCTTCCTCTGGTTCAACGCGCCGCCGGCATCGGTCTTCATGGGCGACACCGGCTCCCTGGCGCTGGGCGGAGCGATAGGCTCCATGGCAGTGGTCACCAAGACGGAGCTGCTCCTCTTCCTCGTGGGAGGCGTCTTCGTGGCCGAGGTGCTCAGCGTGATGCTGCAGGTCTCCTGGTTCAGGCGGACAGGCAGGCGGGTCTTCAGGATGGCGCCGCTGCACCACCACTTCGAGCTGGCCGGCTGGGCGGAGAGCAAGGTGGTCGTCCGGTTCTGGATAATTGCCGCGATACTGGGCCTCCTGGGCCTGACGACGCTGAAGATAAGGTGATGATGGGATACTGGACGAGCGGCGGCAGGACCATCGGGGTGCTCGGCCTCGGCAGGAGCGGCAGGGCCGCCGCATCGCTGCTGGCCTCCTCCGGCTTCCGGGTCTTCGGCGTGGAGGACGCGGAGGGTGCACCCGGATGCGATGCCTGCGAGCGGGTGGTCGACAGCCGGGGGGCCGAAGGCTCTCTGGAGCAGCTCGACGGGCTGGTGGTCAGTCCCGGGGTTGACCCCGACTCGGGCCTGCCGGCAGGCGCCCGGGATATGGGTATACCGGTGGTCGGCGAGCTGGAGCTGGCCTTCCGCCACTGCAGGGGCACGGTTCTGGCGGTGACCGGGTCCAACGGCAAGACCACCACGGTCGAGTGGCTGGCCTTCATGCTCCGGAGGGCCGGTGAGACCGCATGCGCATGCGGGAACAACGGCTATCCCTTCAGCCTGGCCGTGATGGAGAGGCCGGGAGACCGCTTCTACGTCGTCGAGGCCAGCAGCTACCAGCTCCAGACAATCGAGAGCTTCAGGCCGGCGGCGGCCGCGGTGCTGAATCTCACCCCCGACCACCTTCAGAGGCACTCGGACATGGACGGCTACAGGAGCGCGAAGGCCCGGATATTCATGAACCAGCATGGCGACGACGTGCTCGTGCTCAACCGGGACGACCCCGGCTCCCTGCCGCTCTTCGGAAGGACCTACGGCAAGGAGTGGTGCTTCAGCACCGAGGGCGGGGTCTCCGCCGGGGCGTGGACCTCCGGCGGCACCCTGCTCCTGGCCGGTGAGGGGGAAGCCGTCCCGGTCCTCCCGGTCTCCGAGATCGGGCTGAGGGGGGAGCACAACCTGCAGAACGCCCTGGCGGTCGTCTGCCTGGCCGCTGCGGCCGGGTTGCCGCCGGAGCTCATGAAGCCGGGGCTCAGGGAGTTCAGCGGCGTTCCCCACCGGCTGGAGCCGCTCGGGGAGGTCGGATCGGTGGAATGGGTCAACGACTCCAAGTCGACCAACCCGGAGTCCCTGGTAGTGGCCCTCCGCAGCTTCCGGAGGCCGGTGGTGCTCATAGCCGGCGGCAGGCCGAAGGAGGCCGACTACGGCGAGCTTGCCGGCCTGGTCGCAGGGACCTGCAGGGCCGCAGTGGTCATCGGCGAGGCGGCGGCAATGCTGGAGCAAGCCTGGGGCGGCTCCCTGCCTGTCCACCGGAGGAATGATCTCGCTGCCGCCGTCGAGCTGGCCCGGGAGCTCGCCGGGCCGGGCGACGTGGTCCTTCTCTCTCCGGGCTGCGCCAGCTTCGACCAGTACGAGGACTTCGAGCAAAGGGGAGAGCACTTCCGCGAGCTGCACGGAGGCCTCCGGTGACCCCGCCCTCCGCCGCGAGGGCAAGGAGCTGGATGCTCGCCTCCGCCGCCGTGCTGCTGCTGGTGGGCATAATGGCCGTCTACACCTCGAGCTCTTTCCGCTCGCTGCTTCTCACCGACTCGGAGTCCAGCACCGTCTTCCTGCTGCCCCACGTCCTGAAGGTCCTCGTCGGCCTCGCGTTCGGCGTGCTGGCGTACCTGCTGCCCGTCCGGCTGCTCAGGGCCCTGGCGATGCCCCTCTACCTCTCGACCCTCGTCATGCTCGCGGCGGTGCTCCTTCTGAAGGACACCCGGTGGGCGCCGGTCATCAACGGCTCCGCCCGGTGGCTCGTGGCTGGCGGATTCAGGCTCATGCCCTCCGAGTTGGCCAGGGTCACCTTCGTGCTTGTCGCCGCATCGATGGTCTCGGCCGGAAGGCTGAGGGCCAGGAGCGTCCCCGGCGTGGTCCGGTTATCAGCCCTTGCGCTGTTCCCCGCAGTGCTCGTGAGCCTCCAGCCGGACTACGTCGGGGCCCTCTACCTCTTCACCATCCTCGTGGTGATGCTCTTCCTGGCCGAGGCGAGGTTCCGGGACATCCTGGTGCTGCTGCTGGTTGCCGCGGCCCTGGCCTCCGCCCTGGCCCTCTCCTCACCCTACAGGAGGGAGCGACTGGCGACGTTCTTCTCGCCGGGCAGTGCCGACGAGGCCTCCAGCTACCAGCCGCACCAGGCGTGCGTCGCCCTGGGCAGCGGGGGATTGATGGGGAGGGGGATAGGCCGGGGCAGGCAGCAGCGAGGCTTCCTCCCGGAGGCCTCCTCCGACTACATACTCGCCGTCATAGGCGAGGAGACCGGCTTCGTGGGCTCGGTCACGGTGCTCGGCCTGGCGCTGGTCATGATACTCTCCGGCTGGGTCATAGCGGACGGCTCCGACAACATCTTCGGCTTCCTGGCCGCCGGGGGGCTCATGGCCTCGATAGCGGTCGGCATGCTCATACACGTCTCGGTGGTCACCAGGATGGCACCCGCCACGGGGATGACCTTCCCCCTCGTCTCCTGGGGCGGGTCCAGCATCCTGGTGACCCTGGTCAGCCTGGGCGTCACCGCCCGCATAGCGGAGGACGGGGGCGGCCGATGACCGGCCGTGTACGGGGGGGCGTCCTCGTTGTCGGCGGCGGGACCGGCGGCCACATAAGCCCGGCCCTGGCGGTTGCCGAGGAGCTGGCCCGCCTGCGACCGGGGCTCCGGGTGGACTTCGTCCGGACGCCCAGGCCGGTGGACGAGCGGATGTACGCCGGAATGGAGGAGAGGACTCACGTTCTGGACGCCCCCAGGCTGGACAGGGGCCTGGCCGACAGGCTCCTCTTCCCGCCCCGGGCGCTTGCCGCGCTGGCCCGCAGCCTCAGGCTGATGGCGGCCCTCCGCCCATCAGCCCTGCTGGCAACCGGCGGCTACTCCTCCTTCTTCCCCATACTCGCCGCCCGGATTCGAGGGATACCCGCCCTGCTGCACGAGTCGAACAGCGTCCCGGGCAGGTCCAACCTGAGGGCGTCCAGGTTCTGCAGCCGGGTCATGGTCGGCTTCCGGACGGCGACCGCCGCATTCGGCGGGAAGGCGGTCCATACCGGCAACCCGGTGAGGCCGTCCATGCGGAGGATGCCGCACGGCGAGGCCCGGAGGGCGCTCGGCCTCGACCCGGAGCTGCCCGCGGTCCTCTTCCTCGGCGGCAGCCAGGGCGCCCGTGCAGTGAACGACGTGGCGCTGGCCTCCCTGGGAGCGGGAGGCCTGCAGCTGATTGTCCAGTGCGGCAGCCGCGACCTGCCCAGGGTCCGTGAGGCCGTCGGGGAGAGAGCCGGGGCCACCGTCTTCGACTTCGCGGACGACCCCTCCCCGCTCTACTCCGCCGCCGACCTGGCAGTGGCAAGGGCCGGCGCCATGACGGTGGCTGAGCTGACCTGGTTCCGTGTCCCCGCCGTCTACGTCCCGTTCCCCGGTGCGATGGACGACCACCAGGCCGGCAACGCCTCCGAGGCCGAGGCCCTCGGCTGCGCCCTCCTCCGCCGGCAGAGGGACCACTCCGCGGAGGAGCTGGCACTGGAGGTGGCCGGCCTCGCCGGGAGCGGGGAGAGGCTGTCCGCCATGAGGGAGGCGGCGACCGTGGCGATGCCCGAGAACCCCGCCGGCAGGATCGCCGGGACTCTCCTGGAGGCAGCGGAGGCGCCGCGGTGATGCGGCCGGTGGCCCTCTCCGACGTGGGAAGGGCGCACCTGCTCGGGGTCTGCGGCAGCGGCATGGCGCCTCTGGCCCTCTGGCTGGCCCACGAGGGCATCTCCGTCTCCGGGTGCGACTCCGCCCCGGAGGGGAGGGACCGATCGCTCCTGCAGGCGGGGGTGGAGGTTCTGGCCGGACACGACGAAGAGCACGTCGAAGGCTCCGACCTGGTGGTCCACAGCGCCGCCCTGCCACTGGAGCACCCGGAGCTGGAGAGGGCCAGGGAGCTGGGCGTGCGGACCCTCCGGAGGAGCGAGGCGCTGGCCCTGCTGACGGAGGGCAGGCCGGTCATCGCAGTTGCCGGTGCCCACGGCAAGACGACCACCACGGCCATGGCCGGCTGGATCCTGCAGGAGGTCGGACTGGACCCCACGGTCATGGCCGGAGGGTCGGTATCGCCCTGGGGCGCAGGCTTCAGGCCCGGGGGCGAGCTCTGCGTCCTGGAGGCCGACGAGTACGACAGGGCCTTCCTGAGGCTCAGCCCGACGGTGGCGGCGGTCACCTCTTTCGCCTGCGAGCACCTGGAGTGCTACGGCGGCCCGGAGCAGCTGGCGGCGGCGTTCGGCTTCTACCTGGAGTCCACCGTGCCGGGGGGCACGGCCGTCGTGCCGGCGCACCTGGAGCACCTGGCTGCCTGGGCGGCCCGGATAGGCAGGAGGGTCGTCCTCACCGGCCCAGGCGGGAGCCTGCGCCTGCGCGCCGGAGAGTCTTCGGGCGGATGGGACCTGGACTTCTCCGTGGATGGCGTCCACGGCACGCTTCCGGTGCCCGGGGAGCACAACCTCCGCAACGCGGAGATCGCCCTGGCGGCCGCTCTCGAGGCCGGGGCGGGTCTGGAGGAGTGCGTCCGGGCGCTGGCCACCTTCCCCGGTGTCGCCCGGCGGCTGGAGAGGGTCGGCTCCCTGGCCGGCGCAACCGCGGTCTCCGACTACGCCCACCATCCGGAGGAGATGGAGGCCGCCATCGGGACCCTGCTCGGCATCTGCAGGCGTCCGCTGCTGGTCGTCTTCCAGCCGCACCTCTACTCCAGGACGGCGGCCTGCCACCACGAGATGGGCAGCGCCCTGGCCATGGCCGACCGCGCCCTCGTGCTCCCGGTCTACCCGGCCAGGGAGGATCCGCTCCCCGGGGTAGACTCCGAGCTGGTCTCGAAGAGCGCCCGTCTAGCAGGTGCCGACTCAGTGCCCTGCCAGCCCGAGGAGCTGCCGCAGGCGCTCCTGGTGGCAGGCGCGGGCACCGTCGTCTTCATGGGCGCCGGAACCGTCGACGCCATGGCCAGGCGCCTGGCACGGGAGATGCCGTGAGGGCGCCGGGTCGCGGGGCGTTCTGGACACTGTTCGTCCTCGCCATCGCGGCCTTCGCCTCCGCAATGCTCTTCAGGTGGCTGGACAGGGGCGGGACCTTCGACGTGGACACGATAAGGGTCAGGGGCATCCGCCTGGCGGACTCCGCCGCGGTGGCGGCCGAGCTGGTCCCACTCCTGGGCAGGTCGCTCTGGAGCGTGCCGCCCGACTCCATGGAGGAGAGGCTGCGGTCCGCGCCCTGGGTGGAGACGGCCGAGGTACAGAGGCGTCCCCCGGGGACGCTGGTGGTCTCCATCGGCCTGGAGCGCGCCGGCTTCATGCTCGCCACCCCCGGGGACACCGTGCCGGTCTCCCTGGAGGGGCATCCGATGCCCGGCTCCTTCCGGAGCGACACCCTGCCGTTGGTAGGCGCGGAATGCATGCCGGAAGAGGCGCTTCGCCGGACCCTCTCCGGTTGGCTCGACTCCTGGGACCCGGAGCCCGAGGGCGTCTCGCTCAGACTCGGCTTCCAGGGAGTGGTAGCCGAGCTGGCAAACGGCGTGGAGGTCCTTCTCGGGGAGAGCTGTCTCGAGCGCCGCTGGCGCTCCTTCCGGGCTGTCGGGCACGTGGTGGCCGCAAGGGAGGAGTACGGCGTGGTGGACATGCGCTTCGGCGGACAGGCCGTGCTCAGGCCGGCGGATTCCGCCCGGGGGGAGGTGAGCGGGTCTTGAGCGACAGGGTCCTGGCCGGGCTGGACCTCGGCTGCGAGAGCGTGAAGTGCGTAGTCGGCGAGCTGGACGACGACGGCGTACTGCAGATCACCGGCGCGGGGAGGGCTCCCTCCGGTGGCGCGGTCCGCGAGGGCGTCGTCGTGGACCTGCAGGGTGCGGTCGAGGCGGTCACGGAGGCCATGGAGGAGGCGGAGTCCATCTCATCCTGGGAGGTTACCCGGGTGGCGGTGGCCGTCTCCGGCGCCCACGTCAGGGGGTTTCCCGGCACCGGGACCGTCAACGTGGAGCGGGAGGACGACCTGGAGCCGGGAGAGATAACCCTGGAGGATGTTGAGAGCGCCATCGAGGCCGCCGAGATGGTCAAGCTCCCGAGGGACTCCATGGTTCTGAGGACCATACGCTGCGGCTTCTCCATAGACGACTTCGACAGGCTGGACAGGCCGCCGGTGGGCCTGCGGGCCGAGCGGATAACCGCTGACACCTACATGGTGACCGCGGACAGGACCGCCATCTCCAACCTGGAGAAGGTGGTCAGGATGGCCGGCAGGCGCGTGAGCGGTATCCACCCGGCGGCAAACGCCGGTGCCCGGGCGGTCATAACCCGCGACGAGGCGGAGATGGGCGTGGTCTTCCTGGACATAGGGGCGGGCACCACCGATGTGGCGGTGATGTCCGGGGGAAGCCTGGTCCACGTGGGGGTGGTCCCCTGCGGGGGCGCCCTGATGACGAGGGACCTGCAGGCCATGCGGATCTCCTGGGAGGAGGCGGAGCGCCTGAAGGTCGGCTTCGCCGACCTGGCCTCCGGTCCCGGCGCGGGCAGCAGGGCTATGGAGGTACGCACCCTCGGCGGGCGGGACACCGTCCCGGTCACGGCGGACGTGATATCCCAGATAGTCTTCAGCAGGGCGCAGCAGCTCTTCGAGGACGTGCTGGAGGAGCTCCGCCAGACCGGCCTGCAGCCGGCGGACCTGCCGGCGGGGATAGTGCTCACGGGCGGCACATCCCGGCTGGCCGGCCTGAGCGGCGCCGCGTCGCACACCATCGGTCTGCCGTCGGAGAGGGGCGCCCCCTCGGGAGTGGAGATGTCGTCGCCGCTCACCGCCGAGCCGGAGTTCTCGGTGGCGGTGGGCCTTGTGATGCTGGAGCACGAGGACGAGATGTCAGACCGCAGGAGGAGGCGGCCGAACCTCCTGGGCGACCTGGCCGCCGGCCTCAAGGGAATGATCAGGAGAATGAGATGAACGGATGCGCAGGGGGAAGAGAGGGAGGTAGGCAGATGCTGCCGGCAGAGGAAGGACCCAGGCTCCACATAGTGGAGGTGACCGAGGAGTACAAGGGCAAGCCCAAGCTGACCGTGGTCGGCGTCGGAGGGTGCGGCTGCAACGCCATAGACATGATGATACAGGCCGACATCGTGGGCGTGGAGTACGTGGCTATGAACACCGACCTCCAGGCCCTCAACAGCTGCAAGGCCGACCAGACCATACAGCTCGGTCCCAAGCTCACCGGGGGGCAGGGCACCGGGGGCAACTGCGAGACTGGGGAGAGCGCGGCGGAGGAGAGCCGGAAGGAGATAGAGGAGGCCATACAGGACAGCAGCATGGTCTTCATAGCCGCCGGCATGGGCGGAGGTACCGGCACCGGCGCGGGCCCGGTCGTGGCCAGGGTCGCCCGCAACGTCGGGGCGATAACGGTCGGCGTTGTCACCAGGCCCTTCAAGGTGGAGGGCTCCGTGGTGCAGCTCAGGGCCGACCAGGGCATCGGAGCGCTCCGCGACGAGGTGGACACCCTCATCGTCATCCCGAACGACAGCATCCTCAGGGAGGCCGGCGACGAGGAGACGGTAACGGGAGCCTTCGCGAGGGGCAACCGTACGCTCAAGGACGCCGTGGAGGGAATCGCCAACATCATCTGCTCGCCCGGCCTCATAAACCTCGACTTCCAGGACATCAAGAAGGTCATAACCACCGGCGGCGGCGCCATGATGGGTACCGGCTGCTGCAACGGCGAGCACAGGGCTTCCGAGGCGGCCACCAGGGCCATCTCCGACCCGCTCCTCGAGAACGTCTCCATAGACGGGGCAAGGTCGCTGCTGATAAGCGTGCAGGCCTCCGGCAGCCTTCGCATGTCCGAGTTCCACGAGGCGGTGGAGATAGTAACCGACGCTGTGGGCGGTCAGGCGGACGTCTCACTGGGCACCAGCATCGTCGACGGCATGGGCGACAGGCTGAAGGTCACCGTGATCGCCACCGGCTTCGGCGAGATAGAGGAGCCGGAGAGGGAGGAGGTCAGGCATGTCATCCCCGCGAGTGTCTCGAATGAGTTCGGGAGGTCCCGGGAGAGGTCAAGCGTGGCGTTCCCCTCGACCCAGCCCGCGGGGGAGAAGAGCGAGAGGGAGCGGAAGAAGCAGCCGCCCTTTCTGAAGAAGCTTCGCGACTAAAGGCTTGTCATTCAATCCTATAGAGCGCTGTTATAGCGCTCCGGCGACTCCCTTCGTATATTACGACAGCATGCGAGGGGAGGGTTTCGGGGTAGCATGAGTCGCAGACCGGCATCCGACAGGTACGAGAAGAGACGCCTCGAGGTCCTCGAGGCCGAGGAGAGGGTGCTCCCGGAGCAGCCCTCCGGAATCTTCGACATAGTCCTGGCGTCGCCGGGCAGCTACGCCTCGGCCATGTCTTCACTCAGGTACCAGAGCGCCTACCACCAGCTCTCGGCCTGGCCGGAGACCAACTGCGAACGGGCCTTCTTCCCGGAGAAGGACGAGCACCACTGGCGGCGCAGGTACGGTCATCCAATGGTCACCCTGGAGACGGGCAGGTCCATCAGGGCTTCCGACCTGCTGGTCTTCGCCTTCCAGAGCGAGCTTGACTACGAGCGCGCCCTCGAGATGATGTCCGTCTCCGGCATCCGTCTCCCGGCCTCGGAGCGGAGGGAGAAGTGGCCCCTCCTCGTGGCCGGTGGAATCCCGGTGACCTCCAACCCCATGCCGATGGCCCGCTTCATGGACGCCTTCGTGATAGGTGAGACCGAGCCCTCCATCGGCCCGGTGCTCGATACCATAAAGAGCCTGGGCGCCCAGGGAGCCTCGAAGGTCAAGATGCTTCGCCGCCTCGCTGCCCTCCCGGGCATGTACGTCCCATCCGTTCACGGCATACCGGGCAGGGTCAGCTCCATCATGAGGCAGTGGGCGGGGGCGGACAGGCTGGGCGTGCTCTCCTGCGCCAGGTCACCGAGGTGCATGCACGGCGGGTCGGTGATGCTGGAGATATCCAGGGGCTGTCCCTACAGCTGCAAGTTCTGCCTGCCCGGCTACGTCGGCCTGCCCTACCGGGAGACCAGGCTCGAGGACGTGGAGATGGTCATGGAGGAGCTCCCCAGGGGAACCGACATAGCCCTGATGGGCTGCTCCCCGACCTCCCATTCGGAGATGAAGGCCATAGAGAAGGCGGCGAAGAAGGGCGGCCACAGCATCACGATGGTCTCCCTCCATCCGGAGGACAGGCGGCAGCTCCGTGAGCTCTCTCTGGACCTCTCCAGGAGCTCCCTGGTGATGGCCCCTGAGACCGGCTCGGACGACCTGCGCAGAATAATCGGCAAGCGCATGACGAACGCCGACATCCTCTCCCAGGTCAGACGCTACGTGAAGACGGGCGGCAGGGGAGGCGTCAGGCTCTTCTTCATGGTCGGCCTCCCCTTCGAGACCGACGGGGACCGGGCCACCATAGTCGAGCTGGTCAAAGACGTCCGGAAGCTGACGAGCCAGACTCTCAGAATCAGCGTGAACCCCTTCGTCCCCAAGCCCTGGACAGCCTTCCAGTGGTGCGGCATGAAGCATCCCACCGTTCTCAGGAAGATGCTGGAGGACCTGGAGGAGCGGCTTGCAGAGGTCAAGGGTAAAGTCGAGCTCACCTCGGGAGACCCGAGGGATGCCCATGTAAGGGCCCTGCTCGCCAGGGGCGAGAGCTCCACCGGGAAGGCCCTGGAGGAGCGCCTCACCGGCGTCGGCTGGAACACAGCCTTCGACAGGGCCGGCATCGACATGGGCTGGGTCTTCCGGGACATCACCCCGGAGACACCCTACGAGTGGGACTTCCTGAACATGGGCTTCGGCCACACCAGGCTCTCCCGGGAGCTGCAGGCCTCGCTCAGCCTCGACCAGTCGAGGCACATGGATGCCGAGGATACCTGCGAGGAGTAGCTGGAGACCGGCTGCTGACAGCTGTAAAAAGAAGGGCGGGGGCACCATGCCCCCGCCGCTTCATTGCCTGGCGGCCCCGGTCAGACCTTCTCCACCTTCCCGGAACGGATGCAGGTGGTGCAGACCTTGACTTTCCGGACCTTGCCGTCGAGCATTACCCGCGCAGACTGGAGGTTGGGCTTCCAGACGTGCTTGGTGTGCTTGTTGGAGTGACTGACGCGGTTGCCCACGGAAGGGGACTTGCCGCAGATGTCGCACTTCCAGGACATTTTGTCTCCGATTCCCTGATTGCGTGTTCAGTGCAGAAGGCTATAAATACGAAAAGCCCCCCGGCGGCGCAAGCCCGGGGGCTTGACGAAGGGCCCGCAGGCCCCATAATAATGAACGTGGACCGCGATGGGGGCGACCGGTATCGACGGGCTCAGAAGCGGTCCAGCGGTTGCATGCCGAGGTCCGCTGCCTCGTTAAACAGGCGGAACAACACAGTTGCCGCGTAAATAACGGCACAGCCGGTCCCAAAGCGGACCGGCCGCCCACCCCGGAGACGGTCGCCGGCCGGGGAGCGGGCGTCATAAGGCGGCCTGGTCCCGGAGGTGACGCCGTTCGGCCGAAGGGACGAGACAATTACGGATGGCTGGCGCCGGTTACGCCGACCGGAGCCGATCCGGCGCGAGAGCGATCCGGCCTAAGCATGTAGAGCCGTTGGGTCCCTGTTCCCGGACGCGGGTTCGAATCCCGCCGCCTCCACCATGAAGAGAAGGGGCATCCGAAGGGGTGCCCCGATCTCTTCTTTGCAGGTTCCCAGCGGGATGAGAACCCGCAGGGTGAGCTTGCCCTGAGCTCGGAAGCCAGTTCCCGGCCGAAGGGAATCCCGCCGCCTCCACCACTCCAAGGCGGCCGCTAACTCCTTGCCGAAAAGGGAGTCAGCGGCCTTTCTATTCTCGTCGTCATCCTCCTGGTGCACGCATAGCGCACGCAAATCATGTGAGATACCTGCGTTGTCTGCGTCGTTCGCAAGTGCTGAGAGACGGTCAGTTCTTGCTTTCCAATGGATGCTGCAACCGACTGATGCCCATACCATAGTATTGACAATATGCCATATCGCAATCATATTCGATTCATGAAGAAGAGACCGGATTTCCAGTGGGATGAGACCAAGGACAGACTGAACCAGAAGAAGCACGGCGTATTCTTCTCGATGGCTCAGCTGGCATTCCTGGACCCTCTAAGGATCATTCTTGAGGATCTGTCTCACAGTCAGGATGAGAAGCGATTCTACTGTATCGGTCGTGTTGCCGAGGGAATCCTGACGGTACGCTTCGTCTACCGTAGCAAGCAGATTAGGATTATTGGAGCAGGATGCTGGCGAAAGGGAAAACGGATATATGAAGACCAAGGTTAAGTACACTGATGAGCCGATAGGAGAAGTCAGGGTTGTGGAGGACTTTCTCCCCTCCCCCGAGGAACTCGCACTCAAGGACGAGACGGTGAAGATCACCATCTCGCTGACCAGGCGTAGTGTTGAGTTCTTCAAGAGGGAAGCTGAGCTTCACAACACTCGTTACCAGAGAATGATACGGACTCTGCTTGACGAGTATGTGGCTCATCAGAGATAGGGCCGCTGTAACAACAGCATGAACCAGGCAGCGGCGCCGAGGCGAAAGTCTGGGCATCCCGTGCTGTTTATGCCGAAGTCCATGGTCAATGATGGCGTTGAGTGCCGGGCCAGCCCCTGGGCCTCCCGACGTTCGAACCAGACTCGATTGCAAGCGTGGCCTACGTAGTCCTCAGAGCTTCCAGGATGGAGCGGGGAACCGGCAGCCAGGGCAGGAGATTCTCACTGCTGACACGACAACCGAAGAAGGACATTGGAGGTAACGCCGATGAGCGACAGGGCAATGGATGCCATCAAGGGAGCCATTCTGCTGGAGAGGCGCGGACAGGCCTTCTACCGGAAGGTGGCGGATGCTGCCGGCAGCGATGCGGTCGAGGAGGTCTTCTCCACGATGGCCGACGAGGAGAGGCGGCACGAGGAGGTGCTGGAGCAGCACTACTCTTCGCTGGTCCGGGAGGGCAGGCTGGCGGCGACAGGGGAGCTCGGTAAGGTAGAGGGACACCCCGTCAGGGACATCATCGGACGGGTACGCAAGGAGGTCGATGCCGCCGGTTACGAGGCCGCGGCCATCTCAGCCGCCATGGCGCTGGAGAAGGAGGCTCAGGCCTACTACTCCGATAAGGCCGGGGAGGCGGAGAGCGATCTGGAGCGTGACCTCTACGACTGGCTGGCCCGCTGGGAGCAGGGCCACCTGGAGATGCTGGCCGATATGGACAGGACCCTGCAGGAGAGGATCTGGTTCGAGAACGGGTTCTGGCCCGAGATCTGAGGCGGGGGCCGCTGGCCTGCGAGGTCGTGCATCATTGCTTCCGTAGATTCGAATACAGGTTGACCGGTCGAGGGGCTGCCGGCTTCGGCGGCAGCCCCCCGGGCCGGTGAGTTCCCTTCGGGTGCCAGACCAACCGAGGAGGCCCGATGATCGACCCGGGTCATGGGCTCCCGGAAGGGGAGCTCCTCAACCGCGCGATCCGGTAACGTCCCACCACTGTACTATGGCCCATCTCCCTGCCGAGTCCGGCCTGCATACGAAGAGAAGCTCCCCCACGGTCTCGTAGTGGTCCCCCTCCGTGGCGATCTCCAGCTCGAAACCGCGCTCCATGGCCACCGAACCCTCCCCGGCCTCGGGGCGAGGCTCCGATCCGTCTCCGGTGAGGGCGAAGTCGATCCGCTCCACCTCGGCGAACATGGCCCTGTGGAACTCCTCCTCAACGTCCGCTCCCCATCGGGTCTCGACCCTCTCCCCGGTCGTGTCCACCTCCACGTAGACGAACTCGAAGCCATCCCCAAGACAGGAGATGTATCCATCGATGTCCAGCAGGGAGTAGGCGGTCTGCAGATTCTCCAGCACCTTCCAGGCCGAGTCCGGTTCGAGGTAGTCCCCGGCCGGGGCCGCCGACGGTAGAGTCGCCGCCGCGGCGACGGACAGGATTCCGATCCATCCCCTTCGCATCATCTCCGTTCCTTCCGGTTGCGGCCGACCGCCGTGGATGTCCCTTCACCTCCACAGGCAGCCGGACCTGACACATGCGAGACTGGTCGAGCAACGATGGGTCTGGATCCACCTCCCCTGACGGGTGGCGTCAAGACCCGAGGGAGCAGCCTCGGGGCTCCGGCATCCTGCTCCCGGGTGCTCCTGACCCAGGGGGCCATGCAGTCGAGTAAGCATGGCTCCTGCCGGGTGTTCCGGCCCACAAATGCATGTCATGTATTGCATTAGAGCTTGTAGAGTCTCATCCTGCCGACCTCGGAGATGAGGTTGTCCCCGCCCAGGTACCTGTCCGCGTAGGTCCTCTCCACCCACCTGTCGCAGTCGTGGACCAGCACATGGCCACCGGGGACCACGAGCCTGGATGCCCAGAAGATGCTCTTCATCCTGCCGGGGCCGTCTCCGAACCCCTTGGGGCCGTCGACGAGAGCTGCGTCCCACTCCGAGTGCTTCAGCCCTTCTGGAATGCCCCGCATCAGCTCGTCTTCCAGCTCGAGCATCTCTTCCGCATCGTGCATGGAGGTTCCGTACTCGACGTTCACGACCTCGAGGCAGGGATTCCTGGAGAGAACCCGCATGGTCCATCTCGGAGAGTCCTCCAGGAAGAGGGTATCCGGTCCATTGCAGGCGCGCCAGAACCGGCTGTCCCGTCCGAGCCCGAAGACCAGGAGCCTCCTGCCGCCGAGTACGCCGAGGCAGAGCTGTACCTCCTCGGGAGCGATCTGGATCCCCTGCTTCGAGCAGTGCTCCCTGATCTGCGGCAGTCCCGAGACCTCGACCGGTCTCACCTGCATGCGCAGCCCGGTTGCTCTCAGGAAGGAGATGTAGCTGCTCCTCAGGATGTGCTTCGCCTTCTCGAGCGATGTCATCCGATCCGTTCCCTGCAGTGCGCATCGACTTCACGTTCCGCTCGTAGCTTACAGGGTCATCGCCCATCCTGGCAAGCCTGTCCGAGGGAGAAGCCCTCGAGCGAGCCTCGCGCTGCGAGGGGTACCGGCTCTGCTCACGCCTGCAGTCCCGTCGGGAGGATGTGGGCAGCTGCACGGCTGCGTGCGGGATGGGATACCCGCACTCCGTGGCGCGGGCCTGCCGGTGGATTGGGCCCCGGTTGCCGTGCGGGCTATCTTCTGTCATCCCGGGCGGTGGAAGGTGAGAGGATGCACCTGGATATCCATGACCCCGTCTTCACGTTCGCGGTGGCGCTCTCCGCGGTGTTGCTGGTGCCGATCCTCTTCCGGAGGCTGCGTCTCCCGGAGATAGTGGGGCTCATCATCGCCGGTATCGTCCTCGGCCCGCACGCCACCGGCCTGATACACAGCGACAGCTTCGTACAGCCTTTCGGGCAGGTGGGGCTGCTCTACCTGATGTTCCTGGCGGGGCTCGAGATAGACATGCATCGCTTCCGACGGGAGAAGCGGAACAGCCTGGTGTTCGGGGGGGTGACATTCCTCCTGCCCATGGTCGTCGGTGTCTCGGGAGCGCTCCTGCTGCTCGGGATGGACTGGGCGGCCGCCCTTCTCCTGGCGAGCATGTTCGCCTCGCATACGCTGCTGCCCTATCCCGTCGTCCAGAAGCTCGGTCTGGTGAAGGCGAGGTCCGTGACCACCGCGGTGGGGGGGACGGTGCTGACTGACACCCTGGCCCTGCTGGTGCTGGCCGTGGTGGCCGAGTCGGCCGGCGGGGATCTCTCCGCCGGCTTCTGGGTGAGGATGTGGGTCCTGCTCGCCGTCTACGTGGCGGTGGCCTTCCTCACCATACCCGCTCTCGGGAGGTGGTTCTTCAGGCGCTTCTCCTACGAGTCGGTGCCCGGCTTCCTCTTCGTCATCGTGATAGCCTACTCCTTCGCCGCCCTGGCGCCCCTGGCCGGCCTGGAGCCGATAATCGGGGCCTTCCTGGCCGGGCTGGCCCTGAACCTCCTCATCCCGGAGAGGAGCAGGCTAATGATAAGGCTCGGGTTCGTGGGGGAGTCCTTCTTCATACCGCTCTTCCTCGTGTCGGTGGGGCTGATGGTGGACGTCTCCACCCTGTTCGGCTCCGGGAGGGTGTGGGTGCTGCTGGCGTTCATGGTCGCCGGCGCCTACGTCTCCAAGTACCTGGCCGCGAGGCTTGCGGGGAGGCTGCTGGGTTTCGGGCGGAGCGAGACCGGGCTTCTCTTCGGCCTCAGCGTGAACCAGACGGCGGCCACGCTGGCCGCGGTGGTGGTCGGCGTGAACCTGGGCATCTTCGGGGAGAGCGTCCTGAACGGGACGATACTGATGATACTGGCGACCTGCGCAGCGGGGCCGGTCATCACCGAGCGGTACGGCAGGGCGCTGGCGCTGGAGGCCGGCACGAAGCCGCTCTCCAGCTCCGGGGCGCCAGAGCGGGTGATGATACCGGTCAGCTCCCGGGAGCAGATAGAGCCCCTGATGTCGCTGGCCATGTTCATCCGGGACCCGGAAGCCGGCCAGGACCTCTACCCGACGATGATAGTCGGCGATTCGGAGGAGAGCGAGCAGATGCTCGCGGAGGCCGAGCGTATGCTCCTCGAGGCGGTGGTGATGGCGGTCGAGGCGGACGTCGGGGTCAGGCCGGTCACGCGACTGGCGGGCACCGCGCTGGAGGGGCTGACAGCGGCGGCCAGGGACTCGCGCATATCCACCATCGTGCTGGACGAGGACTACGCCACGGAGAGGGACCCGGTCCATCTGCCGATGCTGGTGGCCGACGCCGGTGAGCAGATGGTGCTCCGGGTGATGAACCTGGGGCGGGTCAATACCATCGAAAGGATACTGGTGGCCGTACCCCCTCTGATGGAGAAGCAGCCCGGCTTCCCGCAGGCCTGGGAGGCCGCCTGCAGGCTGGCGCTGCAGACCGGAGCGGACCTCATGATCGTCGGCGAGGAGGCGACCGTCGCATCCATGAGGCGGAAGCTGGCGGGCAGGGGGGGAGAGCTGGCAGCGGAGGCCGGGAGCGCCCACCTGGACGACTGGCACGGTGCGGCGGACGGCCTGGTCTCCCTGTACGGGGTGGGCGACCTGCTGGTGGTCATGGCCGCGAGGACCGGCAGGCTGGCCTGGCAGCCCTCCCAGGAGAGGCTGGTCTCCAGCCTCGCAAGGAGGCTCCGGGGGCCGCAGCTGATAGTGCTGCACCCGCCGGAGATGAAGTGGGAGAGGGCCGCGGCCGGGCCCGGCGCCCGCGGGAGCTTCCGGGAGGTGTTCCCCCCGGGGCGAGTCTGCCTGGGCATGCCGGAGACCGGAGGCGGGGAAGCGCTGCGCTCCCTCGTCCGTCAGGGTTACGGCCACGACGTGGCGCTGGAGGAGGAGTGCCTGCGGCAGCTCCGGGAGTCTCCGCTCTGGCTCTCCGGGGAGACGGTGCTAGTGCATACCCACGAGGCCTTGCCACCGGCGCCGATGGCGCTGCTCGGGACGGCGGAGAGCGGCTTCGACGTGAACGGGAGAAGGGCAGGGATGCTGCTCCTTCTGCTCGGGACCCGGGGCGAGACGCCGGAGGAGCACCTGGGCAGGCTGGCGGCCGTCGCCGGGATGCTGCACAGGAGGGAAGTGGCCTCCGCCGTGATGAGCGCCGCCGACTATGATTCCCTGCTTCTGAGCCTGCCTGAAGCTTCGGAGGTTTAGCGGCCGGTCGGCCCGAGGAGGGTCAGCCTGCCGGAAGGAGCCTTCCGAGAAGCCCCCGGACCCGGCTGCCCTCCAGTCCCTCGAGGGTTAGGCACTCGGCGGAGAAGCGGCTGTCGGTGGTCAGCGTCCAGCGCAGCGCGCGGAAGCCCTCCGAGTGGTCGAAGGCGCCGGGGGCGGTCACCAGCCACTCCCCGCCGGGCAGGAAGCCGAGCGTGCCCAGAAGCTCTCCGGCCTCGAAGTCCCAGAAGCGGCAGCGGCCGTCGAGGTGGGTGCTGACCAGCCTCCCGCCGCCCGGGAAGAGGAGGCGGAGGGTCTGCCTGCCGTCCGGCTCTTCGCCGGGCAGGCGCCTGCCGGAGTTGGAGTCCCATACGACGAAGTCGCCCGGTGCCCCGAGGGTCCGCACCACCCTGCAGGTGGACGGCGACCAGAGTCGCACGTTAGGGGAGTCGGCGGCCGCCGCCAGGAGGCTGCCGTCCGGGGAGAAGCGGAGGTCGGAGACTCGCCCGCACCTCCCTATCTCTCCCGCCTTCTCCAGGGTGGTGGTGTCCCGAAGGACGATTCGCCCGTCGCTGCCGCCCGCCGCGAGCAGGCCACCATCCGGGGAGAGGGCCAGAGCCCTTATGCGAAGCCCCGGGTCGCTCTCGGCGAAGCCGAGCAGCCGCCTGCCGCTCCCGGTGTCCCAGAGTCCCTGCCATAGGGCCAGGAGGCCGCTCCCGGGGGAGTAGGCCATCGGCCCCGCCATGCTCTCGACCCCGCCGAGCACCTCCGGGCCATCGAGGTCCAGCAGCTCGCCGCTGCTCAGGTAGAGCCGGCCGCCTCCCGCCGGCTCCATCCGGCGGACCAGGTCCCTCGGCCGGTAGGATGCGCCGGGCTCCTCTCCCGCCGGGCAGCGCTGTACCACTTCCCTGCCGTCCAGCCTGCGCTGCAGCGCAAGGGTGTCGCAGTCCAGCCAGACCGCCTCCCGGACCTCGTGGCCCGCGTCGAGGCGCCATTCGGGAAGACCGGTCTCCCTGCTCCAGACCTCCAGGCCGCCGGTGGCGAAGGCGATGCGGGAGCCGTCCGGCGAGACGCTGACGGAGTCGATGCGAGAGGCGGGGGGGAGGAGCTCCGCTGGCCAGCGGTGGTGGGCCGTGTCGAAGGGCTCCTCGAGCTGCGGGTCGAAGGCGCTCCAGCCGGAGGCCTCGGCGGCGGCCAGCACCGCCCGCGCGGCTACCCGACGGGTCCTCTGGAGAACCCATCTACCCTTGGCGGAGACGTGGCATTCGATGCGGCTCACCGGCGTGCCCGGCGCCCTGTCGGGCGGGGCATCGCCGCCGGGCCCGGAGCGCAGCAGGTCGAAGGAGACGTGCTCCTCCCCCTCCCGCCAGGCGAGCTGTCCGGCGGGGCCGCAGCCGAGAGCGGCCGCGATTGCCTCGCGGAGGGGTCCCTGCTCCGCTGCGCCCGGATGGTCCCCGTCCGGGCGCAGGATGATGTCGTAGCTCACTCGGGACCGCTACGCTACTCCTCCGGCATCCAGGTCATCTCCGCCATCTTGCGGTAGACGCTCCAGCGGCGGTCGACCTCCTCCTGCGCTTTCTCCATGAGCTTCTCGGCGTGCTCCGGCTTGCTCTTGGTCAGGCTGCGGAACCTGGCCTCGTTGTAGGCGAAGTCCCGGAGCTTCATGGAGGGAGCCTTGCTGTCGAGCTGCAGCGGCGGCTCGCCGGTGCCGATGCGCCTCGGGTCGAACCTGTAGAGGGGCCAGAGGCCGCTCTTCACGGCGTTCTTCTGCTCGTCCAGGCCGGTGGTCATGTCGATGCCGTGGGCGATGCAGTGGGTGTAGGCGATTATGATGCTGGCGCCCGGGTAGCTCTCCGCCTCGATGAAGGCCTTGACCGCCTGGGCCATGTTGGCGCCCAGGGCTATCTGGGCCACGTAGATGTTGCCGTAGGTCATGCAGAGCATGCCCAGGTCCTTCTTCGGCTGGGGCTTCCCGGCGTCGGCGAACTTCGCCACCGCCGCCAGCGGGGTTGCCTTGGAGCACTGGCCGCCGGTGTTCGAGTAGACCCCGGTGTCCAGGACGAGGACGTTCACGTCCCTGCCCTGGGCCAGCACGTGGTCGAGGCCGCCGTAGCCTATGTCGTAGGCCCAGCCGTCGCCGCCGAATATCCAGACGCTCCGGTGCACCAGGTAGTCGGCCACGCTCTCGAGCTGCCTGGCCTCCGGGGTGTCGATTCCCTCGAGCGCCAGGCGCAGCCGGTCGACCCTGGCCCTCTGCTCCGCGATGCCGGTCTCGGTGGACTGGTCGGCCTCCAGGAGCTCACGGGCCAGGTCGGCGCCGACTTCGTCCTCCATCTCCCGGAGCAGCTCCCTGGCTATCCCGGTATGCTTGTCGGCGGTGAGCCGGAAGCCGTAGCCGAACTCCGCCGCGTCCTCGAAGAGGCTGTTGTTCCAGGCGGGGCCCCTGCCCCGGTCGTCCGGCGCGTAGGGGGTGGTGGGCAGGTTGCCGCCGTATATGGAGCTGCAACCGGTCGCGTTGGCGATGACCGCCCGGTCGCCGAAGAGCTGGGTCATCAGCTTCACGTAGGGGGTCTCGCCGCAGCCGGCGCAGGCGCCGGAGAACTCGAAGAGCGGCCTGAGGAGCTGGGAGCCCTTGACCGTCCCGGTCTTGAGCTCGCGCCTGTCGTAGTCGGGCAGGCCGAGGAAGAACTCGAAGTTCTCGCTCTCCGGCTCCCTGAGTGGGAGCTGGTAGCTCATGCTGATGGCTTCCTTGGCCCTGGCCGGGCAGGCGTGGACGCAGGTGCCGCAGCCGGTGCAGTCCTCCGGGGCGACCTGCACGGTGAAGGCCATGCCCTCGAACTCCCGGCCCTTGGCGTCGGTGTGCTTGAAGGTCTCAGGGGCGCCCTCGAGGAGCGACGGGTCGTAGACCTTCATCCTTATGGTGCCGTGGGGGCAGACAAGGCTGCAGATGCCGCACTGGATGCAGGCATCCGGCTTCCACACCGGTATGAACTGCGCGACGTTCCGCTTCTCCCACCTGGTGGTGCCCAGCGGCCAGGTGCCGTCCGCGGGCATCGCGGAGACCGGTACGTCGTCGCCGTGCATGGAGATTATCTTGGCGGTGACCCTCTGCACGAACTCGGGGGCCTCCTCCGGTACCGTCGTCGGCATCTCGATGGAGCTGGTCACCTCGGAGGGGTAGTCCACCTCGAAGAGGTTGTCCAGGGAGGCGTCGACCGCGGCGAAGTTCTTCTCCACCACTTCCTCGCCGTACTTGCTGTAGCTCTTGCGGATGGCCTCCTTGATCTTCCCGATGGCCTCGTCGCGCGGGAGCACGCCGGAGATGGCGAAGAAGCAGGTCTGCATGATGGTGTTGATGCGGACGCCCATGTCGGTCTCGCGGGCCACCTTGTAGGCGTCGATGACGTAGAAGCGGAGCTTCTTCTCTATCATCTGCTCCTGTACCTGCCTGGGCAGATGGTCCCATACCTCGTCCTTCTCGAACGGGCTGTTCAGGAGGAAGGTGGCGCCCTCGGCGGCGTAGCCCAGGATGTCGTACTTCTCCAGGAAGATGTCCTGGTGGCAGGCCACGAAGTCGGCGCTGGAGACCAGGCAGGTCTGCTTGATGGGCTCCGGGCCGAACCTCAGGTGGCTGACGGTCCTGGCGCCCGCCTTCTTGGAGTCGTACACGAAGTAGCCCTGGGCGTAGTTGTCGGTCTCCTCGCCGATTATCTTGATGCTGTTCTTGTTGGCGCCCACCGTTCCGTCGGAGCCCAGGCCGAAGAAGACGCACTGGATGGTGCCCGGTGAGCGGAGGCAGAGGTCGCCCACCTCCAGGGAGGTGTGGGTGACGTCGTCCTCGATGCCGACGGTGAAGTGGTTCTTCGGCTCCTCCGAGGCGGCGTTGTCGATGACGGCCTTGACCATCGCCGGGTTGAACTCCTTGCTGGAGAGGCCGTAGCGGCCGCCCACCAGCCTGACGTCGTCCCGGCCGTTCTCCCTGAGCGTGGTGGCCACGTCCAGGTAGAGCGGCTCGCCGGGGCCGCCCGGCTCCTTCGTCCTGTCCAGGACGGCGATGTTCCGGACGCTCTCCGGGAGGGCCTCCATGAAGGCCTTGCCGTCCCAGGGCCTGTAGAGCCGCACCTTGACGAGGCCGGTGGCGGCGCCCTGGTCGTTCAGGTACTCCACGGTCTCGTGAGCGGTCTCGCATCCGGAGGTCATCTGTACGACCACGGTCTCCGGCTCCGCGTGCCCCACGTAGTCGAAGAGGTGGTAGCTGCGGCCGGTGAGCTCGGCGAACCTGTCCATGGCGTCCTGGACGATGCCCGGGGCGGCCATGTAGTAGGGGTTCACCGTCTCCCTGCCCTGGAAGTAGACGTCCGGGTTCTGGCTGGTGCCCCTGACCACCGGGTGGTTCGGGTCCAGCGCCCTGGACCTGACCGCGAGGACGAGCTCGTCATCGATCATGGCCCTGAGGGTCTCGTCGGAGACCTGCTCTATCTTCTGTATCTCGTGGCTGCTGCGGAAGCCGTCGAAGAAGTGCACGAACGGGATGCGCGACCTCAGCGCGGATGCGTGAGCTATCACCGCCAGGTCCATTACCTCCTGGATGGAGGCGCTGCCCAGCAGGCCGAACCCGGTCTGCCTGACAGCCATCACGTCGCTGTGGTCGCCGAAGATGGAGAGGGCCTGGCAGGCGAGGCTCCTGGCGGAGACGTGGAAGACCGCCGGCGTCAGCTCGGCGGCTATCTTGTACATCGAGGGTATCATGAGCAGGAGGCCCTGCGAGGCGGTGAAGGTCGTGGTCAGGCCTCCGGTCTGGAGGGCGCCGTGGACCGCTGCGGCGGCGCCGCCCTCGCTCTGCATCTCCTGAACGAGGGGGACCGTGCCCCAGATGTTGGTCCTGCCCTGCGAGGACCAGGCGTCGGCGTGCTCCCCCATCGGGCTCGAGGGGGTGATGGGATATATGGCCACCACCTCGCTCAGCCTGTGGCCTATCCTCGCGGCGGCCTCGTTGCCGTCGATGGTTATCATACTCCGCTCCATCAGACTCCTCCGTCCGCCGGGCCCTGCCGGGCCCCTGTTGCGTTATCCCTGCTCTCTCTCATGCTTTCATGCAGTCATCGTTGCGTCAGTAGAGGTGACCCTTCGTCCTCGGGAAGGGGACCACGTCCCTTATGTTCTCCATGCCGCTCAGGAAGAGGAGCAGCCTCTCGAAGCCGAGGCCGAAGCCCGAGTGAGGGGCGGAGCCCCACCTCCTGAGGTCGAAGTACCATTCGTACCTGGATACGTCAACACCCCTCTGCCGGGCCCGCTCTTCGAGCAGCCCCAGCCTCTCCTCCCTCTGGCTGGCACCGACGGCCTCGCCTACGCAGGGGAGCAGGAGGTCGGCGCCGGCCACGGTGCGGCCGTCGTCGCCGAGCCTCATGTAGAAGGGCTTCAGCGTCGTGGGGAAGTCGGTGACGAAGACCGGCCCGCCGAAGCGCTCCTCCGTCAGGTAGCGCTCGTGCTCGGTCATCAGGTCGTCCCCCCACGAGGGGACGCTCTCGAAGCGCTCCTCCTCACCGGCGAGGAGGCCGAGGACGCTCTCGTAGCTGATGCGCCGGAAACCGCCCCGCTCCAGCATCGCGAGCCTGTCGTCCAGGTCCTCGGCGTAGAAGCGGCGGAAGAAGGCCAGCTCCGAGGGGCACCTCTCGCGAACCGCAGATGCCACGGACGCGAGCATCCGCTCGGCGAGGCCCATGCAGTCCTCCAGGTCGTGGAAGGCCATCTCCGGCTCCACCATCCAGAACTCGGCGGAATGTAGCCTCGTGTCAGACGGGTCGGCGCGGAAGGTGGGGCCGAAGGTGTAGACCTTGCCCAGCGCCAGTGCCAGCGGCTCAGCCTCCAGCTGCGCGCTGACGGTGAGGTAGGCCCTCCGGCCGAAGTAGTCGCCCTCCCAGCCCTCCTCGCCCGGGCCGTCCTCGAGGGTTGTTACGGTGAACGCCTCTCCGGCGCCCTCGGCGTCGCTGGAGGTGATTACCGGAGCGTGGACGTAGTAGAAGCCCTCCGAGTCGAAGAAGCGGTGGATGGCCATGCTCAGGTGGTGGCTCATCCTGAGGGCGGCGCCCACCGTGTTGGTCCTCGGCCTCAGGTGCGGCATCCTCCTGAGGAACTGCAGCGAGTGCCGCTTCTTCTGGAGCGGGTAGTCGTCCGGCGCCGGACCTAGCACCTCAAGCGAATCCGACCGGAGCTCCAGCTCCTGCTCGCCGCCGGGGGAGGGGGTGAGGCGGCCGGTCACGCTCACGCAGGCCCCTGTGGTCAGCCCGGCCAGCTCTTCGTCAGTGAAGACGCTCCTGTCGAAGACGGCCTGGAGCGGACCGGCCGGGCTGCCGTCGGTTATCTCGGCGAAGGCGACGTTCTTGGAGCGCCTGGCCGTGCGCACCCATCCCATGACGGTTACCGGCCGGTCGGACGGGGCTCCGGCCAAGAGGTCTGCGATGGTGCTCCTGCGTATCAAGGGGACCTCCGGGAAGTGTGCGGCTGGGGCATTAATGCCAATGGGCCTATGCCATCATAATCTACGAGCGACCGCCTCCGGGCGCAACGCTCAGCCCCCTCCGCGAGCTTCCACCGGGGAGCCGTGGAGCTTCCCCTGCCGGGTGTCCCGCGCTGCCATGATCTCCTCTATCCGGCGGAGGACCTCGCCCTTGCGGAGAGACCATTCCGGTGCAGCGGTCATATCGCGGGGGGCTTCGCCGGTGAGCCTGTGGACGACGACCCCGGGCGGCACCCTCTCCAGGAAGCGGACTACGTCGTTCGCGTACTCCTCCATGGTCTGCAGCCGGACCTCTCCCCGCCTCCATTCCTCCTCGAGGCGCGTTCCCCTGACCACGTGGAGGTTGTGGAGCTTGACGCCGTTGGCGTTCGACCGCGCGAGCTCCCGGGCGTCCGCGGCGACGTCCGGGGGGCTCGACCCGGGCAGCCCGATCACGAGCTGGGCCACCACGTGGGCGCCTGTGCCGGAGAGCCTGCCGAGGGCCTCGGTCGAAGCGCCCGGGCCGTGGCCGCGGCAGGTGCGCTCCAGCGCCCCGGCGCTCCAGGTCTGGACCCCCACCTCCACCTGGAGCCAGGTCCGACGTGAGAGCCTCCGCACTACATCGACCGCCTCCGGGCCGAGGCAGTCCGGCCTGGTGCACAGGGCTATCCCGACGAGCCTCTCCCCGCTCAGGCTGAGGACCTCCTCCGCCGCCTCCTCCAGCCCGGCCGCGTCGGGCCAGGTGGCGCTGCCGTCCTGGAGGTAGGCGATGAAGGCGCCCGGGGAGTACCTCCTGCCCACCACCCTCATCCCCTCCTCGAGCTGCTCCGCCAGCGACATGCCAGGCCTCCAGGTGGCGGGGAGGGAGGCCAGCGGATGGCAGAAGGAGCAGGCGCCGGCGGGCGAGAGAGGCTCCCTGCCGGGGCAGCCGAAGCCGCAGACCAGGCCGACCTTGTGGACCCGGACGCCGAAGGTCTCCCGGTAGAAGGCGGAGAGCTTGCGCATCCGGGTCTTCCGCATTACCGTTTCCTCCTTCTGGACAGACCGACCGCACCCCACGCAGCGAGCGGGAGGGCCGCATGGCAAGGCACCGGGGACCGGGCGCCGGAGAGATGGAGGAAGTCGTGCGCTCCTTCTCCCGGGTGCCCTGGGAGAACCTCACCAAGATACTCGCAGTGGCCGAGAGGGGCGAGGGACCGGCTGCCATGAGGTCACCGGAGGAGGTGCTTCGCGGCTACCGGCTCTCCGGCACCGGAGGAACCTGTTTCTCCCTGGTGGCTACGCTGGAGCGGCTGCTCACCGCCAGGGGGTACAGCTGCACCTTCCACATGGCTGACATGCGCAGCGGGAGGGACCTCCACTGCGCCCTGGTGGTCGGCGCCGAAGGCTGCAGCTACCTGGCGGATCCGGGCTACCTGGTCCCCGAGCCGGTGCGGCTGGATGGCGGCGGAGCGCCGCTCCTGGAGCTGCCGGGGCAGACGATGCAGTGGCGCCCGGACGGCTCGGGGGAGAGGCTGGAGCTTCATACCCGGGGGGGAGCGGGTCCGGAGTGGAAGCTCCGGTACTCGCTGTCGCTCCGGCCGGTCTCGAGGACGGAGCTGGAGGAGCACTGGGTGCGCTCCTTCTCGGCCGCCGGCATGCGGGTGCCTCAGCTCGGTGCGCGGAGGGAGGGGGAGAGGCTCTACGCCCGGGGACGGAACCTCAGGCTGACCTCCGCCTCAGGGAGCAGGAACGAGAAGCTCCGCACCGACGTCCCCGGCCTCGTGAGGGAGCGCTTCGGGCTGGCCCCGGCGGTCACCGCCGCGGCCCTGGCCAGGCTCGAGGAGGTGAGATGCCGGAAGAGAGAGACGGAGGCGGAGGCGGAGAGGGAGCCGGGCGAGAGGGACCGAGGGTGATGGCCGTGGTCAGCGTCCTTCGGCCCCCCGGGGCTCCTTTCGAGCGTGCCAGGGAAGCCCTCTCCCGGATGCTCGGTCCGGTCGCCCTGGAGAGCTGCGACTACCCCTTCGACGCCACCGACTACTACGAGCCGGAGATGGGGCCCGGCCTCCAGAGGCGCTGGCTCTGCTTCCGGCACGCAGTCGGGCCGGAGGAGCTGCCCGGAATCAAGCTCCGGTGCGCGGGACTGGAGGAGCGCTTCGCGAGGGGCGGCTCCAGAACGGTGAACCTGGACCCCGGGTACATGGACCACGGCAAGCTGGTGCTGGCCAGCTTCAAGGAGGCTCCGGACAAGCTCTACATGGGCCGGGGCGTCTGGGCGCACACGGTGCTCAGGTACCGGTTCGGACGGTTCGCCGCCCCGGACCACAGCTTCCCCGACTTTGCCTCCGGGGTATTCGACCGGTTCATGCTCGAGGCGAGGACGTGCTACGGCAGGCTGCTCAGGGCCGGGAAGGGAAGCTGACCCCGGCCAGGGCCCGCATCGCCGGCTCCAGCTCCTCCTCCGGGAGGCAGCCGAAGCTGAGCCTCAGGTGTCCGCTTCCGGCCTCCCCGAAGGCGCTGCCCGGTATGGCTGCCAGGCCGTGGGCCTCTATCAGGTGCATGGCCGCATCCAGGTCCGTCATGCCGGTCCTGCTCCGGGCCAGGGTGAAGAACGCCCCCTCGGCGCCGCGCCACTCCAGCCCCTCGCATCCCCGGAGCGCCTCCCTGCAGAGGTCCCTCCTCATCTCGACTCCCTTCGAGAGCTCTTCGGCCCACGCCGGGTGCCGGAGGGAGAGCTCCAGGAGCACCTGGGAGGCGACCGGGGGACAGATGACCACCGAGTCCTGGACCTTCAGCGCCTGCTCCAGCATGCCGGCGTCGCCGAAGAGGTAGCCCAGGCGCCATCCGGCCATCCCCAGGCTCTTGGAGAAGCTGCCGATCGTCAGGACGTGCGGCTCCCGGCGGGCGACCCACGGGTGGGCGCTCCGGCGGTCGAACCTGAACCGCTCGTATGTCTCGTCCAGTATCAGGAAGCTGCCCAGCTCCCGGGTCATGCCGACTACCCGCCGCATCCCGTCGTCGTCCAGGACCGAGCCGGTCGGGTTGCCGGGGTCCACCAGCACCAGGGCGTCGGTAGATGCCACCGCGCTCTCGAGCTCCTCCCAGGGCAGCTCCCATCGCGGTCCCTCCTCCATCCTGACGCTCCTCATGCCGATGCCGCAGAAGCGTATGGCGAAGACATGGTCGAAGTAGTAGGGCTCGATGACGGTCACGCTTCCGCCGTGGGGCACCGCGGCCAGGAGCGCTCCCAGGAAGGCCTGGCTCGCCCCGCAGGTCAGGTGGAGCTCACCGTCCGGGTCCGTCTCTATGCCCCTCCGCTCCCGCAAATCGCCGGCAAGAGCCCGGAGCGGCCCGGGCAGGCCCTGGTCGGGGCTGTACCTGTGCATCTCCGGGTGCTGCAGCATCCCGGCCAGCTCCGAGAGCGCCTCCCGGGGAGGTCCGGTCCAGGGAACCGCCTGCCCCATGCCTATGACCCTCCGGCCATCGGCCCGGAGCGCGGCCACCCTCTCCCGGACCGCCGCGACCGGCGGCATCTCGATCTCCCTGAGGCGCTGCGAAGCTGAGTGCGGCATTGTCCCAGGCCCTTCCCCTGCGTATCGTGCACCGAGCGGCCGCGCCGCGGGAGGCGCCGCGGCCGGCGGCACCGGAACGATAACACGAGCGCTCCCGACCGGCACCGGGGAACCGGGGGAGGACTCCGGGAGTAGAGCTGCGGAAGGCACAGTCACAGGGAGAGGGGAGCTGTCCATATGTTCACTGGAGCCCTCGTCCTCGGCCTCGCGGTCCTGATGCAGGTACCCTCCACGGAGGAGGCGTCGCCCGACACCGCGTGCGCCGCGGCCAGCGAGCCCAGGTACGTGCGGAACGAGGCCTTCGGACCCGGGGAGAGGCTTGAGTTCAGCGTCGAGTACGGTCTAATCAAGGCCGGGACCGCCGTGATGGAGGTGGGCGGCCCGGAGGAGTACGAGGGGCTGCTGGCATACAGGATAACCGCAACTGCCCTCTCCAATCCGACCTTCAGCACCTTCTTCCGGGTGAACGACCTGAACGAGGCGCTGCTGGACGTGGTCCAGATGCACACCCTCTACTTCAGGAAGGACCTGGAGGAGGGCAACTACCAGCACGAGGAGGAGGTCTTCTTCGACCAGGACATGGGGCTGGTCTACTACCCCGAGGCGGACGACGACGAGGAGGAGGTCGTGGAGATGCCGCCCCATTCGCTGGACGTCCTCAGCTGCTTCTACGTCTCCAGGACGCTTCCTCTGGAGCCGGGGGACGTCTTCCACCTTGACTGCCACGTGGACAACGACAACTACCCTCTCAGGGTGGTGGTCCACGAGAGGGACAGGATAAGGGTGCCCGCCGGCGAGTTCGACTGCGTGATGGTCCAGCCGATGCTGGCCTCCGAGGGTCTCTTCGACCAGCAGGGTGAGCTGTACGTCTGGCTCACCGACGACGAGCGCCACATGCCGGTACTGATGACCAGCGCCATAGTCATAGGCGAGATAACCTGCGTGCTGGAGGAGTACACCACCGGGACGCCTATCGAAGTCGCCAACCCCGGCTTCGAGGTCTGGGAGCCGGAGTACGAGTGATATCCGCCGAGCTCCGGGGCGAGGCCGCCCGCATCGAGCGGCTCCTCGCCCGGGGGGGGATAGCCGTATCCGGCCGGAGGCTCCTGGAGAACGGCATCCGTCTGACCCTCTCGGACGGCTGCGTCGAGTGCGGGGTCAACCTCTATCACTCCCGGAGGAAGGGTCTGTCGGTCGTCCCGGCCGGTGGGGATGCCTCGCTGCAGGAGAGGGCTCTCGGCCTCGTCCGGGGGGAGCCGGCGGAGCAGCCGCGGGGAGGGGCGCGAATAGGCGGCGACGAGGCCGGCAAGGGCGACTACATCGGTCCCCTGACCGTGTGTGCCGTCTACGCCGGGGAGGACGCGGCCGCCGGGCTCAGGAGGCTTGGGGTCCGTGACTCCAAGACCCTGGAGAGGCGGAGGCTGGCCGAGCTCGCCGGGCTGATGGGAGAGAGGGAGCTGGAGTCATCCCTGGTGGTCATCGAGCCGGAGGAGTACAACAGGCGCTTCGAGGAGCTTCGGAGCGAGGGCCGCAACAGCCTGGACATGCTCGCCCAGGCCCACGGGAGAGCGGTGGGGGCCCTCCTGGAGAGCGGCTGCGAGCCGGAGGTCGTGGTCGTCGACAGGTTCTGCCGGAGGGAGAGGATAGCACCGCACATGCCCGAAGGCGCATACCGCCTCGAGCTGCCGGTCCGGGGCGAGTCGGACGTGGTGGTCGCCGCCGCGTCCATACTGGCCAGGGCTGCATACGACCGCTGGATGGAGGAGGCCTCCGGAAGGCTGGGCGTCAGGCTGCCCGCCGGCTCCGGCCGGGAGGCGGACAGGGTTGCCGGGAGGCTCCTCGCGGCTGGGGGGATGGAGGCACTGAGGGGCACGGTGAAGCTGCATTTCCGCAATACAGGCAGGCTCGGGTCAGGCTTGACGAAGGGACTCGAACGGAGATAGTATCGCGTTAAGTATGCGGGAAGCAATGCCTCGACCACGAGGCGGTTATGTTTATTCGACCGAGGTCGAGAAAACGAAAGGAGACGAGATGAGGAAAGTCCTTACGCTGCTCTTCCTCTCCGCCCTTGTTGCTCTTTTCGCTGCATGCGGCGGAGGCGAGGGCGAGGAGCCCACGCCGGCCGATGACGGCGACACCGAGGTGACCCCCGAGGACGAGCGCCCGGAGGGCGAGATGCCCGAGGACGAGCGTCCGGAGGGTGAGCGTCCGGAGGGTGAGAGGCCGGAGGGTGAGAGGCCGGAGGGTGAGCGCCCCGAGGGCGAGCGTCCGGAGGGCGAGCGTCCGGAGGGTGAGCGCCCGGTGCCCGACAGGCCCGAGCCCGACAGGCCGGAGCCCGACAGGCCCGAGGGCGAGGAGCCCCCGGTCGAGGAGCCTCCCGTGGAGGAGCCTCCCGCCGAGGAGCCTCCCGTAGAGGAGGAGCCCGGAACCGAGTAGCACCGGCACCGCCCGGTACTGCGGGGACGACGCCTCGGCGTCGTCCCCTTCCTTATCTCCCGCCCTCCTCCCGGAAGAAGCGGACTATCCCGTCGACGTCCCGTCCGAGTACCGGGAGGCCCTCCTCGCCGAACCAGTGCTTCGGCAGCAGCCCGAGGTAGGGGCGGCAGGCGAACCTGTCGCCGGCCAGCACGAGGGCCCTCCTCTGGGTACCGCTCCTGACCAGCCTGCCGGCGGCCTGGACGACCCGGGTCATGCCCGGGATGGCCCATGCGTGCAGGAAGCCGCTCCTGCCGGTCGACTCGTAGCGCTCGGAGAGCAGCCTCCGCCTGAGATCCACACCGGGCAGCGATGGGCCGGCCACGACGGCTCCCCGCAGGCTGTCGCTCCTTATGTCCACCCCCTCGGAGAAGATGCCGCCGGAGACCGTGAGCGCCGCACCCTCCCATGAGGAGAGCTTCGAGAGGAACCGCTCGCGCATCTCCGGGGCCATCGCCCTCTCCTGGGCCAGGACCGGCACACCCGCCCCCTCCAGCAGCTCACGCAGGTTGCGGAGGTAGCCGAAGGAGGGCATGAAGACGAGCCATGCTCCCGGTACCGCATCCAGCAGCTGGACCAGCCGGGAGCACAGAGCGTCCAGGGTGGCCTCCCGCCTCCGGTAGCGGGTGTCCACGGTCCTGTCCAGCCATACGCCCAGGTTCTCCGGCGGGAAGGGGTAGGGGACACTCACGCCGGGGGTATCCTCCGGCAGGCCCAGCAGTGGGCGGTAGTGGTCCATGGGCTCCAGGGTCGCCGAGAAGGCGACGCAACCGGAGCAGGAGCCCACCCTCTCGGACAGCTGCAGGGAAGGGTCGCTGCAGAACCACTGCACCGACAGGTCGTCCTCGCCGGCGTCCAGCACCAGGTGGTACCTGTCGTCTCCCGGTCCGTCTATCCTGGACATGTCGAAGACGGCCAGGGCCATCTCCATCAGGTCCATGGAGGGGTCCTCGGCCGATGCCAGGACCTCCATCCAGCCCTCCTCCGAGAGAGGAAGCGGCGTATCGTCCGGCAGCAGCATCTCTCTCCGGCCGTCCCCATCATCCGCGAGAAGGGCCTCCCACTCGCGGAGGCGTGCCAGCCAGGGCTCCAGGAGGGGGGCGAGGAGACGGGCATGGCCGCCTCCGCCCTCCCTCAGCAGCCGCTCCACGAGGGAGCGGGAGACGGTGGGGGAGAACCAGTCCCTGGCCCTCTCCGGCAGGTTGGCCGCCTCGTCCATCAGGAGGCGGCACCGGGAGGCGGCGGCAGGCTCCCCGAAGAAGCGCCTCAGGTAGACGTGGGGGTCGAACACGTAGTTGTAGTCGCATACCACGATGTCCGCATGGCCGGTCATGCAGAGCCCCAGCTCGAAGGGGCATGCGCCGGAGCGCTCCGCTGCGCGCACCAGCTCCTCCCGTCCGACGACCGTCTCCCCGAGCAGCTCCTCCCGGACGCCGGAGGCGCGGACGCTCTCCCCGAAGCGCTCCGCCCAGGGACAGTCGTCCGGGAGGCACCTGGGCCTGCCCCGCATGCAGACACGCTCCCTGGCGGTGAGGGTGACCGCCCGGAGGGGGAGGCCCCTCTCCGCCGTCAGTCGGACCGTCTCCTCAGCCATGTGCCTCTGCGTGCCCTTGGCGGTCAGGAAGAAGAGGACGCCCCTATCGGGAAGTACCGCCCGGAGCGCACCCTCGAGCACGGCGGCGGTCTTGCCGGTGCCCGTGGGAGCCTGCAGCATCAGGTTCCGGCCGGCCGACAGGGCTCCGCGTACCGCGGCGGTCATCTGCTCCTGGCCGGGCCTCCGCGCCTCGTAGGGGAAGATATCGCCGCCCAACGCCCGCTCCTGCTCCCTCCTCCGCGCCTCCTCCGCGAGGAGGGTCCGGGCGGTCCATTCCAGCATCTCCGACCAGGCCTCCTCCACGAGCGGGTCGTCCGGGTCGATGTCGACCCTCTGCTCGCCCGGTGGGCTCCCGTCCATCGAGAGGTAGACCAGCGCGGCGCTCACGGGGACGTCGCCGGCGAGGGCCTGCAGGTAGAAGTAGAGCTGCAGCACGTGCCGTGAGCGGGTCAGCATGGGATGACCCGGGTCGGGCCGGCGGGAGGCGGTCTTCACCTCGATGAGCTCGATGCCTGATGCCGTCCGCCTGACGAGGTCGGCCCTGCCCCGCAGGTCGAAGGTGATGCCGAGGACCTCCAGCTCCAGGGAGAGCGGCACCTCGACGTCGAACCCGCCGGCGGCCAGGCGCCTCTGGTAGGCGGAATGCACCCTCTGCCTGGCCTGCAAGTCCGGCGCACCGCCGCCGTCGGGGACCAGGGTGTCGGGCAGCCTCGCCCAGGCTATCAGGTCGCCGATGCCGGTGGTCAGACGCCCGGCCTCCCGGTCGTACCGTGTATTCATCCGTTTACCATATGCCGCGGAGCTGGCGGGGTCACGGCCCGGGAGGGTTGCAGGGCCCCGCGCCCTGTCGGACGCGGGACCCATCAAGCGTTGCGGGGGCTACCTCGTGAGCACCACCGTGAAGGTACCGGAGGCCCCTCCGGGGCCGCCGAACCTGGCCAGGTAGACGCCGGCGGGCGCCGGGGCGCCGCCGGATGTGCCGTCCCAGACCAGCTGGTGGGATCCTGCGGCCAGCTCTCCGCTGTGCACGGTGGCCACGGAGCGGCCGCTCAGGTCGTAGACGGTCAGGTCGAAGTCGCCGGTGCCGCCCATCGTCACCGGGAAGGTGACGCTGCCGAGGCTCGGGTTGGGGAACGGCGTGCCCACGCGGCCTATCACCGCCCCGGTACCGCCGGCGACGCCCACGCCGTTGATGACCCCCTCCTCGGGGAGCGCGTTGTGAGCGGTGACCATCCACTCCATCTCCGTTGCGGAGGCTATCGGATCGAAGGTGAGGGTGACCGAGCCGGAGGCGTCGGTGACGCCGCTGACCCATACCTCCTCGTCCTCCTTGCGGAGGCAGACCAGCGCGCCCTCGACCACGTCCTCCCCGGGCATGCTCACCTGGAAGGTGGCCTCGGTGGAGCCGGCGGGGAGGTTGCCCGGCGCAGTCACGGAGAGAGCCTCGGGCACCGCCGTCCTCATGTCCATGGTCGGGTCGCCGAAGACCAGGAAGAGGTCCCAGGTCTTCTCTGCGTAGCCCTGCCAGCTGCCGTAGGGATTGTAGGGGGCGGCGGTCTGCATCTCCAGTTTGCCGGCCAGGAGCGCCTGCCCGGCGAGGTAGCCGCCGGAGGGGTTGGTGTAGCTGTAGGGGGGGGAGACGAAGTCGTCGTTGAAGCTGCAGTAGCTGCCGTAGACCACGTAGTCGTTGAAGTAGCTGTAGGAGGTGTTGACCGCGGCGTAGACCATGACCGCGCCACCCTCCATCCTGGCGAAGCTCTCGGCGAAGGAGGTGTTGGAGTAGAAGTTGCCGGTGCTGCAGTTGAAGCTCATCACCATGGGGGTCCTGTCGCCGTTGGACAGGTCGTTCAGGTCGGAGGTGTAGTAGGGGGGCTCCGACCAGCCGCTGATGCTGCCGTGGTCCCGGTGCTGGATGAGGAAGACCCCGTCGTTCACGGCGTTGGTCACGTCCTCCGTAACGCCGTCGAAGGTTATCTCCGAAGGCACCATCCCCCCGTGGGAGGGGAGGTCGTCGCGGTAGTAGTAGGGCGGGTCCACGGTGGCGTCCGTCATGTAGCACCTGAGGGCGGTCTTGCCGTAGATGTCCTCGTAGGTGTCGTGGACCACCTCGCAGGTGTAGAGGAACCACCTGGCGGAGGTGTTTCCGCCGTAGGTCTGGAGCATGCCGGCGCAGAGCAGGGTGTTCCAGAAGTCGGAGTCCATCAGCGGGTCGAACTGCCAGTCAAGCTGTTTCTCCTCGATGTGGGGGTAGAAGTCGGTGGGGGAGCAGAAGCGGCCGTTGTAGATGTCCGCCATGTAGTCGGAGCCGTCGACGCAGCAGTAGCGGTTGTCGCCGTAGGTCCCGGTGGAGGACTGGTAGTGGGGGGCGAGCTGCGGCCCGTCGCCAACGGTGAGAAGGAAGGAGGGGGGAACCTCCCAGGTGTCGTAGGCGGTCTGGACGTAGCTCATTATCTGCGAGGAGCTCCAGCTGCCGGCGGCCACCACCGCAGTCAGGTAGCCCTGCTCGTGCTTGGCGGTGAGGAAGTCGTCCATCATCGTGTCGACGAAGTCGTCGCCGGCCAACACCAGCAGGTCGGCGCCGTCTATGTCCACGGCCTCCTCCATGGTCCGCGCGACGATGTAGCCGTCGGCCCGGGCCGCCATCGACCTCTGCGGCTCGCCCAGGACACCGGCGTTCAGGATGGACTGCCGGAAGGTGGGCGCCCAGAACCGGGAGTAGAGCCTGGGTTCGACCGTGGCGGTGCCGCCGAAGTCTATCCGGACACGCATCCGGGAGGCTACGGTCAGCTCTCCGGTCACCGGGTCCCAGCCGACCGGGTTGAGGGTGAACCTGCCGACGGTCACTCCCCTGAGGACGCCGTCGACGGTGTGCTGTACGGCGTCGAGCGGGTACCGGCCGGAGGTGTAGGCGGAGGGGACCACCGTGAAGGGCGCCGGCTCCCTCGCGTCGTCCGGCTGGATCGGCTGCATGGGCCAGGGGGTAACGGCCCCGACGGTGGTGCTGCTCACGGCCTCGACCGTGGCGGTCACGGAAGGGCTCTCGGGGAGCGCCGCGAGGAAGGATACCTTCGGGAACATCGGGTATCCCTCGTCCAGCGCGGTGGAGGTGGCCCCGGGCATGCCCAGGATGGTGTAGTCGATGCCGCCCTCCTCCCGCTCCGTCATCTCGATGCCGGGGACGGTGAGCTCGACCACCATCCCGGTCGGGGTGGACTCCACCACCTCCAGGACGGCGTGGTCGGTGCCCTCGATGCCGAGGTCGACCCACGCCGCCAGGGCCATGGCGGGCAGGAGCAGCGCGACCAGAGGCATTGCTCTCATCTTCGGATTCCTTTCGCAGGAGGTTGCTCTGACATGAGTTAGAACATCATATATGGTGAACCGGTTCCTCTGTCCATGTGCCCGGCCGCCCGAAGGCCCGGCCTCAGGCGCCGCCGTCCTCGACGCAGACCCGGTTCCTGCCGGACCGCTTGGCCCCGTACAGCGCCCCGTCGGCTCTGGCAACGGTCTCGCAGACGTCCTCCCCGGGCCTGCTCCGGCAGACCCCCACGGAGACGGTGACCCCGGGCAGCTCCCTGCCGTCCTCCCCGGAGACCGAGGTCTCCGCAACGCCAAGGCGGAGTCGCTCGGCGACGCCTACCGCCTCCTCGAGCCCCGTCGCCGGCATAACCACCGCGAACTCCTCGCCGCCGTACCTGGCGGCGACGTCACCCTCGCGGACGTTGTCGGAGAGAGCCCCGGCCACCGTCCTCAGGGCGCAGTCGCCGCACGTGTGGCCGTTCGTATCGTTGTAGCGCTTGAAGTGGTCGACGTCCAGCATGGCCAGGGAGAAAGGGGCCGCCCCGCCGGCGACGGCGCATGCGTGCTCCTGCAGGACGTCGTCCAGGTGCCTCCTGTTGTAGAGGCCGGTCAGGGCGTCCCTCCTGGCGCATCTCTCGAAGAGCTCACGCCGCTTCTCGGCGTCCGTTATCGCCCTGTTGGTGAGCCGCATCCTGAGTGAGAGTATCAGCAGGAGGTTCCTCGCCACCAGCGGGGCCGCCGCCACCATCTCCCAGAGCCGGTCCCTCGGTATCTCCAGCAGCTCGCAGTCGGAGGCGGCCACGACGAAGGCGGTCGTCCTGTCGTCTCCTATGACGGACAGCTCGCCGACGCACTCGCCCTTCTCTATGTGGGTGAGCGGCGGGTCGGAGACGGACTGGAGGTGTATGCCCAGCTTCCCGGAGAGAAGCACGTAGAGGCTGGTGTTCCGCCGCCCCCTGACGAGGAGGACCTCTCCCTCCTCGAGCCTGACCTCGCGGAGGCGCTCCAGCATGGGCTGCAACGTCCCGAGGTCCATGCCCTCGAATATCTGGAGTCCCCTGCAGCGCTCCACCCTCATACCTCACCGCCGATTCAGAGAAGTCCAGTCTAATATGCCCGCGGGGAGGCGGATCGGGAAGGGGCGCGCTCTGCCGGCCCGGCCGGGCGTTTGTATATTCTCCCGGAGGAAGACCGGGAACGGAGGCATCGATGGCAAGGAGCCCCAGGAGAGTGGTCATATCAGCATCCGAGCGCGTGGGGATGCTGCCCCCATACCTGTTCGCCGAGCTGGACAGGCAGAAGGCGGCCGCCTCCGGCCGCGGCGCCGAGCTGCTCGACTTCGGGATAGGCGACCCGGACCTGCCGACTCCGCCGGCGGTCGTAGAGGCCGCCAGGGAGGCGGTGGCGGACCCGGAGTGCCACAGGTACCCCAGCGGAAGGGGATGCGGAGAGTTCCTCGACGCCGCCTCGAGGTGGATGTCCTCGCAGTTCGGGGTCGAGACCGAAGGCGGGCTGGACCTGGCTTCGGTCATCGGCTCCAAGGAGGGACTGGCCCATGTGCCCCTCTTCTTCTGCAACCCGGGCGACGTGGTGCTGGTGCCCAACCCCGGGTATCCGGTCTACAGGGCAGCCTCCATACTGGCCGGCGCCGTGCCGGTCGACATGCCCCTGCTGCGGGAGAACCGTTTCGCCCCCGAGCCCTGGAAGCTGGACAGGCGGGTGATCGCCTCCGCCAGGGTGATGTTCGTGAACTACCCGAACAACCCCACCGGGGCGGTACTGGACCGCGCATGGATGGAGCGGCTGGTCGACTTCGCCAGGACGGAGGACATCCTCCTGGTCAGCGACGCCGCCTACAGCCACGTGAGGTTCGACGGAGGGGCACCAGCCTCCTTCCTCTCCCTGCCGGGAGCCCCGGAGGTCTGCCTGGAGATGCACAGCCTCTCCAAGACCTTCAACATGACCGGCTGGCGGGTAGGCTTCGTAGCCGGCGGGAGCCGACTGATCAGGACCTTCATGACAGCGAAGGAGAACCTGGACTCCGGCGTCTTCACCGCCGTCCAGCGTGCTGCCGCCTCCGCCATGGACGGCTACGACCCCTCCTTCCTGGAGGCCTTCCGCAGGAGGAGGGAGCTGCTGACAGACGGCCTGCGCCGCCTCGACTGGGACGTGTTCGAGTCGCCGGCCACCTTCTACGTGTGGGTCGCCCTCCCCAGGGGGACCGACTCGATGAAGTTCGCCTCCCGACTTATCTCGGGTGCGGGCATAGTGGTCACCCCCGGGAGCGGTTTCGGGACCTACGGGGAGGGCTACGTGAGGTTCGCCCTGACCGTCCCGGAGGAGGACATACTGAAGGCCCTGGGCAGGCTTGAGCAGCGAGAGCTCCGCAGCGGCAGGATCGCCGGATGGCTCCGGAGGGACTCGGATTGAGGGAGGCCGCCGCCAGGCTGGAGCTGCGCTCCCTTCTCCTCCGGGTGAGGCTGGGCGTTGCCCCCTCCGAGAGGGTCTACCCGAGGGACGTGCCACTTGACCTGACCTGGAAGGGTCCGCCATCCCCCTCGGGCCCCCTCGTGGACTACGGGGCGGTCTGCGAGCGGCTCCTGCCGCTGGAGGGCGATACCTACGAGTACGTGGAGGACCTCGCCCGCGCGGCGCTGGACTCGCTCTGCGCCTCGTTCCCGGGGAGGTGGACGGTGAAGGTCACGAAGCCCTTCCCGCCGACCCGCCTCCGCGTGGGCTGCGCGTCGGTCACGCTTGCCGGGGGAGAGGGGGGGGATGGCTGAGTTCGCAGTCGCCCTGGGCAGCAACCTGGGGGAGAGGGAGGCCGCCATGCGCCGCGCAGCAGAGGCCATCGCCTCCTGGCCGCTCGAGTCTGGTCCGGTCTTTTCCCGCGTCTGGGAGGGCCCTCCTGCGGAGGGGGCCTCCGGGGGGAGCTTCCTCAACGCCGTGGCCGCAGGGCGGTACGGCGGGAGCGCCATGGAGCTCCTCGATCTGTGCAGGGCGGTCGAGCGCCGACTCGGCTCCCCGGTCAGGAAGCGGGGCGATGCCCGCAGGATGGACGTCGACCTGCTGCTCCTCGGCGGGACCCGGGTCGATACGGAGGAGCTGGTCCTGCCCCACCCCGGCATCGCCCGCAGGCTCTTCGTCCTCCTCCCCCTCTCCGAGGTCTGGGAGGGCGAGCTGCCGGTGCTGGGGGCAACCCCGGAGAGCCTGGTCGGCACGTGCCCCGACCCGGTCACGCCGGAGCCGGTAGGCATCCGGCTGGGAGGGGAGGCATGGGGGGAGAGCTGAGGTACGTCGTAGTCGAGGGCCCGATAGGCGTCGGCAAGACCACCCTCTGCAGGATACTGGCATCGCTCTGGGAGGCGGAGCCGGTCCTGGAGGAGGTGGAGGAGAACCCCTTCCTGCCCAGGTTCTACCGTGACCGGGAGACCTGGGCCTTCCAGACCCAGATATTCTTCATGCTCAGCCGCTTCAGGCAGCAGCGCGAGCTCGCCCAGCTGGACCTCTTCAGGAGCAGGGCGGTGGCCGACTACATGTTCGCCAAGGACCGCATCTTCGCCTCAATCAACCTTTCGGAGGACGAGTTCTCCCTCTACGACAGGCTCTCCACCATACTGGCGGGCGAGATACCGATGCCCGACCTGGTCGTATACCTCCAGGCATCCTGCGACTCGCTGCTTCAGAGGATATACGGCAGGGGGCGCCCGTACGAGACCGACATCAGCCGCTCGTACCTGGAGCGGCTCACCGACGCCTACAACGACTACTTCTTCCGGGCGCGGAGGCACCCTACCCTCGTCGTGAACACAGACCACGCCGACTTCAGGGAGCGGAGAGGGGACCTGGCCGGCCTCCTTGCGGCCATAGAGGGGCACAGGGGCGGGGTCAGCACCTACGTGCCCAGGATGGACGGAGGGTGAGTTGGCCCTCCCCGAGCTGACCCGAAGCTGCGACCACGCCGGTAGGGTCGCCGAGGGCTGGAGGGATGAGCGGCTGACCGTCGCGCTGGTGCCGACCATGGGCGCCCTGCACGAGGGCCACCTCAGCCTGGTCGAGAAGGCGGTGCGGCTCTGCGACCGGACGGTCGTCTCGGTCTTCGTGAACCCGACCCAGTTCTGCGAGGGGGAGGACCTGGAGAGCTACCCCCGCGACCTCGAGCGGGACAGGGAGCTGCTCGGCGCGGCCGGTGCGGACCTTCTCCTGGCGCCTCCCGCCGAGGAGGTCTATCCGCCCGGCTTCAGCACCACGGTCAGCGTATCCGGGCTCACGGATGGTCTCTGCGGGAGGTACCGGTCGGGCCACTTCGACGGAGTGACCACCGTGTGCGCCGTTCTCTTCGGCATCGTGAGGCCGACCGCGGCGGTCTTCGGCATGAAGGACGCCCAGCAGCTGGCCGCTGTCCGGCGGATGGTCCGGGACCTCCGGATGGGCGTCCGGATAGTCCCCGCGCCCATCGTCCGGGAGCCGGACGGTCTGGCTATGAGCTCCCGCAACAGCTATCTTCGGGGGGAGGAGAGGGTGCAGGCCGCGGCCCTTCACCGGGGGCTCCTCCGGGCCTGTGCGGCCTACCGTTACGGCGTTCGCCGGTCCTCCGCCCTCAGGCGCGAGCTCCTGGACGTCCTCGGTGAGGCCCCGCTCCTCCGCGTGCAGTACGCCGAGGTCGTCTCGCCGGACGACATGGTGCCGGTTGAGAAGGCCACGAGCGGCTGCATAATCGCCGTGGCCGCCTTCGTCGGCGGCACGAGGCTAATAGACAACATGGTCCTCGGAGAGGGACCTCCGGAGGAGGACTGACTTGCTCAGGTGCTACTTGGGAGCGAAGCTCCACAGGATGGTGATAACCGGCGCCGACCTGGACTACGTCGGCTCCATCACCCTGGACCCGGACCTGCTGGACATCTCCGGCATAAGGCCGTGGGAGAGGGTTCTGGTGGCCGACCTGGACACCGGCAGCCGCTTCGAGACCTACGTGATAGAGGGTGAGAGGGGCAGCGGGACCGTCTGCATAAACGGCGCGGCGGCCAGGCTCGTATGCCCCGGCGACCGCTGCATCGTCCTGCAGTTCGTCTGGCTCGACCGGGATGACGAGGTCCCCTCGCCAAAGGTCGTCGTGGCCGACGGGGAGAACCTCTCGCCCAGGCTGCTGGACAGTTGAGCAGCTGCGTCATCCTGGCCGCGGGCCAGGGCAGGCGGATGAGATCGGACCTCCCCAAGGTCATGCATCCCGTCCTGGGAAGACCCATGATCTCCCGGGTGATATCCGGTGCGCGGGCGGCCGGCCTCGAGAGGGTGGTCGTCGTCGTCGGCCACGGACGCGAGCTGATCATCCCCCTCGTGGAGAGCGAGGGAGCGGAGTGGGCGGTGCAGGAGGAGCAGCTCGGTACGGCCCACGCGGTCTCCTGCGCCATCGACTCGCTCGGGGAGGGGCCGGTAGTCGTCCTCCTCGGAGACGTCCCCCTGGTGGAGAGCGGCACCATAGAGCTGCTGGAGGAGCGCAGGACCTCCCTCGGCGCCGGTCTGGCGGTTCTTACCATGAAGCCGCCCGACCCGACCGGCTACGGCAGGATAATCAGGGAGAACGGTCTCCTCTCCTGCATAGTGGAGGAGCGTGACGCCACCCCGTCCCAGCGACAGGTCCAGGAGGTCAACACCGGCATCATGTCCTTCGGCGGAGACCTGCTGCCGGGCCTGCTCGGGATGATAGGCAGCGACAACGACCAGGGTGAGTACTACCTGACCGACGCGGTGGTGGCCGCACGGGATACCGGGACAAGGTGTGCCGCGGTGCTGGCGGATGACTGGCGGGAGGTCAGCGGCGTCAACGACCGGGTCCAGCTGGCCGAGGCCACCGACTGCCTCCGGCTGCGGGTGCTGGAGGGGCACATGCGGGCCGGCGTCACCATCCCGGACCCCGGCTCGGTATGGATAGAGGAGGGCGTCGAGATAGGCCGCGACGTCTACGTTGGAAGGGGCGTCAGGCTCTCCGGCGGGACCTCCGTCGGTGACGGCTGCAGGATAATGGACGGATGCATCGTCGAGAAGGCGGATGTCGGCCCGGGAACGGTGCTGGCCCCCTACACGGTCCTTGCCGGCGGGGGGGACGCTTGAGCGGCCCCGGCAGGCTCTGGGCGCCCTGGCGCAGGGAGTACATAGACGGCGACCGGCGGGAGGGATGCGTCCTCTGCGGGATAGCCGGCTCACCGGAGCTGGACCGACCCAACTACGTTCTCCGGAGGGAGGCCGGCGCCTTCGTCGTCCTCAACCGCTACCCCTACATAGACGGTCACATGATGGTGGTCTGCACCCGTCACCTGCCGGACATGAGCAGCCTCACCCCGGAGGAGTCGCGCACGGTCACCGAGCTCCTCTGCAACTGCGAGAGGGCCCTGGCCGAGGGTCTCGGCTGCGAGGGGATCAACGGCGGCTGGAACATCGGCTCCTGCGCCGGCGCCGGCATAGAGGGCCACCTCCACCTCCACGTGCTGCCCAGGTGGCCGGGCGACGTGAACTTCATGACGTCCGTGGCCCAGACGAGGGTCCTCTCCAGGATGCTGGAGGAGAGCTACGAGACCCTCGTCCCCTTCTTCGGCGATGCGGGAGGGGACCGATGAGCGGCGGACGCGGCGGCTTCCCCTGGCGCTGGGCCATAGCGGCGGTGGCCCTCGGGGTGATAGCCCTTACGGTCCTCGTACCCCCCCCGGGTGCGGGGGAGGAGCCGGCCGGGCCGGCGGAGGGGGCGGCGGAGCCGGAGGCGGATACGGCGGCCGCCTCCCCCGAGATCGGTGGAGAGCCGCAGCCCGCCCTGCCGGACACGGTGCGCATGCTGGTGCTGAACGGGACCATGGAGGACGGCCTGGCCGGACGGACGCAGCGCTACATCCTCGGTGCCGGCGATATCGGCATGACCGTGGTCGCCCCTGGCGAGCCGTCGGACACCGATTGGAAGCCCTACTACGAGAGCGTGATAGTATCCCACGTGAGGGACCTTACCGCCGCCCGGGAGATAGCCGGCGCGCTGGGGCTGCCGGAGACCCGTGTGGTCTGGGAGGTCCGGGAGGACCCCGAGGTCGAGGTGACCGTCTGCCTGGGACAGGATTTCGCCGCGGACCCACCCGCGGGGCTCTAGTCTGGAGGTGACGCTTGGCTGACGAGGTCCTCGAGAGGATCGTGCGTGCCCTTCACGAGCTGCACGGGCGGGACGTGGTGGCGCTGGACATGAGCGGGATGCCGCTTACCATGGACATCTTCCTGATAGCCACCGCGGAGAACAGGATACAGGCCAGGGCCATGGCTGACAGCGTGCAGCGGGCGGCGAAGGAGACCGGGCTCTCCAGGCACCACGTGGAGGGATACGACGAGGGCAGCTGGATACTCATCGACCTGATAGAGCTGGTGGTGCACATCTTCCTGCCGGACAGGCGGGCGTACTACGCCCTGGAGATGCTCTGGAGCGACGTCCCGAGGCTCGATTTCCCCGACGAAGGCGACGAGGCCACTTGAACCCTTCACCGACAGGCCTGAGGCGGCTGCTCGCCGAGGTCCTGCAGCGGGCGCTCCGGGAGCGCTGGGGAGATGACATCCCCTCCGGTCCGCCGGAGGTCGCCGCCTCCGACAACCTGGAGCTCGGCGACCTCTCCTCCGCGACGGCCCTGAGGCTCGCCTCGCAGGTGCGGCGGCCACCCCGGGAGATAGCCGGCCTGATGCGTGACGCCCTCTCGGTGGCCACCGATGCGGTGGCATCGGCCACCGTCGACGGACCGGGCTTCCTGAACATCAGGCTCTCGCTTCCGTACCTGGCCGGCACGGCCGCCCGTCTGGCCGTCGACGGCCTCCGGCCGATGCTCCCCGCCGCCGGAGAGGGCCGAAGGGCCCTGGTGGAGTTCGTCAGCTCCAACCCCACCGGCCCCCTCACCGTCGGGCACTGCAGGCAGGCCGTCCTGGGTGAGGCCATATCCGGCCTTCTGGAGGCCGTCGGCTGGGAGGTGGAGAGGGAGTACTACTACAACGACGCCGGAAGGCAGACGAGGCTGCTCGGCCTCTCGCTGGCCGCACGGTACCGTCAGCTCCTCGGAGAGGACGTCCCGGTACCCGAGGGAGGGTACGAGGGCTCCTACGTCTCCGCCTGGGCCGAAGAGCTCCTGGAGGCCCGCGGGTCCGGCCTCGACCGGGAGCGGGACCGGGAGCTGTTCCGGCGGGTGGCCACCGAGAGGGCCATGGAGAGCATCGAGGGGGACCTGGAGCTGCTGGGTATCCGTTTCGACCGGTACTTCAGGGAGAGCGAGCTGATACCGGGAGCGGTGGAGCGGACCCTTCACGAGCTCCGGGAGCTTCCCGGGCACCCGGGAGGACTGGTCTACGAGGAGCCTTCCGGCTCCGGCAAGCTCTGGCTCCGGCTGACCGCCCTGGGAAGGCCAGAGGACAGGGTGGTCAGGAGGGAGAGCGGCGAGTACACCTACAGGATGCCCGACATCGCCTACCACCTGGAGAAGCTGGGCCGGGGATACGACCTCTCGGTGGACGTCTTCGGCTCCGACCACATCGACACCAGCAGGGACGTGACCGCGGTGGTCTCCGCACTCAGACCGGAGGAGGCGGAGAGGCTCCGGGTGGTCATACACCAGTTCGTCACCCTGGTGCGCGAGGGCAGGCAGGTGAAGATGTCCACCAGGGCAGGGGAGTTCGTCACACTGCGCGGACTGGTGGAGGAGGTGGGCTCGGTGGACGTGACCCGCTACCTCTTCCTGACAAGGAGGGCCGAGGCGCACATGGAGTTCGACCTGGACCTGGCCCGGAGCCAGTCGGAGGAGAACCCGGTCTACTACGTCCAGTACGCGCATGCCCGGATAAGCGGGATACTGAGGACCGCCGAGGAGGCCGGCATAGGCCTCCCCGGAGAGGAGGCGGAGGCCCCGGAGCTGGCCCGGCTGCTGGACGGCCCCAGGGAGAGGGAGCTCATGCGCCAGCTGGAGTCGGTGCCGCCGAGGGTTGCCGCGGCAGCCGCGGCGCTGGAGCCCCACAGGCTCACCGAGCTGCTCGCCGAGCTGGCCACCGGCTTCCATCGGTTCTACCAGGACGTCAGGGTCGTCGACCCGGGCGCCCCGGAGGTCTCCTCCGCCAGGCTCCTGCTCTGCGAGGCCTGCAGGAGGACAGTGGCGGACGTGCTCGGTATTCTGGGGGTCTGCGCCCCCGAGAGGATGTAAGCGCCGGAAAGGCGGGAGGACATGGCACTCTTGGTCGTTGGCTCAGTAGCTCTGGACACCCTCACGACCCCCGCGGGGAAGGTGGAGGAGACGCTGGGCGGCTCCGCCGTCTACTTCTCCCTGGGCGCCTCCTGCTACGACATCGTAAGGGTGGTCGGCGTTGTCGGGCCGGACTTCCCCATGCCGGAGAAGCGCTTCCTCGCCGAGCGGGGCATCGACGTGAGGGGCCTGGCAACCGGTCAGGGGCCCACCTTCAGGTGGGAGGGCGTCTACGGTCCCGACTTCGGCGACGCCAGGACGGTCAGGACGGAGTTGGGAGTCTTCGCCAGCTTCTCCCCCAGCATACCGGAGGGCTACGACAGGACGGAGTGCGTCTTCCTGGCCAACATAGACCCGGAGCTGCAGCTGAGCGTCCTCGACCAGGTGAGCGACCCGAGGTGGATCGCCGTGGACACGATGAACCTCTGGATAGACCAGAAGCGGGACCGGGTGCTGGACGTCCTGCACAGGGTCGACATCGTGTTCGTGAACAGCTCGGAGGCCAGGCAGCTCTCCAGGAGGTCCAACCTCTTCGAGGCGGCGGACTTCCTGCTGGACCAGGGCCCCTCCTACGCCGTGGTGAAGATGGGCGCCGCCGGAGCCATGGTCTTCGACCGGGAGGGCCTGTTCAACCTCCCCGCCTTCCCCCTCCGCAGCATAGTTGACCCGACCGGCGCCGGGGACACCTTCGCCTCCGGGATGCTCGGATACATATCCGGCTGCGACAGGCCGCTGGACCACCAGCTGGTGAAGAAGGGGCTGGCCTACGGATCGGTGAACGCCAGCTACGCCGTGAGCGGCTTCGGGGTCACCAACCTCAGGGAGCTGACCAGGGACGGCATAGACGAGCGCCTCGAGTACTTCCTCTCCACCAACCAGCTGGGCGAGTGGTGCCTCTGATGCCGGGGACCTACCGGGAGAGCGGCGTCGACCTGGAGGAGGCCGGGAGGGCGGTCTCACTGATACGTGAGAGCGTCCGCTCCACCTTCGACGGCAGGGTCCTCTCGGACGTCGGCAGCTTCGGGGGGCTCTTCCGACCGCACCTCTCCGGGATGGAGAACCCGGTGCTGGCGGCCAGCACCGACGGAGTGGGCACGAAGATGAAGGTGGCCTCGATGACCGGCCGCTACGGGACCGTCGGGCGTGACCTGGTCAACCACTGCGTGAACGACATCCTGGTGCAGGGGGCGGAACCGCTCTTCTTCCTGGACTACATCGCCTGCGGAAGGCTCTCCTCCGGTGTGGTCTCGGAGCTGGTGGAGGGGCTGGCGGCGGCCTGCCGGGAGAACGGCTGCGCGCTCCTGGGAGGCGAGACAGCGGAGATGCCCGGCTTCTACGCCGAGGGGGACTACGACCTCGCCGGCACGGTGGTGGGCATGGTTGAGCACGACAGAATCGTCGACGGCTCCGGCATCAGGCCGGGGGACGCCGTCATCGGCCTGCCCTCCTCCGGGCTCCACACCAACGGCTACTCCCTGGCCAGGAGGGTGCTCTTCGAGACCGCCGGTCTCCGGCCGGAGGAGAGGCCGGACGACCTCGGCGGCGAGAGCGTCGCGGACGCGCTGCTGGCCGTCCACAGGAGCTACCTGGCCCCGGTGGGGGAGCTGCTCGGGCACCGGATGGTGCGGGGGCTCGCCCACGTCACCGGAGGCGGCCTCGCCGGCAACCTCTCCAGGGTGCTTCCCGGCGGCTGCGGCGCGGTCGTCGAGCGATCCTGGGAGGAGCCGCCGGTCTTCCGGCTCATCCGCAGGCTCGGCGAGGTGGACGAGGCCGAGATGGAGAGGGTGTTCAACCTCGGTGCCGGCATGCTGGCGGTAGTCCCCGGAGAGGAGGCCGACTTCGCGCTGTCGGTTCTCCGCGAGGCGGGCGAGGCCGCCTTCGTCGCCGGCCGGGTGGTCGATGGCGGGGGAGTGGAGGTGACAGGCGGATGCCGAAGCCGGTAGTAGTCGTCGTGCGGGACGGATGGGGCATATCGGACTCGAAGGCGGGGAACGCCGTTGCCGCCGCCGGGACGCCGGTGACCGACCGGCTCCGAGCGGAGTACCCCGTAACCGTGCTGGACGCAGCCGGCAGGGCCGTCGGGCTGCCGGAGGGCTTCCAGGGGTCCAGCGAGGTGGGCCACCTGAACATGGGCGCCGGAAGGGTCGTGAAGCAGGAGCTGACCCGGGTGAACGACGGCATCGAGGGCGGCTCGATCTGGGATTCCCCAGCCTGGCGGCGGCTGGTCTCCACCTGGAGGGAGAACCGCTCCACCCTTCACCTGCTCGGCCTCCTCCAGGACGAGGGGGTGCACGCGCACCAGGACCACCTCTTCGCCTTCATGCGCCGCGCCAGGAGCGAGTATCCGGAGGGCTCCATAGTGCTCCACCCCTTCCTGGACGGCAGGGACACGCCGCCCAGGAGCTCGGTGGGCTACATGGAGGGGCTGCTGGAGGCCGCCTCCGCGGTGGGCGGCTGCAGGCTCGGCACCATGATGGGGCGGTACTACGGGATGGACCGCTCCAGGAGCTGGCGCCTCACCGACATGGCCTACGACTGCATCGCCCATGGCCGGGGACGCGTGGCCGACGACCCGTTGAAGGCCATCGAGAGCTCCTACGGCTCCGACAGGACCCCGGACGGGGAGGAGATGTTCGACGAGTACGTCCCGCCCACGCGCATGCGATGGTACCGGGGAATGGAGCCGGGCGACACCGTGCTGCACACCAACTACAGGCAGGACAGGGCCATCCAGCTGACAAAGGCCTTCATGCGCGACGATTACCCCGGGGAGGCCGAGCCGGTGCCGGACCTGCTCTACGTGGGCCTCACCAGGTACTACGACGGCTTCGACAGCTACATCGTAAGCCCCATCTCCGGAGCCGGCGGCATGGACGGCATCCTGGGCGAGGTCCTCTCGAAGGCGGGGCTGAGGCAGCTTCGGATATCGGAGACGCAGAAGTTCCGGCACGTCACCAGCTTCTTCAACGGCAAGTCCACAGAGCCCTTCCCCGGGGAGGACCAGGTGGAGGTGACCAGCGGCATAGACGCCTCCTCCTACGCCAGCCACCCGGAGATGGAGGCGGAGCGGGTCACGGACGAGCTCCTCCGGCGCATGGAGGAGATGGACTACGCATTCGTCCTGGTCAACTACGCCAACTGCGACATGGTCGGTCACACGGGGGTCTTCGATGCCGCCGTCAGGGCGGTGGAGACGGTGGACCGCTGCCTGGGCAGGCTGGTCCCGAAGCTGCTCGAAGCCGGTGCCAGGCTCCTCGTGACCGCGGACCACGGCAACGCCGAGCAGATGCGGGAGGCCGGCGGCTCGGTCCAGACCAGCCACTCCACGAACCCCGTGGAGCTCATCTACGTCGCGGCGGATGCCCGGGAAAGGAGGCTGAGGTCCCGTGGAATCCTCTCGGACGTGGCGCCCACGGTTCTCGAGCTCCTGGGGCTGCCGAAGCCGCCGGAGATGACATCGGAGAGCCTCTTCCTCTGACGGCGTCATCGGCGCTGGTGGCCCTCTCCGGCGGCGTCGACTCTGTCCTGGCCGCCGCCCTGGCCGTGGAGAGGCTCGGCAGGGTCAGGGCCTGCTTCCTGGACATGCAGGGGGAGGGAGCGCCGGTGGAGGCCGCCGCCGCAGCCGGGGCGCTGGGCATCCGGCTGGAGGTGGTGGAGGCCGCCGCGGCGTTCGAGCTCCGGGTGGCCGCTCCCTCGAGGGAGACATGGCTCTCCGGCGGCACCCCGAACCCCTGCGCCCTCTGCAACGCCTCCGTGAAGCTCGCCATCCCCTCGGGCATGCTGGGCCGGGACGAGGTGCTCGTCACCGGCCACTACGCGAGGGCCGGCTCCCCTCCCCTGCGTCGTGCCCTGAGCCGCCGGAAGGACCAGAGCTACTTCCTCTCGCTGGTGGAGGCGGAGACCCTGCGGAGGACATGGCTCCCGCTGGGCTGCATGAGAAAGGAGGAGGTCAGGCGGATGGCCGACGCCCGGGGCCTGCCCTTCCGGGAGAGGGAGAGCATGGACCTCTGCTTCCCCCGGCCGGATGCCCCGGCGGAGCACCTGGCTGTAGACCGCGACGGGAGGCCCCTGGGCACCGTCCGCGCAGCCTGGCCCACCGTGGGGATGAGGGCTTCGCTGCCCGGCTTCCGGGAGCCCCTCTACGTCCTGTCGACGGACCCCGGCTCCCGCACCGTGAGCGTCGGCCCCGCTCCAGACCTCCTCCGCACCGGCTGCATGCTCCGCGGGGTCAACAGGCTCTCCGGGGCCGGGGAGGGAGCCTTCCGCGCGGAGGCGGTCCTGACGTCGGGGGGGCAGCCCAGCCCGGCCCTCGCCGAGTGGCTCGGCGGGGGGCTCCGGGTGACCTTCGATCGGCCCGTCAGCGCCGTTGCAGGCGGTCAGGTGTGCGTCTTATATCAGTCGGACGAGGTGCTGTGCGCCGGCATCGTCGAGAGCTGGGAAGGGAGCGCCGGATGATCGGGAAAGCAGCCGCCGGGATAGAGGACCTGAGGAGAGAGCGGGGCGCCGTGATACTCGCTCACAGCTACCAGCCCCCGGACATCCAGGCTCTGGCAGACCATGTCGGGGACTCCCTGGAGCTGAGCAGGAGGGCCGCGTCGGCCCGGGAGGAGGTCATCGTCCTCTGCGGGGTCCGCTTCATGGCGGAGACCGCCAGCATCCTCTCCCCCTCGAAGACGGTCCTCATGCCGGAGCCGGAGGCCGGCTGCGTGCTGGCCGACTGCGTGGATACCGGGGACCTGGCCCGGATGCAGCTTGAGCACCCGGAGGCGCTCACGGTCATGTACGTCAACTCGCCGGCGGAGGCCAAGGCCATGAGCTACGCCTGCTGCACCTCCGCCAACGCCGTCGAGGTCGTCTCGGCGGTGCCCTCGGAGGAGGTGATATTCGGCCCGGACCGGAACCTGGGCACCTTCGTCTCCCGCCGCACGGAGAGGACCGTCCACCTCTGGCAGGGCGCCTGCGATCCGCACGCGGGTATGGACCTCGAAGACCTGGAGAGTGCGCGGCGGGAATGGCCCGACGCCGAGGTGCTGGTGCATCCCGAGACCCCGCCGGAGGCGTGGGAGATGGCCAGCGGGGTGATGGGCACCGGTGGGATGATACGCCGCGTGCGCGAGTCCGGCGCGGCCCGGTTCGTCATAGGGACCGAGGCCGGGATGGTCCACAGGCTCGAGACCCTCTTCCCCGACCGCCGGTTCAGGGCTGCGGGCGGGATAAGGTGCGAGGACATGAAGGTGACCACGCCGGAGAAGGTCCTCGCCTGCCTGGAGGGCATGACCGGCCGGGTGGAGCTGCCCCGCGAGGTCAGCGAGGCTGCCCTGAAGGCGGTCCTCAGGATGACGGAGATGGGATGAGCGACCGCCCCCTCGCAGGGCTGACCCCGAGCTGGGTGCCGACCCCTCCGGGGAGGGCCGGTACGCTGGGGGCTGTCAGCTTCCGGCTCGGCTCCGCCTACGCGCGGATGGCTGCGGAGGCCGGCTGCGAAGCCGTTTCTCTCTTGCCGGGCGCCGGACCGCCGGGGAGCACGGTATCCCTTCTGGACCTGCTCGTGCTGACAGGAGGGGGTCTGCTTCCCGCCAGCCTCGGCGATGTCGAGGCGGAGCCGGAGGAGGCCGGCCCGGCCCGGGCGCTCTGGGAGGTCTCCCTCTACGGGACCGCCAGGCAGGCCGGGGTGCCGGTCCTGGGGATCTGCCACGGAATGCAGGTGATGGCCATTGCCGAGGGGGCGTCGCTCGTGACGGACATAGCTTCGGAGGTCCAGGGGTGCCTTGCGCACTCCGGCTCGCCGGAGGACCCCCTGACGCACCCGGTGGAGACGGCGCGGGACACCGCCCTCCGTCGGCTGCTCGGGAAGGCGCCGGAGGTCTCCAGCTACCACAGGCAGGCGGTCGGTCAGGCCCCGCCGGGATACAGGGCTGCCGCCAGGAGCGGGGACGGCCTCCTCGAGGCGATAGAGTCGATCGACGGGATGGCGATCGGGGTGCAGTGGCACCCTGAGCGCGACGGCAGCGGGCCCGTTCTGGTCCGCCACCTGCTGGAGCTGAAGGGAGCAGGCGGAGGATGATATACCTGGCCTCCCCGAGGAGGGTTCAGAGGATATGGGGGGCGCTCCCCGGCGGGGATGCGCCGGTCGGCGAGATCTGGTGGCTCTACGACGACGACGAGGGCTCCTCCCCTCTCACCCCGCTCGGGGGCGGGCCGGAGACGGACGCGGCCGGCCTGGTGTCCCGGGGGCTGCTGCCCGGCGGCGGGCGGTACCCGCTACTGGTGAAGACCCTTCACACCGCCGACCGCCTCTCGGTGCAGGTGCACCCCGGAAGGGACCGTAGACCGCCCATGAAGGAGGAGACGTGGATAGTCCTGGAGGCCGCGACGGACGCCTGGATGATGGGGGGGCTCCGTGAGGGCGTCGGCCGGAGGGAGCTCATGGAGGCGGTGGAGCGGGGCGGGACGGAGGAGGTCCTCCTCCGCCGGCCGCTTGCCCCCGGCGACATCGTCCACGTCCCTCCGGGTACGTTGCACTCCCTCGGCCCCGGGGTCTCGGTCCTGGAGGTCCAGACCAACACGGACGTGACTTACAGGCTCTACGACTGGGACAGGACCGGTGCCGACGGCAGGGCCAGGCGCCTGCACGTCGAGGAGTCACTCGCCGCGATAGACTGGGGCGCAGGCGGCAGGCCGGTTGAGGCCGGCCGGGACTGGACCCCCCTCGGCCGCATCCCCGGATGTGCCTCCTACACCCTGGAGGCCGTGACCTCCGGGACGGCATCGCTGCCGCCCGGCGGTGCGCTCTTCCTCGTCTCCGGCTCCGCCACGCACGCCTCCGGGGCCGCCGGGGGAGGGGCGGTGGCGCCGGCCTGCATCGTCGCCGACCTGGAGGGGGGGGAGGTGCTCCTGGAAGGGGAGGGGGGCGCCCTCGCCTACGCCATAGGAGGGATTGATGAGTGATCTTCACTGCGTGATAATGGCGGGAGGGAGGGGAACCAGGTTCTGGCCGGTCTCCACGCGGGAGAGGCCGAAGCAGTTCCTCGACCTGACCGGCTGCGGCAGGACGATGATACAGGCCACCGCTGACAGGGTCCGGCGGCTCTGCCCGCCGGAGAGGACGCTGGTGGTGACCGGGGAGCGCTACGACGGTCTTGTACGGGATCAGCTGCCGGAGCTCCCGGCACGGAACGTCCTGCTGGAGCCCTCGGGCAGGAACACCGCCGCCTGCATCGGCTGGGCGGCCGGTACCGTCTCGGAGAGGGCGGGCGGGGCCGCCCCGATGGCCGTCCTCCCCTCGGACCACATCGTGCCCGACGTCGAGACGTTCGCCGAGGACCTCGCCTCGGCGGTGGGCGCGGCTATGGGCGGTCGCATGGTGACCCTCGGCGTGCAGCCGGACAGGCCCGCCACCGGGTACGGCTACATCGAGGTGGGCGAAGAGGTCCTCGAGGGGACGTACAGGGTGTCCCGCTTCCTGGAGAAGCCGGACGCCTCGACGGCCGCCAGGCTTCTCTCCGACGGCGGCTACCTCTGGAACGCCGGCATCTTCGTGTTCAGGGCCGGGGTGGTCCTGGAGGAGCTGGAGCGCTACCTTCCCGGGCTCCGCCGGGGCCTTTCGGGGCTCGGCCCGGACAGGAGGCCGGAGCGGGAGGCATGGGAGCGACTCGATGCCGTCTCCATTGACTACGGGGTGATGGAGCGGTCGGAGAGGGTGGCGGTCGTACCTGCCCGGTTCGCGTGGGACGACGCCGGCGACTGGCCCGCGGCCAGGCGGTGCGGCGCAGGGAGGGGAGAGGTCCTGTCGCTGGAGAGCGGGGACTGCACCGTCTGGAGCGAGGAGGGCCTCACGGTCCTGCTCGGTGTCAGCGGCCTCTCGGTGGTCCGCACCGGGGACGTCACCCTCGTGATGTCCGACGCCAGGGCGCAGGAGCTCCGCAAGGTGGTGGCCACGCTGGAGAGGGAGCGCCCGGAGCTGGTCTAGCCGCTAGCTGCCCGGGAGCCTGGGGCCCTCGCCCTGCACCCTCACACGGGAGCCGACCCTCAGCCAGTCGTAGCTCCAGCTGGCGGTGGTCTCGCCCATCCTTATGCAGCCGTGCGACTGCCTGGTGCCCAGGTTGTTGGTGCCGCTGCGGAAGGTCTGGTGGAGGCCTATCTGTCCCGTGGGATGTATGCAGAGCCAGTAGGGCATCCTGACGTTGTAGGTGCTGGATACCGGAGACCGGCGCCTGTAGAGGACGCTGAACTCCCCCTCCGGCGTGTCGTAGCCGGTCCTGCCCGTCGAGACCAGGGCCAGGTTGACCTCCCGGCCGTTCTCCAGGAAGACGATGGTCTGGCGGTCTATGAGGACCGACGCCTCCCTCGGGAGATCCCCCGGGGACTCGCCCGGACCGAGGCCCACGCTGGCCGAGACGGCCAGCTGGCCCATGAGAAGGTAGGCTATCGCAATGATCGAGGGCATATTACCTCCGCCGACGGATGCATACGCTGCAGAGGGAAGCGGCCGAAGTCAATATTGACCTCGCCCCCGAATCGGCTAGATTTCCTAGCTGAATTACCCATCGGCCCCCGGCATCGGCAGGGGGGCCAGTGAACGGAGGACAACCCGATGCAGAGAAAGAGCATACGCTGGGCAATCCCCCTGGCGTTGACGGCGATCGCCGCACTCACGGCATGCCAGTCGCCCATAGTGACCGGCATCAAGGTCCACATGCAGAACAACGAGTACCAGGCGGCGGTCCATCTCGCGGACAGCCTCATCGCCACCGGCGACTCGCTTGACGCCGAGCTCTGGTACTGGAAGGGCCGGGCCGAGGCCAGCCTCAGCGACTGGGTCGAGTCGGCGCGCTCCCTCCAGACCGCCCACGAGCTGGCTCCGGGCGAGCACGACATGTCCGATTACTGGTTCACCTTCTTCAACGCCGCGGGGACGCTGCTCGGCGACGGCGAGGTCACGGAGGCGGTGGACCTGCTGGAGACCGGCAACGCCATAATCCCCGGGAGGCCGAACTTCGACCTGATGCTCGGCGACGTCGAGCTGAACATGAACTCCGACCTCGACGCGGCCCTCGAGAGGTTCCTCTCGGCGGCGGACAAGGGCGCGGAGCTCATGACGGAGCTGGAGGCGCAGCTGGAGGACGCCGACGACCCGATGACCTACGAGTACTACGCCCAGGACCTGGACATGGTCACTCTCACCACCCTCCAGGCCCACTACAACGCCGGCAGCGTCCTCAGCATGATGGCCCAGCAGTCGCCGGACCAGCCTGCGGAGCTGCTCCAGCAGGCCCGCGACCAGTACATGGCCGCCCTGGACATAGACCCCACGAACGTCGACGCCCTGGAGGCCGTAGCCGAGAGCTACATGCTCGAGGGGGAGTACGACGCCGCCATCGAGACCTTCGACGAGGCCCTGACGCAGATAGAGGTGGGCGTGAGCGAGGGCTGGCTGGACCAGGCCGAGGCCGACGAGCTGAGGGCGAACATGCTCGTCTCCAAGGGCTACGCGCTCATGGAGATGGAGGAGATGCAGGAGGCCATAGCGGAGCTGCAGGCCGCCAGGGAGATCATCGGCGACGACTACCTGATACTCGCCACCATGGCCAACGTCAGGTTCGCCATGGAGGAGTACGAGCAGGCGCTGGAGAGGCTGGGCGAGACCCTGGGGATAGAGGGGCTCAGCCCCGACGAGCTCGCCTCCGTCTACTACACGCAGTTCGCCTGCTACAACAGGCTGGAGCAGGACGAGGAGGCCGCCGAGGCCCTGGAGACCGCCCTGCAGTTCGCTCCTGAGAACGCCAGGTACTGGGAGCTGCTGGCCAGCACGTACAGCAGGCTCGGCATGAGGAACGAGGCCATCGAGGCCATGGAGAAGGCCGAGCAGTACGGCTCCGGTCAGGAGTAGCCCGCGGCGGACAGCCCCGCATGGACGACCGCCCGGCGCCCTCCGGCGCCGGGCGGTCCTTCTGCACCCCCTGCGGGCAGGCGGTCAGCTCAGCTCCGCCAGGAGCTGGTCCTTGGCCACCCTCTCCCCGGGACGGACGTGGACCTCGGCCACGGTCCCGTCCACCTCGGCGCAGACCTCGTTGTACATCTTCATGGCCTCCAGCAGGAGGAGCACGTCCCCCCGGGCGACGCGCTCGCCCGCGGCGGCCCGGACCTCCACGATGGTCCCCGGTATGAAGGCCCTCACCTTCCTCGGGTCGGCGACGCCCCGTGAGCGGCCGATGCTGCCCTCCGGGACCTCCGTCCTGTACTCCGTGTCGTCTATCCTCAGCCTGCCCAGGCGCTCTTCGCTCTCGGACATAGCAGCCTTCCGCTAGAGGGGTATGTTGCCGTGCTTGGGCCCGGCGGTCCTGGTGCCGACCACCTCCAGCGCCTGCAGCAGGACGTCCCTCGTGCCGCCGGAGCTGACGATGGTGTCGACGTACCCCCTGGCGGCGGCGACGTACGGGTTGGAGAACTTCTCCTCGTACTCCGCCACCTTCTCCCGGCGGCACTGCTCCGGGTCCTCGGCGGCCTGTATCTCCCTGCGGAAGATGATGTTGGCGGCGCCCTCCGGACCCATGACCGCTATCTCGCCCGAGGGCCAGGAGACGACGAAGTCGGCGCCCAGGTGGCGGCTGCACATGGCGATGTAGGCCCCGCCGTAGGCCTTCCGCATTATCACGGTCAGCTTCGGCACGGTCGCCTCGGAGTAGGCGAAGAGGAGCTTCGCCCCGTGCCTTATGACCCCGGCGTGCTCCTGGTCGACCCCCGGCAGGTATCCGGGCGTGTCCACGAAGGTCAGCAGCGGGATGTTGAAGCTGTCGCAGAAGCGTATGAAGCGGGCCGCCTTGTCCGACGCGTCCACGTCCAGCACGCCGGCCAGCACCCGGGGCTGGTTCGCTATCACGCCCACGGTCCTGCCGCCCAGCCTGGCGAAGCCGGTGACTATGTTCCTCGCCCAGCCCTCGCTCACCTCGAAGAAGTCAGAGGCGTCGACGATGCCGCGGATGATGTCCCTGACGCTGTAGGCCTCCCGGCGGTCGTCCGGTATCACGTCGTCGCCCAGCGGACGAATCGGCGGGACCGGCCTGTGATGCGGGGGGAGCTCGTAGCAGCTGGCGGGCAGGAAGGAGAGCAGCCTCTTCACCTGGTCGAAGGCCTCCGGCTCGCTCTCCGCGTAGAAGTGGGCGTTGCCGGTTATGGATGTCTGGGTCCTGGCGCCGCCCAGCTCCTCCTGGGTCACCTCCTCGCCCAGCACCGTCTTGATCACCTGCGGGCCGGTGATGAACATGTTGGATATCCTGTCGACCACGAAGACGAAGTCGGTGAGGGCCGGGGAGTAGACCGCGCCGCCGGCGCATGGGCCGAGTATCACCGATATCTGGGGTACCACGCCGCTCAGCCTGGTGTTCCTGTAGAATATCTCGCCGTAGCCGCAGAGCGACTCGACGCCCTCCTGTATCCTCGCCCCGCCCGAGTCGTTTATCCCCACCAGGGGCATTAGTCCTTCCGCGGCCACGTCCATGACCTTGGTTATCTTCTTGGCGTGAGCCCTTCCCAGCGAGCCTCCGGCAACGGTGAAGTCCTGGGCGAAGACCGCGACCGGCCTGTCCGCCACCCTGCCGTAGCCGGTTATGACGCCGTCGCCAGCCAGCTCCTTCCGGTCCATCCCGAAGTCCCTGGCGGTATGCTCGACGAAGAGGTCTATCTCCAGGAAGCTGTCCTCGTCGAGCAGCAGCATCTCGACCCGCTCCCGTGCGGTGTGCTTCCCCTTCTTCCTCTGCTTCTCGATGGCCCCCTCGCCGCCGCCCTCGCGCTTTCGCGCGAGCCTGGCGAGGAAGTCGCTGACCATCCTCTTTATCATCGACATCAGGTTTCTCCGATCGGTCCGTCCGTCATCGTGTCAAGCGCGTCGCATCAGGGGCCGCCGGCGTCAGCCGCCGGCCAGCGCCTCGGCCCAGCGCATCCGCAGGGCGGAGGACTCGGGAAGATAACCCCTTTCCCGGAGGGTTCGGTAGTGAGCGGCAGCCTCGGCGATCCGTCCGCTCCTCCAGAGCGCCTCGGCCAGCTCCAGCCTGGAGCGGTCCAGGCCGGGGGCCATCTCGACGGCGCTGCGGAGCAGTGGGACCGCCTCACCGTGCTCGCCCAGCATGCCGAGCACGCTCCCGGCCAGGGTGAGGGTGTAGGGGTTGGCCGAGAGGCCGAGTGCCCTGTCCAGGGCGGAGAGCGCCCCCTCCCGGTCGCCGGCCAGAGCCAGCGTCCGACCGGCGCAGCAGAGGGTCCAGGGCTCCGCTCCCGCCGGACCGTCCAGCAGGGCGTCGGCGGAGCCTACAGACTCCTGCAGACGGCCGCAGGCCGCCAGAGAGGATACCATCACCGCCAGCGACTCCGCCGGGGAGGCGCTGCCGTCGGCGTAGCGTCCCCACGCGCCGGAGGGTACCACCGGCGGCGGCTGCGACCCCGGCTCCGCAGGCAGGCCCGCCAGCACCCGGGCGGAGGTGAGCAGGGCGTCGTCCCCGGAGGCTTCGGCCGCCTCCAGCGCCTGTTCCGCGAGGCCCTGCCGGCAGAGCGCCCAGCACCTGACCGTCAGGAGCCTCGGGTCGGTCGAGCGGGGCGGCTCCCCCGCGAGAGCGGAGAGGAGCGCCTCCCGCGAGGAGTCCGGCAGCAGCCCGGCCCGGTAGCCGGAGCAATCCGAGGAGTCCCTGAGGAGCAGTGCCGACGAGGCCGTTATGGCCGGCTCCCATCCGAGCCCTGCCGCCGGCAGCAGCTCCGACTCGAGCATGGGAGCCGGCAGCGAGTGGAGCGGCCGCTCCAGGAGGTCCCCCGGAAGCAGCGGGTCGACCGTCTCCAGGCCGGCGGTGGGAACGCCGGGAGGCACCGGCTCCCTCGCGTAGGCGACGGTCAGCTCGTCCCAGTAGACCGCCCTCCAGCCAGGGAGGGTCGCCAGCAGGTAGGCCACCGATCCCTCGCTCCGGGGATGGTCCAGGAGCGCCAGCCCGAAGCCCCTCTCCGACACGACCTCCATCTGGTAGGATGCCAGCGACAGGTCCGGGGCCCTGGTGAGCGCGATGTACTCCGCGTACAGCTCCTGCGGGTAGAGGTGGCACCTGCCGTCCATGTAGAGCGGCAGCCGCTCGCCGAAGCGGTACTCCAGGTAGCCGGATATCTCGTTGGAGTTGAGGACGCGCAGGTCCAGCAGGGCGGGGTTCTCCTCCAGGAAGTCGGCCAGGCCGTCCGGGTAGATGTCCCAGTCCACCCCCAGGCCCATGCTCCTCGGCGGGCCGAACCCCCTTGGCACCCCGAGGACGGGCGGTACTGCCGCCGCCGCGGCGAGGAGTACGATCGGTACCGCTGCGGGTATCCTCCTGGCCGGGACCAGCGGTGCCACCCATGCGACGGCGGCCATGGCCAGCAGGTCGATGTTCCTGCTGGTGGTCAGGGTGGCCGCGGAGAGCAGGAGCAGCCCGAGCATCCTGGGAGGGTCCATCCTCCGGCGCCCGAGGAGAACCACCGCCCAGGTGGCCAGCAGGACGAGCACCAGCCCCACCGCGAACGGGGCGATGGCGTGCGCCGGGTCGAACATCGGGTGGAACGGGCTCCACCACTCCCTGATGGTCTGCCTGAAGAGCGGCCTCGAGAGGAAGTCGGTCAGGTACGTGATGGACTCGAAGCCGTTGGGGTGCAGGCCGCTGGCCAGCACGGCCCCGGAGAGCACCGCACCCCGACGCAGCGCCTCCCGGGGGCGCCTCTCCAGGAGCGCACCTCCAACCGGGATGGCAAGGAGGAACCAGCCGGCCATGAAGCCGGCGTGGAGGTTCACCCAGACCACCTGCAGCGGGACGAAGACCAGCAGCGACCGGAGCAGCCCCCCCGTGCCCCTGGCGGTGAGGTAGAGGTAGAGGCTGAACATCAGGATCGTGAGCACGTGCGGCCTGACCACCCAGCGCCCCTGTGCGAGCGCCAGCCAGGCGACGCCGACGAGGACGACTCCCTTCCAGCCGGCACCGAGCCTTCCGGCGGCACCCGTGGCCAGGAGGACCGCCGCCATCACGGCCAGCCCCTTCAGGAGTATGGGCCCCGCCTCGCCGCCCACCCGGTAGGACGCTGCGAAGAGGACCTCCGACAGCCACTCCTGCTGCAGCCAGTGACAGCCCTCGGCGGTCCAGGTGAAGGGGTCCTCCGTCCGGATGACGCCGGTGTCCAGGATGTCCTCGCCGTTCCTCAGGTGCCAGAAGAAGTTGCCGTTGTGTATCGGCGTCAGGCAGTAGAGCAGGCAGACCACCGCGAGGGCGACCCTGGCGGCGGTCACGCTCCGGTCGTCAGAGCGTCTCAAGGATGATCTGTATCCGCCGGGTGGCCAGCGGGGAGACGGCGTAGTCCATGGCCCGCTTCTCGAAGCTGTCCCGGAGCATCGGGTCCTCTGTCTGTATCGCCCTGCGCGCCCATACCTCGGCCACTGCGTCGCTGGCGTAGCCGTCCGGTATGTCGTGGTCCCGCCGGAAGATGTCGAACATCTCCCAGTCCACCGACATGGTGTCCGAGGTGAAGAGCATGCCGGCCAGCTTCATCCTGTCCTGCTCCCAGCCCCTGGTGGTGAATACCGTCCTGCCCGCTATCTCCGGAGGGAGGGAGTCCGGCGGGGGCAGCCTGTAGTAGCACTCGTAGGTGTCAAGGGGTATGATGTCCGGTCTCCGGTCCTCCACATCCATCAGGTAGGCGGTGTGGAAGGTCACGAAGCCGACTGTACAGTAGGCGCCCCTGTAGCCCACGCCCCTCAGCATGTCCCTGGAGAGGAGGGAGGCGGATACGTCCCCGCCCCGCCAGGCGCCGACCGAGCCGGCCGCCACCGAGGCCGCGACCAGGACCGCAGCGGCCGCCCTTCCCGCCCTCCCCCTCCGCAGGAGCCCCTCCAGACCTGCCGCCGCCCAGACGCTCAGGGGCAGCAGGGGGATCCAGAGCAGGCTGTCTATGTCGACGATGTTGTAGGATGAGACGAACAGGAGACCGAGCAGAGAGCCGGCTGCCGCCCTGGGCCTCCACCTGCCTCCTCCGGCGATGAGCCCGAGCAGGGCACCGCCGCTCACGAGCCCCAGGTCCTTCAGCATCACAGAGAGGTTCCGGAGCCCCGGAGCGTCCAGCCTCGGGCCATAGAGCCCCATGTACCTCCCCAGCAGGTCAAGGCTGGCCGGGTAGGAGTAGTGGCTCAGGGCGGGGAAGGTGGCCCGGATGGGGACGAAGAGCCACAGGCTCGCCGGTATTGCGGCGAGCACCGCCCACCTCTCCCGGAAGCGCCTGGTCAGGACCAGCGGCAGCAGCAGCGCGGAGACCGGGTGCCCTCCGAAGACGGAGAGGGAGAACGCGTACGGCCCGAGCCTGCTGCTCCGCAGGGCGACGGCGGCGAATGCCAGCAGCATCGCCATGCCGTGTATCTCCACGATGTTGGTCTGCGAGGCCACCGGGGCAAGCGTGTAGAACAGCAGCGCGCCGCCGGTGCTGGCGACCCGCCCGAGCCCCAGCTCGCGCAGCGCCGCCCGGGCCGCCAGAAGGCCCATCGCTGCAAGCAGCGTGGTCACCACCCGCACGCAGGAGTAGTCGATCACCGGGCAGGGCAGGATGGCGGTGGCCGCCCTGAGGAGGAAGACGAACAGCGGGTATCCCGGAGGGTGGGGTATCTCCAGCCCCCGGGCGCATATCACGAACTCCGTGCCGTCGAGGGAGTCGAAGACCGGCGGCCCGGAGACCCATGACCAGACGGCGTACAGGGCGGCGATGAGCAGCAGCGGGACATGCTCCCGCCATGCTGCCGCCCTCATTCGCCGCTCCCCCCGGCCTCCCCCTCACCGGCCTGCCCGCCGCCGAACAGACGGGGGTAGAGGGTGGCGGCGTACCTCGTGGCCGACTCGAGCGCGGCGGAGTCGCCGGCGGCGGAGGCCGACTCGCACAGCAGCAGGAGGAGCGCCGGGTCCGGCTCGGGCGTACTCGCCACCGCCCTCTCCGCCAGCGCCAGGGCGCTGTCCGGCATCCCCGCGGAGAGCAGCCAGGCCGCGCCGGCCCTGAGTACCCGGGGCGAGGCCGGCTCGAGGGCGAGGACTGCCTCCAGGAGGTCCGGCCTGTCAGGCGCGCCGGTGGTCACGGAAGCCATCAGCCTGGCGGTCATGAGCTGTACGGAGCCCGGGAACCTCTCCGCACCCTCGGCGTAGACCGAGTCCGGGTCGAGCCCCGCCTCGCCCGCGAGGCCGATGGCCCACGACAGGTGGGCCGGTCCCGCTTCCGGGTGGGAGGCGGCCGCAACGGCCCAGTCCGCGGCCTCCTGCAGCTCGCCCAGCTCGGAGAGGGCGACCGAGTATGCATGGAGCAGCCTCGGGTCCGGGCCGACCTCCGAGAGCAGCCGGCCAACCGTGGCGGTGTCGCCGGCCTGGGCCGCCCTGCCCAGCAGCAGCCCCGCAAGGCCGCTCTCCGCAGCCAGCTCGTCCCCGCCCAGGGCAACGAGGCTGTCCATCGCCCCGGTGCGCCCCTGTACGAAGGCGAGGTTCACGCCCGCCCTCAGCGCGTCGCCGCTCAGCTCTCCCTCACGTGTGGCCGCCTCCCACGCCCACCTGGCCCTGGGGAGGGAGCCGGACTCCAGCTCCGCCCTGGCCAAATCGAGCATGCCGCCTCCACCGGCGGCGCTCCTGGAGGCCGCCGGGAGCGCCAGGTCCTGCATGCCGTTCCGGTTCAGGGCGTCCACCAGGCCTTCGTAGTGCTCGGCCCGGGCGGTCCTCCCGCCGGTGGGCAGCAGGAAAGAGACGACTACGGCGGCCACCGCGGAGGCTGCCCGGAGCGTCGCCGGAGGCAGGGCCAGTGCTGCCGCCGCCAGAAGGACTGCCGGCAGGGCTGAAGGACTCCAGGAGAGCCCGGCGGTAGCCGCCGGAACCAGCAGGAGAAGGACCCCGGTCAATCCCTCCCGGAGCTGTGCCGGCCCGGGAAGGCCCATCGCGGCCATGGCGAGCGCAGCCAGGACCAGCACGGGCCACCCGACCGCTGCCGCCGCCGCCAGCGCCAGTACGCGTACGACGGTCCCCACAGTCCCCCGCGACCTCATGGCGACGGCCAGGAGCAGACCTGCGAGGAGCGCTCCGGCCACGTCCGTAGCGTCGGCAAAGGTCAGGTGTCCACCCATGGAGGTGAGGGCTGCGGCGGCTCCCGCCACCGGCAGCAGCAGCGCCCAGGGACGCCCTGCGAGCCGGCGGGCCGCCTCCCCGGTCTCCCGGGGCAGGATCCGGCGCAGGAACCAGCCGACGAGCAGGGTGACCGGCAGCAGGTCCACTATGAAGATGGTGTAGTGGAAGGAGCCGGTGAGGTCCGGCGCCGTGGCTGCGTGCCACTGGTACATCTCCTGCGCGGTCTCCGTGTGGGGGAATAGCCCGCCCAGGGCGAGGTGGACCAGGTTGGGCCAGGTGAAGAAGACTAGGAAGAGAGGGGCCAGCAAAAGGGTGGTCAGCACTCCCCGGAGCACCGGCCTGCTCCGGGCCACCGCCCAGGAGAAGAAGCCGGCCAGCACGCATCCGAGCGCCGCCTCTATCCTTATGCCCGCCGTAGTGCCCGGCAGCTCCACCGACGGGTCGAAGAAGCCGAGCAGGAAGCTGCCGACGTTGGTGCGGGAGAGGGGGAAGTAGCCGATGGCCGAATCGGTCCCCATGAGGACGTCCAGCACGGGGGGGAGGAGCGTCAGGGTCCATGCGAAGACCATCAGCTTCAGGAGCTTCCCGGCAGGATAGCCGGACATGGCCTGCATCACCGCGGTGATCCCCAGCATCGGGAAGACGTAGGCTATGGGGAAGTGGAAGGCGAACGCCGCCGGCGGGAAGACCGTGCCGACCTGGGCGGACTCCAGGAGGTTGCGCAGGACCACCGTGAACACGAAGAGCGCCAGCAGGGAGCCGGCGGAGGCCTCGATGGCCGCTACGCGCTCCACCAGGCGCGAGAGGGAACGTCTCGGGCTCATTCCGCTCCCTCCCCCTCCAGGGAGCCGGCCGTCCCGAGGGAGAGCACGGAGAGCGCCGGCGGGTGGTCCGGCAGCCTCCCCCTCCACTCCAGGTCCAGCATCAGCTCAACGGTCGTGAGCAGGCTTCCGGTCGTCAGCCCCACCGGTCTGCCCCCGGTCACCGCGGGACCGCCGAGGACCGCCCAGCCGCGGTACCTGCCCGAGGGGGGCGACAGCACCACGAGGCTCAGCGAGTCGAGCAGCGTGCCCCGTGTCCAGAGGCTGCAGGCCGTCCGTGCCGCCCGTCCGGTCCCGGTATCATCGGTAATGACCATCAGGTCCGGCCGGTAGGTCAGCATCAGCTCGCGCAGCGCGGCGTGCCTTCCGGCCACCGTGCTCCAGCTCTCTCCGGCCTCCTCCTGCAGCACGTCCGGGGTGCTCCGGGGCAACCCGTCGGGCCCGGTCTCCAGGATCATGTCCTCCCTGCCGCCCGCACCGACGATGCCGCCGGGCAGCTCCGTGTCCACCAGAGCCAGCAGCAGCCCCGCCTCCCCTGCGGACTCGACCAGCCCTGCCGCCACGTCGGTCTGGCCATCCTTCGAGAGGGCCAGCATGCCCGCGGCGAGCCGGGGTGCGAGGCCGGAGAGCGACCAGGGGAGGGCGGGGGAGGGCTCCAGTCCGGTCAGGACCAGCAGCACCGTGCCGGCGGATGGGGAAACCTCCAGGGTGATGGTCGGCTCCTCCGTCCCGCTGCCGCAGGAGCCCAGCATGACGAGCACCAGCGCTGCCGCCGGCAGGCGGATGACCCGCCGCAGGTTGGCTCTGGTCACGGTTCCTCCTCCGCGGATGACGCGACTGTCCTGGACAGACGGCCCTGAATATACCTGCAGCCGCGTCGGGCGGCATCCCGACTTGCTGTGCGGTCCGCTCCTCGCAATCGTTGGCACCTGGAGACCGGTCAACCTCAACGTAACGGGAGGAGGAGAGGATGCGGGTCGGGTGGAGTGCTCCGTACCTTCGGCAGCTGGCCGCGCTCGCGCCGGCGCTCCTGGCGCTGTCATGCGGCGGCCCGGGGGAGCCGGCCCCGCCTGCGGAGGGCTTCGTGACCGGCGACATCAGGTTCACCCGGGACAGCTCCGGCAACATCGTCCGAAGGGTCTACGACCCGCCCCCCGCCAGGAGGGTGGATACGGAGGGCGCCTGCGTCAGGGTCGACTACGGCTACGACGGGGAGGGGAGGCTGGTCTCCCTGGATTTCTACGGCGGGTCGGACGAGCCGTGCACCAGCTCGGTGTTCGGATGCGCCGGGGTCGCACTGGAGCTGGACTCCCTGGGCAGGACCGTCAGGGAGACCTGCCTGGACGCCTCCGGCAGCCCGATGACCTCGGAGGTGACCGGATGCGCCGCCATGCTGGTGGAGAGGAGGGGGGGCGGCACCAGCGTGAGCTACCTGGACGCGGCCGGCGAGCCGGTCTACAGCCCGGCTGCCGGCTGCTGGTCGCTGCTCATCCGGGCCGACAGCCTGGGCCGGGTGGTGGAGAGGGTCATGCGCGGCCCGGAGGGGGAGCCGCTCACCAGCCCCGACTCCGGCTACGCCAGGGTGGTCCTGGAGTACGGCGACGGCGAGCTCCCGGTAACCGTTGCCTACCTGGACGCCGACAGCCTGCCGGTGGCGCCGCCGGCCCTCGGGTACGCCGTCCTCAGAAGGACCCTCGACTCTCTGGGCAGGGCCGTCTCCGTCGCCTGCGAGGCGCCGGACGGCAGCCCCGCGCTGCACCCCGGCCTCGGCGTTCACCGGATCCTGCTGGAGTACGGCCCCGGGGGCGAGGTTGTGGTGGAGACCTACCGTGACGGTGAAGGGGAGCCGGTGGCCACCGTGGAGGGCATCGGCTCGGTCCGGCGGGTCCTCGGCCCTTCGGGGAGCCCCGTCCGGGTCTCCTGGTTCGACCCTGACGGCGAGCCGGTGGAGAGCCCCCTGCACGGCTGCAGCGCGATGGACCTGCAGTACGACGGCATGGGCAGGGTGGAGGTGGAGAGCTACATGGACGGGGACGGCGCGCCCGCGGTGAGCACCGTCCACGGCTGCACCTCCAGGAGGATGGTGTACGGCCCGGACGGCGACCTCATAGGGGTGCGCGAGATGTAGGGTCCGCCGGCCGAGTCCCGGGATGCTGAGGGAGGGGGGCCGGTGCGGCCCCCCTCATCGCGCTGCGCTGCTCCTCGGGTCCTACCTGGTGAGGACCACCCTTGTCCCGGTGGCGGCGTTGCCGGCATGGAGGGTGAGGAAGTAGGAGCCGGTGGAGAGCCCCTCGGCCTCCCAGCTCACGCTGTGGCTGCCGGCGGCCACCTCGCCGTCGAAGAGGGAGTCGACGACCCTGCCGGATGCGTCGTAGACGAGGAGGGTCGCCCTGCAGGCGGCCGGCACCGAGAAGCTCAGCTCGGTCCCCGGACGCGCCGGGTTGGAGGCGGGAGCGACGGATATGTCCCGCGGGGTCTCCCCGCCGGGGGCGCCGCTCTCGTAGGTGATCTCGAAGTCGTATGTGTGGTCGAGGCTGGACTCGGAGATGAAGGCGGGGAAGAAGACCACGTAGTCCCACCCGGAGGCGTCGACCGAGACGGTCTTGTCGCCGGTGGTCCCGTCGCAGTCGTACCAGGCGAACTGCCAGTCCTCTCCCTCGTCCCACATGATGGCCCCGAGGTTCCACTCGAAGTAGTCGCGGCCGTCGAAGTCCATTTTGACCCAGCCGTCCTGGTAGTCGGTCAGATCGACCTGTATCCAGGCTATGCCGAACCTCTCCGGAAAGTAGACTCCCTCGTCGCCGGTGGCGGGCAGGGAGCTTATCTGGTGGTAGGAGAACACGTAGGGACCGGGAGTCCAGAGAGGCGCCTCGTCGAAGTACAGGCCGCAGCCGGAGAACCAGTTGCCCGCCGTGAACCAGCGCCAAAGGCCGTACTCCATGAAGGCGTCCTCCCAGAGCATGCCGTGGTCGGCGAACATGTCCTCCTGGGCCTCCATCATGTTCATGCCCCTGGTGTCGGCGCAGTACTGCCAGACCTGCCGGATGACGTCGGTGTCGTCCAGCCTCTGCGACATGTACATCGCCCAGAGCACCCCACCGTAGTGGTAGAGGCTGCCGCCGCTGTCCCTTATGTCCCACCAGGGCTTGCGGAGCGGGTTGTCGCCGCCGTGGAGGTAGTTGACGTAGTCGTTCACCTCCGGGTAGACCTGCTCCTCCGCCCAGACGGCGCAGTTCTCCATGAACCAGATGGGCTCGTTGTAGTCGTAGGACATCTGTATGGCATGGGCGAACTCGTGCGAGACGGTGCAGTTGCGCTGCCCGGTCTGGAGGCCCCTGCACATGACGATGTGGCTGGCGCTGCAGTCGTGGGTGCTGTCCGGCGGCTGGAACTCGCCGGCGCCGCTGGTGTATCCCAGCGGACCTATGTTCATGATGTAGATGTCGTAGAGGTCGTTGCCTCCCACCCCGGCGTCGGGCGGCGGCTCGAAGAAGCCCATCTCGTCGCACTCGACCTGCCAGGAGTAGTCGGCGGCCTCGGCTATGCCCTCGGCGTAAGACTGATTGGTGGCGTCGGCCCCCTGGTCGGTCCAGTGGACGAGGAAGTGTCCGTCAGGGGAGGTGAGGGTGTACTCCGGACCGCTGAGATTAGGCCTGTTGGCCCTCATGTCCGGGTTGAGCCTGTAGGCCTGGAGCATGGCCGGGGTGCCGCTGGGGGCCGGCTCGGTCCCCTCGACGTACTCTCCGGGAAGGGCGGAGGGGTCGGTCACGCTGAGCACGAGCAGCTCCGACGCCGACTCGGCGTCGAGCCTGCCCTCCTCCAGAGCGTCCATTATCCGCTGCATGGAGGTGTCGGCCGCGACGGTACCCGTCGCCAGGGCCAGAGCCGCCGCAAGCAGTACGGTAGCCTTCATGGGCTCCTTCCTCTTCGTTTGTCGGAGGGCGGGACGGGCGGCTGCCCGCCCCGCCTCTTGAATCGGCTGGCTAGTTGGAGAGGACGACCTGGCTGGTGAGCCCGCCGCCCGGCGCGCTCAGCATCAGGAAGTAGGTGCCCGAGGAGAGGTTCCCGGCGTCCCAGACAAGGCTGCTCTCGCCCTCCGGGAGCTGGCCGGAGTAGATGCTCTGCACCATCCGTCCGCTCATGTCGTAGACGTTCAGGGTGGTCCGGCCGGCGGTGGGGATGCTGACGTCAATCGCCTGGCCGCTGGCAATCGGGTTGGAGGCAGGCGTCATCTCGATGTCGAAGGCGGGGCCGCTCCCGACGCCGGTCTGTGCCTCGATGGTGAAGTCGTAGGTCATGTAGAGGGTGGTCTCGTAGGTGGGCTGTACGTAGAAGACCACGTCGTCCCACCCTTCGGTCGCGGCGCCGAGCGATATGGTGGCGCCGGTGTTGTCCACCTCGTGCCACTGGAACTGGGTGGTCGTGTGGTCTGCGTTGGTGGAGATGACCCCCACGTGCCAGGGGAAGTTGTCCCGGCCGTCGAAGTCGAAGGTTATCCAGTCGGAGAAGCCGCTGACGTCAACCCATATCCAGTGGTGGCCGTAGGTCTCCGGCCTGTAGACGCCCTCGTCGCCGCTGACCGGCAGGTCGGCCGCGTCGAAGGTGTGGTAGGCGAAGGTGTAGGGACCCGGAGTCCAGAGGGAGCACTCCCCTATCGGGTAGTAGTTGTCGCTGGCGTTGTTGCCGGTGAACCACCTCCAGGCGGCGTACTCTGCGAGCCACTCCATGAAGCTCATGCCCTCCGCCTGGGCGGCCCTGTCTATCGCCGCCATTATATCGGCGCCGACCACCGAGGCGGCCTCCTCCCAGACGAGCCTGACTGTCTCGTTCCCGGAGCACCTCTCGGCCATGTACATGGGCCAGGGGGTAGCGCCGTACTCGTAGAGGCCCTCGTCCATGGTCCTGATGTCGTACCAGGGCCTGCGGAGACAGTTGTCGCCGCCGTGGAGGTAGGAGGCGTACGTGGGGTATCCGACCATGTACTCCATCCAGGTGGCGCAGTTCTCCTTGAACCAGCTAGGCTCGGCGGCCTCGTAGCCGTTCTGGATGGCGTGCTTGAACTCATGCGCGCAGGTGGACTGTATCTGGAGGGTGCCCCAGCTCTCGCTGTTGCTCATGGCTATGTGGCTGGCGTAGTCGTTCTCGGGGGTGCTCGGGTCGGGCGGGTTGCCCGCGTTGGAGCACCATCCGATGACCCCCCCCTCGAGGTGCAGGATGTAGACGTCGAGCCTCTCGTCGCCGCCGAGGCCCAGGTCCGAGGGCGGCTCGTCCCAGTCGAGGACGTTGCACTCCTGCTCCCAGGCGTACTCCATGCCCTCGCCTATGGTCTCCACCCAGTTCTGGGTGGTGGCGTTGATGCCGGTGTCGGTCCAGTGGATCTTGAAGTTGCCGTCGGGGGTGTCGTAGGTGTACTCCGGGTCGCCGACGTCAGGCCTGGAGAGGATGTCCAGCATCTCCTCGCGGACCGGAACGGTGCAGTCGTCGAGGAGGACGGATATCCTGTCCATGGTGGCAGTGCCGCAGGGTACCTCCACCGCACCCTCGGCGAGGTCGGCGGGAAGCGAGCTCCTGTCGTGGATGCTGTCCCACAGGTAGCGGACAGCCTGGTCGGTCGTTATCTCACCGGCCTCGAGGGCGTCGTTCACCCTCGACAGGACGGTGTCCGCCGCCGCCATGGCGAGAACGGCGAGAGCCAATACCGCAGCAAGTCTCATCGGATCCTCCTCATCCGCATCATCATGTAACGTGTATGCTACTGCAACGAAACGAATCTATATGTACAGGAGGGGAAAGTCCACAACGCCCAGGTGGTTCCCGGCTTGCAGCCGGGGACCTGCGGAATCATGTTCGGCCCTGCACCGAGCAGGAAGGATTCGCGATGAGGATAGGCTTCTACGGGGCTGCCGGCGAGGTCACCGGCTCCAGGCACGTGGTCGACACCGGGAACGGGCGCATAATGCTCGACTGCGGCCTCTTCCAGGGGCACAGGAAGGAATGCGACAGGCTCAACAGGCAGATGCCCGTGCCGCCCGGGTCGGTCGACTCCGTCGTGCTCTCCCACGCGCACATCGACCACTCCGGCAACCTGCCCACGCTGGTCAAGCGGGGGTACGACGGCATGATAGTCAGCACCGCCGCCACCATGGACCTGGCCGCCGTCATGCTGCCGGACAGCGCTCACATACAGCAGAGCGACATCGAGTACGTCAACAGGAAGCGGGAGCGTGACGGCCTCGAGCCGCTGGTCCCTCTCTACGACAAGGAGGACGTGACCGAGACCATGGAGCGGTTCATGTCCATCCCCTACGGCAGGAGCATCGAGATAGACGGAGGCGCCTCCCTCCGCTTCCTTGACGCCGGGCACATCCTCGGCTCCGCCCAGGTGGAGCTCACCGTGAGGGAGCGCGGGAGGGACCGGACCGTGGTCTTCACCGGCGACCTCGGCAGGAGCGAGAGGCCCATCCTGAGGGACCCTGACCTCTCCGCAAGGGCGGACGTGCTCATAATGGAGAGCACCTACGGCGGCCGGAACCACGAGCCGGAGGGGGAGGCGCTCGGCCTCTTCGGTCAGGTGCTGGACAGGACGTTCAAGCGGGGCGGGAAGGTCATAATCCCCTCCTTCAGCGTCGACCGGACGCAGGAGGTCCTCTTCTACATCAACAGCCTCCTGGTGGACGGCACCATCCCCCACGTGCCGGTCTTCGTCGACTCGCCGCTCTCCTTCGACGCCACCGAGGTCTACAAGCTGCACCCGACATGCTACGACTCCGAGACCCGGGACCTCCTTCACTCGGGCAACGGACCCTTCCAGTTCGACGGGCTCCACTTCGTCCAGAGCGTCCCTGAGTCCAAGTCGCTCAACGGCATGCACGAGCCCATGGTCATTATCTCCGCCTCTGGCATGTGCGAGAACGGACGAATACTGCACCACCTGAAGAACAACGTCGGCAACCCGGACAACACCGTCCTGATAGTCGGCTTCATGGCCAGGCACACCCTGGGCAGGAGGCTCCGCGACGGCGAGAGGGAGGTTCGCATCTACGGTGAGGAGTACACCGTCGAATGCGACGTGGAGACGGTCGACGGCTTCTCCTCCCACGCCGACTCGGACGAGCTGGTGGAGTACGCCGCCACGGTTGGAGGCGACGCCGAGGCCATCGTGCTGGTCCACGGCGAGCCGGAGCAGCAGGAGACCCTGGCCGGCAGGATAGAGGAGAGGCTGGGCAGGCGGCCCTTCGTCCCGGACAGGGGGGACGTGCTGGAGCTATGAGCGCCCCCCGCTGGAACACGCGACCCGCAGCGGGCTACATCCCACGTCGGGGCCTGTCGCGGCAACGGCTCTCACGGGAGGTCTACCGGATATGAACGCTCTGCTCGTGCTGCTCCTGGCGTCCGCCGGCTCCTTTCCCGGCTTCGTCCCGCCGCCGGGCGGCACCGGCGACGAGATACTGCCGCTGGGACCGAGGAGCTACGCCATGGGAGGAATCTGCGCCGGCATCCGCGACACCACCACCGTCTCCATACTGAACCCGGCCGCGTCCGCCTGGACCGGCGTCACCGGCATCGGCTTCGCCGGCATGTACGGCGACGGCGACGTCCCGGCCAGGGACGGGGTCCTCGGCTTCCCGGAGGTCAGCGCCCAGATGGCCCTTCCCCTCGGCCTCAGGCTGCAGGGGGCGCTGGACGGACGCAGCCGGGTAAGCGAGGATGCCGGGATGGCCTTCGAGGACTACGCGGGCGAGCTGGAGTGGCGGGGCGGTCTCACGGAGACATACCTCGGCCTCTCGCTCATCGCCAGCGACTGGCTCGCCGTCTCCCTGGGCGGCAGGGCCACCTCCGGCTCCATCGTATCCGACGTCGTGCTCACCGAGCCGGACCCGGAGCCGCCGGTCCCGGTGAACACCGTCTACCGCGACGACGCGACCTTCGAGCAGGCGTGGGGCGCCGTCGCCGGTCTCTCCGCCAGGCTCGGCCCCGTCGGCCTCGGCTTCTCGGTCACGACCGACAGGAGCGCCGACATCAGGGTGCTCCGCGACTACTCCGGTACCGGCGAGGACACGACCACCATCGACTACACCGTGCCGGGCGAGCTGACCACCGGCCTCTCCCTGAGGCCCCACCCGCGTGTTCTGCTCGGCGTAGACCTCTTCGCCCGGAAGGCCCTCAACATAGCCGGCAACCGGATGGACGGGGGTACCGTCCTCTCCGCCGGCACCGAGGTCCTGCTCCCCGCCGGCCTGTCGGCCAGGGCCGGCTACAACCGGGTGAGCGGCCTCTGGCGGGACGGGGCGAACGCCTTCACCCTGGGCGCCGGCTACGTCTTCGGCGGCGGCAGCGCCGGCCTGGACGTGGCCGTAGGCTACCAGTACTGGACCGAGGAGGGCGACGACAGGGAGGAGACCACCGTCTACCTGGGTCTCTGGACATCGGAGAGATGGCTGGGGGACTGAGAGCCGCCCCCGCCTCCGTAGCTATAGTGCCGGCGAGGAGGGGGTCCGTCAGGCTCCCCGGGAAGCCGCTGCTGGACGTCGCCGGGGTCCCGCTGGTGCTCAGGGTGCTACGTGCGCTCTCCCGCTGCGGCCTCGATCGCGTGGTCCTGGCAACCGACTACGAAGACATAGCCCGGGTGGCGGAGGCGGACGGCTTCGAGGCGGTCCTCACCGGCCCGGCGGGCTCGGGCACCGAGCGGGTCTTCATGGCATGGGAGAGCCTGGGCCGTCCGGGCGGACGCATAGTGAACGTGCAGGGCGACGAGCCCATGGTCGCCCGTCACTGGCTGGACGCCCTCCTCTCGCTGCCGCTCGAGTCCGAGGCTCCGGCGGTCGGCACCCTGGCCAGGCCGGCGCCGCCCGGCGCCGAGACCGACGCCGGCTCCGTGAAGGTCGCCCTCGGCGACTCCGGCAGGGCGCTCCGCTTCTCCCGCTCGCCGGTACCCGGCGGCGCCTCGTGCTTCCTGGAGCACATCGGCGTATACTGCTTCACGCCCGAGTCGCTGAAGGCCTGCGCGGAGAGCCCTCCCACCCGGCTCTCGAGGGCGGAGAGCCTGGAGCAGCTGGCGTGGATGGAGGCCGGGATCGCCCTGCTGGTGGCGCAGGGCGACTTCGAAGGCATCGGGGTGGACACCCCGGAGGACCTGGAGAGGGCGGTGCGGCATTTCGACACCGGGGAGTAGGCCGCCGCTGTTCGTGGTCGGGCCGTGCAGCCTCGAGTCCATGGATGTGGCCATGGAGGTGGCCCGGCACGCCTCCCGGCTCTTCTCCGGGCTGGACCGGCCGGTGGACTGGGTCTTCAAGGGCTCCTTCCTGAAGGACAACCGCTCCAGCGCCGGCACCTACAGGGGGCCGGGCCTCGATGCCGGCCTGGACATCCTCCGGGCGGTGCGCCGCGAGACCGGAGTGCGGACCATCACCGACGTGCACCTGCCCGGGCAGGCGGAGGCAGCCGCGGAGGCGGTCGACGTCCTGCAGGTGCCAGCCTTCCTCTGCAGGCAGACCTCCCTGCTGGAGGCGGCCGGCGCCACCGGCCTGCCGGTCAACGTCAAGAAGGGCCAGTTCATGGCTCCCGGCGGCATGGCCGGCGCCGCGGAGAAGCTCAGGCGCGGCGGCTGCCCGGAGGTCTGGCTCACCGAGAGGGGCACCTTCTTCGGCTACGGCGACCTCGTGGTGGACCTGAGGAGCCTGGACGTCATGGCCGGACTGGCCGACAGGGTAGTCCTGGACGTGACCCACTCACTCCAGCGCCCCTCCACCGGCTCCCCGGAGAGCGGCGGCGACCGCTCCCCGGCGCTCCGGCTGGCCAGGGCGGGAGCCGCATGGGGGGTGGACGGCATCTTCGCGGAGGCTCACCCGAGGCCGGGCGAGGCGCTGAGCGACAGCGCGGTGATGCTCGACCTGCCCGGGCTGGACCGTCTAGTCCGCGGCTCCCTCGACCACTGGGAGGGCAGGCATGGCGACTGAGGAGCTGAGGGAGCGGCTGGCCCGTGTGCGGCTGGTGGCCCTGGATGTCGACGGCACCCTTACCGACGGCGGCCTCGTCTACGGCCCTGACGGCGTCCACCAGCGCTTCGGCGCCAGGGACGGCGCCGCGGTGATGGAGCTCATCGATGCCGGCATGCCGGTCGCCCTTGTCTCCTTCAGGGACTTCCCCGCCACCAGGAGGCGGGCCCGGGACCTCGGCATCGAGCTGCTCTGCCTGGGCGCCGCGGCCAAGGACGATGCGCTCCGGGACCTCTGCGGCCTGCTGGGCATCGCACCGGATGAGGCGCTCTTCATGGGCGACGGCAGGCTCGACCTCCCGGCCATGCTCATGGCCGGCGTCTCCGCCTGCCCGGCCGACGCCCATCCGGAGGTCATGGAGGCCTGCGACATAGTGGCGGAGGCCCCGGGAGGACGGGGCGCGGTGGCCGAGGTGATAGGGATGCTGCCGTGACCGTCGACCCTTACGCCGAGGCGCTCCGGGTCCTGGAGATAGAGGCGGGCTGGATAAGGGAGACCGCCGGGCTGGTGGAGGAGAGCTTTCCCCGTGCGGTGGAGACGATCGCGGCGGCCCCGGGCAAGCTGGTGGTCTGCGGAGTGGGCAAGTCCGGGCTGGTGGCCCGGAAGATAGCCGCCACCATGACCAGCACCGGCACCCCGGCCCACTTCCTGCACGCCGGCGAGGGCGCCCACGGCGACCTCGGCATACTTGCCCGTGGGGACGTGGTGCTGCTCCTCTCCAAGAGCGGGGAGACGCCGGAGATGGCCGCCCTCCTGCCGTCCTTCAGGCGGCTCTCCATACCGATGATAGCCATCACCTGCGCCCCGGACTCGGTCCTGGGCAGGGCGGCGGACGTCGTCCTCGGGCTCCCGGAGGGACAGGAGGCCTGCCCCTACGACCTGGCCCCCACCGCCAGCACCACCTCCATGATGGCCCTGGGCGACGCCCTGGCCATGGCCCTGCTCCGCATGCACGACTTCTCGCCCGACGACTTCGCCAGGGTGCACCCGGGAGGCGTGCTGGGCAGGAAGCTCCTCCTCCGGGTCTCCGACCTGATGGTCGGCCCCCCGCTGCCGGTCGTGCCAGCGGATTCCCCCCTGACCGAGGCCGTGGAGGCGATGACCACCCACAGGGGCGTCTGCATGACCGTGGACGGGGAGGGCCGGCTGGAAGGCATCTTCGTGTACGGCGACCTGGGCAGGCTCATGCGCGACAGGGCCGACATCCTGAACCTCCGGCTCTCCGAGGTCCTGGTTCCGGACCCCCTGGTCTGCTCGCCGAAGGACCCCGCCGCCGTAGCCGTCTCCCGGATGGAGGACGCCGGCGTGACCTCCCTGATAGCCGTGGACGGGGAGCGCATCCCGGTGGGGATAATCTACCTCCACGACGTCCTCAGGGCCGGCCCGGCCTAGCCCCACATGTCCCGCATCCCCCTCCGCCGCCTCCGCCACGCCCTCTCCCCGGCGGTGGCGCGACTGCTGGTGAGGACCGCCAGGTCGCTCCGCAGGGAGGAGCTCTGGGAGCTCTCCGGCGCCATGGCCGCCCCCGCCTCGGCACTACCCTCCCGCAGCCTGCGCACCATGCGGAGGCACAGGCGGACGGTCATGGAGCCGCTCGGCCTGGAGGCCACCGACTTCCAGGTGCTCAGGAGCATCCTCTTCGGCGTGCTGGACTTCCTCCACCTGACGGGCCGGCCGGACGGCTTCTTCCGGGAGCTGGTGGAGGTCCGGGGAGAGGAGCACATGGCCGGGGCGCTGGAGAGGGGACGCGGCTGCCTGGCCCTCACCGCCCACTACTCCTCCTGGGAGCTCATCCCCAGGGCGGTGGCCCTCCTCGGCCACCCGGTCGGGGTCGTCGGCCGCAGGCTCTCGCACCCGGACGTCTCCGCCATGATGGACGACCTCCGGAGGGGGCAGGGCGCGGCGGTGGTTGACCGGGGATCCGGCACCGCAAGGCTCATGGGATTGTTGCGGGCCGGGACCGCCGTTGGTATCTTGATCGACCAGGACACGAGGGGCGCCGAGAGCGGCTTCGTCAGGTTCCTGGGCGTGCCGGCCAGGACCCCGCTGGGGCCCGCCCGCATCGCCCTACGCTTCGGGGTCCCGGTCCTCACCCTCCACATAGCGCGGAGGGAGGACCTGAGCTACATCCTGGAGATAGACGGAGAGCTGGAGACGGAGGGGCTCACCGGCCCCGACGCCCCGCTGGAGCTGACGGCACGCGCGAGCCGCCGGATGGAGGGCTGGATAAGGGATGATCCCGAGCAGTGGGTCTGGATACATCGCCGCTGGGCTCACCGCCCTGCTCCTGGCGACGTCGTGCGGTAGCGGCGAGCCGGTGGAGATGGACCCGGAGGAGGGCCCCGGCCAGGTGGTGAGCGACTTCGTCCTGGTCCAGTCCGAGCTGGGGGAGAGGGCCTGGCTGCTGGAGAGCGAGAGAGCGGTCTACGGCGACGGAGACAGCGTGGTGGTCCTCTCCGTGGTCGACCTCACCTTCTTCGAGGAGGACATCCCCACCACGGTCCTCACCGGCGACTCGGGCCGGGTGGAGCTCGGCTCCGGCCTGCTTCGGATATGGGGCGACGTCCAGGCCGAGACCAACGACGACAGGCACATGGAGACCGAGGAGATAATCTGGATAGACAGCCTCGGGATAATGCACAGCGACTGCCTGGTGGTGCTCACCGTCCCCGACTCCGTCGGCTGGACGGTCCTCTCCGGCAGGGACGTGGACCTGGACACCGGCCTGGACGCCGCCGAGGGAGTGGACATAGAGGAGGACTTCACCGCGGTCCGCACCGGGGAGCTGGAGATTGACTGAGCTGCTGCTGGCCGCCGCCCTGCTGGCCTCGCAGGACGTCTACACCGTCTCCGCCGACCGGGCCACCGGGGTTGAGCTGGAGGGGGGAGAGGTCAGGCTGGACATGTGGGGCAACGTCTCCGTCACCGACGGAGAGGTCACCGTCACCTCCGACTCCGGCACCGTCTGGCAGCAGGCCGGCGACGCCGTCTTCCACTCGAACGTCGAGGTGGTGACGGATACCCTCTCGGGCACCTCCGACATGCTGGAGTACAGCCGGGAGACCGGCATCATGACCATGACCGGCAACGTCACCCTCACCGACGGGGAGAGCGTGGTGGAGGCGAGGGAGGTGGTCTACTTCCGCAGCTCCGGCAAGGCCGTTGCCACCGACTCGGTGGTGATGACCGGCCCCTGGCTCGGAACCGTCGAGGGGGAGTACGCCATGTACGACAGGGAGAGGGGCAGCCTCTTCGTCACCGTCGACCCGGTACTTCGCAGGGTGGAGGACGGCGACAGCCTCACGGTCACCGCCGACAGGCTGGAGTTCCTGCCGGACAGCAACAGGGCCGAGGCCCAGGGCGACGCCCTTGTTCTCATGCCCGCCCGGGAGCTGACCGCCACGGCGGAGTACCTGATCTACATGGGGAACGACGAGCGGTTCGAGCTGTTCGGCTCCCCGGTGCTCACCACACCGGACGGTGAGCTCTCCGGCGACTGGATGGAGCTGACCATGGACGAGGGGAGCGGCCGCTCCACCGTCCGGGTGGAGGGGGCCGCCAGCGGGCACTTCCTGGACGACGGCGTATCGCCCCCCTCGGAGACATGGTTCGACTCGGAGAGCGCCTACTTCGCCTTCACCGACGAGGAGCCGGACTCCATCTCCATCTGGGGAGCGGCCAGCCTCACGGTGGACAGCGGGGGGGAGGCCGCCGCCCGGGAGGAGATGAACACGGTCCGGGGCGACCTCTTCGAGATAGGCTTCGAGGACGGCTCCGTCGGGCTCATCAGGGTCAGCGGCACCGTGTCGGGGACCTACAGCTACAGGGAGGGCTCCATCTGATGCCGGAAGGGCCGAGGGTTCTCAGGACGAGCGACCTGGTGAAGCGCTACCGCCGCAGGGCGGTGGTGGACAGGGTCTCCGTCTCCGTCGCCAGGGGGGAGGTGGTCGGCCTCCTAGGTCCGAACGGCGCCGGCAAGACCACCACCTTCAACCAGATAGTAGGCTTCATCCGCCCGGACGAGGGTGAGGTCTTCCTGGACGAGAGGCCGATAACCAGGCTGCCCATGTACAGGCGCTGCAGGCTCGGGATAGGCTACCTCCCGCAGGAGTCCAGCGTCTTCCGCAAGATGACCGTCGAGGACAACCTCATGAGCATCCTGGAGACCACCGGCCTGGGCCGCAGGGAGCGGAGGCGGAGGTGCGATCAGCTCCTGGGGGAGCTGGGCATAGAGCGGGTCAGGACCCAGAAGGCCTACACCCTCTCCGGCGGCGAGCGCAGGAGGGTGGAGATAGCGAGGGCGCTGGTCACCAACCCGGCATTCCTGCTCCTCGACGAGCCGTTCGCAGGCATAGACCCCATAGCCGTCGCCGACATACAGTCCATCGTCGGCGGCCTCAGGGAGAAGGGGCTGGGCATACTCATCACCGACCACAACGTCCGGGAGACCCTGGAGATAACCGACAGGGCGTATATCATGTACGACGGGAGGATTCTCATCTCAGGCTCCGCCACCGAGCTGGCGGAGGACCCGGAGGCGAGGAAGATATACCTGGGAGAGAGGTTCAGGCTCTAGAGATGCCGAGGATGAAGCTTCAGCAGCAGGCCAGGCTGGCCCAGACCCAGAAGCTGGTCCTCACCCAGAAGATACGCCAGGCCCTGGAGATACTCCAGCTCCCCTCTCAGGAGCTGGAGAACCTCATCTCCCAGGAGCTCCAGGAGAACCCCCTACTGGAGCAGGAGCGGGAGGAGACCCAGGAGACCGAGGCGGAGGCCGAGGAGAGCGACTGGGACGAGGAGCCCTCCAGGAGCGACAGCGAGGAGAGCGACCCGCTGGACATCCTCCGGAAGATAGAGGAGCACACCGGCGAGGGCCCCTCGGCCACCTGGAGCGAGGACGACGAGCCCTGGACCCCGGAGCCGGTGGCCGAGAAGACCCTCTACGAGCACCTGCTTGAGCAGGTCTACGACCTGAACCTCCGCAGGGACCTGGAGGAGGCTGTCATCTACGTCGTCTACTCCCTGGACCACCACGGCCTGCTCTCCCTCCCGGAGTACGAGCTGGAGGCCGGGTGGGAGGGGGACAGGGAGCTGCTACGCAGGGCCCTGGAGGTGGTCAGGGAGATGGACCCGGTAGGCGTCGGCTCCGGCACCGTCTCCGAGGCGCTGGACCTGCAGCTGGAGCGGCTGGGCTACGACGAGGGCAGCGTGGAGCGCAGGATGGTCTCCGACTACTTCTACGAGATGGCCGAGCACAGGATAAGGGCCATTGCCGAGGCCCTGGGGGAGACCCCCCAGCGGGTCCAGGAGGCGCTGGACGCCGTCTCCCGGCTGAACCCCTGGCCCGGCGGAATCTTCCACTCCGGCAGCAACGCCGCGGTCATCCCGGACATCATCATCACCAGGGTGGGGGACAGGTTCGTCGCCACCCTGAACGACAACCGCTTCCCCACCCTCTCCATCTCCGCCAGGAACCGACGCATACTGGAGTCCCCCAGCTCCTCAGACGACGCCAGGGAGTACGTCAAGAAGAAGTTCCAGCGCGCCTCCTGGTTCATCCGCTCCATCATGCAGCGCCAGGAGACGGTCACCCGCATAGGGGATTTCCTGGCGGACTACCAGGCCGGCTTCTTCGAGAACGGCATAGAGGACCTGAGGCCCCTCACCCTCCAGAACGTCGCCGACGCCCTGGGCTACAACCAGTCCACCATAAGCCGGGCCATCAACGGCAAGTACGTCCAGTCGCCCAAGGGCATACACGAGATGCGCTTCTTCTTCTCCCGGGGCGTGCCCGCCGAGAGCGGCACCGTCTCCAGCAGGACCGTGAAGGAGGAGCTCAGGATGCTGATAGAGGACGAGGACAAGAAGGCCCCGCTCTCCGACGCGAAGCTCGCCGAGCTCCTAGCGGAGGCGGGCATGGAGGTCAAGCGCCGGACCGTGGCCAACTACCGCGCCGACCTGGGCATCCCCTCGGCCAGGAAGCGCAGGCGCTACTAGAAGCACCCGCGGAGGAGACATGAACGGAATCGAGACGACCGGCACGATAGACCTGGATGTAGTCCCGCTGGACTTCCCCGAGGGCTGCAACGTCATCCTCGGCCAGTCCCACTTCATCAAGACCGTCGAGGACCTCTACGAGGCCATCGCCACCGCCGTCCCCGGCGCGGCCTTCGGAATCGCCTTCGCCGAGGCCTCCGGCCCCAGGCTGGTACGGAGCGACGGCACCGACCTGGAGCTGCGGCAGATAGCCGAGAGGAACATCCTCGACCTCGCCTGCGGCCACACCTTCCTCATCGTCCTCCACGGGACCTACCCCATCCAGGTCCTGAACCGCATCAAGCAGACCCAGGAGGTCTGCCGCATCTTCTGCGCCACCGCCAACCCGCTCCAGGTCATCAGGGCCAGGACCGACCAGGGCGGAGGCGTCCTCGGCGTGATAGACGGCGAGCCACCCCAGGCGGTGGAGATAGACGAGGACCGCCAGAACCGCATAGAGCTTCTCCACAGGATAGGCTACAAGCGCTGAAGCGCAGCGGTCCTCAGGACCGCCTCCATCCGTCGCCGGCGATGAGTACCCACAGACCTCTCGAGCTCCGGACCGGATGTCACGCCAGTGGTCAAGCGAGTCGACACTCTCAGCATCAGCAGGTTGCCTACTGCATGCTGTTGTTCGCTCTCTATCTATATGCGTCTCTACGATGCCGGGCTCGAACGATGTACACAACCAGCTCTTTGTCCAGAATCTCGTAGAGCACCCGGTAAGATCCGCACCGAAGCCTGTACTTCTCTTCTCCGGATAACTTCTTGGATTGCCTCGGCCGCGGATCCTCGGCTAGACTGCTGATTGCCTTGACGATTCGCTGCACATCCTTCTTCGGGATTCCATCAAGATCCTTCCGAACCGATTTCCGGATAAGAATCCTATAGCCTGCCATCACGCTTCAGTCCTTCAACGAAGGCCTCGAACGTTACGGTGGGCTCGTCAATCCGTGCACGGAAGACGGCCAGATCATCCGCGTCCTCTGCCAGTTCTTCTCGAATGGCATCGTTGATCAGTTCCGATATGGATCTTGAAGTCTCTACGGACTTGAGTCGCAGTGCCCGGTGTAGCGCAGGATCAAGGTAGACAGTAGCCCTTTTCGTCAGATCAGACATGATTCTCCTTTCCTTCCAGAGGAATCATGTAGCCATAACGTCATAACGTCAAGACGTCCTTCCGTTATGGGAGCGAACATGAAGGCTCAGCGGATTGCGCCCTGGTCTACCTACCCCTGCGCGATACCGCAGCAGCCGCTTGTTCTGCCCTCTCTTCTATGTCCAGTCCATCTTCAGTTCACGATGATGATTCACGCAATCCAGCAGGTATAGGTTGATCAGACTCTGGTAAGGTATGTCGATTTTCTCTGACAAGGCCTTGAAGTACTCGATGATCTCCGGCTGCAGGCGAAGCGTGATCTGTTTCTTCAGGCGCTTGGCATAGGGATTCCTACGGGATTTCATCTTCGAGAGATCGTACTCGTCCTTCATGGTTTCACCTCCGGTACTGCCTAGCTTCATTCTCTGTCGCTTTCCGGGCGGAGATGATCCGGATCACCGACTCTTCCTCTCTGCTGCAATGACAGACGAGGAGCAACCGGAGTCGAGCACTGAGGCCGAGCATCAGGCATCGGTTCTCCCACTCCGAATGCTCATCATCGTAGAACTCAACCGCCCATTCGTCATAGAAAACACTGCTTGCTTCCTTGAATGTGATTCCGTGCTTCTCGAGGTTCTGAGTTCCTTGTTGGGATCCCATTCGAAATGTAGTGCTTTAATGTGCATATCGTAGCTACAATGTAGGGCACTGTCAAGTTCCTATCTTACAGCAGAACGCTCAGCATAACCAGCACAGGATACACGTTAGATCAGCTCCGCCCCGCTGCCTGGTTCATGCAGTTGTTCACCATCATTCATAATGGGTCCACATTCGCAGGACCTTGACGGTTCGCTGATCTTGAAGAACCTGGTACACAAGCCTGTGTTGGATATTGATTCTCCTTGAACAGGCACCAGCCAGGTCACCAATCAGTTTTTCATAGGGCGGCGGAGTTCTGAAGGGATCATCTGAAAGCAGCTGGAGCAGGATCTCCGCCTTATCTCTCAGACCTGAACTGGCCAGTTTCTTCGCATCTCTTCTTGCCTGTTTGGTGAACACGATCCGCCATGTCACCAGTCAAGCTCCTCGTCACATTCATCTACCGGAGTGGCTATGCCCTCCTGTATCGACTGCCGCATGCCAGGAATACTGGTCAGATAGAGTGTCTCCTGGATCGCCCTCCAGTCCTCTTCCCCGACAAGAACAGCCGAGTTCCGCTTGCCGGCGATCTGCACAGGTTCATGAGACTGTGCAACCTCATCCAGCAGCTTGTACAGCCTCTTCCTTGCTTCCGTGACAGTTACGTTGGTCATCCCGCACCTCCATCCGTACGGAATATCGTACGTATTTTCGTTTATGTCAATCTGGTGAACACATAGGCTCAGCGGATTGCGATGGCCTTCCTCTACCCCAGACCGTAATGCCGCTGCAGGCGCTTGTTCTGCATCAATGTGCTCTGATCGCCTCAAGTTCCTCATCAAGTCGCTCTGCAAGAAACACTTTCAGAAGCGACTGGTAAGGGATGTCCTGCTTGTTTGCGAGGATCTTGAGTTCCTCAATCATCGATTCCGGTAGACGCAGCGATATCGTCTTAGTAGAGGGCTTCAGCTTGGCCAGGGTGACCTCGGCAGCATTGTCCCAGTGGAGATACTCACTGGAATCGTGAGTTCGCCAGAACTCCCTTTCCTCCTGCTCCGTCTTGAATCTCGGGATCTTTTTCATCTTCCTCATTTCTGATACCTCTGCTCTTCCCGCTCGGTCATGTCCCTTGCGGATATTACTCTGATCTTTTCACCTAGTATCGTGAAAACCACGAAGAGAAGCCGCTTGGCATCGGTATTGCCAAGAACGTAATACCTGGCTTCACGATCTGAATGCTTCGTATCCCTTCGGAGGATGAGTGGTCTGTTGAAGAACACCTGCTCGCACTCAGACTGCGATACTTCGTGCTTCTCCCAGTTCTTGGTCGCATTCCCATCATCCCACTCGAACCCTGTGCATTCTTTCAGTCGGTCGCGAGGTTTCACCATGCTAGATGTATATCTCCATCATATACATTCGTCAATCCCATTTCTTTCTGCAGAACATCCAAAATCAGCAGACTGCGAAAACTTGACTCTCATTTTCTAGCGCAGTACTGCTGCATTTTGTTGTTATCTAAGATTTTCTCTAAACCTAATTTATTAATTTCTGTTGTATCCAAATTCTCGTGTGAGTAAAATTCGTTTCCACCACTGCTCACGTCCAAGTATTGTTTTATCATCGGTTGTAGACTTGAATATCTCCAATATTGAAAAACGAAAATGCTCCTTGATATGCTCGAAGCTCAAATCTCTCAACTCAGAATTGCCAGCATGTCCTGTCTTTGCATAAGACTTCCAACGACCAAGTAGCATTCTATCTCCGTACGCGGAACCAACATACATTTTCCCATTTGATGAATCGGTGATCAGATAGACGCCCTTTTGATTCTGCAAAGCTGTTATCCATACCTCTTTTCTTGTTGCACTACTTAACTCATTCCAAGACAAGTCTACCTTATCATATCCAGGGAAGATATCATTTTCAAAGGTGTTAGGAAGGATATGGAGTACTTCACAATCATCAATTACTGATTTTGCATTACGAATCAGATTTGTTGCCTTGTTTTTGAAGCGAATGATAAGTCGACCAAGATACTTCTCATACTCAGGCAGTGTTTCGTACTCGTAGCCGATACCATTGAGAATGTTAAGATCCTTCGTAATCACTCCAACATGAAAGAGCAACCAAAGGTCAGCTTGCTCTAGGCGAATGAATCCCACAGTGATTTGTCCATGCTTGTAGGATTTTTTCGAATAGTTCCAATAGTGGCCATTTAGAAGTTCTTCAATTTCCCCGGATTTGAACAACTCAATCGGATTCCATATGTCCTTATTGTTCATGTTAAAACGTATCTTCACTTTGTCCAAGTGACCCATTTGCAGAATATCGTTTAGGAGGATTTTCTTCACCTAATGTACCCCATTCTTCTAATAGATAACGCTTCGAATGAGCTGCTACCCTGATCAATGCCCAGCAGTCTGCTCTATTCGATTGTTATGGACTCTGTCTCCTCTGCTGCTGCCGTTGTCCGGTTGTCCGTTTTCTGTTCTTCACGGCGGCGGCTTTTTATTCTATGGGCCCGATTGTCCTATGTGCCCGATTTCTCTGTTCTCTGTTCTCAGACGCCGCCGTGCCTACTCCATAACGCTCTGCATAACCATTACGACCACCCAGGACAATCAGCTCTGCTCGTAGATGGTTCATGCAGTTGTTAGGTGTTCCCTCCGTCAATCCACCAAGTCTCTGGCCGCTCCCTTGGCAGTGTCCCATTGAGCTGATCAACTGAAATCGCACACTGCTTAGTGATATCCGCAATTAGTCTCAATGGGAAGTGGATCTGCCTAGTGCTTTTCCCCAACATGTTTGTGTACGAAACACAAGGCTCGGTCGAGCTGGTCATCCTTATGCAATCTGTATGATCACCAATCTTGTATTCGTGCGTGTAACTTGTTCTCAGATCACGATAAAGAATTGCTGCATACGAGCACTCTCTGAGATCTGAGAGATCGATATCTAGTCCCTGTATCCGTAATATCTCATCCTCATTGTGGTCGATCTCAGGCCCGAGTACAATCCGACCATCATTCGGGATGTTCGGGTACTGGTTGCGAATGCGCATCTCCTGGTCATGTTTTTTCTGGGAACTCAGGAATGCACATAGCCTTGGGGTGCTGATCATTTTTGTTGCGGGTGCGTACTGAGCCAGTAACTGCAGATAGCGTTTCTTGTCAATTGATCGTCCAGGCCAGCATTCTGCTGCCATTGCGGAAATCACCGCGGATAAGAGGAGAACAACATCTCCATATGTTCCTTGGCAATTCTCAGCAATGCAAGCGGTAGTACGGATTTTCCTCTCTGCGAACTCTCTCCACCAAGTCGATTCCATATCACCTAACGCTTGGGCTTAGCTGATTGCGAGACGATCGCCACTACCAGGCGCAATTCTGCTACAGCCCATTGTTGGCGAAACTATCTCCTCTGTTCTGCCGCTGTCCTGTTGTCCGGTTTCTATTTCCTGTTCTTCACGGTGGCGGCTTTTTTGTTCTATGGGCCCGATTTCCTTTGTGCCCGGTTTCCTTGCTCTCTGTTCTCAGACGCCACCGTGCCTACTCGTCAACGCTCTGCATAACCAGCACGGGACTCATGATCGTTCACTCCTGCCCCGTTGCCTGGTTCATGCAGTTGTTGACCCTTCTTCTCAGTTATGAAGCGGAGCTGCGTGCAGCTCCATCCCGAGGGCATGCACTACCTTCAGGATTGTATCGAATCCAGGGGTACGCTCACCCGACAGTGCCTTATACAAGCTTTCTCTGGAGAGGCCTGCATCTCGAGCAACCTGTGTCATTCCTTTTGCTCGTGCAATATCTCCGAGTGCCTTTGCCACGAAAGCCGCATCACCGTTGGACTCCTCAAGGCAAGCTTCAAGGTATGCGGCCATTTCCTCAGGAGTCCGAAGATGCTCCGCGATTTCGAAGCGAGTTGTTCTGGTCTTGCTCATGGTTCTTCTCCTATAGCTCTCGCGCCAGGCGCAATGCCTTCTCAATATCCTTGCTCTGTGTTCGCTTGTCACCACCGGCCAATAGGATAACCAGGTTCTTCCCATGTTTCTTGAAGTAGACCCTGTATCCGGGACCGTAGTCGATCCGCAGTTCTGATACACCCTCGCCAACCGGCTTGGCATCACCTACGAGTCCGCATTCAAGTCGCTTGATCCTGGCAAGAATGCGTGCTCGTGCACGGATGTCTCTCAGCCGATCAAGCCACTTCGAGAAATCCTCGGTCTTCCGAATCTCTATCATATGTATAGTGTAGCCTATTGGCTACACTTTGTCAAGAACGCCCTACCGTTTTCTGAGGGTCAACGCTCAGCATAACCAGCGTGGATGCCAGGACGAAGAGTTCAGCTCCGCGACTGGTTCATGCTGTGGTTGTGGGCTCTGTCTCCTCTGCTGCTGTCCGTTCTGCCCTATTTGTCCGTTTTTCTGTTCTTCACGGCGGCGGCTTTTTCTGTCCGTTGGGCCCGATTTCCTATGTGCCTGTTTTCCTGTTGTTCTCTGTTCTCAGCCGACGCCGTGCCTACCACACAACGCTCTGCATAACCATTACGACCACCTGGATCAAGCAGCTCCGCTCGTAGATGGTTCATGCAGTTGTTCGGCAGTCCCTATCTGATGGCATCAATAGTTTCCGTGAATTCAAAGTGATACGATGCATCGTCCAGGAATTGGATAGTCCCTTTGTCCACCGTGAACATGATCTGAATGTCAGTGCCATAGAGAACTTCAGGGTTACCTCCTGCGAAACCCTCATAGAAATCTGAGCGTATCCCTTGCCCTGCCGGAGTAGTACCGGGTACCGTCATGCGGTAGTACTCATCTCCATCCGGTTGGAGAACAATGTACTCTAGGGTAGCATCCGGATCAATCTCAGGCATAGACCAGTAGAACACCCAGGATGTGAAACCGGTGGGCGCATTCTGAACTGTATTGAAGGTTACGCTGTCCGAAACCTCCCCAGCAAATACGATTGTACTGATCATCATGATCATTACCCATTTGAGTAGCCCTTGCATTTCATTCTCCTTTCCTATTCTTGCCGAACACTCACGTTCAGCCGCGGCGCGAAGCGCCGTCAGCTGCAACGTGTTGTTAGCCTACTTCATGCCGTCTGCCTTCGAATCACGGCGCGCGTGACCATCTCAAAGAGTTCCTTGGCATTGTTTGTACAACCTTGCCCGCCGTGTTCCCGAGTTTCACGCTTGTGTTCGGGAGCATTCGATGCGGTGTAGAAGAACAGCGGTGTCTTGTCGCCCTCCTCGCGGATCCGGTCGAGCAGAACATAGCCCTCGCGCGGACCTTCGCGCCGACCCATGTCAGAGATGATCGCGGCGAACTTCGCATGCGAAAGCCTCTCAAATGCCTCGTCGGTCGAAAGAGCAAGCGTGAATCGCAGCCCCATGATCTCGAAGGCTTGGCGCTCGTACGTATTGTTCGCCGGGCGATCATCGACCCAGAGAATGTGATTCCGCCATTCATCCCCTGTGGGAGCGGCGGCCGGACCAGCCGCTCGGACGATTTCAACGATCTCTTGCAGTTGAGCCTCGGTTGCCGGAGTGTCTCCCTTGGCAGTCGCCGCCGTGAGGGACGCGACAGCCGACAGTTGCATCTTAACGTAGTTCTCCTCGTCCTTGAAGTCGCTGGGAGCGAAGAGCTTCCCGCTATGCCTGCTGACGAGCCAGGCGAAGACACCAAGGACCAATATAGGAAAGGCGATCAGGAAGTAGATGAGCGGGAGGCGCTCGGCAGACGTGAACGAGCCCGCGAACGCCGTGACGAGGGAGGCGAACCCGTAAACCAGCACGATGAAGAGCGCGATGATCCCGAGTGGGTTCCGCGCGAGAGACTTGGCGGTCTCTCCGAAGCTCTTCGTGTCATTTCTCATGGTCGCTTCCTTGTGCGGCTAACACTCAGCATCAGCAGCTTGACTGCTGCATGCTGTTGTTAACCCCCGATGATC
>CAYREX010000005.1:0-150629 GCA_964423505.1 uncultured bacterium | reverse complement strand
TCTCCTTGTAGAGGAACGAGTAGATGGCCAGCGTGAAGAAGGCGGCCACCCAGATGCCTATCTGTTCGTACATGTGGCTACCTCCTCGCCTTCAGTCTGGCGCCCTTCTGGTGGTACCCACCTGCGAAGTAGGCCACGTTGCCTATCACTATCAGGAGAATGATGAGCAGATGGGCTATGGACTGGACGTCCATGCCCCGGAAGGCCTTTCCCTCCTCCAGGGAGTAGCCGTCCCGCTTGAGCATGACCTCGTACTCCGCCGCTCCTCGCAGACCTCCCATCTGTCCGACTATCTGGCCGGACTGGAGGTAGACGAGGTAGTCGGTGGCCATCACCGCCGTCACACCGAAGCCTATGGGCATCCCGTAGCTCTCCCGGGCGTAGGTCAGCCAGGCGAGCACCGCCGAGGAGCCGGAGATGGTCAGGCCCATATCGATCTCCCTGGCGCTCTTGTTCCTCTTCACGATGGGCATGTTCTCGGTCTCGTTGCCGTAGAGATCATCCGGGTACTGCCCCGATATCGACCGGCCCATGCCGAGGAGGACGATGTGGAAGAGGGGGGCGTATCCGAGAAGGACGTAGTCGACCCCCTCGAAGACCCAACCCATCGCGTCGTCCCGGAGGTCGTGGTCCCGCTCCCAGAGCTCCACCAGCTCTTCGTGGGTAACCCTCGCGGGCAGGCTGTCCGGGCCGTAGTCGTACTCGTTCCACTCGGCGTAGCGCACCCGCTGGAAGGTGCCCGGGTCGTCCGGGTCGGTCAGGGTGGCTATCGCCTGCTCCGCCAGGCCGTTGCCCAGCGGCCAGAAGGCGGTGATGAAGACGGGTACGTTCCGGGCGAAGCAGTGGCGCATAACCGCCACCGCCATCGGCTGGTTCTCGGCCATGGTGCCCGGCTGGTAGTCGAAGCCTATCATGACCGCGTCGTCCTGGTCCATGGAGTCGACGTGGTAGTACATGCCCTCGACCTCGTCGGTGGGGTTCACCGGCATCCCCATCTTGAAGAAGAAGGGGACTATCACGACCAGGCCCATGAGCAGGAAGACCCAGCGCCTGTCTACGTTGAACAGCTTGTCCCATATCGCCATGGCGCTCACCTACTTCCCTGCTCCGCCGAGCCAGTTGCGCTCGACTCCGAATATTATCTTCAGGTTAGTGGCGAGTATGCCGAAGCCGACCCCGAGCTGGATGGCCCTCTTGCCGGCCAGGTTGGGGAAGCGGAGTATCCAGAGACCGGTCTCCGGGAACCACTTGCCCAGGTAGTCGCCTATGGGGACCTGCCCCATCATCACGATGACAGCCGCCAGCATAAGGACCGTGGCCATTGCCGACCTGGCCCTGAAGGCGCGGAAGGCGGCGCTGGCGATGTAGAAGGCCAGCAGGCTGAACATCGTGGACTGGATCGGTATCTGGGCGAAGTTGTAGAGGAAGTGGAAGACGCTGGGTCCCTCCGCCTGCCCGCCGATGGTAGCCGGCAGGATTATGCCGAAGAGCGGCATCAGGTAGAGGAAGAAGAGTACCAGCAGGCTGTACTGCCAGTTCTTGGCGCGCCTCTTCACCTTGTGGTAGTGCACCCTGGTGAGGCTGCCAACGCCGAGTATCAGGGCGAAGGCGCCCACCACAGGGATGTAGTCCGTGTACAGGTTGTACACGGCCTGTGATGCCTGGTGGGGGATGAAGAACTGGATCATCATCATGATCCCGCCCACCATGACTATCATCAGGGGGATGGTGCGTCTCATCTCATCTCTCCCTTCAGGTGGGCTATGCGGCCGCCGGCGAGGTTATGAGCCTGTTCAGCCATTCGACCAGGTCGGTGTCCGCGATGACGTCCAGCAGTCCGAAGAGGAGGGTCAGGAAGATGACGGCCATTATGAGCGCCTTGAAGTAGTCCTGACCCTTGATGGCCCCGAGCTGCTTCGGCTCGCGGCCAAGGTATGCGCTTGCCGCGTAGAGCTCCTCGCCTATCAGCGTGTAGTCGCAGGTGGTTATGAAGAAGGGGAGCTGCGTCACGGCGTCGGTGCCTGCTATCTGGATGGCCCCCGAGAGGGAGCCGGTCTCCGCCAGTATCAGGCTCTCCGCCCAGAACATGCCGAGGTAGAAGTTCGTGGCCGGCTTCTCCCTCGCCATGATGCCGTTGACCCCGGCGACGAAGGCGAACTGGCTCTGGGTCAGGAAGAAGACCGAGTCGGCGTCGTAGGAGTCCGGCCTGCCTGCCTCTATGTAGGCCTGCTTCACCGACTCCTCCGCCACCGTGTAGACGATGGGGTCCCGGTTGGGGACCATCAGCGGCGTCTGGTACTCCGCCACCTTCTTCGCCACCCTGCTGAGGATGGTCAGGCTGGCGATGGTGGCCACGTCGGATATGGTGGAGAGGCCGGGGACGTAGAGGATGGGCTTGCCCATCTCGGTGGCCCTGCCTATGGCCTCGTCTATGGCCTCGATGCCCGGTATGGGCCTGAGGTACATCTGCATGCCGCGCTGTGCCCTGTTGAAGAAGAAGAAGATGAGGCCCATGAAGAGGGCGCAGCCGATGAGTATCCTCACCTTGCCCGTGTTGAACCACTCGCCCCTGGGGACCGCCTGGGAGACCGTCGCAGCCGTCTCCGCCTGGAGGCCGTCCGCGCTCGCCCTGACCTTGTACTCGTATACGGTACCCGGGACCACCGGGTGGTCCGGGTCCCTTCCGTCGACGAAGCTCGTCCCCTGGCCGGCGAAGAGGACCTTGACCTGGTCCCACTCTTCCTCGCCCTGCTCCCTCCGGAACACCGTGTAGGAGGTGACCGACTGGTCGTCCGGGCTCGGCTCGAATGTCACGCTGAGCTGGTCTCCCGCATCGTTGGGGATGTCGCACACCGTGATCTCGCCGGGCGGGGCAAGGCTCTCCGCTAGCTGCTGCGCCGGTGCCGTACCGACCACGGCGAGCAGCGAGAGCAGGGGGAGCACTGCCCGGAGTGATAGCATAGATCTGCCTTTCATCTATGGGCTAACCGCTGAAGAAACCCGTTACTTCCCTGGCCACCTCGATACCCACCCTGCCCTTGGCGGCGGCGGTGCCGGCGCCGATGTGGGGGGTCGTGACCGCTCTGTCGCTGCCGACCAGCGGGTTGTCCACCGCCGGCTCCTCCTCGAAGACGTCCAGGCCGACGGCGAAGAGCCTGCCGGACTCGACCGCCTCGAGGAGCGCTTCCTCGTTGACCGTACCGCCCCTGCCGCAGTTCACCAGGACGGCTCCGTCCGGCATCATCTCCAGCTGGGGCATGTCTATGATGTGATGGGTCTCGTCGTTGTGGGGCACGTGGAGGCTCAGGTAGTCCGACTCGCGGCAGAGGGTCTCCAGCCCGACCTTGGTGGCGTCGCAGCCGTCGGGGCCGTCGACGTAGGGGTCGTAGAAGAGGACCTTCATGCCGAAGGCCTTCGCCCTCTTCGCCACCTCGCAGGCTATCCTGCCGTAGCCGATGAGGCCCAGGGTGGAGCCCATGAGCTCCTTGCCCTTGCCGTATGCCTTCTTGTTCCACTCCCCACGCTTCATGGTGGTGATGGCCGGCCCGAGGAACCGGCTGCATGCGAGCATGTGGGCGAAGGTGAGCTCCGCCACGGCCACGGAGCTGGCGGCGGGCGTGTTGCGGACCGCCACTCCGTGTTCCTCTGCGGCGTCGAGGTCGATGTTGTCCAGCCCGACGCCTCCGCGGACCACCAGCTTCAGGTTCCCGGCGGCGGCCCTCTCGATGACGGGACGCCTGACCTTGGTGGCGCTCCTGACCACCATGGCGTCGAACTCGGGGGCCGTCTCGAGAAGCTCCTCCGGGGACATGTCCGTCTTCTCCACGACCTCGTGCCCGGCCTCCCGGATGTTGCTCAGCGCCTCCTGGGAAACCGGGTCGCAGATGAGAACCCTGGCCATTCGGTGACCTCCTCCTGGGATTTCGCGCGGCTCAGCTCACGCTTTCGCGCGGGAGAGATTCCTAAGGGTAATGCGCATACTAAAGGCCGCCGGTTTTGACGTCAATGTGACCCGCCGCGGCCCAGAAGGCGCCTTGCGGCATCGGCGACGTCACGGGCGGTGAGGCCGCATGCCTCCCGGACCCGCTCCGGCGTCCCGCTCTCCCCGAACCTTCCCCGGACGGCAACGGCGGCCATGGGGAGGGGCAGCTCCTCCCCCAGGAGCTCCGCCACCGCCCCGTAGAGCCCCCCGGCGAGCTGGTGGTCCTCCGAGACCACCACCCGGCCGACCCTCCCGGCCTGGGAGAGGAGAAGCTCATGGTCCAGCGGGGAGACGGAGACGGAGTCGACCACCGAGGCCGAGATGCCCTCCCCCGCCAGGAGATCCGCCGCCTCGAGGGAGGCCGAGACCATGACCCCGCAGGCTACCAGCAGGACGTCGGAGCCCTCCCGGAGCAGGTTGGCGCGGCCCAACTCGACCCGGGAGCCGGATGGATACACCTGCGGGACCCGGTTCCTGCCGAAGCGTATGTAGACCGGACCGGAGGCCTCCAGGGAGGCCAGGACCGCGGCCTTCGTCTGCTCCGCGTCGGCGGGTACGAGCACCTTCATGCCGGGCAGCACCCTCATGAGCGCCGTGTCCTCCAGGGCCTGGTGGGTGGCGCCGTCGGGGCCGACGCTCACGCCTCCGTGGGCGCCGCCTATCCTGACGTCCAGGTTCATGTGGCAGACCGATGTCCTGACCTGGTCCCAGGCCCTGCCGGTGACGAAGACGGCGTAGGTGGAGACGAAGGGGACCATGCCGGCCAGGGCGAGGCCGGCGGCCTCCGCCATCATGTCCTGCTCGCTGGCGCCCAGGTTCAGGAACCTGTCGGGGAACTCCTCGGCGAAGACGTGGCTGCCGATGGACCTGGAGACGTCCCCCTCGACCAGGACAACGCGCGCGGAAAGCCGCCCCGCCTCCAGGAGGCCCTCGACGTAGCCCTCCCTCGTCGGTCTCGGCTCACCCATCTCCGCCTCCCGGGGAAGCTATCTCCCGGAGCGCCTGCTCCAGCTCATCTCCCTCCGGGCAGCGTCCGTGCCAGAGACAGCTGTTCTCCATGAAGGAGACCCCCTTTCCCTTGACCGTCTCGGCCACCACCACCGAGGGCAGCCCGGTCCCTGCGGCATGCTCGAGTGCCTTCTCCAGCGAGGCGAAGCTGTGTCCGTCGCAGACGACCACGTCCCAGCCGAATGCCAGCCACTTCTCCACCAGCGGCTCCACCTCCATCACCCCGGAGACCCTTCCGTCCAGCTGGACGCCGTTCCTGTCGACGATCGCGGTGATGCCGTCCAGCCCGTAGTGGGAGGCGCTCATCGCCGCCTCCCAGACGGAGCCCTCCTGCAGCTCGCCGTCGCCGAGGAGGCAGAAGACCCTCGCATCCCGGCGGCCGGCGAGCCTGAGACCCATGGCCATCCCGCAGGCGATGGAGAGGCCGTGCCCGAGGCTGCCGGTGGAGGCGTCCAGCCCTGGAAGCCTCTTCATGTCCGGATGACCCTGCAGCCGGGAGCCGAACGCCCTGAGCGTAAGGAGCTCCTCCCGGGGCAGGAAGCCCCGAGCGGCAAGCACGGCGTAGAGGGCGGGGCATGCGTGCCCCTTCGAGAGCACCAGCCTGTCCCTCTCCGGCCATCCAGGCTCCTCAGGCCTGATCCTCATCGTGCGGAAGTAGAGCTGCAGGAGTATCTCCACGCAGGAGAGGGAGCCGCCGGGATGGCCGCTGCCCGCTGCGGCTATCATCCGGATGATGTCGCGTCTGGTCTCCACCGCCAGCGAGGGCCCCTCCTCCAGTGCCCAGTCAGAGCCGGCCATCGGCTTCACCTCCCGGTCCGTGGACGGGGCCGTCATCAGTCGAGGTCATCCGGTCCTCCCCTCCGCTTCAGCACCGGTATCGGGACGTAGCCGGTGAGCAGCGTCTTGGGCTCGTCGAAGCCGAAGTCCACCGTGAGCTGCCACTCCTCCCCCCTCCTGTCGGCCCTGACGACTATTCCGCGGCCGTACCTGGGGTGCCGGACGAGGTTGCCCCGGGCGTAGTCCGTCCGGTGACGGTCCCCCTCCCGGCCGGTCCCGGCAGCGGGTACCCTCGGCTCCCTCTCCGGGCCCATGGGCCTCTCCAGGCCGGCGGCCATCTCGTGAATGAACCGGGACGGCCCCCCGAGCCGTACCCCGGGTCGCCTGCGCCCGGCTGCCCACGTCAGCGTGAGGCTCTCCCGGGCACGGGTCATGCCGACGTAGAGCAGCCTCCGCTCCTCCTCCATGTCGAAGGGCTGGTGCTCCCCCGGCCTGACGAAGGGGAGCATCCCCTCCTCCAGGCCTGTCACGTAGACGTGGTCGAACTCGAGCCCCTTGGCGCAGTGGAGCGTCATCAGGGCGACGCTCCCCGTTCCCTCCCCCTCGTACTCGTCGACGGAGGTCAGCAGGCTGGCGTCGTTCAGGAAGCCCACGAGCCCTCCACCCGGCACGTCCTCGTCGTACCGGGAGACGCTGGAGCGGAGCTCGTCCAGGTTCTCCAGCCTCGACTGGTCGCCCGGGTCCTCCGGGTCGTACATCCCCGTTATCGGGACGGCCTCCAGGAGACCGTCCAGGATCTCGAGGGCGGGAGCGCCGGCCTCCTCCGCCAGCCGGGCGGCCGAGAGCCACTCCCCGAGGGAGACGAGGCCGGAGACCGCCCTTCCGGAGAGCCCGGGTACATCCCCGGCGTCGAGCATGAGACCGGCAGGGTCGGCGCCGCCTGCGTCCAGCGCGGAGAGGAAGCGCTCCCTGCTGGCGCGCCCCACTCCGCGGGATGGCCTGTTCAGGACCCTCTCCAGGCTGACCCGGTCCGCGGGGTTCACCACCAGCCTCAGATAGGCTATGACGTCCTTGACCTCGGCCCTCTCGTAGAACCGCTGTGCGCCCACCACCTCGTAGCGCAGCCCTCTCCGCCTGCACTCCGTCTCCAGCGGACGGGACTGCCGGTTGGTCCGGTAGAGGACGGCCACGGTCCCGTCACCTCCGGTGCGCTCGAGGATGTCGGCCGCACCGGATATCACCACCGCCGCCTCCTCCTCCTCGTCGGAGACCGCCACCACCCTTACCGGGTCGCCCTCCGGACGCCTGGTCCACAGGGTCTTCGCGTGGCGCCTCGAGTTGTTGGCCACCAGGGTGGATGCGCCCTTCAGGATGCTGCCGGTGGAGCGGTAGTTCTCCTCGAGCCTGACCATGGTGGTGCCCGGGAAGTCCCTCTCGAAGCCCAGCATGTTCTCCACCCTCGCGCCCCGCCACGAATAGATGGACTGGTCATCGTCCCCCACGACCGTCACCCGTCCGTGGGAGGCCAGCTCCCTGAGCAGCTCGTGCTGCACGCGGCAGGTGTCCTGGTACTCGTCGACCAGCACGTGGTGCCAGCGCTCCGAGTAGGCCCGCCTTATGTCAGGATATTGACGAAGGGCGCGGAGGGTCACTGTCAACAAGTCGTCGAAATCCAGGGCGTCCGACTCCCTGAGCCTCCTGTCGTACAGCGCGTACAGCTCCGCCAGCCGACTCTCCCTGGTGCCGGAAGCCGACTCGAGCGCCTCCTCCGGCGTCACTCCCCGGTTCTTCCTGAGGGATATCCAGGACGAGGTGGAGGAAGGGGTCAGTGAGGCCGGGTTGCCACCTGCCTTTATAAGCCTCTTGATCGTTGTCCTCTGGTCTTCCGAGTCGTATATGGTGAACCGCTCGCTTATCCCTATTCGACCGGCCTCGCGCCTGAGCAGCCACGCACACACCGAGTGGAAGGTCCCCATGCGGGGTCTTGCGGAGCCGCCCAGAAGGGACTCCACCCTGTCGCGCATCTCCCCTGCGGCCTTGTTCGTGAAGGTCATGGCCAGCAGCCGCCAGGGCTCGCAGACACCGCTGTCCAGGAGCCACGCCATCCTGTACGTGAGCACCCTCGTCTTCCCGCTGCCGGCACCCGCGAGGATGAGGAGCGGTCCCTCCGGGTGGGTGACGGCCTCCCTCTGGCGGGGGCTCAGTCCGCCTAGGTCCATTCGGCGAGTCCTCCGTCGGGTTCTGGCAAGCGATATGCTTCTCTATTGGGCAGAACAGAAAATCGGGAGGTATACATCTTGAAGCCCGGACTCAGAAGCTGGATGATGCTCGCATTGGGCGGGTTGTTCATCCCGATCCTGGTCCTGCTCACCTGGCCGGTCTGACCCCCTCCCGGGCCGGCAAGCAGAGGGCACAGGAGAGTTCGGGGAAACAGCGGGCAGTCGGTCGACCCCTCCGGCTGCCCGCTCCACGTTGCGGGACGCGCCCCGGCGTCTCCGGGGCTCATCCGGAGAGGGATGCGACTATGCCGATGCTGCGGCTGCAGCCCAGCCTCCCCGCCCCGGCCTCCAGCATGGCGAGGGCGTCCTGCAGCGTGCGTATCCCACCGGAGGCCTTGACGCCTATCTCTCCGCCCACGGCCTCGCGCATGAGCCTGACGTCCGCGGCGGTCGCCCCTCCAGAGGAGTAGCCGGTGGAGGTCTTGACCCAGGAGGCTCCGGCCCCCAGCGCCAGGCGGCATGCCGTCACCTTCTCGTCCTCCGCGAGCAGGCAGGTCTCGATGATGACCTTGACCGGGCGGCCTGCAGCAGCGTCGACCACGTCCCCGATGGTCAGCGAGACGTGGTCCAGCATCCCGGCCCTCAGGTGCCCTACCGGGATGACCATGTCTATCTCGTCGGCGCCGTCGGCCACCGCACGCTCGGTCTCGCCGGCCATGCAGAGCGTCGCCCCGAGAGGGAAGCCCACCACGGAGCACACACCGGAATCCCCGTCGACCAGCAGCCCGGCGGCCCTGGCCACCCATGCGGGGTTCACGCATACGGTGGCGAAGCCGTGCTCGAGGGCCTCCGCGCAGAGCCTCTCTATGTCCTCCGGGCCGGCCTCCGGCCGGAGGAGCGTATGGTCAATCTTCGAAGCCAGCTCTCTCCTGTCCATCTAGTACCCACTCTCGCTCAGGAAGAGAAGGCTCATCCCGCCCGGGTCGACGGTCAGGGTCGTGTCGCAGAGCATCCAGCCGTCCGCCGCGACCGTCACCCGCCGCTCGCCCGGCGGTAACCTGAGCCTTGCTACGTATATCTGCGAAGGGAGGGTGAGCCACGCCCTCAGGTCGGCCCTCTCCGTGGCCGCTCCGACCACGCTCAGGAAGAGGCCGGCCAGCCTGGAGGCGGCGCTGTCCTCCCCGGTCAGCTCCTCGACGAGCTCCTCGCCCGCCTCGCTCACCCCGGCCTTGAGAGCGAGCCTGGCCACCGCCCTGGCCACGCTCCTGCCGGCGTGGTCCTCGAGGTTCTCCCTGGCTATGGCCGCGACGTCCTCCGCCAGGAAGCCCCGGGCAGAGGCGCCGCCTGCGGAGAGCCGCACCTCCCGGACCCGACGGGGGGCATCCGGTATCGCCGGCAGAGAGAACCTGTAGACCCTCTCGTCCACCACCACCGTCTCGGAGCGCTCCTCCCTGGGGGGGACCAGCCCGACCTCGAGCACCAGGACCACCTCCCCGGAGTCCGCCGTCGGGCCCAGGCCCTCGAAGGAGACGTCCGGCCACGCCGACCTGTAGGACTGGTAGACCCCCTGCATGCCCAGCAGGGAGGAGAGCCGGAGCACGTCCGCCCTCACCCGCTCGGGGGCGGGCAGGCCGTAGTCCTCCGCATACGAGGAGTCGTAGACCGACGCCGAGCTCCTGTAGGCCACCAGGGCGTCGTCCAGGTCTCCCGACATCTCGTACAGCACCCCCGTCAGGTACCGCACGAAGGCGTCGTCCGAGTACCTGTTCGGGTTGTCCTCGTAGGCGACGTTCAGGGCCCTGAGCTTGTCGTTGACCCGCCGGCACTCGACGAGGGCGTCCATCATCTCGCCCTCGAGGGCGTAGCACATCGCAAGGCAGTAATTGACGAGGACCTTCTCGTAGTCGGCGCCCCTGAACTCCAGGGCGTTGTCGCTGGTGAGGAACGCCTCTATCTCCTGTCCCACCTCGATGCCCCGCTGAAGGTCGCCCAGCCGGTCGGCCGCGAGCAGGAGCCGCCTGGCCTCGTCGTAGTCGCCGGCCAGCCTGTGCAGGTTGCCGGCCTCCATCAGGTAGAGCAGCCTGTTGCGACCGGTGCTGTCCGGCAGGGCGCCCCGGAGATCCTCCAGCGCCTCCCGGGGCGCGTCCCGGCGGAGCGCGTCCGTCACCGGCTTCATGCTGGCGGTGTATCCGGTGGCGCACCCGGCGGCAAAGGCGCCGAGAAGCGCCGCGAGGACGGGGACCATGCGGCGGAAGACGGCCGTCCCGCCGGGCCTCATCGCCGGCTCCCCGGTCGGGGACCCCCTGAACGGGCTCGGCTCATTTCGGTATGCAAAGCGCGCTCCGGTGGCGGTCTACCACTCGATCATCTTCTTGATCTCCAGGCTGCCCATCCACACCTTGAGGGCCGTCTCCACGTCCACCAGCTCCAGGCTGACCTGGTAGTAGATCGACCGGGTGTCGCCCTCCTCGTCCACGATGGAGCCCAGGTCTCCCGTCATCACGTAGTCGGCGCCTATCTCACGGCCCCACTCCGCTGCGGTCTCCGGCGATGCGAAGACGGTCTGGTCGGCCCTCTCGTCCCTTATCTCGTCCCGGCTGGTGCCGCCTGCGGCTATCTGGGCCCGGCCGGACTCGAGCAGGGCCATCTCTATCTCGTTCATGAAGATGTTCGTGTTGATGTGCTCGGAGCTCTCGTTGTAGATGCCGCCGACCACTATGACCGGCTTCTGGGGCCTCTCGCCGCGGGGCGTACCGTAGGCGAAATCGTCCAGCCAGGAGCCCGAGAGGCACTGGGCGACCATCGAGTCCGCGACCATGCTGGCGTCGGTCTCGTTCCAGTAACCGCTGAGGTCGGTGATGGTGTCGGGGCTGGTCCTGGTGACCTCGCGCCCGCAGGCGGAGACCGCCATGACGGCCGCCAGTGCGGCTGCCGCGAAGAGGAGGTAGGCTCTCATATCCGTTCCTTTCGTGAGATGGACCGGAGGGTCACTCCGACGGGAGGGGCATCACGCCCCTGAACACCACGTTGTAGTATCCTGCATCCCGCCTTGCGGTTCCGACCTCCAGCCCGTCCACCGGACGCACTATCGTCCCTCCGGGCCCCTCCAGGTCCGAGAGGGAGTCCGGCGGCTGTGCCCAGGCGTCCCTGGTCCATTCCCACATTATCCTGTCATCCGGATCGCCGCTCTCGAACATGGACAGCTCCGCGAGGCCGACGCCCAGTACGCCCGAGAGGGTCATGTTCAGGAACGTCCCGTAGGCGCTCATGGTCTCCCAGGCGTCCACCGGCTCGACAAGCCCGGCCTCCGTGAGCGCATGCATCTCGGCCAGCGTGGGCAGCCGGCATCCCCTGGTCCTGAGGTAGAGCTCCGTGGCCGCCCATGTCATAGAGGCGGCCGGCAGGTCGAAGCATCCGGTCTGCACCGTCAGGCTCTGGACGTTCCCTCCGCCGTCGGTGTTGACCACCCAGGGGGAGTACCTCACGAAGACCATGCCGGCGTACTGCTCCCCCAGCGAGGCGCCGGACATGAGCAGCTCCTCCTGCCCGCCGAGGAAGACCTGTATCTCGTCGGTGAAGGCTATCTCCGAGCCTGCCCAGGGCAGCAGCTCCCTGTACGTCACGTGGGTGCTGTCTACGAAGAAGTGGGGCAGCGCCACGCCGCTCCCGGCCACCTCTACCGTGCACGGGGGGATGTACGCCATACCCGCCGGCGGACGGGGGATGCCGCAGGCCGCGCATATCTCCCCCTCGGTCCCGGTGCCGCAGGCCGGACACTCCCATTGCGCCGCCACAGCTCCGGCCAGCGCCAGCAACAGGATGGCGACGACTGTCCCGCTCTGGCTCCATGGTCCTCTGGTCATCGATCGGTCCCTCCGTCGACCTCGGGCGCGACGGCCGCCAGCCGTCTGCCCAGGTACATGAACGGTGTGTCGAGCATCGCAATGATAACCTTGAGCAGGTACGTGGTCACGAGCACCTCCATGAACACGCTCCCCTCCAGGACCCCGTGGAAGGCTATCAGGCAGAAGATGACCGAGTCCATGAGCTGGCTGACCAGGGTGGAGAGGTTGTTGCGCAGCCAGAGGTGCCTGCCCCGGGTCAGCCTCCTGAGGAAGCTGAAGGCCCACACGTCGTGGCTCTGGCTGATGATGTAGGCCACGAGGCTGGCGAGCGCCAGCCTCGGCATGAACCCGAATATCACCTCCATCGACTCCTGGACCTCCGCGGCCCAGGGGTCGGCCGCCACGCCGAAGCGCAGGGCGGTCTGCATGACGCCGGTCATGAGTATCATCGCCAGGAAGCCGAGCACCACCCCCCGCCGTGCGGCGCGCTTCCCGTATATCTCGTTCAGCAGGTCGGTGGCGAAGAAGATGGAGCCGTAGAGCACGTTCCCCAGGGTCACGGTGAAGCCGAACAGCGTGGTGAGCTTCATCACCTGGAGGTTGCTTAGGATGATGAGGACGGAGACGAGCACCAGGAGGCCCTCCCTGCCGAACAGACGGAGGACCGCTATCGTGACGGCGAAGCAGCCGCCCATGAAGAGCAGCCAGAGCAGCTCGTTCGTCAATACTCCGCCCCGAAGGTCACGTAGTAGGTCGGCTTGTCGGATATGGAGCGGATGTCGGTGCTCCAGGCGAGGTCGTGCATCAGGAGGATGAAGCCCAGGTTGATCCTGTAGCCGAGTCCGAGGCCCATGGCCAGGTCCTCCAGGCGGTAGCCGTCTTCGGTTGAGGCGCCGCGCCAGGATGCGAGGTCGTCGAAGGCTGTCCCCAGGTCGACGAAGAGGGCGCCGCGGCCGTTGGTCACCGTGACGGGCAGTGGCGCGTCGAGGACTATCCGCTCGAAGAAGGGCACCCTGAGATCGAGGTTCAGGACACCGTACCGCCTGCCGCTCAGGCCGGCGTAGTCGTACCCCCTGAGCATGTCCCCGTAGTTGGTGTAGAAACCGAGCACGTCGCTTATGGAGGTCACCTCCCCCCAGAGCTGCCTGTGAGGGATCGGCCCGCCGAGGAAGTGTGTCTGGGCGTCCTCGCCCCAGCTCGTGCCGGCGGCCAGCCTGGCTGCGAAGGTGACGTCGCCGGTCACCCAGAAGTACCTCCGGAGGTCCGTGCCCAGCGTGACGTAGCTCGCGGAGCCCGCTATCCCCGGGGCGTACTCGGCGGTGGCCGAGAGCCTGCTGCCCACCCGGGGGCCGACGCTGCCCCAGAGGGCATCGTCGTAGACAACGGCCCCCGAGACGGTTGCGATATCCTCGTCTATGTCGGCATCCGAGTTCCAGAGACCGGTCCTGGAGAGCCTCCTGTAGCCGAGGCTGCCCTCCAGCCTCAGGGCGGGGCTAAGGGGATGGCTGAGGGCGGCGAAGCCGCCGAGGTCGGTGTCGCGGACCTCCTCGAGGTGACCGTCGGAGAACCTGAACAGGTACCTCCAGGACTGCCGGTAGGCCCCAATGCCGAGGTCGGTCCTCCTGGGGAGGTACCAGTACAGCAGTGCGGCATCGGCGTCGCTGACGCTGCCGCCGTCCAGGTCCAGGTCGATGACCACCCTGTGGTGGGCGAGTATGTCGCTGAGGACTATCTGGGTGTATCCGGCCAGCCCCAGGTAGGAGTCGTACTGCGCCATCGCCTGGGCGTAGTCGAGAGAGAGGGCCGGCGAGTAGGGCGATACGGTGTACGCCAGCGAGTCCGACTCGAGGAGCCCCGGAGCCGCCGGGGCTTCCGTTATCGACGGCGCTCCTCTCCCTGGCGGGGGGATGCCTTCCGGGTCGTCTGGAGGAGGCTGTCCATCCGGAGCCCCGCCGTCCGCCGGCGCAGGCGGGTCGTCCGGGAACGGCTGCTCCACCTCCCCCACGGTGAGGTCGCCGCTCACCTGCCTGACGACCGTCCTGTCGGTTATACCGTAGGCCAGGAAGACGGCGCTGCCGCCCCAGTCCCTCGAGAGGAAGCTGAGCATGCCGGCGGAGCCTGCCCAGGAGGGATTATCTATCGTCCTGTAGAGGGCGGTCAGCCTTCGGACGTCGCCGGTGGCCTCCTCCAGCATGTACAGGTCGGTGAACCCGTCGCGGTTCGAGAGGAAGACGACGCCGCTGCCGACCCACATCGGGTACCTCGCCCCGGAGGGCTCGGTCAGCAGCGTGTCGGCACCCTCCGACCCGTAGGCCACCAGGGAGGTCGCGTCTCCGTGACCCTCGACCGCGCAGAGCACGTCATTCTCCCTCCAGGAGGGGTCCAGCTGTGCCGGCGGGTCGTCGGTCAGACGGGAGAGGGTCCCCTCCCGAAGGTCCCATACGAAGAGGTCCAGGGTGCCCTCCTCCATGCCGCAGAAGGCGATGCGAACACCGTCGGGGGACCATGCCGGGGAGCGGATGAGGTCCATCTCGAGGGGAAGGTCCGTCCTCCCCTGCCGGGTGCAGAGCGCCAGCCTGCTTCCCGCCGTCGTCTGGTAGGCCACGACCACCGTGTCGGCGGAGGGGGAGAAGTCGCAGACGCCGAAGAGCGGGCTCAGTCCGATGTCCGCCGGCCCTCCGGCGGTCAGGGGCCGCCAGACCACCTCGCCGTCTATCGCGGAGCGTACGGTGACCGAGAGCCTCGCCCGGTGGTACTCCAGCCCGGCCAGCAGGCCGCCGTCGTCCGAGATGACCGTACCGCCCTGGCTGACCCTCTCGTCGTCGTCTCCGTAGACCGGCCGGCCGACGTCGCCCGGGCCCTCCCGGTAGTCGATGCTGGACCAGTAGGTCTCCCGGGCCCACTCCTGGAAGCGGTCGTCGAACTGCGCCAGGGTCATCCCGATGGTGGACTCCATCGTGGCCTCCAGGCCCTTGGCCGCCCTGAGCCCCCGTACGAAGTCGCGGAGCACCTCCTCTCCGTACCTCTGCTCCATGAAGTGGTAGACCGCCTGGCCCTGGGGGTAGACCAGGTAGTCCCTCCTCCGTCCGAGCTCCTGGAGCGAGACGATCCTGTTCCCTATGACCAGGTCCCTGAACTCCGCCTCGGCAACCGCGTTCCACCCCTCGGAGGTGTACTCGGCCAGACCCTCCAGCACCCAGAGGGGGGTCCTCGCGGAGATGACCTCCTCCAGGGACCTCCTGTACAGCATGTCGAAGATGAACGCGTGGTTCAGCTCGTGGGCGACCAGGTGCCTGAACTCGGCCCAGTAGCCGCCGAAGGGGATGACCACCCTGCCCTTGAAGTACTCCGTGAAGCCGCCCACCGCCCGGGGGAGCTCCGCGGTGATGATGTTCGTCTGTCTGAAAGCCCCGGGAGACATGTAGAGCACTATCGGGATGGACGACTCCGGAAGGTAGTCGAACCGGCGGGAGAGGTCTACGAGCACGCTCTCCGCGTGGACCATGAGGCTCTCTGCCGCCTGGTCCCCACCCCTGGGGAAGTAGATCGTGAAATGCTCGGTTCCCAGCTCCCACCACTCGCCGGCACCGGTCTGGACCTTGTTCCGGCCGAAGTATGTCGACCCGGCCGTCGATGCCAGCAGCAGAGCGAGGAGGGCGAGAATGGTCCTGTGCACGTCTCCTCCGTTCCCGCCTCTATATAGCCGCGGAAGCCGCCCCGGTTTCCGGGCCGCCGCCCCGTCGTCACCCCGGGCGACTATAAGGGGGTCACATGGGGCCGTACAGACTGGGCGGGCTACCCCGGGGCGCATCCGCTGGATATAGTGCGGGCATGTATCGACCCAGCGGGGAAGGCCGGTCGGAGGGCGGCGGAGCGGCCCGTAGGAGGAATGCGCGACCGGTCGCCATCCTCGTCTCTCTGATCGCGGCCATCGCCATCGTCTCCTGCGAGGGGCCCACTACCTACTCGGGGCTCTCCGAAGCGCAGACCGACCGGCTGGAGAGTGCGGCCGGGGAGCTGACCCGCTACTGGCTCGTCCCGGGGGTGGAGCCTCCCGGGGACTCGGTGCTGGCCGAGGTCCGCGCCATCTGCGGGGAGGAGCCTGCCGGGTGGTCCTACCTCTACCGCTGCATCACCGACAGCGCTACTGTGCTGGAGCCGCCGGCGGCCTCCTGCGAGCCGTAGGGAGGGCCGAGCTGCCGAGGATCGTCCCGGAGGTCGTCCAGTCGATGGTGGAGCAGGGCTCGAGCTCACTCCTCTGCAGGGCGTGCGTGCTCTTCGCCGACATCTCCGGCTTCACCTCTATAACGGAGGCACTGATGTCCAGGGGGAGGGAGGGCGCGGACGCCCTCTCCTCGCTCCTGGAGGAGGTCCTCTCCGCGGCCATCGACGAGGTGGAGGGGGCCGGCGGCTGCGTCGCCGCCTTCGAGGGGGACAGCATCCTCGCGGCGTTCCCCGGCGGCTCGGCGGCGGAGGCGGAGGCCGCAGCGGCGGCGCTACGGGACTACTTCGATGGCAGGACGGTGACCACCGGCCTCGGCGAATGGCGTGTCTCCGCCAGGCTGGGCCTGGCCCTCGGTGAGATGGAATGGAGAGTGGTCGGCGGAGAGGGTCTCATCTACATCGTCCGAGGTCCCGCGGTCGAGCGTGCGGTCGGCCTCTGCGCCCATTCTCCCCCGGGCACCCTGACCATCGACCGGGAGGAGGCCCTGGAGCATCCGCCGGGAGAGCTCGGGGAGCTGCGGGTGGCATGCTCCCCCCCGGACGCCTCCGTCGCCTCCAGGTTCTTCCCCCTGGAGGTGCTGGAGCAGGGCGCCGCCGGCGAGTTCCGCGAGGTCGTTCCCATGTTCGTCTCCGCGGAGGCAGGCGCTCGGGACCCCGACGGTCTTCTGGACGCGGCGGCGACCCTGGGCAGGGAGCACGGGGCCTACCCGCTCTGCACATGCTTCACCAGCGAGAGGCCGACCCTGCTCCTGCTCTACGGGGCTCCGTTCTCCTGCGAGGACATTGCGGCCAGGGCCTGCGAGCTGGCCCTGGAGCTCACCGGGCTCTCGCCCGGGGGAGGACTGACCTGCGGCATGTCCTCGGGCGTGGCCTACGCCGGGATGACCGGCTCCGCCTCCTGCAGCACCTACACCGTGTACGGAGACGTTGTAAACTCGGCGGCCAGGCTCGCCGGCGTGGGTGTCGCCGGTGAGGTGCTGGCCACCGGGCCGGTCATGGAGCGGGCCGGCGGCCGGTTCCGGTGGGAGAGCCTGGGAGCCCTCCGGCTCCGGGGTCGCAGCGCCGACTGCGACTGCTGGCGACTTGCCGGGAGGAGCGAGGGCGGCGACCCCCGCTTCGAGGGATCCATGGTCGGCAGGGGAGGCGAGCTGCGAACCATCCGCCGGTTCCTCGAGGTGGCCCGGGAGGGTCTCGCCGGCTGTCTGACGGTCTACGGGGATGCCGGCGTCGGCAAGTCCAGGCTGCTCCGGGAGGCCGCCTCCGGCATGCGCGTCCTTCGGACGGGGTGCGACGAGGTCCTCGGTCACAGCCTCGGTCCGGTCGTCCATCTGCTCCGGGACGTTCTGGGCGTCAGGTCCGAGACCGACGCGGACCGGGGGCTCGCCACCGTCCGCGGAACTGTCGAGGAACTGACGGAGGGCTGCCTGGACGCCGCCCCTCCCGACACCGGCCTCGCCGGGAGCCTCCCGGTGCTGGAGTACATGGTCGGTCTGCGTCCCGACCGTGAGGCCCCTGCGGAGTTCGACGAGATGGTGGAGGCCGTCTCGGCCCTCGTCCGCTCCCTCGCGGAGAGGGCTCCCGTCATCATCATCCTGGAGGACCTCCAGTGGATGGACGGTGACTCGCGGAGGCTGCTCAGGGGAGTGTTCGAGGACCTCGCCGCCGGGCACAGGATGGCGTTGCTGGCGGACAGCAGATACCGCGGCGACGGCTCCGAGCCTACTCTCTTCGAGGAGCCTGCCCCCTGCCCGACCCGGACCGTACGCCTGCCGGAGCTGGACAGGGGAGCTACGGTCCGCCTGGCCGAGGACAGGCTCGGCGCGCGAGTGGAGAGGGAGCTCGCGTCGTTCATCTGGAGACACTCGGGAGGAGTCCCCTTCTTCGTGGAGCAGCTCTGCCTCTTCATGGTGAAGGAGGGGCTCATAGAGCCGACCGAAGGCTCGTACTCCCTCCGGGGCAGCACCCTCGAGGTGCCCTCCAGCATAAGGAACCTGCTCGTCGCCAGGATAGACAGGCTCCCGCCCGGCCTGCGCTCGCTCCTGCAGACCGCCTCCGTCCTTGGGCAGGAGTTCGACGTCCGGGTCCTGGCGCTCACCCTGGGGGGGGAGGGTCGGGCCGGCCTCCTGGACCTGGGGGTGGAGGAGCGTCTCTGGACAAGGGAGACGGAGCTGACCTGCGCCTTCAGGCACTCGCTGCTGCGGAGGACGGCGTACGACATGATGCTCTCCGGACGCCAGAGGGAGCTGCACCGGAGGGCGGCGGAGTCCCTCCTGGGCATGGGGGGAGCCTACGCGACCTCGCGGAGCGGCGACGTCGCACTGCACTACGAGAGCGCGCGAATGCGGCCGGAGGCGGTCCACTGGGGCCTGAAGGCCATGGAGCAGGCCGCCGCCGCGCACCTGCACGAGGAGGTCCTCGCGTGGACCGCCAGGCTCCGGAGCTGGCTGGGGGATGACCCGAGGGCGGAGCCGTCGACGGTCATCGACGTCCTCCGGCGCAGGAACGACGCGCTGGACTCCCTCGGCAGGCGCGGGCAGCAGGAGAGCAACCTGCTGGAGCTCCTGGAGCTCTGCGAGAGGAGCGGGGACGGGGGAAGCCTCATCTCTGCCTGCAAGCTGCTGGGCGACTATCACTTCGTGACCGGCGACGTCCAGGGTGCCGCCGGTTGGTACCGGCGGGGGATGGAGCTGGCGAGGGAGAGGGGCGACCGGGCCTCGGAGGGACTCCTGACCGGCAACATGGGGATAGTGAATGCCGTCGGCGGCAGGCTGGACGATGCCAGGGCCTGCTACCTGGAGGCCATCCGGATACACTCGGAGACGGGAGACCGGAAGATGGAGGGGGTGGTCACCGGCAACCTGGCCATCCTTCTGAGGCAGCAGGGGGAGAGCGTCGACGAAGCCAGGGAGGCATACCTCCGGGCTCTCTCGATACACCGCGAGGTGGGAAACAGGAGGGGGGAGGGGGCTGTGCTCCTGGGTCTGGGGAACCTGGAGATGACCCAGGACGCCCTCGGGAGGGCGGAGGGGTACTACAGGCAGGCGCTGGAGATAGCGATGGAGGTGGGGCACCGGCGCAACGAGGTCTACGCCCTGATAGCGCTGGGCATACTGGAGGTCGACAGGGAGAGGTGGGAGGAGGCCGCCGGCTACCTCCGGGGAGGGCTCGAGGTGACCAGGGAGATAGGCGACCTGAGCGGCGAGGCTCTGGTGCTGACCCACCTGGGCATCATGTACAGGCAGTCCGGCAGGCCCGAGAGGGCCCGCGAGCTGCTCGGCCGGGCGCTGGAGGCGAGGACGACCACCGGCGACCGGAGGGGGGCATGCATAGTCAGGGGGAACCTGGGGTGCGTGCTCCTGGAGTCCGGCGACGTCGAAGGAGCGCTCGCGTGCTACCGGGAGGCGGTCCGCACCATCGAGGAGCTGGAGCTCCCGCGGGGGGAGATGTCGAGCATCTCGGAGCTCCACGAAGGGCTGTCGGAGACCGGGGCCGGCGAAGGGCCGGCACTGCCCGACGGATGGCAGCCGGTCTAGCGGACCCTCGTCATGACCCGGGAGACGTCCTGGAACATGATGAACACGAATATCAGCAGTATCAGAACCACGCCCGCCTGCTGCATCACCTGTACGCTTCTCTTCGAGAGCGGCCTGCCCCGGATGCCCTCCGCAACGAGTAGGAGGAGCTGTCCGCCGTCCAGGACGGGTATCGGCAGCAGGTTGAACACCATGATGGCCAGTGAGATGCTCGCTATGGTCCAGAGGTAGCTGGGCAGACCGGTCCTGGCCTGCTGACTGAGGGTCTCCGCCACGTAGACCGGTCCTCCGGAGCTCTGGGCCAGCTCCCTCGGGCGCCTCACCAGCTCCGCGAGGGTGGTGACCACGTTCACCGCCCCGGTGAATGCTCCGCCGATGCCCTCCAGCGCCGCCCGCCCCAGGGGCAGGACGGTCCTGGTGGCGGGAAGGCTCACCCTGACCCCTGCGAGCCTCGAACCCTCATGCGCAACCGGCGTCACGAAGGCGGTGTCCGGGACGCCTTCCCTCCGGTAGACTATCGCCAGCTCCCCGGAGGAGGTGGAGACCTCCCTCTGGAAGTCCTCCCACCTGGGAACCGGGTTCCCGTCCACCGAGACGATGCTGTCCCCGGGCCTTATGCCCGCCTCGTATGCCGGCATGCCTATCATGGACTCGCCGATGACCGGTGGGACCAGCGGTGAGAAGGGCACCTCCCCGGGAGCCAGGGAGAAGGAGACCTCTCGCCGACCCGAGGCGGAGCCCACCACCATGGTCCCGCTCCCCGACGCCAGCATCTCGTCCAGCATCTCCGAGTAGCTCCGGACCGTCGTGCCGGAGACGGAGACCACCGTGTCCCCCGGGGCCAGACCCCGAAGCTCGCCTCCCTCGCCGACGACCGGAGGGTAGAGGGCGACGTCCCAGCCGACCACTCCGAGTATCAGCACCAGGAGCAGCGCGGTCAGGACGAAGTTGGAGGCGGGGCCGGAGACGGTGACCAGCGCCCTCAGGTACCATGGCACGTCCGGCGGCGGTCCGCCGCCGGAAGTTCCCAGGTCGACCTTGACGTAACCGCCGAGCGGGATGGCGCCCAGGCAGTACTCCGTACCGCCGGCCTTCCATCTCACGAGGTGGGGCGGGAACCCGATGGAGAACCTGGGGACCTCGAGGCCCACGGCCTTGGCGACCAGGAAGTGGCCCAGCTCGTGGAAGAGGATTATCACGCCCAGACCGGCAACGACGCTCAGGACGCTCAGCATGTCTCCTCCACCAGTCGCCCGGCCAGGAGCCTCGCCTCCCGGTCGGCCCTCTCCAGGTCGTCCAGCGAGCCCACCGGCAGCGGCTCGTGCTCCCGGGCGACCCCGGCCAGGACCTCGGCTATTCGGCCGAAGGGAATCCGTCCATCCAGGAAGGCCTCCACCGCAACCTCGTCCGCCGCGTTCACGGCCGCCGGCATCGTCCCGCCCCTGTCGGCCGCCTCCAGCACAGTGGCGAAGGCGGGATAGCGCTCCGTGTCCGGCTCGCCGAAGGTAAGCGGCGGCCAGTCCCTCGGGTCGTCCGAGGCGACCGGGGCCAGTGGACGGTCGGGCCACTGCAGCGCGTGCTGGATGGGCACGGCCATGTCCGGCTCTCCCATGAGGGCCTTCCACGACCCGTCGGTCAGCCTGACCAGCGAGTGGACGACGCTCTCCGGGTGCATGACGACATCGACGGAAAGACCCGGGAAGAGCCATCGGGCCTCTATGACCTCGAAGGCCTTGTTGACCATCGTTGCGGAGTCCACGGTTATCCTCCCGCCCATGTCCCAGGTCGGGTGCCTGAGGATGGCCCCGGGACCGCTGGAGCGCAGCTCCTCCAGGGGTATGTCCCTGGACGCCCCCCCGCTGGCGGTCAGGAGCACCATGTCCACTCTTCCCTCCTCCCCCCGGAGGCACCTGGCGACGGTGCTGTGCTCGCTGTCCACCGGTATGACGAGCCCGGCCTCCAGGTGGGGCCGGAGGAGCTCTCCGCCGACCACGAGGCTCTCCTTGTTGGCCAGAGCAAGGGGAAGGCCCAGCCGCATGCAGGCAAGGCTGGCCCCCAGGCCGGCGCTGCCGACTATGGCGTTCAGGACCAGGTCGGCCCCCTCCATGACCCGCTCCGGTCCGTCCTCGCAGCAGGAGATGCCCTCCGGGAGGACTGCGCCCGGCGGCGGGGCGGCCACGAACGCGGCGGTCGGACGGTACCTGCCGACCAGGTCCGAGAGCGAGCCGGCGTCGGAGCCGCAGAGTATCCCGCCCAGCTCGAGCCCGGGGGTGTCCTCCACGATATCCAGCGACTTCCGCCCGATGGACCCTGTGCAGCCGAGGACCGCCACCCTCCTGCTCAAGCCGTCACCCGCATGATGGAGAGCAGGGCCCAGGTCACCAGGGCCGCGATCACCAGGGCGTCGAACCGGTCCAGGAAGCCGCCGTGCTGGAGCAGCAGGCGGCCGGAGTCCTTGACCCCGGCGTCCCTCTTCAGGGTGGACTCGACGAGGTCGCCCAGTACCGCCGCCAGGCCCGCGGCCAGGCCGACCGCGAGGCCCTGCAGGGCGGAGAGGCCGGGGAGCACCATCGAGAGGAGCACCACGGCCAGCGAGGAGCCCGCCAGCCCCGCCAGGAGCCCCTCCCAGGTCTTGCCCGGGCTCACGGCAGGGGCCATCCTGTGTCCCCTGCCGCAGAGATTCCCGGTAAGGAAGGCGGCGGTGTCGCCGACCCAGCAGGCGGCCAGGGGGACGGTCATCATCCAGGGGGAGGCCGGCCCGGTGGCCAGCCTGACCAGCGCGCCGAAGCCGGCGGCGACCAGGGCCAGCATGCCGAGTGGACCCGCCAGCGACGCGGCCGCCCTCTCCGGGCCGCAGGAGGATATCCTGAGCAGGGCGAACGCGATTCCGGGGACGAGCGGTATCAGCATGACGTGCGGCGTGGCCAGGAGCCCGGCGGCGGCCGCCGCCCCGCCGCAGAGCAGCGCGGCCGTCACGAATGCCGGGGTACCGGTGCCGGGAGCGGTCAGGCGGACGACCTCGTACCCGGTCAGGGCGGCCACCAGGCCGAGCACCGAGGCGGTGAGTACCGGCTCGTCCACCAGGGGGAGGGCCAGGAACGCGGCGATGCCCGGAACGGCGACAGCCGTCCTGCCCGGCAGGGAGGAGAGCCTGGAGGTCACCCTCACCGTTCCCGTTCCCCCGACGGGGCGGCGCCGAACCGCCTGGACCTGCCGGCGTAGTCCCGGAGGGCCTCCTCCATGTGCTCCCTGCCGAAGTCGGGCCATAGGACCGGGGAGAAGAAGAACTCGGCGTAGGCGGCCCTCCAGAGCAGGAAGTTGGATATCCGCATCTCGCCGCTGGTACGGATGATGAGGTCGGCGTCGGGCATGCCCGGGAGGTAGAGCCTCCCGGAGACCGTGTCGGCATCCACGTCCCCCGGGTCCAGCGAGCCATCGCGTACGTCGGCGGCTATGGAGCGGACGGCGTCGACGAGCTCGACCCTGCCTCCGTAGCTGAGCGCGAGGACCAGGTTGAGGCCGGCGTTGCCCTCGGTCCTGCCGATGGCGGCCTCCAGCTCTCCCCGGGGCCTGGACGGGAGGTCGTCCAGGTGGCCCATCGCCCTGATGCGGACGTCCTTGGAGTCCAGCTCGTCGACGTTCCGGCGTATCCAGCCCCCGAGCAGGGACATGATGACCCTGACCTCCGCTGCCGGTCTGCTCCAGTTCTCCGTCGAGAAGGCGAAGAGAGTCAGCCAGCGGACGCCGGCCTCGCCGCAGACCTCGACGGCGTCGTGTATCGACCTCTCGGCGGCCCGGTGCCCCTCGGTGCGGCGCATCCCGCGCCTTCGGGCCCACCGGCCGTTACCGTCCATGATGATGCCGACGTGCTCCGGGACCCGGCCTCCGGCTCCTGGGGTCATCAGACCTCCAGTATCTCGGCTTCCTTGCGCTCGAGCAGCCGGTCGATGTCCGCCACGGCCTCGTCCACCAGCTCCTGGAGCTCACCCATCGCCTGGTGCTCCTGGTCCTCGGTTATCCCGCCGTCGCGGCTGGCCTTGTGGAGGGCGTCGTTGCCACTCCTCCTTATGTTCCTTATGGCGGTCCGCCCGGACTCGGCCAGCTTCTTGACGTGCCTGCTCAGCTCGCGCCGGCGCTCGTCGGAGAGCTTGGGTATGGGTATCCTCACGACGGGGCCGTCGGCAGATGCCCGGAGCCCCAGCTCCGAAGACTCGATGGCGCGGACCACGGCGTCTGCGGTGGAGGGGTCGAAGGGCTGCACCACCAGGAGCCTGGCCTCCGGGGCGGAGATGCCCGCCACCTGCTTGAGGGGGTGGGTGCCTCCCCAGCAGTCCACCCTGATGCTGTCCAGGAGCGCGGGGCTCGCCTTGCCGGTCCTTATCACCGACATCTCCCTGGCCGTGTTCTCCACGCTCTTGCTCATCTTCTCTCTGCAGTCCTCCAGGATCTCATCTATCATCTCTGACCCCCATCTATTGTGCTACCCAGGGTCGGGTCCTCCAGAGCTCCGGCCAGGCTCGCCGGGTCCCTCATGTCGAAGACGGTTATCGGCAGGCCGGCATCGCGGCACACCGCCACGGCCGCAGCGTCCATGACCCCCAGGCCCAGGCGGAGCGCCTCGTCCCAGTGGAGCCTGTCCAGGCGTACCGCATCGGGATGCCTCTCCGGGTCCCGCTCGTAGATCCCGTCGACCTTGGTTCCCTTCAGGAGCCTCGCGCAGCCGGTCTGGACGGCGCGGAGGGCCGCCGCCGTATCGGTGGTCAGGAAGGGATTGCCGGTCCCGCCGGCGTAGATCAGCACCTGCCCCGCGTCCAGCATGTCGACCGCCTCCGCGGGGAAGAATGCACGTGCCACCCCGGGCACCGGGAAGGCGCACAGGACGGTGGCCATCCCCCCGGCCCGGGTCAGCGCGTCGCGGAGCGCAAGGGCGTTCACGAGGGTGGCCAGCATGCCCATCTGGTCAGCGGTAACACGGGACATCCAGGGTACGTCGCGGCCCCTGACGATGTTGCCGCCGCCGGTGACCACGCCGATCCGCCAGCCGGAGGAGGAGGCGCGGAGCAGGGCGCCCGCAAGGCCCTCCAGGCGGTCGGGGTCGAGTCCCGAGCCGCTCCCGGCGAGAAGCTCTCCGCTCGCTTTGAGCAGGACGCGTCTCCCGGGCACGCCCGCCGCTCCCCTAGTCCGTGCTTATGGAGAAGCGCGCGAAACGGTTGATGACGATGTTCTCGCGGAGCCTTCCCACTAGGTCGGTAAGGGCGTCCTTCACCGTGCCCACGTCGGAGTCGTGCGACCACTCCTGGTCCACGAGGCATACCTCGGAGAAGTACTTCTCCATCTTGCCGTCGACTATCTTCCCGATGATGTGCTCCGGCTTTCCGGAGCCCTCGAGCTGGGACATGATGATGCCCCGCTCACGCTCGACGTCCTCCTCCGGCAGGTCCTTCCTGGAGACGACCAGCGGGGAGTAGGCGGCCACCTGCATGGCCAGCTTCTTCGCGAACTCCTGGAAGTCGTCGGTCCTGGCGACGAAGTCCGTCTCGCAGTTCAGCTCCAGCAGCACGCCCAGCTTGCCCGGAGGATGTATGTAGGAGACTACCAGGCCGTCCGAGGCCTTCCTCTCAGCCTTCTTGGCTGCGACCTTGATACCCTTCTCCCGGAGCCTGTCGATGGCCTGCTGCAGGTCGCCCCCGCTCTCCTCCAGGGCCTTCTTGCAGTCCACGATACCGGCCCCGGTGGCCTTCCTGAGATCCATCAGCTTGTCGCGGTCTACCTGCATCTCGGTCACTCCCTACCTGTCATCAGAGTCATCGGGGGCCTTGTCACCGCCCTGATCTCCCGAGCCTTCGGCGGTCTTCCCGGGCTCCTCGCCCTCTTTCCCGCTCCCCTCCTCGGGCCGGCCCTCGTCGGCGCTCTCGGGGGTGCCGACGTCCTCGTCGGCCTCCTCCTGGTCCCGGCCCTCGGAGCTCATGAGCGCGAAGTCCGCGAGGGTCCCCACGACCAGGGATATCGACTTGATGGCGTCGTCGTTGCCCGGGATGGGGTAATCCACCTCGGAGGGGTCGCAGTTGGTGTCCACGAGCCCGATGCACGGGATGCCGAGCTTCCTGGCCTCCCGGACGGCTATCTGCTCCTTCTTGATGTCGACCACTATGACGACGCCGGGGAGCCCGTCCATGCTCCTGATGCCGCTCAGGTCCTTCTCCAGCTTCTCCCGGTGCCTGCGCTTCTGCAGTATCTCCTTCTTCGTGAGGCCGCTGGGGAAGCCCTCCCTCTCGGCCCTCTCCAGCTCCTCCAGGGTCCTGATGCTCTTCGAGATGGTGCCGAAGTTGGTGAGCATCCCGCCCATCCAGCGCTCGGTCACGTAGTACTGTCCGCAGCGCTCTGCGTGCTCCCGGACCGACTCGCGCCCCTGCTTCTTCGTCGAGACGAAGAGGACGCCCTTGCCGTCGGCCACCGTCCTGGAGACGAGGTTGGCCGCGTCCTCGAGGCTCTCGGTGGTCTTCTTAAGGTCAATGATGTGGATGCCGTTGCGCTCCATGAAGATGAACTTCTTCATCTTCGGGTTCCAGCGGCTCTTCTGGTGGCCGAAGTGGAGCCCCGCCTCCAGCATCTCCTTCATCTCGGGTACCTTCATGGCTTCCTTTCGGTTATTCGCTCCTCCGGTCGGCTAGGCACCGCCCATCCCCCGCCGGGGGACACCGGGGCGGCCCAACACCGCCGTGCGTTCTTCCGTAACAACGTCGGCTCCGGCGCCCGGCCGGAGCCGCTCCGCCGGTCTATCGCTTGGAGAACTGGAAGCGCTTCCTGGCCTTCGGCTGGCCGTACTTCTTGCGCTCGACTATCCTGGGGTCCCTGCTCAGCATCCCGGAGGACTTGAGGGGCGCCCTGAAGTCCGGGTTGGCGAGCACGAGGGCCCTGGCTATGCCGAGACGTATGGCCCCCGCCTGTCCGGTTATACCTCCGCCGCGGACGTTGACCAGGACGTCGAAGCTCCTGCCGGAGTCGACCAGACCCAGCGGCTCGAGAGCGTGCTCCAGCTGCCAGAGATCGCAGAAGAACTCCCTGGCGTCACGGCCGTTTATCCTGACGACGCCCTTGCCGCTCCTCAGGTAGCACCTGGCCGTTGCCGTCTTCCTGCGTCCTACGCCTATGTACTGCTCCATCTCACCCCCCTACCGAGAGATGTCCAGGACCTGCGGGTCCTGGGCCTGGTGGGGATGCTCCCCGCCCTGGTAGATCTTCAGCTTCCGGATCTGCTGCCTGGCCAGCCGGTTCTTGGGGAGCATGCCCCTGACGGCCCGCCGCAGGACCCTGTCCGGATGCTTCCTCATCTCCTCCTTCAGCAGGGTGGTCCTCTCCCCGCCGGGGTATCCGCTGTGTCTGAAGTAGAGCTTCTGCTCCATCTTCCTGCCGGTGAACTCCATCCTGTCGACATTGGTCACGATGACGAAGTCACCGGTGTCGATATGCGGCGTATAGACCGGCTTGTCCTTGCCCTGCAGGATGACCGCGATCCTGGAGGCCAACCGCCCCGGTGTCTTGCCGGTGGCGTCCACCAGCCACCAGTTCCTCTCTATCTCGCCCTTCCGGGCCGAGTAAGTCCTCATACCAACGCTCATCTCCCGATGACCTCCGATTCCCCGGCGGCCTGCGGCAGGGCCGGGAGCGTGAGCACACCCCGATGGGTGCGCACGCGCACTGCGCATGCACCTGCGCAGACCGTCCCTTGCCAGGTATCCAGCCGGCCGCGAGCCAAGCTGCCTGGCGGACGCCGAAGGCCAGAGCCCCTGCCGGCGCCCGTTTGCTACTGAGAACCCCCCTGCCCCGCCCGGACCACCTGTCCGGACGGCCTCTGGCCGGACGGGCTGCCGCCCGGCGGGGGACCGCTAAACTGCTATCGCGGAGGTGTCAAGTCAAGGCATCCCGGTGAGCCCTACCGATATCTCCTGCAGCAGCTCCCTTCTCCTGGAGGCGTTGAAGGACTCGGCGGCGCGGACCCCGCCGATTACGTTCCCGCCGTAGAAGCTCAGGCCGAGCCAGCCGAACAGGACGGCAGAGGGGAGGTCCTCCCTCTCGACCGACTCGTAGACCAGCCAGGCCATCAGCCCGTTGAGGCCCAGGGCTACCAGCCCGTCCCGCAGGCGACCGCATATCACCTGTCCCGACCCGGGCAGCAGGGCGCTCGAGACTCCGCAGAGCAGGGGCGAGCGGTGGGGGAGCATCTCCCCCCCGGCAGCGACCTCGGACAGCTCGGCTGCCAGGGGAGAGACCGGACCTTCTCTCACGGCTACGGAGGCGAGCTCGCGGGAGGCTCCCTCCCACTCCCCCTCGGCGGCCCGCATGAGGGCTGCCAGCAGCATGGCCCTGTCGCCGACCGCCGGGTCATCCGCGATCCTCCCGGCGTCGAGGTAGAGCTCCCGGGCCTCACCGGTCATGCCACGCTCCTCCAGGACCGAGCCGGCGCCCATCATGGCCGAGGCCCTTACGTCGGCCGAGGCGGCCCTCGAGCCGAGTAGCGAGTATACGCCCAGGGCGTCCTCCGTCCTGCCCATCTCCTGCCAGCACCTGGCCAGGCGGAGCGAGACATGCGGCATCCCCAGCGTGTCGCCGCCGGACTCCCACAGCAGGCGAGCGTACTCCAGCGCCGCCTCCTGCCACATGCCCTCGGCGTAGAGGTGCCCTGCGAAACCGCCCCCCCCGTCCGTCACCGGCTGGAGGGTCAGCGCGTTCATCAGAAGGGCAGCAGCGATCGTCCCCAGGAGGTCACCTCCCCCCGGTCCGGGTGGTCAACCGGGTCGGCGTAGCGCATGCCGGCCCCGGTCTCCACCCTCTGGTAGTCGCCGCAGGCCACCGAGGCCGGGGCGCACCTTGTCCAGCGCTCCAGGGCCGTCATGGTACCCAGAAGCGGGCCGCTCCGGCGCATCGCCTCCTGGCCGTAGACGGAGCAGCTGGGCGAGTAGAGGCATCGTCTCCCCAGAGCATCGCCGAAGACGGCCCGGTACTGGAGGTAGAGCACGTCCATCGTCCCCCAGTCATCCCTCTCCCCGTCTACGCACGGGCCGGCGGTCCGGAGCCGATACGGCTCTCCGGTGGAGGCGAGCAGGAGTGCCGGCAGGAGGAGCAACGGCGTCAGCCTCATGTTCCAGCCGCCTCCTCCAGCATGTCCAGCGAGCAGGCCCGGCAGCCGCCGGCCTCGAGGAGCTCCAGCACTTCACGGTCCCAGGTGCCCAGAACGGTCAGCATCCGGTATCCGCAGATGCCGGACGCCGCCGACCTCCCCACGAGGGAGAGGGCCCTCTCCCTCTCCGGGACCCTGGGGGAGAAGGACTGCGGGATGACCGCGAGTCGCCCTCGGACGAACGGGAGGAGCAGGGTGACGCCGGGCCAGGGCTCGAGGCGGAGCGGCCTCGAGAACCCCAGGGGGCGGAGGGTCTTCCATGTCCTCTGGTAGATGTGCCTGGCCTCCCTCCGCTGCATCATCCGACCCAGCTGCAGGCACGCCCCTGCGGGCGCCCCTGGGACCTCACGCAGCGCCTTCCGCATTGTCCCGGGGGCATACCGGGGCACCTCGGGCTCGCGGGCGGGGTCCAGCACGCATTCGCCAAGCTCGGTCCAGAGCCACCTGTACCACCTGTTCCTCAGGTCGTCACCATCCCTCGCGATCCAGCGCCCTGTCTATGACCCGGAGGGAGAGGTCGACCGGGAAGCCCCTCCTCCTCAAGTAGCCGGCTGCCCTCCTGATGGCCCTCTCTCCCTCCAGGCTGCCGTACCTGCTCCGCACGAGCTTCACCAGCCCGTCGAAGAGGTCGCCGTCATCCCTCCCGAGGAGCACCTGCTCCGCAACGTTCCGAGGGACGCCCCGCCTGGAGAGCTCGCTGCGGAGCCTGACGATGCCCATCGGCGAGCGCTCGGTGTGGCTCCTCACGAAACACTCGGCGAACCTCCTGTCGTCGACCAGACCGACCCTCTCGGCCCTTTCGACGGCGGCGTCGGCAACATCGGGGGGATGCCCCCTGACGATGAGATGCTCGCGGAGCTGCCTGGCAGTGTGCTCCGCCCTCTTGAGGTACATGCAGGCGTCCTTCCAGGGATCTCCCGGTGAGCGGCGGTCTTCCGGGGGGGTCACCCGGAGTCCTTCTCCTTCTTCTTCTCCTCCTTCTCCTTGCCCCTCTCCTTCTCCCCGCCCCCTGGGGAGCTACCCGAGCCGGCCGGTGAGGGGATGTCCATGGCTTCCCGTATGCTGGCCTCGAGGCTGGCGGCGTCCTCCGGGTTCTCGGCCAGGAAGGCGCGGGCCTTCTCCCGGCCCTGGCCTATCTGCTTGTCGCCGAGTGAGTACCAGGTGCCCCTCCTGGTGACGAGGCCCAGGTCGGTTCCCAGGTCGATCAGCTCCCCCTCCCGGGAGATGCCCTCGCCGTGGAGTATGTCGAACTCGGTCTTCCTGAACGGCGGGGCCAGCTTGTTCTTGACGACCTTGACCCTAGTCCTGCTGCCGACAACGTCCTCGCCCTGCTTGAGGGATGCCACCCGCCTGACGTCCAGCCGAACGCTGCTGTAGAACTTCAGGGCCCTCCCCCCGGTTGTCGTCTCCGGGTTGCCGAACATCACGCCTATCTTCATCCTGACCTGGTTGATGAAGATGACCGCGCACCTGGAGTGGGAGACCGCCCCTGTCAGCTTCCGGAGCGCCTGCGACATGAGCCTGGCCTGCAGGCCCACGTGGCTGTCACCCATCTCGCCCTCTATCTCCGCCCTGGGGGTCAGGGCGGCAACCGAGTCCACCACTATGACGTCTATCGCGTTGCTCCTGACCAGCATCTCGGTTATCTCCAGCGCCTGCTCTCCGTTTCCCGGCTGGGAGACGAGCAGGTTGTCTATGTCCACTCCCAGTCGCTCGGAGTAGGACGGGTCCAGCGCGTGCTCGGCGTCTATGAAGGCCGCCTCTCCGCCGAGCCTCTGGGCGTTGGCTATCACGTGCAGCGCAAGCGTGGTCTTCCCCGAGGCCTCGGCCCCGTATATCTCGGTGACCCGCCCGCGGGGCACGCCGCCTATGCCGAGCTTTCCGTCCAGAGCGATGGAGCCGGTGGGGATCACGTCCACCTTCATGTGGACGTTCTCACCCAGCCGCATCACCGCCCCCTGGCCGAACTGCTTCTGTATCTGGTGGAAGGCCGCCTTCAGAGCCTTCTCCCGGTCCGAGGAGTCCTTTCCAGCCATGTCCTCACTCTCCCTCCGGGCGGAGCGTCAGCCCGCCCAGCCTCGTGTATGCCGGCCCCTCCGGGCCCAGCCTGCTGTCCATAACGGAGACCATGTCTATCTCGCCCTCTATCCCGGGCGGGTCCGGAAGGCTGTCCGGTCCTCTCCCGGACCTGCCGCTCCTGGCCACGGTCAGGTGAGGTACGAACCTCCTTGTGGCGGTCTCGCCGCAGCCGTCAGGCAACCGGCCGAGCTCCTCCGCCAGGAGGAGGGTCCAGTCGGGGAAACCGCCGCCGAGCCAGTACACCGACGGGCGCCGGCGACCGAAGGTCCCCGACCGCTCCAGCAGTATACCCCGCTCACCGGGGCGGAAGCCCTCCACGAGGTCGATGACCCGGCGGACGGCCTCCGGTCCTATGTCGCCGAAGAAACGGAGCGTCACGTGCATGAGCTCCGGTCTCACCCACCTCAGACGGCGGTGCTCCTCCCGGAGAGGGGAGCACCAGCCCGCCAACCGGTCCAGGCAGTCGCTCGAGAGCTCCAGGGAGACGAAGACCCTCATGACTCACGTTCCTCCAGGCGACCGGCTATCATGCCGAGAAGATAGCCGGCGGCTCCTCGCCTGACCATCTCGCGGTCGCCCTTCAGGTGTACCGTCAGGGTGGTCCCGCCCCCCTCCCAGGCCATGGCGAGACAGACGGTTCCCACCGGCCTGCCGGGCGACCCGCCCGATGGCCCCGCATAGCCGGTCACCGCCCCTGCGAGGTCGCTTCCCGTGAGCCTCCTGACGCCATCGGCCATGGCGGCGGCCACCTTCTCGCTCACCACCCCCTCGGTATCGATCAGGGCGGCGGGCACCCCCAGTAAAGAGGTCTTCACCGAGGGGGCGTAGCTGACAACGGAGCCGAGGAACCAGTCGGAAGCCCCTGGCACCGATGTAAGCATCGACGACAGGAGGCCGCCGGTGCAGGACTCGGCCAGAGACAGCGTGCTGCCGGTGCTCTCCAGTAGACGCGCAGCATCCAGCGCCGTAGTCGGGGTCATGCCGTCACCGCCTTTCGATGGATGAATCCCCCGGCCCTCGCTATCAGCTTATCCGCAGCAGGCCCGGTGTGCAAGTGGCCCGGGTCAGCGGAGCGCCAGCGCAACGAGCTGCAACAGCGCGCCGGAGAGGAGACCGGCGGCGACATCGTCCAGCAGGATTCCCCAGGGGCCGCTGAGACGGTCGAGAGCGCCGACGGGCCAGGGTTTCAGTATATCCAGGAGGCGGAAGAGCGCCAGGGCGGCGCCCACCCCCGGAAGCCCCCAGTGGGGCGGCGCGGCAAGGCAGGCCAGCCAGCAGCCCGCCGCCTCGTCCACGGTGACCCTGGGCGGGTCCTCCCCCCACATCCGGTAACCGGCCCTGCAGCCCAGCCATCCCAGGACCAGGAGCGGCACCGCCACGACGGCGAGCAGGCCCCGCCCGGCGCCCAGCGCGGATGCCAGGACGTAGAGCGCCGTGGTCAGCACGCTGCCGACCGTGCCGGGTGCGATCGGCGAGTACCCGGTTCCCAGGAAGGTGGCCAGCATGGCGGCGGCCGGCCTGGCCGGACGCCTCACTGGACCAGCTTCGCCAGCAGGGACCTGTTCCTGAAGAAGTAGTCGACGCCGGAGCCGAGGGTGAGCACCACGGCAGCGAGCAGCACGCCGTCCGCCACCAGGAGCATCCCGGAGCCCTCCCCGCCGGCCCGGAGGAACGGCCCCCTGGTCGCTCCGTCCACGTAGAGGACGGAGTAGAGCATGTAGAGGACCAGAGCCAGCATCTGTGCCACCGTCTTCAGCTTGCCCAGCCTCGAGGGGAGTATCAGCACCCCCGCGTAGGCTGCTATCGCCCGCAGCCCGGTCACTAGCAGCTCCCGGCCTATCACGAGGTAGAGCGCCAGGACCGGCACCAGCTCGATCCTGCTGAGACCTATGAGGGCGAAGGCCACAAGGAGCTTGTCGGCGAGCGGATCCAGGAACTTGCCCAGGTTGGTCACCCAGCCGTATCGCCTGGCCAGGTAGCCGTCGTAGAGGTCCGTCAGGGAGGCGACCAGGAAGACGGCCAGCGCCGCTATCCTGAAACCCCTCCTCTCGTCGAGCAGGAGCACCATGAAGACGGGTCCGAGGACCATCCGGAGCAGGGACAGCCTGTTGGGCCAGTTCACCGGGGACTCAGACCCTCTGCCTGCCCTCGAACGCGCGCGTGAGGGTGAGCGAGTCCGCGAACTCCACTGAGGCTCCCGGGGGGAGGCCCCTCGCCAGCCTGGTCACTGTGACACCGCTGTTCCGCAGAGCTCGGGACAGGTAGGCCGAGGTCGCCTCGCCGTCCGCGGTCGAGTCGAGCGCGAGTATGACCTCGTCGCTGCCAGTCTCCTCTATCATCCGGCGGAGGCGGTCCACTCCCAGCTCCTCGGGCCCCACTCCGTCCAGGGGAGCCAGGTGCCCGTGCAGGACGAAGTACCGTCCCCTGTACAGCCCCGCCTCCTCCACGGCCCTCAGGTCGGCGGGGTTGTGGACCACGCAGACGCTGCTCCTCCTGCTCTTCGATGAGCATACGTCGCAGAGATCCCTCTCGGTGAGGTTCCGGCACCTGGGACACTCGTGGACCTGCTCCCATACCGCTCCCAGAGCGTCCGCCAGCTCCCGAGCCAGGTCACGGTCGTCAACCAGGGCGAACGCCAGCCTCAGGGCGGTCTTCTTGCCGATCCCCGGCAGCCGGGCGAGCTTCTCGACCAGGACGTCGAAAAGGCCGGAGCTCAAAGGAGCCCCCCCGAAGGCAGCCCGAGCTCCTGCATCTTGGACCGGGACAGCTCGGAGGCCGCCTCCTCGGCGTCACGGACGGCTGCTACGACCAGGTCCTCCAGCATCTCGACATCCTCCGGGTCCACCACCTCGGGGGATATGTCTATATCGACGAGGCTTCCCTGGCCGGTGACCACTGCCTTCACCAGCCCGTCGGCCGCCGTGCCCTCTACCCTGGCCTCCGCCAGCTCCTCCTGCATCCTGGTGACACCGGCCTGCATCTGCTGGGCCTGGGCCATCATTTTCTTCAGCTGCTTGGGATTCATCGTTCCTCCAGTGGGTGGGTGCAGGTGGGCGGTCCGGCCGCTACTGCACGTCGAACAGCCTCCAGACCTCCTCGGCCCCCTTCCTCTCCCGCTCCGCCTCGTCCGGGGCCTCCGGCTCCGTCTCCCTGTCGGCCTTCGTCTCCCTCTCCGGCGGGGAACCGATCGCAGGGGGGTCCTGCTGCTCCTCATCGACCTCCCCCGGCTCCGCGGCGGTCTCCGGCTCACCCGGCGACGACTCCCCGGAGTGCTCCCGGGCGCCTGCCGGAGCCTCGTCGGCGGGACCATCGTCTGCGGCAGCGGGAGCGGTCGGTTCCTCGACGGACGCGGTGGAGCCCGGCTCCCCCCGTTCTGGCGTCGCCTCCCCCCCACCGCTCGCGTCGGCCTCTGATGGAGCGGCCACGGTTGCGAGGCTCTCGGCCACTCCGGGCATGTCGGCTAGCCGGAATGCGCTCCCCGCCTTGGAAGCGGCCACCAGGGCGGTCTCGAGCACGACCCTGGGCAGGCTGCTCCTCCTCGCCTCGGTGGCAGCGGAGCTCAGCAGCCTGAGCGCGTTCAACACGATGAGGTCCGGAACCCCGCGGGCCAGGGAGAGCAGGCGGGCCCTCTCCTCTTCCGGCACGTCCTCCAGGCCGGATGGAGCTCCGGAAGTGACCACCAGGAGGTTGCGCAGGAACTCCACGAGGGCGTCCAGCAGCTCCTCGACGCTGTAGCCCCTGGAGAGGGCTCCCGCAACCGACTCCAGGAGCGCCGCGGAATCGCCGGCCAGCATTCGCCCGGTCAGCTCGGCAAGGAGCTCGCTCTCGACCATCCCGAGAAGGCTGGCAACCGCCTCGCCTGTTATATCAGCGCCGCAGAAGCTCACCAGCTGGTCCATCAGGGACAGCGCATCGCGCATGCTACCGCCGCTTGCCCTGCAGATCAGACCTACGGCGGCGTCGTCCAGGGTGATATCCTCTCCGCCCGCCTCCCTCCGCAGATACTCGGCCATCTCCGGTACCGGTATGCGCCTGAAGTCGAAGCGCTGGCACCTGCTTACTATGGTGTCCGGCACCCGCCGGGGCTGGGTGGTGGCGAAGATGAACACCACGGATTCCGGCGGCTCCTCGAGTATCTTCAGCAGGGCGTTGAAGGCCTCGGTGGTGAGCATGTGCACCTCGTCTATGATGTACACCCTGTACCGCCCGGATGCGGTGGCGTACATGGCCTTCTCCCTGAGCTCCCTTATCTGGTCGATGCCCCTGTTGCTGGCGCCGTCGATCTCCATTACGTCGAGATGGCTGCCGGCGGTTATCCTCCTGCAGGAGTCACAGACCTGGCAGGGGTCCGGGGTCGGTCCCTCCGCGCAGTTCAGCGCCTTCGCCAGTATCCTCGCAGTCGTGGTCTTGCCCACGCCGCGCGGTCCGGTCATCAGGTAGGAATGACCTATCCTGTCGGTTTTGATGGCGTTCCTCAGGGTAACGGTGATGTGGTCCTGGGCCAGGACGTCCTGGAACCTCTGGGGGCGCCACTTCCTGGCGAATACGAGGTAGCTCAAGGGTCGAACCTCCGGCGTGCGGGAACTGGTGCCGACCGCACTTCCCTGCTTGACAATTCCGCCGGCCCGACCGAGACAGCCAGCTCAGAGCAGGTCGGCCCGCGTCGCCCGACAGTCACCGCTTACCGCTGCTACCTCCCGGTCCTGACGGGGTTCACGGGCTGTCGCCGCGCGGGTCCTGCTCATCAACACCGCTTGAGACGGCACGGAACCGACGCATCGATGCCGCACAGGGCTTTCGGCCCCGCTGTAGCGGATTGCGGGTAAAGGGCACCGCTAGCTCCCCGCCTAGCACGGCCGGCTCGCCGAATATACCCGCGCAACCCGCTCCGGAGTACCCCGCACGATCAGGGCACCACGGCGACGGCATAGGCGTCGGGGTCCCTCTCGCAGGGGATGCCGGGGACCGAATCGCCGGCGAAGCCGCTGGGCTCCATCTCCCGCCCCGGGACCCCGGCCACGAAGAGGGGATATCCTCGGATCCAGGAGGCGCCGCCGGCCACGCTGGTGCTGCTCTCCACCAGGACGGCGATACCGGAGGCGGTCGTGCTGTCACGGGAGCGGAGCCAGTCGGAGAACTCAGCCGTGGCGTCGGTCCTCACGGTGATCATCGTGCGCACCGGACGCATCTCCATGGTGTCCCCGGCCAGGGCCTCGGCCACCGGCAGGGCGGTGGAGTCCCCCTGGACGTAGTAGACGCCGCGGGACGCATTCTCGTACCTGGGGTCCGGCTCCCGGTCAGCCGGGTGGACATCCGCCTCCGCAGGTGCCGCAACCGCTGCCCCGAGCCCCATCACCTGCACCGGGTGGAGGGCCTCCCCCGGCGGCGGGGAGACCGTGTCGCTCCCAGTGGTGTCCGGCGCCAGCGGCATGACGACCGGCACCGGCTCGGCCGGTTCGACCCCGCCGTTCTCCTCCGCATCGGGATTGCCGCCCCCGTCGCCGCAACGGCCCAGGATACCTGCGACGAGCACCAGGGCGATGAGGGTCGAGCCGACAGCCGCCGGCATGCGCCATCCCTTCGGGAAGGCGACGATCTTCCTTGCGGGCGGAGCGAGACGCACCGCGGCGATGGACCCGCCGGACGCCCTGAAGCGTATCCTGGTCTCGTCCACCATGGCGCGGAGCCGTGTGTCCAGGGGATGTCCCTTCCCGGTCGTGTACCTGGACGCGGCGGCGGAGCCTATGAGCCTCCTCAGCCCCTCGGATACCAGCACGACCGACTGTCCGGGCGAGAGGGAGAGATGCCTGACCGCCGGGGTCTCACCGGCGCTCTGCTCGAGGAGGATGTCGGTGCTGCCGTCGGTGACGAAAGCCCTGCAGCCGCCGCGGGAGACTACCCATACGTCTCCGCCCAGCGAGGCCGCCGCTGCGAAGGAGCATTCCCCCGAGACCTGCCGGGCTTCGCAGGCCGCGTCGGCCAGGGCGTCTCCCACGCCGAAGGCCACGCCCGAGGTGAACGAGTCGCGGAGAAATGCCACGACCCTCTCCGCCATCGACCTCGAGCCGCGGCACTCCGCGACGGCGACCAGGCTGGCAACGGAGCCGTCGCCACGGAAGCCGTCGGAGAATGAGAGCATCCTCGAGGGTTGGCGTCCCGGCTGGTCGAGCCATGCGATCTCGGGATGGGCGCCGGTAGCGCGGGACCGGGTCATGCTTCCGGACCTGGAGGGGTGGTGGAGATGAGCGGGATCGAACCGCCGACCTCTGCCTTGCGAAGGCAGCGCTCTTCCAGCTGAGCTACATCCCCACCGTCATTGTCTGCCCTCCCCGGGAAGGCCGTACGATGCAACGGGGGATCCGGCAGGGCAAGACTAGTCGAGAAGGAACGCCCTGCCCCGGCCCGAGAGCTCGATGTGCCCTTCGGGTACATCATCCTCCGTCATCTCCACCCCCGGGTCGAGGGCGGCTATGGATGCGCATCTTGCGCGGACCGGCGCATCGTCCGCCAGAGAGAGCACCCTAAGTGGCCTCCCGTTCCCGATGACGAGCACCTGGTCCCCCTCTCCCGAGAGTCGGACAAGGTCCCGGTCGGAGCAGCAGTCGATCCCGTCTCCACCCAGCAGACCGGCACCCATGTAGAGGCTGGACGGACGGACCACCATCCCGGCCGTGGCCGAGATGACCAGCGGCGGCGTGACACCGCATCCGAGCCAGGCCGTCCCCTTCCCGCCGAGCACGGTGATGCCCGCGCCGCCGGCGCCAAGCTCCAGGGTGGCCTCCCAGGCTGCGAGCACGTCCGTTCGCACGTCGAGCTCACCGGACACCAGCTCGACCGGGATGGTCGCGGAAGCACCGTCCCAGGAGCCGACTATGATACCGACCTCGGCCGGCCCCTCGGATGCGGGCTCGGGTTCTTCGAGGGCGGTCTCAATCGTCTCCTCCGACGCGACCTCCGGCGCCTCCAGTGGCTCGGTCTCCGGCTTCTCCAGGACAGGCTCGAGAGGCTCCACCGGCGGCTCCGCCTCCGACTCCTCCGTAGTCTCGACGGCCTCCGGCTCTTCCTCTTCCCCGTGGGTCTCGGGCTCACCTGAGTCAGCCTCCGGTCCCGCACTTTCGGCAGATGCAGGCTCCCTCTCTTCTTCGTCTTCCTCTTCCCCGGGGGGCTCCGGCTCCTCCCCCGCCTCGGCGGTCTCGGCCTGTCCGGTCTGCTCCTCCTCACCGGCGCCGAAGATGACCTCCAGCCCGGGGCCGCCCTCTTCCCCCTCCTCCGCGGATACGGGAGTCGGCTCGAAGCTCCTGGTCTCCTCCGACCTGAACAGCTCCTCGAGGGCGTCCGCGGAGCTCACGAAGTCCGGGTCGGCGGTCAGCTCACCGGCCTTCTCCCGCTCCGGTTCCCCGACCTCCTCGGCCTCCGGCTCCTCCTCCGGCTCCCCGGCTTCCTCGGCCTCAGGCTCCTCGGGCTCCTCGGCCTCCGGTTCTTCCTCCGGCTCCCCGACTTCCTCGGCCTCAGGCTCCTCCGGTTCCTCGGGCTCCGGCTCTTCCTCCGGCTCCTCGGCTTCCCCGGCCTCAGGCTCCTCCTCCGGCTCGCCCGGCTGCTCTTCCGGTTCTTCCGCCCCTCCACTTCCGAAGATGTCCTCCAGGCTCACGGAGGGGCTCTTATCCTCGGTTGCGGCCCCGGCCTCAGACCCGGAGGAGCCGGCGAATATCGACTGGAGGTCGGGCGCCGCCCCGCCCTCCCCTGTCTCACCGGATTCCTCGTCCTTCTCCTCGTCACCCTGCCGGTCCTCGTCTCCGTTCTCCTCGCCGTCACGCTGCATGCCGATGCCGGCCAGTATCTCGGAGAGGTCCGGAGCGCCCTTGTCCTCACGGGAGCCGGGAGACATCCCGATGTCCTTGAGCAGCTTCTCTATCCCGTCCTCATCGCCGTCGGAGCCAGCGAACATCTCGTCGGTCCGGTCGTCCGGTAACACCTGCATACCTTCCTTCAGGGGAGCTTCTCCGGCCCCTCCGGCCGAGGCGGGTCCGGTGCTCCCGCCCCTGCCGGACGCCAGCATGTCCACGAGGCCGACCCCCGTCTGATCGGTCCTGGAGCTTATCCTCTTCATCGCGACCCCGGCCCCCCTGTGATCCGGGTCGCGATCCAGTACGACCGAGTAGTTGTCCGCCGCAAGCTGATACTCGCCTAGCTCCTCCAGCACCTGGCCCAGCCTGAAGTGGTGATGCGGCTCGTCCTCCTGCAGAGTGGTCAGGATCTCGAGCTGCTCCCGGGCCTCTGTCCAGAGCTCCATGCTCATGCACGTGTCCGCGAGGAGGCTCCTCGCCCTGGGCCTTGTGCCTATGAGGGAAATAGCCTTGAGAAGCAGCTCCCTCGACTGTTCGAAGGCCCCCCTCGCAAGGAAGCCCTCCGCATCGTCGCAGAGGGTCCTGTAGGTGTCGCTGGTAAAGGTATCGGCCAAGGTTCTACCTCCGAGTCGTCGAAGCTCGCTCCCGACCCGCCGGAGCGATTCCCGGAGCGGTGCTGGGGAACCGGGCTCGCGGGCCGGGGGGAGTGGCGGAGAGAGAGGGATTCGAACCCTCGAGGACGAATACACGCCCTACACGGTTTCCAACCGTGCTCCTTCGACCAGCTCGGACATCTCTCCGCACGGCCGTGTATTGATAGGTAATGGCCCTAGGCATGTCAACTTGAGACACGTTGACCGGGTCGTCCGGGGCACGTAGTATCATTCTGGCAGTTCAGTTACGCAACAGCATGAAAGGCAGCGGTATCATGAGGACGGCTTTCTCGATTCTACTTGCAGCGGTCTGCTCCCTCTCGATGGCGGCCGACAGGGTAGTGCTCCTCGAGGACTTCACCAACCACACATGCTCCCCCTGCTGGAGCTACGAGCCGACCCTGAACGGATTCGTGAGCCAGCACATCGCCTCCGGCGAGCTCGCGTGCATCAGGGTCCACGTCAACTGGCCCGGGGCGAACGACCCCATCTACCTCGCGAACCCGACGGAGCAGAACGCCAGGAAGAGCTTCTACGGCATCAACTCGGTCCCGTCGGTCAGGATGGACGGCGTGATAAACGTCTCCCCCCAGGGCGGCTCGGCGGCCCTTCAGAACGCACTGAGCACAAGGCAGGCCGTGCCCTGCCACCTCGAGATATTCGTGGCCAGGAACGGAGACGATGAGACCGGGAGCGTGAGCATCGGTCTCGTTGCCGAGCAGGACCTGGGAGCCAGCGCCGACATGCGCCTCTTCGCCACGATCATCGAGGAGGACGTCCCGGGCACCGGCTACTGGTCCGGGAGCTACTTCCACCAGGCGTTCAGGGACAACATCTTCGGCCCGGCCGGGCCGGTGGTGGAGTTCCAGGCGCCCTACCCGGACACCGTCTACTTCGAGGCGGAGTACGACATAACCGAATGGGTCAACGACAACCTCTACCTGGTCACCTTCGTCCAGGAGTACAGCTCCTCCTACAAGGAGGTCATGAACGCCCGGCTGGACAAGTTCATGGAGCTGGAGACCGGCGTTGAGGGCGGGGGAGTGGAAAGTGCCTTCTCGGTCTCGGTAGGACCGAGCCCTTCCGGCGGCAGCTTCACCGTCTCCGCCGCGGGGGGCTGGAGCGGCCGGGGCGCCGTGACCGTCCACGACCTCTCCGGGAGGGTCGTCGGCAACGGCGAGGTCCTGCCCGGCGGCTCCGTCTCGCTCTCCGTCTCCGAGGCAGGCGTCTACATCGTGACGGTCGATGCCGGCAGCGGTCTCAGGTCCAGCGAGAGCGTGGTCGTCCTGAGGTGACGGAGAGGGCTCAGGGACAGTAGCGGCAGGCCTCCCACCGCCTGGTTCCGGCGGCCCGGGAGGCCTCCCTCCAGGCGCCTCTGCCCGGCTCGTCCCAGGAAGCGGCGTCCTCCCCGGCGAACGGGCATGGGCGAAGGGTACCGTCTGCACCGAGGAACAGGCAGGAGCCGAGAGGACAAGGCCCCGGGGGGTCGGCGAGCCTCACCTCGCCCCCCTCCAGGACGTAGGGGCAGGACGGGTCCTGCAGCGCCAGCATGGTGGCCCTGCCCGCTCCCAGACCGCTGGGGTCGTAGAGTCCGTGGACCACCTGGGTATGCCGCCAGCCCCTCTCCCGGGCGAGCCGCGCGAAGCTCTCCCGGTCCCCGGCCGACGGCCGCCAGAGGGTCAGGACCACCTCGACCATCGAACCGCTTTCCGAGAGGAGCCTGTCTATGGCGGAGAGCACCCTCCCGAGACCGTCCGGGTCGCCGCGTACCGCCCCGTAGCTCTCCCGGGTGGCCCCCGGGATCGAGACCAGCCACCTGTCCGCGCGGGGCAGCCGGCCGAACCGCTCCAGACCGACCCCTATCGTGCTTATGGAGACCATGGGGCACATCCTCTTCCCGGCATCCACGAGCTCGAACAGACGATCGGAGGCCAGGGGGTCCGAGTGCCTGCCGGTGAGATGGAGAGTCGCAGGGCGCGGCCCGGCCGCCTCCAGCCATCGTATCAGAGTCCCCGGGCCCAGGGTCGCCTCCTCCCCCGGGACGCAGCCGGGGCAGGAGGCCGTACAGAGGGAGGATGGCTCAACGCAGAGGCCCCTGGGCATGCGGACGACGCGGGCGACCGTCATCCTCGCCAGCAGGAGGGCCAGAGGGAGCGGCCCCCGGCCGCGCAGCAGCGAGAGCGCCGCGGCCAGCTCCCGGCTCATTCTCCCCTGAGGGAGTCCAGCCTTGCCTTTGCCTCCGGTGCGAAGCCGAATATCTCCTCGAGGAGGGGGCAGGGATAGGAGTCGCAGCCGGCGCAGCTGGAGAGGCCCTTCCCGGTGCAGCAGCCCCTCACGCCGCACACGTCGCAGTGGGGGAAATGGACGCCGCCTTCCCTGAGGCAGCCGTCGCAGTCCACTGTCTCCGGGGCTATCTCCGCCCCGTAGAGGGCCGACCACTCCGCGGCGGTCCGCCTCCTCAGGTCGTCGTCGCCGGTGCGCCTGGCGACCAGCGCGGGGCACTCCCCGCAGTCCAGCCCGCAGCATGCGGTCATGCTCATCTCTCCTCCGCTCCGCCCGCTCCCGTCCGGAGGCGCTCGCCGAGGGCCTCCACCATCGAGGCTAACGGGAGCCCCATGACGTTGAAATAGCAGCCCTCGATCCTCCGGACCAGCAGGCTGCCCAGCCCCTGGATGCCGTAGGCACCCGCCTTGTCCATGGGCTCGCCGCTGGCCACGTAGGAGAGTATCTCCGCCCGGGAGAGCTCCCTGAACAGAACGCGCGTCCTCTCCACGAGCTCCATGTCGATCTCGGCCGCGGGGTACAAGATGCAGACACCGCCGACGACGGTGTGCCAGTCCCCGGAGAGCCTCTCCAGCATGCGTGCGGCCTCCTCAGCGCCTCCAGGCTTGCCCAGCAGACCGTTCCCCGCCAGGACCATCGTGTCGGCCCCGAGCACGGGACCGGAAGCCTCACCGGAGGAAAGCACGTCCTCGGCCTTGGCCCGGGCCCAGTGGGAGACGGCCTCGCCTGCTCCGGCGCCGCTCAGCGGGACCTCGTCCACACGGGATGGGCGCCGGACGAAGGGGATGCCGGCCATCTCCAGTATCCTCGCCCTGCGTGGTGACCTGCTCGCCAGGACCAGCGGAGCATCCAGCGGGTACCACCAGCTCACCGGCCCCGCTCCGATGGGGAGTCGACCATGACCGTCACCGGGCCGTCGTTCACCAGCGAGACCTTCATCATCGCGCCGAAGACCCCGGACGCGGTCTCCACCCCGGTCGCACCCACCATCTCCACGAACAGCCCGTAGAGCAGCTCGGCCCTCTCCGGCGGAGCCGCGCCGGTGAAGCTCGGACGCCTTCCCTTGCGGGTATCGGCATGCAGGGTGAACTGACTGACCAGGAGGATGCCACCGCCCGCGTCGACTACGGAGAGGCCCATGCTCCCGTCGGGGGCGGGGAAGACGCGCAGGCCGGTCAGCTTCCTGGTCATCCACTCCAGGTCGGCGCTCCCGTCTTCCCGGCCGAAGCCGACCAGGACGGCCAGGCCCCTGCCGATGGCGCCCACCGTCTCTCCCCCGACCGATACGGAAGCGCTGTCCACCCTCTGAACGAGCGCCTTCACCCGGCGGTCTCTCCCTCCCCCTGCGCCGCGGGAGGCCGGGGAAGCTCCTCGCCGATGCTGCCCAGGATGCCGACGGTAGCGGCCAGGGCGAGCCCGGCGATGCTTCCCAGCCCGGCCGGTATGCCAAGCAGCTGCATGACCCTGCCGGAGCGGAGCAGCGTCCTTCCCCGGGACCTGATGGCCACGACCCGCATGACGGAGCCGGCGGCCAGCAGTGCCACACCCGCCCACCTCGCGGCGAGCGGCTCGCTGAAAGAGCTCAGGAAGAGGAGCATGCCGTCGACGGCTGAGACCAGAAGAACCGCGTAGAGGACCAGTGAGGGGAGGGAGGAGTCGGCCCCTCCCCCGGTTCTCCCCTCGATGACGCTCCATGCCAGGTATACGAGCACCAGCGCCGCGCTGGCCTGGAAGTCGGGGTCCCCCCAGGGGAGACCACCGAGGTCGACGACTCCCGCCGCCCAGAGGGCGATCAGTACGACTAGCAGCAGCAGGAGCCGCAAGCGCGGGCTACTCCGAGGCTATCTCGCCAGACCAGTCGTCCTCGCCGGGGGTGCCGCCGAGGCCGTCGTTGTTGCCGTCCAGCAGGTTGCCGTAACGGTCGGCGACGTTGGCGGAGACATGCAGCACGCCGTCCCCGACCATCTCCCTCTGCATGAGGCACCTGGCCATGTCGGGCATGGGACCCGGCTCGACGCTGAGGGGGACGGCCCCGAGGCTGTCCATCAGCTGGATGTTCCGCGTGTTGAGGGTCGAGTCCTCCATGGCAACGTAGTCGCCGGTCAGGCTCTCCTCGAACCGTATCTCCACCAGGGCACCCGTACGGGATATCCTGGCGACCGTGGGCGGCGTCAGGTTCGTGGTGCTGTCGTCCGCCATCTGGAGGTCCCACGTGTAATCGGGCTCGTCCGGCCAGATGTGCCTGTCGCCGTTGGTGTCGAGGTAGTTGCCGGAGGAGTCGGCCAGCGCGGAGGAGAGCCTGACGCAGTACCGCCTGCCCGGCTGCAGGTCGGCCACCGGCCTCACGACGACGCGGTCGCCGGTTGCCTCGATGATCTCCACCTGTATCTGCAGGGAGTCGACGACCCTGGTCAGGGTGACGTTCTGTAGGTTCAGCAGGGAGACGTCCATCGGTCCGAGCGCGAAGACGGCGGTGATGTCCGGCCTCGGGGCGGTGACGCCGCCGCCGGCGGGGAAGTGGCCGTTGAGCCCCGGCGGGACTATGTCGGCCACCTGCACCTCGCCGTTCCAGAACGTGAGGAGCGTGTTGTCCCACGGCTCTCCGTCGTACTCCGCGTTGCGGTTGGGGTCCAGCTGGTTGCCGTTGAGGTCCAGCACCGCTCCGGCCGTGACCGTCAGGAGATACGCCGTCTTCTCCGTGAAGGTGCCCGAGAGGACTGCCGTCATTGTCTCCGGCTCGTAGTAGACGGTATCGAGCTGGACGGGGCCACCCTCAGGGAAGGTCTCGATGAGGTCGAAGGCGGTGGCTGTCACCGTAGCCTCGTCCATGGCCTGGTCGAAGCGGAGAAGGATGGCGTCCTGCACTCCGGCGGTCTCCGGGTCCAGGTCGCTCAGCTCCTGGACGCCCAGCCCGCCGCTCTGGGTGCCGACGGCCACTATGTGCGGGTGGTCGGTCCGGCCCTGCCAGCCATGCTCCGCATCGGCGGTGAAGGGATTGTCCTCCGCGCAGCCGGCTACGAGGAGGAGCAGGGCTGCCGCTGCTGCTGTCAGCCTCGTCATCATATCATCCTCCTAAAACGCCAGAGTGGCGGATAGGCGCCATTCGCTGAAGTCGCTGCCGAGACCCATCAGGTCTATCTTCAGATGCTTGTTCGGTATGAAGCCTACTCCGTAGCTGAGGGGTATCTCGGTGTAGCTCTCGTCCGTGGCTGTCCTGGTGCCGTCGTAGGTGGTCCAGGGGTCCTGGACGGACTGGTCCTCGGTCCCGTCTCCGTAGACGGTGGTGGTAACCATCGGCGTCGCCGAGAGGAGCGTCATTGTCTCCACCGTCTCCTCCCAGACCAGGGCCGGCGAGGCCCCGAGCCTGCCGAAGAGGTAGGGCAGTATCTCGAACTCGACGCCAACCGGCAGCGCGACCCTGGTGGTGCTCTCGGTGGTCTTGCCCTGCTCGCTCTGGGACCAGGTGGTGGTTGAGACGTAGTCGTCAGGGTCGTTCATCTCGTCGTCGCCGTCGGAGTGGGTCACCACGCTGGTCATGTCGTTGGAGAAGACCATCGTGCCCGTGTGGTCGGACATCCACATGCCCAGGCCTATGCTGACCTTGAATCTCTGTATCGGGCTTGCAACCAGCTTGGCCAGAGCGGCGGTCATGCTCTCGCTGACGTCCAGGTCGGTGTTGCCGGTGCTGCCGCCGTCCACCACGGTGCTGTCCACCAGGGAGCCGACGGTGAGCAGGTAGGTGGAGTCCATGTTCATAGTGTAGTCGGAGGAGCTGCCGGAGAGCGAGAGGGAGTAGAAGGAAGCTCCCAGCTCCAGGTCCCAGCCCTCCTCCAGCTCGATAGCCGCATGGGCGCCTCCGCCGAACCGGTTGCCGCTGGGGGATACGGTGTAGCTGACGGACCTGTTCCAGGAGGAGATGTCGAAGGCATCCTCATCGCCCGGGAGCAGGTCCCTGGTGCCGGACTCGCTCAGGTAGTGGGTCATCTCCGAGGATACCGGCGAGAAGGTGAACATGCCGCGCAGCTCGAACGTCTCGCTTACGTCGCCACCGCCTGAGAGGAAGATGGATATCCCGTTCCGCTCCTCCTTGTCCGAGCCCTCGGCAGTCAGGTCCTCCTGCAGCGTCGGCTCACCGGTGGTGAGGTTGCTGTCGCTGAACGACTGACCGAAGTTCATGTCGGAGTCGCGGTGCTCGGTGCTCAGCCTGTAGAGCGTGAGACCGAGGCCGAACCGCATCGTCTCGCTCGGGGCGTAGGCGCCGAAGGCCCCCACCTGCGTCTCGGTGGTGTCGCGCCAGCCGGACTCCCGGAGGTGCGCCGTCCGCCTGGTGTCGAGCACACCGTCGCCGTTGGTGTCGGTGAACTCGGAGTAGGCGCCCTCGACCTCTCCGGAGCCGGATACGAGGAGGCTGTCGCCGGGCCCCATGATGCTCAGTGACTCGAGGTCCCTGTCGTCGTCGAGGCCTCCCAGCAGGCCTACGCCGAACGATGAGCCTACCGGTGTCCAGCTGCCGCCGACGAGGAAGCCGCCACGGACGCTGTCGGCCTCTCCGAATATCATGTCCTCACCGGTGGCGAGGTTGGCGAGGCCGGTGTAGACCCTGACTCCCTCAACCTCCATGAGCCTGTCCGGCACCGGCTGGGTGAACAGCATCCCCGACGCCCAGACATCTATGTCGTCGAGGAGCATGTTCCCGGTCGACATGGCCCTGAACGACACCGGCTGTGCCGTCGCGGCCATTGCGGCCGCGAGGACCGCTGGAATGAGCATTCTCATCAGATACCTCCCAAAGAAACAGGGAGCCCTCGGGCTCAACGAAGAACGGAGGCCTTCAGGATTCTGGCCTCTGCGCCGATCAGGAGTCTGACGACATAGATGCCCGACGAGGCCAGCTCGCCCTCTCCGTCCCGGCCGTCCCAGTACATTGCTTCTCCATGGAGAGGGGCCCTGTAAGTGCCGGGCTCCACCCCCTCCCTCTCCACTGAATATACAGGCTGGCCGGTGAGGTCAAACACGCTCATCGAGACGTCCACGGGTCCGGAGGCCACGTCGAAGCCGACCCAGAGCCCGCCGGTGGTGGGATTCGGGAAGACCGAGGGGGGCTCGGAGGCAGCGGGCGGGTCGAGGTAGAGGGAGAGCTCCACCCCCTCCTCCTGTAGCTGTCCGGAGGCCGGTATCAGGCCGTCGCCGGCCGCGGACTCAACCCTGTAGCCGCCCAGCCGGTCGGGACATACGGCGAACCAGCCCCTGCCGTTGGTAACGGTCGACACGGTGGTGTCGGCAACCTCCACCAGCAGCTCCAGGCCCTCCACCGGCTCGCCGGTCATGCTGTTCCTCACGGAGCCGGTGACCGACCTGTACCTGGCCGCCGAGGGGGCGTCGAGTATGCCCCACCCCATGTCGTCATCAGGTGACGGGGCGATGGAGGCGGTTGCCCTGAGAGCTCCTATGACGGTCTGCATGTCCCACTCCGGATGGGCCTGGGCGACCGTGGCCGCGCAGGATGCGGCCAGCGGTGCCGCGAAGGAGGTGCCGTTGGCCGAGTAGAACCCGCTGCCGTCGGCCCTGGCGGCCGTACAGCCCACCCCCAGGGCGCAGGCGTCCGGCTTCGTCCGGCCGTCGAAGGTGGGGCCGCGGGAGGAGAAGGCGGCGACCGCGCCCGAGCCGTCGACCGCACCGACCGAGAAGACGGAGTCGCCGTCGGCCGGCGCGTTCATGGTCCCGGGGGAGGGACCCCTGTTGCCCACGGAGTTGAAGACGCCCAGACCCCGGGCCGCGGCGGCGTCGGCAGCGACCGTCGTCACGGCCGTCGCTCCGTCCATGTCCTCGTAGTCGTACCAGTCGATGTACCCGAGCGAGCTGGAGACCAGGTCCGCCCCGCCCTCCTCGGCCCACTCCAGGCCGGCCACCCAGTAGTCCTCCTCGGCCTGGTACTCGTCGGAGATGTCCTCGGTCTTCGCGAGCAGGAAGGAGCAGTCCGGGGCCCCGCCGGTCAGCCGGTCGGAGACGGCGGCTACGACCGAGAGCACGGCGGTCCCGTGGTCGGCCTGGCCCGGAGGGTCGCCAGGCTCCCGGGATGGGTCCGGGTCGCCGTCGACGAAGTCCCACAGCGCCAGGACCTCCGTCTCCTGCAGAACCGGGTGGGGCAGCTCGAAGCCCGAGTCAAGGAGACCCATGGTGACGCCTTCGCCGGTCCAGCCCCGCTCGTGCATGACGTCCAGGCCGACCTGGGAGAGCTGGAAGCCGGAGAGTGGGGTCGGCTCGTCGGTGCCGCCCAGAGGGGTCCGGGGGTCGAACGTGCTAGACGCCACCGGCCTGACGGAGTCCACGAACGGGAGCTCCGACGGTAGCGCCAGCGCCACCGCCTCGGGGCACTCCACGCTGACGGCGTTGAGGTACCTCGAGACCACTCGGAGCTCGCAGTCATCGCGGGCGAGAACCGCCTCGACGTAGCCCTCCCAGGGCTGGAGGTCTCCGGGCAGGGCGGCCGACAGACCCACCGAGGCGCGGCGGGCGGCTGCCGGGGATGCCGCCAGCTCGGCGCTCCGGGCACGCAGGCGGGCGTCGAGGTCCGGTCCCCGGTCCGCGAGGAAGACCCACCATGCCGAGGCATCGGCCTCGGATGACACCAGGAGAATGACGAGGGCGCCCAGCAGGGTCGCCCGGTAATGGAGCATCAGGTCGTAGACGTCCCGTCAGCTGTCCGGCCTAGGTGTCCGACTGGTCCCACCACTGCCAGACGTACCAGTCGCCTGTGACAGTGTCCTCCCTGCATATGAACAGGGCGACGCCGTTCGCGCGGTAGCCGGTGGTGCCGGCGCCGTCGAGGTACACCTTCAGCTCGAACGTGCGCTGGAGCTGCAGCGACTGCCCGGTCGAGTCACCGCTCCAGGGTTCCTGCGAGCTGCCAGAGAGCGTCAGGTCTATGGACGCAACCTGGGCGAACATGGCCTCGTGGAACTGCTCCTCCAGGGCGAGACCCCAGTACTCGTCGACTATCCCGTCGCCATCGTAGTCGTCGAAGTCGATCTCCAGCAGGTGGAACTCGAAGTCGTCCCTGAAGCAGGCGAGGTAGTGGTCGAGGTCCCGGCTCTGGTAGGCGTACTGGAGGTTCTCTAGCACTTTGTAGGCGCTGTCGACCGGGTCGTGGTACTGGACCTGGCCGCTCGGCTCCTCGTCCGGAGAGAACGGGTTCCAGCAGGCCGTTACCAGGAGGGCCGCCGCCGTCAGGACGGCAAGCGCCGTCATGCCCTCGGCGGATCCGGTCCTCTGTGAGTCTCTCCTCATGGAACAAGCCTTCCCTTCCGGGTGTATCTAACACTGGAGGAGGAAGATTGTTCCAGGCCGTCCGGCAAGTCAACCCGGTAACGCCTCGTCGTTGACGGGGACGGGCTTCAGGTTAATCTTCCCGACCGTAGGAAGGGAGCTCCTTGGCACATATCCTGCTTGTCATACCCCTCGCCCTGGTGGGCGTTGACTCGGTCGACGAGGCGATTGACCTCTACCTGGCCGGAGACATGCAGGGGAGCATCTCCGCCCTCGAGGAGCTCCTCTCGGAGGGCGACCTGACGCTTGACGAGATGATAAGGGCCTACCACCGGCTCGGAGCGGCCTACTACGGCATGGGGGAGCCGGAGAGCACCAGGGAGGCCTTCTACCAGGTGCTCATCCTGGACCCGTTCTACGACCTGGGACCCTGGGAGAATCCCAACCTCCACGCCCTGCTCGACGATGTACGCGAGTCGAGCATGGCCACGGTCCTCGTCGAGGGGGAGCCGGAGGGCGCGCTGCTCTTCATAGACGGGCAGTACGTGGGCACCACCCCGTACGTCATGGACAACCTCATAGGTGGCCAGAGCTACTCCTTCCTGATACACAGCGAGGGTTTCGAGCCGACGATGGAGAACTACCGGACCAGCCCCGGACAGCTCCATACGATGAACTACGCCCTCGACCCGCTGGTGGCGGAGGCGGACACCTCGGTGCAGGTGGCGGTCTCCGACGAGGCGCCCGTGGACACGGCATCCTCCGCTATCGCCTCCTTCGAGGAGCCGGAAGTCCAGCCGGATGAAGGGACGGACGTACGGCCGGAGGACCACGGGGGAGAGGACGGGGGACAGGCCGAGCCGCTCCCGGCCGGTGGCAGCGGCACGGCCTCAATGAGCCCCGAGGACCTGATGGAGCTCCTCGGTGGCGGCGCGGAGATGGCCCAGCTCGGGGAGATGGTCCAGCTCACCCAGGGAGGCGGAGCGCAGGTTACGGTCAGCGACGGGTCCGGCGGCCGGAACCCGGAGCTGTTCTCCGCCTCCTCCGGCCAGATAGAGACGGATACGGCCGGTGGCCACAGCATGGTCTTCTCGGAGGTGGCCATGAACAGCGAGCCGTCGATTCAGACCACCGGTGACCAGGGCTACAGCTCCCGGACCTCGGAGGAGATCCTGGAGGTGCTCAGCGAGAAGACCAGCAACGTGACCTATATCTACAACAAGCACCTCAGGGCCGACCCGCTGCTCAGCGGGACCGTCCTGATAGAGCTGGTGATAGAGCCGAGCGGCCGGGTATCGGAGGTCAGCATCCTCGACTCCTCCACCTACAACCCGGCCTTCGACCTGGAGCTGGCGCAGGCCGTTGGCACCTGGCGATTCGGCGCCGTGGACGACAACGAGGGTCCGCTCACGGTGCAGTACCCGTTCTCCTTCTCCCGCTAGGGCAGGGACTGCAGGGAGGTTCAGCCTGACCGGTTACGACGACCGCGGCCGGAGGGTCTCCGAGATTCTGGGCGAGTCCGGCGCGCTGCTGGAGGGGCACTTCAGCTACACCTCCGGCAGACACGGGCGGGTCTACTTCGAGAAGATTCGTATAGCGGCCAGACCGGATCTTGTGGACGAGCTGGGGCTCATGATGTCCGGGGCGGCCCGGGAGCTCTGCGGCGGCTTCGACCTGGTCTGCGCGCCTGCGATGGGGGCGGTGGTCTTCGGCTTCGCAACCGCCCTCCATGCCGGCAGACCCTTCGCCTTCCTCCAGCGGGACTCCGGCGGGCAGATGTCCGTCCGACCCGGCTTCCGCAGCCTCGTCGACGGCGCCTCGGCCTTCCTGGTGGAGGACGTCAGCACTACCGGCGGCAGCGTCCGGGAGTCCATCAGGGCGCTGGAGGGAGCGGGGTGCAGCGTGCTCGGGGCCGGGCTCATAGTGGACAGGACCGGCGGGGAGCTGGACCTGGGCGTCCCCTACGAGGCGCTGCTCACCGTCAGCGCGGAGAGCTGGACCCCGGAGGACTGCCCGCTCTGCCGGGAAGGGGTGCCCCTGACCGTGCCGGGCTCCACCGGAAAGGGCTGAGCGCTCCCCTCACCTCTCCCTGCGGCAGGACTTTATCATGTTGCGGCCGGCCTTCTTGGCCCGGTACAGCGCGGCGTCGGCGGCGGCCACCAGCGAGGCCGAGTGCTGCAGAGAGCTGGACGAGGCGCAGGCTCCGCCGCTGCAGGTGACCGAGAGGCCGGGGATTACGTCCTCCAGGCTCATCTCCGATATCTGGAGGCGGAGCCTCTCCCCTATGGCGATGCAGTCCGACAGCCCGCTCCCGGGCAGGACCACCAGGAACTCCTCGCCACCGTACCTCCCCACCCTGTCGTACGGGCGGCAGTTCCTCTCCAGCAGCCGCGCGAACCTGTCCAGCACGCTGTCGCCGACCTGGTGCCCGTACGTGTCGTTCACCGCCTTGAAATGGTCCAGGTCCAGCATGAGGACGCCCGTGGGGACGCTCTCGCGCCTGCCCCTCTCCAGCTCCGACGCCAGCTCCGAGAGTATGGCGGCGTGGTTGAGGAGACCGGTCAGGCTGTCGGTTCTGACAAGGTACCTGAGTCGCTCGTTCAGCTCTGCCAGCTCGTGCTCCAGCCTGGCGGTGCGCAGCCCGACCCCTATCCTCGCCCGGACCTCCAGGGGGTCGTTGTGCTTCACTATGTAGTCGCTGGCACCGGCCCTCAGGGCTTCCGTGATGTCCTCGGAGCCCTCCTTCGAGCTCATCATGATGATGTAGACGAGCCTGCCCTCGTCGCTCTCCATCATCTCCCTGCATATGTCCACGCCGTCCCTGCCCGGCATCATCCAGTCGAGCACGGCCAGGTGGAACCCGCCGTCCCGGAGCTTCTCCGAGGCCTCCTCGCCGTCAGATGCTGTCTCGAACTCCAGGCCCATGTCCTCGACTATCTTCGACAGGATCCTTCTACTGACGGGATCGTCATCCGCAATGAGTACCCTCATATCATCCCCCGACCCGCTCGGCCCCCGGTCTCTGGTTGAAGAACTCCGAGAGCTGCTCGTACAGCTCCGGTGCCCTTTCCATCATCTTCTCCGGCTTCTCGAAGAAGGTCTCCACGGCGCAGGCGAACAGCTCCGCCGGGTTCTTGCCGGCGTAGGAGCGGAGCACCGACCTCCCCCTGTGGACCTTCTCGAACTCCCTCTGCATTACCTCCACCCACGGCCTGTAGGCACCCAGGGAGAGCTCCGCCGGGATACCGTCCGGCCTGTAACCGTCCAGCACGTGCGCGAACTCGTGATAGCCGACGTTGAGGCCGTCGTTCTCGTGCTGGAACCCCTGCATGAGATGGGGCAGGGATAGTATGACGCTCCCCTGCGAGTGCACCAGCCCCAGGGCGGCGCACTCCCCCTCCCGGAGGTCGGTGGAGTAGGTGCCGTCGTTCCTGAAGCCGCCAGGGTAGACGAGTATGTCGCCGAAGTCCCTGTACTCCCACTCCGGTCTCCTGAAGACGAGCCTGACCGCCGTGGCCGCCACCAGCAGCATCACCTTCCTGGTTATCTCCACGTCGTCCACGCCGACTATGTCGTGCTCGGCGAGGAATATCGCTATGTCGGTCTCGTACCTGTGCCTCTCCTCCCCCTCCAGCTCACGGTAGAAGGTCACGTTCTCCGCCAGTATCTCCCTGTCGGTGTCGCTCAGCGGGTCACGGGCTATCCGCCTCCTCCGCCGGTACCGGGGCATGAAGAGCACGAGGTAGTAGAAGGCGCCCAGCGCCCATACGACCGGTACGACGAAGAGGGCCTGACCGCTCGCCGCGAAGGGGAGGGTGAAGAGGAGGCAGGCCAGGGCCACCAGCCCCAGCCTGCCCCGTATCTTCCGGAGAGGGTAGACCTCCATGGAATCAGGAGTCGCTTACGAAGTGCCGCTCCACCATGATGCGCTTGAGCTCCCGCTCGAAGATCCTGCGGTCGACCAGCTCGCTCTCGAGCTCGTGCTCGGCCTCCTCCAGTCGGTGCCTCTCCAGGCGGAACGCCCTGAAGGCCCGGGAGTAGCGGTCGTGCAGTTGCTGAAGCTGCTCCTCGTCGAGCTCCTCCTCTTCGACGCCCGCAATTGCCTTCCGGGCCTCCTCGAAGGCCCTGGACGCGTCCGCGGCCAGCTTCTTCTCCTCCTCGACCTCGGCGCCGAACTGCTCTATCTCCTCCCGGCTGAAGCTCATCTCCTCGCGGATCTCCTCCTCGATCTCGTCGAGGAGTGGGGCGAGGAAGGACCTCATGTCCTGCACGAAGTCCCGATATCGGGATATCGACTCGCGGAGCTTGCCGGCCTTCCTCCTGTTGCGGACCGAGGGGAGCCTGCTCTGCCACTCGTGCAGCTGCCTCATCGTCTGGACGAGGTCACGTCTCAGCGCGTTCTTGTAGTGTATCCTCGTCTTGAGCCGTCTCTCGGCAGCGGTGTGCTCGTTCATCTTATGTTATCTCCTGACCTGATTGTCCCTACCGTGGAGGGGAGCCCCGGACAGTGACGATAAATGGGCCGGGAGAGGCAACTCGTCAAGGAGGAGCAGCGATGAGGACGAGAGCCTCCAGCCCAGGGTCGAAGCTCACCGAGCCCCTGGGGTGCCCTTCCGCGCCGAGCCCTTCGAGCACGCGGAGGAGCGCCTCGGCACGGTCCACCGACGTTACTATCACCGGGTCTGCGTCCTCGAGGTGGTCGAGGGCCAGGGCCAGCTCCGCCGGGGTGTTGGCGTGCAGGACCGGGAAGCCCCGCTCCATCAGTGGCATGAGATCACCCGTGAGGGGCCAGTAGGTGACCACTGCGGAGGAACCCTCCGAGACCGCGATTCCGGCAAGGTCTGCGGAGAGGGCCCGCTTCCGCGCGAGGTAGGCCACGGAGAGCGCCATCACCAGGGCTCCCGCGGCTGCAACCGCCGGCACCCTCCAGCCCGGCGCGGGTCTCGCCTCCGCGACCAGCGCCAGGAGGGGCAGCATGACGAGCCTGGAGCCCCATGCAAGGTCCTCGGCATGCATCGGTGCCATGATGAGCACCAGGAGCAGCAGGGCCCCGGCGAGCAGGGGGAAGCGGCCGCGGGCGGGGCGGACCAGCCAGAGCGCCGGATAGACCAGCAGCGGATGGCTAAGCGAGTAGAGGACGTCCAGCAGACGGAGGCCCCTGGCCGCACCGATCGCGGCAGCGGAGACCATCACGGCAAGACCTGCCGACATCAGGAGGTCGGGGACCCTTCCCTCCCTCCTCGAGAGCGCCCAGAGAGCCCAGAGGGCGCATCCGGCCAGGATGCCGGGCCATCCCTCCACCCCCGGGAAGAGGCCCAGCAGCGTGAGCCTGGCCACGTAGAGCCTCCTCTGCAGGAACCCCATCCCGGAGTGACCGTACAGGTCCAGCTCCGCCCCGCTGGCCCCCACGTGGGAGCCGGTCCAGCTGCCTGTTATCAGCCGGCTCGCCCCCAGGAGCACCGGGGCCAGTAGCATCGCGGCCATGAGCATGCGCCGGTTGTCCCCCCGCCTCAGGATGAACAGCAGCGGCACGAACAGCAGGGCCTCCACCCGGAACAGCCCGGCTGCGTAGACTGCCGCCATGGCCTCGGCCCCCCTCCCCCGGGGCAGGAGCAGGGCCGCCAGGACCAGGAGGGCCGCGATGCCGTGTGACCAGAAGGTGAGGCCGTAGAAGACCAGCGGGGTCCCGGCAAGGGGAAGCAGGCGTGATGACCACCTGGAGAAGCCGCGGGCCCTGAGCGCTCCGGAGAGGAGCAGCCAGAGCAGCGAGGCGGCAATGCAGGTCAGGAGCAGGTCGCCGGGAGGGCCGGCCGCCAGGCGGAGCGGGAGGGCGGCAATGGCCAGGGCCGGGCTGTACTGGGCGTACAACATCCCCCCCTCCATCCTCCCGTAGTGGAAGGGGAGCGGCGCCAGCGCCTCCGCATCCTCCCCCCGGAGGCCTTCACCACCGGGCCAGTCGATCGGCGGGGGAAGACGGAGCCGCCCGGCCATGGAGGCCGCCTGAAGCCTCCTGCAGGACTCGTCCAGCACCCAGCTGCCCCGGGGCATGAGGATGGAGATGGAGCAGAGCAGCAGCAGCACGGCCAGGAAGCCGCCCCAGTCGGGCCCGCCCTGCGGCAGCCTCACAGGGAGAGGCCCAGCCCGGCAGAGGGTCCGTGGAGCAGCCTTCCCCCCGCTCCCCGGAGGAAGCCGTACCCTGCCCAGGCAGCTACGGGGCCGAGGTGCCTCGAGAGTCTTGCCTCTCCCCGGTGCAGGGGGAGGCCGCTCACCCATGACAGCCTGTAGTCGCCTGAGAGCCCCCAACGCCCGGGCAGGAGCAGCTCCGCGCGCAGACCCGTCCCGCCGCCTGCCAGCGCCCGCCTGCCCTCTTCCCACGGAACCAGCGCGTGGATGCCCGGCATCACCGAGAGGGGGGAGTCGAAGAGGACCTGCAGTCGGACCCCGGAGTAGAGAAGCCGGAAGGAGGGCTCGCCTCCATCCGGTGAGACCGACTGGAAAAGCGCATCTATGCACAGTGGCGACGGGCTGCGAAGCAGCATACCGGCGCTCCAGCCGAGCCGCCCGCCCATCCCCGATAGACCGGAGCCGATGTCCAGGGCCAGGGCGTTACCCTCCCCGGCATCGCCCAGCATCGCCCTTGCCCCGCCTCGGGAGAAGGGGTCGGGCTCGTACCTGACCGGCATCATCGCCAGCGGGCGCATGAGGTCCAGGAAGAGGGCGCAGCCGTCGTCCCAGCAACCGGAGCTCCCCGGGCAGGAGTCCTCCTCCGCCTCCTCGTAGTACGGATCCAGGAAGCTCCCCTCCTCCCCCCCGGACTCCTCCCGGCCGCCACCATCGCCGGAGTCCTCCGCGGCTTCCCCGGAGCCGGCCGCGGAGGCCGCCAGCAGGAGCGCCGCCAGGAGGGCGGCAGCCGTCAACCGGAGTCCCTCGAAGCGGCTATGAGAGCCGGGTACGAGAGCCGGGTCCCGTCCGAGGGGTCCAGCCCCAGGAGCTCCGCGGCCCGCCGCAGCTCCTCGCCGCTCCCCGCCTCCAGCTCGACGAACCTGCCTATGTCCAGCTCGTCCAGGCAGACGGTGACCGCCTCCAGCCTGCACTCCCGGCGTCGCTTCCGGTACTCGGTCACAACTCCGTAGCCGATCAGGGAGAAGAGCTCCAGCGCCCTCTCGGGAGGCACGTCCATCACGGCCTCCCGCTCCCTCCTTACCTTGAGGCCGGTGGCCGGGAGAGGGGTCTTGACCGTGAGGAGGGTGCCCCCCGGGTGGTTCCGGAGCCGGAACACTATGTCCCTCGAGGCAAGGGGGGCCCCGTGGAGGTCCAGGAGCATGTTGCGCTCATCCTGCGGCTCCCCGGGCGCGCAACCGAGACCGGCGAGCCTCTCCTCCATCTCCTCGAAGGACTCCACGGGGAACTTGAGCTCCACCTCTAGCATGTCGGCCTCCCTTTGACCATCTTCGGAGGGGAACTTACATTACCCTGCCCTGGAGGACTAGTCTAACTGGTAAGGCAGCGGATTTGAAATCCGCCGGGTTCACGCCCTTCGGGGTTCGAGTCCCCGGTCCTCCGCCAACGCACGGGGGTCGGAGCGTCCCGCTCCGACCCCATTGCTTCATTCGCGCAACTCCGGGAGAAGAGCCCGCTGCCGCGTCAGAAGGCCTCGCCGGAGAGCTTCCAGTCGCCGTCCTCTCTGACCATCCGGACGAAACCCTCGACGCCGTCGACGGATATGAGGACCTCCGCCCAGTCGCCGCTCGTACCCTCGCCGAGTATCCTGAGGGAGTCCAGGCCCACGGCGGCGTCCGCAGCCAGGCCCGAGGAGACCAGCAGAGGGAGCAGCTCCCCGGAGTCGAGGTCGCTCAGGTTCCCGGGAAAGGTCTCCACTCCCGCCTCCCCGAGAAGCGCCAACAGTGCGGCCGGGTTTTCGGAGATGCTCTGAAGGCGCTGGTCGAGGGTTGCCCTGGCCCCCGAGGAGAGGAGCTGGACGGCCCTCTGGCCGTCACCGGTCTCCAGGGCCTCGACGTAGTCCGCCAGGGCATCGGAGGGCGACCTGCCGCAGCCGGCTGCCAGCGCCGCCAGCAGCGGGAGCCACCTGAGGATGCGGAGGCCGTTCATCCGCTGCGGCCGCCTAGAAGTAGCTCTCGGCCATGACCCAGCTCCCTCCGCGCCTGGTGCACCGGACGGTATCGGTGGTCACCCGGTCGGAGAGCTCCATGGTTACCAGGACGAAGGCGCTGTCACCCTCGGGGCCGCTGCCGCTGACGCGCACATCCGCCGCCGCCAGGAGTGGCTGGAGCTGCATGAGCCTCGGGAGGGTCTCATCGCGCAAGTCGGGGTGCAGGCTCTCCAGGGAGCGCTCCGGGTCTCCGTCCAGTATGGCGCTGATATGGGACCTGACGCACTCCTCCGCCTCCACGGGCGAGGCGGGGCCGCCGCAGGCGAGCTGCAGCATCGCCGGAAGCAGGACGGCGAGGGCGGTGATGTCTCTCATCTCGGGGACAACAATAGCGGAGATTCCGTGCAAAGGGAGAGGGGGGCCGCGAAGGCCCCCCTGGAGTCACCGGAGAAAGCCGTCGCTAGAACATCCCTCCCTCGGAGATGACCCAGCCGCCGCCCTCCTTGATGAGGGCTATCTCCTCCTCCTCGGCCGGCATGTCCATGACGGAGAGCTCGACCGTCACGGTTGCGCTGTTGCCGTCCTCGGAGACCTCGGAGCCGGTGATGGTCCAGTCGAGGTCGGACATCATACCGAGCATTCCCTCGGCCATCGCCTTGTCCTCGTCGGTCATCTCCTCGCGCTCCGCCTCGGGGACGTACTGCATCATCGCGTCTATGTCGGCGTCCTTCATCGCGGAGAGGAAGCCGTTGACGGCGTCCTCTGGGTTGCTGGCGCTGGCGCCACCGCCACCGCAGGCCATCAGGACGAGACCGGCCAGACCGAGAAGGGCTGCGATCCTGCGCATAGGTTACCTCCAATGCTGTCCCTCGGGCCTGCCGGGGCTCAATCCCCCCCTGCTCGCACCCCGTCGGGACCTGTTGAACGGACAATCGATTCTACAATGGTATGAGCGATCCCGTCAACAAGGGCTCACCGGGTGGAGGGGAAGAGCCCCTCCAGGAAGGAGCCCCCGTTCAGGCGCCATGCCCCCTCCTCCCAGACCATGACCATCGAGACCACGGGGCCGTCCCGGAAGTGTAGCTCCACGTCCGCATTCCTGCCGGCCATGAACGTGGAGTCGGCCACCACCTCCATGGCCCCGGGCATCTCCGTGGCAGCGAGGAGGTCCGACAGGAGCGCTCCCGTCTGTATATCCAGTATCTCCAGGGCCGTTAGCTCGAGGCCCATGCCCCCGACCATCGCCTCGGCCAGGTCGGGGTGCTCCGCGGCTATCTCTCTCAGCTGGGCGAGCCTCAGCTCGAGCTGGTCCCTGAGGCTCTGCGACATGAGGTCCAGGAGCATGTAGCCGTCCCCCGCCTCGGCCGCGTAGATCACGTCCATTGCCGTATCCACCGGTGCGGCGGCCGTCTCGGCCGCTGCGAGCAGGACGAGCGCCGCCGTCATCAGCCGATGCCGGCGAGTATCCATGTTCGACCTCCCCTCCCGAGCCGGACGGTCACCGGGCCGTCCGTCCGGTCTTCGATTCGGCCACGCCCTTCGGGCATCCGGCCACTCCATCTCTCGCCCTCTTCGTCTTCCAGAGAGACCTCCGCCGCCCCGGGCAGGAAGATGTCGAACCGGTCGCGAAGGCGCTCGACCCGGAAACCGCGGGCGTCTCCGAGGCGGCGATTGGCCACGAAGCACCTGCCCTCGGAAAGAGCATCGATCACGCGCTCCTCCGACTCGCGCCCGTCGCGGGAGAGCGGCCGGTCGAGGAGGATATGGGTGGCCAGCCTCGCGAAGAGCATCCGGTATGGGAAGACCCTGAAGCAGAGCGGCCCGGCGCCGAAGCGGAAGCCGTGGGCGTCCGGTCCCGCGGTGATGCATCCGCCGGTCCTGCGCCAGAGCGCTATCGCCCCGTCGGAAGGGTGGCGAACCCTGCCGTCCGGCGCCAGGAGGGCGGCGGGGACGTCCCGCTTCCTCAGCCCACCCTTCCATGAAGCCATGTAGTTCCATACCTCCACGCCGGCGACGCCCGGGAGGGCACCCGCCTCCCACACGTACGCCCTCCTCCAGTAGAGCCGCGGCGCCTCCTCGCGCGGGTGGGCGATGATCGGGAGACCGCCGGCCTCCCGGACGCGGCGGACCTGCCCGGCCGTGTCGCCGGTCTCCGGGAGTCTGTCCACTCCGTAGACCAGCAGGTGGTTGCTCTCGTCGGGGGCCGACAGCTCCGCTCCGGCCATCACGAGCATCCCGTCGTGCATGCCGCCCAGGCCGGCCTCCCTGGCGGCCAGGTTCCAGTGGTCGTTTATCCCGAGTACGTCGACGCCGGCCCCGGAGGCCGTCCGGACGACCTCCTCGGCCGGCATCGAGCCGTCGGAGAAGCTGGTGTGCACGTGCAGGACGGCCCTGAGCTCGATCAAGCGCCGAAGGCTCCCTACTCGGCGTCCACGGGAAGATCGGCCTCGACCCAGGCCCCGTAGTTGCCCTCCAGGCGGTAGACCATACGGAAACCGGCATCCACGAGCATCTGGGCAGCCTGGATGCTGGGCGGGTCGCCGTGGCAGTAGACCAGGTAGGTCAGCTCCGGGTCCCAGTCGGCCATCGCCTCCTCCAGGGTTCCCAGCGGCACGCTCTCGGCGCCCGGGAGGTGACCCCGGTCGTACATGCCGGAGACGTCCAGCACCCTGAGGGAGCGGTTGGTCTCTATCATGTCGAAGGCGGGACCGGGGAGGACGTCGATGTAGGAGCCCTCCACCTGCACCGGGTAACCGGCATCGACCCATCCACCGTACTCACCGGTGAGCCTCGTCACCTCCAGCCCCATCTCCGCCAGCATGGTGGCCCCCTGCCTGCTGGCCTCCTCGCTGTGGCAGTAGACCACGTAGGCCTCCTCCGGGTCCCAGTCCGCGGCGGCCTCGCCGAGGACCTCCAGCGGGGCGCTCACGGCACCGGGGAGGTGTCCCTGGTCGTACGCGGGGGAGACGTCGACCACGATGGTCCCCGGCCTCTGCATCATCAGCCAGACATCCTCCGGCCCGGCCGAGTCGTAGCCGGAGGCAGCTGCGGCTCCCGCCATCAGAACCGTCGTCGCCAGCGCCATGCTCATCGCTCTCATCCCTGACCCCTTCCGCCTCGGGTTAGTGAACCGTCTCTCGTGTAGTCCCGCGGGACCGGCGTCGTTCCCGTCCGGTCCCGACCCGCCCCGAGCCCGGGGAGGATCAGGATGACCCATAGCCGTCCTCTCGAGCATGTGCATGTACCACCCATCCGCCGGCGCCTACTCGCATACGGTGACGACCTCCATCGAGGGCGGCCTCTCCAGGTGCCTCTTCACCGAGCACTGCCCCGCCGCCCTCACCAGAGCCGGGGCGTACCTCTCCGGGAATCCCTCCGGAAGGACTATCTCCACCCGCACCGAGGAGAGCATCCCGCTGTCCGGGTCGCGCTCCATCCTCTGGACCAGCCTGATGTCCTCCGCGGGGATTCCCCTGCTCCTGCAGAACGAGAGCACGAATATCCCGGCGCATGTCCCCAATGACGCCAGGAACAGGTCGAACGGCGCCGGGGCGGAGCCTTCCCCCTCCGGCGGCGGCTGGTCCGTTTGCATGAGATGCCCCTGGAACCTGGCGTCGACCCTCAGGCCCCCGGGAAAGGTGATCTCCATGTCCAAGCTGCGGCTCCTTCCTCGGCTCGCGTCCTCGTCCAGCTTCCCGCCTCAGTCGGTCCACACCAGCCCCGGAGTATCCGGCTCCAGGGAGAGCGGATGGCTCCAGGTGGCCAGCTCGTCGCCCACCAGCCTGAAGAGGTGCGCGCGCAGCCCCTCCTCCGGGACGTCCAGGGAGGAGAGATCCACTGCCACCTCGGCGGACCAGCCGCCGGAGTGGCCGGCCGTCAGGGCGGCCCATCCGCCGGACCATTCCTCCCCGCCCCATCCGTCCGAGTAGGAGGTTCCCTCGCAGCCATCCTCCGTCACGTCCACCCTTCTCCATCCGGACGAGTCGAGGAGGAGCAGGCCGAACAGGTCGTCCTCCCCGGGAGAGGAACCGGCGGGCATCGATGCCGCGACGATAAGCGTATCTCCCCTCACCGCGGCCGCGTACAGCTCTGGAGACGCCGGGGAGGCGGCTCCGTCCCTGCCGATGAACGGCTCTTCTTCCCCGTCGTACACCCTCGGGTACTCCCCGTTGGTCAGGCGGCCGTCCAGCATTATCCCCGGCCCGTCCGGCGCCCGGAGCACCCGTTGCAGCGGGAGGACGTGCCGTATGGTCAGCTCCTTGTCCCGGGGGCCGTAGGTCATCGTCAGGTGCATCACCGGGAGCGGCAGCTCGGAGCCACCGGGCTCCAGGCCCTGGGCCAGGTGTACCTCGACGCTCCCCCCGGGAGGCAGCTCCACCTGGAACGTCTCCGGCTCCAGGTACCAGTCGTGGGTCTCCAGGCGTACGTCCAGCGTCCTTGCGGTGTCCTCGAAGCTCCTGAAGGTCACCGAGGCCGACTCCAGCTCCGTCTCCCGGGGGGTCGCGTCTATCATCCTGGTCCTGTAGAGGTACGCCAGCAGCTCCTCCCTGCCGGTATTGAGGGAGGGCGGATGGACACCGTGGCTCTCCACCGTGGCGTAGAGGCAGGTGTCCGGCAGTACGGTCAGCCATCCCACCTGCGTGAAGATTCCCTCGGATACCCTCTCCTCGGAGATCCCGGTGCCGGATGGGCCGGCAGCCACGTACAGCGTCCCTTCACGCCTGTCCGCTGCGAAGCAGTGTATGTGCCCGGCCAGGACCACGTCCACGCCGGCCCCCTCGATGACGGACCGCAGACGTGCGACCTCGGCGCTGTCCTGGTCGGCCATGAGCCAGAGCGGCCTGTGGGTGAGCAGCAGGAGGAGGTCGTCCGGGGAGAAGCCGTCCAGCATCTCCCGCAGGTGGTCGGTCGCCTCGGGCGTGACCGCGCCGGTCCGTGAGGTGTCCCATACGAGCATGGTCACCCCGCCCGTCTCGTGGACGTACTCGGCCGGCCTGCCGGTCACCTCCGTCCAGAGCTCCTCCGAGGCTTCGTCCCAGATGTCGTGGTTGCCGGGGGTGTAGACGACGTCGAAGGCCGACTCGAGAGGGGCCATCATGGCCATGACGTCCTCCCACTCCTCCCTTGCGGCGTCCGCGTCGCCGTAACCCTCGATGTGGTCGCCGACCGTGACCACGAGGTCGGGGGAGAGCAGCCGGACAGCCTCTATGGAGGCGGCGAACTCCGCGTCGTCGGCACCGCCTGTCCTGTCGCTCAGCACGGCTATCCTCAGTGGAAGCGCCGAGACCCCGAGAACAGCCAGCAGGAGGGCTGCGCTCATCCGTCGTCTCCTTCCAGCCTCATCGGCCCCTCCCGCTCCTGCGGCTTATCCTCTCCGCCAGGAGCTGGTGCCTGTCGTTGAAGAGCCGGCGGTACGCCATGAGCACCATTCCCATGCTGCCCATGGCTGTACCGGCCGCTATCATGAACATTATCATTATCTGGTACTTCACCGCTATGATGGGGGATGCCCCGGCCAGAATCTGGCCCGTCATCATCCCGGGCAGGGATACGATGCCCACCACCATCATGCTGTTGATGATGGGTATCATCCCCCTCCTCACCGCCTCGCTCACCGGCTGCCTCGCGGCCTCCCAGCGGCTTGCCCCCAGGGCCAGCTCCATCTCCACCCTGCCCCTGCGCTCGGCGAGGGTCTCCAGGAAGCTGTCCATGGAGAGCGATATGCCGTTCATGGCGTTGCCCAGGACCATTCCCAGCAGCGGTATCAGGTACGAGGGCCTGAACCACGGCTCGACCCCTATTATCAGTCCGGTGCCGGTGACGGTGACGACGAGGCCGGTGGCGGTCATGCTGGCGAAGGCCAGCAGCCCCATGCCGCCGAACTTCCTGCTCGGCCTGGTGACCGCGGCGTGGGTCGCCGCCAGAAGCATCAGCAGGACCACCGGGAGCAGCGCGGGGAGGGTGCTTATCCTGAACACCCTCTCCAGGATGAAGCCTATGAGCAGGAGCTGCGCCACGGTCCTGACAGATGCCAGGGCCAGCCTCTTCTCCATGCCGAGGCGGAGGGCTATGCTCACGGCGGCGTTCACGAGGATGAGGCCCGCGCTCAGCGCGAGATCCCAGGCGCCCAGGTCGAGCAGCTGCTCAGCCGGCTGCGACGCCATCGCCCGCCATGTAGCGCTCGAGGTCGACCCGTCTCCCGCAGAGCCTCCCGGCCTGGGCCTCGTCGTGGGTGACGACCAGCGCGGAGAGCCCCCTCCGGCGGGTCTCGCTCCTAAGGGTGCTCTCCACCGAGGTCACCGCCGTCCGGTCCAGGGCGCTGGTAGGCTCGTCCAGGAGAAGTACCTCCGGCTCCAGCATGAGCCCTCTCACGAGGCATATCCTCTGCTGCTGGCCCTGGGAGAGAGAAGATGCCTCCTGGTCCATCCTGGACCGTGAGACCCCGAAGGTCTCCAGCAGCGTCGAGGCCTCTCTCTCCGGGAAGGCGGCACCTCCGCCGGATCTGTAGCCGAACGGCCTGCGGAGGTTGTCCCGGACGCTCCCCGGCAGGAGCACCGGCCTCTGCTGGACCAGCACCACCCTCCTTCGGAAGCCGGGCCAGTCGCCGTCATCGCCGGACGGGTGCTGGAGCACTCTGCCGCCTGCGGCGTCGGCCAGGCCGGCCACCACCCTGAGCAGCGTGGTCTTGCCGCAGCCGGACGGGCCGCAGAGGGCGACCATCTCTCCCCTGCGGAGCTCGAGGTCGAGGCCCTCGAGGAGCATGACCCCTCCGGCCTCGACCTTCAGCCCCTCGAGGCGGAGCACCGGGTCCCGCTCCGTGGGCGGTCCCGGCTCAGTCGTTCGGATCCAGGCCCCTCTCGCGCATGTAGTCGCCCAGCCTGGCGTCGACGCTGCGGATGTGGTCGACCAGCCAGTTGCCCAGGAAAGTGTCGATGGCCTCGGCCAGGGAATGGGTTGCGCCGTCCTCCTCGAAGTCGGTCACCAGGCCGGAGAGGGTCGAGCGGAGCTCGGCGTGCCTCGCCCTGTGCCCGGGGAGGTCCGGGTAGTCGCAGGCCTCCATGTGGCGCTCCTCCGTGTCGAAGTGGAAGCCGGTATAGTCGATGAGGAAGCCGAGTGTCTCCGCTATCCTGTCCGGTCCCTGAAGGGAGCCGACCGCCTCCTCGAGGTCGTTGAAGCGGGATATCCACTCCCTGTGCTGCCTGTCTATGAGGTCGACGCCCACCGAGAGGTCCGGGGTCCACTGGAGCCTGCTGCCCATACGGCTCTCCTTCCTCGGGTGCCCTACTGCCCCCCTCGCCTGCGCCTTATCTCCCGCATGAGCTCGGGCACGACCTCGAAGAGGTCGGCCACGAAGCCCTCGGTGCAGAACTCGAAGATCGGCGCGGAGGGGTCCTTGTTTATCGCGAGTATCCTGTCTGAGGACTGCATCCCGACCCTGTGCTGGACGGCGCCCGATATCCCGCACGCCAGGTAGGTCCCGGGGTTGACCGTCTTGCCGGTCTGGCCGACCTGGTGCGGGTAGGGTATCCATCCGGCGTCCACCGCGGCCCGGCTGGCCCCGACGGTCCCGTCCAGCAGCTCGGCCAGCTCGGAGAGCAGCGCGAAGTTGGAGGGGTCGCCGAGGCCTCGCCCGCCCGAGATTATCAGGTCGGACTCGGTGATATCGACCTCGCCCTCGGAGAGCGGCCGGAACTCCAGGACCTCCGTCCTGCTGCGGAGCTCTTCCTCGCCCGGTTCGTAGACGACCACCTCGGCGGACCTGCCGACGTCCGGCTCCAGCGGCTTCATGACCCTCGGCCGGACCGTGGCCATCTGGGGTCGCCTGTCGGCGCAGATGATGGTGGCCATGATGTTCCCGCCGAAGGCGGGCCTGGTCTGCAGCAGGTCGCCGGTCTCCCCGTCGATGGTCAGACCGGTGCAGTCGGCTGTCAGGCCGGCGTCCAGGACCTTGGCCAGCCTCGGCATGAGGTCACGGCCGGTGGTGGTCGCGGCGGCGAGGACCACCGCCGGTCTCTCCCGCTCTATCATCCCGGCCAGTATCCGGGTCGAAGGCTCGGTCCTGTAGTGGGCCAGCCCTTCGTGAACCGCCAGCAGGACCCTGTCGGCACCGTAGTGACCAAGCCTCTCGGGCCAGCTCCCCGGGGCGGCAGTGAGCAGGGCGACGGTTACCTCCTGGTCGCATGCGCCGGCCAGCCTGACCGCCTCGCCCAGCAGCTCCGGCGTGCTGCCGTCGACGACTCCGTCCCTCTGCTCGGCGACCACCATTATGCCCGAGTAGGCGCTCTTGTCGGTCTCCGCAGAGCCCTGCCTGATGACAATGGCCCCGAAGGGGCATGCCGACTCGCAGGCGCCGCAGAGGGTGCACTCCGGGCCGATGACCGCCAGCTCCTCCTCCATGGATATCGCCCCGTACGGGCAGGCGGGGACGCAGGCCCCGCATCCTACGCAGGTCTCCTTGCGCACGTCTATGCTGGCCATCAGGAGCCCTCCCTCTCGCCCAGCAGGAGGTCGGCGAGCCTCGCCGCAAGCTCCTCCGGGGTGCCGGTATGGACCACCCCTCCCGCGCACCTCTCCGGGGTCGCGATGCTGACCACACGGGTAGGGGAGCCGTCGAGACCGGTCTCGGAGGGGGATAACCGGAGGTCGTCAGCCCCCCAGACCGGTATCTCTGCCTTCCTGGCCTTCATCTTGCCCCTGAGCGACGGGAGCCTGGGGGTGTTCGCGTCCTTGAGTACGGTGACCACCGCCGGGAGGGAGCAGCGGACCACCTCGCACCCGCCCTCGACCAGCCGCTCGGCGACCAGATGCCGGTCGCCGACCTCGCGCACGGAGCCGACGAAGGTCACCTGCGGCCAGTCGAGCGATGCGGCTATCCCGGGGCCGGTCTGGGCGGTGTCGCCGTCGATGGCCTGCTTGCCGGTTATGACCATGTCGATGTCGCCCAGCTTGACGACCGCGGCGGCCAGGGTGTGGCTCGTCGCCCAGGTGTCCGCACCGGCGAACTCCCTGTCGGAGAGCAGGACAGCGTCGTCCGCCCCCATGGAGAGGGCCTCGCGCAGCACCGCCTCGGCCTGCGGGGGGCCCATGGTCAGCACGGTGACCGACCCGCCCAGCTCGTCCCGCCACCGCAGGGCCTCCTCTATGGCGTACTCGTCGAAGGGGTTCAGTATGCTCGGGACCCCCTCGCGGACGAGGGTACCCCTCTCATGGTCGATGCGGACCTCGGCAGTGTCCGGCACCTGCTTGACAGCTACTGCGATACGCATCTCTCTACCTCTCGAGGCCTAGTTGCCGGCGGCCGTCTCCTTTATGAGCGCGGATGCTATGACCGCCCTCTGTATCTGGTTGGTACCCTCGTATATCTGCGTTATCTTGGCGTCGCGCATCATCTTCTCGACCGGGTACTCCTTCATGTATCCGTACCCTCCGAGGACCTGCACGGCGTCGGTGGTGACCCGCATGGCCACGTCGCTGGCGAGCACCTTCGCCATAGCCGACTCCTTCTCGTACTTCCTGGCGCCGGCGTCCACCATCCTGGCAACGCTGTAGGTCAGCGCCCTGGCGGCCTCTATCTGCGTGGCCATGTCGGCCAGCATGAACTGAACCCCCTGGAAGGAGTCTATGCGCTGACCGAACTGCTTCCTCTGGGAGGCGTACCTGGCGGCCTCCTCCATGGCTCCCTGGGCAATGCCCACGGCCTGGGCGGCGACTCCGGGGCGGGAGCGGTTCAGGGTCTTCATGGCGACCAGGAAGCCCATCCCCTCACGTCCGATGATGCTGCCCGCGGGTATCCTGCAGTCCTCGAAGACCAGCTCCCTGGTGGCCGAGGCGCGGATGCCCATCTTGTCCTCCTTCTTGCCGTAGGAGAAACCGGGCGTGCCCTCGTCGACTATGAACGCGGAGAGACCCCTGGCCCCCCGGCTCGGGTCGGTCATCGCGATGACAGTGTATACCTGCGCCTCACCGCCGTTGGTTATCCACTGCTTGACGCCGTTCAGCACGTAGTGGTCGCCGTCCCGCACCGCTTTCGTCCTCACCGAGCCGGCGTCGCTGCCCGCCTCCGGCTCGGTCAGGGCGAACGCGGCGAGCCTCGCGCCCGAGGCCAGGTCGGGCAGGTAGGCGGACTTCTGCTCGGTGGAGCCGCTTATCAGTATCGGCATGGCCCCGAGGGCGTTGGCCGCGAAGGAGACCGCTACGCCGCCGCAGTAGCGGCTGAGCTCCTCGGTCGCCACGCAGAGGGCCATGGAGCCGCCGCCGAAGACCTCGGCGGAGCCGCCGTACTCCTCCGGTATGTAGATGCCAAGCAGGTCGCTCTCGGCCAGCCTGTCGATTATCTCCCGCGGGAACCTGTTCTCCTCGTCCAGCTCGGCCCTGACCGGCAGGATGTACCTCTCGCCTATCTCCCTGCAGATATCCCTTATGTCATGGAGCTCCTCGGGAAGCCCGTAGTCGAGCATGGTCCCTCCTCGCGTCATCATCGGTCCGTCCGGCCCGTGGGGTCCGGTACGTCCCCGTCGGTGTGCGTGCCGCCGCGGCCCTCCAGGGTACTCCTGCGGGTGGGCCGGGGGTCGATTCCGGCTTCTATCCCTCGAACCGCTTCAGCGCGAGGGTCACGTTGTGCCCTCCGAAGCCGAGCGAGTTGGTGAGAGCTGCGCCTATGCGGACCTCCCTGGCCTCACGCTGGACGTAATCCAGGTCGCAGCCCTCGTCCGGCTCCTGCAGGGAGGCCGTAGGGGGTACGACCCCGTCGCGCAGAGCCAGGGCTGTGAAGATGGTCTCTATGGCTCCGGCGGCCCCCAGCATGTGGCCGGTGACCGACTTGGTCGAGCTGACCATTATCTCCCCGGCCCGCTCCTCGCCCAGGGCGGTCTTTATCGCGATGGTCTCGTTGATGTCGTTGAGCTGGGTGGAAGTGCCGTGGGCGTTGATGTAGTCGACGTCCTCCGGGGTCATCCCGGCGTCCCTCATGGCGAGGGTCATGGCCCTGGCGGACCCCTCGCCGTCCTCGGCCGGGGCGGTTATGTGGTAGGCATCGCAGGTCATGGCCATACCTGTCAACTCGGCGAGTATGTCGGCACCACGTGCCTTCGCGTGCTCCAGCTCCTCGAGCATCACCACGGCGCCGCCCTCGGCTATGACGAAGCCGTCGCGGTCCCGGTCGAAGGGCCTTGAGGCGGTCTCCGGGTCGTCGTTCCTCACCGACAGGGACCTGAGAGCGCAGAAGCCGCCCACCCCGGTCAGCGTTATCGGTGCCTCGGCCCCCCCGGCGAGTATGGCGTCGGCCCTGCCCAGCCGTATCATGTCCAGGGAGATCGCGATGGCGTGACCCGCGCTGGCGCATGCGGTCACGGTGGAGAGGTTGACCCCCTTTGCACCGGTCTCTATCCCGACCCTGCCGGCGGCGATGTTGCTTATCATCATCGGGACCAGGAAGGGGTTTATCCTGCCCGGACCCCGCTCGATGGCGACCGTGTGCTGCGACTCGAGGGTCTCTATCCCACCGATGCCCGAGCCTATGACGACGCCGAGCATCTCCGGGTCCACGCGTCCCTCGAGGCCGGAGCTCTTCCAGGCCTCCCGGGCGGCGACCATCGCGAACTGGGTATAGCGGTCTATGCGCTTCGCCAGCTTCCGGTCGAAATGGTCCTCCGGCGCGAAGCCGTCGACCTCCCCGGCTATCTGGCTGGTGAACTCGGAGGGGTCCACCAGGGTCATCCTGGCTATGCCGCTCCTGCCCTCCCGCGCGCTCTCCCAGCTCTCGGCGGTATTGGACCCTATGGGGGTGACGGCCCCCGTCCCGGTTATCACGATACGTCTACGCATAAGCCCTTCCCTGCGACTGCCGTCTCCGGGCACGGGCCCGGCCTGCCTGCATGGCCTCCGCGGAGCCCCGCGCAAGCGAAGCCCCGCTTCCGCCCGTGCGGCCTTGCTAGGCCTCTATGTCCTTCTCCTTGAGGTACTGTATGACCTTGCCCACGGTGGTGAGCTTGGTCGCCTCCTCCTCGTCGATCCTGAGACCGAAGGCGTCCTCGAAGCCCATGATGAGCTCGTACTGGTCTATCGAGTCGGCCCCCAGGTCCGTGTCGAACTGGGCCTCGGGCGTCACCTGCTCGGGCTTGACTCCGAGCTTGTCGATGATGATCTCGGCTACGCGGTTCTCCAGAGACATGATCGTTCCTTTCTCATGTTGTCAATCCACCGTCGATGGGGAGAACTACCCCGGTAATATAGGTGCTGTCCTCCCCCAACAGGAACAGCACCCCGTCCGCGATGCTCTCGGGGGTACCCATCCTGTTCATGGGCACCCGCGAGGCGTAGTCGCTCCTGACCTCCTCCGGCAGCTCCCTGGTCATCTCCGTCTCGATGAACCCGGGGGCTATCGCGTTGACCCTGATGCTCCTGGCGGCGAACTCCCTTGCCAGGGCCCTGGTGAGCCCGAGCAGACCGGCCTTGGAAGCGGCGTAGTTGGCCTGTCCTGCCGCTCCCAGGAGGGCTACCACGGAGGATATGTTGACGATCGAGCCGCTCCTCTGCCTGAGCATGCTCCTGGAGAAGGCCCTGCACATGAGGAAGGCGCCCTTCAGGTTCACGTCCAGCACCGCGTCCCAGTCTCCGCTGCGCATCCTCATCAGAAGGGAGTCCCTGGTTATCCCGGCGTTGTTCACAAGCCCCGTCACCGGGCCGAGCTCCTCCTCGATTCCGGCCGCCGCGGCGCTCACCGCCTCCTCATCGGAGACGTCCAGGACGTAGGGGTGGAAGCCGTCGCCCAGCTCCGATCCGGCCTCTTCCAGCTCATCCTCCAGGAGGTCGCAGCCGGCGACCTTCCAGCCCGCGCCCACCAGACGTCTGCATATGGCGAGGCCAATACCCCTTGCAGCGCCGGTCACTACCGCCGTACCGCTCAACTCGTCCCTCCGTCATCGTCCCAGTGGAGGACCATGCCCGCCCAGGTCAGGCCGGCCCCGAAGGCAGCCAGCACCACGGTGTCCCCGCTGCCGATGCTTCCCTCCCGCACGGCCTCGTCCAGGGCTATGGGGATGGATGCGGCGCTGGTGTTTCCGTACTTCTGAATGTTGATGTAGACCTGCTCCGGCTCCAGCTCCAGGGCCCTGGCGGTGGCGTCTATGATCCTCAGGTTGGCCTGGTGGGATATCAGATAGTCGACCTCGCTCTTCGGAGTGCCCTCCATCTCCAGGGCCTTGAGGCACGAGTCCCGCATGGCCCTGACGGCGTGCTTGAAGATGCGCGAGCCGTCCATGCTGATGGTATGCTCGTTGGCGTCTACCGTCTCCCTGCTGGCCGGGCGCCTCGAGCCTCCTCCGAGCTGGACCAGGTGCAGGCCGACGGAGCCGTCGCTGCCCCAGTGGAAGCCGCCGAGCCGGGCGCCGGGGCCGCTCGAGGAGATGGCCACGGCGCCGGCCCCGTCGCCGAAGAGGATGCAGGACGTCCTGTCCTCCCAGTTGGTTATCTTCGTAAGGCACTCACCTCCGATGACGAGCGCCCTATCCACTATACCCGAACCGACGAAGGCCCTCGCCTGGATGAGACCGTACAGGAAGCCGGAGCATCCCGCCTCGAAGTCGTAGGCCGGTATCTTGCCCATGCCCAGCCGGTCGGCGACCAGCGCCGCCGTCGACGGGAAGACATAGTCGGGCGTCACAGTGCCGCAGAGAATCAGCTCTACGTCTGCGGGCTCCCAGCCGGCCGCATCAAGGGCCTCCCGCACGGCTACCTCGGCCAGGTCGGAGGTGGCCGTCTCCTCGTCGGTTATCCTGCGCTCCTTGATGCCGGTCCTCGTGGTTATCCACTCGTCCGAGGTCTCGACTATCTGCTCGAGGTCGGCGTTCGTCAGCACCCTGTCGGGGACGCAGTGGCCCGTGCCGACTATGAAAGCATCTCTACTCACTGGTACTCCCATTCGATTTCGCCCGCGACTCCTCCCCCAGCCCCTCCCGTATGAGGTCGGTGACGCCGCTCCTGTAGAAGTCGCAGGCAGCGGCGATAGCGTTCTTCATGGCTATCGCTCCAGAGCTTCCGTGCGCGACGATTGATACTCCATCGAGCCCCAGGAGGGGAGCCCCGCCGTACTCGGCCGAGTCCAGCCTCTCCCAGAGCTTGGAGAAGGAGCGGCGCATGAGCAGGAAACCGGCCTTCGCCGCCCAGTGCCTCTTCATCTCCAGGTAGAGGGAGCCGCCCACCAGGTCGGCTATCGACTCGAAGGTCTTCAGGAGGACGTTGCCGGAGAACCCGTCGCAGACCACGACATCGGTCTCCCCCTTCAGTATGCCGTCCCCCTCGATGTTGCCGAGGAAGCGCAGCCCGGAGGACTCCAGACGGTCGTAGACCTCTCTCAGCACCGCCGGGCCCTTGGTCCTCTCGGAGCCGACGTTGAGGAGCGAGACCCTCGGGGAGCCTATGCCGAAGACGCCCCTCGAGTAGGCGCTGCCCATGTATGCGAACTGGACGAGCTGGTCCGCCCTGCACTCGATGTTCGCCCCGACGTCCAGGACGATGGTGGGGTTGCCCTGCGTGGGGAAGGTGGCGGCTATGGCCGGCCTGGGGATGCCCTCTATCCGGCCCAGGGCGAACAGGCTTGCGGCCATCATGGCTCCGGTGTTCCCCGCGGAGACCATGGCCTGCGCGACACCCTGTTTCTGCAGGGCTGCCATCACAGCCATGGAGCTGTCCGGCTTCCGCTTGAGAGCCTCTGCCGGATGGTCGTCCATGCTGATTACCTGGGAGGCGTGCCTTATGCTGACGGGCAGCCTGGCCCCGCCGGTCCTGCTGAGCAGGCGGGCCAGATGGTCACGGTCTCCGGTGAGAATGACCTCTACTTCCTTCGTGGAGGCGGCTGAGCCGTCCCGGAAGAAGCGCACCGCGCCCTCCACGACCACGGCCGGGCCCTGGTCCCCGCCCATTGCGTCCACAGCGACCTTCATCGGGCCGCGCGCACCGCGCCCCAGCACCGGGGGAGAGCCGGAGGGCAGTTACTCCTCCTCCGGCTCTGTGACCTGGCGGCCATCGTAGAAGCCGCAGTGCTTGCATACCCTGTGCGGGAGCCGCGGCTCGCCGCACTGCGGGCAGCTGCTGACCGAACCGGCCCTCAGACCGTCGTTCGCCCTTCTCTTGTCCCTCCTGGTGGAGGAGTGTCGTCTCTTGGGTACCGGCATCTCCTACGCTCTCTTCCCTGTCACATGTCATCTGTCACCACGGGGTGACCGGACAGTGGGCAGGCCTCCCGTGCTCCGGAGGACCATCACGATACTCAGCTCTGAATATAATGGATTCCGGGGCAGTCGGGGCTACACAGAGGTTTCGTGGGGAGGGAGAGGACCACCGCCTCCTTCACCGCCTCCAGCAGGCTGAGGCGGCTGCCGAGGGTCTCCAGGGGATACACGTCCAGATCACGCTCCTCCGGGGGACGGTCCGAGTAGGTCCTCCTGACGTCCTCCGTAACCTCGAACAGCGCGGGCCCGAGGCACCGGGCGCACTCGGTCCTGAATGTAGCCTCCAGCGTACCGGCGCAGGTGAGCGAGTGCCCCGCGAAGTCGACCGTCAGATCGAGGATGCCTGTGTCTTCCGCCGGCTCGACCCCCTCTATGCCCCAGTCGATGTCCCGAAGGGGTATACGTACGTCGCACCTGTTGCCCCCGATGACCAGGGATGTGAGGTCCAGAGTCAGGTCCCGGGCTCTCAGCTCCATCTGCATCACCCCATCGCTTCCGATCTCATACCAGCAGGCCGGATATCCCGAGGAGCAGCTCCTCCATCTCCTCCGCCGAGCCCGCCTGGGCGTAGACCCTGACGAGAGGCTCGGTGCCGCTGAGCCGGAGCAGGACCCAACTGTCCGCCCCGAGGACGAAGCGGACGCCGTCGGTCCTGTCCACCTCCCTGACCCTCCTGCCGGCCACCTCCATCGGCGGCGAGTCGAAGAGGTCCCTCCGTACCGCGGACCTGAGCTCCTCCGTGAGCTCGACGTCCCTCCTGGTGACGAAGAGCCTGCCGTGCCCGCTCCAGAGCCTCTCCAGCTGCTCCGAGATCGCTCCCCCGCCGGCGCATGCCATCTCGCAGGCTAGCAGGCAGGCCAGGATACCGTCCTTCTCGGGCACGTGGCCGCCTATGGACATGCCGCCGCTCTCCTCCCCGGCAAGCAGGACGTCCTCCCGGAGCATCATCGACCCGAGATGCTTGAAACCCACGGGGGTCACAGCCGTCTCAAGCCCCACGGAGGAGGCCACCCTGTCCAGCAGGCCGCCGGTAGTTACGGAGCGGACGACGAGACCGCTCCCGCCCCTCTCCACAAGGTAGGAGAGGACCAGGGGCAGGAAGTCGTGCGGGGAGACGAACCTCCCCTCTCCGTCCACTATGCCGAACCTGTCCGCGTCGCCGTCCGTAGCCACGCCGAGGGAGGCTCCGCTCCTCTCGACCTCCAGGCCGAGATCGCGGGTACCTGCCTCTCCGGGCTCCGGGTGCTGCCTCCCGGCGAAGAGCGGGTCCCTCTCGCCGTTCATGACCCGAACCGCCGCCCCGGCCTCGATGAGCATCCTGTCCACCAGCCCTGCCCCGGTGCCGGAGAAGGCGTCGTAGACGACCCGCAGCCCGCTGTCGCGGATGACGGAGAGGTCGAGCATCCCCTCCAGCTCCCCCGCGTACGGCCCGACCAGGTCCGCCTCGGTCACCGACCCGCTGCCCGCAGGGGGACGAGCGCCCTCGGCTATCATCCCCTCGAGGGGACCTGTCACGTCCGAGCCGGCCGGGCCTCCGTGTGCGGGGGAGAACTTGATGCCGTTGTAGAGGGGCGGGTTGTGGCTGGCGGTGAAGTTGACCACTCCTCCCAGCCCCCTCGACCGGCAGGCGTGGGAGAGGACCGGCGTCGGGGTGGGCCTGTCGGCCAGGACTACCTCGAGGCCGTAGCCGGCCAGTCTCTCCGCGGCGGAGACGGCCAGCTCTGGGGAGAGGAACCTGCAGTCGCCGCCGACTACCGCCGAGCCGGTGCCCCCGCCCTCCTCGAGGATGTGGAGGGCTATGGCGTCCAGTATCCGGTCCACCCGCTCCCAGGTGAACTCCCTTGCGATGATGCCGCGCCAGCCGGAAGTGCCGAAGCGTATCCTCATGCGAGTGCTGCTCCCCTCATGGGGTGGTCGCGCCGTGTCCCCGGCCAGACGCAGCTCGCCCCGCAGCGGCCGCCGGTCACTGCGAGGAGACTGCCTCTCCCGGTTCCTCCAGCAATGAGATGGCGGTAAGAACGACCTCGTCGTGCGGGGCCATCCTCTGATGGTACGTCTCCCTGTCCCACACCCTGGAGGCAACCTCGGAGAAGAGCGCCCTCTGGATGTAGTGCAGGTTCTCTTCGAAGGCCTCCGGCTCCCACTCGAAACCCTGCTCGTCCAGGTAGGCCTGGAACTCCAGCAGGACGTCGGTCTCCGGCCAGAAGTCCTCCGTTATCTCCCTCTCCAGCACGTAGTCGGTGGCGAACCTGAAGTAGTGTCCCCCGGCGAAGAGCTCGGCCGCGAGCGTCCCCCCGGCATCGGGCGGCTCGACAACGACGTCCGGGACTATGCCCCACTCCGCTGTCGTGTCGGCGTAGATCGTGTCGCTCTCTAGAGTCCTGTCTATCGAGCGCCCGTCCGGCGTGAAGTACCTGGCCGTGGTCAGCTTCACCGCGTAGTGGCCGAGGTTCGGGAACTCCCCGAGATCCATCAGGGTCTGGACGGAGCCCTTGCCGAAGGTCCTGGTGCCGACCAGCACCGCCACGTCGTGGTCCTGCAGGGCGCCGGCGACTATCTCGGAGGAGCTGGCGCTGCCCCCGTCGACCAGGACCGCCAGCCCGCCGTCGAAGAGCTCGTTCTTGGACGTCATGTACCGGTGCTCGCCCACGGCGTTGCCCCTGGTGGAGACCACCAGCCTGCCCGCCGGCAGGAAGAAGTCCGATACGTCGACCGCGGCGTTGAACAGACCTCCGGAGTTGCCCCTGAGGTCGAGGATGATGTTGTCGGCGCCATCTGCGATCAGCGCCCTCAGCTCCTCCTCGACCTCCTCGGCGGAGGTCTCGCCGAACCGGGCGAGCCTCACGTAGCCGGTCCGCTCCGTGACCATGAACCCGGCGGAGACCGAGGGCAGGTCTATGACGTCCCGCTCTATCTCGAAGCCTATCGAGTCCTCCGCGCCCGGCCTCACCACGGTCAGCTCGACCGTGGTGCCCCCGGGACCACGTATCTGCATCACCGCCCCTTCGGTCGTGATGCCCCTGGTGCTCTCTCCGTCTATCTCCACTATCCTGTCCCCGGCGCGCATGCCGCCCCGGTAGGCGGGGGTGCCCTCGATGGGGGAGATGACGGTGAGCCAGTCGTCCCTTATCCCGATGGAGATGCCCACGCCCTCGAAGGAGCCCTCCAGCTGTATCCGGAGGTTCTCGTAGTCGTCCGGATCCAGCAGGATGCTGTTCGGGTCGAGCGACTCCAGCATCCCCCGCAGGGCGGACTCGACCAGCTCCTGCGACTCCAGCGGGTCGACGTAGGTGGTGGAAGTCCTGGAGAAGACGTCCATGAAGAGCTCGAGGGCCGAGCTGGTGGAGACGGTATCGTCGGCGGACGCCGCCGGGAGGACTATGAGGCCTCCCGTAACCAGTAGTCCCGCCGCGATAACTACTGCCATCCATGCCGGCATGTACTTCCTCATGCTCTCCTCATTCCTCCGCTTCATCCCCCCCGTCTTCGAGTCCGGCGACAGCTATGCACCTCTGCAGGATAATGCGGTCCTGCTCCGCCGGTTCCAGCGTCGCGTCCACCACGAAGAACCGCCCGTCGTCCCGGGCCATCTCCAGGTATGCCTCCCTCACGCGCCTGTGGAACTCCATCCTCTCCAGCTCTATCCTGTCCCTCTGCCTCCCCTGGCTCCCGAGCCTCCCCATGCCCACCTCCGGGTCCAGGTCCAGGAGTATCGTGAGATGGGGGACGAGCCCTCCGGTGGCCAGGCGGTCCGCCCGGGCCACCGCCTCCCTCTCCAGGCCCCTGCCGCCGACCTGGTAGGCCATGGTGGCGTCTGAGTACCTCTCGCAGAGGACATGCATACCGGATTCCAGCGCCGGCCTCACGACCTGATCGACGTTCGCGGCCCTTGATGCCAGGTAGAGCATGACCTCGGTGAGGGCGGTCACGGCCAGGCTCCTGTCAAGCAGTATCTCCCTGATGCGCTCGGAAACCGGGGGGCCGCCGGGCTCCCTGGTGTGGATGGCCTCGAGCCCCCTCGCCGAGAGGGCGCCGTGAAGCGCTTCGCACCTGCTGGACTTCCCGGAGCCCTCCACCCCCTCGAAGGTGATGAACCTGCCGGAACCTGGCCTCCTGGTCCCCAATCTACTCCCCGGCCTCCCCCGACCGCTCCGCGAGTGCGCCGTACTTCTTTATGTACTCCTCGGTCAGCTCCCGGCATCGGTCGTCGTAGTACTGGACCGGGGGCGACTTGAAGAAGTAGGAGGAGGGTGCCTCTATGGCACCGGAGAGGCCGTTGTCCAGGGCCAGCTTGGCGCAGCGGACCGCGTCGATTATGACGCCGGCGGAGTTGGGGCTGTCCCAGACCTCCAGCTTTGCCTCTATGTTGAGCGGGACATCGCCGAAGCTGGTGCCTTCCATGCGTATGTAGCACCACTTCCTGTCCTCGAGCCAGGAGACGTAGTCGCTCGGGCCTATATGCACGTTGCCCGAGGGTATTCCGCCCGGTATCTGCGATGTGACGGCATCCGTCTTCGAGACCTTCTTGCTCTCCAGGCGCTCCCGCTCCAGCATGTTCAGGAAGTCGGTGTTGCCGCCGACGTTCAGCTGGTAGGTCCTGTCCAGCTTGACACCACGGTCCTCGTAGAGCCTGGTCATGACCCTGTGCAGGATGGTGGCGCCCACCTGGCTCTTGATGTCGTCGCCCAGGACGGGAAGTCCCCGGTCCCGGAAGCGCTTCTGCCAGTACGGCTCCCTCGCTATGAACACCGGTATGGCGTTTACGAAGGCGCAGCCGGCGTCCAGCACCTGCTCGACGTACCACTTCGTGGCCATCTCGCTGCCCACCGGCAGGTAGCTGACCACCACGTCGGTCTTCGTCTCCCGGAGTATGCCCACGATGTCGGACGTCGGTCCGGGAGCCTTCTCTATCACCTCTTTGAGGTACTTGCCCAGCCCGTCGTGGGTCATCCCCCTGGAGACGTCCACCCCGGTGACCGGTACGTCGCAGAGCTTCTTGGTGCAGTTGGGCTCGGCGAAGATGGCCTCGCCGAGGTCTCTGCCGACCTTGGTCACGTTGATGTCGAACGCCGCAGAGAACTCGATGTCGCTTACGTGATAGCCGCCCAGGTTCACGTGCATCAGGCCGGGGACCCTGTCGTCCTCACCGGCTTCCCTGTAGTAGTGCACGCCCTGTACCAGGCTGCTGGCGCAGTTTCCCACGCCTATTATCGCTACCCTGACCTTGCCTTCTGCCATCCCTGACCCTCCTCGCGGGGCATTCCCCGCACCATTCTGCTATTCGTCGGGGCGGGAGCCGGAGCCGCCCTCCCCGGGCGGGTCGCACCTCCCTTGCCTGAGCACCCTGGCCAGCCTCTGGCCGGTTGTCGCCCATGCACCGACCGAGAGCGCGGCCAAAGTCCAGACCAGCGCCCCGCTTCCCCAGACGGCTGCCGCTGCCAGGCCGGCCACCAGGAGAACGAGCCTCTCCGTCCTCGTCAGCAGGCCCACGGAGCATGAGAGACCCTCACCCTCCGCGCGGGCCCTTACGTAGCTCACCATGAGGGAGCCCCCCAGCGCGGCGGGCACCAGGTAAGCCAGGGAGGGCCTCTCGACCACGCTGCCCGCCAGGATGGCGCCCAGGATGAGGGTCTCGCCTATCCTGTCGCAGGCGGAGTCCAGCACGGCTCCGGCCCTGCTGACCCTGTTCTGTCTCCTCGCCATCTCGCCGTCGACGGCGTCCAGGACGCTGCCGAGGGCGAGAACCGCCGCGGAGGCCAGCCACTCGCCGGCCCATGCCAGGTAGGAGGCCCCAGCGGTAGTCAGGAGGCCGATGACCGTGACGGTGGAGGGGCCGAGGCCGGCCCTCCCGGCCAGGATGACCAGAGGCCTGACAAGAAGCCTTCCGGCCTTCCTCGCTTCTTCGCGGTTCAAGAGACCTCCCGGGCGAACCTTCCGTAAAGCAACCTAAGATAGGCGGGAGGCCCCGGACCGTCAATCAAATCCGGTCTTCCCCGCGCCGCCGACCACCAGGGTGACCTCCCCCCGGACCCGGGTCCCCGAGACCCGCTCCAGGAGGGCGGCGAGGCTGCCCCGGAGGTACTCCTCGTGGACCTTGGTCAGCTCCCTCGCCACGCAGGCGGGGCGGTCCCCGAGCACCTGCAGCAGCTCGCCCAGGAGTCTCTCCAGGTGGTGTGGGCCGACGAAGTAGACCAGCGACCCCGGGTAGTCCCTGACCTCCTCCAGCCTGACGGTCCTGGCTCCCCTCTTCCTCGGGAGGAACCCCTCGAAGCAGAAACGGTGCGTCGGGAGCCCGGAGCCGGCCAGCGCCGTCACCACCGCCGAGGGCCCCGGGACCACCTCGACATCGTGTCCCTCGGAGAGGGCGAGCCTGACCGCCCTCAGCGCCGGGTCGGATATGCCGGGCATGCCGGCGTCGGAGGAGAGAGCTACCGTGCTCCCGGCCGCCAGGAGCTCCCGGAGCTGCGGGAGCCTCCCCTCGACGTTGTGCTCGTGGTAGCTGTAGAGCCGATCCCTCTCCGGGACGAACCTGGCCGTCCTCCTGGTGTCCTCCGCCATGACGGCGTCCGCCTCGGCCAGGGTCCGTCCGGCCCTGGGCGACATGTCCTCGAGGTTGCCTATCGGCGTGGCCACCAGTACCAGCCTGCCGACGCCCTCTCTCTCAGCCATCCCCGCGGCGCCTCTCCTCCGTCCTCTCGAGGAGCCTTCGCTGCAGGTCCCCGATGCTGTCGCGCAGCCTGGCGGTCTCCTCCTCGTCCCTCTCGAAGGAGACCCGCATGACGTCACCCTCGCGGACCCCTTCGGGCAGGCAGCCCGCGGGTACGTGCCAGACCTCCCTGTCCACCGTGACCAGGACGGCCAGCTCCCCCTCGAACCTGTCCAGGGACACGAGATAGCTGTCCATCTCCCCCCTTTCGTACATGCGGACGCGAAAGATGCGCCGCCATTCCTTACCGCATGAGAGGTATACGACCGGCCGGGCGACCGGTCCAGGAGAACCCCCCTAGCCGGTCCTCTCGAAGGAGACCAGCCTGGCGTTCACCGCCACTATCACGGTGCTGAGAGACATCACCAGGGCGCCCACCGCAGGCGGGAGGACTATCCCGAGCGGGTAGAGCACGCCGGCGGCCAGCGGTATTGCCAGCACGTTGTATCCGGTGGCCCAGGCCAGGTTCTGGACCATCTTGCGCCTGGTCAGCCTGGAGAGGGAGACAGCGTCGGCAACCCCCCGGGGGTCGCTCTCGACCAGTATCACGTCGGCGGTCTCGGCGGCTATGTCCGTGCCGGCTCCTATGGCGATGCCGACGTCGGCCGCGGCCAGCGCCGGGGCGTCGTTTATGCCGTCGCCGACCATGGCGACCCTCCTGCCGTCGGACTGCAGCCTGCGCACCAGGTCGGACTTCCCGTCCGGCAGCACACCGGCGTACCACTCCTCGATCCCCAGCTCTCCTGCGACTGCCCTGGCCGTGGCCTCGTTGTCCCCGGTCAGCATGGCCACCCCGATGCCCGCCTCGCGCAGGGCCAGCACGGCTTCGGCGCTCCGCTCGCGGAGCGTGTCCGAAAGCGCTATGAGCCCCTGGAGCCTCCCTCCCGACACTACGTAGACGACGGTCCTGCCCTCCGAGGCCAGCTCCTCCGCCCTGCCGGCGCCATCGCCGGGGTCCACGTCCTGATCCTCCAGCATGCCCCGGTTGCCGACCGCGACATCCTCCCCGTCCACCTCGGCCCTGGCGCCCCTTCCGGGGAGAGCCTCGAAGCCCGCCACGCGCGCTTCCGCGAGACCCCTCGCGGAGGCCTCGCCGGTTATGGCCTCGGCTATACCGTGCTCGGAGCGGGACTCCACCGCCGCCGCCCGGGCCAGCAGCTCCTCCACCGTCCAGTCGCCCGTTGGCTCCACCACGGCGACGGTCAGCTCGCCGGTGGTCAGCGTGCCGGTCTTGTCGAAGACGACCGTGTCCAGGGCCCTGGCCTCCTCGAACGAGGTCCTGTCCCGGACCAGCAGGCCGTTCCTGGCCGAGATGGTGGTTATCGTCGCTATCACCAGGGGCACGGCGAGGCCGAGCGCGTGGGGACAGGTTATCACCATGACGGTGACCGTCCGCTCCAGGGAGAAGGCGAGGTCCCTTCCGATGATCAGCAGCCATGCGGCCATCGTGGCCGCACCCGCGGCCAGGGCCAGGAGCGTGAGCCAGAAGGCCGCCCTGTCGGCCAGAGCCTGCGCCCTCGACCTGCTGCCCCGGGCCTCGCCCACCATCCTGACCATCCGGGAGAGGTAGGAGTCCTCCCCGGCGCCGGTCACCTCCACGGTGAGGGAGCCGTTGCCGTTCACCGACCCGCCTATCACCTCGTCCGACTCGCCGACCGGCGTCGGCTGGGACTCGCCGGTCACCATGGAGAGGTCCATCTCCGACCGGCCCTCCCTGACTATGCCGTCCACCGGGACCCTCTCCCCCGGTCTGATCAGCACCCTGTCCCCCGGCTCGAGCTCCCTGACCGGCACCTCCTCCTGCGAGCCTTCTCCGCTCAACCGCCTGGCCTTCGAGGGCATCACCTCCACCAGGGCCTCGAGGGCCCCGGAGGCTCCCATGACCGAGCGCATCTCTATCCAGTGGCCGAGCAGCATCACGTCTATCAGGGTGACCAGCTCCCAGAAGAAGGGCCTTCCCCGCAAACCGAGCACGACGCCGGCGCTGTACAGGTAGGAGACGCCGACCGCCAGGGCGATGAGGGTCATCATGCCCGGCCTCCGGTCGCCCAGCTCCCCGACCATGCCCTTCATGAAGGGGAATCCGCCGTAGGCGAAGACGAAGGTGGAGAGGACCAGCACGGCCATCCTCTCCCCGGGGAAGCCGAGGGAGTAGCCGAGGAGGGACTGTATCATCGGGGAGAGGACCAGAACCGGGACGGACGCCGCCAGGCAGGCCCAGAACCTCCGCCGGAAGTCCCGGGCCATCATCGCATGGTGGGAGCGTCCCCCGTCGCCGCTCACCCCGGGCTCAGAGCTCTATCATTGCCGTATGGGCGCTGTCGTGCATGGAGTCGAAGTCGTCAGCGCCATCCCTGCCCCACGCGACCAGCAACCTGACGGTGGAGCCGGGCACGATGACGAAGTCGTGCTCCCCGCCGGTGTCCTGCGGCCTGGTGAAGGAGACGATGGTGCGTCCATCGCTCTCCGAGCCGCCCTCCGGGGAGACGTCCATTGCCCCGCCCAGCTCGGTGTCGGGCGCGTGTGAGACCGGGCCGGTGCCCCAGTCGTCCCTGACGTGCACCTCTCCGTCGTCGTCGACGTAGGCGATGACCAGGTCCGAGCCGTCCATGGCCGGGCCGCCGCCGAAGCCGACCGCCAGCCAGCCGGTCGTCGGCGCGCTCATGGTCATCTCGACCAGGCCGAGCGCCGACCAGGAGAGCTCGAAGCCCTCTATGGAGACCGACCGCATGCCGTCATCGTCCACCTCGACCGTGACCTCCCCCGCGTCGTGGGCGGTCGCAGGGGCGAGCAGCAGGAATGCGAGGAGCGCGAGTGCGTGCTTCATATTACCTCTCTCCTGATTTTTCAACCAATAAACCAGTTACCTAGATAAGTCGGCAGGGTTGCCCGGTCAACTGTGCGCGGAGGGACGGGATTCCGGGGATGCCGATCAGAGGTCCACTATCTGCATTCCGTCGACGGCATCGGCGTTCGCCGGCGAGGAGCCGGTGGCCAGCACGAAGATCCCCTCTCCGCATCCGGCTTCCCGGAGCCAACCGGACGCCGCCTCGCGCCAGTCGCCGCCCGGGTCCTCCACCTGGACCGGATGCACCCCCCTGCAGAGCTGCAGCCTCCGGCACGTGCCCCCGGAGGTGCTCATCGCCAGGGTCCAGACCGGGAGCCGGTAGGATGATATCCTGGCCGGGGTGGTCCCGCCGCTGGTCGGCGTGACCACGGCCTCCGGCCTGCGAAGGGAGACGACGCCGGCCACGCTCATGGCCACGAGGTCGCTTCTCGTGGGCGCCCCCCGGTAGTGGAGCTCCGGAGGAGGTCGGTCCGATGACTCGAGCGACTCCTCGGCGGAGACCGCTATGCGCCTCATGGTCGAAACCGCCTCGACCGGGTGCCCGCCTATCGCCGTCTCCTCGGAGAGCATCACGCAGTCGGTGCCGTCCATTATCGCGTTAGCGACGTCGGTAGCCTCCGCCCTGGTCGGCCTGCGGCTGCCCACCATGGACTCCAGCATCTGGGTGGCCGTTATCACCGGCACCCCGGCGCGGTTGGCCAGGGAGACCAGGCGCTTCTGCACCACCGCTATCTCCTCTATGGGTATCTCCACGCCCAGGTCGCCCCGGGCCACCATCAGGCCGTCGGTCACCTCCAGTATCGCCTCTATCGACCGGAGGGCGGCCCTCCGCTCTATCTTGGCGACCAGGAAGGGGGAGTAGCCGTACCCCGTGGCTATCTCCCGGGCAAGCTCCATGTCGTCCGGGCCCCTGACGAACGAGACGCTCACCGCGTCTATCCCCTCCTCCGCCGCCAGCCGCAGGCAGGCCCTGTCCTCCTCCGTGATCGTCGGCACGCCCAGGTCCACCCCGGGGAGGTTCACGCCGTTCCCGCCGAGTATGGGACCGCCCTGGACGACCCGGCAGACCACCCGGCCCGGCTCGGACCGCTCCACGAGCAGGTGCACGAGGCCGTCGTTCACGTAGACGGAGTCCCCCTCGGAGAGCCGCTCACCGATCCCGGGGGCGTCCAGGGGTATGGCTCCCTCACCGCGGGCTTCGGCGCCGGGCTCCAGCGTCACCAGCCGGTCGCGCTCGAGGGTCAGCGGCTCCTCGGGCAGCCTGCCAACCCGTATCTTCGGCCCGCCCAGGTCGGCCAGCACCGCCACGCAGGAGCCGGTTGCCCGGGCTGCCTCGCGGACGGTGCGGACCAGCCGCCTGTGCTCGTCCGGTCCGCCGTGGGCGAAGTTGATCCTGGCCACGCTCATGCCTGCGGCCATCATCTCACGCAGGACGGCCCCGTCCGAGCAGGCGGGGCCGACAGTGCAGACTATCTTGGTCTTGGTCTCGGGGAAGCCCATCCGTCGATCCCTCCTGCCGGCATCCTTCCGCGCCGCCGGGAGCGGCGGCGGGTCTTCAGATGTAGCCCAGGTCCTCCAGCGTCTGGTCGGTCTCGTTTGACTCTACCGGCGCGGGGTCGCAGAGGGGAGGGGTGGCATGGTAGCTCTCCACCGCCTCCACCATACCCGGCTCGGGGGGGAGCGGGTCCAGCTCGTCCGGGTCGAGGCGGAGGTCGTACTGGACCGTGCTGTCGGCCAGTACGTCCCAGACGACCTTGTCGTCGCCCACCTGGACCGACGCCATGTCCCGGGGCTCGAAGACACGGACGCCCGAGCCGTCGAAGGCGTAGCGGTCCGGACCGGGAGCACCGGCAGGCACCGCCCTGCCGGGGTCCGGCCCGCCGTCGAGCAGGTCGGTCCCCTCCACGGTGGCCGGCGTCCCGTAGCCGAGCAGGCCGGTTATGGTGGGGAAGATGTCCCAGAGGCCCGCCACCGAGTGGTTCACCTCCCCGGCCAGTATGCCCGGCCCCGAGATGATGAGCGGGACGTGGAGCTGCTCCTGGTAGAGAGTGTGGCCGTGGCCTATCCACCCGTGGTCGAGAAACTCCTCGCCGTGGTCCGATGTGACCATGATCACCGTGCTCCCGGCGAGGTCCAGCTCCCGCAGGGCCGTGAGCAGGTGCCCCATCTGGTCGTCCACCCATCTTATCTCGCCGTCGTACAGCCCCACCAGCCTCTCCCGCTCCTCCGGGTTCAGCAGCTCCCCCTCCTCCGTGACGTCCCACCAGTCGACGCTGTCCGGGCCGACCCCGTCCTCGGTCCAGACGGTGTCGTACGGGGAGGGAGGGCTGTACGGGGCATGCACGTCGTAGAAGTGGATGACCATGAAGAAGGGCCTGGGATTCCCGATGTTGTCCTCCAGCCACCTCGACGCCTCGCGAACCGTTATCGCCGCCATGCCGTCGCCGTTGGCCTCCCAGGCGAAGTGGTCGAAGCCCCTGTCGAAGCCGTATATGCCGCTGAGGTAGCAGATGTTGGTGAAGGCGGCGGTCCTGTAGCCCTTACCGTGCAGCACCGTGGCAATGGTGGGCAGGGAGGGGTCCAGCACGTGCATCTCCCCCTCGTACCAGCTGCTCCGGTGGGCCGCCTCGGAGAGGCCGGTCCAGATGGTCGCGTGGGATGGGAGGGTCCAGGGGGACTGGGCAATGCACCTGGTCCACATGGTCCCCGCCGCGGCCAGGCTGTCCATCGTCGGGGAGGTGTCCCTGCCGTAGCCGTAGCATCCCAGGTGGTCCGCCCTGAGGGTGTCTATGCTTACAAGGATGATGTTGGGCCTTCCGCGGAGCTCCTCCGGAAGACCGCAGGAGACGGCGGCGAGCATGGTGACGAGGAGCAGCGCCCCGGCCGCCAGGGCGGAGGGGGAGGGTGCGGAGGCGCCCCTTCTTTGCATCATCCGGACCTCCCGGCGAGGCCGGCGCCGAGAAGGATGAAGGTTACCCCCAGCCCGGCAGCCAGCCCGGTTGCGGTTCTCATCGCGTTCGTACTCTCATAGTCGCAGAGCCTCTGGATGGTTCCGTCGGCAATCATCGACAGCACCATGGGGAACCCGACCCAGAAGGGCACCGACCTGTGCCTTCTGCGAAGCAGCAGGGCGCCGGCCGCGACGCCGCCCCAGAAGGCCGTGCACCTGGCGCAGAGGGCGGTCCTCCCCTGCGGCAGCGGCAGGCACCTCCCGGGCTGGCGGTGGCAGGTGAGCGAGAGAGCGTCATCGAAGGCACCCCCCGGGCGGACGAGGGGGCCGGCCAGCGAGCCGGCCAGCATGAGGAGAGAGGGGACGAGCAGGACCAGCGACAGCGCCCGGCGGCCTCGCGCGGGGGGGGGCAACGCGGCTGCCCGTGTCAGCCGTCCGCCCAGGTGTCCGAGGTCCAGGCGAACTGCTCCCGCACGTTCCCCTCCCCCAGCACCTCGAGCGCGGCGTACCGGCCCATCTCCAGGGAGTGGTCCATGTTGTTGTACCTGAATAGGCCCTGCCTGCCGCAGGTGACCGAGCCGGCGAGCTCGTGCAGGGCGTCAAGCACCCGGCCGACCGGTGCGGCGTACCCGCGGTGGTATATGGGGTAGGCGTGGGCCTGACGGTTCACCGTGCTCCCCAGCGCCTCATCCCGGCCGAAGAGCCCGAGCCTCTCCCCTCCGGCTATCGCCTCCTCGCGGAGGTCCACCCTGCCCTCCCAGATGTCGTCGCCCCTGTCGCAGCTGAACTCGAAGACCACCTGCGAGCCCTCGTCGGAGCAGTCCGGGTCGAAGTTCTCCGGTATGGAGAGGCGGTTGAACAGGTACTCCTCCTCCGGGGTGTATATCCAGTGGTCGCCGGCCTCGACCCTCCGCTCCACGCGGAGCGTGAGGAAGACCACCGCCCGGAACCGCAGCTCCGCCGCCGCCCGGTGGACCCTCTCGGGGAGCAGGCCGCCCAGCAGGGCGACGTAGTCGTCGACCGGGATGGTGTTCACGATGTGGTCGCACTCCACGGTGGCGCCGGCGGCCTCCAGCCTCCATCCGCCGATGCCGCCCCCTATCGAGGCGGGGGCGGTGCGGTAGAGGATCCTCCCGCCCCGGGACTCCACCCGCTCGGCCAGGGCCTCCGAGATGCGCCCGATGCCTCCCCTGGGGTAGTGGAAGGTGCTCACCAGGCTCCTCACCCGCTCCCTCCCGGGGAAGAGCGTGGCCTTTACCAGGCCGGAGAGGCCGGGGACGGTTATCCTCTGGCTGGCCCAGTCCGCCGAGAGGTCCGTGGCCGGACAACCCCAGAGCTTCTCGGTGTAGGGGCCGAAGTAGAGGTCGTACAGCCTGCGGCCGAAGCGCTTCACCACCCAGCCCTGGAAGCTGGCCTCCTCCCTGGGCGCCAGGAGGTTGCGAAGGCGCTCGCCGACGTAGCTGCCTATCATGCCCGCCCCCCTGTGGAGCGGCATGCGCTTCAGGACGTCCCCCAGGGAGAGCGGGTAGACGAAGTAGCGGTCCAGCAGCCTTATCCTGGAGAGGCGCTCCAGCTCCAGGAGCTCACCGGGAAGGAGGTCCCGCACCATGGCGAGCACGTCGTCGCTCTTCGTGTGGAAGCGGTGGGGGCCGCAGTCGTAGTGGAACCCCCCCTCGCGGAAGGTGGCCGCGAGGCCGCCCGGCCGGTCCGCCCTCTCCAGGACGGTGACCTCCGCCCCACGCTCGGTGAGGAGGTCGGCGGCGCCGAGCCCAGCAAGGCCGGCGCCGAGTACGCATACCCTCATGACCGGACCGGCATCACTGCTCCGGGCTCTCCCCGCGCGGCTCGTCTATCCAGATTATTCTCATCCGGTTGTCGGCCTCCAGCTCCTCCTGCTCGCCGAGGTAGTCGACCACTGCGTCCAGCAGGGTGACGCCCGCCAGCTCGCTGTCGTGCTGGAGCATCACGTCGTAACCGACGTTGCCCAGGGCCAGGTAGCCGGTGGTCACGAACCTGTAGGTCCGCTCCGGGTCCATCGGCTCCCCGCCTATCATCATGTCCTCTATCTTCTCGCCGTCCGGCATGGCCTGGTTCCTGTAGGCGGTGACGCCGCCTATCTCCATGTCCCTTCGCCTGCCCTGCATGCCGGCCTCGAGTATCTCCTTGAGCTCCGCCCCGGTGACCTCCAGGATGTAGAGGTCCTCCTCGAACGGCAGCGCCTGGTAGACGATCCTGGGGGTTATGGGGCCCCTGGGGATGGCGGCCCTTATACCGCCCCTGTTCATCAGCGCCACGTCGGCGTCGGTGGCCCACATCATGGCGTCTGCCACAAGCCTGCCCAGCGGATGCTCGGCGCCGCCCCTGGGTATCTGCTCGACCGCCTCCGCTATCACCTCGTCCATCCCGGCCTCGGCCACCGCCCGGAACGACTCTATCATCTCGGCCATCTCCGGGTCGGGCCAGAACTGGTCGTGGAGGAGGCTGACGTACTCCTCACCGGCCGGGAGGTCCCAACCGGTCACCTCGCCGGTCTCGGTGTCTATGGCGAGCCTGATGTGGCCTATGCCGGTGCCGTTGGCGTAGCCCTGCACCACGATGGTGTGGTTCACCGGGTTGACCCAGGGCTCGTAGAGCCCGTAGTGGGTGTGCCCGGAGACGATGAGGTCGATGCCCGGGACCACCGTGGAGAGCTCCGCATGGTTCATGGAGAAGTCCTTCGTGTACTCCTCCCCCTCCTCCCACGCCTCGTAGACCCGCTCGAGGTAGCGGTCGGGGTCGCCCGGCTGCCCGATGTGGGAGAGGAGGATGACGACCTCCGCCCCCTGCTCCCGGACCTCCTCGATGTAGCGCTCGGTGGTCTCCACCTCGTTGAGGAAGACGTAGTCGCCCAGCAGCTCCGGTGTCACCAGGCCGTAGGTGTCGGTGGTGGTCATCCCTATGAAGGCGACGTCCACCCCTCCGAAGTCCATGATGAGGTAGGGCTCTACGGGCTCGGGTATCTCACCGGTCTCGGCGTTCACGAAGTTGGCGCATACCACCGGGAACTCCGACTGCCAGCAGAGGTCCAGCGCGTTCTCGACGCCGTCGTCGAAGTCGTGGTTGCCCAGGGTCATCATGTCGTAGCCTGCGGCGTTCATCCACTCTACCACGCAGTCTCCGGTCTCGTAGTTGCCGGTGGGGGTCCCCTGGTAGATGTCGCCGGCGTCGAGCAGCAGGCAGTACTCCCCGTTCTCCTCGCACTCGGCCCTGACCTCCTCGGCGTACCGGTAGATGTGGGCGCCGCCGCCTATCATCGGTGGGAAGTCCGGGTTGAGGAAGCTGGCCTCCCTGGGGACAATGCCTCCATGTATGTCATTGGTATGCAATATATTGAGGTATACGGTCCCGCACAGGGCGGGTAGCGCCGCAGCCAGCAGCAGGACCGGTACGAGTCGTCTCACGGCCGCCTCCTGTCTCCTTTGCCTATAGGCCGAACGTCCTGCCAACCGAGAGGACCAGCCTCGTCTCGCTCTCCTCCACTATGAGGCTGTCCCCGGAGGGGAAGGACGGCAGCCCCTGGACATCGACCTGGTTCCATCTCGAGGGGAAGAACCCCAGAGCGGCGTCTATGTTCCAGCAGCCGGCCATGAACCCCATCCCGGCGGTGAAGCCCATCTCGTCAAGGTCGTCGGCCAGCGGGGAGCGGCGGTAGCTGAAGCCGAACCTGGTCAGGGGACCGCCCGGTATGGTGTTCTCCACGCCGGCGTTCACCCCCCAGGCGTTCTGCAGGCCGAGGCTCTCTCCCTCGTTCTCCATGCCTCCGTCGCTGCTCCAGTGGAAACCGGCGACGAACCTGGACATGAGCTGGTTGCCCGGTACGTACACGGCGCCGACGTCGACCCGCATCGGAGGCTCGAGGTCGTAGTCCTCGTCCGAGAGAACGCTCCAGCTCACCGTTCCCGTGTCGGAGGGGGAGAAGCTGAGCGGCATGGGGTACTCCACACCGGCGCTGACGTGCACCCTCCTGGATGGAGCGTAGAGGAGTGCCCCCCGGGCCACGGCGCCGGAGACGTCCTCCGTCCTCCGCCCGTAGACGTCTTCCACGGTGGGATCGACGTAGTCCTCCTCCCAGGTGACCTCCCGGCTGCCGATGACCAGGCCGCCGCCCACGCCGAAGGTGAGCGACCTCTCGGGGGAGAAGGCGACCGAGAGGTCCAGCTCGTTCAGCGATCCGCTGACCGAGAGGTCCTGGTCGCCTACCCTGACGTAGGCCTCGTCCCGGATTATCCTGTCGTACTCGTACGCGAAGCTGGCCGGCACCCTCCAGCCGAGGGCGAACGAGACCGCCTCGGGGAACCCCGGTATCCCGGCGAGGGAGACCGCCGCGCCCCCCGGGTAGGGAGCCACTCCGCTGTTGTAGGCGTGCTCGGCCTCCCCGATGGTGCTGCCGAAGGTGTCGTAGACCCTGCGCAGCCTCTTCTCGGTGGCGAAGGCGGCCCCTCCCGCGAGCTCCATGCGCAGGCCCTCTCCCACGAGGCCGAGCATGGATGGGTTGGAGAGCGCCCCCAGAGGGGAGGCCTCAAGCCATTCGCTGTTGCCCATGCCGAAGGAGGCGGCCGAGCCGGTCGGGTTCGGGTCACCCAGCCACATCACCTCGGGCAGCCCGCCGGTGACCGTCATGAGCGATACGATTCCTGCCGCTATAACGTTCATGGTACCTCCAGCCTACCAGCGGAAGTCCAGCTGACAGCGTATGCCGTAGCTGGTCACGTGGTCGGTGAAATCGCTTACGTTGCCTTCCGGGTCACCCTCGTAGTGGAACTGATCCTCGGGGTCCGGCCTGTACAGGCCCGTGCGGGGGTAGAAGGTGTCCTTCCTGAGGATCCTGAAGCGGAGCTGCAGGTTGTCCGAGAGGTTGTTCTTCACGGTGACGTAGAACTTGGTGCCCCTGCCGTCGAGGAAGTCGATCCCGGTATCCTCGAACTCCCACTGGCTCATGCCGTTGGTGGTCCAGAGCGTGGTGCCCCCGAGCACGGAGAGGTTCTCGGAGAAGTTGTGCTCCCAGCTTGCGGAGAGGTAGCCCCCCTCCATGAGCCTGTCGTCGTCGTAGAGCGGGTTAGGGGTCAGCCTGACCAGCCCGTAGCGCAGGATGACGTTGAAGTAATCGCTGCCGGTGGGCAGGAAGAAGGACCTGAGGGTCCACTCCTGGGTCCTGGAGTTGGTCGGGATGACCTCGTGCATCTTGGTCTTGTCCTGGTACTTGTACTTCAGCCTGAGCCTGACCGGCCATACCGGCCGGTACTCGACCTCGCCCTGGAAGCGCCAGTTGTCGAACCCGTAGGGGAGCGACCTCCAGAGGTCGAGGTAGACCTTGGTGAAGGTCACGGTCCTGCTGAGCTGGAACCTGCTCTCGACGTAGACCCCCTCCTCGGGCTTCGGCGTCGGCCACTCGGCCAGCTGCGCCGAGAGAGGGTCGTTCAGGTAGTAGGGCTTCTCGAAGACCGTGTCGTCGAACCTGCTCTGCTCCGAGAATCCCCTGGAGTAGGGATTGGTGAAGCCGACGTCGTAGTGGCGCCAGATGCCCAGCAGGTAGAACCAGTTGTTCACCCACCTCGCCCTGGCTATGGCTGCGAGCTGCTCGCCGTCCTGCAGGGCTACCTCGGTCTCCAGGCTCATGTTGTCGAGGACGGTCTGGGCGGAGACCGATGCGACGCCGAGGTGATTCCCCGCCTGCAGGTTGTCGTACTCCGGGCAGTCCCATATGTGCGAGTCGTCCGGTATGTCCATCACGGAGACGTCCGGGACCAGCGAGTCGCTGTAGCTCACGTCGAGGTATCCGGCTCCCACCGCGGTGCCGTAGGGGAGCAGGCCGCCGAGGTCGAAGTACCCGTAGCCTCCCACGGTGGTCTCGTCCAACGCGTTGGCATACGCACCGGTCCTGTAGGGCGACATCACCAGGACTGCCGGCGTGCCGTCCAGAGAGGTTATCGCGTCCCTCGGCGAGTATGAGAAGAAGCCGTACCCGAGGAAGGGGCCGGTGCGGACCTCCATAGCCGCGCCGGTGAGGGCGAACTGCCTCGTCGCGGTCAGGTCGGGGTGCAGGCCCCACGTCCGGCTGGTCCACCTGTACATCATCTCGTCCGTGTTGTCCATCATGAGTCCCTGGGCCAGGGAGACGTGGTAGTTGCCCAGGACGAACTGGTGGACCGGTCCGGTGTGCGCCACCGAGGCGTAGGCCTTGGCGACGTCGAAGCGCTGGCCCACGTCGCCCAGGTCGGCTCCCGCCAGCAGGCCGTAACCCGCCGTCGAGTTGTGCCCCCGCGAGAGCCTGACCCCGCCGCGGAAGCGGTCGCCGAAGCCGACCCTCAGCCGGTGCGTCCAGCCGGTGACGCCGACCGCCTCCGCCAGCTGGCCGCGCTCGTCCGATATTCTCTCGTGCCAGGCGGCCGAGTCGGCGGGGGTGTAGCCGCGGTCGCCGGTCTCTATGTCCTGCAGGGCGCTGCGGAGATCGCTGAGGGCACCTTCTATGCCCTCCTCCTCCGTCCCCCTGGAGGCGCCGCCGTCCACCACGACCCTGTAGCCGCCGAACGGCTCCAGAGAGCTGAGGTCCAGGTCCCTCGTCGAGACGTAGTCCCTCATGTTCCTGTACCCGTAGTAGGTGAGGCCGTCGGAGCTCCGCAGGGACCTGACGCTGGAGACCGGGCCCAGCGTCCCGAGCCTCCGCTCAACGGCGGCGGCGTCGACCAGGCTGACCCTGTCCAGGCCGCGCAGGTCCCACATGGTGGCGGTGTTGATGGGAAGCGGCCTGACGAGGTAGTCCTCCCAGACGTCCACCGCCGCGTCGCCCGGTCCGTCCTCCGTGGCCAGCTTCTCCATGACCTCCAGCACCTGCTGTGAGACGCGACCCTCCGGCGGGGGGACCACGACGCAGCGGTCGGCGAGCCAGGCCATCTCGTCGACGCCTATGCCCGGGACCTCCGTGACCTGGTAGATGCTCTCGAGGCCGCCGGTCACGAGGATGTGCTCGTAGAGCGCCTGCGCCTGCTCGTCGGTCAGTCCTTCCAGGGCCTCCAGCTCCTGGAGAGTGGCGGTGTTCAGGTCGAAGCCGCCGGGGACGGAGAGTGCCAGGAGCGAGACCAGGGCCAGGCTAGAAAGCATAGCTCACCCCGGCCTGGTGGGTCAGGTCCAGCTGCGGGTGGGTCACCACGGCGTAGTCGAACCCGACGCCGCCCAGCTCGGCGCCGAAGCCTGCCGACACCGTCACCGGCTCGCTCTGTACGCCCGCCCGAAGCGTCAGGGGACCGAGCGGCATCGACTGGCCGACGTGGATCCTGGTGCCGCGGAAGTCCCTGGAGAAGGAGAGCGCGGAGACCATCCCGGTTAGCGGCCTGAAGCCGAACCCGATGTCCACCCGGCTCTCCATGTGGTCGTCGCTCTCGCCTATCCTGGCCTGGAAGGGATTGCGGACGCTGGCGGCCAGCATCCACCTGTCGTACATGGTGACCCTGAAGCCGGCGTTGACGCCGTAGGCCACGGCGCTGCCGTACTCGGACACCCCGTCCGATATCGCCACGTTGCCAAGGACAGGCTGTACGCCGAATGACATGTCTTCGGTGAGCTTCCCCGCGAAGGTCAGCGCCAGCATCTGTTCGTTGTAGAGCTCCCCGCCGAAGTACCTGAGGCTTGCTCCGGCGGTCCACCTGCCGCTCAGGGGCATCACGCCGTCAAGGCCGAAGGTGGCCATGTCCATCACCGTGAAGGGGAGCCTGCCGCCGGCGCTCACCGACATCGTCTCGCTGCCGGCTATGGCGGCGGGGTTGTAGAGGACCGCCCAGGGGCCCTCCAGCAGTACTCCGACCCCGCCCATGGCCTGGACGGGAACGCCTATCTCGAGCTCCTCGAAGGCCGCCCAGGCGCTGCCCGAGATGCCGATGACGAGGAGTGCGAAGATCGATCCAGTCAGCTTCATCACCGTCACCTCAATTCAGCGGAGCGGCAACGACCACCGTCTCCGTGGTGGTGTACCTGCTGCCGCCTTGGTCCACGCCCTCGAGCAGTACGACGTACGGTCCGATGGGGAGCACCTCGTCCTCGTCGTCGGTGCCGTCCCACTGATGGATGTCGCCGGAGTGCCTCGACTCGGCCAGCCGGGCGACCGCCCTCCCGGCACGGTCGAAGACCGTCAGGGAGAACCTCATACCCTCAGGGCCGCCGTACTCCAGGTTCACCGTCTCGCCAAGCGATGGTGCGAAGGGATTGTCGGTCAGCACCTCGAGGTGGAAGCCGGAGCCGATGCTCGGCTCGAATATCTCGAGGTCGGTCTGGTAGCGGGGAAGGAGCTGGTAGCCGCTGGTGTACGGGAGGGAGGAGTCGTACTGGCCGCCTATGCCCACCAGGAAGAGCCTGACCCCGGCGGTTACGCCGGCCAGGCTGATGCCTGTGGACTCGCTCACCCTGACCGCGATGTCCATCTGGCCGTTCCAGACGTTGAAGTTCCATCCGCCGCCTGCGAACTCCGGTTCGCTGGCCACTGTGACCCATTGCTGGGTCTGGCTGTTCCCGGCGGCCAGCAGAAGACCCTCGAGGCTCTCGCTGACTCCCTGGTTCCTGGCCAGCTGCTCCGGCGCCGGAACGCCCGGCGTCCCGAGGAGCTCGAAGTCCGAGGGGTCCTCCGGGGATATCTCGGTGAGACCGTTGTACTGGAGTATCTCTCCCGTGATGCGCCACTCCTGGCCGGCGCTTATCCCGCCGGGGGGAGTTGCATCGTCGAAGGCGTACACGTTGATGCCCGCCGTCTCGTCCTGCACGTAGAAGCTCAGGTTCGGCGGGTTGGTCGAGAAGAGGGTGCCCTCGCAGGTGGCGATGCCCTCTATGGTGACTATCTCCCCCAGTCTGTCCGGTATGCCGTCGCCGTCGCTGTCCACCCTGGCCTCGGCTATGGTGAGCACCTCCTGGGAAAGGCCTGCGGCGGCGCAAAGGACAAGGGCCAGGACCGGAATGATCCTGCTCATCGCCCCCCCTTTCGAATTGGACTTCTGCTTCTCTCGGGTGATTGCTCTAGTCAAGATCGGACGCCAGCTCGGCGTCCGCCAGGTCGGCAGCCCTGCTGAGGGCCTCCCCCGGGCTCATCCTCCCGTAAAGGACGATCTCCACCGCCTCGGAGAGGAAGAGCCGCCCGTCGTACCAGAAGGTCTGCTTGGGCTCGAAGGTGGCGTACTCCACCTGCGATACCACCTCGTCCAGCCCCGGGTACTGCTCGAACCTGGCCTGTATCTCCGGCTCGTCCAGCGAGCTCCTCGTAGCGGGAACGTAACCGGTCGCCGCGCTCCACCTGGCCTGCTGAACGGGAGCGGTGAACCACTTGACGAACTCCCATCCGGCCTCGACCTCCGCGGAGTCGCCGCGGAAGATGACGACGTTCGTCCCGGCGATGATGACCGCCGTGTCCTCCGCCGAGGGGAGAGGGGCGACGCCGAGGGTGAAGGTCGGGAGATCGCTCTCCTCCCTGCGCTCCCAGTCGCTCTCCAGGAAGGCCAGCGAGACTATGGAGCCCTGGACCAGCCCCACTGACCCCTCGGCGAAATCCCTCTGGTGGGTGTACCCGGAGGAGAGGCGTGCGGTCTCGTCCTCGTGGAGAATCTGGACCAGCATCTCCAGCGCCTCGATGCCCTCGTCCGACGAGAAGGCGGTCCTGGAGCTGTCCGGAGTGAGGAGGGCTCCGCCCTTCTGCAGCAGGAGGTTCTCGAACATCCCCACGCTGGGCGAGAAGGCAGTGCCCCACCTGTCCCCCTCGTCCAGCAGGTCCCCGTCGCCGTTGGCGTCGTGGGTCAGCTCGCGGAGGACGTTCAGGTACTCCTCGTGTGTCCGGGGGGGACGCAGCCCGAGGCTGTCCATCAGCTCGACGTTGTAGTAGAGGGCCTGCACGCTCTTGTTGAAGGGGAAGCTGTACACCCTCCCGCGGAAGGTGTTGTTCTCCCTGAATACGGGGAAGAAGTCGTTCTCCCAGCGCTCTCGTATCTCCGGGCCGTCGGCATCCATGAGCGAGTCCATCGGCACGAGGGCCTCGCCCCTGACCAGCTGCGAGGTCCAGGTCTCGTAGGCCTGGGCCACCACCGGAGTGTCGCCGGCCATGACGCTAGCCAGGATCTTCTGGCAGAGGGCGCGGTAGTTGCCCATGCTCACCGGGACAATCTCTATCCCCGGGTGGGTCTCGTTGAACTCCGTGATGAGGCTGTCCTCGAGGAAGTCTCCGAGGGGGCCGCCCATTGCGTGCCAGAAGATTACGGATACGGCATCCCCGTCCCCGGTGTCCTGGACACCGCAGGCCAATGCCACAAGCGCCGCTGCTAGTAATGTCCGCTTGATCGCTCAACCCTCCGTGGAAGGGGTCGATTGCAGACGGGACTATACTAGGAGCGCCCTCCCCTCACCAGTGTCCGGTCCCTCAGTCGTCGGAGCAGGCGCAGCTCCCGGAGGAGCAGCAGCCGGGGGACTCCTCGCTGCATCCGCCGCTCCTGTAGTCGGTGGCATGGAACCCGGCGCCCCTGAAGATTATCCCCGCCCCGGTGCCTATCAGCCTCTCCACCGGCGAGCCGCACTCGGGGCAGTCCCTCACAGGCTCGTCGGTCATGCTCTGGAACCGCTCGAAGGTGCATCCGCACCCGGTGCACCTGTACTCGTAGGTAGGCATTGGTCCTCCATCCGCCCGACCCGCGGCGTCATGGCCGCCTTGCGGGTCCAGCCCTCGGTACGGCGAGCCGTCAGCAAATGGCTCGACCGGGTGGACATGCAATATACCTTCCGGAGGGGCTCCGTGCCCATCGTACTGCGTCGCAGCCGCTTGCGGGCGTCAGGCCTCCGGTTTGCCCGGCTCCGCGCCATTCCGGCGCTCCTCCGGGGGGTCGGCCTCCGGGTCCATCTCGGCTATGCGCTCCACCTCCCGGACGGAGATACCCTCCCTGACCGCGGCGACTATGCCTACGAGGATGATGGGGAGGAACTGCGTGGTATGGAAGAGGAGCGCCAGCACCCTGGCGGTGCCCTCCCCTATCATGGTGAGCTGGGGCAGCACCAGGACCAGGGCGCCGTGCACCGTGCCGGTACCAGCAGGCGTCGGTATGAGCATACCCAGCCCGGCCAGTATCAGCACCAGGACCGGATAGTACCACTCCACCTGAAGGTGCATGGCCCAGAAGACCGGGAGTACCGACAGGCTCAGGGACAGCCATACGCAGAGGGAGAGCAGCGAGACGACGACGACCTCCCTGAGGTTGCGCAGGGCCTCGAGGCCGGTCACGAACGAGGCGAGGATGCCTGCCAGCCTGGATGCCGGGCCGGACAGCCCAAGCTTGCGGAGGGGCCATGTCAGCACGTCCACCGCCCTCTGGCGGAAGCGCCCGAGCGCCACCAGCACTGCCAGGACGATGAGGTAGAGCACCGCGGCGCCGATGAGCCCGGTCCGTATGGGGCCTCTGAGGTCGGACCAGAGCACCGCGAGTGCCAGCAGGGTCATGGCGGCCAGGGTCAGGCCGTCGAAGAGCCTCGCCAGCACCACGGTGGCGAAGGAGGAAGCCCTGGAGACCCCTGTCCTCCGGGAGAGCAGGAGCGCCCTGGCAAGCTCCCCGACCCGGCCGGGTAGCAGGGAGTTGACCATGAATCCCGTGAGCAGAGGCCCGGTGGCCTCCTCTGCCGACACCCTGCGGACCGGGGAGAGCAGGACGCGCCACCTGATTATCCGGAAGACGTAGCTCATGGCCAGCGGAACCAGCACCAGGAGGAGAAGCGGCCAGGTCGTCCTTTCAAGGATGCCCCCCAGCTCCGCGGCGTCGGTCTTCCTGTAGGTCAGGTAGAGGGCCGCGGCGGCTATGACGAGGCCGACCGCCAGGTGTCTCCAGAGCCTGTTGCGGCCGCTCAAGGGCCTTCTTCCCCCTCCTGCGCGCCGGCCCCCTCCCCGTGGCCCGGGACGCCCAGCTCCACCGCGAGGCAGACCGCGTGCATGACCACCATCAGGACCTCCTGGACGTGGCTCGTCCTCTCCGTGGGAGCCCGGAAGGCCACATCCGCCGCCTCCGCCAGGCTTCCCCCGTCCGAGCCGGTCAGGGCCAGCACGCGCATGCCGTTCCGGGAGGCCGCCGAGGCAGCCCGGAGGACGTTCTCCGACCGGCCGCTGGTGGAGATGGCGACCAGCACGTCCCCTGCGGAGCCGAGCGCCTCGACCTGTCGGGAGAAGACCTCCTCGAAGCCGTAGTCGTTCCCTATGGCGGTCAGGACGGCCGAGTCGGAGGTGAGGGCGACCACCGGAAGTGGGCGGCGCTCCCTCCTGAACCTTCCCACGAGCTCCCCCGCCATGTGCTGGGCGTCCGCGGCGCTGCCCCCGTTGCCGCACACCAGGAGGCGTCCCCCCTCCCGCACTGCGGCTGCGCAGAGCCGGGCGGCCGCCGAGACCGCATCGGGGTCGATGGCGGCCATTGCCCTGCGGGCGGCCTCTACGTACATCAGGACGCTCTCAGTCGGATCCGTCAATCTCACGCCTCCATCTGGCGAGGGCGTCGGCTGCAGGGGGCATCGCTACGCCCCGAGAGGTGCCCAGCGCCGAATAGACGGGCCGCGGCGCGTCCATGTCAAGCTGTTGCCAGGTCACCGGCAGCACCCTCCCCCCGGCTTCCCGGGACAACACCCCGGCAAGCTCGGCCGGGGTGAGCGGTCCCGGGTTCACCAGGTGGTAGAGCCCGGAGCCGCCGCTCCTCAGGAGACCCATGACCGCTCTCACCAGGTCCGGGACGTAGGTGATGCAGGCGGTCTGGTCGGAGACGGCCCTCACCTCTCCCCTGCCGACGAGGGTACGGTGCAGGAAAGGGACCATGCCCCTCCGCAGGGAGAAGAGCCAGGAGGTCCTGACGACGATGCTCCCGCCGCCGGCCTCCAGCACCGGTCCCTCACCGGCCAGCTTGCTCTCCGCGTAAGCGTTGGCCGGCTCGGTGCGGTCCCCCTCGAGGAAGGGCTCCCTGCGGCGCTCGTCACCGCGGAAGACCTGGTCCGTGGAGAAGGTGACGACCCTCAGCCCGGCCCTGGCCAGCCTCGCGGGGGCGTCCCGGTGGACCGCCATGGCCAGCTCGGGCTCCCGCTGACAGAGGTCCACGTCTGTTATCGCGCTGCAGTTGATGACGCATCGGGGGGAGACCCGCTCCAGCGCACGGGCGACCGAGCCGCCGTCGGTCACGTCCAGCTCCGGGAGGTCCATTCCCACGGCGAGATCGCCGAGAGCGGCCATGAAGGCCGAGCCGAGCTGACCGCCGGCCCCAGCTACCAGGAACTCAGCCACCGGGTGGACCTCCCGCCGGATAGACGCAGGGAGCGCCATGGCCCCCGTCTCCTCCCGGCGCCGGACGGCCACCGGGTCAGACGATTGTAAGAGCCCGCTCCCTCCTTGTCTACCTCTACAGCCCCTGGGGGCCGCCGACTGGCCGGCGGAGCCGGATTCTCTTATTCTCCTCCCCCTGCGGGAACCGGAGGCATGGGGGGGACCTATATCCGGATGGGCGGGAGGTTTCCCGAGCCCGACCCGAGCAATGGAGGTTGGACCATGAGAGCTGTCCTTTCGGCCTCCGCCGCCCTGCTGCTCGCAGCGGCCGGGGCATACGGTGACGAGGCCGCCGCGCTCGAGCGGCTCTCCGTCATCACGTCCGAGCTCGAGCTGATGGGGGAGATGATGGTGGGCGACCCGGTCTCCGGCACCCTGACCGCCGGCGATACCGCCTCCCTGGACATAGGTCTGGACCGGACCTACATGTACAGCGTATACGTCTGGTCCGACTCCTACTTCAACGTCTTCAGGTTCTGGATGGAGGACCCGCTGGGGGCATCGGACGACTCGATAGTCGGCGACAACGCCACCCTCACCGTCTTCCCGGACACCTCCGCCACCTGGACCCTGAACGTGCACCTGCTCGAGGGCGCCTACGGCGACACGGCCTCCTACGCCGCCGCCCTCTTCAGGTCCCCCAGGATGACCAGCTGCGTGAGCACAAGGTAGTATCCCTCACCCTCCGGCCCCCGCGGGGGGCGCGACCTGCTCACGGGGGGCGATGGCCAGAGACGCTCCCCCGCTCGACCCCTCCAGGACAACCCTGACCGCCGGTCCCCGCTCCGGGCCGAAGCTCCGGAGCAGCGACGGGGAGAGGCCGGATGCCCGCATCCCCAGGAGCATGTCCGGGAGCATGTCCGGTCTGCCGGCGAGCAGAAGCCTTCCGCCCGGCGCCAGCAGGTGGGCCCCGGCGGCCACGAACCTGTAGAGGGAGAGCTCTCCCGCGGTGCGGGCCAGGCGCCTGCGCCCGGAGGGGCTCGGCCTCGACCTGCCGTCGACCCCGTAGGGCGGGTTGGCCAGCACGGCATCGGCTATGCCCCCCTTCAGCGCCGAAGGAACGCGGGAGACGTCGCAGCAGACGAAGGCCACGTCCTGTGGCGGGCGGGCCCGTCCGGCGGCCGAAGCGGCGTCCGCAAGCGCCTCCGGGTCAATTTCCACGCCCAGCCACCTGCACCCGGGATTCCCGGCGGCGGCCGCCAGCGCCGCCCCTCCCCGCCCGCAGCCCAGGTCGACCACGAGGGAGCCGGGAGCGGCGGAGAGCGACCGGGCGAGGAGCAGGGTGTCCGACGTCATCTCGCCGGGGCGCCGGCCCATGCTACCTGTAGGTGGCCTTGACCACGCCCCAGGTGTACCTCTCCCCGGTGTAGCCCTCGGGGCGGTAGTCCTCCCAGAGCGCCACCGACCAGAGGCCGTACTCGTCCTCGACCATCAGCAGCATTGTCCTCCCCTCCGCAGGGCTTTCCCATCCGCCGTACTCCCCGCTGCCGGCGAGCACTATCGCGTAGTCACGCCATATCTCCGCGGAGTCGGTGGGTGCCGCCGGGTCGGGCAGGCCGGGGACGTCCGTCAGCTCTACCGAGACCAGGCTGTCCTCCGGCAGGCCGCTGGTCTCGACCGCGGCGAAGATGTTCATGAGGGTGTTCTGCTCCACCTGGTAGTCCCAGTCCCCGAAGTCCCACGAGCCGCCGAACTCGGCGGTGTCGGCATCGTCGGGCAGGAAGGCGTAGGATGTGTCGAAACAGGCCATGGTCAGCGAGATCGAGCGCCCCTCCATCGCGTTGCCCAGGTTGCTCATGACCGTGGCCGGGCTGTAGGGGGTCTGCCAGCTTATGCCCGGGTCCGGGTCCGGGTCCTCCGGCTCCCTCGGCTCGAAGAAGCTGCAGGCCGCCAGGGCCAGCAGAACCGCCAGGGCCATTGCCCCTCTACCCATGCCGGGACCTCCCCTCTCCATCAGAACTGGTAGTTCAGGCCGACGTTGGCCCTCCAGTAGCTCTCCCGGTCCTCCCTGGAGTAGAAGGTCCGCTTGAGCTGCATGGAGAGGACCCCGTCGCCCAGGCCGAGCCGGGTACGGAGCCCGACGTGGTGCAGGTGCTCCACCAGCGGCGGGACGCTGGAGGCGAGGTAGTCCCTCCTGGAGTACTCCCACGAGTAGCTGGGGGTGACGCCCACTGTCCCGGCCCTGAAGCCGAGGTTGAAGGTGAGGGTGCTGCTCAGGACCTCCTCCGAGCGGAGGAAGACGGAGTCCTCGTATCTCCCCTGGTCCTGGAACTGGAGGCTGTGCGAGATGCCCAGGGTGGTGCTGTCCTGCGGGGAGACCCTCTGGAAGGAGATGTTCGAGAGCATCCTCCGGAACAGCAGGTCGGTACCGGAGGTCGTGTGCCCCGGGAAGATGAAGGTGGTGTAGTCCGCCGTTATCTTCACCGACTCCCGGAGCGTCCAGTCGTTGCCGGCTTCGTACCTGAACCCGGGAGTTATGCTGTAGGTCGAGGAGACCTTGCTGTTCCCCGACTGCTCGCTCATCAGGTATATGGTCTCCCGCCTCTGACCCTGCATGCTGGACTCCAGCGTGACCCTCGGGGTGACCGGTATCTCGGCGAAGAGCGCCAGCACCTCAATGTACTCGTCCCTGTCGCTGTTGTCCCGGTAGACGTTCCCCCACTTGTCCGTCCAGCTCCCGAAGGTGTCGTACCGGTAAAGCTGCACGAGCCGCTCGAAGGTGATCCTGGCGTCGCCCGGGGAGTACTGCAGGCTGGCGGTGAAGGACCTGTCGTCCGACGTGTCGTGGACGTCGAACAGCCTGTCCACGCCGGTGGCCGATCGCTTCCTGTCGTTCCGGTCGATGCTCCGGGATACCGTCAGGTCCAGCTCCAGGTCATCGATGATCCGGTAGCGGATGGAGGAGGAGATGCTGCGTCGTCTCTCCAGCCTGTCCCTCACGTCGCCGGTGCCGGTGGTGTCCGCCTCGTCCTCCCAGCTCCTGTCGGTGTAGTCCCAGCCGGTGCTGACCTCCATGGAGAGGAAGTCCCAGGGCAGGGGCACCACGAGGTTGAGATCGGTGCTGCGGGTGTCCTGGGAGAGCGTCTGGGTGGAGTCCTTGTACTCGGTGAACCTGCTGGATGCGTTCACCTCCGCGCTCAGGTTCCCCCCCCGGAAGAGCGAGGGGAAGCTGTAGCTCACCCTTGCCCCCAGCTGGTCGGTGCCGTTGTCGGTCTGGTTGCCCAGGGTCCGCTGGGTGATGAGGGTCACGTTGGTGCCCAGCCTGTCGGAGAGCGACCTGGACATGGAGATGTTCGCGTTCCGGACGCCGCCCTCGTCGTAGCCGCTGATGGTTGTATCGCCGGAGGGGCTGACGTAGTCCAGGTAGTGGGCGCCCAGGTTCATGCTCATGGAGAGCCAGGAGAACGGGGTGTACCTCACCTCCCCGGACGTGGTGTTGCTGAGCTGGTCACGCACCAGCTCGCCGTAGCGCTCCTCCGTGCTGATGCTCCGGGAGAGATTCACGCCGAGCTCTATCTTCGATATCGGCCGGAAGCCGACCCTGGCCGAGCCGACCCTTCCGTCTATGAAGCGGTTCAGGTCCCGGTTGCGCTGGGCGGTGAAGGAGGCGTTGGCGCTCATGGAGACCCTGCTGGTCAGCTCCTGCGCCAGGGAGATGGAGTTGGTCAGCTCGCTGCTCTCCTTGTACTGCTCCAGCGAGACGTCGTACCCGAAGTTGACCGCTGCGGCGGTGCCCAGCAGCAGCGGCAGAAGCTGCAGCAGGACGCGCCTCACGCCAGCTCCAGAGCCAGCGAGGCCATCGTCTCCGGGGGGACCTGCTCCGCCCTGGCCATCATGTCTATGCCCGTCTCCTCCATCGCCCTGGCCGCCTCCTCCCTGCCGAACAGGGGGGCAAGGTTGTTGAGCAGCGTCTTCCTCCTCCTGGCGAAGGCCACGCCGGCCAGCCTGTCGAAGTCGGGGAGGTGCTCCGGGGCGACCTCGGTCTCCGGCTTGCGCTCGAGGACCAGGACCCTGGATCTTACCTCCGGGACCGGGCGGAAGTCACGGGGCTCGGCATCCAGCAGCTTCCTGACCCGGAACCGGCACCAGAGCCGGAGGGCCATCCGGCCGTAGTCCTTCGTTCCCACCCGCGGCTCGGCACGCATGGCCACCTCCCTCTGCAGCATGACGACCGCCTTCCGGACCTCCGAGAAGCACGGCTCCAGCAGACGGAAGACCACGGGGGAGGATATCGAGTATGGCAGGTTGCCGGCAACCGTGTCGAAGGGGTGCCCGGGGAGCTCTTCCGGGACCACCTGCAGGAAGTCTGCCTCGACCACCCGGAGCCCATCGGCTCCGTAGAGCTCCTCCAGGAGGCCGGCCATGCCGGATGAGACCTCCACGGCGGTCAGTGAGCCGCAGAGAGGGAGCAGCCTGGCGGTGAGGGCACCGAGCCCTGCCCCTATCTCGAGCACCGAGCCTTCGGATGCGGCCTCCTCGGCAATGGCCCGGGCCACCAGGTCGTTCACCAGGAAGCTCTGTCCCAGGCTCCTTCTCGGGGTCACGCCCGCCCTTGCCAGCAGGCGGGTCAGCTCCCGGTCCAGCATCAGCGCCTCATCCTGAAGGAGAGGCCCATCGACGAGGCCAGGTCCCCGGTGGCCTCCTCCTCGACCCCGGACCTGCCAACGGCGGTGAGCCGCACATCCTTCATCTCCGCCGCCAGCCGGATGAAGGCCATCAGCTCCCGCCAGGCGTCCCCGGTCCCCGGTCTGCAGACCCTCTCGTAGGTCTCGGCGTCCGGGGCGTTCAGGCTGACGCTGACGACGTCGAATGGCGCCAGCATCCGGCGGGTCTCCCCCTCCTCCATCCGCGAGAGGCAGAGGCCGTTGGTGTTCAGCCTGACCCTGAAGCCCCTGCGGGAGGCGGCATCCGCCAGCTCCCGGAGAAGCCCGGGCCGCATGGTGGGCTCTCCGTAGCCGCAGAAGACCAGCTCTCCGGACCCGGACCAGGAGGGCTCCAGGAGCCCCACCAGCCTGCGGAGCCGCCAGGCCTCCGGCTCTCCGTGATGGGCCAGGTGGTAGCCGCCGAGCCCCTCGGTCAGACCGCGTATGCAGAAGGTGCAGCTGTTCGTGCACCTACCGGTGATGTTCAGGTAGATGGTCCCGCGCAGCACGTAGACCAGGTCTGTCCTGCGGGGGGCTGCCAGCCCCAGGGTGCGACGGGCGCTTCGGGTGGTCTGCTCCGCCACCTCCCTCTCGGGGCGGCCCAGGGCCCCGGCGACCGCCCGGAGCACGTGGCGCACGTTCGCCGGCTCGTTCCTCCCGCCCCGCACCGGCTCCGGGGAGAGCCACGGCGCGTCGGTCTCCAGGAGCAGGCTCTCGGGCGGCAGTGAGGCCACGGTCTCCCGCAGCCCGGAGTTGGCGCGGTAGGTGACCGCCCCGGCAAGCCCGACCATGAAGCCCCTCTCCGAGGCCCTGCGGGCCGACTCTCCAGGCCCGGTGTAGCAGTGGAGGACCACGGGGCAGCGCGGGGCATCTCCCAGCACCTCCAGCACCTCCGGCTCCGCGTCCCTGGAGTGTACCACAAGCGGAAGGCCCAGCGCCTCCGCGGCGTGCAGGTGTGCCGCGAGCAGGTCTGCCTGGGTCCCGGCCGGCGCCCCGGGGCGGTGCATGTCCATGCCGGTCTCCCCGATTGCGATCACCTCCGGCCGGAGAGCCGTCCGCAACACCTGAGAGCGGAGCGCTCCGACCGAGCCCGCCTCCGCCTCGGACGGATGGATTCCGGCGGCGGCGAAGACGCCCGGATGCGAGGCTGCCAGGTCCGCGGCCGCCTCGGAGGAGGCAGCGTCAGTGCCCGGGACCAGGAAGCCGGTCACTCCGGTCTCCCTCGCCCGGCCCAGCACATCCCGCAGGTCTCCGGCGAAGCGGTGGTCGACCAGGTGGCAGTGCGTGTCGAACAGGGGGAGAGGTGCCCCTCCGGCGCTCAGCTCCTCCAGATCAGGTCCTCCCTGGCCGGGCCGGTGGAGACCGCCCTTACCGGGACGCCCACCAGCTCCTCCAGCCTCTCGACGTAGGCCCTCGCCTCGGCGGGCAGCGCCTCCCATTCGGTCTCGCCGGCTATCCCGGCGGTCCATCCCTCCATCTCCTCGAGCACCGGCTCGTGCTCCGACATCCTGCGGCCGGTCTCGAACAGGGCCGCCTCCGTCTCCGGGTCCAGCCTGTACCGCGAGCATACGCGGAGGCCGCCGACGCCGGAGAGTACGTCCAGCAGGGTGAGCGCAACCCAGGAGCATCCGTTGAGCCGGGCTGCGTAGCTGGCGAGCACGCCGTCGGCCCAGCCTATCCGCCTCGGTCTGCCGGTGGTGGTCCCGTACTCCCCGCCACGCTCCCTTATCAGCTCGGCGGCGGCTTCCCCCATCTCGGTGGGCATGGGGCCGTTCCCCACCCTGGTCGAGTAGGACTTCATGACGCCCACCACCTCGTCCACCCTGGCTGGGCCGATACCCAGGCTCGCGCAGGCGGCCCCCGAGACGCAGGGCCCGCAGGTCACGTAGGGGTAGGTGCCGTGGTCCGGGTCCAGCATCGTCCCCTGCGCCCCCTCAGCCACCAGGCCTCCACCGTCGTCCAGCAGCCGGTTGAGCCGGAGGGAGACGTCGCCGGCCCTGTCAACCAGCCGGACGGACGCATCCAGGAACTCCTCCGTCTCCGCATGCAGCCGATCCATATCCTCCCCGGAGGGGGAGAGCCGGCCGGAGACCTCTTCCAGAAGCCTGTCCGAGAGGCGGCGGAGCGCGGAGGGGACCGCGGCGTCCTCCAGCCTCAGCCCGAGCCTCTGGAACTTGCGGACGTAGGCCGGGCCTATGCCCCGCCTGGTGGTGCCGACCGCGCCGCTCTCCCTTCCGGACTCGTCCGCCTCCTCCATGAGCCGGAAGGCGGGATGGACCAGGTGGGCCTTGGTCGATACGAGGAGCCGCTCCCAGACTCCGAGGCCCAGCTCCGACAGCTCGCCGGCCTCACCGGCCAGCGCGACCGGGTCCACGACGCAACCGGCTCCGATGAAGCCCTGGACCGCCGGCCTGAGCATGCCGGAGGGGAGCTGGTGGAGGGCGACCCTCTCCCCGCCGAGCATGACCGTGTGCCCGGCGTTGGCGCCGCCGGAGAAACGGGCTACCGCGTCGGCGCCTGCGGTAAGGTGGTCCACGACCTTGCCCTTGCCCTCGTCGCCCCACTGGAGACCGACCACTATGGTGACAGGCATCGGTAGACCTCTCCCTCCAGGCCCTCTAGACCGCGACGGCCCGGGCCATCCATCTCCTCAGCTCCGGGAGCCCGGCCCCGGTCACGGAGGAGACCGGCACGACCGGCCCCATGGCCTCGGCCTTCCTCCTCGCCCCGGCGAGCCTGCTCCGCGACAGCTTGTCCGACTTGGTGAGAGCAACGATGAACGGCCTCCCCCTCTCCAGGAGGAAGCCGGCCATCTCGGCATCCGAGTCGAGCTCCGGGTGCCTGGCGTCGACAAGGAGCACCACGCCCCGCAGGGGGGCCCTCTCCACCAGGTACTCTCCGATCCAGTCCGTCCAGCGCCTGACCTCGCCGACGGGCGCCTTCGCGTACCCGTAGCCGGGGAGGTCGATCACGTGAAAGCGGCCGGGCACGCTGTAGAGGTTCAGCAGCCTGGTGCAGCCGGGGCTGGAGCTGGTCCTGGCGAGGGACCTGCGCCCGGCCAGCTTGTTCAGGAGCGAGGACTTGCCCACGTTGGAGCGTCCTGCCAGGGCTATCTCGGGAAGCCCGTCGGTCGGCAGGTGGGCCGGGCCCGGACAACTCCTGACGAACTCCAGGGCGAAGGCGCTCAATCCGGTACCTCAGCTCCTCCCGGAAGCCCGGGTCAACCGGCCTTCCCGGACTCCTCCCTCTCCCGGACCAGGCGGGGCTCCTCCTCGCCCCGGACCATCCCGGGGGTCACGACGAGCTTCCTCACGTCCGGCGTGCCGGGCAGGTCGTACATGGGTCCGAGGAGCACGCGCTCCATCACCGAGCGGAGCCCCCTGGCGCCGCTGCCGGCCCTGAGGGCCTCCCTGGCAATCTGCTCGAGCGCCCCGTCGGCGAAGGTCAGCTCGACGTCCTCGAGCTCGAAGAGGTAGGCGTACTGCCTCACGAGAGCATTCCTGGGCTCGGTGAGGACCCTCACCAGGTCTTCCTCGTCCAGGTCGTCCAGGGCGACGATCACCGGCAGGCGGCCCACCAGCTCGGGGAGGAGGCCGTAGTGTACCAGGTCGTGCGGGTCGGCTGCCGCTAGCACGCCCCCATCGGACTCCCTCTCCAGCTCGCCTGCGCCGAAGCCTATCATCGACCGCCTGAGCCTGCGCTCGACTATGGAGGAGAGCCCCCCGAAGGCGCCTCCGCAGATGAAGAGGATGTTGGAGGTGTCCACCAGTATGTTGTCCTGGTAGGGATGCTTCCTTCCTCCCTGTGGCGGGACGCTGGCAATCGTCCCCTCGATGATCTTGAGGAGCGCCTGCTGCACCCCCTCTCCGGAGACGTCCCTGGTGATGGAGGGGTTCTCGGACTTCCGCGATATCTTGTCCAGCTCGTCTATGTAGATGATTCCCTGCTGGGCCGTCGCAACGTCCATGTCGGTCACCTGGAGGAGGCGGAGGAGGATGTTCTCCACGTCCTCCCCGACGTAGCCGGCCTCGGTCAGCGTGGTCGCGTCGGCTATGGCGAAGGGCACGTCCAGTATCCTGGCCAGGGTGCGTGCTATCAGCGTCTTGCCGACGCCTGTGGGCCCCAGCATCAGGATGTTGCTCTTCTCCAGCTCGACGTCCGACTCGAGGCTCCTGCTGCGGAGCCTCTTGTAGTGGTTGTAGACGGCGACGGATATGACCCGCTTTGCCGTCTCCTGGCCCACTACGTAGTCGTCGAGCCTGGACTTGATCTCCGATGGTATGGGGAGCTCGCCCTGCACGAGCTCCTCGGTCGTCTCCTCCTCGCTCTCCAGCGTCACCAGCTCGCTGCAGTACCTGACGCAGTCGTCGCATATGTGGACGCCCGGGCCCTGTATCAGCTGGTTGACCTCGTCTATCGGCCTGCCGCAGAACGAGCATCTCTTGTCCTTGGCCATCTGGCTTCCCGTCAGCTCCTCGTGGTGAGGATGTTGTCAACGATACCGTATTCCACGGCCTCCTCGGCGCTCATCCAGAAGTTCCTGTCGGTGTCGCGCTCTATCCTCTCCAGAGGCTGGCCCGTGTGCTCGGCGAGAATGTTGTTCATCATCCCGCGAAGCTTCAGTATCTCCCTTGCCTGTATCTCTATGTCGCTGGCCTGGCCGCGGGTTCCGCCCATGGGCTGGTGTATCATCACCCTGGCGTGGGGCAGGATGTTCCTCTTGCCTGCGCTCCCGGCGGCAAGCAGGAGCGCCGCCATGCTCGCCGCGGTGCCCATGCAGAAGGTCGCTATGGGCGGCCTTATGAACTGCATGGTGTCGTATATCGCGAGCCCCGCGGAGACTATCCCGCCGGGACTGCTTATGTACATGTTGATGTCCTTGTCCCGGTCCTCGCCCTCGAGGAAGAGAAGCTGGGCCACTATGAGCGACGCGGCCTGGTCGCTTATGGCGTCGCCGACGAAGACGATCCGCTCCTTCAGCAGCCTGGAGTAGATGTCGTAGGAGCGCTCGCGGTTGCCCTCGCGCTCCACCACGAAGGGTACGATAGAGGTCATGCCTGCTCCTCCGGTTCCGCCTCGCCCTCGAGGACCCAGCTCCAGCCCGGGTCCGGCTCCTCCTCCGGCTCGGGTGCAGCTTCCCCCTCCCCGGGCTCTCTCTCTGTAGTAGTCACCCTCGACATGAGCAGTTCCACGGCCTTCGCGTTCCGAAGCCGGTCGAGAGCGGACCCCCTGGACTCGCCCGCCGCCACGGCCTCCTCCAGCTCCTCCGGGTCTGCGGACAGCCCCTCGGACTTCGCCAGGGCCCGGAGCAGGAGGAACTCGCTGACCTTCTCCGCCGCTATCTGCCTGATGGCCGCCAGTGTCCTCTCGTCCGGCTCCTCATCCGAGAGGCTGGTCAGATACTCCCGGGAGAGGTTCTCCACCATGTACTCCGGCGGCTCTGCATCACCCGCCTCCCGAAGGGTCTCCAGCACCTGGCGCTCGGTCTCGCGGGAAACCTCGGACTCCCTCCGGTCCCGGATGCTCTCCCTCACCCTCTCCCTGAGCTCGTCGAGGGTCTCAAGGCCGGCCACGCTCATGGCGAGGTCGTCGTCCAGGCCGGGAAGGAGCTCCTCCATCACGGAGAGCACCGTGAACCTGTGCAGCGGCGCCTCCTCCCCCCCCTCGCGGCGCGGCCTGGCCTCGAAGACAGCTCCCTCCGGGAGCCCCTCCAGAAGCCCGTCCATGCCCGGACCCAGGCTGCTGTTGCCGAGGATGACTGTGATATCCTGCTCCTCCGGCGCGCCCTCGCCCAGCGGCGTGACCCTGAGCTTCACCGCGTCGCCGTCGGCGGCTGGCCTATCCACCGGCTCGTAGCTGACCATCCTCTCCCGGAGGGAGCGGAGCATCCGCTCCTCCTCCGCCTCCGGGTCCGTCGGGGGGAGCTCCACGCCTATCTCGTCCAGGCCCTCCGGGGCCCTGGTCTCGTGGAGGTAGAGGGTCATCTCCAACCGGAAGTCCTCCCCCTCCGCCGGCATTCCCATGGAGAGCTCCGGGTCCCTGTCGCCGAGTATCCAGTCCTCGGCCTCGATGACCTCCTCCAGCGCATCCCGCCGGACCGCGTCGGCCACCTCCGCCCTTATCAGGTTCCCGAACTTCCTGTCTACGACCGACCTGGGGACCTTGCCCGGCCTGAATCCGGGCATCTCGATATCCCGGGAGATCTCTCTCCTGACCCTCTCGAACCTTCTCTCCACGGACTCGGCGGGCTCAGTGAAGCTGATGGTCCGCCTGTCGCCTTCGGCGCCGGTTATCTCGTACATCCAGTGATCAACCTCGTATGCTCGGGTGGGCGGGCATGGCGCGTGCCACAACACACGAATGGAGCCCGCAGGCCCCTCCCGCTGAGCGATAAACGGCCGCTGCCTGTCCGGCGCAATATGCTCCGAGCGGCCCTCCGCGTCAAAGCGGACGGAGCCTCTGACGCCCCCCCGGGGTCAGGGCTGCCCGACCTCCCCCGGTCCGGTCATCTCCCTCACCAGGGCGGCCTCGTCGCTCTCGGGGTACTCCTCCAGGAGAAGGCCGAAGAGCCTGTCCCTGTCGGCGTCGGCACCGTGGGCGCCGTAGATGTCCGCTGCCCGGAAGAGCGCCCCGGGTGCCCACTCGGACCCGGGGTAGAGGTAGTGAAGCGCCACCAGGTCCTCCACGGCCCTGTGGTCCTCCCCCGCCTGCTCCCAGCTGACCGCCATGTAGTACATCGCGTCGTCGGCCAGAGCGGAGGAGGGATGGCTGCCCATGACCTCCTCGAAGCCCTGTGCGGCTATCTCGAAGCTGCCCTGCTGGAACTGCATGTAGGCCTCGTCGAAGAGCAGCTGGGCCTCCGGGCCGGCGGTGGTGTCCTGGCTGACCGGGCCGCTCTCCTGGGACATCCTGTTCAGCACCAGGTCGAGCTCGTCGGCCAGCGCGGTCAGCCTCTCCACCAGGTCAGTGGTCCTGGAGCCGGACTGGGCCTGCAGCCCGCGAAGAAGTGCCTCGTTGGCGGAGACGGCCCCGGAGAGGGAGTCCAGCGCTGCCTGCATGTCCAGCTGGCGGGACTCCATCTCCTCGATCGGCGGCGGGGTCCTTACCCAGAGGCCGAGGCAGCCGGTGCCGGTCAGCATCGCGGCCAGCACCGCCGCGGGCAGGACACCTGCCGGGAGCGGCCTCACGACGAGGGCAGGACGCGGAGGTGCGCCCTCCTGTTCCTGGCCCACGCGGCCTCGTTGTGGCCGGGGTCGAACGGCCTCTCCTTGCCGTAGCTGACATGGTCCAGCCTGGTCTCGGAGACGCCGTAGTCGACCAGGTAGTCGTAGACGGCCAGGGCCCTGCTCTGTCCGAGGGCGAGGTTGTAGTCGATGGTTCCCCGCTCGTCGCAGTGCCCCTCCACCAGGACCCGGAACCCCGGGTTGTCCATGATGTAGGCGGCGTCCTGCATAAGGGTCTCCAGAGCCTCCGGCGAGAGCTCGTGGCTGTCGTAGTCGAAGAAGACGTCCTCCAGCTGCTCCTGATGGACCAGGAGCGGGTCGGAGTAGGCTCCGACGGTGTCGGTGCCCCAGATGCCGCTGCTCGTATCGGGGTACTCGGAGACCACTACCGTGGTATCAACCGGGTCGATGGTGTCGTCCGGCCTGCAGCCGCCGGACCCCATCAGGGCGACGACCGTCAGGGCCGCCGCCGCTACTATCGGAATCCTTCTCATGTCCGCCCTCTCTCCCTGATGTGCCGAGTGCCTGTCCGCATTCCTATATGAAGCCGAGAGGCGACCATGTCGGGCAGTAGCATTCGCCCCCGTCGGAGACCCTGCGCACCGTGAGCCCGTTCAGCTCGACCATGTATATCGCCCGCTCCCCGTCCCGGTCGCTGCTGAACGCGAGGTGACGACCGGTCGGTCCCCATACCGGGTCCTCGTTCAGCGTGCCCTCGGTCGTAACCTGCCTGATGTCGGTGCCGTCGGCGTCCATCACGAACACGTGGAAGTCGCCGCCGACCCTGGCCGTATAGGCTATCCTGTCGCCGTCCGGCGACCAGGCCGGGCTGTCGCAGTAGCCGTGGGTCCTGCTTATGCGCATGGCCGTCCCGCCGGAAGCGTCCATCACGTAGAGCTGCGGGTAGCCGACCCTGTCGCTGGTGAAGGCTATCTGGGCGCCGGTGGGCGAGAAGGTCGGCGAGGTCTCTATGGAGCCCCTCAGGGTCAGCCTCGTGGCCTCGCCCCCGTCCAGTTCCAGAAGGTAGATGTCGGCGCTGCCGGAGCCGGTCAGCGTGAGGGCCAGGCTCCCGCCGTCGGGTGCCCATGCCGGCGAGGTGTTGAGCCCCGGCGAGGAGAAGACCATCTCCGCCGACGTGGTGCCGAAGCTGTAGCTCCAGAGGTCGGCGTTCCCCGACCTGTAGGAGGTGAAGACTATCCTGTCTCCCAGTGGGCTCCAGGCCGGCGTCGTTATGACGTCCCCGTCCACCATCACGTCCCAGGCGCTCCTGGGGTCGAGCGACTTGACCGAGAGGGCGTAGCCGGACGGGGTCCTGGTCACGTAGGCCAGCCTGGTGGATGCGATGCCCTCCTCGCCGGTCAGGTCGTAGACGAGGTCGTCCGCCAGCGCGTGGGCAAGGGCGTAGACGGAGCTCCCGGTGTACGTCCTCGCCGTCAGCTGCTCCCCTCCGGCGCTAACCCTGGCACTCAGGGTCACGCCCTCCGGGGTGGAGCCGACGGTAACCGATACCGAGGCCCAGCCCTCGCCCTCGGCGGCAGCGCTGAGCAGGCCGGAGAAGTCTATGTCGCCGACCAGCTGCTCACGGCAGTCCCGGGCGAGCCCGCGGTCGCCCTCGACCTCCACCTCGACCGGCACCGTCTCCGCGCCCACAGGGCTCATTGGGATGAAGGCATCGGCACAGGCCAGCCCGCAGAGGACCGGCAGCAGGGCTCGCCACCTCACAGTCACTCGCCTCCCGGTCCGGTGAACTCTATCCTCAGTGTCACCGGAGCCGTCCTGCCCGGCGGCATCGGGGGTATGCTGGCCATGGCAATGGCGTTCTCCACCGCCCTGTCGAAGGCCGCGGTGCCGCTGGTCCTCACCGTCTCCACCTCGGTCCTGCCGTCCGGGTGGACGGTGAAAATCATCCTGTACGTCGACCCCGGCTCCACCGAGGTCCTGAAGTTGCGCCTGATGGCGTTGAAGACCCTGGACTCGTAGGTGCCCGGGCCGGGCGCCCCGGCGCCTGCGCCGCCCTGGGAGCCGACCGAGGCGTAGCCGGCCGGCTCGACCGCCGGCACCTCCGGCAGCGGCTCCTCCTGCGGCGCCTCCTCCGGCTCCACGGACTCCTCCGGCAGCGGCTCCTCCTGCGGCGCCTCCTCCGGCTCCACGGACTCCTCAGGCAGCGGCTCCTCCTGCGGCGCCTCCTCCGGCTCCACGGACTCCTCAGGTGACGGCACCCGCTCCTCCTCCGGCGCCTCCTCCGGCTCGACCTCCGGCGGCTCCGGCATATGCCGTCCGTCATCCGGGGCCGCGGCGCCCGGCGGCTCCACGGTGACCATGCTGACGCTGATGCCGCCTTCCCCGCCCTGCGGCGGGGAGGCACTGCTCGTGAAGGTGACCAGCCCGAGCACCAGCAGGGTCACGTGACCCGCGGCGGAGAGGAGCACCTCCAGCCTTCCCGGTCCCCTCCGCGAGCCGTCCCCGGCCTTGCGGCGCTTATCAGTCCACGCCAACCTCTGCCTCCGACTCCTGTACCAGCCCTACGTTGTCGTAGCCGCCCCGCCCCAGCTCGGAGAGGACGTCGGCCACCACCTCGTAGCGGACCTCCCTGTCGGCTCGGACGAAGGCTTCGTCCCTGCCCGACTCCAGGGCTTCCGAGGCCAGCGCCGAGAGGTCCTGCATCAGGACCTCCCGGCCTCCCACGGAGAGGTTTCCCACGGCGTCTATCTCCACCACCAGCGACTCGCCCGGGTCCAGCGCGCTCAGCAGCCTGCCCACGTCGGTTGCCGGCGGCCGCACGTCGGCGCTGCGCTGTATCACCGGGGAGGCCAGCATGAAGATCACGAGCAGCACCAGCGTCACGTCCACCAGGTTCGTGACGTTGATACCGGAGAACTGCCTGTACCGGGTGCGTATCACTGCAGCGAGCCCCTCCTGCAGACGTCTATTAGCTCCGACAGGAACCTGTCCATGTCTCCGGCCAGCGAGTTTATCCTGCCGACCACGAAGTTGTGGAAGACGTTGGCCGGTATGGCGGCCAGAAGACCGGCCACCGTCGTGGTGAGAGCGGCCGCGACCCCCCCGCCCACCGCGCTGAGGTCGGCGACTCCGAGCTCCTTCATCCCTATGAAGCTGGTCAGGACTCCCCAGACGGTCCCGAGAAGACCGAGCAGCGGGGAGACGCTGGTGACCGTGGCCAGCAGCCCTATGTTTCGCTCCCTGGAGGCCAGGTCCTCTCCGGCCTCCCTCTCCAGGAGCCTGCGGAGGCTGCCCACCTCCTCGGGGGACAGCGGGCCGGTCTCCCCCCTCTCGTCCCTGCGCTGCAGGAACCTGCCCGCCTCGGCGTACATCCTGGCAAGCGGCCCCACCTCGCTGTCACGGCTCCAGAAGTCGCCGCCGGGCGGGCGCCCGGTGGTCCTGAGCGCCTCCATGAACCGTCCGGAGGCCTTCAGCACATCCCTGAACTCCCTGAGCTTCGCTATGGCCACCGCCCAGGAGCCCACCGAGAGGACGGCTATGACCACCAGTATCAGGTGGGTGACCGGGTCCGCCTGCGCGACGACCTCGAAGACCTTTCCCAGCACCCTACACCTCCCGCGCCACCGCTACGGCGGCTATCTCCACCAGCGCTCCCCCGGGAAGGCCGGAGACCTCCACCGCCACCCTGGCGGGCGGAGGGTCGCAGACCCAACGGGAATATACCTCGTTCACCTCTTTCCAGGAGGACATGTCCGCCAGGTAGAGGGTCACCCTGAGCAGCCGGTCCATGCCGGAGCCGGCGGCCTCCAGTACCGCCCGCAGGCTTCTCAGGGCCCTCTCCGTCTGGGCGGCCGCCCCCCCGGCCAGCTCGCCGCTCTCCGGGTCCAGGCCTGTCTGGCCGGCGGTCATCACCAGCCCCCCGGCCAGCATCGCCTGGCTGTAGGGGCCCAGCGGCTCGGGGGCGCCGCCTGTGCGTACCGGAGCGGGCACGCGGCCCTCGGTCTCTCCCACGCCTCTCCTCCCGTCAGCACATATACAGCGACGGGGGCCGGTCTGTTCCATCGCTAGCCGCCGCCCCCCAGCCCCTGGTCCTCCGCGGTCTCGCCGCTCACGAGGCCCAGCTCCAGCGCCTCCCGCAGAGCGGCCCGCATCGTCCGCATGCCGGCCGACGCGCCGGACTGCATGGCGCTCTCCAGCTGGTGCGTCTTGCCCTCCCTTATCATGGCCCTGACCGCCCTCGTGCCGACGAGCACCTCCATGATCGGCACCCGTCCCCCCCGGGCGGCCGGGAGCAGCCTCTGGCTGAGCACGCCCCGGAGCGTCTGGGCCAGCAGCACCCTGACGAGCGCCTGCTTCCCCTCGGGGAAGATGTCGAGGATCCTGTCCACCGTCTGCACCGCCCCGGCCGTATGCAGCGTGCCCAGCACCAGGTGTCCGGTCTCGGAGGCGGTCAGCGCGGCCTCTATGGTCTCCAGGTCGCGCATCTCGCCTATCAGTATCACGTCCGGGTCGTGGCGCAGGGAGCGGATGACCCCGGCGGCGAACCCGGGGACGTCCAGCCCCACCTGCCTCTGGTTGATGACGGCGGTCCTGTCCCGGTGCACGAACTCGATGGGGTCCTCCAGCGTGATGATGTGCACCCTGCGGGTGCTGTTGATGTGGTCCACCATCGCCGCCAGCGTTGTGCTCTTCCCGGAGCCGGTGGGTCCGGTCACCAGGACCAGCCCTGACTCCAGCGACGCCAGCTCCGCCACCTGGGGCGGCAGTCCGAGCTCCGGCAGGGTCGAGACGTCGAACGGTATCGAGCGGAAGACGGCGCTTACGCTGCCCCGCTGGTGGAACAGGCTGGCCCGGAACCTGGCCAGACCGGGGATGCTCACCGCGAAGTCCACGTCCCTCTCCCTCTCCAGCGCGGTTCGGTGCTCCTCGGTCATGGCCGGTGCCACCAGCGGCAGGATATCGTCCGGGCGAAGGGGCTCCTTCCCCAGCCTGACCAGCTCGCCGCTCCGCCTGATTGTCGGCGGGCTCCCCACCTTCAGGTGCAGGTCAGACCCGCCCGTCTCCACGAGCATCTCCAGCAGCTCCCTCAGGCTCATCTCGCGGACCCCTCTCCGCAGTCTACGCCGGGCCCGATGACCTCCGAGAGGTAGGCGGCCAGCTCGCTCATCCGGAAGGGCTTCTGCAGGAAGGAGGCCACGCCCTTCTCCAGCAGCCGCTGGACCCTGCCGTCCTGGCTGTACCCGCTGGAGAGCACCACCCGCACGTCCGGGTCAACCCTCCTGAGGCCTTCGTAGCAGATCTCGCCGTCCATCCCGGGCATCGAGAGGTCCAGCACCACGGCGTCTATGCAGGCGGCCTCCGCTGCGTAGACCTCCAGCGCCTCCTCGCCGCTCCCGGCCTCCAGCACCTCGAAACCCATCTGGGCCAGCATCCCGGAGGTGGTCCTCCTGACGCTCGTGTCGTCGTCCACCAGCAGCACCGTCCCCCTGCCGCTCGGTGCCTCCGTTCCCGACTCGCCCGAGAGGGCGTCCTCCTCGTCCCGGTCGGCGGCGGGCATCGCTATGGTGAACGTGGTGCCCCTGCCCGGCTCGCTCCGGAGCTCCACGATGCCGCCATGGTTCCTGACTATGCCCATGACCGTCGCAAGGCCCATGCCGGTGCCCTCCTCCCGCTTCGTGGTGAAGAAGGGCTCGAAGACCCTGGCCCGTATCTCCGGGGGTATTCCGCAGCCGGTGTCGGAGACCTCCAGCACCGCCACCTCCCCGGAAGCTCCATCCATCCAGTGGCCGTCCCGCTCGCCGGCCGGTCTGCCGTACACCCGGAAGGTCAACGTCCCGCCGCCGGGCATTGCGTCCCTGGCGTTCACCGCCAGGTTGAGCACCACCTGCTCCAGCTGCGCGGGGTCACCCTCGACGTGAACATCCTCCTGCAGCTCGGTCAGCACCTCCACCCGCTGGTCCAGCGTCCGACCGAGCAGGCGCGCCACGTTCCGTACGGCGTCGGCCAACCCGACCGACTGCACCCTGTGCTTGCCCCTTCCCGCGTAGCCCAGCAGCTGGCGGGTAAGGTCGGCCCCCCTGCCCGCGGCGGCTATGATGGTCTCGGCCGAAGAGAGCACCTCCGGAGAGTCCGGGAAGCGGAGGGCCAGCACCTCCGCACAGCCCTGTATCGAGACCAGCAGGTTGTTGAAGTCGTGGGCGATGCCGCCGGCCAGCATGCCGATGGCCTCCATCTTCTGCTGCTCGTTGAGCCTGCGCTCCATCTCCGTCTGGAGCAGCACGTCCTTCCCTATGACCGAGTAGTTCTCCACCGAGCCGTCCTCGCCGACGCCAGTGGACACCGTCACGTCCAGCAGGAAGCGCCTCCCGGCGAGCACGCCGCCCACCCTCCCGGAGTAGCCGCCCTCCTCGTCTATCCTCCGGGTGATCTCCTCGGGCGGCGGCGTCACCTCCCTGAGGTCCATATCTTCCAGGGTCTTCCCGACGTACTCCCCGCTTATCCCGATTATCCTGGAGGCGGCCGGGTTGGCGAAGGTTATCCTCTGCAGGCTGTCCATCACCACCACCAGGTCCCCGGAGCGCTCTATGGTCCGGGCCAGGAGCTCGCTCCTCCTGGAGACGTCGCTCCACCTGGCCTGCTCCCTGCTGGTCACCGTCCTCCTGACCCGCAGCGAGGTATAGACCAGCGCCAGGAGCAGGATGGCCACCGAGCCGACCAGCCAGGTGTTCCTCAGCCCGGAGAGACCTCCCAGCACCGAGCCGCTCGGCTCCGAGAGCACCAGGACCCACTGGGTGCCGTGGAAGCGGATGGGATGCACCAGCGCCAGCGTCTCCACCGTCCGCCCACCGCCGACCGGCTCCTCCATGTACTCGGTCTCGGTGCCGCCGGCACCTTCCTCCAGCACCGCCGTCAGCGAGGCCAGCAGGCTGTCGCTGCCGGCCAGCGCCTGAGCGAGATGGAGGCCCTCCTCATCCTCACTGGTAGAGTAGAGCACGGTGCCGTCGGAGGTGATGAGCCTGGCGCCCGGGCCACCCTCGCGCACCACCCTGTCGAGCAGGTCGTCCATGACCTGCGTGAAGGGTATCAGCGCCGCCAGGCTTCCCCTGAAGTCCCCCTCCTCGCCGTGTACCGGGACCATGTACGCCAGGTGGAGCCTCCCGCCGGCCGTGCCGAAAGGCTCGCTGACCACCGGCTGACCGGTGAGGACCATCTCCGACAGCTCCTCCTGGGATGCGACCACCATGCCGCTCACGGCCTCGGTGACCGGCACCGAGTGGAGCAGCACGCCGCTTGCTCCGATGCGGCTCACCGCGGTCATGTAGTCGGAGTGCACCGTCTGGATGTGCGTCATGGAGCTGAGGGTCTTCTCGCTCAGCTCCAGCATCACCGGGGAGGTGCTCCAGTAGGTGAGGACGGTCCTGATGACGTCCAGGTGGAAGCCGAGGCCGGTCTCCACCTGCAGGGCCAGACTCCTCTGCCTCGCGTAGTGGGTCCTGACCAGAGACTCCCTCGTCTCGCTGTAGCCCTGGTGGATCAGGAGGATGACCGCCACTATGACCGCGAAGAGGACGACCTGCTTCCAGAGCTGGAAGCGTGTCCCCCGGGGCAGCGACAGGAAAGGTCTGCTTCCGGACATGTCAGGATAATATCGGCCCCCGGGGCTCTTCTCCAATGGCCGGTCGCAGTCACATGGCCGTTGCCGCGACCCGCCCGGGGCACGGATGCGACCGAGGCACCGCCCCTGCGCTTGCATTACCGCCATCCGGTCGTTATCTGTCGCTCTCCACTGTCTGCACGGGGGGGGAATGCATGAAGGAGGAGACCCTCGACACGAAGGCCCTCTTCCTCGGGCCGAAGGCGGAGAACGGCGAGTTCTTCGCCGGTATGCTCTCGTACCTCATAGGTGACCACCTGGACTGGCGGAGGTACTTCCACCCGGACGACCCGCCCTCCGTTACCGGAGAGGAGACGTCCGGCGAGGGATACAGGCACACCCTCCAGGTAACCCGGGAGGCGCTGGTGGAGCTCGCGGCACGGCTCCAGAGGGACTCGATGCCCTGGTTCTCCCCCCGCTATCTCGGACACATGAACGCTGACACGATGATGGCCGCCAGCCTCGGCTACATGCTCACCATCCTCTACAACCCGAACAACTGCGCCTACGAGGGCTCCCCGGCCACCACTCCGCTGGAGATAGAGGTAGGGAAGCAGCTGGCGGCGCTCGTCGGCTACGACCCGGCAAGGGCATGGGGGCACATCACGTCCGGCGGCACCATCGCCAACTACGAGGCTCTCTGGGTCGCGCGGAACCTGAAGTCCGTCCCCATGGCGGTCGGGAAGGTCATGCCGGGGCTGGTCTCCGGGCTCGACGAGCACCGACTGCGCAACATGACCAGCAGCGGGATGCTGGACCTCCTCGACTGCGTGCGGTCGGCCGGTCTGATGGAAGAGCTTCTGCAGGCAACCGTGCGGGGAGAGGGCGTCGGCCCGTCCGCGCCGGGGAAGCTGCTGGTGCCCTGCACGAAGCACTACTCGTGGTCGAAGGCGGTGGACATCCTGGGCCTCGGCCGGCGGAGCCTGGTCCCAATCCGGGTCGGGGACGACTACAGGATGGATACGGAGGACCTCAGGAGGACCCTCATCCGCCTCTCCGACCGGGACGAGCCGGTGCTGGCGGTTGTAGCGGTAGCCGGCACCACGGAGGAGGGCGCCGTCGACGAGGTCCACGAGATCGTCAGGATACGCAGGGAGATGGAGGCCCGGGGGCTCAGCTTCCACCTGCACGTCGACGCTGCCTTCGGCGGCTACGCCAGGGCCATGTTCCTCGACGGTGACGGGAGGTTCCTCCCGGCAGGGGAGGTGCGCCGCGCCATGCGCTCGGCCCGGGTGACCGGACCTGAGGCCGACTGGCCCTCGCCCGATGTGCACGCCGCCTTCGAGGCCTTCCCCGAGGCCGAGTCCATCACCGTCGACCCCCACAAGCTGGGATACGTCCCCTACGCCGCCGGAGCGGTGCTCATGCGCGACAGGCGCGTGCTCGACCTCATCTCGTACTTCGCCTCCTACGTCTTCGAGAAGGGTGAGGATGCGCCCCAGCTTCTGGGGAGCCACATCATGGAGGGTTCGAAGGCCGGGGCCGTCGCAGCCGCCGTCTGGGCCGCCCACAGGGTCTGTCCCCTCAGTATCGGCGGCTACGGGAGGCTCATAGGGAGCAGCATGGAGGGCGCCCGTAACCTCTACCGGACCCTCCTGGAGGCCGGCCCGCTCGAGGTGGCCGGCAGGAGATTCCTTGTGGAGCCGCTCTCCGCACCCGACCTGAACATCGTGGTGTTCGCTCTGAACGAGGAGGGGAATGCGGACCTCGAGGCCATGAACCGCCTCAACAGGAAGCTCTACGAGCAGTGCTCCTACAGGTCAGGGCCGGTCTACGCCAACGACTTCCTGGTCTCGAAGACCACGCTCTCCCGGGAGGAGTACGGCGAGTCCCCGCTCGGCTTCGTCACCGGCATGGGGATACCCGCCGGGGAGTGGACCGGAGACGCGGAGGTGTTCGTCCTCCGCTCCTGCGTCCTGACGCCGCTCCTCTCGGAGAGGGAGGGCGGGGTCGCCTACGCGCGGCGGCTGCTGGACACCGTGCGTTCCAAGCTCGAGAGGGCCCTTTCGGCCCGGTAGTGCAGTTGCGCCCCCCCGTGAGGGCGGGGCCGGAGACGATGGAGCGGGATATGGAGATGGAACCAGGCCGCAGGGATGACGAGGGTGTGCTGTTTCTCCGGGTCTCCGGCAGGCTGGACGCGGTCACCTCCTCGGAGTTCGAGTCGGAGCTAGTCGGCTCGCTGACCGGGCCGGGGGAGCCTCTGGTGGTCGACCTTTCCGGCGTGGACTACGTCAGCAGCGCCGGGCTGAGGGCCCTGATAGTGGCCGCCAAGACCGCCGGCGCGTCCGGGAGGCGGCTCGCCCTCGTGGGGATAAGGGAGAACGTCATGGAGGTGATCGCCATCGCCGGGTTCGATTCCTTCTTCATGACCTTCGAGACCGAGGAGGCAGCCCTGCGGAGCCCGGACCTCCGGGGCGGCCCCTAGCGGCAGGCCGGCGCGAGGGTTCGACCGGATACGGACGGATGGAGCATGACCGAGAGCGTTATGGACATTCTCCTCGACCTGCTGCAGGCCATGGCGGTGCCCATCCTCATCGCCTACGTGCTTGCCCACCAGAAGGTCTACGAGCGGCTCCTCGAGGGGAAGACCACCCTGCCGGACAGGCTCTACATCGCCGCCGTATTCGGCGGGTTCAGCATCTACGGCACCCTCTCCGGCATAGAGGTCCTCGGCGCAGTGGCCAACGTGCGGGACCTGGGCCCGGCCATAGCCGGCCTCATCGCCGGCCCCGTGGCCGGGGTGGGCGCCGGGCTGATAGGAGGAGCGCACAGGTTCCTGATGGGCGGGGTGACGGCCCTCCCCTGCTCCGTCTCCACGGTCCTGGCAGGCGCGGCGGCAGGAGCGGTCTACAGGCTCAGGAGGGGGAGGTTCCCCTCCATCCTCGGCGCCATGCTGCTGATCTCCCTCCTGGAGATGCTGCACATGGGTTTGACCCTCGCGCTCAGCCCCGAGCCCGACCTGGCCCTCTCCATAGTCCGCCGCGTGATGCTGCCAATGGTCATGGTGAACGCCCTGGGCATGGGCGTCTTCGCATACATGTACCACAACGTCATGCGTGAGCACCGCCGCGAGCGGTCCCGGCTGAGGATGGAGAGCGAGCTAAGGGTCGCTCACGACATCCAGATGAGCATGGTCCCCCCCCCGTCCCCGGACCCGGACGCCTGGCCCTGCCCGGAGCTCAGGGCTGTCCTGAGGCCGGCCAGAGACGTGGGCGGTGACCTCTACGACTACTTCGTGGAGGAGGGCGGGGAGAGGCTGTTCGTGGTGGTGGGGGACGTCTCCGGCAAGGGGGTCCCCGCAGCGCTCTACATGGCCCTCACCCGGACTCTGCTCTCCGCCGAGGCCGGACGTCACGGCTCGCCGGACGAGATCCTCGCCGCCGCCAACGACGAGCTCTGCAGGCGGAACGATTCGGGGATGTTCGTCACCGTCTTCATGGGCGTGCTGGACCTCCGGGACGGTCGGCTCAGCTACTGCTCGGGAGGGCACAACCCGCCCTACCGGGTCACCCCTTCCGGTGAGGTCAGTCCGCTCGAGGGGCCCCAGGGAATCGTCCTGGGAGTCTTCCCCGGGTCGGATTACGGGCTCGCCTCGGTGACCCTCGGCCGGGGTGACTCCCTGGTCCTCTACACCGACGGCGTCACCGAGGCCATGGACGGTGAGGGGCGGATGTTCGGGGAGGAGAGGCTGACGGCGTTCCTCGCCGGACGGCGCGGCTCCCCCCCGGACGAGCTGTGCGGCGGGCTCCTCGACGAGGTCGGCCGCTTCGCATCGGGAGCCGACCAGTCGGACGACATCACCGTCCTCGCCCTGCGCTACGGCGGCCCCAGCATCATGACCGAGATCGAGATGGGCGGCGACCTCTCGGAGCTTGCCCTCCTCTCACGGCGCATAGAGGAGTTCGGCCGTGCAGGCGCGCTGGACGCCAGGGAGGTATTCGACCTGAACGTCGCCCTGGAGGAGGTGGTCGTGAACGCCATGAGGTACGGCTTCCCCGGCGGCGGGGAGCGGGGCGTCCGGGTCCGCCTCGAGCGGAGGGGCGACCTGGTAGTGGCGACGGTGGAGGACGACGGGAGGGAGTTCGACCCGCTCGGGTTCCCCGCACCGGACACCGATGCCCCTCTGGAGGAGCGCAGACCGGGTGGGCTCGGCATCCACCTCGCCCGCAGCATGATGGACTCCATGGAGTACCGGAGAGTTGACGGCACGAACAGGCTCAGGATGACCAGGGGGGTCGGAGGGCGGCGGGAGGAGGACCCGGACCCTTCGTGAGACGCTCACCGGGACCTGGGCGTCAGACCCCTATCCCGTCGCGCAGCTCGTCCAGCCGGACGTGCTCTCGGTAGAGCGACTGTATCGTCTCTATCTTGTCCAGGTCGGTGGACTGGGTCTTCACGGTCATGGAGACCACCCTGGAGGCGACGTCGTAGGTGTCCCGCTCCGACATCATGAGCGGAATGCCGGACTGCCGGACCCACTCCAGGACCGACCGGTCCGGCAGCACGCCTCCGGTGAGCAGGATGCCGGCTATCCCGGTCCGACGCCTGCCGCCGAGCAGATGGTAGCTTATGGCCACCAGGAGGTTGTCGACCCGGTCCCCGGGCACTATCTCCAGCGTGCCGGGGGCCAGCCTGCCTATGAAGCCCCGGGGGCTCATGGCGGCGATGGCCACGTTGCCTACGTACTCGGTCATCTCCTCCTCGCCGCTCACTATCTCGGCCCCGACGGTCATGCAGACCTGGTGGACGTGGGGCATCGAGAGCGACGGCCTGAACGGAACGAAGCCCATTGCGGCGAGCCCCCTGCGCCGGAGGTCTGAAGAGACCAGCTGCCTCACCCTGTCCAGCTTCTCCTCGAGCACCTTGTTGACCAGGACGCCGAAGACCTCGGCGCCCTCCCTCTCGAACAGGGCGGCGTTGAGCACAAGCTCGTCTATGGATCTCCCTATCCCGCCCCCTACCACAAGCAGGACCGGGATGCCGAGCATCCTGGCTACGGTCGCGTTGGAGAGGCCGAGGACCGACCCGACACCTGCGTGGCCGGTTCCCTCGACCACTACGACGTCCTTGTCGCGGGCTATCTCCTCGAACGCGGCGGCGATTCCCTCGCCCATGCCGGAGTGGCGCTCCCGGTGACGGAGGAAGTCCGTGGTGAAGCCCCTGGGGATCTTCACCGTGCTCATGAGCGAGAGGTCGTCCGGCAGGTCGAATATCAGCTTCATCAGGAGGGCGTCCTTGTCGACCTCCATACCGTCTATGCCGATGGTGGTCTGCCCGACCGGCTTCATGAAGCCGGTGCGCAGGCCGGCCGACCGGAAGAGGTGGAGCAGGCCGATGGAGGTGGTGCTCTTGCCGACGTTCTTGCCCGTCGCCGCTACGTAGACCGCCCTCACGGCACTACCCACATCAGATAGCCCCGCCCAGCTCGTCCACGGCGTCCGCTGCCGACCTGAACGTCCTGAAGAGGTTGAGGAAGCCGGTGACCGCCAGCACATCCTTGATCGCCGGTCGGAGCCCGGCGAGGGAGATGGAGCCGCCGACCTCCCGCATCCGCTTCGCTCCGATCAGGAGAGCCCTGAGCCCGGCGCTGCTGACGTACTCCGCCGCTGACATGTCCAAGACGATGCAGCGCTCTCCCCGGTCCATCATCTCCAGCAGCGCCCCCTCCAGCTCGGGTGAGGTCACCGGGTCTATCCTGCCCTCGATGCACAGAACCGCAACCGGGCCTCGCTTCTCCTCGGACAGGACCATTGACCATCCCCTCCCGTACAGGTTCGACCGGAGCGCCGCGCGGTGGAGCCGGCAGTCCGGCAGCGCCTTCCCCCGGCTTTCGATTCAAAGGATAATCCAAGACTCGACTTGAGCCCAGGCACTCCCCGCGGGGCGGGTGCTTTGCCGCTCCCCGGAAGAGGCTATTGCCCTGCAGCCCGCTTTCCCGCATCCTGCGAGGGACGTACATCTTCAGGGATATCATACGGGAGGTTCTGACTCGGGGGAGCTTTATTGACCGGCTGCAATATGCTGGATATGTTGAGAAACCTTGACAGATACCGAGGTGAATCGCCGCCAGAGCTCCGCTCGGAAGGCGGTTGCGGAGGGAGTAGATTCCAGTTTCCAATCGTCTGCTTGGACCTCGGCAGTGCGGGAAGAACTGCGATGGCTCAAACTTGATTCCCTCGACCAGCTTGTCCTTTCGGGGATGCCTGCATACAAAGAACTGCGGCGCGACGTGATCTACAGGTTGCCATGATTGAGATCATCTCGAACCTCTTCATTGGCCATCAGGGCGACTACGAGCATCAAGTCAAAGAGCAGGACGGTTGGGCCATCGTACATGCTTGCAAGGAGCCCTATCACAGACAGCTGCTCGGGTACACGGTACGGGGGGCACCGAAGGGTCATCCGGAGTACTTCTTCGGGGAGCGAGGAGACCGGCTGTACTTGAACTTGGTCGATGCGCCAAACCCTGCGCACATCCCGAAGGCAATCATCGACAAGGCGATGGCGTTTATCCATGAGAAGCTCTGGAAGAGCTTGAAGGTCCTCGTTCACTGCAATCAGGGCGAATCTCGAAGCCCCGGCATCGGGTTCTTGTACCTCTTGGGCCATACCGACGCACTGCCGAAGACATCGCTCGACGAGGCATTGGCTGCGTTCCAGAAGGTCTACCCTACGTTCCGCCCGGGTGGAGGTATCGCGGGCTTCATCGCGCAGCACTGGTCGGAGTATGCTGAAGGAGAACCAGCATCAGCATTATGACGAAGACCAGCAGGAGTATGACGGGGAATACGATACCGATCACAAAGATGATTCGCAGTAACACGACGACGAATGATGCCACCGTGACGACCACACCGATGCGTACGAGCCAGACGGCGCCGGTGATGCCGGGATGGTGCCGGAGATGAAGCCCGACCCGCAGTCCTGCGAGTTCAGCCCGAGCGAGATGATGCAGCTTGCGATCAGGATCATGCGGGATTCCGCCTGCGAACCACGCGACGACGGCAAGGTTACGCCTAGGGTGGGAGCTGTGCTGGTTATGCCGGATGGGGAAGTCGAGACCGCATACCGTGGAGAGCTTCGAGATGGCGATCACGCCGAATACACGCTCCTTGAGCGGAAGAACAGGGACAGAAGGCTCGATCGTTCGGTTCTCCTCTCGACTCTGGAGCCGTGCGCACCCGGTGCACGTGCTCATCCGAAGCTCTCATGTGCAGAACGAATCGTGCTTGCGCGAATCAAGGATGTCTGGGTTGGTATTGAGGATCCGGATCCGACGGTCGATCGCAAGGGGATCAAGTACCTCCAGGACAACGGTGTCACAGTGCACATGTTCGACCGGGAGTTCCAGGAGATCATCCAAGCGGAGAATGCAGAGTTCATTGCCCAAGCCATGGAACGGGCAGCCGAAGCGAAGGAAGAGGTCGAGGAGGTTGTCCTCTCGGAACTCGAGGAACCTGCGGAGGACTTCGTGTTCCAGGATCTTTCTAAGCAAGCCCTACAGCTCTATACGAAACGCGCCGGGCTTAGAGACGCGGTAACTTCTGCCTCATTCGTCCGCCGTCTGTCTCGTCAGAAGCTCGTGCTCGAAGAGGATGGTCTGGTCAGGCCATCGGGGTTCGGGCTCCTGCTGTTTGGACATGAGCCTCGTGTGGCAATGCATCAGGCAGGTCTCCTGGGTACTATCGAGTACCCGAACCACACAGAGGAAGTGCGCGATTTCGATCAGTCTCTCGTCCTGATTCCGGATCTCGTGGAGGAGTGGTTGGAGAGCAAACTGCCCAACGTCAGCAGCAGAGACCGCATGAGAAGGGTGGAAGTACCAGCCTTGCCATTCAAGACGATCCGAGAGGCCGTCGTGAATGCTCTGATCCACCGTGATTACGATATCGAGGGGGCGAAGTGCCAGTTGATTGTCAACGAGGATGCCGTGGTGGTCATGAGCCCCGGTCTTCCCCCTTCCCCGATCACGCTGGCTGATCTCCGAGCATTCAAGGCGCCGATGCTTAGTCGGAATCCAGGCTTACACTACGTGTTCGCTCAGATGGATATGGCGGAAGAGCGGGGACTGGGCATCAAGTCTCTGAAGTCTCAAGCCGAGCAGGCAGGACTTCCACTTCCGACATACGCGTTTAATGATCCGTATCTTGTGCTGACATTGTATCGAAGTCCCGCGGGCGCAGTCCGAGCAGTAGGCGAGGAGATACTCCCGTCCCTCAGCCAAGCCGAGAAAAAGGGATGGGAGTGGCTTTCGGCACATGACGTCGTCACGTCAGGCGAGTACTCACAGGCCATGGGAATTCCCGGTCGCACGGCGCTGAACCATCTCAAGCATCTCACTGAACTGGGTCTTCTGAGACGGACAGGTGGTGGCCCCAGCACTCGCTATGAGGTGGTTCGATGACGGGGCCATATGCACGGATGATCTCGCCAGAGATTGCGCCAGAATGGCGAGATTGTTCGGCGACCCGAACCCCTGGAGCGCTATCTCGCCATTCATCTCGCCAGCATGGCGGGATTCAGCATCTAGCGAAGCTCGGCCGGAGGATTTCCGCCAGTGCAGCCGGATGAGCCGAATCACTGAATCGCATGAGGCTGCGCTTGGTTGGTTATTGGAACTGTTACTGACCGCTCTGCGCGGTCCGGACATCGTGCGGTAAGAACCAACCCTCTCGGGCGGCCCCGGTCGACGGGGTGAGCAACCAGAAACTCCCCGCGGGGCGGGCGCTTTGCCAGCCCGGGCGGCAGTCCTATAGTCGGAAGGCACGTCTCACTCTCATCTGCATTGGCAGAAAAAGCCGGGCACGGTAGACGAGGGGTCAGCGATGGACATCCAGGAGGTAATGGACAGGGCCGCGATGGCTGCGGCCGTCTTCAGCCAGCTAGACCAGGAGCAGACCGACCGGATAGTCCGCGCGGTCTACGAGGCGGCTTTCGACCAGCGGGTCCGTCTGGCGCGGATGGCCGCCGAGGAGACCGGGCTGGGGGTCTGGCGGGACAAGGTCATCAAGAACGTGGTGGCGACCCGGTACGTCTACGAGGACATCCGTCACCTCGGGACGGCCGGCATCGTCTCCGAGGACCGGGAGAGGGGCATCACGGAGATAGCCCAGCCCATGGGTCCCATACTTGCCGTCGTACCGGTGACCAATCCCACGTCAACGGTCTTCTTCAAGACCCTCATCGCCCTGAAGACCCGCAATCCCATCATAATCTCCCCCTCGAAGAGGGCTTCCCGCTGCTGCACCGAGGCCGCGCGGGTCTGCTACGAGGCCGCCCTCTCCGCCGACGCGCCGGAGGACTGCGTCCAGTGGCTCTCGGGGGTGAAGTCCTGGAGGCTGAACCCGCGCGAGCAGACCCGGGCCATCATGCAGCACCCTGGCCTGGCTCTCATCCTCGCCACCGGCGGCTCGGGACTGGTGCGGGAGGCCTACAGCTCGGGCACCCCGGCCATCGGTGTCGGGGCGGGGAACGTGCCGGCCTTCATCGAGGCCAGCGCGGACGTGCCCTTCGCCGTGGAGCAGCTCCTCGTATCCAAGACGTTCGACAACGGTACCATCTGCGCCAGCGAGCAGTCACTCGTGGTCGAGGCGCCACTGGCTGCGGAGGTCGAGTCGGAGCTCGGAGGCGGCGGTGCCCGCTTCCTCTCCCCGGAGGAGGTCCGAAGGCTCGAGGGAGTGGCATGGAACGCCGAGAGGCAGTCCATGAGCCCCCGGGTGGTCGGACAGTCCGCGCTCCACATAGCCGGGCTGGCAGGCATCGATGTGCCGCCAGACACGCGGCTGCTGGTGGCGCCGCTGGATGGAGTGGGTCCGGAGCATCCGCTCTCCGGGGAGGTCCTGGCCCCCATACTGGCCTACTACGTGGCCCCGGGCTTCGACGAGGCGGTCAAGCTCTGCATCGACATCAACTACCACGGCGGGATAGGCCACACAGCCAGCATATTCTCCAACGACGAAGAGCGCATCAGGGACTTCTCGCTGATGATGAACGCCGGAAGGATAGTCGTGAACACGCCCTCCTCGCAGGGTGCGGTTGGCGGCATCTACAACAGGCTGAGCCCGTCGCTCACCCTCGGGTGCGGCACCGGGGGGAAGAACATCACCACCGAGAACGTCACAGCGCGCCACCTGCTGAACATCCAGAGGATAACCCGCAGGAGGGTGGACCCGCGGACCCTCGGGTTCGACCCGGAGGAGTACTTCGACGAGACGAAGAGCGCCGCCGACATCGAGGCGGACTTCAATCGAAACTCCTGAGCCCCATCGAGGAGCATGACCATATGGACTTCGAAAGCTTGAGCGACCGGCTCGTATGCAGGATGCCCGCCCGCCTGGACACCGCCACCAGCACGGCGATCCGGGAGATGCTCCTGGACCGCGTCCGGGAGGAGGGCCTGCCCGTGGTCTTCGACCTGGAGGACGCGACCTTCGTCTCCTCCATGTTCATACGGCTGTGCCTGCAGGTCAGCGAGATAGCCGGCAAGGGCAACTTCCGGCTCGTCAACCTCCGCCCGGACGTCAAGAGGGTGTTCAAGATAGCCGGGCTGGACGGGCGGTTCGAGACCAGCTAGCCGGCCCCGAGCCGGTCCACCGGAGACGGACCCTCGCAGGACGGTCCGGAGGAGGGAGGAGGGAGGAAGCGGTGATCCTGCTGACCCGGGCGGAGTCGGAGGCCTGGACGGGGCTGGGTAGACGTGCCGTGGCCGGGGACATTGCCCCGGACGACCCGATGGACGGCTCGGTCCCCCGGAACCTCCTCGGCGCGTTCCGATACTACGTCGGCACGATGCTCTCCTCGGAGGGGGAGGGCTCACGCGGCCTACCGTGGTTCCGGGCAGGTGCGATGGTGGAGGCCAGCGGCCTCTTCCTGAACACCTTCCTCGTAAGTTTCCTGGAGCGTCAGGCGGGGCGGCTCCGCATGCCGGAGGTCATCTTCGCCGACCCGGCACCCTTCGTTCACTTCTCGACGGTGCCGGCCATGGAGGGGGCCAGGAAGAGGTTCGTCAGGTGCTCCATCGATGCCCTGCCCCTCTTCGACCACCCGGTCCGGATAATGGACATCGGGTGCGGAGACGGCGCCCTCACCGCGAGGCTCCTGAGGCGGATGCTCTCGGTCGGCAGGGCGGAGGCCATTGACGAAGTCCTGCTGGTGGACCCCTCCGCCGGAATGGTCGACCTGGCCGAGAGAACCCTCGGGGCAGAGCTGCCCGGCGTCCGGGTCCGAGCTCTCAACGCCGGGATAGAGGAGGTCGCCGGCAGGCTGGAAGGCCGCTTCGACCTGGCGATGAGCTCCCTTGCCTACCATCACCTCCCGAGGGCCGCCAAGAGGGAGCACCTGGAGCGGATCGCCTCCCTGGTGGACAACTTCCTGCTCTTCGAGCTGGACGCCAACAACGACGGGCCGGAGCTGGCGACGCCGGAGCTGGCGCTATCCGTCTACCAGTCCTACGGCAGGATAATCGACTTCGTCTTCTCCCACGACGCGCCAATGGACCTGGCGGTCAGGTGTGTGGACAACTTCCTGATGAGCGAGGTCGTCTCCTTCATGACCCGGCCGCGCGGGGAGCGGACCGATTACCACATGATGCGGCGGCAGTGGCACGAGCTGCTGAGGGAATCCCTGGGGGAGCCGTTCGAGCCCAGGTGCGACGTCACCTGCTACAGCGACGAGCACATCGACCTCTACTCCATCCTCTACGGACGGACCTGATCCCGCTTCGGGTAATCGGCAGCCCGGCTGCCGGGGATGCTCCCGGGGAGAGGGCCAGGTTACACCCGAGCTTCGTTGACCCCCCGGAGAGCGCCGGATAGGATAAGCTCCGGAAGCTGCAGATTAGGGTGGAGAGACCCGAGGGACCTCGACCGGGAGGCTGCCGGGCCGCCTCGGCCTCCCTCCGCCCATCCCGTCCATCCCCTGCGAGGAGTGGATGCAGGTAGGCTCACGGCAAGTCGGCCGGTTCTCGGTCTGGACGCTCGAAGGTAGGCTGGACGCCTCGGGCGCTGGCGTCCTGGACGAGCGGGTGGAGGCCATGGCGCCGGGCTGCAGGTGGCTGGCCCTGGACATGGCCGGGGTCTCCTTCCTCTCCAGCATGGGCATACGCTCGCTGCTGGTGCTGGACCGCCGCCTGCGGGAGAGGGACGGGGCGCTCCTGCTCTGCTCTGTCCAGCCATTCGTACTCGATCTGCTGAGGATGGCGGGCCTTGCCGACCTCCTGTCGGTCGCCGGGTCCGTCGATGATGCTCTGCAGATGCTCGAGGCGGCCTGCGAGGCGGCGGGCAGCTGCGAGACGCTCTCCCTGGGCGGATGCAGCCTGCGCGTACGCAGGCTGCCGGACGGAGACACGACGGGGACGGTCTGGCGGCGGGACGGGGTCGGGGAGGGAGCGGCCATGACCGCCGTCCACCTGGACGAGCTGGGTCCGGCCTTCGGGGTCGGCGGGTTCGGGGTGAACCGCTCGGAGGCGGCAGACGCCAGGGGGCTCTTCCTCTCCACCGGCCGCGCCGTGGCGATGTGCCCGGCGGACGGCCGCAACGTGACCGACCTGCTCATGACCGCTCTGCCGGAGCGGACGCTGCTCTACGTAGACGACGCCATGGGCCTGCCCGAAGGGCCCACCCACGCCCTGGAGGCGCCGGATTTCGAGGGCACCCTGAGGGAGCTGCTGGAGGTTGTGGGCGAGTGGCTCGACAATGCGCCCTTCTCCCTCACCCTGCTCGCCGAGAGCGTGGCTCTCACGGGCCGCTTCTTCCGGACGGCTTCCGACATCGAGCAGGGGGAATGGAGCCGCCGCGAGGTCGACGGGGCACTCGCTGCGCTGGTTCTGGGCTGCTCGGTCGGGGAGGGTACATTCGAGGGCCACGCCCTGCTGCTGGACAGGGAGACGTCCGGCTTCCCGCGGGAGCTCGGCGACCTCCTGACGGAGGCGGCGGACGCTGACTCCATCCGCTACCTGCTCGCGGTCGACCCCGGGGCCACGCGGGTCCGTGCGCCCAGGCTCTGGGTCAACGCCCCGCTGGAGCTGGAGGACGGACGCTCGAGGCAGCTGACCGTCGAGGCGCCTCCGGGCGCCAGCCTACCCGACGAGTGGGAGGTCATCGTGCGCCGGACCTACAGGGACGCCGGCCGGGTGAGTCTCAGGTCCCTGAGCGGCGGATACACGGCAACCACCTTCCAGGTGGAGAGCGAGGACTCGACCGGAAGGCGGATGATACCGACCGTGCTGAAGATAGCCCCTCTGGCCATGACCGCGCGGGAGGAGAGGGCCTACCACGACTTCGTGGAGCGCTTCATCCTGAACAACAGCACCGTCATCATGGGAGGAGCTGAGCAGGGAGACTGGTCCGGCCTGCGCTACAACTTCGTGGGGGTCAACGGCCCGGAGAGCCGCCTGACCTGGCTGGCCCGACACTACTCCGAGCGGCCGGTCGCCGAGCTGGAGCCGCTGTGGGAGGCTCTCTTCCTCAGCGTGCTGTGGCCGTGGTACGGTCAGTCCGACCGGAGGACGGTACGGCCGTTCGTCGACCACGACCCGGCGGGCCTCTTCGGAAGGCTGGCGGAGGATGCGCGGGAGGCCCTGGGCATCGAGCCGGACGCCGGGACGGTGGACTGTCCCGAGCTTGGATGCGTCCTTCCCAATCCCTACCTCTTCCATGCAAGCGAGTTCGACCGCCGAAGGGACCTCACGAGGGAGTGGCGCACCTCCATCACCCACGGCGACCTGAACCTTAACAACGTGCTGCTGGACGAGAAGGAGAACATCTACGTCATCGACTTCTCGGAGACGGCGGTGCGGAGCGTGGTCTCCGACTTCGCCAGGCTGGAGCCGCTCCTTGCCATCCAGATGACCCGCATGGAGAACGAGCGGGACGCCGCCGGGGTGCTGCAGCTCTGGGAGGGCCTCCTGGACGTCGACCCGCTCGCAGATATGCCGCAACTCAACTGCGCGGGGTACGACCCTTCGCTCCGCAAGGCCTGCGAGACCATCCGCCTGCTCCGGGGCTACGCAGCCCGCGCGGCCGGCGACATGACCGACCCGCTGGCCTACTGGATGCCGTTGCTTCAGTGGACCCTGCCCATGGTCTCGTTCGCGCAGCTGCCCCTCCGGTACAAGCGGGTATCCATGGTGGTCTCCGCCATGATCTGCCGGAGGATAATCGAGGCGCTCGGGGCGGAGCCTCCGGACTGAGCCCGATCCTCTCTCCGGAGGAGATTCCCCGACATGCCGCCGTCCTGCGGGCAGAGGGTCCTCCGGCACGCTCGCGGATGCGGCTAGGTCTCTCCCCGGGACCTCCCGAAGGCCCTGTCCAGGTTCAGTATCTGGTTCAGGACGACCGCCAGGAGGGTAGCTGTGGGCAGGGGGTCCGTGAAGAAGGACTGGACGACCCGGGGAGCGCGCGCGTAGAGCTCGGGGAGGAAGGCTGTTCTCAGGCCCATAACCAGGGCTATCCCGACGACGAAGGTCTTCCTGGAGTCCCACTCGACCGAGAGCATCTCCCGCAGGCCGGTGACTATCATGAAGCAGCCGGCGAAGATGATGGAGGCTCCGAGAACCGGCTTCGGCATCATCGAGATGACCGCGGTGAACCTGGGCAGGAAGGCGAACAGGCAGAAGATGACACCCGCTGCCGCGGAGATCCATCTGCTGACCACCTTCGTAGAACCGGCGAGCCCCACGTTGCTGGAGGAGGTGTCGACCGCCATGGCCCCCATGGCGCCCGCCAGCGCCGTGGTGAGCCCGTCGGTTATGAGACCGTTCCTTATCGGGATGATGTCCACCTTCTCCAGGTCGGGCCTGGATATCTTCTGGGCTGCCAGCAGGTTGCCGAATGACTTGAGCGACCCGCTGATGGCGATGATGACGAACGGCAGCAGCATTCCCGGGTTGAAGGATATGCCGCCGAGACCCCAGGGCATGGAGGGGAGGGCGAAGAGCGGGAGGCCCGCCATGTCCGACGGGGAGATCCGGGCCTCCGGCAACAGCAGGAGCGCAGCGCCCCATCCGGCGGCCATGCCGACCAGTAGGCAGTACATCCGGAGGAATCCCTTCCCCCATACGTTGGCGAGGACCATGACCATCAGGGCGAAGAACCCGACCACCAGCTCCATCCCGTCGATGGCGTCGCCCCTGTAGGCCAGCCCGAACAGCGAGGAGACCGATGTCCTGATGATGCTTACGCCCACCATCGCCACCACGAGGCCGACCACGTACTTCGGGAACACCTTCCTGACCTTCTGCACAACCGGGGCCAGAGCCATCTCGGCCAGACCGGCGATGAGTATCATGCCTCTCATGAGTGGGATTCCGCCCACCCAGGCCGCGGAGAGAGAGAGGCTGAAATAGGAGGGGCCGCAGACGTTCGGGCAGAGGTAGCCGGAGCCGAGGTACTTCAGCCTGAGCGCCTGCAGGATGGAGCCTATCCCGCAGGCCAGCATGGTGAACGATATCAGCGCCAGGGTGACGTCCTGCGGTGCGTTTATCTGCCCGGCGAATATGACCACGAGGCTGAGGCTGATGAACATGAGCAGCACGTGCTGCACGGAGAGCAGCAGCATATGCCTCGCCGGCGGGACGTCGTCGACGCCGTACTCGAACCGGCCCCTCCCGGCGGCGTCACTGCTCATGGCGTCATCGGGAGGTCGGTTACCGCTCCCACGAAGAGGGTGTCGCCTCCGAGCTCGGTCCTGCTGAGGTAGAGCACCTTCTTGACCGGCTGGCGCTGGTAGCGGTCCCTGGCCAGGAACACCTGCCATACTGAATCCGCCTCGGCCAGCTGACCCACCGCCAGCTCGAAAGGCCTGTTGCCGGCCAGGTCAACCGAGGCCATGAGGTCCATCTCCAGTGTGCTGTCGGCCACTATCGGCGAGATGACTATGTCGCCGCCGGGCCTGAAGGCGAAGACCCGTACGTCCCGGAAGACGAATCTGGACCGGGGGTCGTCTATGGAGTCGATGGCCGTGGGGCCTTCCGTCTCGATCATGGAGACAGCATCGTCGACGACTATCCTGATGAACTCCTTCTCCTCGAGGGGGTAGTCCAGCCCGCCGCCCACGATGAGCTCCTCTCCATCGGGGGTGACCACAGCAAAGTGGCAGGACGACTTCGGCACCGGGTAGAAGCTCCCCGGCTCCCACCAGACGTAGTGGACCCATCCATGGCGGTTGTCCGGGTCGTCGACGGCCTGGAGCACCAGGTCGAAGACGCATTTCCCATTCACGTCCCGGGTCTCCCTCAGGCACTCTCCCTCCAGGTAGGGCATACCGGCATGGAAGATGTTGACGCCGTCCATGTCGTAGACGTACAGGTAGCTATCCCCCGAGTGGTAGTCTTCCCGGCTGTCTCCGAACCGCTCCAGCGCGGAGCGTCCTTCCGCCTCCACCTCCGAGGCAGCCGCACGGACGAAGCCAACCAGCTCCCGGGTGTCCCGGTAGGTGTACATGGAGACGTCGAGGCCGTCTCCATCCCGCGCACATCCGGCTGACATGACGGCGGCGGCCAGTATTGGACCGGCGCACCGGGTCGGCAGGCGGCTCAACCGGCTCATTGCATGCGCCCCCCAGCTGTCGGTACGTATGGAACGGCCCGGGCAGTAGGATACGCGCCGGACTCGAACCCTGTCAATGACTGCAGGGCGCAGACGGCGGCCGGCGCTCATTGACAGGATATCCGCCGATGACTATCCTGACATCTCTCGTGAGGGATATCATCCGTCGCCCTCCAGCGCCTCCCGCACCTTCCGCCCGAGCTCGGCCCTGGAGAAGGGCTTCCGCAGGAAGCCGACCCCGTCCTCGAGGACCCCGTGCGGAGATATGATGTCCGCGGTGTAGCCGGACATGTAGAGCACCCGAGCCGCCGGGTAGAGCTCCAGCACCGCCTCGGACAGCCTTCCGCCGTCCATTCCGGGCATGACCACGTCGGTCAGCAGCAGGTCCACCTCGCCGTCATGCTCGCGGGCCCTGCGCAGAGCCTCCCGGGGGGAGGATGCCGCCAGTACCTCGTAGCCCATGGCCTGAAGCATCCTGTCGGTCAGCCTGAGTATGGCCTCCTCGTCCTCGACGAGGAGTATGGTCCCCCGCCGGCGGCCCGCCGGGATGGCCTCGGCCGGGCGCACGCCGGACGAGGGTGCCCCGTCGCTGGCGGGGAGCAGCACGCTGAACCTGGTGCCGGCTCCCGGCTCGCTCTCTACGGCTACCGTACCCCCGTTCTGCTTCACGATGCCGTAGACCGTCGCAAGACCGAGGCCGGTGCCCCTCCCCACCTCCTTCGTTGTGAAGAAGGGCTCGAAGACGTGCTCCAGGACCTCCGGCGGCATCCCGTGGCCGTCGTCCGAGACCTCCAGCGCAACGTACCTCCCGGGACCGGGCAGGCCCTCCTCCGCAGCACGCTCCCCCGTGACCTCTGCCCTGCCGGTCCCGACCGTGATGGTCCCCCCGGCGGAGACGGCATCCCTGGCGTTCACCACCAGGTTGGTAAGGAGCTGCTCGAGCTGCGACGGGTCCATCACCACCGTACCGGACACCCCGGAGGGCTTCCAGAGGAGCCGCACGTCCTCCCCGATGAGCCGCTCCAGCATGCGGAGCATCGAGCCGACGGTCCCGTTCAGGTCGAGCACCGCCGGAGCCACGGTCTGCCGCCTGGCGAAGGCCAGCAGCTGGGCGGTCAGGTCCGCCGAGTGCCTGGCGGCGCTCCTGACCTGCAGCAGATCGTCCACCACCGGCGAGTCCGCTTCCAGCTGCTCCAGGGAGAGGTCCACGTAGCCCAGTATGACCCCGAGCATGTTGTTGAAGTCGTGGGCGACTCCCCCGGCGAGCCTGCCCACCGACTCCAGGCGCTGCGAGGTCGCAAGCCGCTCCCGTAGCTCCTCCCTCTCCCTCTCCGCCCTCATCCGCTCGGTGATGTCCCGCACCAGCCCCTGAATCAGCGTGCGGCCGCCGTACTCTATACTGCCGAGGCGCACCTCGACCGGGAACTCCGTCCCCCCTCTGTCGACGTGCCGCGTCTCGAAGACCACCGACCGCCCGCGAGGGACGGACTCCAGGGAGCCCGAGGTCTCCACGATCTCGTCGTAGCGCGGGTCAAGGTCGGAGATCCTCATCCCGACCAGCTCCTCCCTGGAGTACCCGTACTTCCCGCAGGCACTCTCGTTGACGTCCACGATGGTCCCGTCCAGGTCATGCAGTATCAGGCAGTCCGCCGACTGCATGACCAGGGCGCGGTACTTGGCCTCGCTCTCCTCCAGCCGCTCCTTGTAGAGCTTCCTGTCGGTCACGTCCTGAACGAATGCGAAGCCCAGCCTCGGCTCCCCGGCCTCGTCCCGCACCAGCGAGCCCACCAGGTCCACCCAGACCTCCCCCCCATCCGCGTGCAGGTAGCGCTTCTCGATGCGGTAGCTCTCCCTCTCTCCCCGGAACACCTCCCCTATCAGGGCCCGCTCGGCCTCCAGGTCCTCCGGGTGGGTCAGCGGCTCGAAACCCATCTCCAGCACCCGCTCCCGGTCGTACCCGACTATCGCCGCCAGCGCCTCGTTGCAGTCGGCCATCCTGCCCTCGGAATCGGTGATGCCTATCCCGACCGGCGAGCGGTGGACAACTGCGCGCAGCTCCTGCTCGCTCTTGCGCAGGGCGGTCTCCACCCGTCGCTGGTCGGTTATGTCCTCCCCGGAGCTCAGGATGGAGGTGACCTCCCCATCAGGGCCCCGGAGCACGTTGTTCCTCCACCTGACGAGCCGCTCATCGCCCTCTGCGGTCAGGACCGGCATCTCCACCTCGTCGTACATGCTCCCGCCGCCCGCTGCCACCTCCCGGAAGATGCCCCGGACCATCTCCCGGTAACGGGCCGGGATGAAGCTGTCCATCCAGACCCGTCCGAGGACCTCCTCCCGTTCGAGGCCGAGTATCTCGCAGCCCCTCCGGTTCAGCAGCATGACCCTGCCCTCCCGGTCGAGCGCCACCAGCATGACCCCGGCCACGTCCAGGTAGCCGCCCATGCGGTCACGCTCTCGCCTGAGGCTGTCCTCGGCCAGCTTCCTGTCGGTCACGTCCTCGTTGAACCCGAGGAACCGCTCCTCCGAGAGGACGGTGGCGGAGACCCTCCACCACCTGACCTCGCCGTCTGCTCGCCGGTAGGGCACCTCGATCACGTCCGTGCCCCTCTCCGGCAGATGCCCGAAGTGGTCCAGGGCATCCTCCCTGGACCCTGGCGGCAGCATGTCGGTCATGTGCTGCGAGAGCAGCTCCTCCCGGCTGTAGCCGGTCATCCGGCATGCTGCAGGGTTCACGTCTACGTACCTGCCCTGCCGGTCCGCCACGAACACCCCGAAGGGGGCGTTCTCGAGGTAGCTCCGCCACCTGGCCTCGCTCTCGCGGAGCTCCCTTTCCCTCTGCTTCCTCTCGGTGATGTCCCTGGCTATGCCCCAGAGGTAGTCGATCCCGCCGGAGTCGTCGCGTACGGCGTAGGACTGCAGCTCTACCGGGAATACCGTGCCATCGCTCCGTATGTACTCCTTCTCGTAGAGACCGCTGTAGCCCCGGCCGAGCAGGCGCCTCTCCCATATCTCCTCACGCTCCCACCGGTGCCACCGCTCCGGCGTTATGCTGTAGAAGTCGGGGAGCGCGCGCAGCTCCTCCAGGCTGTAGCCCAGCATCTCGAGGTATGCGTCGTTGGCGTCTATGATCTCCCCGGAAGGGGACACTATGACGAAGCCGTCGCGGCTCTTCTGGAAGATGTCACGGTAGTGGCGCTGCTCCGCGCCGCCCTCCCGAGCGGTTCCGCTGCCTGTCATCCGACCTCCCCCGCAGCCCGGTAATGCCCGACACTCGAAAGCAAGCCTATCGGACAGTTGAGGCCGGGGCAATACCGTCCCGCCGGAGCGTCCTTCCCACCAGCTCCGGGTAGGACATGGACCGGCGGGCGGAGAGGGCCGGGCCGGCCAGGCGCGAGAGGCAGGACGCGACCGCCTCCCGGAAGAGCGCATCCAGAAGCTCATCGTCCGGCGAGGCCTCGAAGGCAACAGTTGAGAGCTCCATCCCCGAGAGCGAGAGGTCCCCCAGCTCCACCTCCAGAAGGGCGTGCCCACCACCACCGCCCGCAGGCGATAGCATCAGGTGCACCGTCCTCCGGCTCTTCCGCAGCGGAAGGGCCCCGTCCACCTCCGCGTAGGCCGCGTGCAGGGCGCCTCCCGCCGTCACCGACCACTTCAGCCAGCGCTGCACGGTCCCGGCATGGCGGCCGAAACACACCTCCCGAAACTCCGACGCCAGACCCTTCACCTCGAGCCTCTGCTCCCTGACCTTGATCCCGCAGGGAGCGCCGGCGGGTACCGGCAGGTAGACATCGGTCCTCTCCTCGGAGGCGCAGGCGCCAAGCTCCAGGAGGGGGACTTCCGACACGATGTCCGGTATGGCCGCGTACCACCTGCCGAGATCCGGGTGCTCCCGAAGGCGGCCCTCCAGCACCCAGCGCACCTCCCGCGTGGCGTGGGGCGCCTCCGGAGCCGCCCGCTCCAGGCCTCCGCTGCCGGTCATCTCCGCAGCCCCCCGGGAGGGGGCTTCCCCTCCTCCTCACCGGTCCCTGCCTCTTTCCGCGGGACGTACTCGGAGGGTGGCCTCGGCCAGGGCCTCGGAGGCTCTATCTTCCCAGAGCTCCCCCTGTGCCTCCCACCCTGCCGGCGCCTGCCCTCATTCATCTCTCCCTCCCCGCTCCGCGAGCCCCCTGCCATCCAACACCTTCTCCTGACACCTGCGCTTCAGCTCCTCCCGCTCCGGGAGGCCGGTGGCGTCCTCAACCAGCTCGGTCTCCCCGGAGGAGATGGCGATGTACCTCCGTCTGGCCTCCTCCCCGCCGGTACTGCCGGTCTCGATGTGCAGGTAGAGCGCCTCGTACTCCTTCATGGTCCGGAACCATTCCACCCTCAGGGAGGTGAGCCTCTTGATCTTCTCCTGCCAGCTCAGCAGGGGCAGGACGACCGCCAGCAGGGCCGATACGCCGGAGAGCACCTGCCAGAGCTCCGGCACCCCCCTCCAGAGAGTCCAGGAGGCAACGGTGGAGGAGGTGGTCACCGCAAGGAAGACCTTGACGTTCCGGTCCCGCCTCACGTACCGGGAGGCCAGCTCGCTCCAGTACCGGTAGTTCAGCTCCGCGGTCAGCATGGACTCCCACACGCGCTCCCTGAGCTCTGCCGGCACCCGGTCGCCGTCGATCCCGGGCATCGCTACCTCCATCCGGATGATCCTCGCACCGGCAGCTGCATCCCGCCGCTGATATGTGATTGACAGCCCGGGAAGGCAAGTACCGGGCTGACCCACCGGGATAGAAGGGCCGCGGACAGATTGACGCCCGGCGAGCCCCCCGGCTATGCTCTGGCGGGGAGAGGGGCGATTCCGGCCCACCGGGGCCGCATCATGCTTGGAGGCCCGGATGCGAAGGAGAGACCTTATCACGACGGCAGCCTGTCTGGCTGCAGCGGCAGTGTTGATCGCCGGCTGCGACGACCCGGCCGGCCTGGGGGAGCTGCTGCCGGAGCACGGCCTCGGCTGGGGCCGGGAGCTCGCGGACAGCGTCCGTGACGAGGAGTTCCCGGAGGGGAGCCTGTGCATGGCCTCCTGCGTCGACGTAGACGACGAGGGTCGTGCGGAGACCGGCCTTCCGTGGATGTTCGTCTACAGGGCCCAGGCCGACACCACCGACCTCTTCGTGGTGCTGGTGCAGTACGTGGGCACCACCGACCACTACTGGGACGACAGCCTGACCGTCCCGCCGGGCCAGCTCCCCGCCTACGACGACGCCGGTCCATGGGTGACGGCGGCGAAGGACTCCCTCGGCGCCGCTTATGCCGACTGGGAGGAGTACGCCCTGCTGGTCCAGTCCAACGACTACCCGCAGTTCCCCCAGGCGGTGAACGTCGCGGTCCTGCAGTTCATGGAGCCGGACAGCACCGGCCAGATAAGCGTCGTCCTGAACCCCGACCAGGGCAGCGTGCTCGGCTTCCTGCAGTACTAGCCCGGCAGCGGAGCCGTCCTAGGAGGGGTCCGCCATCCTCCCCATGAACAGCACCGCCCCGGTCAGCCTGTCCCGTATCAGGAAGAGGAACGGCCTGTCCAGGACGAGCACCACCGGCTCCGGAGGAGGCATCGCCGCGCTGGTGGGTAGCATGATGACCGCGGTGGCCGCGGCGGCCTCGGTCCCCTGCTCGTCCACCTTCACGAATGCCTTGTGCAGAACCTCGCTTATGAAGAGGTCCGGCCCTCCTGTTATGCCGGAGAAGTCCGCCGACTCCGCGGCGAAGGCCCTCTCCATCCCCATGGCCCGCAGCACGTCCGCCAGCCCGAAGGAGCTGGTGAACTCGAACGTGGGCATGGTCAGCGCAACCTCGGTGCTCGAGAGCGAGGAGAGGACCTCGTCGAGCATCTCCACCGAGAGCGCTGACTCCAGCTCCGAGATGTCCCCCTCCGGCAGCAGCACCACCATGCTGCTCTGGTTGTCCGCGTAGGGGAGCTCCACTGCCCTGCAGCCGGCTACCTCGGCGTAGGGGTAGCTCCCCTGGCGGCTCATCATGGGAACCGGCACGGCCATGTCCGGGGTGACCAGGAACTCCCTCTCCGTGGTGGCCGCCTCCGGGAAGGACTCCGCCCAGGAGCCCATGAAGTAGACGGCGTTGGTGATGACCAGCTTGGTCGACGGGTCCAGCATCCCCTGCGGTATCAGGTCCACTATCCGCTCCCGGGTACGCTCCTCCACCCATGAGTTGATGGTCTGCCTGGCCCCCTCGGTGTCTCCCGAGAAGTCCAGGTTGCGGGCCTCGGCGTCGTACATATCACGCACCAGGTCCACGTAGGACTGCAGCAGCTCGTACCGCTCCTGCACCCAGAGGGCGTTGGCCACCTCCAGGGTAAGCGGGTCGCCCTCCCCCTGCAGGTACTGCCTCCTGTACTCCGTGGAGAGCTTCTCCCGTATCCGGGCCAGAACGGAATGAACCTCCTCCTCGGGCAGGATGAGCCCCAGTACCTCCGCCATCTGCTGCTGAGTCTCCCCCTCCGCGCCGGCCCAGGCTATCGCCAGGGCGGAGGAGATGCTGTAGGGGGAGAGAAACAGGTTGCCCTCGGGGCTCCGCTCGGCCAGCATGGAGTAGAGCACCAGCCCGAACTCGTTGCTCCCCTCCACTACCACCTGCTCGTCCTCGGCATCCACTTCCACCAGCGCTTCCGCTCCCGTCCCGCAGGACGTTGCGGCAGCCCCGAGCGGCAGGACCATGCACAGCACGGTCGTAAGAGCACCCACGGTATACCCAGCCCTCATGTCAGACCTCCAGGTTCGCTTCATTCCGGCGCACTGTGTACATCGAGAGGACGCCGGCTATTCCGGCAGCCCGTTCGGGCCCGACCGCTCGCCCGCCATGCGAAGCAGCTCGGGCACCGCCCTCTCCAGGGCAGCGGAGAGCCCGGGCTCCCCGGAATCCAGGGCATCGTGGAGACGGCCCAGCCGCCCGTCATCGGCTTCATCCGGGACAAGCTCCAGAATACGCTCCGCCACGTAGCGCAGCAGCGGCTCGAGCCCGGTCCGCAGCGCATCCGCGGCCGCACCGGCCAGCAGCCGCAGCCGCTCGCTCCCCTCCGAGAGCTCCGCCCGGAGCACATCCGTCCTGGCCAGGCCCCAGCGGCTCTCGACTCCCCCGAACAGCTCCGTGCACTCGTAGAGCAGCTCCGTGGCGGCAGCCCGGTCCCCGCCGCGCACCGCCATCTCCGCCAGGGCGAGCAGGCTGGTCCCGAGGTAGAAGTCGTCTCCCACCTCCCGGGAGATGCCGGCGCTCTCCGTGAATATCTCCCGGGCCCGCTCCTCCTCGCCACGGTCATCCGCCATGTGACCGAGGTTCATGAGGGACTGGGCCACCCCTCGCCTGTCCCCCAGCTCCTCCGCTATCTCTATGCTCTGCCTGTACAGCCCGGTCGCCCGCTCCAGCTCTCCCCGGTCCATGGCTATGTTGGCGAGGTTGTTCAGCGAGCAGCCCACCCCCCACCTGTCACGGACCCGCCTCCTCATCTCAAGCGAGCGCCTGTGCAGCTCCTCCGCCCCCTCCAGGTCGCCGCTAATGTACCTCATGTTCCCCAGGTGGTTCAGCGCCAGGGCATGTGTGCGCCCGTCGCCCTCCGGGGAGAGGAGCGAGACCGCCTCCTCCAGGTCGCGTACGGCCCCGGCGGCAGGCTCCAGGTAGGATCTGAACCATCCCAGGTGGGTGAGCATGATCCCCCTGTAGCGGCCATCCCCGCCCAGGGAGAGGGCTCCCCGGAAGGCCTCCAGCCCCTGCCTGAACAGGCTCCCGGACGCGAGCGCCCTCTCCAGCCCCTCCGCGGCGGACGCCAGCAGCTCCGAGTCCCCGGAAGCGATCGCCCTCTCCCAGGCGAGCATGACGTTGGGGATGTCGAGGCCGGAGGGCTCGCTCCCCGAGGCCAACCTTCCGAGGTAGAGCCGCGAGTGTGCCTCCCTCTTCCTCTGCAGCTCCTCACCGGCCGAGACGGACAGCACGTACTCCCGCACCAGCGGATGGAAGTCGAACCTCCCCGGCTCGGTGACACGCAGCAGCGACTTGTCGACCAGCGAGAAGACAGCCGGCGCGCAGCCGGCCGACAGGGCGGAGAGCTCCTCCAGCCCGAACCCCCCTCTGAAGACGGCGGCGGCCGCGAGGACGCCCCGCTCCTCTCCTTCAAGCAGGTCCCACGAGTATCCGAGCACAGCCTCCAGCGAGCTCTGTCTCTCAGGGTAGTCGGCACCCCTGCCGGAGAGACCCAGCGGGTCGGACCGGACGACCTCCAGCAGCGACTCCATGGACATGTACCGGGCGAGCACCGCAGCCAGCTCCACCGCCAGGGGCAGCCGCCCCACCGCAGCGCATATCCGCTCCGCCAGCTCCAGCTCCCCCGCCCCGACGGACCGCCCGGGCCAGCTCCTCCTGTCGCACTCAAGGAACAGCTCCAGGGCGTCCTCCTCCATCGGGTCCAGCCGCACCACCGTCTCACCCCTGAGGGAGGTGACCTCCCGGGATGTCACCAGCAGCCGAAGGTCCGGCGCCCCCTCCAGAAGCCGCCGGAGCAGCGGTGCCGCGGAGAGGTGCTCCAGGTTGTCCAGCACGAGCAGCAGGCTCCGCCGGGAGAGCAGGCTCACCAGCCGGGATTCAGGGTCCCCCTGCCCCAGCTCGAGGGAGAGCGCCGAGGCTATCGCGTAGGGGACCATGTCCGAGGAGGATGTGTCCGCCAGCCGCACCAGGAAGACCCCGCCAGGGTACCTGCCCACCTGCCCGGCGGCGGCCTGCATGGCCAGCCGGGTCTTCCCCACCCCGCCCGGCCCGGTGATGGTCACGAGCCGCCGGCTCTCGTCCGAGAGCAGCTCCTCCAGGAGCCCCAGCTGGGAGGACCTCCCCACGAACGGGGTCAGCTGCGCGGGCAGGTTGTGCAGGCCGGAGGAGAGCGTCCTGGGTGGGGGGAACTCCCGTCCTCCCCAGGCGAGCTCGTGCAGCTCCAGCGGCTCTCCCAGGTCCCGCAGCCCGTGAGCTCCGAGGCTCCGCAGCGAGGTCCCCCCGGGCAGGTCGCAGGCCTCCGCAGCCTCGCCGGAGAGCAGCACCTGCCCTCCGGAGGCCGCCTGCATGATGATGGCCGCCCTGTTCACTACCGCCCCGAAGTAGTCACCGCCACGCCGGACGGCGCCACCGGCGTGCAGCCCGACGCGGACACCGAGCGACTCCAGCGGCTCCCAGTCCTCCGACTCGACCCTCCCGATGAGCTCCCGGGCCGCCTTCAGGCCGCCGCGCCCGTCGAACACCGCGAAGACGCCGTCCCCGGTGTGCTTGACGACCTCGCCCCCGTGGGCCGAGATGGACCCCTCGACTATCCGGTCGTGCGATGCGAGCAGCCCGGGGGCCTCATCCGGATGCGCGCTCCACAGGCGCGAGCAGCCCTCGATGTCCGTGAACATGAATACAGGCAACCCAGCCCTCCAGTGAAAAGTCCGTCAGTCTACGTGCGAAGATACCCCCCGGACCGGCCTCGCGTAAGCCGCCGGCCGGAGCGGCCGGAAGGCCTCCGCCGCCAGGAGTCTCCCCCCCTTCCTCTCAGCCCTCCGATTCGGACAGCCGGCCTATGCAATGCAGGAACATCGCTTCGTTCCATCCCCGCACGGCCGCCTTCTCCGCGCCTCTGACGAATGGCAGCACGTCCCGGGCGGCGTCTCGCAGGTCGATCTCCGCCAGCCTCCCTCTCAGGCGCTCCTCGAGCCAGGCCGGCGTCGCCGCGACTCCTTCGCCCTTCCACGGGCCGGCCTGGTCCAGAGCCGATGAGAGCAGGGGGTACTTCACTCCCCGCGAGCAGAACCAGAGCAGGTCGAACCAGTCCCTGCCCTTAGGCAAGGGCCGGCACAGCAGGACGTGGCACTTCAGAGCCAGTGACGAAGCAAGGTCCGCTGCGGCAATCTCATGGGGGGCAGGGAAGTCAAGAAACGCAGGCCTGGCATCTGTCCCGGATGGAGGCTTCGTATCGATCTCCAGCCGGATCCTGGTCATGCTCGGCCGAACTGCGCAAGCAACATTCACACAACGCCAGATTGGCGCAACATCTCGACAGTTACGTTCAGAATACGAGAGTATGAGGAGAAGAGGCGATGTGCCTCTTGAGGACTTCGGGATACAACGCTTGCTCGAAGAAGATGATACAGGCGTCAAGTCGGCGGGAACTGAACGACGCAGACCCTCCAGAGGCCGCTGCGACGGGATCGGCTCTCGGCATTGACCTCTGGAATCACGGGGAGTATCCTGAGTCGAGTGGTCGTGCATGACGCATGATGCTGCGGTAGGATACCGCCGCGGTTAGGGGGCGCGTCAGTGCCGGGTGAGCACGACAGGAAAGAGTACCTGGTTGACGGCAGGTACTGCATCCAAGATCTCGTTGACCTCGAAAGGCTCGAGGCGATCCTCGAGCGGTTCACCGACGCGACCGGCTTCACCATCGGCTTTCTGGACCATCCGGACCTGAACATCCTCATCGCCACCGGCTGGCGGGACATCTGCACGAAGTTCCACAGGGTGTGCCCGGAATCCGAGCGGATATGCACCACGAGCAACCACCATCTCCTCGACCAGCTCGACGAGCCCGGCAAGGTCGTCATCGAACCCTGCGACAACGGACTCGTCGACTGCGCCACCCCGATAATCATCAAGGGCAGACATGTGGCCAGCCTCGCCACGGGGCAGCTGCTGCTCGACGAGCCCGACCCGGAACGCTTCCTCAGGCAGGCTGAAGTGTACGGGTATGACTCCGAGGCGTACATGAAGGCGCTAAGTGAGGTCCCCGTGGTCTCGGCCGAGAAGCTGAGGAGCGTCACGGCCTTCCTCGGTGACATGGCCGTCATCATCTCGGAGCTCGGCTACACCAACCTCCTGGTCAAGGAGGAGGCGGAGGCCCTGGAACGGGAGATCTTCGAGCGGAGGGCCGCCGAGGCCGAGAGGGAGAGGCTTCGAGCGCAGCTCGCCCATGCCCAGAAGATGGAGTCCATAGGACGCCTTGCCGGAGGCGTAGCCCACGATTTCAACAACATGCTCTCGGTAATCCTGGGGCACACCGAGATCCTTCTCCAGCGAATGCCGGAGTCGGACCCTCTCAGGGAGGACGTCCAGGAGATACTGGAGGCCTCCGAGCACTCATCCGAGCTGACACAGCAGCTCCTCGCGTTCGCGAGGAAGCAGGTAGTGGACCCGAAGCTGGTCGACCTGAACGAGATCGTGAGCGACATGCTGAAGATGATATCCCGGCTCATCGGCGAGGACGTCGAGCTCGATTGGAGACCTGGGGACGGGCTCTGGCCCCTGAGGATTGACCCGGGACAGATAGACCAGGTGCTGGCAAATCTCTGCGTCAACGCAAAGGACGCGATAGAAGGAGCCGGCAGGATAAGGATACGAACCGAGAACCTTCGGCTAGAGGGCCTGGACGACGAGGACCATCCCGTGCTCGACCCGGGGTGTTACGTACTGCTCGAGGTCGGCGATGACGGAAGGGGTATCGACCCCGAGGTGATCCAGCACATCTTCGAGCCTTTCTACACCACAAAGGAATCCGGGAGAGGGACCGGACTCGGGCTCGCCACGGTCTACGGGATAGTGAAGCAGAACGATGGCTACGTCGATGTCAGGAGCGAACCTGGCAGAGGGGCTCTGTTCCGGCTCTACTTTGCCCGGGCACACGGCCGGATCGAGCCGAAGGTGGCCGAGACCCCGGCCGAGCCCAGCACCAGGGTGGATGCGACGGTGCTCCTAGTCGAGGACGAGGGTTCCGTGCTCAGCATTGTACGGACCATCCTGGAGCAGATGGGTTGCTCCGTGCTCTCCGCGCTGACACCCGGCGAGGCGCTGAAGCTGGCGGAGAGGCATGCAGGAGAGATAGACCTCCTCATCACGGACATCGTAATGCCGGAGATGAACGGACGGAGGCTGGCCGAGCGGGTCCGGGCTCACATGCCCGGCCTGAAGTGCCTGCTGATGTCCGGTTACAGCTCCGAGGTCGTCAGCAGCCCGAACGATCTGGGGCATGATACAGCTTTCATCCAGAAACCGTTCAGGATGAATGACCTGGCGACGAAGGTGGCGAGTCTACTCGACAGGAATTGAGGACACCATGAGAACCCGTTTCGCCTCCGCGGAGAGGGCTGCGGATGGCCTGATTGCGAAAGAGATCCGGACAGTCAGCGAGAATCCTCTGATGTCAGCGCTCCTAACGTCGGTTCACGGACTCCTTGCAGTACTGGACGAGCACCGGCAGATAGTCGCCATCAATGACAGCTTCCTCATGATGCTGGGTGTAGACGATCCCCGTATGGAGCTGGGACTACGCCCGGGCGAAGCGCTGGGGTGCATGCACGCGGATGAAGAACCCGCCGGTTGCGGAACTACCAGTTTCTGCAGGACCTGCGGTGCTGCCGTAGCCATCGTCGCCAGCCTCGGGAAGAACGCCCCTGTAGAACGGACATGCGCTCTAAGGGCGAGGCGTGACGGAAGGACGGTTGACATCGTACTGGCGGTGAAGTCTCAGCCTATCGAAATCGACGGAAGCCGCTTCCTGCTCCTGTTCGCCCAAGACATAACGCTGGAACAGCAGAGGGCGGCGCTCGAGAGAGTCTTCTTCCATGATATCAACAACATGCTGGGGGTGCTTCTCCAGGCGAGCGAAATGCTCTCGGCCAACTGCTCCGAGGAGATTAGGAGCCTAGTCCAGGATGTCACGCGTCGACTGAGCAGAGAGGTCGAGATACAGCGAAGCCTCTCGAAGAGCCATGGGGAGCAGTACCGTCCTCTCTGGCACAGGTGCGGTCTTCGTACTCTCTTGGAAAGCCTGGAGCGTCTAGTCAGGCATCATCCCGAGTCGAAGGGCAAACGCATCGAAATCTCGCAAGGCGATCCAGACATGAAGATAACCACTGATGTGGCGGCGCTGTCCAGGATATTGTGCAACATGGTCATCAACGCCCTGGAGGCGACGGAAGAGGAGGGGACGGTCCGGGTATGGACCGAGCCAGATGGGGATCACGTCTCCTTCTGCGTCTGGAACGTCACTGAGATACCGGAGGACGTGCGTCTGCGTGTCTTCCAGAGGAATTTCTCCACGAAAGCCCAGTCTGGACGCGGCCTTGGGACATACTCCATGAAGCTTCTCGGTGAGGAGATTCTCGGCGGCCGGGTATGGTTCACATCCTCGGAAGAGAATGGGACGACCTTCCGGTTCGAGCATCCAGTAGACTTCGATGGCTAGACGAAGACTGTATGAGAACGGACAAGGCCCGACTTAACAGTGACGATACCGGGGGAGCCGCTTCATCAGGTCTCCTGAGGGCCGCGCTTCTTTCGCGCGAAGAGGTCAGGGGGCGGGCTTACACTGAAGAAAGCGTACAGGCCTGACGATGAAGGGAGGCTGACGCCAACGGGCGGACCGAAAGGTGTTGCCCGTCTGATCGGCTGCCTCGTCCTGCCATTCGTCGGGCTCGCGGCCTCGGCCTCTGCCGTTCCAGGCTGGACGGTAGAGGAGATAGCCGCCCCGCAGATGGAGGTGAAGGGTACCGACCTGGTGCTGGATCGGTCTGGCCGACCGCACGTCAGCTTCATCATGGGCAGCATGCTTGTATACGCCTTCAGGAGCGAGGACGGATGGGCGCTGGACACCGTTGGTGTGCTCTCGCCCAGCGCTTCCTCCGTAGACCTCTTCTCCTCCGGCGAACCCGCCGTCTCATACGTGGTGAGGACATATCCTCACGAGGTCTGCTACGCGCACAGGCAGGAAGGAGAATGGCTGACGGAGTCCGTAGGAGCCTTGATCCACGGCACCGAGAGAACCTGTCTGGCCATAGACGCCGAGGACATCCCGCACATCCTCTACCACTACCACTGCTACATCAATCCCTACAACGCGGCGACCAGCCTGAACTACTGCACCAGGCAGGGGGCCGACTGGGAGACGGAGCAGGTGCTCTCATACAACACCATCTACGATGGAGTGGTCCACAACTTCGACCTGACGTTCCACCCGTCTGACGACCAGCCGAGGACGACGTACGGTGTCGTCTTCGCCTACAGCACCTACTCGCTGGATTACGCCTGGCCCGACAGCAGGCCGGAGTACTGGAACTGGCGGTCGGTGGTGACCTACCATGACGTGGACTGGGAGAACTCCCTCTGCGTCGACGGGAGCGGAGTGACCCACTGCAGCTTCAGGCGCTACTCGAACCTCTGCTACGCGACGGGTGACTCGGACGGGTTCGTCTACGAGACAGTGGACCCGGAGGATGATGTCGCCGAGTACAGCGATGTCTGCGCGGACAGCCTCGGCACACCTCATATCGTCTACGATTCCCCAAATGGGCTGCGGTACGCCACCAGGACAGGCTCGATATGGGTCTTCGATGCCCTCGGCGAGCCGGGCGACACGGTGCGTGACCCGAGCATCGGTCTGGACTCCCTGGGCCGTCCGAACGTTGTATGGGTGGAGACGGTGACCAACAGGGCGATGTACGCCCGCTTCGAAGAGCCCTCCGGAGCCTCGGGCGGGTCGGGCTCCGAGCTGAGTCACATAACCCTTGCAGGGGTATCTCCGAACCCGGTCAGGGGAGAGGCGACAGCGGAGATCTCCCTGACGGAACCGGCTACGCTCGAGCACAGGGTCTTCTCTCTGGATGGCCGACTCGTATGGGAGGAGGACCGGCTTCATCCCAGGGGGGCCAGCTCGGTCCGACTGCCGTCACTGGAACCCGGCGTCTATTTCTACCGGGTGCTCGCGTTCGGAGGGTTCCGTACAGCGCGCTTCACCGTGTGTGATTGAGCGAGGGGCAGCGTCGCGCAGGATGGTCCGGTCTGAGTAACCCAGGGTATTCTGGAGAGCTTCTTATGTGAGTGCGGCCACCATGGCCGGCACTTCCTGCTGCTGGCGAACAGCCGGTCTTGTCGGATATCGCAACCAACGCCGACCACTGGGAGTCGTACTCCCCGGCGTGCTCGAACAGCATGCGGATGGTCCATCACGGACTCTGATCAGGAAGCGGACCTCCGAGGCGAGCTCGCCTTTGCCGGACGGCATCAGTCGGGCTATGCTTGAGTGCGGCACTGATGAGCTGCCCGGGGAAGACCTGCCCGGACAGGCGTGGATGCAATGCGAGAGGACCGAATGGGCGGACAGGGCTCGGAGCCCGGGACCGGCAGACCGGCGGGTCGCAGGCGACTGGCTGCCATAATGTTCACCGACGTCGCCGGAGCGAGCCGGCTGATGGGTGATGACGAGGACCTGGTGATGACCCTCATCAGGCGCGATCTCAGAATCATCAGGGAGCTCTGCCGGCAGTACGAGGGAAGAGTGCTCAAGAGCATGGGGGACGGCCTGCTTGCGGTCTTCGAGAGCGGTGTACACGCGGTCGGATGCGCCCAGGACATCCAGCGGCATTTCGCCGAGCAGGCCGGGTCCCTGCCTTCAGAGCGGGTCCTGGAGCACCGCATAGGCATTCACCTGGGGGATGTCTACGTGAGCGACCGGGACGCCATGGGCGACGGGGTGAACATCGCCGCCAGACTTCAGTCGGAGGCTCCCCCAGGGGGCATCTGCATATCGAAGCCGCTCTACGAGGTGGTCAGGAAGCGCCTCTCCCTGAAGACCGAGTACAGGGGCCCGAGGAGCCTGAAGAACATCGAGGATGAAGTGCACCTCTACGACATCGTGGAGTTCCCCGACGAGCCGGGGAGGAAACCCGTTCCCGTCGAAGTGGCGGGAGCCGGTTGGAAGCGGTACGCGTACTGGGGCCTCGGAGCCGCCTGTCTGCTGGCTGCCGGCCTGCTCGTCGTGCCCGGGCTGGGCGGGTCGGGCTCGGAATCCGCGAGCGGCGAGCCGACCCCGGAGGAGTTCGCCCTTCTCGATACCGATGGTGACATGGAGCTCTCCTACGACGAGCTGCCCGAGCTCAGCCGGGACAGGATAATGAGGGCCGACACGGACGCCGATGGAGTGATCACGCCGGAGGAGTTCAACGAGAGGATGGAGCTCGTGGCCCGGCGGGAGGAGTACCTGCAGGATCTCTTCACCATGCTGGACACCGACGATGACGGCTGCATCAGTTGCGACGAGCTCCCGGAGCACATGCGCGACCGTATCATGCAGGCGGACCTGAACGGCGACGACATTGTAAGCGCACTCGAGTTCGAGAATACCGTCGACAGGCTGCAGCTCGAGGGCGGGGGAGGCCGGCAGGAGTAACGGGAGCTCCAGAGGGCTCTGGAGACCGGCACCGGAGCCGGGCGAGAGGCAGGCCGGGACCACCGCCGATGTCATCCGTCGAGGATGGCAGGAGTCGACAGGATCGTCTGCAGCACATGCGCAGATATGGGTGTCCACTAAGAAGCACTATGCGGTGTCCTCTGACAGCCCGGAACGGGTTCCAACTCTGAATCATCAGGGGTACCACCTGTCCGACTCTATGAACACCTCGAGATTGGTCCGTATCGGGAGCGGGAGTGCGATAGAGAGCTACAGCTTCACGAACCGCGCCGTGAGAACCCTCTCCCCGACCACGC
>CAYREX010000004.1:0-175103 GCA_964423505.1 uncultured bacterium | reverse complement strand
GACCGGGTTCCTCTCTGCAGCTTCCGGCTTCATGCTCCCCGCTTGAAGTGCGGATGTGTCTGAGCCCCCTCTCCGTCACCACCAGCCTCTTCCAGTGGTCGCCGAGGTGGCATTGCCAATCTCACCTGGAGCCCAACGCTTGATAGTCTCCAGCGACTGCCGGTGAATCACAGCTAGATAAACACCTTACTTGGATTCTTCGACTCCTGATTCTCGCATCATCCTCCCGGTGCATACGTGCCCGGCTTGCACACGGTTCCATTCCTCCTCGGCGGTGTACTCCAGCGCCTCGTTTGGAGTTATCGTGGATCGGCCGAATTCGCCCCCGAACACCGTTATCGTCTTATCTCCCTGAAAGTTATCACTTTACGAAGCCATCTGGGCTGGGTGTTCGAACCGGCAGGACCAAGGGTCGCCACGCTCCAAGCGGTCGTACGATTGTCGTATGATTACGGTACTGAGAGCTACAGCTTCACTACGCGAGTAGAGGTCAACCTGCCCGCAGAAGCACCCTGCACCACGTAGGTACCTGCGGGCAGCTCTTTCCCCGAGCTGTCCCGGCCGTCCCACAGGAAGGTATCCTCCCCATTACGGAACAGCGTCCTCACCATCCGGCCGGAGAGGTCGTACACGACCAACTGGCCCGGCACGGGAGAGCCCTCGCAGGTGATGACAACGCTCTCGACGAAGGGGTTGCCGGAGTGGTGCAGCGAGAAGCCGGAGGACTCAGGTGGAAGCCCCTCCCCCTCCTCGATACCCACCCAGTTGTGGTCGAACCAGCCCATGACGATGTAGTATGCGTTGGGGTGGACTTCCGGGAAGTAGGCATTCCAGGTGGCGAATACATCTCCCAGCTCGTTGATGGTAGCATCGAGCACGAAGAGGTTCTGTATCTCCTCGTCCGTGTAGTCGTAGGCGGCGTAGGGCTCTTCAATGAAGTTGCCTTCCGTATCGATTGCTGAGTAATAGACCCAGTGCCCGCCCTGTCCATCACTTGCCAGCCACATCAGGTGTAGCTTGATTCCCGATGGGTCCGCCAGAATGACGAGACTGGTTTCATTCACCCCCTGTGTCTCAATCTCCTGATCGGAAATCAGGACTTCGCCCGTCTGTCCGTCCACCTTGAACAACGTGATGTAGGGTCTGCTTCTGGACACTTTTGTGAAGTACCACATGTCGCCGTTACCATCCACCGCCGTCGAAAACAGCGTTCGGAGATCCGACAATCCTGTTGTCAACGTAACTGAAGGGATGGTGATATCACCCTCCAGGTCGTACTGAACGTACATGGGTGTGTCGTAACCCTCCCGGTAGATGACGTGTACATGGTTGCCGTCCACCTGGATACCCGCGGTCTCGTGCTGACTATCAGGAACGGTGTCCCGCCAGACCTCTCCGAATCCCGGTTCCGTCACGGTGTAGAGCACGCCCTCCGGGATCACCGTCACCGCATGGATCCGTCCCAGGCTGTCGCTCGCGACTTCGACATTGGGGCGGTTGTAGTAGCTGTCCGACTGGAAGAGGCCTGCGGGAAGTACTTCTACTCCGGTGCTGTCCCGCAGGCAGTACCATGCAGGGACCCCTTGGCGCCAGAAGCCCGCGATGCTGTCCGAGTGGATCACAGTGGCGGTCGGGTTGATGGACCAGACATCGCCGGAGACCATCGTCTCGGGTAAAATGACCGTTCCATCCGGCAGGTAAACCTTGTAGCCGATCCTGGTCTCCTGATCGTAGCTGTCCCAGAACTGATGCAGCGTGTCCTCACCGAATACGGTCAGAGTCTTGTCCTGGCCACTGATGTAGCTCCAGAGGTCCACTGTGATCATGGGATAGCTCCATCCCGGCGCGTGGGTCACCAGGATAGAGCTTGTCAACAGTATCGTCGTGAGCATCGTTCTCCGCTACTCCTCCAGCAGCACGCCTGTCCGTGCCGCATCGTGCTGACACTGCGGCCAGGGAGCGTAACCTTCGGGACAGGCGCCCAGTTCCCAGACGTGCAGGTAATTGTCCATGGTCCCAAAGACAACCTCAACCGTTCCATCTCTGTCGATGTCCGCAACTGCGAAACCGCCGTAGACGGAGGACGGCAATGTGTACGGAAAGCTAAGATACTCATCCAGCAAGTCGCCAGTACTGGAGTAGGCCATGATTGAGCCCTCCCGGGTGGCCACAAGCAGGTCTGCGTTTTCGAAGAGGTCCTCGTTATCCAACTCTCCCAGAGCCGGGAACGGCGGACGTGCCGAGCCGGCATGCTCATCGCCGTAGTACAGGGGATACGGAGGATACTCATCTCCATTTGCGTACCACCCGAAGCACTGGTTCTCGGCATTGGCGAGGATCCGATCTGCTTCTCCGAAGGGTGCTGTCCAGTCCGCCATGATGCAGCAGAGGATGTTCCCGGAAGGTTCGGGAGAGAATTCGCACGCCTGCTGAACGGTTAGATCGTCAGTATCAACGAGCAAAGCAGGGAGCTTCTCATCTGGAGCATTCTGCCCGTCATCGTTCTCCCCGGAAGAAAGGGCGACCCTCTGTCCGTTGGCCGGAAGACTCCCGACAGCCGGAATGGTCCTCCAGTTCTGGACGGGCCAGAGCGTGCTGTCAAAGCCCCCGGTATCAAAGTGGTAAACGAAGAGCCCCGTTTGCACGAACGAGGAGATGGTTCCCCATGCTGCGGATACGACGATCTCGGGTGAACCCGTACCGTTCACGTCCGCTATCATGGGCCATGCGCTGACTGACATGCTTCCCGATGTGTTCGGCAGAGGTACTCTGTCAACGATCGGCACCAGCGAACCGTTCACAATGTCGAATACGAACAGCTCGTTGCCGCGCAGCAGGACGATCTCGTCCCTGGTTTCCTGGTCGGTTTCGGACACGAAATCAGCGTGGGATACCGTGTGGACATTCACCCAGGTCTTCCCGCAGGTATGGGTATAGGAGTGAATCGGCTCCCTTGAACCGGAATCGAAGATCATGAGGGCTTCCTCGCCGTCCACAATGATCTCGACACCTCCATCGCCTATCACATTCCCGGCAACCGGGATGCTCGGGTGTATGGTAACTCCCGTTTTATGGTAGAGCTCATTCATCCTGGATTCCCAGAACGGTTCTCCCGGTGAATCACAGCTGTACGCCTGCAGCACCGCGTCGGCGGTTACGATGATCTCCAGGCCATTGCCGGGCACTCCATCGAAGTCGCAGAGTATCGGGGGAACCAGGGAAGACCATACCGTTTGACAGGGCCAGTTTCCATCGTTGGGGTAGAAGTCCTCAATCTCCATTGTGACCGATGCCGAGTTGTTGGGCATCCACGAGTCCGGGGTGGCAGGCCCGGGATCGGTGGCACTTGCGGTGAGGGTCAGTTCCCCCGGGGGTGTGAACCAGATATGCGAATCCCACACGAACTTCAGCGTGGTCTCCCTGCCGGCTCCCAGGCCGTCGCAACTCACGGTGATGAGTTCGGTGTTGAGTTCATCGGTGATCTCCAGCCTTACGTCGAACGGTCCGGCATCCATCCAACCCGCATTCCTGACCATTACCCGGAACTCGACCTCTCCGTCGCCGTCCACGCTCATGGTAGGATACCGGTTCACCTCCAGGTCGGAGGGTGAGATGATCAGGTCACAGCAGTCCCGGAACTTCACGCGGTCGCCTATGTCCACCGCGGGGTCCCCCAGGAGGTTGTAGACGCCGAAATCCCAGGTCTGGATTCCCCATGGCTCTCCCCATGGGAAATACTCATCAAGGGCGGACAGCCGGGATGCCATCATGGCGTCTCCAATGCGGGTGTGTCCCAGGCAGTAGATGCCCCTGATCATCTCCTCCTTCTGCTCCACGTATCCCTGTGAACTCGCCCAGCTCGCTCCGAACACTCCAATGGCTCTGCAATCCGGAGAATGCATCAGTTCCTCGGCGAAGCAGTCCACCCCGAAGTCGTACGGGTCTCCCTGGGAATCGGTACCGTAGCACCACCATTGGCTGCCGGGAGCGTACTGCTGTTCCTCGGTCCAGTTGAATGTGTTCTGGCTGCAGCTGAACAGCATGACGAATGGACTGACATAGTCTTCCTGACCGGCTGCCGGAGAAAGTTCCCTGACGTCCAGGTCGTCGAAGGTGGAATCGGGTCTGCCTGCGCAATCTCCCAGGTCAGCATCCATGGCGCAATCGAAATAGTGCACTCCTCCGTGATCCGTGTAGAAGAGGACCTGGCAGCCACGCTCGAACTCGTCGGTGCATGCATCCACCCACTGACCGCTGCTCAGATTGCTTCCATCAATGATCGTATTCGGATCACCGTCCCCGCAGTAGTGGTTGCTGAAGGTGTAGCCCATCCAGTTCGTCAGGTCAGCAGTCCAGTCGAATGTAGGATGCCAATTGTCATAGGTGTAACCGTCTTGCCAGCCGGACAACCTCGTCAGATACCTCCTGTACTGCAGGTGCGGGGGGTATGGTGGTTCTTCGGCTTCCTCGAAGTCCTGGATCAGATCGATCATGTCCTCCAGCTCAGATGTCTCCCTGAAAGAGAGACGGCCGACGATCATGTCCGGCACCGAGACCGATGCGTCCCTGGGCTCGTCGAAGTAAGCGAACCAGCTGTCGTTGGCGCTCAGGATGGTCGAACTGCCTGCCTCGAACTCGTACGCAGGCAGGAACCAGTCCTCGTCCTCGTACTCGACCTCCTCGTGGTCACCGATGAGAAGCAGGTAAGTCGGACGCATGGGAGCCTCCGGATGCCAGTCCCACATCCTCTCGGTGAAGTTGCGGATGACATCCGGGGTGAGATGGGGAGAACCGTGGCCGAACTGGTCGTAGATGTCGTCCGTCCTGGCAACCACCACGTTGAAGCCGTTCAGGTCAACGCGGTGCTGAGCCAGCATGTCCACGGCGGTGGTCAGCTCGTCATCCAGACCAGCGGCCACGATGATGACGTAGTCGGGCACGATGGGAGGCCCGTTCACAAGGTCCTCCGGCCTGTACACGTCCGGGTCGATGGGATGCCAGGGGCCGGAGACGTGCTCGTACCCTATCAGGCGGTCGCCGACAAGTGTCTCGTAGTAGCCAAGACCACGGTCGCTCCAGACCGGGGCCGGACCCCCGAAATGCACCGCCAGCTCCATGTCGCTCCAGACGCGCAGGCTGTCCTCCGAGGCAAGGTACTGCACCGGGCAGACCGTGACCACGGCGACCCGCTGGTCCCTGATGCGTATCTCGCCGGTTATCTCCGCAGGCTTCGGCGGGTACCACTCGTCGGATGCGTAGGCACCCGAGTCAATCCGGAAGAACTCCTCCATCCTCATGCCGAGGCTGTCGATGACAAGGCTGTCCAGGGGCGCCGGGTAGATCGGCAGGCAGCCGATGGTCTCGAGACAGGATGCGGAGCAGGAGAGCTTGAGCCTGGACTTGTCCGGCATGGCAACGAAGCAGTTCACCACCGGAAGCTCCGGGAAGCCGGTGCTGTCCATGGGCACCGTGCCGGGGCTCCTGCTGAATCTGAGGAAGTCATGACCTTCGTGCGAGACGGTGTCGGCAAGAAGCCCCTGCAGCTCGACATCGAAGCTGATCAGGTCATCGAGCGTGATGTTGTGGACTGTGGTAGGCTCTGAGCCCTCCGGGCAGCCGGCCCCGAACTCCATCCAGCCTGCCGTAGCAGCCGCCGGGAGAAGGAGAGCCGGTAACAAGGCTTTCAGCTTCATCGCACAGATCGTACCCCCCCCCCATCGCGGGAGATCCCGATAAACATACCTCTGATTCAGTATACCCCGGCCCGGAGGAGGATGCAAGAACGCGGCCCTACTTGCTGCAGGGACCGGGTTCCTCTCTGCAGCTTCCGGCTTCATGCTCCCCGCTTGAAGTGCGGATGTGTCTGAGCCCCCTCTCCGTCACCACCAGCCTCTTCCAGTGGTCGCCGAGGTGGCATTGCCAATCTCACCTGGAGCCCAACGCTTGATAGTCTCCAGCGACTGCCGGTGAATCACAGCTAGATAAACACCTTACTTGGATTCTTCGACTCCTGATTCTCGCATCATCCTCCCGGTGCATACGTGCCCGGCTTGCACACGGTTCCATTCCTCCTCGGCGGTGTACTCCAGCGCCTCGTTTGGAGTTATCGTGGATCGGCCGAATTCGCCCCTGAACACCGTTATCGTCCTATCTCCCTGAAAGTTATCACTTTACGAAGCCATCTGGGCTGGGTGTTCAAACCGGCAGGACCAAGGGTCGCCAGCCTGCATCAGGTTGCTCCGGCACTTCTGTTGCATCGATGCAACAGCCTGCCCCGCTCCTTTGCTGCATCAGATGTAGAGTTCGCAGGAGAGGCCCATGCGGGGACCGGTGAAGCGGTACTGGGCGTCCTCCCTGATACCGTCCTCGAACCGCATGATGTCAATGATGCGGTGGTCGATGCCGAGGTCGAGCCATACTGCGGCGCTATCGAACCTGTAGCCTATACTGACAGCCGCATCCAGCCTGAGACCGGTGCCGCTGTCGAAGTCATGCTCGGGCTGCGGCTCTCCCCCGGTATCGCCGTCGGCCAGGATGACTATCACGTGCTGCGGCCACATGAGGCACCATGAAGCCCCGACGGACGTCTTCAGCGCGAATCTCTCGTCCGGGTTGGTCGGCAGGTACGTCAGCTCCCCTCCGGCGCAGACCTGGTTCCCCGCTATGACCCCGATGAAAACTGGCAAAGGTATGGTGGCCTTCGCCCTGAGGTACAGGTCGTCGATCAGCCTTGGACCAACGGCTCCCTGGAACCCCCAGGAGTAGAGGTCTCCGTGCTCCCATGCAAGGAAGGCCGTGTCCATGCCCCCGGAGAGGCTCAGCCATGGCGCGGCGGCTGAGCAGGTGGCCAGCACCGCGCAGAGAGTCGCTGCCCGGACCATGTGTTCCTCCCTCCTCTCTGGTATGATAACACTCGAAGCGGCAACTCACCCTGGAGGTGGAAATGTCACCGGCATTTCTGGCTTTCGTTCTCTGCACCGGAGCCCTGACGGTGGACCCGGTGCTCGTTGACTCTCTCTCTCCCTACGCTCCCGACTTCGTCCTGCTGGAGGACGGCAGGATCTACTACATCGACACCGACGAACGCATCAGGATAGCAGACACCGGAGACCCGGAGGTCAGCTGGTCCTACGCGTCGGAGTACAGCCCTGTCATGGACGGCTGGGGATACGTGGGGACGGTAAGGGGTCTGATGCTCAGCCCCGACGGCTCGACCCTCTGCTGGCTGGAGCAGGTGACGGTGCCCGACGAGCTGCAGCCGGAGGAAGGCTATGTGCCCGGCCCCATCTGCATCGTGGCGGCGACCCCGGACGGCGCGGACGGACGTATCCTGGGTCTCTCGTTCGACGTCGGCGGAGGTCCGGGATTCTCGTTCACCCGGGACTCAAGGTACGTGTTCGGCTCTCCCCTGCTCGACTGTCCTCCCAACCCCGAGGACTACGTCGCGTACTTCGCCGATGAAGCGGAGTACGAGGGCATGGAGGGCTTCATGATCGACGTGGTCACCGGTGAGCGGTCAGGGGGCCGCGGAGACCTCCTCGGCGACGGCTTCAACCCGAATCCATGGTCGGACCTCGTGGCCTCGGGCTGGTATCCGCCCAACATGATAGCCGACGTGACCACAGGCGAGGTGCTCCTGGAGGATACCACGGTGAACACCCCGGCCATCATCAGCACCTGGGTACTCCCTGACGCCGGGCTGGCGAGGAGCACAGACGGCCAGGTCCTTCGATACGCCGACGGCCGGGAGGTTCCCGTGCCCGGGGGAGAGATATCCTTCTACGGTGCGGTCGGGGAAGGCGACTACCTCTTCAGCATGGACGGCGGGGAGACCCTGCTGCTCGGCGGCATCAACTGGTCGGTGCCGGGGCCGGCGGAGCACGACACACTCACCGGCATCCCTGGACCTCTCCACGGATGGAGTCGGGCGAAGGGGCTGCCCGGCGGCGGGGGCTTCGTGCTCAGATCGGGGAGCCGTCTCCTCCTCTGCAGCACGGAAGACTGACCGATTCAACCATGGGGTCGGAGCACCCGGTTGATTTTTTTCAACTGCGTGCTCCGACCCCGGAGTTGAATGGGGGCCGGTTTTTCCCGGGATACAGTGCGCCGTCTTGCACACTGCGGCACCGAAATGCAGCCTCACGGGGATCACTACCACAGTTATAGGCTTTTGAGAGAAGATGGGCGCCTCTAATGGGCCCTCACCCACGTATTGACGTATGGCAAGGCTATTGCTTCTATTTACTCCAAGTTAACCGTAGAGCGAAGCCTCAGAATGGAGGGGACCATGAGACGAGGTTTTGTCCTTCTATTGCTCGCACTCGTGGTGGCTGGTAGCGCATATGCGCTTCCTTCGTACCAGGGCGTCAGGGGCCTCAACAGGGTCGTGGACGCGAAGCCCATAGGGGCGGGTGAGTTCTCGCTGGCCCTGTTCAGCTTCATGGGGCAGAGCAGGGACGTCAGGACGGGAATACTCGGAGGAACGTCGTACGACATCGAGGATACCGAGTACGACGGGACGTGGTACATCACCACGGCGTTCGGCCTCGGCAGCAAGTTCGAGGTGGCCGGCCGGGTCAGCTACGTCCTGAACGCCCTGAACAGGTGCGACGTAGCCAACCGGCTAGATGCCGTCGGCGACTGGGAGAACGACGACGGCTTCAGCGAGGCGGCGCTGTTCATAAAGTACGGCACGCCTCTCTCGGAGAGGTTCCACATAGGCCTCATGCCCTGGGCCGGTTTCGCCATATACGACGGCGGCGACCAGCCGTACGTGATAGACTACGACGGATACGACGGCATCTGGCACATGTGGCAGCCGATGTTCGAGATGAGAAGGCCGATGATAGGCACGAACCTCTCGGCGGGAGCCGATCTGCTCATGTCGCTGGACATGGACCCCGCGGCCCTGCATCTGAACGTCGGATACCACTACTACAGGCAGAGCTTCGAGTTCACTGACCGCAGGTACAGCGGATCAGGCTGGACCGATACAGTCGATGTGGACATGGAAGTGGAGGACCCGGTCTTCCGCCTGGCCGCCGGCGTCGAGTACCCCATCGGCAACGTGACCCTCTTCACCGAGGCCGAGTGGATGCATCACATGACGCGGGACTGGGAGATGGGGGACAACGAGGACTTCGACGACTACATATCCGTCTCGCCCGGTCTCAGGCTCTCCACCAAGAGCGGCCTCGCCTTCGACGTGGTCGGCTCCTTCGCCCTGTCCGACTTCGACCCGGAGTTCACCGACCTGGGGCACCACGCCTACCAGGCCGGAGAGACCCCCTCCAACAACTACAGGGCGCACTTCGCCCCCTTTCCGGGAGGATACCCGCCCGAGTGGGGAGTCGGCCTAAACATCATGTACTCCAGTGACCTCAGGCCGGATCCCACGACCGGCATGCTCTCCGGCGTAGTAACCGACGCGGAGACCGGTGCGCTGCTCTCCGCCGACGTCGGCTTCCCCGGGACCGCTGTGGCCGGCGTGACGACGGACATGGAGACCGGCTACTACGAGGCTGAGCTTCCCGAGGGCAGCGTGGACGTCTCTGCAAGTGCCGAGGGCTACCAGACCGCCTCGGCCATGGTGAGCATCCCCGCAGGCGGCAGCATCACACGGGACTTCGCCCTGCAGCCCATCTCCGGGATGATAGTCGGCAGCGTTACCGACCTCCAGAGCGGCCTTCCGATTGCCGGCGCCACCGTCGACTCCGATATACCGGAGAGCGACATGACCGGCTCCGACGGGCTCTACGGCTTCGACGCCCCCGAGGGCACCTGGACCGTAACGGCCACCGCACCGGGCTACCTCGGCGATACGGCGGTCGAGACGGTCATGGCCGGCGAGACGGTCACCATAGACTTCGAGCTGCAGCCGGTTGACTTCGAGCCGGTCTACTTCGAGGTGGACAGAAGCAACGTGCGGCAGCAGTTCCACGACCAGCTGGCGGGGATAGCTGAAGCCATCAGTGAGGGCGACCTCTCGGTGCTCATAGCGGGTCACACCGACTCCGACAACACCGACGAGTACAACATGAGGCTGAGCGAGGAGAGGGCGCAGGCGGTTTACGACTACCTCGTCGACCTCGGCGTGCCCCCGTCGCTCCTCAGCACCGAGGGCTACGGCGAGAACAGGCCGGCGGTTCCAAACACCTCCCCGGAGAACAAGGCGCTCAACAGGAGGGTCGAGTTCGTCGTGGAGGGAGCTATGTAGCAGGCTCCCCCGGGAGTCTCCGAAGCAGCAGGGGCGGGTCTTCACGGACCCGCCCCCTTCCGTACCGCTTACCACTTTACCTGAACACTATTGATTAATGAGTGGATAGCCGGGGAAGATCGCTCTGTTGCCAGCCCGTTTACCCGCGGGATTCCGAGTAAAGTCATAAGCGGGACGGGGAACCTGCGGGGTGGAGCAGTGTTGTATATTCAGGGTTAGTGCGTGAGGCCACCAGGGCATGGATCGGGGTCATCGTATGATTAGAGGCAAGGTCCGCACCATCGTCAGGAGCCTGCTGCTCTGCACGCTCCTGATGCTCGGGACCGTTGCGGCGCTGCTGGTCTTCCGGACCGGTACGCTCGGCAAGCGCCTCACCGAGAGCATCACCTCCGGCTCCACCAGTCCGGACGAGAGCCTCTCCAAGCTGCTGGACAGGATGGAGAACCTCGAGCAGACCTCGGTGCGCGGAGGCGCAATCCGTCTCCCGGACGTCCCGGACCGTGATGGGGGGCATCCTCTGATCGTAGCCCTCCACGGCTACGGCAGCACCCCCGAAGACGCCGTGCAGCTGGTCCATTCCTCCCTGTTCACCGAGGCGATAGTCGTAGCTCCCAGGGGGACCTTCCTCTCGGCGAGGGAGCACAGGGGCTGGGACAGGGGCTACTCCTGGGACCAGGGCAAGCAGGATCCGCACGCGACCACCATAGCAACCTCCATAACCGAGGCGCGTGTCCTCGCGTCCGTACGGGAGATCACCGCTCTGTTCGACGTATCGGGCGTCTACATGGTCGGCTTCTCCCAGGGAGGGGGACCTGCGGTCACCATAGCCCTGACCAACCCGGATATCTTCGACGCCGTCATCTGCTTCAGCGGAGTACCGCTGGCCCATCACCTCTCCGATGAGGAGCTGGCGGAGGCCTGCTCCACCAGGGTCCTGGTGGCCCACAGCCCGGAGGACGCAGTGGTCCCGTTCAACAGGTCCGCGGGCATGACCTCCTACCTTGGCAGGCAGGGGCTGGACGTATCCCTGGTGGAGTACGAGGGCGGACATGTCCCCTCCGACCAGACCCTGAGGTACCTCCTCTTCCGGATGCTCACCGGCCGGGAGCCCATTCTCCAGGACCACATCTAGCTCCCGCATCCCGTCGGGGGTGCCAGCAGCCCCGTCACGTTGTACATTCCAGAAATGCTCGGGAAGACGCGGCAGGAACCCACCGACAGCGCCGTCCTCCTCCTGAACGGGGAGAGGCATGACTCCGCCCTGCTCCCGGGCTGCACCCTGCTCGACCTGCTCAGGAACGAGGCCGGTCTCACCGGCACCAGGGCCGGATGCAGGGAGGGCGACTGCGGCGCCTGCACCGTCATCCTCGGCGAGCCGTTGCCCGACTGCAGGATGAGCTGCAGGGCGGTCTGCTCGTGCATACTCCCCGTGGGCGCCACCCGCGGCAGGCTGGTGATGACCGTGGAGGCCATCGGAAGACCGGAGCGCCTCTCGCCGGTCCAGTCGGTGCTCCTGGAGGAGGGCGCCTCGCAGTGCGGCTTCTGCACGCCGGGCATGGTTATGTCGGTCACCGCCTACCTGCTTGGCGAGACGGTCCCCACGCCGGAGGGGTGCGTGGCCTCTGTGGCCGGCAACATCTGCCGATGCACCGGCTACTCCTCGGTCATCAGGGCGATGGACAGGCTCTGCGGACGCATCGGAGCCTCTCCCGCGTCGGACCCCCTCTCCCCCGAGCACTCGGAGTGGCTCGCCGGCCTCGGCGTCGTACCCGGATGGCTTCCCGAAGCCCCCCGCCTCATCTCGAGCCTCCCCGGCTCAGCTCCTCCTCCGGCCGGTGATGTACCGGTGGCCGGCGGCACCGACGTCATGGCTATCGCAGGTCTGACCGGAGAGGTGAGGCCAAGGCTGCTGGAGCTCGAGGGGGGTGAGCGCTCCCCCCGGGTCTCCGGCGGGATATGTCATGTGCCGGCCATGTGCACCGCCGAGGGGCTGCTCGCCAGCGACCCGCTTCGCCGGTTCGAGAGCATGCGGAGGGCGCGCAGGCTCATCTCCTCTCCGCAGGTGAGGGCAAGGGCCACCGTTGGCGGCAACGTGGCCAACGCCTCGCCCATAGGGGACCTGACCATCATCCTCATCGCCCTGGGAGCCACGGTCAGGCTGGAGAGCGGCGCCGAGATGCCCCTGGAGGACCTCTACCTCGGGTACAAGAGGCTGCGGATGGGAGAGGGAGACCTGATCGAAGGCTTCAGCTTCCCCGTGCCGGCTGCGGGGGAGCAGGTCCTCTTCGAGAAGGTCGGCATGCGGGAGCACCTGGACATCGCCTCGGTATGCTCCGCCGCTAGGCTCTCCGTCCGGGAGGGCACCGTCATCGAAGCCAGGCTCTCGGCCGGCGGCGTCGGTCCGGTTCCGATGCTGCTGCGCGAGACATCCCGCACGCTCCCCGGGCGCCGCGTCTCGGGCGAGCTGGCCCTTGACGCCTCGCTCAGGGCCATGGGCGAGGTGACGCCCATCGACGACGTAAGGGGGACGGCTGCCTACAAGCGGACACTACTGGGCAGGCTGGTCATCGCGCATCTCTCGGGCTTCCTGGAGCCCGGTGAGCTGTCCGGGATACTCTGATGCACTACGATGCCCGGCTCCACGTCAGGGGCTCCTCCCTCTTCGTAGACGACCTGCCCGAGCCTCCGAGGCTCCTGCACGCCGCGGTGGTCACGTCGCCGGTGGCCAGGGGCGAGCTCAGAGAGGTAGACGCCTCCAGGGCACTGGCAATGCCGGGAGTGGCCGCCGTGCTCACCGCGGACGACATCCCGGGAGAGAACCAGATAGGCACCATAATCATGGACGAGGAGCTGCTCGCCACCCGGGAGCTCTCCTACGCAGGGGAGCCGGTGGCGCTGGTGCTGGCCTCCTCGCGGCGTCTGTCAAGACGGGCAGCGGCGGCGGTCAGGCTGGAAGTGCAGGAGGAGAGGCCGGTCCTGGAACCGAGGGAGGCGTTCCGCCTCGGCCTCACCGTGGCGCCCTCGACCACCCTCGCCATCGGAGACGTCGAGCGGGCATTCGGGGAGAGCCGGACGGTGATCGAGGGCAGGGCGGACTCCGGGGGACAGGAGCACCTCTACCTCGAGACCCAGGCCGCCATGACCGTGCCGGGGGAGGACGGAAGGCTCCTAGTCCACTCCTCCACGCAGGGCCCCTCCTACGTCCAGAGGGTGACCGCCAGGGTCCTGGGCGAGAGCATGACCTCGGTGGAGGTGGACGTTGGGAGGCTGGGCGGCGCATTCGGCGGGAAGGAGGACCAGGCCACCCCGTGGGCGGTCATGACCGCGCTCGGGGCCAGGCTCACCGGAAGGCCGGTGAAGCTGGTCCTGGAGCGCTGCGAGGACATGGCCTGGACCGGTAAGAGACACCCCTACACCTCCGACTACAGGATGGGCCTGGACGCGGAGGGAAGGGTCATCGCGTGGGAGGTCACCTACTACCAGGACTCCGGCTCCGCCTCGGACCTGTCCACCGCGATAATGGAGCGGACCCTGTTCCACGCCACCGCCAGCTACCATGTCCCCAACGTCAGGGTCACCGGGCACTGCTGCCGCACCAACAGACCGCCGAACACCGCATTCAGGGGCTTCGGCGGCCCGCAGGCAATGTTCGTAATGGAGTGCGCCCTGGCGGACGCAGCCGGGAGGCTGGGCGTGCCGGTACGGGAGCTGCAGGAACGGAACCTCCTCTCCACCGGCGACCTCCTGCCCTACGGGATGGCCTACGAGGGCGACGAGGTCAGGAGGAGCTGGGAGGAGCTCTGCAGGCTGTATCCACCGGAGGAGGAGGCGGAGAGGGTCCGGGCCCTGAACGCCGCCGACCCGGTGGTGAAGAGGGGGACGGCCCTGATGCCGGTCTGCTTCGGCATCTCCTTCACCAACACCTCGATGAACCAGGCCAGCGCGCTGGTCCACGTCTACCTGGACGGCAGCGTGGGGGTCAGCACAGGCGCGGTGGAGATGGGGCAGGGGGTCGGCTCCAAGCTTCGGCTGGTGGCCGCCAGGACCCTCGGCCTGGATCCCTCGCTGGTGGCGGTGGAGACGACCAACACCACAAGGGCCGCCAACGCCTCGCCCACCGCCGCCAGCACCGGCTCGGACATGAACGGCAACGCTGTGCGGATGGCCTGCCACGCCATCCTGGAGAGGCTGAGGGCCAGGGCCGCCGACCTCCTGGGGCTCCCCGCCGAAGGGTCCGAGGCCATCGTCATCCGGGAGGGTGCGGTCCTCCTCGACGGGGAGCCGACCGACCTCGGGTGGGTGGAGCTGGTTGCGGAGGCATGGAAGAGCCGCGTGAGCCTCTCGGCACAGGCGCACTACGCCACGCCGGGCATCCACTTCGACAGGGAAACCGGCCGGGGAAGACCCTTCGCCTACCACGTGGCGGGGACCGCGATGGTGACGGTGGCCCTGGACAGGCTGCGTGGCACCTGCAGGGTAGAATCGGTCAGGGTTGTACACGACTGCGGGGAGAGCATCGACGAGACGATAGACAGGGGACAGATAGAGGGCGGTCTGGTGCAGGGCATCGGCTGGATGACGATGGAGGAGCTGCGCTGCGACGGTGACGGCAGGCTCCTCTCCGACTCCATGGCGACCTACAAGGTGCCGGACATACTCTCCGTGCCGGAGGTGACCGTACACCTGCTGGCTGGCAGCGGCGGGGGGTCGGGAGTCTACGGCTCGAAGGCGGTGGGGGAGCCGCCCTTCATGTACGGGATAGGGGCCTATACCGCCCTGCTGGACGCCCTGCGTGCCGCCGGGCGGAAGGAGGCGTCGGAGCACGTCTCGCCCATGTCGGCCGAGAGGCTGCTCAGCCTCCTCACGGGGGAGGTCGGGGAGGGGCCGTGAGACTCCCCTACCAGAGGGGCGACGTCTTGCGCGGCGTCCTGGTCTACGCCACAGGGGACACCGCCGCATCCCTCATACAGGGTCAGCTCTCTCTCTGGCGGGTGCTGGGGATGATGCTGGTAGGCGGAGCCGTGTACGCCCTGGAGATACCGGCATGGTTCAGGTGGATAGAGAGGCGGACGGCCCGGCTCTCCGGGCTGCCCCGCTCCCTGGCGAGGACGGGGCTGGCCCAGCTCTACTTCAACCCGCTGTGGATAGCCAGGCACCTGCTCTTCATCAGGCTCTTCGACCCTGCGGCCGGATCAGTCGGGCCGGACCTGCTGCGCCTGGGCCTCCTCTCCTTCCTGGCGAACATCCCGGTCTCGCTGGCGGCCAACTACATCATCCAGAACAGGATACCGCTCAGATGGAGGTTCCTCTCAAGCGCGGTGTTCTCCGGGCTGCTGGCCGTCTACTACTCCCTGAGCCCGACAATATTCGGCCGAGGGGAATCCCCGGCCGGTCCGGCTGTATCACGTGGAGGAGGAGAGAGATGAGAGAGACGGTAGCCCCCGCGGCGCTGGCCCTTGTCCTCTGTACCGGTGCGGCAGCCGCGCCCTGGTTCACGGACCTCGAGGCCGATATGCCGGACCTGCCATGGGCGTACGAGGGCGAGGTGCTGGAGGTCGGGGCGGACAGCATGACCGTGCTGGTGCTCTCCGCCTTCAGGGGGGATGCCTGTCCGGGAGACACGGTGACCCTCCCGATGTGGAGCATGGGGCTCCTCTCGATCCCCGGCGCAGCGCCGGACGGACGGATGCTGCTGCTGCCCGAGAGGTCCGGCGAGGTGCAGGTCCTGGGCCTCCCCCGGGACGGCTTCTGGCTCCTGACGGGCTCCTACGACTACAACGCCTTCCGGGTGCATCCGGGCGTCCTGACGCCGGAGGAGCTGGCCGGTCTCGTCTCGGAGGGAGCCTGGGAGCGGCCTTCTGTGGAGCTGAGCCTGCTCTTCGCCGGAGCGAGCGGCAGCCTCGAGGCGACCGCCGTCCCGGAGGACGACGGATGGACGCTGAGCTCGACCTCGGGTCGGCTCGCCGGGATGGAGCTGGACGGCTGGGGCATCATGCTCGGCGGGGGTGACATCTACCTCGGCGACCCGGAGGCTACGATGCGCCTCTCCGCCCATGCAGGCCAGACCATGGTGGGGACCGTGATCTCAGCCGACGGGGGCACCTACCACTGCAGGTTCTACCCCTCCGAGCCGCTGTGCAGGTCCAGGGAGGAGCTGGAGGCCTGGCTGCTTGCCGGCGAGCTGCCGGACCCGCCTCTCCTGCCGGTCACCCTGGACGGGGTGGAGCCGGCGGACCTGGGGCTCTCCGCGCCGCCGTCCATCAGCGTGGACAGGTGGGGGAACCTGCGCATGCTGAGCGGAAGCGATACCCTGGCGGTGACCGCCTACTGGATGTACGAGCCGGCCGGGCGGCCCTGGGTCGGCTTCGGCGGCTCGGGAGGGGACGACGCGATCTACATGGACATGTCGGCCATGCCGGAGGGCCCCACGGGCGACCTTGCCGTGGACCTGGTGGACATGCTGGCCAAAGGTACCCTGGTGGGGGAGGTCCGTCTGGGCTCCCCGGACGGAGATGACTCTCCGGCGGGGCGGTTCGTGATGGGCGGGATGGCCGGGGGGAGCTAGAGGCCCGAGAGACCGAAGAAATCGCATATCCTAGTGAAGAGGTGCTCCTTCCTCTCCCTCCTCTCCCTGGGGCTCGGCTCGACGGCGGCGCCCTCGGCAAGCCTGCCGGAGAGGTCCTCCAGGCGCTTCTCCAGGCTGTCGGTAAGCGGCTCCAGAACCTCCGGCTCAGACTCCAGGATGTCCGCCAGCCCCCTCTTCTCCACCATGATGACCTCGGTGTCGGTAAGCGCCTCAACCGACGCAGAGCGCGGCTCGCCGGTGAGAAGGCTCATCTCGCCGAAGTAGTCGCCCTCCCCCAGCTCGGCCAGGTGTATCCTCCTGCCGGTGCCGCTCTGGACGTAGACCTCCACCCTGCCGCCGGTTATCACGAAGAGCGAGTCGCCGCTGCTCCCCTGGCTGACCAGCAGCTCCCCACGGGTGAAGAGCAGCTTGGTCGTCGTATCTGCGAGCACCGCTATCTGCTGGTCGGTGAGGGGGGAGAAGATGTCCACCCCGCCGAGCTCGCCTATCACCTCCGAGCGGAGCCTGTCCCTTACCCGGGTCTCCTGGTCCTCCGGCACCGACCTGACGGTGACGTCGCTTATCGGGAACGGTATGCTCATCCCCGCCCTCTGGAGGGCGTACCAGATCCTGGTCCTCACGGCGTCCTCGATGTGCAGCCGGGCCCTGTAGTTGGCTATCCAGAACCTAACGTCGTACTCCACCGAGTAGGCCGCGAAGCCGCTGAGGAGGACCTCCGGCGGAGGATCCTTCAGGACGCCGTCTACCTCCTGGGCAGCGGCGACGATGACGCTCTTCACCGTCCCCGGCAGGTGGGAGTAGGCCATGCCAACGGTAGTCCTGCACATGTGGGCGGTGCTCGGCCGGGAGAAGTTCGCCACCCGCTCCTTCGCAACGGTGGCGTTGGGCAGGGTCACGTGGTCCCCGGTCCTGGTGGCTATCGTCAGGGACCTCCAGTTCATCTGGACTATCCTGCCCTCCTCCTGCTCGCCCACCCTTATCCAGTCGTCCAGCACGTAGGGGCGCTCCATCTGCAGCGCCAGGCCGGCGAAGAGGTTGCCGAGTATGTCCTGCAGGGAGAAACCGATGATGGCCGATATGACCGTGGAGGTCAGGAGTATCCCGGAGAGCTTGACCCCGAAGACCCAGTTCAGCACCGCGAAGAAGACCACGGCGAGTATGATGAAGTTGATGATGTCCACGATGAGGCGGGGGATGACCACGTCCCCCCTCTTCCTGAGCAGGTGCTCGTAGAGGAGGAGGTTCAGGAGCTGGAGGACGGCGTTCGCCCCGAGGATGATGGTGGCGGCCAGGCTTATCTTGTACGCGAGGTCGTGAGGGGGGACCGACATGATGCGCATGCCCAGATAGACCGCCCCGGCGAGTCCTGCGAGGAGCACCCATACCCTGACGCCGCTGCTGGAGGACTGCTTCCTGATGAGCCAGAGGAGCAGGCCTATGCCAAGTCCCAGCGCGGAGGCCTCCACTATGTAGGTTACCATGGGGCGGGTCTCTCCTTCCATCCGTCAGGCCGTAATATTGCCGGGCCGGCCGAAGGAGTACAGACTGGCCTATGGAATAGCCGGGCGCTCGGGATGTATAATCGGGCAGGGACGAGAGCCAGCCCCCGGGAGGGGGTACTGCACGATTCAGAATGGAGGCCGTCATGCTCCCATTGCTCTTCGCCGCTCTGGCAGACACAGTGATCGCCCCGCCGCCGGACGCAGACGTCGTCTACGTGCACGAGTGGGGAGTGGTGACCTTCGAGGAGGGGCGTCCCCACGTGGCGGCGGCGCCCGGGGAGGGCCAGGAGGACCAGCAGTACGTCCAGGACGATGAGATGCTTGTCAGGGCGCCGGTCGTCTACTTCCACGGAGCACCCTTCACAGGCAGGTTCACCGTCGACCTGACCGCCGGGGACTTCCTGGAGACCTACCCGGCCCCCGACGGCATGGACGAGCCGAACGCCCTGGCGGTGGTGCCCTCGGCCATGGCCGCCTGGAACCTGTCAACCCTGGGGGTGGAGGAGCGGGAGGTCTTCTTCAGGGAGATGCCGATCCCGCCCGGAGCGGACGAGCTCTGCTTCTCGCACTGCGTCGATGAGTGGCGCACCGTCCCCTCGATGCCCATACTGCTCTCCGACGGCTCGATGGAGCTCTTCCTCTACTACGAGAGCTCCCTGGTCCCCGTGACCGGCGAGGAGCTGGCGCCGGTAATCCTTACGGGGGAGGGGGCCACGCTGGAGCCGGGCTACGACGGAGAGTCCCTCACCTTCGTCCGCGGGACCGACGGCTCGGTCACCCTCGCAGGCGGGGAGAGGGATATCGAGCAGACGCTCTGCGACTGGGCCGGGGGCTCGCTGAAGAGCGAGGAGATAGGCTCCATGTGGGCCACCTGGGAGGACTGGGTCGAAGGCGGCGACTGGGAGGGCGACACGCTGCGGCTGGTCCCGCTGCCGCAGGAGGCCGTATCCGCGATAAGCACCCTGGGGCTGGAGACGAACGAGGGCTACGACGTGGAGTATTCCAGGTTCTTCGTGGCGATGGTCTCCGGCTAGTCCTCCACCACCCGCTCGACCACTATCGAGCACTTCGTCACCAGCGCGGCCACGGCGCCCACCGCGGCAAGGGTGGGGGCCAGCACGGCCCCTATGACCCCGATGGTGAGAGGGACCTCCAGGAGCGTCCGGTCCCTCTCGTTGCGGATGATTATCCTCCGGACGTTGCCCTGGTGGACCAGCTCCCTCACCTTGCCGAGCAGCTCGTCGCCGGAGACGTGCAGCTCCTCTCTCCTCGTCCTCTCGTCGGTCATCCTCCGTCCCTTCCGCCTGCCAGGTTGTCCCATCCGCCGCTCCCTCCGGGGACCGGCTGCCCCGCCTGCCTGATCTCCAGCCGACCGCTGCCCTTCAGGGCTTCGCCTACCGGCACCAGCTCCGGGAAGCGCGCTGCCGGTCCCGGCGGTGACCCCACGAGAAGCAGGTAGTCCTCCCCTGCGGTGGCCGCCTCCATCCCGCGCTCCTCCAGCCCGGGGTAGACCGGGACCGCATCCAGGTCCAGCACGACGTCCACCCCGCTCTCCTCTGCAAGGTGCGCCGCCTCCGATACCAGGCCGTCGGAGATGTCTATGGCGCATCGGATACCGGCCCGTCTGAGCTCGAGACCCAGGCGGACCATGGCGCGGGGTCTCAGGAAGTCCCTCACCCGCTCAAGCTCCTCCGGGGTCGGGCCGGGGCGGGCCGGCAGAAGCCCCTCGCCCTCCAGGCCGCCGACCCGCTCCAGGAGCCGGGGAGCGTCCAGGGCTCTCCCCACCATCCCCGGCAGGCAGATGAGGTCCCCCGGGGCCAGGGCGTCGCGCCTCAGGAGGCTCTCCCTCTCGGTGCCCTCGCCGATGGCGGTAAGGGTGAGGCCCAGCCTGTCGCCGCCGACGGTCTCACCCCCGACCGGGGGGCAGTCCGGCCGACCGGTGAGCCCCCCGTAGAGTCCGGTGAGCCATTCCAGCTCCGTGTCGCCGGGTAGGGAGAGGGCCACCAGGAAGCAGCGAGGTTGGGCACCCATGGCGGCCAGGTCGGAGACGGCGGCCTCGAGGAGCCTCCTGCCGAGGACATCGGGCGGTGCCCACCACCTGTGGAAATGGGAGCCCTCGAAGAAGCTGTCGGTGGTTACTACCGGGCAGGAGAGGCCATCCAGCACAGCGGCGTCGTCCACCGCTCCGGCGAGACCCGGCAGCTCCCGTCTCAGCCTGCGGAGAAGCTCCCTCTCACCCAGGTCGCGTGCCCTCCGGCTGCGGGGCAAGCCTACCTGGCCAGGATGGTCCTGAGGTGCTCTGTGGTCAGCGTGTTACGCCGTTCGGGGGCGGTTATGACCGACTGGCCTATGGCCTCCGGCCCACCGCAGCAGCCGCACTGGAGGTCTCCCGCCCCGCCCAGCGCCTCCAGCGCCAGGGCGACCGTCTTCCTGGCCCTCACCGTGTTCACCCGGACGTTGGCTATCACCGTCTCCACGGAGACGTCCTCCTCGGTGTCGTGCCAGACGTCGTAGTCGGTGACCATGCCCAGGACCGCGTAGCAGATTCCAGCCTCCCGGGCCAGCTTGGCCTCCGGGAGGGTGGTCATGCCGATGATGGCGTGACCCTGGCTCCTGTAGACCCGGCTCTCCGCCCGCGTGGAGAAGGCAGGACCCTCCATCACGACGAGGGTACCGCCCTCGTGGACGGTGGCGTTGGCTCGGCGGCCGGCCTCGGCTATCACCTCTCCCAGCCTGCCGCAGAAGGGGTCCCCGAAGCCCACGTGGGCTATTAGCCCGTCTCCGAAGAAGGTGTCCCTCCTGACGCCCTTCGTCCTGTCGAAGAGCTGGTCCGGAACGACGAAGTGCCTCGGGGCGTAGCGCTCCTGAAGGCTGCCCACGGCCGAGACCGCGATTATCTGCCTCACCCCGGCATGCTTCATGGCGTAGATGTTGGCCGCGTAGGGCACCTCGGAGGGGGACAGGGTGTGGCCCTCGCCGTGCCTGGGCAGGAAGGCCGCGGGAACGCCCTCGAAGTCAGCGAGTATCAGCGGCGCCGAGGGCTTGCCGAAAGGGGTCTCGGTCTTTATCCGGTCCTCGATGCGTACCCCTTCGAGGGAGTATATTCCAGAGCCGCCGATGATACCGATACGTGTCCTCATCATCCTCCCCCCGCACGGGTAAGCCTTTCACAGGAGGTATATATAACCGCTCGACACCGACGGGACAGCGACCCGACCGACCCATTCGGGGGACGCACCCTGACCGGCATCCCCTACGACGAGCTGAAGCTGGCGCTTACCGTGGGGATGGGCCTCCGGGGCTTCAGGGCGGACCAGGTGTTCTCCTGGGTCCACCAGCGGGGCGTTGCCTCCCTGGACCGGATGACCAACGTCTCCCGGGACCTCCGCCTGGAGCTGGCGGAGAGGGCGGGGCTGACCGTCCCGGAAGTAACGGGCTCGAAGCGCTCCGCGGACGGCACCCTCAAGCTCCTCCTGCAGCTCGAGGACGGGGAAGGGGTCGAGTGCGTCCTGATTCCCGAGCCGCCGAGGCTGACCGCCTGCCTCTCCGTGCAGGCGGGCTGCAGGATGGGGTGCTCCTTCTGCGCCACGGGGACGGGCGGGCTGCGGCGCGACCTGACCGCCGCGGAGATCATCGCCCAGCTCTACTCCCTCCGCGGGGAGGCGGCGGGCTCCCGGTTGACCAACGTAGTGCTGATGGGGATGGGGGAGCCGCTGGACAACCTGGGGGAAGTGGCGGACGCCCTCTCGATAATCAGCGACCCACGGGGGATATGCATAGGCGCCAGGAAGACCACCGTATCCACCGTGGGACTTCCGGGCGGCATACCGGCGCTCGCCCGGCTCGGCGGGCAGTACGGCCTTGCGGTGTCGCTGCACAGCGCCGTCCAGAAGACCAGGGAGAGGCTGGTCCCGGCTGCCGGGAGGCTGCCGCTCGGAAGGCTGGTCGAGGACGCCGGCGGCTACGCCGAGTCCACCGGCAGGCGGGTAACCTTCGAGTACTGCCTCATCGCCGGGGTCAACGACACGCTCGAGGAGGCCGCTGCTCTCGCCGAGCTGACCCGCTCGGTCCCCTGCAAGGTGAACCTCCTCCTGTACAACCCGGTCCCGGGCCTGCCCTACGAGAGGCCCGGCGATGCCGCCGTACACCGTTTCATCGAGTACCTCTACCCCAGGTGCCCGGCGGTTACGCTACGGCGCTCGCGGGGGACGGACATAGCAGCAGCATGCGGTCAGCTGGCCGGGGGAGGGGCGGGGACCTGACGACCGCGTCCGGCGCGGAGGGGCCGGATTCGCCTAGAAGACCACCGAGGCACCGACACGCAGCCCGGAGAGGTCCTCCTCCGCCTGCCCGGCGAGGCCGGCCCCTGCCGGCACCCACTCCGGTCTGACCGTCAGATCTACGAAGGTCTCGCCGCCGAGCGAGATCCTCGCCCCGACCTCGACGCCCAGGATACCGGCGCCGGTGGTGGTCCCCTCCTGCTCGCCCTCCGGGGAGTCCCACAGGAGCATGCCGCCGCCGTACGCCCCCAGCAGCGGCTCGATGCCGCGGGGACCTGCGTAGGTCCTGTAGAACGGGTAGTAGCGCCAGCCGATGCTCAGGGGCACGCCGTAGACGCCGTCCCAGGTCTCCCGGTCGCAGCCGGCGGTGAGGAACCCGCTCTCGATGATGAACACGTTCCCGAGGGCCGGTGGTATCTGGAGGGACGCCGAGAAGGCGGGACCCGGCGCGAGCTCGGAGGCCTCGTCCAGGAGAGCGGGCATCCAGACCCCGGCGCCGGCGGAGACCTGCAGCTCCCCCCTGTCCATCTGAGCCCGGGCGGTCAGCGAGAATACCGCGGCAAGGAGAATCACTGTCCTCATGGTCTACCTCCCTGGTCCTAGTGCTCTATGCCCCTGCGGGCCTTAAGGCCCTCGGTACGGTAGTAGTGCCTCTTCTCGACCATCTCCGTGACGAGGTCCGCCCTCTCCAGGATGCCCTCGCCGGCGTACCTCCCGGTCAGGATCAGCTCGACGTCCCCAGGCCTGCCGTCCAGCAGCTCGAGCACCGGCGCCTCGGGCAGCAGGCCCAGGTGGACCGTCACGCACAGCTCGTCGGCCACCGTCACCCTGTACATGCCGGAGTGGAGAGCCGCCTGCAGGGTCTCCAGCCCCCTGCGGGCCGCCTCGAGATCCTCGTGGCGGGGCCGCTCCCCCCTGCACAGGAGCCCGGGTGTGCCGTAGGGCTCCATCGTCACCAGTCCGGGGAAGCGCTCCGGGAGGCAGAGCTCCGAGTAGCCCCCCCCCTTCATGAACTGCCCGATGTAGACCGGCAGCCCGGCGCAGGCGGCACGGACCGCAAGACCGAGCGCGGCGGTCGTCTTGCCCTTGCCGCAGCCGGTGTAGACCTGCAGTCGGCCCGAGAAAACATCCATGGCCAGAGTATGAGCAAAGAAACGGCCGGCAGCGAGTGCCCGTCCGCTGCCGGTGCGGCTACCGGATCGCCCAGGTGACGGAGACCTGGGCGGAAATCCGGAAGGAGCCGCCCTGAAGGCTCGGCGCCGAGACGCCGGTCATGAGCCCCTGTCGGTAGTCCGTGCCGGTCTCACCGGCTGGGTAGGCGGTGCCGTACTGCGAGACGTACTGGACATCGCCCAGCTCCTCCCCCATGGCCTCGGCGAGCATGGCGGCCCTCCCGGCAGCGTCCCTCACCGCGTCGGCGTAGGCGGAGTCCTCCAGGGCGGCCCGGTCCTCCACGGTGAAGGAGACGCCGGAGACGGAGTTGGCGCCGGCGTCTATCACCGCCGCGAGGAGGTCTCCGACCCTCTCCGTATCCCTTACCCGGAACCTGACGTAATGCCGAGCATGGTAGACCTGATCGCCGGTGTAGACGTAGTTGTAGGGGTCGTACTCCTCCTCCACCCAGAGGCTGTAGCTGGCCGTCCGCATATCCTCGTCCGCGAGCCCGAAGTCCCTGCCGGCCTGCATGAAGGAATCGGCCGCGCGGGCCGCCGAGTCGACGGCGGTGGCCGCATCGTCCATGGTCAGGTCTATGCCGGCGATCACGACGGCCAGGTCCGGCTCCGCCGAGGCCGTCCCGTTGCCGTTCACGGTTATCTGCCCGGCGGGGGAGGCGACATCGACCTCCTCCCCGCATCCGGCAGTGACGGCCGTCAGTGCCGTTACTGCGGCGGCCAGAAGCGCTGCAGCTATCCTCATGGCAAGCCCTCCGTTCGTTCGAGAGTGTTATCCGCGAGTGCTACAGCCGCCGGGGGCCGGGTATTCCCGGGGGAACGGTCGGAGCCGGCAGGCGGAGGGCTATCCGAGCAGGTCCTCGATGATGCCTCTGGCGGCGCGGATGCCGTGCGCGACTGCGGTGACCGCGTCCCCCTCGCCGGGGGAGACGTCCCCCGCCGCGTAGATGCCGGGCAGGCCGGTCCTTCCCCGGTCGTCGACGTCGATGCGTCGCCGCCTCATGTGAAGCGCCTCCAGTACCCGCTCCGGGAGGAGGGAGAGGTCGGCCGCCTGGCCGATGGCCAGCAGGACCGTGTCGGCCTCGATGGTGCTCTCCGTACCCTCCCTGGGCACCGGCCTGGGCCTGCCCCCCTCCGGGTCGGGAACCATGTCGGCCTCGACGCAGGTGTAGAGCAGCCTCCCCCCCTCGCGCTCCAGTCGCAGGGGGATGGTCCTGTCGCGTATGTCGACAGCCTCCTCCAGAGCCTCCTCTATCTCCTCGCCGTCGGCGGGCATGTCCTGCACGCGGCGGCGGTAGGAGATGACCACCTCGGCCCCCAGCCTGCGGCAGGTCCGGGCAGCGTCGATGGCCACGTTCCCGCCACCTATCACGAGGACCCTGCTCCCCGGGTCCATCCCGCCCTCCTCCGGGCGGGAGCCCAGGAGGGCGAAGGCGCTGCTCACCCCGGGCAGGTCCGTACCCTCGAAGCCGGGGTCGATGCTCGTCTGGAGGCCAACGGCCAGGAGGAGCGCGTCGCTCTCCTCCTCGAGCCTCTCGAAACCCTCCGGGTCCACTTCCTCGCCGAGGTGCAGTCGGACCCCGGCCCTCTCGAAGACCTCGGTCTGCCTGCCGAGACCCCGGAAGGGCAGCCTGTACTCCGGGATGGCCGACCAGGCCACGCCGCCGGGGAAGGGCAGCCTGTCGTAGACGTGGACCTCGAAGCCGCTGCGCGCGAGGTAGAAGGCCGCCGTGAGCCCGGCGGGGCCTGCGCCCACTATCGAGACACGCTTCCCCGAGGGGCTGCCCGGGGAGGCGTCCGGGCCGAGGACGTCCGCCAGCGACTCGAAACGCTCGCATGCGTACCTCTTGAGCCAGCGGATGGCCAGCGGGTCGCCCTGGTGCCCGACGGCGCAGACCGTCTCGCACTGCCTGGTGCAGACCCGGCCGCACATCTCGGCGAAGGGGTTGTTCTCGTAGAAGAGCCTCACCGCTTCGGCGTCCCTTCCCCCGGCTATCGCCGCCAGGTACTCAGGCACGTGCATGTGGGCCGGGCATGCGCTCACGCAGAGGCCGCACTCTATGCACCTCGCGGCCTCCGCAGCGGCGTCGGCAGGGGAGTAACCCAGCACCACCTCGCCGAAGTCGCGCACGCGCTCACCCGGCTCCCTGAGAGGCATGGGCACCCGGGGTCCGGCCGCCCAACCGAGAACACCGTTCTCCTGCCTGTAGCCCCTGGGGTCGTCGTCCCAGTCCTTCCGGTCCACCCCCGGAACGTAGCCGAAGGAGTCGGGGTCCTCGCCGACCCAGCTGTAAACGGAGGCCATGCCCAGAGAGCCGGTGGGACAGACGTCCACGCAGAGCGCGCACCAGGAGCACCTGCCGTAGTCCACCCTCGGGCGGAGGCCGCTGTCCCCCCTGGAGGGTCCGCCTCCCTCCACCTCGACCATGTCTATGGCGAGCACCTCGCATATCTCGGCGCACCTGCCGCAGCCTATGCAGCGCTCCAGGTCGTTCACGTGGAAGCCCCTGTAGCGCGGGGCGCCCGGACTCGGCGCGTCCGGGTAGGGTATGGTATCCGCCGGCCTGGCGGCCCGCATCCAGGCCACGAAGGGCGATACCACATCCCTGAACCTCACGGCGCTACCTCTCTATCTCCGGCGGGCAGGTGGTGAGGGAGACCATTATCGGGGCTATGTCCGCGATGTTCGCCCCGACCAGCATCCGCTCGAGAAGGGGGATGGCATGGACGTACGATGGGCCCCGGACGTGAATCCTCCTCGGACGGAGACTGCCGTCCGAGACCACGTAGTAGCCGTACTCGCCCCTGGCGGACTCCACCCTGACGTAGACCTCGCCCGGGGGCACCCTCCACCTGGTGACGTTCGGTAGCGGGAGCGCCACCGGCCCGCCCCCGGGCATCCGGTCGAGCACCTGCCTGACCAGGGAGATGCTCAGGTCTATCTCCCTGCGCCTGACCAGTGTCCTCGCGTAGACGTCTCCGCCGGTCTCGGTCACCACGTCGAAGTCCAGCTCGCCGTACACCTCGTAGGGGTCCGCCTTCCTGATGTCCGCACGCGAGCCGCTCCCGCGGGCGGCGGGGCCGACTATGCCCAGCTCGTCTATCCAGGCAGGGGGAACGACGCCGACCCCCTCCGCCCTCCGTCTGAAGACGGCGTTGTGCAGCACGAGCCTGTCCATCTCAGGGAGGCGCTGCTCCAGCCTCTGCAGCACCGAGAGCACCCGCTCCCCGAATCCGGGCGTCAGGTCCCTGCGAACGCCGCCCGGGGTGATGTAGATGTGGTATATCCTCCCGCCGGTCAGCTCCTCGAAGAGGTCGAGCACGAAGTCGCGCATGGTGATGCCCCACATGGCGGCGGTGCCGAGGCCCATGGATCCGGCCTGCCCCCCGTAGGCCATCAGGTTCATCGCCAGCCGGGCCAGCTCAAGGACGAGGACCCTTATCCACCTGGCCCTCTCCGGCACCTCCATCCCGCAGAGGTCCTCCACCGCCATGGCGAAGCACTGCTCGTTGATGTCCGGCTCCGGAACGCATATCCGGCAGACCAGGGGGAAGCTCTGTATCCAGAGCCTCCGCTCCATGAGCTTCTCGAAGCCCCGGTGCAGGTAGCCGACATGGGTCACCGCCCTGGTGATCTCGTCGCCGTCGAACCAGACCTCAACGCTCATGTTCCCCGTCACGCCCGGGTGCTGCGGCCCGACGAAGACGTGGCTGGTGCTCCGGGGGTCGGTCGCCCGGTCGGCGCTCATGACCGGTCCTCCTCCCCCCGACCGGTGGAGGGTGGAAGCGGCAGGTCCCACTCGCCCACGGTCTCGCCGACGTAGCTTCTGGGGTCCCTGTGCTCCCTCTGCCTCCGCTTCCCGAACCTCTCCATGGCGAACTCCAGGGTGTCGAAGTCCCGAAGCATCGGGGGTGGGCCGTCCCACCCCTCGAGGACGAAGTCCTCCTCCAGCCTGGGGCTGCCGGGGAAGTCTATTCCGTACATCTCCCGGAGCTCCCTCTCGAAGGCCTCGGCCGCCTTCCACAGCCCGCTCGCCGTCGGGACGGTGCAGCCCTCCCGCGGGAAGCGGGCGGAGACCAGGAGCACCTCGTCGTGTCCCGGCGACTCGAGCACGTAGGTCATCCGGAGCAGGTCATCCTCGACGAGGTCCACGACCGAGACGAGCTGCAGGACGGTTATGCCCAGCTGGTCCCTGCAAGCCAGGAGGACCTCCATGAGGCTCCCCGAGCCTACCTCCACGTGGAGGTAGCCGACCCGCTCCCGGACGACCTCCAGGGTCGGGAAGCGCTCCCGGAGGGTATCCGCCGCGGTCAGCTCCCCCATGCCTCCTCCCCTCACCAGTTGTACTCCGGGAGGTCCCAGTCGGTTATCACTGCCCTCTGGTTCTCCCTGTACCAGTCCAGGTTCTCCAGGTAGTGCCTCCAGCCGACGGCCCGCCCCTCCCTTATCCTCCTCATGAGGAGGGCGAAGCCGTCCACAATCGCCTCCGGTCTCGGCATGCAGCCCATCACGTAGACGTCGACCGGCAGGTAGCGGTCGATTACGTTCACCGTGCTGTAGGAGTCGTAATACATTCCGCCGTCGATGGTGCACGAGCCCAGCGCCACGACGTACCGCGGGGTCTGCATCTGCTCGTAGACCCTTATCACCCGCTTGAGCGTCTTCACCGAGAGGTAGCCGGAGATGATTATCACGTCCGCCTGCCTCGGCGTCGGTCGCATGGCTATGCCGAACCGCTCCATGTCGAACCTGGAGGTGTGGAGCGGCCTGAGCTCGATTGAGCCGCAACCGGTGCCGTAGGCCACGACCCAGAGGCTGTTGGCCCTGGCCATCTCGTCTATTCGCCTGGAGGCTTCGGCACCCGTCATCAGCCTCTCCGGCCTGCCCCCGCGGAAACCCTCGCTCATACCATCACCCTGACCAGGTCCACCGCGGCCAGGGCCGTCGGGACCGTCCAGAGGAACCTCATGGACTGCTCGACCCTGAAGCGGGGGAAGACCGCACCGACCACCACCGGGTACATGTAGAGAAGGAACGTCTTCGCCAGCAGCCCGGGAAGGCTCCCGGCGCCGCCGAAGAAGAGGTTCACGTAGAGGACCAGCTTCGCTACTCCGAAGATGCTCCTGCCCGCGAGCATCAGCGACAGGAACCTGCTGCCGTACTCGGTCGGCGGCCCTATGGGTATCTCCTGAGGGGCCAGCACCACCCCGAACGGGTCGGCCATGCTCATCGGCAGGAAGGCTATCATGGCGGCCGCCCAGGCGAAGGGGAAGCGGAAGGCGTTCCATGCCAGGACGCCGCCCTGCTGCGCCTCCACTATCCCGCCTATCGAGAGGGTCCCGATGCCGGCGGCCAGCACCAGGACCACCACGGAGAAGGAGAGCTCGTAGGCGGACATCTGGGCCAGCCCCCTGCTGACGGCCACCGCCGCGTAGGGGTGGCCCGAGTCGGAGGCGCCCAGCGCCATCCCCAGGCAGCCGAAGAACATGAAGTAGACGACCAGGAGGAGGTCGCCGGCGAAGGAGACGTTGGTGATGACGGTGCTGCCCATGACCAGGGGCACCAGGAGGAGCACGCCCATCCCGCCCGCCAGGCGGAACATCGGGGCGAGCCAGAACATGGTGCCGTGGTGGACCGAGGAGCTCTTCCTGAAGAGCTTCCAGAGGTCGACGAAGTTCTGCGTGACCCTGGGCCCCATCCGTCCGTGTACCCTGGCCACCACCTTGCGGGAGATTCCCCCGAGCAGCAGGCCCCATGCGAGGGCGAAGGCGGCGGTCGGCATCAGTGCGAGGAGGGCGCGGGGCATCAGAGCCCTCCCCTCATGAGCACGTAGCAGGCGAGCATGAAGGCCACCGAGTGGAGAAGGTAGGTCCTGCCGTCTCCCGTGAAGAGAGCCCTGACGGCGTCTCCGCTACCCTCGGCGGCGCCGGAGACCCAGCCGAAGAGCCTGCCGGCACCCAGCGCCGGGAGGAAGCCCAGCGCCCTCCGAACGTGCCTGAAGAAGTCTCCCGCGTGGTGCAGCTCCTCCGGTCCCCGGGGCACCTCGCCGGCGTAGCCTATGTCGAGCTGCCCCACGTGGCGCGGCCTGTGCCCGGAGAGCCAGTAGAGGAGGAAGGCGAACCCGAAGAGCCCCATGACCATCATGCCGACGGACCAGGCGTCCCAGTAGCCCAGCGAGGTTACGACCGTGGTGCCGGAGACGACCGGCGTCTCTCCCCCGAGTCCGACGACGGAAGAGAGCGACGGCAACAGCCGGGAGAGAAGCAGCGTGGGCCTGAAGCTGAGCGCCATCAGGCCGGCGGTGACAATGGCCTGCGGGACGAGCAGCGACAGCGGGGCTTCCCGCACCCTCCGATTGGCCGTGTGGAGCTGGCCGAGGAAGACCGAGTGCAGGAGCCTGAAGGCGTAGAGGAAGGAGACCACGGACGCGAACATCGCCACTACGGCCACCGGCAGCCATCCGCTCTCGATGAGGCCCATGTAGAGAAGCCACTTCGAGCCGAAGCCGGATAGCGGCGGCACCCCTGAGAATCCGATCACCGCGACCAGGGTGAATGCGAAGGTAAGGGGCATCCTCCGGACCAGACCGCCGAGACGGTCGTATTCCGAGGTGCCCGTCCTGAGGATCACGGAGGCGGCACCCAGGAAGAGCACCGTCTTGAACAGGAAGTGGTTCAGCATCTGGTAGGAGGCGGCGGTCCACCCGGTCACCGTCCAGAGGGCGACCCCCATCACCGCGTACCCCAGCTGGGAGACGCTGGCGAAGGCCAGCACCCTCCTGTAGTCGCCGCTGAGCGAGGCCATGACCGCCATGCCCAGCGCGGTCAGCGCCCCGGTCCATGCCAAAAGGGGGAGGGGGTCCATGGGGCCGCCGAAGGCGGCCAGCATCATGAGGAGCATCAGACCGGCCTTGGAGACGCTGCCCCCCAGGAACGCCGCCCCAGCAGGTGGGGCATCCGCGTAGGCCCTGACCGTCCAGAGGTGGGCGCCGGCCTGCCCCATCTTCAGCAGGGCTGCAACCGCGGCGAGCACAACCAGTGCGGTCGCCCTCCCGGGGGGCAGGACGGTGGCGGCCAGCAGGGCGTACCCCGACGCCAGGCCGAAGACGGAGAGCCACCAGGTCCCCCGGTGCCTCCGCTCACCCCGGGCCACCAGCATCACCGATGCCACCGTGGCCAGCTCCCACAGGACGTAGAGCGTCAGCCTGTTGCCCGCAGCAGGCATCGCCGCGAGCGCCGCTCCGGCCGCCAGCAGCCAGGGCCAGACCGCACCCCTGGAGTATCCTCCGCCCAGGACGCCAGGGATGGTCAGCAGGGTACCTGCGGCGAACACGCCCCCGAAGAGCAGCGCGATGGTCCGGGAGGGGAGCATGCCGCCCGCCAGGGAGAGGTCTCCGTGGAACTGCAGGCCCAGCCAGACCGCCCCGGCCACCGGGAGGCAGGCGGCGAGCACGGTGACCGCCGAGTGCCTGCGCCGCCCGGCCGCCCGCCTGCCCCCCGCGGCCCAGTAGCGGAGCAGGTAGACGCCCTCGAAGAGCAGCCCGGCGGCGGTGATAGCCATCACCGGAGGGTTGTCGGACAGCATCCTGAGCAGATGGACCTTCGCCCAGAAGACAGGCATCGGCGGCACCCCCGCCAGGGTGAGGACAGCGAGCAGCAACAGCGGGGAGCGGCTGCCCTTCCAACCGGCGGGACCGCCCCTGGAGAGGAAGAGCACCAGTTTGCCGAGCCCGCCGAAGACCGCCAGCAGCAGCACGGTTGCGGCTGTCGTCGAAGGCTCTCCTGCACCGGCCAGCAGGAGCAGGAGGGAGGCGTAGCCGGCGGTGGAGTATCCGAGCATCCGGCCGGGGCTGGAGGCCCGGAGGCCGGCGAGCTGGCCGAGCAGCAGGCCGGCTGCGCCTATGTACACAAGCACGTCCGGGCCGGGTAGAGGCAGCGCCTGCAGCACCCTGACGGACCAGAGCAGCACGCCGATGGTCCATACCGAGCCGTACGCACCGGCCACCGCCGGCGACGACCCCTGGTAGAGGTCCAGTCCCCACCCGGAGAGGGGGAAGGCCTTCATCTCGGTCATGACCACCGTCAGCATGAGCGCGGAGACCATGACCGCCGGGGCGCCTGCCAGCCCGGAGAGGGCCTGCAGCCGCAGCTCTCCGGTGCTCCTGTACACCAGGGCTACCGCCAGAAGGAAGAGGACCGTGACCAGGCCGCCGACCAGCGCGGCCTTCATCGCCGCCTCGAACCTCGCGGTGGACCTGTCGAGGACGATGAGGCCTATGGCAGTGATGGTACCTATCTCCAGGAAGACGAAGGAGTTGAAGAGGTCGGTCGCATGCATGAGACCCATGGATGCGGTAAGCATGGGCAGCAGCAGGACCGCTGCCTTCGGTCTCTCCCTCGTGAGCCCTGGCAGCGAGAGCAGCGCCGCGGCGTATGCCGCCAGTGCGGCAAGCGCACCCCCTGCCGTGACGTTCAGGTCGATGCTCAGGGGAGGGGCGCCGACGCCCGTGACCAGCACCTCCGCCCGGTCCAGCTCCATCAGGTCCCACGCTCCGAGCCTGAAGGTCAGGACAAGGGTCGCCGCCGCGCCGACCAGCAGCGCTGCCATGGCTACGGCCCTTGCGGCCCGGGCGCTCCGGCCGGTGAGTGCCACGCAGGCGAATGCGCCCAGCAGCGGAAGGAAGACGGAGACCGCGCTCACCATCTGAGCCTCCTGAGCGCGCGGACGTCGGACGAGCCGACGCGGGAGGAGGCGAGGACGCCCACCGCCACGAAGAGGGCGGAGACCGCGACCCCTATGACTATCGACGTGAGCACGAGGGCCTGGGGGAGGGGGTCCACCGCAACCGCCGAGAGGTCGGCGGGCGCTCCGGCATCGGCTATGGGGACCCCCCTGCCCGGGACGTACCCGACCCAGACCAGCAGCAGGTTCACCCCCGTGTCGGCCAGGGTGAAGGCCAGCGCAAGCCTCAGGATGCTGCTCCTGGAGAGCACCCCCCACAGACCGATGAGCACCAGGCCCACAGCGGTTCCGGCCAGCGCCCAGTACGGGACCGCCCAGCTCACGGTCGCCCCCCCCTGTAGGAGGCGAACACGGCGGAGAGCTCGGAGGCCACCTTCAGGCCTATGGCCAGCGAGACCAGGGGGACCGTACCCGCCGAGACGAGGGCGCCCGGGGTTCCGGCGGGGAGTACGAGGTTGGAGAGGAAGCTGCCCATGCTGGCCATTCCCCAGAATCCCAGCAACCCGAAGGTCAGCCCCGCCAGGGACTCCAGCGCGGGCAGTCTACGGGATGAGCGGGGGACGCCCGTACCGCCGAGCATCGCCAGCAGGAAGGCAGAGGCGACGACTGCGCCGCCGGGGAATCCCCCTCCGGGGCCCAGGTGGCCGTGGGCGGCGATGTAGATACCGAAGAGCAGAAGGGGGGCCTGCATCACCCGGGCCGTGAGCGAGACAACCGGGCTGGCCTTCGAGACGGCGCCCCGCCGGGGGAGCATGCCCAGGGCCATCACGACCGCAGCGGTCGCACAGAAGAGGACGACTACCTCGCCCAGGGTGTCCAGCCCCCGGTAGACGACCACCACGGCGGTCACCAGGTTGGCCGAGCCGGTCACCGATGCGCCCTCCTCCGCGTAGGACACACCCGAGCTCCCGGGAGCCAGCCCGTCCGGCACGCCGATCGAAGGCAGCAGCGAGGCGGCCGCCGCCCCGAGCAGGAGCATCGTCACCAGGGTCAGCCCGCCCCTCACCTGTCTCCCCCGCTCCTGGCCCTGCCCCAGAGGAATATCAGGGTGGCGATGCCCGCACCTATGCTCGCCTCGGTCATGGCCACGTCCGGGGCGTCCATCAGCAGGAAGAGCAGCGATGCGGCCAGGCTGACGAAGCCGGTGAGGATGATGGCGGAGAGGAGGCTTCGGACGAAAAGGACCCCTACGGCGGCGACCAGCATCATCGCACCGGTGGCCGTGACGAGTACTCCCATCATCGACGGGCTCATTCCTCGGCCTCCTCCCCCCGGCCCTCCAGATCGTCCCGCTCCAGGTTGTCGGGCCGCTCGTCCTCCCTCATGTGGACTGCCCTGGCCAGCGCGTGGCTGGAGACCGGGTTGGTCAGGATCACGAACAGTACGAGAAGGACAAGCTTGGGAAGCCATCCCGGCTCGATCAGGCCGACGCCGATCATGAAAGCCATGGTCCCCAGCGTGGTGGCCTTGGTGCCTGCGTGCATCCGGTTCCAGGCGTCGGGCATGCGGAGAACGCCCAGGCCGCTGGCGAACAGGATGAAGCCGCCGAGCCCTGCAAGCACGTGCCCTGCGACCGCCAGGGGGCTCACCTTATGCCCCCGTCCAGGTACCTTGCCAGAGCAAGCACCCCGAGGAAGGAGAGGACCGCATAGACCAGGGCCACGTCCAGCAGGAACGAGCGCCCGGAGAGGAGGGCGGAGAGCACCATCACGTTGGTCGTTATGAGGGTTGCCGCGTCCAGCGCAACAGCCCTGTCCGCGACAGTACGGCCGAGCATGAGCCGGACGAAGGAGAGGAGCGTCCCGGCTCCCATCAGCCCCAGGAGCGCCCAGGCTACCGCATCAGCCAAGGAGCACCGCCATCCTCCTCGCGAAACCGTCAACCATCCTCTGGGTCTCCTCCCCGGCGTCACCCTCGGGCAGGGATATCCAGTGGACGTAGATCAGCCCGGCCTCCCGGTCCAGGTCGACCGTGAGGGTGCCGGGGGTGAGCGTTATCGAGTTCGCCACCACGGTACGTGCCCTCATGCTGGGAAGCGTCAGCGAGGCGGCTACTATGCCGGGGCGGACGGGCACCCTCGGCCTCATGACCCTGAGAAGGACGTCCAGGTTGGCCCGGACCATCTGGAGTATGAAGTAGCCTCCGTAGGAGAGGGCGGCCAGCAGCCTCCTCGGGGCCAGCAGCCGGTGCATGCCGCCGGTGAAGGCTCCACCGGTGGAGGCCGCCACCAGGAGGGAGACGGCCGCGCCCAGAACCAGCTCGCCGACGTCCAGCGAGAGGGTGAGCGCCATCCAGACCAGCATCAGGGCAACGGTGCTGAAGAGGACCCTCGGGATGCCGGAGCCGCTCACCCGGGGCCTCCATCCCTGACCCCTGCCCTGTGCGCGAGGAGGTCAAGCTCGGTGGATATCTCGACGTAGCGGAGTTCTGCGCCCTCCGGAAGTCGGAGTGGCTCCAGGGTGAAGCTCAGAAGGGAGGTGCAGCCGCATGCGACTAGCCGGTCCACCACCGACTGTCCGCTGCCGGGCGGGACCGCAACGACTGCGATGCAGCGGCCGAGGTCCGCCAGGACATCCGGCAGGCGCTCCATCGGATGGACCTGCACCCCGCCTACCTCGCCGCCTGCGATGTCGGGGTCCTCGTCGAAGGCGGCGGCGTACTCGTATCGCCCCCCCGTGCCATCGATACCGGACAGCAGGAGAGCCCTGCCTATGTTGCCGACCCCGACGACGACCACCGGGGGGGGCGGGTCGGTGCCGAGTATCCTCTCGATGTTGGCCAGAAGCGAGCCGGTGTCGTAGCCGGAGCCCTGCTTGCCGAAGTCGCCGAAGAGCGCCAGGTCCTTGCGCACCGCCGAGGAGGATATGCCGCACCGCCTTGCCAGGTGGGCGGAAGTGACGGTGTCCACCCCCTGCTCCATGGCCATGCGAAGACACCTCGCATAGTGGCTGAGACGCCTGACTGTTATCTCGGAGACCCTGTCCGGCAACTGCGTCGGAGCGGCCATGCATCCCCCATTTGTGATTGTTCGAACAATCACTAATCTAGGAGGACGACTGCGTCGCCGTCAAGACCCTCGCGCCGGGCTAGTACCGGTCGAGGTATCTCTCTATCTCCCAGTGGTGTATGACCCTTATGTACTCCTCCCACTCCCTGGTCTTGTTGAGCAGGAAGTGCTCGAAGACATGGTCCCCAAGCGCTTCGCGCACCACGCCGTCCTTCTCCATGAACCGGAGGGCGTCCAGCAGGTTGGAGGGCAGCTCGCGTATCCTGCGGCGCCTCTTCTCCCTCTGGCTCATCTCGAACACGTTGCCCACTACCGGCTCGCCGCAGTCCAGACCCCGCTCGATGCCGTCCAGCCCGGCTGCGAGGAGCACGGTCAGGGCGAGGTACGGGTTGCAGGAGGGGTCGGGAACCCTGACCTCGCACCTGGTCTCCTCCCCCCTGCAGGCGGGCACCCTTATGAGCGGGGAGCGGTTCTTCTCCGACCAGGCCACGTTGGTGGGAGCCTCGTGGCCGGGGACGAGCCTCTTGTAGGAGTTGACCAGCGGGTTGGTGACCGCCACGGTGGCCCTGGCGTGGTCCAGCAGCCCTCCTATGAAGCCCCTGGCATCGCCGGAGAGCCCCATGGGGCCCTCCGGGTCGTCGAAGGCGTTCCTGCCGTCCGCGGTGAAGAGGGACATGTTGGTGTGCATGCCGGAGCCGTTCTCGCCGGAGAGCGGCTTGGGCATGAAGGTGGCGTGGAGGCCGTGCTGCAGAGCGACCTTCTTCACCACGAACCGGAAGGTGACGATGTTGTCAGCGGTCCGCACCGCATCGGCGTAGCGGAAGTCGATCTCGTGCTGGCCGGGGGCCACCTCGTGGTGCGCCGCCTCCACCTCGTAGCCCATCGCCTCCAGGACGAGCGCTATGTCCCGCCGGGCCTCCTCCCCCCTGTCCACCGGAGAGAGGTCGAAGTAGCCGCCCCTGTCGTGGGTCTCGGTCACCGGGTCGCCATGCTCGTCGAGCTGGAAGAGGAAGAACTCCGCCTCCGGCCCCGCCATGACGCCGTAGCCCATCGAGGCCGCCCTTGCGACCGTCCTCCTGAGCACCGTCCTGGGACAGCCCTCGAACGGGGAGCCGTCGGGGTTGGCGACGTCGCAGATCAGCCTGCCCACCATCCCCCGACCGGTCCTCCAGGGGAAGACGGCGAAAGTCTCCAGGTCGGGGACGAGGAGCATGTCCGACTCCTCTATCCTGGTGAAGCCCTCGATGGAGGAGCCGTCGAACATCACCCTGCCGGCCAGCGCCTTGCCGAACTGGCTCTCCGGGACCTCCACGTTCTTGACGATGCCGTCGATGTCTGTGAACTGGAGCCTGAGGAAGTGCACGCTCCGCTCACTGCAGGTGGCCAGGACCTCCTCTGCGCTGGCAGCCATCCGTCCCCTCCCTTCCAAACGTTCTGCAGAATGACGGGGCGAAACGGGCGTTGCGACCCCACAATTCTGCAATTTGATGACCGACAATAGCACAATCCGCAGGAAAGACAACGCCACTATGCGGAACGATACGCCAGCTCCTAACACTCATCTAACAGAATGCGAGAATCGTCCGGGTGAACAGTCTTCCGAAGGGAGCCGAATGGGTCCGGGTGGACCGGGGCGCAAGCTCGATGCACTGCTCGAGGAGAACCGGAGCGAGCCGCTGCTCATGGACGGCGACAGCCGCCTCGTGTTCATGAGCGACTGTCACAGGGGCAACGGCGGCCGCGGCGACGACTTCGCGCACAACCGGATCATCTTCATGCACGCCCTGGCCTTCTACAGGAGCCGCGGCTTCACGTACGTCGAGGTAGGCGACGGCGAGGAGCTCTGGGAGAACTCCGACTTCTCGCAGATATGGTGGGCCTACAGCGACGTCTACGTCAGGCTGGGCTTCCTGCACTCCGAGGGTCGCTTCATACAGATATGGGGTAACCACAACAATCTATGGAGGAGCCAGGAGAGGATCGACCTGGAGCTGATGCCGGCCCTTTGGTCCTACTTCGACGGCCGTCCCAGTCCGATCCTGGAGGACATGGACCCGGAGCTGCTCCGAAGGGTCATTCGAGGAGAGGCTCCCCCTCCGGACGACAGGCCGGTCCTGAGGCGGCTCCGCTCGAGGGAGGCTCTTGTGCTCCGACACCGGGAGACCGACCTGGAGGTGCTGGTTGCCCACGGGCAACAGGGCGAGCTGTTCGGCGACAGGCTCTGGCCGCTGAGCCGATTCCTGGTCAGGCACGTCTGGCGCATGCTCCAGAACGCCGGGCTGAGGCCGCGAATCACCCCTGCCGGCAACTACGCCCTGAAGCAGCAGGTGGAGAGCAAGCTGACCGCCTGGTGCCGGAAGACCGGCACGCCGCTCATAGCCGGCCACACGCACCAGCCGGAGTTCCCGGCCCCCTCCGACCCGCCCTACTTCAACTGCGGGAGCTGCGTCCATCCCAGATGCATAACCGCCATCGAGATACAGGAGGACAGCATCCGCCTCGTCAAGTGGCACCTCTCCACCCCGCTGGCGGAGGACAGGGGGCAGAGCTCGGACACCCGGATCATGCGGACGGTCCTGCAGGGCCCCACCCCGCTGGAGAGCTACGTCGAATGGCCTGCCGGTGCGAGGAGCCGCGGGGCCGGGAGGCGCCGGAGGAGGAGGGCCGCCCGGACGGCCGGGCGGCCCGTGGGCTCGACCGACGCCGAGGGCCGGTCTGTCAGGGCCTCGGGCACTCCCTCACTATCTCCTCGGGAAGCCCCTTGTCCCCGTACGCCTTCTCGAAGTGCTCCCTGAACTCGCCGGCCAGCTTCGCAGCCCTCTCCGCGTAGGCATCCCTGTCGGGCCAGGTGTTGACCGGGTCCAGCATGCTCCCCTCGGGCAGGCCGGGACAGTCGTCCGGCACCATAACCCCGAACACCGGGTCCTGGTGGAAGGTGACGTCCCCGAGGGCGCCGGAGAGGACAGCGTCCACCATCTTCCTCGTGAGTGGCAGGTCGATCCTGGATCCCACCCCGTAGGGTCCCCCGCTCCAACCGGTGTTTATCAGGTAGACCTCGGTGCCGTGACGCCGCATGCGCTCCCCCAGCATCGACGCGTAGATGTCCGGGTTGCGGGGCATGAACGGCTCCCCGAAGAAACGTGAGAAGGTGCTCACCGGCTCGGTGATGCCCGTCTCCGTCCCGGCGAGCTTGCTGGTGTAGCCCATGAGGAACCAGAACATCGCCTGTCCCTCGTTCAGCCTGGAGACTGGAGGTATGACCCCGTTTGCGTCGGCCGTGAGGAAGAGGATGGTCCGGGGATGGCCGGAGACGGACGAGGGCTTGATGTTGCTGAGGTAGCGGAGCGGGTAGGAGCCCCTGGAGTTGGGGGTGAGCCTGTCGTCGTAGAGGTCGAAGCGCCCGTCCGGGTACATCAGGGCGTTCTCTATGATCGCTCCGTGCGACCTCCAGTCGTCGTCGTGGAAGCAGGCGTTCCATATCTCCGGCTCGTTCTTCCTGCTCAGGTCGATGAGCTTCGCGTAGCAGCCGTTCTCGAAGTTGGCCACTCCGTTGTCGCCCCAGCCGTGCTCGTCGTCGCCGAGCAATGCCCTTGATGCGTCGGCCGAAAGGGTCGTCTTCCCCGTGCCCGAGAGCCCCAGCAGGAGGGCGCAGACACCGTCCGGCCCCTCGTTGGCGCTGCAGTGCAGCGGCAGCACGCCCTCCTCCGGCAGTATGTAGTTCATGACCGTGAACATCAGCTTCTTGACGCTTCCGCAGTAGGCGGAGCCGAAGACTATCCCGACACGTCTGTCCATGTCCATGCCGACCATCATCGTGGAGGTGTGCCCCAGTCTCGGGTCCACGCGGAGCCTTCCCTCGTACCTGGAGGGGTCCAGCTTATCGTAGGGGAGCACGAGGAGGGTGAAGGGCCTGTCTGCGAAGACGCTCCCGGAGTCGGCCTCCCCCACGGGCCTGAACATGTTGTCGGTGAACAGGGCCACCAGCGCCCTGTCCGTTACCACCCTGACCGGCAGCGAGTAGGAGGGGTCGGCCCCTATGACACGGTCGGTCACGTAGAGCTCGGCCCTCTCTCCGAGCGCCCGAAGGGCGTCATCCATGACCATGTCGAAGGTGTCGGCATCGACGGGTATGTTGTTGGGACTCGTCCAGTCGATTGTATCCTCGCTCCCGGGGCGCCTGACTATGACGGTGTCCTTCGGGCTCCGCCCGGTAGACTCGGGCGGCGTCCAGGTGGCGAGGGCTCCGGAGGCGCTGACGAGGGCCTCTCCCCCCTCTGCCGCCGCCTCTATCATCTCACGCCTGCGGGGGTCGGCTTTCACGCCGCCGTGCCGCTCCAGAAGGCTGTCCACCCTCTCCCGAACGTCCCGGGCCATTCCCTCTGCTCCGTCTACCGGCATCTCTGCACCTCCGCTCGTGTTTTGTCCGTGGAAAATACAAGGGGGGGCGTACCCGGACCAGAGCCGGCATCACGCCGGTAGACCGTCTCTTCTTATGTTCCGTCTCCGTAGACGACAGGGCGGGAGTGGCTATGCGAGCAAGGGCTCTGCTCAGCGCGGAGAACGCGTGGTGCCTGTACGACTGGGCCAACTCGGCCTTCGTGACCACGATCGTCGCCGCGGTGCTGCCCGCCTACTTCGCCGAGACGGTCTGTGCGGGGGGGCCTGTGACGTTCCCCTTCGCGTGGTTCACCCTGTCCGGTGACCCGACGTCTCTGTGGGGCTACTCGATGGCCCTGGCGGCCCTCGTGGTCGCGGTCCTGGCCCCCGCCTTCGGCGCCGCCGCTGACGCCGGTCGACGGAGGAAGCAGTTCCTGGCGGTAATGACCGGCCTCGGCGTGGTCTGCGCCGGTCTCCTCGCCACCACGAAGACCGGGGCCGTGCTCCCGGTCCTCCTGCTCCTGGTGCTGGGCCAGATAGGCTTCGCCGGGGCCAACGTCTTCTACAACTCCCTGCTGGTCTCGGTAGCCGCTCCCCACCGGCGTGACCTCGTATCGTCCAGGGGCTACGCCCTCGGTTACCTGGGAGGCGGCATCCTCCTGGCCATCAATCTCCTGATGATACGCAGGCCGGGGATGTTCGGCCTTCCGGGGGCGGAGGCGGGCGTACGGGCATCGTTCCTCTCCGTTGCCGCCTGGTGGGCGCTCTTCTCCCTCCCTCTGTTCATTATCGTCCCGGAGGGAGGGGGCGGGAGGGCCGGGAGCTTCAGCGAATCCCTGGCGGGCGGCCTTAGGACGCTGAGGAAGACGCTCTCCCACATCCGCGGGCGGAGGAACGCTTTCCGCTTCCTGCTGGCCTTCCTCCTCTACAACGACGGGGTTCAGACCGTCATCATCATGGCCACGATGTTCGGCAAGGACGAGCTGGGGCTGTCCACGGGAGACCTCGTCGGCGCACTGCTCGTGACCCAGGCGGTCGGCGTCCCGGGAAGCCTGCTCTACGGCGCCGCCGCCACCAGGTGGGGGGCGAAACGGATGCTGACTGTGGGCATATGCGCGTACCTGTGTATAGTCCTCTATGCATTCAGGATGAGCTCCGCGGTGGAGTTCATGGTCCTTGCGGGCGTGGTGGGGCTTTTCCAGGGAGGTCTTCAGGCGGTGAGCAGGAGCCTATACTCCAGGCTCATACCGGCGGAGATGAGCGCCGAGTACTTCGGGTTCTTCTCCGTCTCGCAGCGGTTCGCGAGCATCGGTGGCCCCCTTCTGTTCGCCCTGGTGAACGACCTGACCGGCAGCGCCAGGTACTCCATCCTGGCCATGGCCATCCTCTTCCTGGCCGGTGGCGTACTTCTCCGGACGGTGAGGGTCCCGTCGGAGGTCGAGGCATGAGCTTCCTGGCGGCAGCCGCTCTCCTCATAGCCCTGGAGGAGATCCTCCACGCGATGGGCAAGGGAGAGAGGGGCGCGTACGGCGGCCTGGAGAGCCTGCGGGGCGATGGCGGCGCCTCATGGGCCAGGCCCCTGCGGATACTCAGGACCGTTCAGCTGGTCTCCCTCGGGGTGCTCTTCGTCTTCATAACCGGGGAGGTCGGTCCCTGCGTGCTCGGAACCGTCCCGGGGAGGCTTGCAGGCCTCGTAATGCTGCTGCAGCTGGCAAGGATGCTGAACCGGAGGGTGGTCGGCAACTGGTCTGTACTCTCCTCCACCTCCATACTGCAGATCGTCCTGCTCCTTGTCATCCCGCTCACGGGAACCCTGAGGGGAGGCTCATGTCCCGGAGAGAACTGGGCATGGGAGCTTGGTCCTCTCGCCCTGCTGATGATGCTGTCACTCTCGGTACCCTTCATGGTCACGTACGCGGCCAGGCTCTGGAGCAGAGAAGGGAGCAGTCTCTTCAACGACCTCCCGCCCCTGTCGTTCTCCGAGTCGTGGATGAAGAGGATAGTCGGTGCCTCGATCGCGGTGGCCGCGGTATCGGCAGCCTCGACCGTTCTCTTCGCGGTCAACGGCGACATCCCCACCCACGTGCCGGCATTTCAGGTGACGCTGCTCCTGCTGCTCCTTGCCGCTCGCCGTCTCTTCGCCAGCAGGGCCCGTCTCCACCACCCGGGGGCGATGCTCCTGGTGGCGGTCTCCTGGGTCTCCGGGATGGTCGTCACCCTCACCTCGGTCTGACGGGTTGAGTTCAGCCGGAGGGATCCTGCTCCTGCAGCTCCCCCTCAACCCCCAGGCACTCCTGGAGCCCACCGGCAACGTACCGTACGCCGCCGGGACGCTCGCATCCGCATGGGGTGAGGGAACCGCGGTCCTGCCTCAGGAGACGGCCGACTCCCTCTCCGACTCGGCCCTGGTCGGCTGCCTGCTGGACATGGCCCCGGAGACCATCGGGATGACCCTCTACTCCTGGAACGTCGAGCGCAGCATCCGCATCGCCCGAATGCTAGGGAAGGAGCGCCCTTCCCTCCGACTGGTCGCAGGCGGGCCGGAGGTCTGGCCGGACAACGGGCCCCTGGTCCGGAGCGGGGCTTTCGACGCGCTCTTCCCCGGAGAGGGCGAGCGCTGCCTGGAGCTGGTCGCGGGCGAGGCCTCCGGGCTGTGCGGTACGCCGACCGCCGGGAGATGGACCGGAGTCGGGATCGACCCGTACGCCTCCGGCTGCCTTGACTTCCCCGGGGACGGCTCGGTGCTCGTCGAGACACGGAGGGGCTGCGGCGAGGGCTGCACCTACTGCGCTTATCGTCGTAGCGGGGGCTCGATGAGGACCCAGCCGGCGGAAGCGGTGACGGAGAGACTGCGGGCGCTCCGCCGGATGGGCGCCGGGGAGGTCGTCTTCCTCGACCCGACGCTGAACGGCAGGACCGACCTGGCGGAGATGCTGAAGGGGATGAAGGGTCTGGGGCTCTCCTGCTTCGGAGAGGTCCGTGCGGAGATGGTCGGCAGGCTGGAGGCGAAGGCCCTCCGGTCCGCCGGCTTCGCATCGGTGGAGGTCGGGCTGCAGACCATGGGCAGGGAGGCGCTCGAGGCCTGCGGGAGGAGGGCCGACCCGGAGAGGGTGCTGGAGGGCGCGGCGACCCTTGCGGACGAGGGTGTCACGCCGGTGGTCGACCTGATGCTGGGACTCCCGGGGGACGACCCGTCGAACGTCGTCGAGGCCGCCTTCAGGCTCAGCTCCATGGGACTGCACGGGAACGTCCAGGTGTTCGTGCTCTCGGTCCTCCCCGGCACACCGCTCCGCAGCTGCCGGATGCCGCCCCGGCACATGGACCTCCCCCCCTACTACGTCCTGGGGAACGGGGGCGGGATCCCGGACGGTCTTCTCCGGGCCCGGGAGGCGATAGCCGATATAGTCGGATACGACCTGGACCTGCCGCCCAGGCCGGTGGTGGCCGAGGGAGCGCCCGGATCCGTGACCTGGGACCTCCGGTCGGACCGTCCCGCCCCGCAGGTTCCGCAGGTTCGTCACGCAACGGTCCGCGCCGTCGGATGCGATCCGACCCGGGACGGCGAGCGGCTCGCCCGGCTGGTCCGCCGGAGGCTCACCGAGGAGCCCCACTGCGTGCTGGACCTGGTGATGGAGGTCTCCGGGGCCTTCCCCCTGGACGTGGTGGACAGGCTCGGGGCGCTGGCCGGGGCGGTGGACTACTCGGGCCGGACCGCATCGATGCTCGGCCGCCAGGGCAACCTCAGGCTCAGCGTGCTGCTGGGCGCCGAAGAGCTGCCTCCTGTCTCATGGATGGAGTCGGCATCGGAGGTCTGCTCCGTCTGCCTGGGGGGAGGTGGTCATGGGGCCTCCCGCCCGGTACCGCCCGGGCTGCTCGCCGATTCGGGGGCCTATGCCGTGGTGGACGTCCCGCCTTCGGGCCTGGCGGAGCTGGCGGAGGCCTATCCCGACCCGCACTCGGTGCTCCCGTCCGATATCGCCTCGGAGCAGGCCTGGTGCAGGGAGCTGCTGGGGCTCTGAGCCGCTCTCGTTGACGCGCCCGATCCGGGATCCGTATACATCTTCACAGGTGGCCAGGTCGATCGGTAGGGCTCTGCGCGTGGGGGAGATGATGAACAAGATAGTGGTGCACTACGCCGACGGACGGGTGAGGAAGGGCTACACGAGGGACTTCGTCCCGGCCCGGAGCTTCTTCCACCTGATGCACCCGAAGGACCAGAGCCAGCAGATCAAGGTGGACGTCGGCGACCTGAAGGCGGTCTTCTTCGTCAAGGACTTCAGGGGGGACCCGCACCGCCTCGACAGGCGGGGCTTCGACCCCTCCCTGGGGACCTACGGCAAGAGGCTCAGGGTGACTTTCAAGGACGGCGAGGTATTCTACGGGATAAGCACCGGCTACCACCCCGAGAAGGCTGGCTTCTTCATCATACCGGGCGACCCGGAGTGCAACATCGACCGAGCCTTCGTGGTCAACTCGTTCGTGGAGCGGGTGAGAGAGATCTAGGCTACTGCCGCTCCTCCCGCTTCAGGCATTCCGGGACCGGCTGCTTCCTGTCGTAGGGGACTGGCACACGGCCCTCCTCGACGTGCAGTATCTCCCTGCCCTCCCTGTGCCCGTGCTCGAAGGCTTCAAGGTTCAGGTCGACGAACCTCTTCGGTACGGTCTGCCTTATCGTGCGCACCCAGACGTCCAGGGCGAAGAGCCTGGACAGCGAGGCCATCATCCCCACCGCTATAAGGTTCGCGACCAGCGGCGTGCCGAACCGGTCGATGGCTATCTGGGTCAGGGGGTACTCGTATACCTTCCCGGCCGGGAGCTGGTCTACGAAGGTGGAGTCAACCAGTATCATCCCGCCGTCCTTCACGTCCGAGCTGAACCGGTCGGCGCTCTCCTGGTTCATGGCCAGGAGGATATCCAGGTCCCGGCAGTTCGGATAGAGTATCTCCTTGCGGGAGATTATCACGTCCGTCCTGCTGGAGCCTCCCCGGGCCTCCGGTCCGTAGCTCTGGGTCTGGCACACGTCGTATCCGCCCAGCATGGCGGCCTGGGAGAGCACTCTGCCGGCCAGCCCCAGTCCCTGTCCACCTGACCCGGACAGCCTTATCTCGTAGTAGTTCCTCATGATTCGGCTCCAAGCGCTTCCCGGGCCTTTCCGCAGAGGGCGTCGTACCTCTCGTCGTAGGGGATGGACTCCCTGTCGACGAACACGCCCCTGACGATCTTGCCCTCCGTCTGCTCCGGCTTCATCTTCTCCCGCTGCTTCATGGTGATAGTGTTGTCCTTCAGGAGCTTCATCATCTCCACGGCGTCACCCTGCCTGTTGGCCCTGCCGAAGTTCGTCGGGCATGGGGAGAGGACCTCGACCACGCTGAACCCCCTCTTGGCGAAGGCCTTCTCCAGGAGCTTGTCCAGCTCCATCACGTGGTAGACCGTACCCCGGGCCACGAAGGTGGCACCGGCCCCCTCCATGAGGCTGCAGACGTCGAACCCGGGCTCTATCATCCCGTAGGGGGTGGTTGCGGTCCTGGCTCCCCTGGGCGTGGTCGGCGAGAACTGGCCGCCGGTCATGCCGTAGTTGCTGTTGTTCACCACTATGGCCGTGATGTCCATGTTGCGCCTTGCCGCGTGGATGGCGTGGTTGCCTCCTATGGCGAGGGCATCGCCGTCGCCCATCACCGCGAGCACCTTCATGTCCGGCCTGACCATCTTGACCCCGGTCCCGAACGCGAGGGCTCGGCCGTGGGTGGTGTGCAGCGTGTTGAAGTCGACGTAGACCGGCATCCTGGAGGTGCATCCTATCCCGGAGACCATCACTATGTCGTCCTTCTCCCAGCCGAGCCTGTCCACGGTCCGGACGATCGAGCCCATGACTATCCCGACGCCGCAGCCGGGGCACCAGACGTGGGGGAAGCGCTTCTTCGGCCTCAGGTACTTGTACTCGTAGGGTATCGGGATGGGCATCACATCACCTCCAGGACCGAGCTTACTATCTGCTCGGGGGTGATCTCGTATCCGTCGAACCTGTGCAGCGGAACCACCCTCACCGAGTCCCTGGTCATCCGCTCCACCTCGTGGATCATCTGTCCCTGGTTGAGCTCGGGGACCACGATGACCTCCTTGTCGTCGAGCATCTCCTTGACGGTCCTGTCCGGGAAGGGCCAGAGGGTGACCGGCCTGAACACGCCCACCTTCTTCCTCTTCTTCCTCAGGAGGTTCTGGGCGGCCAGGGCCGACCTGTATACGGAGCCGTATGCGAAGACGACCACCCGGCTCTCCTCGATATCGTGCATCCTGATGTCCTCGAGGAGGTCAAGCCTCCTGGTTATCTTCTGCTTGAGGCGGTTCATCTTGGCGTTGACCTCCGACTGCTTCCGGGTGGGGAAGCCGTGGGAGTCGTGGGTGAGGCCGGTAACGTGGAACCTGTAACCGGTGCCGAAGGCGGCCATCGGGGAGACGTTGGTCGAGGAGCTGTGGTAGTGCTCGTACCACTCGACCGGGACGTCGGGTACCGGCTTCTCCACTATCTCCACCTCATCGCGAAGGGGGAACTCGACCCGCTCCCTCATGTGGCCGATTATCTCGTCGGGCAGGAGCACCACAGGCGTCCTGAAGGTCTCGGAGATGTTGAAGGCCCTGACGGTCAGGTCGAAGCACTCCCTGACCCCGGAGGGGGCGATGGCGATGACCGGGTGGTCGCCGTGGGTCCCCCACCGTGCCTGCATGACGTCTCCCTGTGCGGCCTGTGTGGGGAGCCCGGTGGAGGGGCCGGCCCTCATCACGTTGACGAGGACCAGCGGCACCTCGGTCATGCATGCGTAGCCAAGGCCCTCCTGCATGAGGCTGAACCCGGGACCGCTGGTGGCGGTCATGGACTTGGCGCCGGCAAGCCTGGCTCCGATGAGCGCGCTGACGCTGGCTATCTCGTCCTCCATCTGTATCCACCGGCCGCCGGTCATGGGCATGTACCTGGCCAGGACCTCGGCTATCTCGGTGGATGGTGTTATCGGATAACCGGCGAAGAACTCTATCCCGGCCGCGAGGGCTCCGAGGGCCACGGCCTCGTTGCCCTGGACGACCTTGGTCTCTCCCCAGGGTACGATCAACTCGCACCGCCCTTCCCGTTGTCGGCCTCGGTGGCGGCGGGAAGCCTGTCGAGCTTGTCCTGCTTCTCGTCGACCCGTCCCCGTTCGTCGGCTATCCCCACTGCGAAGTCCGGGCACCGGCGCGCGCAGAGGTAGCAGCGTATGCAGTCCTCCGGTCTCGCGACGCTGGCCTTCTGGCACCGCATCTCCAGCACGTTCTTCGGGCAGAACGCCACGCAGATGCCGCACCCCTTGCACCATTCGGGGAAGATGTGGACGAACGACTCCCCGTTACGGGGTCCCTCGCCGTCACCGGCTCCCCGGTCGTCTCCGTCCGCCGGCCTTCCGGTCATCTCTACCCGCCTTCCGTCTGGCGCCTCGGGCGCCTCCATGCGATAGCGCGGAGGGGGGGATCCGGTCCCCCTCCTCCGCTCTCGGCTCCGGTAGAATCAACACTACTTCCCGGTGTAGTCCCCCAGCAACTCCTCCAGGTCGGGCCTTCCTATCTCCTGGAGCTCGTACTTCACCCTGACCACCGGCCTGTTTATCTCCACTATGCGGGTCAGGTCGATCGGGGTTGCTATGACCACTGCGTCGCAGTCCGTGGCGTTTATGGTCCTCTGGAGGTCCCGCATCTGGTCCGCCCCGTACCCCATGGCCGGCAGGATGCGGACCTCGTCGTCCTCCTCGTAATACTTCTCGAAGGTGTCTGCTATGGACCCGATCGCGTGCGGCCTGGGGTCGACGTAACCGGCTGCGCCGTACTTCTCGGCTGCGACGTAGCCGGCTCCGTACTCCATCTCGCCGTGGGTGAGGGTAGGTCCGTCCTCTATCACCAGCACCCTGCTGCCGGTTATCAGCTCCGGTCGGTCGACCGTCAGGGGGCTGGCGGCGTCAACCACGCGCGCCGCCGGGTTGACCCTCCGCACGTTCCGCCTGACCTCGTCCACGTCCTCCGGGTATGCGCTGTCTATCTTGTTCATCACCACGATGTCGGCGAGCCTGAGGTTTATCTGCCCCGGGTAGTAGGCGACCTCGTGGCCGGGTCTGTGCGGGTCGACCACGGTTATTGTCAGGTCGGGGGCGTAGAAGGAGGTGTCGTTGTTGCCGCCGTCCCATACTATCACGTCGGCCTCCTTCTCGGCCTCGCGCAGGATGGCCTCGTAGTCGACGCCGGCGTAGACGACGTTGCCGCGCAGGATGTGCGGCTCGTACTCCTCCATCTCCTCGATGGTGCAGTCGTGCTTCCCGAGGTCCTCTATGGCCGCGAACCTCTGCACCCTCTGCGCGACCAGGTCACCGTAGGGCATCGGATGCCGGATGGCAACCACCTTCTTCCCGGCCGCCTGGAGTATCTCGATGACCCGCCTGGTGGTCTGGCTCTTCCCGCAGCCGGTCCTGACGGCACAGACGGCTATGACCGGCCTCGTGCTCTCCAGCATTGTCCTTCGGGCGCCATGCATGACGAAGTCGGCGCCGGAGGCGTTCACCCTCGAGGCGAGCTCCATGACCTTCGAGTCGTGGAGGTCGCTGTAGGCCATGACGCAGAGCTCTATCTCCTTCTCCTCGATTATCCGCTCCAGGTCGTCCTCGGATAGGATCGGTATGCCCTCGGGGTAGTGCTCGCCGGCGAGCTCGGGGGGATACATCCGGCCGTCGATGTCCGGAATCTGGGTGGCGGTGAAGGCCACTACCTCGTAGGAGGGGTCCTCTCGGTACAGCACGTTGAAATCGTGGAAGTCGCGTCCGGCGGCTCCGAGTATGAGGGTTCTCTTCCTGCTCATCTGTCGTCCTTCCGCAAGTGGGGATCTGCTTGCGGGAAAGCAACAGCGAACCGTGAGGTTCGGCCTCTCCCGGTGATCGGCCCGTCTGACCCGGGCCGGGAAATCACGTAAATCTCACAACATGGCGCCGATATGTCAACAGCATCGGCGCCGCCTCGCCCCCCGGGCCCATGGTACCTGGCGGAGCGCTCAGCGGTTATCTTTGCCCCATCATGAGCGTCTTCAGAGGGATACTGCGCAGCCTCCGGATCAGGTCGTGGGTGAAGAACCTCTTCGTCTTCGCGGGCATACTCTTCGCCGACCTCTGGATGGAACCGAGGGCCATACTGGTCACCGCGGCCGGGGCGCTCGGCTTCTGCCTGGCCTCGAGCTCGGTCTATCTCCTGAACGACATAGCCGACCGGGAGAGGGACCGCTACCACCCGGAGAAGAGACACCGGCCGATAGCGGCCGGTTTCGTCCCCGTACCGGTCGCGGCGGCGGTCTCGGCCGGTCTGGCGGCGCTCGTAATCGGAGTCTCGGCGGTTCTCGCTCCCACATACTGCGCGATAGTCTCCGGCTACCTCGTGATGCAGGTCTTCTACTCGTTCCACCTGAAGCACATGGTGATACTGGACGCCCTGGTCATAGCGATGGGCTTCGTCCTCCGGGCCATCGCGGGTGTGACCCTGGCCATGGACGCCGGTTTCGAGGGGGTCTCCATCTCTCACTGGCTCATCGTCTGTACGTTCTTCCTGGCCATCTTCCTGGCCTTCGCCAAGAGGCGCTACGAGGTGGTCTCGCTCGGCGAGAACGCCGCCGGGCACAGGAAGATACTCGAGGAGTACAGCCCGGGCCTGCTGGACCAGATGATGGGCATCGCAGCCGCTTCCGCCATCATCGGCTACTCCATCTACACCGTGAGCCCGAGGACGCTGCACATCGTATCGACCAAGCTCTGGGTCACGGTCCCGTTCGTCGTCTACGGGGTCTTCAGGTACCTCTACCTTGTCAGGATAAAGGGTCACGGCGGCAGCCCCGACAGGCTGATGGTCTCCGACAGGCCGACCCTCGTGAACCTCCTTCTCTGGATAGCCACGGTAATCTTCGTCCTGGCGGCGTACCCCGGTCCCGGGAGATGAAGCTCTGAGGCTGACCTTCGCGGCCCCGGCGAAGCTCAACCTCGGACTCTCGGTGCTCGGTATCCGCGAGGACGGCTACCACGACATCAGGAGCGTCATGCACACGGTGGACCTCTGCGACAGCCTGGACATCGTGGTCACCCGGGGCTCCGGAAACGCCGAGCTGGAGTGCGACTCGGCCGAGGTCCCCGGCGGCGCCGACAACACTGCGCTGGTGGCGGCCGTGCTCTTCCTGGAGGAGACCGGACTGGACATGGACGTCGTCATACGTCTCCGGAAGAGGATTCCGAGCCGGGCGGGTCTCGGCGGAGGGAGCTCCGACGCCGCCTGCGTCCTCTCCGCCCTCTCCAGGATGACGGGGGCCCGGCCGGACCTCCACCGGCTGGCCTGCATGCTCGGGAGCGACGTGCCCTTCTTCCTCTCGGGCGGCTGCGCCCTCGTGGAGGGAAGGGGGGAGAGGCTGACGCACCTGCGGCCCCTCTCCTTCCACGCGGTGCTCATCCACCCGGAGGTGCGGGTCTCGACTGCCGAGGCTTACGCCATGCTCGACGAGAGCAGGAGGGGCGATTCCTTGACAAGCAGCGCCGGCATTCGGCATTATCCTGCCTCGTCAGCAGTATGGCATGAGGGTAAGCCTTTCCCGTATCCGCTGGACAACGACTTCCTTCCGCTGCTGGTGGAGAAGAGGGCGGGGATAGCCGAGGCGGCTTCCCTGCTAGAGTCGGCCGAGGTCCCATGGGGGCTCTCCGGCTCCGGCTCCACGCTCTTCGCCCTGTTCGGGAGCGGATCGGATGCGGGTAGCTTCTCGAGCAGCCTGCCGGCCGGCACAAGGAGCACGGTCTGCAGGTCGCTGCCATCAGCTGGGGCGTCGTCAAACTGGTAAGACACAGGACTTTGGATCCTGCATTTGGAGGTTCGAGTCCTCCCGCCCCAGCCATCGGTCGGTACCGGTGAGGGAAGAAAGGATATAGTAATGCCTGGCAAGAAGAACCTAACGCTGGTGGAGAGAACCGAGTTCGGCTCCAGGGTCTCGAGGAGGCTGCGGAGGTCCGGGAGTATCCCCACCGTCGTCTACGGTCGGGGCGGAGAGGAGATCTGCGCCGCGGTCGACGAGAAGCAGTTCATGGACGTCATCGGCTACTCCACCTCGACCGGGATAATCAACCTGGTCGCCGAAGGGAAGGCGCCGATAACGGCCATAGTCAAGGACGTGCAGTGGGACATCCTCTCGGACAGGCCACTGCACCTCGACTTCCTCAGGGTCTCGCCGGACCAGATAGTCTCGGTGCCGGTCCACGTACACCTCGAGAGCACGCCACGAGGCGTGCTGGTCGGTGGCGGCGTTCTCGAGCACATCCTCCACAGCCTGGTGGTCAGGGTCAGGGCCAGGGACATACCCTCGGTCATCAGAGTCGACGTGGCGGACCTGGACATCGGCGACTCCATCCACATCTCCGAGATAGACCTCCCGGAGGGCATCTCGGTGGACATGGACCACAGTCTCGTGATAGCCACGGTGGTCGCTCCCACAGTGACCAAGGCGATGCTGGAGGAGGAGGCCGAGGAGGAGCTCGAGGAGGGCGTCGTACCGGAGGAGGGCGCACCGGAGGCGGACCTCCCCGAGGAGGAGCCGGAGGAGTAGCCCCTGGACCGGGTCCGCGCGGTGGCCTGCCTGGGCAACCCCGGGCCCCGCTACGCCATGACCTGGCACAACGCCGGATTCTGGACGGCGGACATACTCGCCCGTGAGGCCGGCAGCGCGTTCCGCGACGCCGGCCTCTTCATGGTGGCGGAGGTCTCTCCCTCCACGAGCGTCGTCAAGCCGATGGTCTACATGAACAGGAGCGGCCGGGCGGTGGGGGCCTTCCTGGACGCGCTCGGCGCCGGACCGGACGAGCTGCTGGTCGTCTGCGACGACATCGCCCTGGACCTCGGACGAATGCGCCTTCGCGCCGCCGGATCCAGCGGCGGGCACAACGGCCTGGGAAGCATCATAGAGGTGCTGGGCACCGACAGCTTCGCCAGGCTGCGGCTCGGCGTGGGTCCCGCTCCCGAGGAGGTCGACCTGGCGGAATACGTCCTGTCGAGGGTCCCCGGGCGGCTCGAGGAGGAGGCCGCGGTGATGGCCCACAGGGGCGCCGACTGCGTCTCCATGGTCATGGAGGGCGAGTTCGGCAGGGCCCAGGAGATGTACAACAGGCGGCCGGACCCGGACTGACCCCGACCTGACGGACCGTTCATGCTCAGCGGGCGCCGGCAGGATGCCGGCGCCCCTTCACATGTCCCCGTCGGGGACAGCTTACATCGTGCCGGCCTCGGCCCCGGTCTCGATCGGCACCTCCTCGCCGGCCCTCGCAGCGCTGAAGTAGGCCACGGTGGCGGAGACGAACTCGACCATCTCGGTTCCCGGCACCCGGGCATGGGACATCAGGCCCTCCTCCGTGATGTCCACCTCGAGCGAAACCCAGACCGGCCCGCAATCGAGCTCCATGGCGTCGAACTCTGTGACTCCGGACATGGACATGGCCATCTCCATGTAACCCGGGAGGTTGAGCAGGAGAGCGACCTCCGAGTCTTCGGAGAGGCCGCGGGATGACATCACGTCCGCCGCCGTCTCGCCCCCGGCGGTGCCGTCGAGCATCGACAGCAGCGTCGCGGGCTCCTCCGCCATCTCCAGGAAGAGGAAGCCCTCCTCCACTGTCATCCAGGCGGTCCAGGAGACGGGCTCCAGCTCCATCTGACCGGCTCCGGGCTCGGCCTCTGCGAGCTGGGCCATGTCCATGTACATCCCGAACCTGACCCAGCGGCGACCGTGGTCCTCGACGATGTCGGGGCCGAGCAGCTCCAGGCCGGGCATGTCCATCAGCCCGCCCATCATCTCGAACTGCCGCTCGTAGCTCAGGGCGACGTCCTCGAGCGTGTACTCGGGGGGCATGGCGTAGACGCCCAGGATGTGCATCGGCTCCTCCGGGGTGCTGGAGGCGGAGAAGGCGGTGTTGGTGGCTATCATGGTCCAGAGGTCGACCATCTCCTCCGGCAGCTCATCCATGCCCAGCGAGCCCAGCACGGCCGTCAGGGCAGCTTCGGTCGTGACCGGGTTCATGCTGAACCGACCGACTGCCACGTCCCCGGCGGGCAGGATGGCGGAGAGGTCTTCCACCTCCGCGGGCAGCACGTACTCCGCCAGCGATGACCCCTCCACGAAATCCATCCTGGAGGAGATGTTGATGCCCTCCGGGCCGAAGCTCGTGACCGACTCCACCATCCTGGTCTCGGTGAGGAACAGGCCAATCATCTCGAAGTACATGTCCATCGCCGACCGCATCATGTCGGCGTCTCCCTGGGTGGAGCTCATCTCCATCCCCTGGATGATGCTCGGGCGGGCCGCCTGCAGCTGAGCCGCCGCCATGGGGCCGAAGCTGGAGACCTGGAGGTAGGAGTAGATGCTGCCCTCGGGCACGTCGGGCATGCCTTCGGGGGCCCGGCCGTCCAGCCTGTCCAGCATGGACTGCAGGCCGGCCCTGCTCCCGGCTATCAGCAGCAGGCCGTCGGCCTCGCACGTGAGCACGGAGCCGAAGTCGACCGGGTATGTCATGACCTCTCGCCCGTCCAGCGGCTCTCCGGGCGTACCCTGCAGGCCGACGAGGCCCATCAGCACGTCCGCGTCGGTCACCGAGACGGCGCCGCCGAAGCTCTGCGGGGTCATCCCCTCGACGAACACGGAGATGCCGCCACTGACGTCCATGCCGAACTTCGACTCGACCTCGTCCATGTCGGCGCAGTCCAGAAGGGAGAGCAGCCAGCCGGAGACGAACTCGCTCCCCAGCATGGGCGCCCCGGCCGTGTATCCGTCCAGAGCGTCCACGACTGCCTCGGGGTCGACGAGGGCCATGGAGAACATCGGGCTGTCGGGCAGCGGGTCGAGCACGGATGTGACGCCGGTACCCTCGACCACTCCCTCCGCGACCTCCTCGGGATCCTCTCCGCCGCAGGCGGAGAGCAGTCCCAGCACCAGGACCGCGGCCAGCAGCATATCTCTCTTCATCATTCTTCCTCCTCCTCAACTTGCCGAAGGGCGCCTGGAGGCGCCCGGAGCAACCGTTCCATCCCGTGTGTATATAATGAAATCGCCGAGGAATCCGCCAAACCGGGCATCCCTTTCCGCCCCCCTCCGCCTTTTCATGCAGGGTTCACAGGGTTAGTATTCATCCATGGCTGAGGGAGCGCCCGACCTCTTCGAAGCGGCTGCGGAGGAGACCTCCGTCCCGGAGCTGCACATACTCTATCTCGACACCGAGACGACCGGCCCGGACCCGGAGAAGGCCGAGGTCTGCGAGCTGGCGATGCTGCTCACCCCCTACTCGGGAAGCGCGAGGAGCGAGGGGTCGAGTCAGCTCTGCAGGCTCGTCCGTCCGACCGGCCCCGTCCCCCCGGAGGCTTCCGCGGTGCACCATATCACTAACGCCATGCTGGAGGACGCTCCGTCGGTGAAGGACCTGGAGCAGGATGCTCGGGAGCTGGTCTCCCGCGCGGATCTGGTCGCCGCCCACAACCTGCCCTACGACCTCTCTATCCTGAAGAGACAGATGCCCTCGGTATTCGAGGCCGTTGCGGAGGAGGCCGAGCTTGACACCCTGAGACTCTCGAGGCACGTATGGCCCTTCATACCCTCCCACTCTCTGCAGACCCTGAGGTACCGCTTCGGCCTGGACGAGGGTCTGACGGGAGACGCCCACAGGGCGCTCTTCGACACGTTCCTCGTGAGGGCCCTGCTCGAGAAGATAATGACCGAGGGGCTGACCGACGCCTCGACATGGGGCGAGCTCGCCGACATCTCCCGGTCGCCTCTGGAGATACAGACTTTCGGCTTCGGCAAGTACAGGGGACAGCTAGTCGAGGACATCATCGCCAGCGACCCGGACTACATAAGATGGCTGCTCAGACAGAAGTGGATACCGAACGACTACCCGGACCTCTATCACACCATCCTGAAGAAGTCAGGCAGGTCCGGGGGGGACCGATGAGCGATCTCAAGCCGGATACATATCGAGTCGAGGGCGGGGTGCCGCTCTCGGGGGTCCTCAGACCCGCGGGGAGCAAGAACGCCACCCTCCCGGAGCTGGCCGCCTGCCTGCTCACCCCCGAGGAGGTCGTCCTTCGCAACGTGCCGGACATAAGGGACGTCAGGGTCATGCTGCGTCTCCTCGAGAGCCTCGGTTGCGAGGTGGAGAGGAGGGACTCAGCGGAGGTCTCGGTCAGGGCGGCGGAGGTTGTCCCGGAGGAGCTGGACCTGGAGCTGTGCAAGGCCGTGAGGGCGTCCATCCTCCTCGCCGGCCCGCTGCTTGCCCGCACCGGCAGGGTCATCCTGCCTCCCCCGGGCGGAGACGTCATAGGCAGGCGCCGACTGGACACCCACTTCCTCGTCCTGGAGAGGATGGGGGCCGAGGTCGGCCTGCGGGACTGGATGATATCCTTCCGCTCCAGGGGCCTGGAGGGTACCTTCATGCTCCTGGACGAGCCCTCGGTGACCGCCACGGAGAACGCTCTCATGGCCGCGGCATCCGCGAGTGGCACCACGACGATATACAATGCCGCGTGCGAGCCGAACGTGCAGGACCTGGGTGCGCTGCTCAAGGCCATGGGCGCCGAGATAAGCGGCGTGGGCACGAACAGGATAACCGTCAGGGGCAGGGGAGGCGACCTCGTCGGCGCCGACCACACGGTGACTCCCGACCACATAGAGATAGGCAGCTTCATCGGCCTTGCAGCCTGCTGCGGCGGCGAGGTCACTATCGAGGGGGTTCCGGAGGGGATAGTCTCCCCCATCATGAACGGGCTGGGAAAGCTCGGGGTCGACGCGCAGATGTTGGAGGGGGACCTCCTCGTGGACGGCTCGCGGCGCTGCGGCGTCAGGCCGGACAGGGGCGGCGCCATTCCGACTCTGTACGACGCGCCGTGGCCCGGGTTCTCGCCCGACCTGACCAGCACGGCGGTCGTTGTGGCGACGCAGTCCGAGGGCACATCGCTGATATTCGAGAAGATGTTCGAGAGCAGGCTCTTCTTCGTCGACAAGCTGGTGGCCATGGGTGCGCGCATCATCCAGTGCGACCCGCACAGGGTCGTGGTGACCGGACCGGCCTCGCTCCGGGGAACGAACGTGTCCAGCCCTGATATAAGGGCAGGGATGGCTCTGCTGACCGCGGCGCTCTGCGCCCGGGGAGAGAGCACGATAAGCAACGTCCACCAGATCGAGAGGGGATACGAGCGGCTGGTGGAGCGCCTCGGGAGGCTGGGGGCCAGGATAGAGGCGGGACCGCCGCTCGGCGAGGAGAGCTGATGCAGGAGATGTTTCGTCGCTGCGGGTCCCGCCCCGCCATTCCAGCCGTGCTCTGTGCCACCGCGTTCGCAGCTTTCCTCTCCTGCGAGAACCCGGGGGACCCGGAGCCCTGGCCCGACGGAGCGTACCTCTACCTCGGCAGCGCCAGCGCGGAGACCAGCCTGGCCTGGTCTCCCTACGGGAGCATAATGACGTTCACCTCTCTGGCGTTCACCTCCCCATGCATCTACGGCTTCGACGGCCTGAGCGAGCCTTCGTTCATAACCTCCTCCACCTACGACGAGTCCACCGGGCCCAACGGCTCCTGGAGCGCCGAGCAGGGGAGGATACTCTACACGGCTGGCCTAGACGACTCCCTGTCGCAGGTGCGGTCGATTCCCGGGAACATCGGCGCGGTGAAGCTGCTCCTCGACGACGGCAGGCGGCACCTCCACCCCACCTGGGTGGCGGGAGGCGACTCGGTAGTGCTCTGCACGCTGGAGGACGGCTACTGGGGGCTCTGGAAGGCGGAGTACGACGAGGGCGGCCTCGAGCCTTCCCTGCTCTACGGCCCCGAGGCTGACTGCCTGAGACCGTCTCTTTCTCCCGACGGCTCATGGATACTCTTCCAGCGCCGCGAGGGGGATACGTCCGACATATGGCTGATCAGGCCGGACGGTTCAGAGCCCACCGCGGTCGTTACGGGAGCGTCCGACGACATCCATCCCTGCTGGGGCCCCGACAGCGACCGCTTCGCCTTCTCCTCCGACCGGAGCGGTAACTACGACATCTGGATATCGGACCTGACCGGCGACTCGCTGGTGCAGGTGACCCAGGACGATGCCGACGACATGTGGCCCGCCTGGAACCCGGAGCACGGCTGGCTGGTCTTCTCCTCCACCCGCGCCTCCTCCGATTTCGACGTCTTCTCCATCGACCTCTAGACCCCTCGTACCGCTTATGGGTTTAATCTCTATTTCTAAAGTAATTACGGCTTGTAGGTTGAGTACGCTTGTCGGAGCCTAGGAGTCCCATTGCCTTGATGTGGTCAGAGCCAGTCAGGCGGTCTGCCGTTTCGCGCCGGTCGCAGATCGAGACCGGTGACCTGTTCTACGTATTCGAGGAAGCTATCATCACCGAAAGGAACTCCCTTCCGGGTGCAGGACCTGATCCGATCGATGGCATCGGTCTCCCGGGACAGAAACTCCTTCCAGTCTCTGATATCGGGAATCGGGTCTCTGACGACCAGCGGATCAGCCGGCTTCTCCCCGGTATGAAAAGCAGCACTGGACCATGAGTAATCCCATGCGTTCTCGCACAGGCCCGAACGAACCGGATTCCTGAGCACATACTTGACCGCAGCAATCAGGTGGCTGCTGCTCATCGGTGTCGAGTAGAACCTCCCCTGGAACAGACTGCCCTGCCATTCCCGTCGTTCGTTCATCTCCTTCACGTAAGCCCAATGAGCCCGTCCAACGGCGAGGGTCAGGTCCTCCGGCCCGCTCGGAACAAGGATCAGATGAACATGGTTCGGCATCAAGCACCAGCAGATTACCTCCGTAGTGTACCGCCTTGTCTTCATCCGCATCTTCCGAAGGTAGGATGCCCTGTCTTCGTCATCGAAGAAGACAGCCATGCGCCTGGTCCCACGCTGGGTGACGTGGTGCGGCACGCCGGGCAGTACGATCCTCGGTAGTCGTCCCATATGAACAGTGTACCCGGGATCAACAGAGAGTTCAAGCGCACATGTCCGGCCACGAAGATCCACTCGAGGCTGGTACGGAAGATGGTGCAGGATACCGAGTTTAGTCGCAGATTCTTCATAAAGTGGTAAGCGGTACGGGATGGGCCCCCCGGAGGTGCCGGGGGGCCCGTTGTGCAGTCGAGGCAGCTCGGTCAGCTGTTGAGCATGTTCTCGATCACGGCCATCAGGCCGGTGACGAAGTCGGGAGACTCCGGATCGAGGCTGCCTCCGTATCCAGCGCCGAGGCAGGTGAACAGGGCGAACCTGAACCCTTCCTCCGCGAAAGCGAGCCCTGCGGAAGTACCCAGGATGTGCACGTTGGACAGGCTCTCGAGCCCGGCCCACTCCATGCCGCTCCCGAACGAGTAGTCGGGCTCTATCACGTCGAGCCCGAGACCGGCTGCCGCTCCGAGGAGCGGGTCGCCGTTCTCGCCACGGATGTCCTGGAGCATCGCGATTCCCACGAGGGCGTCCTTCGATATCTGGGTCTCGCTTCCGGTGGCGTTGAAGGTCTCGTAGCTGTAGGAAACCTGGTTGCCCAGGCTTATCCAGCTCCTGACCTCCGTGCCGGCAGCCTCTATCCGCGCATAGGGAGCAGCACCGTAGACCCACCCGTCGACTATGCTGTCGATGTGGATGGTCTCGCCGGTTGTTCCGTTGGCGGCCATGAACATGGCTATCACGCCGGCATGCGTGGGCTGGAAGCGGTAGTGAATGGGGTTCGGACCCACGATGTCGTAGATCTGCTCGCCGACCCAGGACTGGCCCGAGTCGGCGGTCATCTCGAGGATCGGGTCCAGTACCGACGGGGGCAGATCCTCGTCAACGCACTGGAAGACGGTCCACATGGTGTCCTGCAGCTGGCTCTCGGTCCACTGCTGCATCGGGTATGCACCTGCGTCCTTCTGGAGCGCCATGTAGAAGTAGCTGTCGGCGACCCTCCAGTAGTCGGCCACGAATAGCGAGGACCATCCGGCCCCGAGGTAGGCCTCGGGCCGGGACACGTCGACGTCGATGCCGTCCTTGAAGTAGTCGAGCGCCTGCTCGTAGTCCTGTTCCCCGTAGGCCTCCCAACCCAGTGACACGAACCCGTCGTAGCCGTAGGAGTCAGGTATGTCGGTGGGCAGCTGATCGCCGCACCCGGCGAGCAGCACGAGGGAGCCCAGGAGCGCCAAGGCCGCTGTTCTGGTGTATCTCATCTCTCCCTCCTTCCTACTCGACGCGGAGCATCTTCTGGGTGAAGGTCTCACCCGCCGCCTGTAGCCTGCAGAAGTAGACCCCCGCACCCACCGGGTTGCCGGAGGAGTCGTTGCCGTCCCAGACGAGCGTATGCTCTGCGGCCTGCATCTCGTTGTCGGCGAGCGTCGTGACGACCCTGCCGCTCATGTCGTAGATGGTTACGTTGACCCTTCCGGCGCTGGGCAGCGCGAAGCTTATCGCGGCCTGTGCGCTGAAGGGGTTGGGGTATGTCCCGCCGAACGCGAGCTCGGCCGGGAGCTGCGGCGATGCGACGCCGGGGCCTTCGCCGAGGACGTATATCCCGCCCTCGGAGACCTGTGCGCTCATCTTTCCGGACTGGTACCAGCTGTCGACCTTCGTCCAGGTCCCGTCGCTCCACCTGTAGACGGACCCCTCGGGGCCCTCTGCGGGGAAGGAGAGCGTACCGTTGACGTCCGGCATGGAAACCGGACCGGCGAGGACGCCTGTCATCTGTCCGCCGAGCGCTCCGATGGGAGCGTTGGCCTCGGCGGCCATGCCGGCAAGGCTCGCCTCGCAGAGGCTCACCATCGTCCCCGGCGCAGCGGCGCCGGAGGGGACGTCCAGCCTTATCCCGTCGATCTCGAGGTCGAGGCCGGTAGGCTCGACCCAGCCGACGCTGGCGGTGATGGAGTTGCTGGCGGTGAAGCCGGCGCTGTCGTAGCCCATCACCTCGAGCTCGTAGGCGCCCCCCTCCCAGGCCATGAACCTGGCCTGCCAGAGGGTCTCGTAGAAGGAGCCCATGCCTACCGTCGCGCTGCTGTCCGCCGTGCTGGCGGTGAAGACGGGGCCGTACCAGTCGAAGCCCTCGGGGATGCTGTCGAACAGCGTCGTGTAGAGGGTCAGGTACTGCTCGTTCACGCTGTTCTGGTGTGCCGAGAGCAGCACGTCCGGGATGTCGGTGTCCTGCGATATCACGTACCGCAGCCCCGAAACGCCTCCCGGGTTGTTGTTGGTCACGATGAAGTAACCCTCGTCACCCTGGAGCGTGAAGTCACCGATGTAGAGGTCGTTCAGCTCCAGCTCATCGATGGAGACTATCGTGGAGTCGGTGGTGTTGAGGCTGACCACGAAGCCCTCCCAGCGGCCGTTGATGACCGAGCCGGAGCCGCCGCCGTCGGAGTACATGCCGTTGAAGTAGAACTCCGGGTTGCCGCTGTAGTCGCCCTGGAAGCGCGAGTACTGGGCGGACCAGATGGTGGAGTTCATGCCCAGGAGCTCGTCGGCAATCCAGGTGTCTATCGGGTAGGGCTCGCTGAACTTGCCGGTGAAGGCCGCCGCCCACCCGAGGAAACCGAACTGGTTCTCGGTGGAGAGCTCCTGGTATGTGTAGATACCACCCGCCATATCGCTCTCGTACGGACTGACCAGGTTGCAGACCAGCCAGTCCCTGTAGATGGGGACGACGTTTGTCTGGATGGCCGAGCTGTCCGGCACGGACGGTTCGATGGCCCTGGCGACGTTCAGCATCGAGGTGGTGTCGGACTGGGCGATGTCCTGGATGACGCTCTCCCCCTCCCTCTGCGCGAGGTAGAGGAACCAGAGGAACGACTGCCCCCTGGAGGCCGCCCAGTTGAAGGTGGCGTTGCTGGCCTGGTAGTTGGCCAGGTCGAGGTACGCCGCCTTCCTGAACTCGCTCAGTATCTTGTGGTGACCCAGGTTGCCAGGGTCGGTCCTGGTGAATCCGAAGCAGAGGAACTGCATGTACTCACCGAGGCCCCTGACTATCCACTGGTCCTCCGTGGGCATCCTGCTGATGCGGGAGAGGTAGGCGAGCCCGTTCGGCATGTAGATCTTCCTGAGCTCCTTGGCGATGGGGAGCGTGGTCCCCACCGTGGCGTAGGTGTGGATGTTCAGGTAGATGATGTCATGGCCGTTGAAGTCGCCCTCGAGGTCCGCCGGGTTGACGTAGGCCATGTTGTTCCTGGGGGACTGGGACGTGGGGCTGGAGTTGTACTTCGTGGGGATGGTGGCCAGCACTATCCAGACCTTCGGGTCGCCGTCGGTGTCCACGGGCTCTCCCATGACGCCGGTGACGGTATTCCAGACATCTACGTCGCCGCCCTCGAACTGGGCGGTGAGAGTGTCCAGCTCCCCCTGTGTGAAGGTTACGCCCCAGGCGAGGGAGTCGGTCTCGGTGGCTCCCCCCTTCTTGTCGACGGAAACCGTATCCTGCACCAGCCAGTAGGCATGCTCGGTGACGGCACGGCAAGTGAACTGCATCTCCATCGGGTCCTCTGGGAACTCCGCGAGATCAGGCACGAGGAGGTACATCGAGTCTCCGACCTCCAGTGCACTTGCCACGCCGACCCCGATGGCCGGCAACAGGAGCGCTGCGAGGACGGTCAGCACCGTCCCGCGCGGTCCCGAGAAGAACCTCATACTCTACCTCCTGTTACTACTAGCGACTCTGGAGCCGCTTCTGCGAAACCGCATGTCCCGCTATACGTGTCAGAGAGAGCGCGGAACACGTTCACCTTCTCTCCTTCCTCAGTCATCTCAGGTCTCATCACCGGTTGAACCCGCCCCCGCCGTCTATCGGCGACAGCATGTCCTCCCAGTTAGAGTAGCTGACCTCTCCCTCTACGGTGGAGTAGATCTGCATGAAATCCCCGATACCATAGATGTCGCCGAAGACGAAGGTCTCGTTGCCAGCTGCATGGTAGTACCATATCTCGTGCGGCATCCGGTCCTGGAAAGTGGATATCTCTACGTCGTCGGGCGGGCCGTACAGTACGTAGACCCTTCCCCGGTCGGTCTCCCAGCTCTCCTGCATCGACGTGGCGTACCTGAGGCTCTCCTCGCATCTCTGCTCGAAGGCCTCCCTCTGCGCCTCGCTCTCCCAGTACGAGAGATAGAAGCTGAGCCTGCCCTCCTCCTCGAGGTTCTCCCAGAGGTCCCGGTTGTCGCCCGAGAGGATGAGCCTGAAGTGGTCCGGGTAGGGAATCTCCTGAAGAGCCCCCGTCTCCTGGACCATCTCGGCCTGCTGTGGCGAGCGTACCACCATGAGCGGCTTCACGGCGCTGAGAGTGTCTCCTCCCTGGACTACCTGGAAGACCAGCTCGTGGAGCCCCGAGCTCCTTATGACCCTCAGGTCGAGACTGTCGACCAGACCGGCCGCGTCCACGCCCTCGGGTATGCCGAGGGGATGCCAGGGCCTGGCGAAGATCACCTCTCCAGAGGCGGTCTCCAGCCTGCTCTGGACGCTGAGCTCGCTTCCGCCGGCGTCGTAGAGCTCTACGTAGAAGTACGCCATGTGCTCCTCCGGCAGGCTGAACCTGCCCCCGGCGGCCGGGTATACGAGGACGTTCCCCTTCCTGAGCATGCTCCCGGAACCCTCCGGCGCCGGCACCACTGCCCGGGCGAGCTCTATCTCGCTGATCCCTGAAGCGGGCGCCGCGACGACGTCCCGCTGGACCGTCCCCTGGCGTCCGTTGCCCAGGTCGGTTACCACGACGAACAGCGTGTAGTCCCCCGGAGGAGCCGGCAGGACGGTGCTGTTCACGACGGACCGGTCCGGGGTCCACCTGACCTCGGAGTTCCACTGGTTCACGGCAACCGTATCGCCCCATGTGTCGATGAGGATGACAGTCGTGGAGAACGAAGCAGTCGAATCGATGTCCCTGGAGAGCTGTCCGAGGTCCACCTGCTGGTAGACCTCCAGTCCCAGGGTGTCGCTCCCCGCGTAGTCGAAGAGAGCCGTGTCTATGCCGAAGCTGATGGCCCCCGTGCTGGTCGAAGCCAGCTCCGAGGCGGTCACGGCCGCCGCCGCGACCAGCAGCAGCGTCACCGGGAGGGGGAACACCCCGGTGTCAGTTCTCCCAGGCATCCCTCACCTCCTCCCAGTCCGTGGAGAGCTCGTACTGCCCCACGCCGACGTAGTCGACGAAGAGCACCTCGAGAGGTGGCGTGAAATAGGTCCAGACAACGGTCGGACGGGTGGTCGTGGAGAGCGGCTCCTCGTCTACGATGTCGGGCTCGCCGAGGAGGGCGTAGACCCTCCCCCGGTCGGTGTTTATCCCGAGGGTGTTGAGCACCGAGAAGCTCTCCTCTATGTGGTCCAGCCGGGACAGGTACTCCAGGAGGAACTCGTTCCGGACGGTGCCCGGCGTCGGATCCCTCCTCTCCCAGAACTCGGCCATTACCGCCGCCCTGGAGGCGGGACCACCCGCATCATCCAGCGCGGAGAGCTCGGAAGAGCTCGCGATCGGCCTGACGAGCGACCTGGTCATCTCCGGGTCCTGTCCCCATACGTCCCATGCCTGGAGGAGGTCCAGCTCCTTCGAGGCGGCAGCAACGACCGCCCCCTCTCGGACGGCGGCGCCGAGCAGCTCGTACTCGCCGGCCCCCATCCCGCCGAGGTCGACCTCGGCGGTGAAGGTGAACCTGTCGTCCTCCTCCGTTGCCTGCATCCAGTCCTCTCTCTGGACTACCCCGCGCCCGTCGCGAAGTACGAAGGCGGCCCTGAGGGGAGGCTGCGAGTCCACCGCCGATGCCGGCGGGTAGACGTTCCACACGACCTCGGTCGTGCCCTCCGCCCTCAGGTACTCGCCGCCGGGGACCTGGAGACCGCTGGACGACCAGGAGGCGCTGTCGATGAGAGGTACCTCTATGTCGTCCCGCCAGCTGAAGCGCCGACCGCTCTCCAGATCCCCCGCGATGACCGCGAGGGTGTGCCTGCCGATTCCTACGTCCCCTATGGAGACGTCCTCCGTCACAGGCAGCTCTCCCATGTAGACCGTCCCGTCAGTCCTGCTGGCCACGCTGCCGTCGAGGACGGCCATGACCTCGTACGAGGCCGTCTCGGCCCCGTCGCCCCTGACGAAGAGGAGGTCCTCCTCGTCCAGCGTGACCTCCAGCGAGATGCTGCCGTCCGCCTCGCCCCTGGCGGGCTGCACGGACCAGGTCACCTGGAAGCCTGTCAGGGCTGCTAGGATCATCGCGGGAACCGTCATCTCCTCCATCCGACCGGGGCGGGGTCGGCCCGCCCCGGACAACTCCTTGTCTGCTCCCTAGAACGCGAACCCGATGCTGGCCCTGTGGACCATGTCGAGCCGGTTCCAGTCCGCGTACGCGTAGTCGAGCGTGAACGTGTTTCCGCCCACGGGCACCCTGAATCCGGCGCCGGCGGTGAGGCCCTCCTCGTCGGTGTTGACGCGGTAGCCGCCCCGGAGGGCGACGAGGTTGTTGAACCAGTACTCCATCCCTATGCCGAGCTGCTCGAGGTTGTCGCTGGGGTGTATCCCGTCCACCTCCACGGTGAGGAAGTGGGGGGCGGTGTTCACGACGTCCATCGCGAGCCCGAGCTTGAAGGTCATGGGCATCGAGTAGGACTCGTACACCTCGGTGGAGTCCTCTCCGCTGTTCCAGGTGGTGTACTCACCGTCGGGGGTGAGCTCCCCACCGAAGTGCTGGATGGCCATGCCTATCCGGAGCGTCTTGAACCCGGTGTCGTACAGCGTACCTATGTCTACCGCCAGTCCCCCGGCGGAGATGTCGTCCCACTGCTCACGGACGTACTTGGCCGTGATGCCGGCGCTGAACCGGTCTGTGAGCATCCTGGAGAAGGAGAGACCGGCAACCATGTCGGTGCACGTGAAGGTCTCGCCCGTTCCCCCGGGCTGCTCTACGGTCGTTACGTCCATCTCACCGGACTGGAGCATGGCGAACTGCAGCGCGAAGGTGCCTATGTCGTCGAAGTGGCTGCTCACCACGCCTCCGCCGTAGAGGATGTCAGCGAACCACTGGGTACCAGTGAACTGCACCTGGGTGCCGGGCACCCTGACGAGGCAGGCTGGGTTCCAGAAGGCTGCGCTTGGATCATCCGCGGTGGCCACGAAGGCGCCGCCCATTGCGACTCCCCTCGTGCCCAGCCCCAGCTTGAGGAACTGGGCACCCGCGGTACCGACCTTCGCGAATGCTACGGCCTCTACGGATGCCGGACTGAGCAGGAGGACGGCGACCGCTGCGATCAGGATCGTGCCTGTTAGCCTCATGGTCACTCCTCCCCTACTTTATGACGGCGAACTTGCCGATCACGAAGTCCTGTTCGGTCTCCACCCTGTAGATGTACAGACCGGATGCGATCTCCTGGTCGTTCCTGGAGATGAGATCCCAGAACTCCGTGCCCTCTTCACCACCCCAGCTCCTGTGCTCGAGGGTGATGACGTGGTCTCCGCCGAGTGTGTAGATGTGGATGTTGCACATTGCGGGCAGGTTGGTGAAAGCTATCTTGTCGAAGTAGGTCTGCTCCCACGCCGCCGAGCCCCTGTAGGGGTTCGGGACTACCTGCACGTTCTCTGTCCAGTTGGCGTCCGTCCCCATGACCGGGGTGACCGCCTGCGGCGTGCCCTCGAGGGTCTGCTTGTAGTTGGAGCGCGTGCTCTCGACGTCCGTCTCCGAGTCGTAGGCGCAGACAACGTAGTAGTAGGGGTAGCCGTTGGTCACGTCCATGTCCTGGTAGGACAGCGTCCCCGGGCTCACGGTCTCGACCAGGGTCCAGTTGGCCGGCTCGAAGGCCGCCCTGTAGACCCTGTACCCGCCGAGCGGGTCGTAGGTCTCGGCGTTTGCTCCCCACTCGAGGTTCACGACGCCGTCGCCGGCCTCGTAGAAGAGTACGGGCGTGGGGGGAAGCTTGGGGACGCCCCAGCCGCCGTCGCGGTAGTAGGCGTCGAGCATGGCGTCGGCGGACTGCCTGGCGCCGTCGAGACCCGCGCCGATGACGAAGCCGCCGACGATGCGGAGGCTGTCGCCCTCCTCCAGGTTCACGGGACCCATGGAGAGGAGGAAGCGGTAGTCGAAGACCGGATAGCCGAGGGCTATCGGGTTGTCATGCACTATCGGGAAGGGTCCCGGGTTGCTCGGGGTGATGGCCTCTGGCGAGTGGGGGTTGCCAACCCAGTCGAGCATGTACTCGGGTCCGCTGAACTGGCCGCTGGCGTCGGGGTTGGCGCCCCACATGTAGTCGTACTGCTCGACGTTGGAGCCGGGGTCGCTCTCCCAGTTCCACCAGCCGTGCGACTGGGGGATGGGGTAGTCGAAGACGTCGATGGGACGCTCGATGGTCCCGTCCGCCTTCTTGATCCAGCAGTCGAGCAGACGCCAGGAGATGAAGCCGTTGGCCGGCGGGCTGAGCTCGGGCTCGCCCGAATCGTCCGCAGAGGACGCCGGGTTATTCCCGTCCCATATGTAGCTCATGTTCCTGGGGACGACGTGGTAGGTAGTGTCGCCTACCGTATGCTCCCAGTGGTTCTCCGGCATCCCGTCGGCGAACATGTTCAGCCCGGCCTCGTTCTGTGTCCAGACCGTGTCGCTGCCCACCCTCCTGAAGAGGATGGTGAAGTGATCCGACACGCCGTCCTCGTTCACGTCGTTGTCCGGGAGGTCGTCCGCACCCATGTAGTTGTAGTAGTACCAGACGTTCTCCGGGTCGTCCTCCGGAAGAGAATTGTCCGGATTCTGCTGGTATGTGTAGATGTCCTGCTCGCTGGCCAGCGTCCCGTCATCGAAGATGTACTCGAAGGTGGCGTCCGGGTCGTTGCACCAGATGGCATGACCGTCGTAGTAGACCAGGTCGTCGATGTGGCACTCGGTGACGTCGCCGGTGGCGCAGTCGGCATCGGCCTTCATCGAGGCGATGAAGGCGTCCAGCGGCTCACCGCTGCCGTGCTCGGGATGATGGGTGATGGTGATGTTCTGGACTATGAAGTCGTTGTAGCCCGGGGTACCCCAGCCGTAGTTCTCGTTGTAGACGCGCATGCCGTAGGGGTACTCGTTCGAGGCGGGATCCCAGTCGTCGAACCCGTAGTGGGTCTCCTCGAGCGCAACCGGACCGGGCGCGAACTTCTCGAGGGGGTACCCCTCGCTGGCCCAGAGCTCCCAGTTGCCGTAGTCGGAGGAGCTGGCCCACTTGCCCAGGGAATCCGGGTAGGTGGACGTCACCGGGCCGAACTGGCATGACCAGAGGTCCGCGGTGAACATGTAGCTGCTGCCCTCGCCTCCCGGCCACTCCATGGACGGGTAGTTCTCCCAGGGGTCACCGTAGATACCGATGTTAAGGAAGGCACTCCAAAGGTTGCTCAGGTTGTGCAGCGTCCAGACTGCCGGGGGGCGGGCGTCAGTGCTGCCCACCGGCTCTTCTTCCAGCCGCATGTCCCTGGCAAGACCGGTACCTGCGAGCGCGAGCGCCACAAGCACCGTGAGTACCAGGAACCCGCTCCTGCATCTGGAGTTCCTCATACCCTCTCTCACCTCCAATTTCGCTTTCGCGGTACCCGCGGCTCCCCCCTTTCGAGAAACCCCGCAGAACTCCGCGATCCTTATCGTCATTCCGCTTCGCTTTCCATCTCTCGCACCCACGCGGACCTCTAGTCCGTGAGGGTGAAGTTGTAGGTGAGCGTGGTCCACACGCTCACCGGGATGCCGTTGTTCTCGGCCGGCGTCCACCTGGTGTTCCAGGCCGCCGCCATGGCCGCCTCGTCCAGCGAGTTGACACCGCTGGAGTTGTACAGCTGCACGTCTTCCACGGTGCCGTCGGAGTTGACGTAGACCCATAGGGCCACGGAGCCCTCGACGCCAGCCTGCGCCGCCATCTCGGGATAGTTGGGAGCGGGTCTGTAGGTACAGTTCGGGAAGACCTCCACAGGCATGAACCTGGGAGGACCCATCTCCTCGTCTCCGCCCCCCTCCTCTACGCCCTCCTCGCTCTGGGCGATGGTCTCCACCTCTTCGAGACCCTCGGTCTCCTCGTCGAGGGACAGGGTTACATCCGTCTCTATCTCCTCGACCATCTCCTCGGTCTCCTGCTCGAGCTCCTGCTGCTCCTCCTCTACTTCCTCCTCCTGCTCCTCGACGGTGTCATCGAAGGCGAGGTCCGCCTCGATGGCCTCCATCTCCGAGTCGGCGGTCCTGGTGGACAGCCTGCCGAGCTCGCTGGCCGGTACGAGCTCGAACATGACGAGCAGTATGGCCAGCCCGACGACTATCCCCCATTCGAAGTTCAGGGAGGAGTGCCGGTAGTCGATCCTGTCCTTCTCGGCCATGCTCCCTCCCCTCTCAGAGCCCCAGCTCTTCTGCGTTGAACTGGATGCTGTATATCTCCTCGTACCTCATGGAGTTGAATATCTCCACCATGGCCCCCATGGGCACCCTCGTGTCCACATTGAGGACCACTACGTCCAGCCGCTTGTTCTGCTCTCGCCAGAACTTGTCGCTGAGCCGCCTGAGCTGCTCGGCGACCTGCTCGGCCGGCATGTCGTAGTCGCCTATCCGGGCCACGATCTCGCTGTCGTCGTTGCCGGGCTCGGCCTGCTTTATCCACACGGTCAGCGTGAGGAACTGCTTGCCGAGCTCGCTCATGACCTGGGGATGGGCCTGGGGGAAGCGGACCCGCAGGCCGCCCTCCTCCTTGAAGATGGTAGTCGCCATGAAGAACACGAGCAGCAGGAAGACGATGTCCGCCATGGTGCTCGTGAAGATGTTGCTCGAGACCTTCATTCTCGACTTGAACTTCATGTCGTACCACCCCCGAACCTCTCCTGGATGGTGATGCCGGTCCTGCTCACGCCGTTGAGCCGGAGCATGTCCAGCGCCTTCACCATTCCCTCGTAGTCGCAGTCGGGGAAGAACTTCAGGATGACCACGAGCTCGCTCTCCCTGACGACGGTGGCTATCTCGCCCTGCCGCGCGTCGGAGAGCACCAGGGTGTCGCCGAATGCGACCTCCCCGAAGATCGGGCTCTCGTCAACAGGCGTCTCCGGTCCCATCACCGTCCTGAGTATGCCCTCCCGTATGGTGGGCATGAGGTTCTCGGCGGCGATGGCCGACTCCAGCGAGGTGAAGCTCCCCGACGGCAGCCCCTTGGCCACCTCGAGGTTCTCCAGGAGCCTCTCCTCGGCGGTCGGGACGGGCTCCGCCCTGTCCGCCGCAAGGGTCCTTATCCCGCTGTGCAGCGTGGTGTCCTGGAGGCTCACGTCCTCACCGGCACGCGCCCTCTCCAGGGGCCCCTCCGGAGGGGCCTGGTCTATGAGTGCGACGTACTCGCTGGCACCCCACTGCTTGATGGTCATGACCAGCCTGTTGGTCTCTTCTATCACGACCTCTTCGGTCTGTTCGTCCGGCTTCCGCGGAAGCCTGTAGGCAATGCCCTTCTGGACCTGGAAGGTCGTGGTGACGAGGAAGAAGATCAGCAGCAGGAACGCAATGTCGGACATCGAGGCATCGGGGATGGCCCCGCTGGCCCTCGGTCTGTTACGTATCCGCATCCGTGCTCCTTAAAGCTGCTTCAGTTGCTCCATGTCGGACAGCGTGTCCACCAGGAAGATGCTCGCCTCTTCCATGTCTATCACGAACTTGCCGATCCTCGCGATGAAGTAGTTGTGAAGCATCTGTATCGGTATCGCTATGGACAGACCGGTGGCCGTGGTTATCAGAGCCTCCTGGATACCGCCTGCGACGAGGCTGGCCTCGACGTTCTTGGCGGCCGCTATCTCTCCGAAGGCCCTTATCATACCAGAGACCGTCCCCAGGAATCCGAGCATCGGACCGATGCTGGAGACCGAGGCGAGGACGACTATGCCCTTCTCGAGGAAGGCCATCTCGATGCCGCCGGCGGACTCGACCGCCTTCTCCACGGCCTCGAGGCCCTTGTCGTGCCTCAGGAGCCCTGCCCTCATGATGGAGGCTACCGGTCCCCTAGTACGTGTGCAGAGATCCTCCGCGCCCTTGATGTCGCCCTTGCGGATGAAACCGCCGAGCTTCTCCAGGAACGAGCCCACGTCTATGCGGAGCCTGGTGTAGGTTATGAACCTCTCCACCGCAACCGCAAGGCCGATGAGCAGCGCCAGGAGCAGCGGGTACATGAAGGGGCCGCCGGCTATGAAGAGGTCCTTCAGGTCCATGCTTGCGCTCTGGGCCCTCTCGACCTCCTCGCCCTCGGGCTCCTCGGCGGTGCCGGCTGCCGGCTCCTCGGCAGGCTCCTCGGCAGGCTCTTCGGCCTCCGCCGGTGCAGCCTCCTCGGTGGTCTCCTCCGGCCTCGCCTCCGGCCTGGGCTCCTCGGGGCGCGCCTCCTCGGGCTGCTGCGCCCACGCGAGGGCGGTCAGCGCGAGGAGGAGCATCAGGAACTTACGCATGTAGTTCTCTCCTTGTTATTCGTTCTGCAGCAGCAGTTCCGGGCGGCGGGGGCGCATACCCCCGCCGCTTCATGTCCTATGCTCAGCCTACCATTCCACTCCGAGACCGAACCTTATCATCCGGGGCCTGCTGTAGACGTAGGGGTTGTCGAAGGGGCCGGTCGGATCGCGGTCCGGCTCGCCGTCTCCGTCCTGGTCCGCGTCGTACCAGGCGACGTCGGCGATGGTGTTGATGTTCCTCCTGTCGAAGAGGTTGTTGATCTGGCAGTAGGCGTCCAGCGAGACGGCGTCACCGAGCCAGAAGGTCTTGTTGACCTTCAGGGTGGTCATCATCGTGAACGGATACCTGCTGCCGTTGATCTCCGGCTGGGCGGTACCCTGGTTGGCCTGGCTGTAGGGGAAGCCGCTGCCGTAGTTCCAGGAGAGGTGCAGGCCGAAGCCCTCGAGGAAGTGGGCGTCGCCGATGGTCGGTCCCTCGCCCCTGGGCACCCTGAGGTCGAACTCGGCGTTGATGGCGTGCCTCTGGTCCCAGTCGAGGTAGGACTCCTTCTTCGGGATTATCCAGCCGGCCCAGTTGTAGGTGTAGTTCTGGGTCGAGCTGGAGCTCTTGCCCATGGCCACCGAGTAGGTGTAGTTCAGGCTGCCGCTCCACTGGAAGCCTCCGAAGAAGCTGCCGGGACGGCGCATGAAGCTGAACTCGGCGCCGCGGACGTTGCCGTAGTCGCCGTTGATGAAGATGTCGTAGGCGTCCACCGCGGAGAAGAAGTTCTGCTGCATGTCGACCAGGCCGGTGATGTCCTTGTAGTAGCCGGTGACGTCGACCATTGTGATGTCGTCGAACTGGTGCTTCACGCCGATCTCGTAGGAGACCGTCTCCTCCGGGTCGAGGTCCGGGTTGCCCACGATGGGGAAGGCTCCGGAGAGGTCGAAGTCGGCCCCCCTGTACATCCTGTCGAAGGCCGGCGTCTGGAAGTAGTGGCCGTAGGTGAAGTGCAGGACGTCGCGCTCGGTTATCGGGTGGGAGAACCCTACCCTCGGGCTGAGGTGATACTTCACCGGGACGTCGATGGGGTTGATGATGTGGTCCGGGTCGCCGGCGCTAGTGCCGGGGTTCACCGGGTTGGTGAGGTCTGCCGGGTACTCGTCGAAGTTGGGGTCGAAGTAGTCGAACCTGAGCCCGGCGTTCACTATCATGCCGCTGTACTCCATCTTGTCCTGGATGTACGCGGCCCCGGAGTTCGGGTAGGTGCTGTACTCGTTTATGTAGATGTTGCCGCCGGAGGCTGTGTCGACGCTGTAGTCGTAGACGTCGTAGTACTTCGCCTCGATACCGGCCTTCAGCTGGTGCTGCTGGTTTATCTGGCTGGTGACGTCCGCGCTGAAGGTGGACGTGGTGCTGTGGGTCGTATTCCAGGCGTAGCGGCTTGCGCCCTGCCTGTAGAACCCGTCGTTGTCCTGTATCCGGTTCGGCGTGTAGCTCAGCCAGTCATCCTGCGTGTAGCTCTCTCCCAGCCACTCGTCGCCGGTCTCCGCCTCCTGCTCGGGGGTGTTCCTCATGCGGTACTCGAACTTGGCGGAGTACTGGTTCAGCCTTATCTCCATGAAGGTGGCGTCGGAGAGGGTCTGGGTGAGCATGGCGCCGACGCTGTAGTTGTCCCAGAACCTGGTGGGCAGGCCGTAGAGGATGTTCCGGCCCCAGGCGAGGGTGTCGCCGTAGGTCTCGGAGCTGGTGTCCGTATCGACGTAGGGCTCCTCGTACCTGTTCCACTCCCAGATACCGAAGCCGGCCTCCCGGTCCATGATGTAGCCGGTGAGGTTTATCTTCGTCCTGGGTGTCGGCTTGTAGGTCAGCTTCGTGTTCAGCGTGTAGCTGGTCCGCCAGTCGTTGAAGCCGAAGCCGTACCTGCCGTCCTCGCCGCCGCCTATCTCCAGGAACTCTCCGGAGGCGAAGAGCCTGACCTCGCCGGGCACGTCGAGACCGATGGCCGGGAGGAGGTAGCTGGTGAGCGGCTCGGGGCCGCCTATGGCGAGCTCGGCGTTCACGCGGGCCTCGCCCCAGGGCGTGTAGCGGCCCCAGGACCAGTCGTCCGCCAGGCCGAGGGCCTGCCAGTCGTTTCCGGAGAGGTCAAGCTGGCCGGAGTAGGAGTCGCCGCCCTCGCGGGTGACGATGTTGATGATTCCGGACTGGGCGTTGCCGAACTCCGCGCCGAAGCCCCCGCTGATGACGGAGGTCTGGGAGACGGCTGACATGGGGATATCGCTGTTGAAGACGTTGCTGGTCGGGTCGACCTGCGTCACGCCGTCGACGACGTAGGCGACCTCGCCGCTTCTGCCGCCGCGCATGTGCAGGCCGCCCCTGTCCGTGGCGCCCGCCTGCCTGTTGACGACGTCCGCGATGCCGGCCACCGGCAGGGTCCTGATCTCGTCGCGGCCGACGACGCTAATCGACTCGGTCGCGTCCATCATTATCATGCCGCGCTGGTCGGTCACCTGGATGACCGTGGTACCCACGGCCTCGGGGTTGAGGTCGAAGTTCAGGGTGGTGGTCTGGTCGGCGATGACGGTCACACCTTGCATGGTCTGCTCGCCCATTCCGACCATCCTGGCCTGTACCGAGTACTCGCCGGGGATGAGGTTAATGATGAAGTACTCCCCGTTGGCATCGGTCATAGCGCCGTAAGATGTACCCACGACCATGACGGTAGCACCGACGAGCGGGTTCCCCGCCCCGTCGGTGACCCTTCCGGCGATCTTGCCGGTGGTGCCAGCCGTCGCGGTCATAGCCACCAACAGCACAAGCACCAGGGATGCGAGTGTTGCTCTTCTAGGCACCGCTGCAGCTCCTTTCCTCTGGGCCTTGCCTCATGGCGCGGCCACTGCAGGTCTCTGCACCGGGAGCACGGCAGTTGTACACCCCCTTCTCAGCTCCCGTATGCATCCTTCTCAAAACGTTATCTGACGTATACTTACACTTCCTTAAGAAACCGTTCCTAGGATATACCTCCCCTTTCCGGGATGTCCGGATCGGAGAATAAGCCTGCCCATACTGCAAGTCAAGACGGAAGCATGCGGGCAAAAGGCGGGGTAACGGGCGATTCCGGGGCATCGGTCGGGGCCTCCTCCCGTTGTCGGGCACCACCACCCCTCCCTCCGTCGGGGAAACGCTCCGAGGGGGGCGGCAGGTTCCCGCCCCCCTCTGCCCGCCCCTGTCCGCGGGCCTGTCAGCCGCCCAGTCCCAGGAGCCTCGGTATGGTGGGCAGCCAGTCGTCGAGCAGGAACTGGGTCTGCCCGATCAGGAGGCTGATACGGGCCATGATCGTGTAGCCGAAGCTGGCGCCGAAGGCCACCATCAGTATGGTGATGCCCACGTTCGCGGTCCCGCCTATCAGTCCCCTGTGCTCCTTGGAGAAGAAGAAGTAGACGAGCCCGGAGACGACGCCGACCACCAGGACGAGGTTGCTGAAGGTCCCCCAGGCGGTCCCGTCCCATACGTTGATGATGGTGCCCTCCACCTGGGCAAGGGCGTTGGTCTGGAAGTAGCTGACCATGTTCAGGCCCGCACCCGCCCCGACTATCATCGCCAGGGCGAGCCTGGAGAGGCCGGCGGTCTTCGGGATTATCCGGGCCAGCATGAACAGGGCGAAGATGCCCGGTATGACCCAGACCGGCTCGAACCCGCCCCCCTCGGGGAACATGCGCTGCCACCAGTTGGGCTTGAGGACGTTCTCTATGGTGTAGATGACCCAGTAGCCTGCGCTCATGCCCACGAAGAGGTGCTCGGCGAACTTGTAGAAGGGATTGTCCCTGTAGAGGAAGCTGTAGAGGCAGAGGGTCAGGAGGGCGCCGATCCATATGCCGAATATCTCCCAGGTCATCGCGCTCCTCCCTTCTTCTTCTGCTGGAAGTACGCGATGTTTCCTATCACTATGAAGGCCATGATGACCAGGTGGGCCACCGACTGCGGGGCCATGCCCGCCAGCGCCCTGCCGGGCGAGACCTCCCCCTCCGGCTTGCCCTCCCGTACGAGGGTCTCGTAATCCGCCGCGCCCTTGAGGCCGCCGAGCAGCCCGACCAGCTGGCCGGTCCCCAGGTAGGGGTAGAACTGCGGCGCGCTGACCGCGGTGCAGCCGCCCCCGATGGGGACGTCGAACCTGTCGCCGGCCATCATCACCCAGGCCGGAATGCCGGGATCGCCGGCGGAGAGGGAGATTATCACGTCGAAGTCGGTCAGGTTGGAGATGCCGCCCAGCATGGGTATCTCCTCCCAGGGCACGTTGTCCCTGTCGGTGGGGAACACCGCCTGCATGCTCGAGCCGAGGCGGACTATCATCACCCCGCCCCCGGTCTTGTAGCCCAGGTTGACCCAGTCCTGGTACTGCTCCCTCCCCAGGCTGTCCGCCGCCTCGGAGAGTGCTTCCTGCCCCAGGCTCGCTCCCTGGGGCCAGAGAGCCATTGCGACCACCCTGACGTCCTTGTCGAACAGGTGCTGCACCAGCGCCACGGCCATCGGCTGCAGCTCCGGCATGGTGGAGGGGTCGTAGTCGAAGCTGAGCAGGACGTTCGAGTTCGCGGGGAGCGCCTCGATGTAGTCGTAGAGCTCCCTGCTAGGCTCGAGCCCGACCGGGTTGGGGAAGACCAGCTCGAAGAGCAGCGGCACCAGGACGGCCAGGGCTATCAGGACGAATATCACCCTTCGGTCGGTCCTTCCGACCCTCTCCCAGAAGTCGGCCATTACTCCGCACCTCCCAGGTAGCTGCGCTCGATGCCGAAGATCATGCGCAGGGAGGTGGCCACCACGCCCATGGCGGCCCCTATCATCACGGCCCTCTGTCCGGCCGTGTTGGGCACGCTCATCAGCCAGACCTTGGCCAGGGGTATCTTGCTCCAGATCATCGCCCCTATGGGGACCTGTCCGAGCATCACCAGGAAGGCGGATGTGAGGAGGAGCGTCGCCCTCCAGTTGGAGGCCCTGAACGCCCTGAAGGCCGCGGAGGCGACGAAGAAGGCCAGCAGGCTGAACATGGTGGCCCCCATGGGCACCACGGCGTTACGGAAGAGGTAGTCGAAGGGTGCGCTCTCGGTCACGCCGTAGATGACCCCTGTGACCAGCATCAGCAGGAAGCCTGCGATGGTGACCGGGCTGTACTCCCAGTTGCGGAGCTTCAGCCGTATCTTCCTGAGGTGCACGTGCATCAGGTTCAGGGCTCCGAGGAAGATGGCCGCCGAGGCGACTATCATGAACCATTCCTGCAGGTTGTCGCCGAGGAACTTGAACGGCTGGTGGGGGATGAAGAAGTTCAGCACCATTATCATCCCGGCGGTGAACGTTATCGCAAGCGGTACCATGAGCCTCATGCCTGCCCCCTAGTTCACGGTGACCAGGTCGCGGAGGAACTGAGCCACCCCGCGCAGCGGCTCCGCGAAGGAGCCGAGGGTCGCGGCGAGGACCCCCAGAACTATCACGACTATGAAGAACAGCTTGCCGGCGTCCTGACCCTTCAGGCTGCCCAGGAGCTTCGGCTCCCTGGAGAGGTATGCGCTGGCGGCGAAGAGCTCCTCCCCGATGAGTGTGTAGTCGCAGGCCGCCACGAAGAACGGTATCTGGCTGGGCATGGCCGTCCCGGCTATCTGGATGGCCCCGACGCTCCTGCCGGTCTCCGCGAGTATCAGGCTCTCGGCGTAGAACGTTCCCAGCAGGAAGATGGCCGCCGGACGCTCCCTCACGATTATCCCGTCCACGCCGGCCGCGTAGCCGAACTGGTCGTCGGTCAGGTACTGGATGCCCTCCCTGTTGAAGGCGTCCGGCCTGCCCTCCTGCATGTAGGCGTCCCGGACCACCTCCTGGGAGACGCTCATCACGACGCTCCGGGAGGTGGGCACGAGCAGGGGCGAGCCGTACTCGGCCGTCTTTCGGGCCACCCTACCCAGGATGACCATGCTGGCGATGGTCTGTATGTCGTCCATGTCCATTATGCCCGGGATGTAGAGGACCGGCTTGCCCATCTCGGTCGCCCTGCCCACGGCGTCGTCGACCGCGGCCAGCCCTCCTATCTCCCTGATGTAGAGCTCCTTGCCGCGCTTGCTGGTCTCGATGAAGTAGAAGATTATCCCCGAGAGGGCTGCAAGTATGATCAGCATCCCTATGCGGCCGGTGTGTATCCACTGGGCGGAGGAGGTGCCGTTGACCTCCTCGGAGACGGCCACGACCCGGCCGCCCGACCATGCGGTTATCCAGTAGGTGAAGGGGACCCCGGTATCGGCGTCGGTGTCTATGGCCCTGGTGGTGCCCCCCGGGAGAGTGGACACGACGGTCTCCCCGCCATCGGGGGCCCTCCGCATCACGTGGAGTGAGTCTATCTCCGGCCCCTCGCCGGTGTAGCTCCATTCCACGCGGATCTCTCCACCGGCATCGTTCGCCACGTCGTTGGCCACCAGCTCGGCTATGGCTGTCGGCCCTCCTCCGCCGGACACCCCGGCGGACGCCCCGTCGGGAGAGACGCCCTGGGCGAGCGCCGCTCCCGCGGCGCAGACGGCCAGCAGGGGCAACAGGCTCCTCATGAACCCTCCCTTCGTCCGGTCCGTCCGGCGATGCCGGCGGTCCGGGCTACTCCTCTATGAGCTCGACGTTCGCCCTGGGAACGGTCGCCACCGTCCCGTCCTCGAACTCCACGTCCAGCACGCGGACCTTTGCCTCGGAGTCCAGCACCTTCAGCTCGGGCGGGAGCTCCCTGACCGTTCCTATCATCCCGAAGTAGGGGGCGCGGATGCATCTTATGGGAGAGCCGACGTCCATGGCGCCCGCCTGCTTGCCGGAGCCGCCGGCGGTCTTCGTCTCCTCCTCCACCGGTATGACCACCTCCGGCCTCATTACGCCCGCCCTTATCTGCGTAGCGCCGTTGACGCTGGCCAGCATGCCCTCCCGGGAGCGGAGGAGCTCGAAGGTGGCCTCCGCCATCTTCATCCTCCCGAACCCCTCGGTCAGGACCAGTGTTATGCCCTTCTTCTCGTGACCGGTGATGGCGACGCCCAGGTCGTAGCCGAGGAAGTCCTTGAGGTCCCTGTCATGGAAGCCGCCGACGACGATGGCGTTGACCCCGAGGGATATGGCCCTGCGCAGGGTCTCTACCGAGACGAACGAGCCGCCGACCAGGACCTTGCCCCGGCAGGACTCGTCCAGCGAGTCGGCCGATATCTCCTCCTCCGGGGAGGAGCAGACCATCTTCAGCTCGCCCCTTATCTCCCCGCCTATGCCGAAGATCCCCTGGACCAGGGTGGCCCTGGAGTCGACGACCACTCCCTCGTCCTCTAGGATGCCGCTGACCGTGCCGCGCACGTAGGCATCCACCTGCACCGGGATCGGCGGCTCCCGGAGCACGGCCTGACCCGTTATCTCGTTGTAGCTCTCGAAAATACCCTCTATGGGCGACCTGACGGAGGTCTTGAAGATACCGAAGAAGCCCTTCGACTGGGCGATGACCTCGCGCTCCTGGATGGCCGCGCCCTCCTCCTTGATCAGGAGATCCCGCACGTCGGCGGGGGGGAGGCCGATCACGTTGGCGACGTTGAGCATCTTCACGTTGCCGGGGAGCTCGGTCCTGGCCACGACAGTCTCCGCGGAGACCTCGTCGCCCTCCTCCACCAGGGTCCTGCCCTTCAGCGGCAGCCTGCGCTCCTTGCGGACCAGGGTGACGTCAGAGACCCTCAGCCCCGGGGTGTATGCGAATGCCATTACTCGTCACCTCCAAGATCGAGGTACCTCTCGGGGTACGACTCAAGGGAGGCGGCCCACTCCTGGAGCTTCGAGACCCTCTCCTTGCGGTCCTCCGGGAGCCGGAAGGGCTGCCTGCCCCTGCCGTCGAGGATGACTCCGGTCACGCCACCCTCCAGCTCTCCTTCCCATTCCCGACCGGCGCCGGCCCCCACGTCCAGGGACTTTTCCGGCCTGATGACGGCCTCGGCCTTCTCTCCTACCCCGAGCGGGACCACCGCCATGCGGCCCCTCTCTATGCTGTGCTCCCGTCTGCTGCCGTCCGGCATGGTCATCTCCACGGTGGCGAGGACCTGCTGCTTCTTCATCTGGCCGGAGGGGGCCACGCAGGTGCCCAGGCGGATGAGGCAGTCCTTGTCGAAGACCTCCGTGGCCGCCCTCGGGTGAACCTCCGAGAGCACGCCGAGCTGGGGCATCATGAAGATGGAGTCCACCGCGAGCATCGTGACACCCTCCGGGAGGAAGGCGTCTATCAGCATGCTTGCGGCCTGCACCCTCCTGGGGGCGTGGGAGAGCACGCCGCCGGAGCCGATCAGCAGGTCGAGGCTCATCATGTCCACGAGGGTGGCCCCTGTCTGGGTCTGCTCGAAGGCGTCGCCTATGGTCCGCTCCTGGGCCACTCCCTTCAGGCCGGTGGCCAGGTCCTTGTGCTGCACCAGCGCAAGGCGTAGCGCCTCGCGGGCAATGGCCTGCTCCACAACAAGCTCCTTGAGCTGCTGCGGTATCGTGGTGGGCCTTATCATCTTGTTGCGTATCCTGTTGCGGAGGTCCGTCTCCTCCATGTCGAACGGCACCCAGCGCATCACGTTGCCCAGGCCGGCGCTGGCCAGGACGTTCGAGACGCTGTAGCTCATGCCGAGGTTCGCGGAGACGGTCCTGTTGAAGACCGCCCCGTCGCCCCTGCCGAAGACGCTGAAGACGTCTGTGGTCGCGCCGCCTATGTCGACGCCCATCACCTCTATGTCCTCGTTACTCGCGACGGTCTCTATCAGCTTGCCGACCGCTCCCGGGGTGGGCATTATCGCCACCTCGGACCACTCCTGGTCCTCCCACATGCCGGTCCAGCTCATGAGCTTCGCGTAGCCGGGCGCCTGGGCCATGACGTGCTCCATGAAGAGCTCGTGGATTATGTCCCTTGCCGGGCCGAGGTTCTCCCTCTCGAGGACCGGCCTGATGTTCTCGACGACCTTCAGCTCCATGGAGTCGCCGAGCTCGCCGCTCACCGCCTCCCTGGCGTCGACGTTGCCGGCGTAGATGACCGGGAGCTTGTAGCCGACGCCGAACCTCGGCTTCGGGTCCGCCGCCCTGATGACGTCGGCGAGCTCCACCACGTGGTCTATCGTGCCGCCGTCGACCCCGCCGGAGAGGAGGATCATGTCCGGCCTGAGCCGCCTGATGTCGGCCACCTTCTCGTGGGGAAGCCTCCCGTCGTTGGAGGCCACGACGTCCATGACTATCGCACCGGCGCCGAGAGCCGCCCTCTGGGCGCTCTCACCGGTCATGCTCTTCACTACTCCGGCGACGGTCATCTGGAGGCCTCCGCCGGCCGAGGAGGTGGACATGTAGACGTCGACTCCCCCCTGACCGTCCCTGGAGACCATTATCCCCTCGCCGTCGCGTCTGAGGAGTTCCCGTCCTTCGAGGTCCTCGATCTCTCCGACCGCGTTCAGCACGCCCTTGGTAACGTCCTCGGCCGGGGCCTCGACGGTGGTCGGGGCCTCTCCCCTCCTTATGAGGCGGTACTCTCCGTCCCGCCTCTCTATGAGGATGGCCTTCGTCGTCGTGCTCCCGCAGTCAGTCGCCAGTATCCTGGTGATCTCCTTGCCGGCCACCGACTCCTACCTCCTTCTCGTTCTCGGACCCGGAGCCGCCCTTGCCGAACAGCCTGCGCAGCAGGGGACGGCGACGGCGCCTCCTCTCCCTCCTGGCCTCCCTCTGTCGGGCCACCAGGATGGCGTTTTCCTCCTCGATGGCTCTGGTCAGCCTCTCGACGTTCTCTCGATCCTCTATCATACGAACGAACCTGTAGTAGTCACGCGAGCTCACTATCAGCGATACCACCGGGTTCGCAAAGATGAGCAGCTGGTTGCCCAGGAAGGAGAGCGGCTTTATGGACTCCAGCAGCACTATGGCCGGCACCGCGAGCTGCCTCTCGGTTATCTCCCGGGCGAGCTTCCCTATGAGGTCGGAGTAGTCCTCCTCACCCTCTACGTTGGTCAGGGGCTCCGACCACATGCCGTCGGATGGCCTCAAGTACTTCCTCTCCGTTCCCCGCGAACTGAACCGACAGTCCCCGGAACTTAGCCAGCCTTGTATCCTGCGGAAAGGGGCTCAGCAGGACCCCGTACCTGTCGGGGATGACCTTCCTGACCTCTCCCCAGGGCTTCCTCTCCGTCCCGAAGACGGACTTCTTCGATACCCCTTCCCCGTCTATGCGGAACCTGGTGGGGAGGAAGTAGGTCCACAGAGAGAGGAAGAGCAGGGCGACGCCCAGGAAGCCCCACCAGGCGTTGCCCATGACGACCGCCGCCGTCATCCCCGCCAGCAGGATTATCAGCACCAGCAGGGCCGTGGCCAGCGGCCTCTCCCGGGCCGGGTGAGAGGTCCACTCCAGGACCTCCGCTCCGTCGGACGGGTCGTTGACCTCTATTCCTCGCCCTCCCCTTCGAGGGGCTCGACGATGCATAGCTGCTTCACGGCCCTGACCTCGTCAAGCCTGAGCACCGGCGTGTTCACCGGGGCGTCGGTGACCAGGTGGGGCTTCTCCAGCACCTCCCCGGCAATGGAGATCAGCGCGTCGGCGAAGGCGTCCAGCTCCTCCAGGCTCTCGGTCTCGGTCGGCTCGACCATCATCGCCTCCCGGACGATGAGAGGAAAGTAGACGGTGGGAGCGTGGAAACCGTAGTCGAGGAGCCTCTTCGCCATGTCCATCGTCTTCACCCCCCTCTCCGCCTGCCGGTCGCCGGAGAGGACGAACTCGTGCATGCAGGGCCCGTGGTCGAACGGGACGTCGAAGTGGGGCGAGAGCCGGGCCTTCAGGTAGTTCGCCGCGAGCAGAGCTCCCTCGCTGACCTCCCGCAGGCCCTCCGCTCCCATCGCGCGGATATAGGCCCAGGCCTTTATCCAGACGCCGGGATGGCCGTGGAAGGCCATGAGTCTGCCGAAGGAGTCCGTCGGCCGAGACAGCGTCGGCGCTCCGTCCTCCCCCAGGGCGACCACCGGCTCCGGAAGGTAAGGAGCCAGCTCCGCCGTGCAGACCACCGGCCCGGAGCCCGGACCTCCGCCCCCGTGGGGCGTCGAGAAGGTCTTGTGGAGGTTCAGGTGGCAGCAGTCGAAGCCCATCAGGGCGGGTTTCCCTATGCCCATGAGGGCGTTCATGTTGGCGCCGTCCATGTAGTTGAGCCCGCCGGCTTCGTGCACTATGTCGGTCAGCTCCCTTATCCTGGACTCGAACAGCCCCAGGGTGTTCGGGTTGGTGAGCATGAAGGCGGCCGTGCTCGGCCCGACCTTGGCCCGGAGGTCCTCCGGGTCGACCTCTCCGAGCTCGTTGGAGCTCACACCGACGGTCCTGCATCCGGCCAGGGTCGACGTGGCCGGGTTGGTCCCGTGCGCCGAGTCCGGCATCAGGACCTCGTTCCTGTGCCCCTCTCCGATGGACTCCAGGTGGCTCTTTATGAGCATGATGCCGCAGAGCTCGCCCTGGGCTCCGGCCGCGGGCTGGAGCGTCACCGAGTCGAAGCCGGTTATACCGCAGAGGTAGCTTCCGAGCCTCCGTGCCAGCTCCAGTATCCCCTCCGCCATGTGGTCGGGCACCAGCGGATGGAGGTCGGCGAGGCCCGGCATCGCGGCCAGGTCCTCGTGGTGCTTCGGGTTGTACTTCATGGTGCAGGAGCCGAGGGGGTAGAGCCCCCTGTCCACATGGTAGTTCATGGAGGATACGTTGACGTAGTGCCTGACCGCCTGTCCCTCCGTAACCCCGGGGAGGCCTGTCCGGCCCTCCCTCTCCCTGCGCAGCTCCTCCGGGAGCTCCGGGGCCTCGGGGACGTCCAGCCGCGGGAGGTCGGCGCCGCGCCTGCCCGGCGCGCTCATCTCGAAGATGGTCCTCATCCGGTCACCTCCCCGCATATCCTCCCGACCGCCTCGGCCAGCCGGTCCATCTCCTCCCTGGTCCTCTTCTCGGTGACCGCCGTCAGTAGCGCCCCCGGCCCCAGGCCGGGAAGCGGGACACCGGCGAGTATCTCCTCCTCGTCGGCCAGCCTCTCCAGGAGGATCCCGGCGTCCACCGGATACTCCAGCACGAACTCCCTGAAGAAGGGCGTTTCGCCGAACACCCGTCCGACGCCGGGTACCTCCCTCAGCCTGGCCTCGAGGTAGTGGCTCCGGTGGTAGCACTGGGAGGAGACCTCCCGGAAGCCCTCCTCACCCATGAGGGAGAGGTAGACGGTCGTGGCCAGCGCCATGAGCGCCTGGTTCGTGCAGATGTTGCTGGTCGCCTTCTCGCGCCGTATGTGCTGCTCCCTGGTCTGCAGCGTCATCACGTAGCCGGTCTGACCGGCCCTGTCCACCGTCCTGCCGATGATCCTGCCGGGCATCTTCCTCACGAGGCGCATCCCGGAAGCCATGAAGCCGGCGTAGGGGCCGCCGTAGGAGAGCGGCACGCCCATGCTCTGACCCTCGCCGACCACTATGTCGGCCCCGGCGTCCCCCGGACTGCGGAGGAGCGGCAGCGCAACGGGGTCGGCGGCAATCACCAGGAGCGCACCGGCCTCGTGGACCGCTTCCGCAAGCGGGGCCAGATCCTCCACCAGACCGAAGTAGGAGGGGTACTGAACCAGCAGGCCGGCAACGTCCCCGGCGAGCAGCTCGCGGAGGGCTTCCAGGTCCAGCCTGCCGTCATCCCCGAACGGGACCTCGTTGATCTCGAAGCCGCCCCGACCGAGGTAGGTCCTGACGACGTTCAGCCACCTGGGGTTCAGCGAGCCGGCGACGAGCACCCTCTCCCTCCTCCGGACCCTCATGGCCATGAGGAGGGCCTCGGCGGCGGCGCTTGCCCCGTCGTACATGGAGGCGTTCGCCATCTCCATGCCGGTCAGTCGTGCTATCATGGTCTGGTACTCGAATATGGACTGGAGGGTCCCCTGGCTCACCTCCGCCTGGTAGGGCGTGTAGGCCGTGTAGAGCTCGCTTCGGAGCAGCATGTGACGGACGGCGGCGGGTATGAAGTGGTCGTACGCGCCGGCGCCGGCGAAGCAGGTGAGGCCGGCGCCACGGTTGCGGGAGAGGAGCTCCTCGGCCTCGCGCTGGAGCTCAAGCTCGGATGCCGGCGGCGGGAGGTCCACGGGACCACCGCACCGGCAGTCATCCGGTATGGGGGCGAGGAGGTCCTCGAAGCGCTCGGCACCGATCTCGCGGAGCATGCGCTCCCGCTGCCCGGAGAGGTTCGGGAGGTACCGGCCCATGGGCTACTCTTCGCCTATGAAGGAGGCGTACTCGGACGCCGTCTTGAGAGACTCGAAGCCGCTCCGGTCATCGGTCTTCAGCACGAGTACCCAGCCGCGTCCGTAGGGGTCCTCGTTGACCAGGGCCGGCTCGTCCTCCAGGTCCGGGTTGGCCCGCACCACGGTGCAGTCGAAGGGGGCGTAGAAGTCCTCGGCGGTCTTCACCGCCTCCAGCGACCCGAGGGCGTCACCCTTCGAGAAGTCGCCACTCCCGGGCACGTCCACCATCACTATCTCGCCCATCTGGTCCTGCGCGTACCAGCTTATCCCCAGCTTGTACTCGCCGTCTCCGAGGTCCTCCAGCCACTCGTGGGTATCAGTATACCTGAGACCGTCAGGGATGTTCGACATCGACTCTCCTCCCGTTGGCCGGCTCGCGTGCGAGCCCGTGGATCACTCTCTCAACTCCTCCTGCTGCCTTCCTTGTAGAAGGGCAGGCCGACTATCCGAACCGGTATCCGGCGGCCCCGCACCTCCGCCTCGAGCTCGGTGCCCCGCTTGTGTGTGCCGCGCTCGACGTAGCCCAGGCAGACGCCGTGACCCAGCGCAGGCGCCAGGGAGCCGCTTGTCACCATCCCCACCTTCCTGTCGCCCTCGAAGAGCATGGTGCCGTGCCTGGGAAAGCCCTTGCCGAGAGCCTCCATGCCGACGATGTACCTCGCCGGTCTGTCGCTCTTCTGCCGGCTGATGACCTCCCGGCCGATGAAGTCCTTGTCGGTCTTCAGCTTCAGGACCCAGCTCAGCCTGGCCTCGACCGGGGTCGTGGTGTGGTCCATGTCGCTGCCGTAGAGCAGGTAGCCCACCTCGAGCCTGAGCGTGTCCCTGGCCCCGAGGCCCACGGGCATGGCGTCCATCCCCGAGCCCGCCTCCATGACGGCGTCCCATACGGCGGCGGCGTCCGGGTTCGCCACGTATACCTCGAAGCCGTCCTCGCCGGTGTAGCCGGTCCTGGCGATGAGGGCCGGCCTGCCGGCGACCTCTCCCGAGCTGTGCGCATAGTAGTCGACAGCCTCCAGGTCGGTGTCGGTGAGCTGCGAGAGCAGGGCCTGGGCCTTCGGCCCCTGGACGGCTATGAGGGCTGTATCGTAGCTCTCGTTCGCGAGCTCGACGTCGAAGCCCTCCGTGTGGCTGTTCATCCAGGCCCAGTCCTTCTCGATGTTCGAGGCGTTGACAACGGCCAGGTACTCGTCTCCCGCCAGCCTGTAGACCACCAGGTCATCGACGATTCCGCCGTCGGGATAGCACATGGCCGAGTAGAAGGCCTTGCCCGCCGGCACGTCCGCGTCGTTGGTGAGCAGGTTGTCCAGGTAGGCGGTGGCCCCCTCGCCGCTCACCCTGATCTCGCCCATGTGAGAGAGGTCGAAGACGCCCACGTTCTCACGGACGGCGTTGTGCTCCTCCCTCACGCTGGTATACTTTATGGGCATCATGAAACCGGCGAAGGGCTCCATGCGTGCTCCCAGCTCCACGTGCCTCTCGTACAGCGGGGTCTTCCTGTCCATGGCTCATCTCCCGTGGGGTTGCCGTCTCCGTGGCGTGATCGAGCGGATATGCACCCGGGAATGTACAGGAAAGGGACCGGATGCGCAATGAGGGCGGACACCCGGCCGGGTCCCGAAAGGCGGTGGCTGCGGATGCCCGGCTGCTCGTCGACTGCGAGTCCGCGGCCAGGAGGTGGTTCCTGCGGATGCGGGTCCCCTGCTGGCTTTCGGACGCACCGCCCGGGGGGCGGGGCCGGTACGGCATTGTATTCGCCTGCGGCAGGCGGGCCCTGGTGGTCCCTCCGGAGGGATGGCCGGTCTCCCTCGACGCCATGGCCGCGGCCGGGTGCGACCTTCTCGTTCAGACCGGACCGGGGGCCGCAACCCCGGACGGCTTCCTCGCATGGTTCGACGTGAGGAGAGCGGAGACCGCCCGGAAGGGCGGCCCCCTGCCCGAGCTCAGGCCGATGGGGACGCTGCTCCCGCTGCTGCGTCCGGGCTACGGGTTCGCGGCGGCAATGGCCCTGGGCAGCCTGAAGCTCCTGGTCCTTGGCGAGACGAGGCCGCCCGACCCCCTCCGACCGGGCGACCTCATAGCTCGATGAGCGTCAGCGAGAAGGCCAGCGCCCCCAGCACGATCAGTACCGGCAGGCCGCAGGTGGCGCCAAGGACTATGAGCACCGTCCCGCTGAGCAACCCCAGGCCGGTACCCCATCCATCAACTGTCCTCACCGGCTCCCCCTCGTATCCCATATCGGGCTTCCTCTCACACTTACATCGCATCGGCTCCCTCTTACCCCTCCAGGGCTGCCATACAGGGCACTTCCCGCAGGACCAAGATGCTGATAGAATTGTCAAAGGGAGCAGACAAGGTGTCTGCTATCGAGATATGCGACATTAAAGTCAAACGGTTTTGCAATAGGCGTCTTATAGATATGATGTACCCCTAAACAGCACAGGAATCCGGATGTCCTACGGGCGCGCCGGTGCTATACACGAGCAGCTGAGGCACCTCATATCGGTGGGGGAGTACTACAGGGCCTTCGACCTGGCCAGTGTCGCGCTGGATGCAGTACCCAAGGACCCGGAGCTCCTGAAGGACATGGCCCTCTGCCAGGCTCGGCTTGGTATGCCCGAGAGGGCGATACGCACCCTCGCACCACTGTCCGAGGGCGGCATGGACAGCGAGGTGGCGGGGCTCCTGGGCAGCTTCCACAAGACCATCTGGCTGGAGAGGAGGGGGGACGACGCCCACCTCGAGAGGGCGACGGAGCTCTACCTGCACAGCCACGAGCTCGCCCCGGGCATCTGGAACGGGATAAACGCGGCTACCCTGCTGACCCTGGGCGGACATGGGGAAGAGGCCTCCTCGCTGGCGGGCCAGGTCATCGAGAGGTGCTGGTCCATCTACAACAGGAGGGGCACTGAGAGCCACTACTGGACTCTGGCCACCATGGCCGAGGCTCATCTCATCACCGGTGACGTGAGGGGCGCCGTGGAGTGGTACGGTACCTCCGCCAGGTACATCCGGAACGAGCTCGGGAACACCTCCTCCACACTCCGCAACGCCGCGCTGCTCATGGAGGCCCTGGAGATGGAGCCGAGGGAGCGTGAGCGGATATCCTTGGCTCTGCCCAGGCTTCGGATAGGGCTCATCGAGCCCGTTGCGGCCAGATGCCTCGTCGGAGGTTACGGCTCCCGCTACCCCGAGCCCTCGAGACGGAAGCTGACAGACCTCCGGAGGTCGCTGGCCAGGCTCGGGCTGGACATCTGCATCTCGGCCTCTGGCGACGCCCTCTCCATCCTGGTGATGGATCTGCTGCAGCAGATGAACAGGCGCACCTACCTCATCCTCCCGACACCCCTCCAGCACTTCAGGGCCCTGATAGGGGACAGCTCCCCGGAGTGGACCCGCAGGTTCGACAAGGTGGTCGGGAACGCATCCGGCCTGGAGGTCACTTCGCTCAGCAGGTTCTCGGCGGGAGTCTCGGCCCTCTACAGGCTGACCAGGGGCTATGCGACGCTCTACGCCGCCCAGATGGCCGACATGTACGGCGGCAGCCTGGTCGGGCTGTCCATCAGGGCGGGCAACTCAGGCGCCGGGGCGGTCGGCTCGGAGAGGACGTGGGACCTTGGGCTGGTTGAGGAGTGGGAGGCAGTGCAGCTTGACCTCGAGCCCTCCGGGAGCCGGAGGAGAGAGAGGGAGCCGGAGGACGTCCCGCTTACGACGCACGTGGCCTGCGCCCTCATGGCCTGCGACCTGGGCTGCACCGAGCAGGTCACGGAGGAGGAGATAACCAGGAGGGACCGCGGGGTCCGGGAGCTCCTGGCCTCTGCGGGGAGCGGGGTGAGCATCCTCGGATGCGGGATAGTCGGCGACCGGCTGCATGCAGCTCTCAGGACCCCGGGGGAGCGGGCGTTCCCCGTGGACCTCCTGCGGGGGGCCTCCGATATCTCCGGGGGGGCCGTGCTGCTCCACGCGGACGTGGCCACGAGGTCCGCGGGGGACGACGGCGTCAGGTGCAGGTCGACGGCAGCGTGCATATCGGCGCTGGACAGCCTGGACGGGACCGGTGTCTACTGCACGATGCAGGCTCTCGCCCTGCTTGCGCCGGAGAGCCCGTCGACCGCCGGGAAGTACCGCGGGATACTCCGGACGAAGGAGGGCGTGCCGATCCACATCTACCGCCTGGAGACAGATACGGCCCCGCCTGACGCCTGACATCTCAGCCGTCCTCCCCCTCCTCGGGCACCCTGACCAGGCGGAAGCCGTACTCCGGCCTGCCGTTGTCCTCCGGCTCCCCGACCCTGAAGGTGTACGTGTGCAGCAGAGGGGCGCTCGCCCAGCAGGCACCCCTCACTACCCTGTACCCTGCCCTTCCGCTCGTCCTCGGAGTCCCATCCGGGCTCGCTCCAGCGTGGCTGCCCGACCAGACGTCGGCGCACCACTCCCCCGCGTTCCCGAGCATGTCGTAGAGCCCTAAGGGGTTCGGTTCGAGCATGGCGACCCTCATGGGCCGGTCACAGGTCACGTTGTGCCACGAGAGGGAGTCGAGGCCGTCCGGCCTCCATCCGTCCGCACCTGCCCGGCAGGCGTACTCCCATTCGGCTTCGCTGGGAAGCCTGTAGTCATGCTCCGGGTCGACCCGTGAGAGCGTCCTTGCCGCCTCCACCGCCTCCCGCCAGGAGACGCAGAGCATCGGCATGCTGTCCCCGCGGGGGACCGAGAGGCCGCTGCGCCGCTCCCATTCGACGATCGGCCCGAGCTCTCCGTCCCCGGTCATGTCGGCCCACATGCCCTGCGTGACCTCGGTCTGGAGCATCTCGAAGGAGCCGACCGACACGCTGACGGAGGGGAGCTGGCCGGAGAAGCTGTCGTAACCGGTGCGCGTACCCACGGTGTCCTCCGGCTCCAGGCCCATGACGAAGCTGCCGCCCGGAACGCTCACGAAAGTCATCTCCCCGGGTACTTTCGGCGAGGTACCCTCCACCGTGCCGAGGAGGAGCAGCAGCGCGACCGGGATCGCCGCGGCCACGGCGGCCAGGCGGAGCGCCCGGCGCCTTCGGGAGCGCTTGGAGAGCTCGGCCTCGGCACGTTCTACTGCGAGCACCAGCCAGTCCTCCGGCTCGCTGCTGTCGACCGAGGGGACCAGCAGCGTCCTCCTGCCCTTCCTTCGAGCGTGCTCCAGCTCCCGTCTCACGTGCCTGGAGAGGCGGGATGCCTCCGAGTCGAGCAGAATCAGGAGAGCGCACCTCTCGACGGCTCCGAGGATCGCCTCGGTCCAGTCGGAACCGGGGCTGATGTCCCTCGGGGCCATCCAGCAGGCATGGCCGCGCCGCTCCAGCTCGTCGCAGAGCCTCTCCACCCGGGCGGCATCGCTCCTGCTGTGGCTCAGGAAGACGAAGTCCCTCTCTCCGTTGCCCAGGTTCCACCTCCGAACTCGAATATGCCCCGATGCTCCGGTCAGAGGTAGCTGGAAGGCTTGTCCCGCGCGCCGCCGGGGGTATGTTCCGGGCGGGAGGGAACATGCAGAGGGTCTTCCTGAGCGCCGCCTCGACGGACCGGGAGAGGGCTGCCCGGCTCTCCTCCATACTCTCGGGGCATGGCGTCGACTGCATCGGGCTCGACTACAAGGGAGACGGCCCCGACAACCGGCCCGAGGAGCTCGCACGGGCGGACGCCGTGGTCGTAGTGCTCACATCCGCCACCACCGGGAGCACCAGGGTCCGCAGGGACCTCGAGCACCTGGACGACATGGATGTGCCTGTCTATCCGGTCAGGCTGGATGATGTCGAGCCGGTCGGCTTCCTCAGCTACTTCCTGGGTACGCACCAGTGGGTGGACGCCTTCGGAGAGGGGGCTGACGAGCGTATCCGGCTCCTGGCGGAGGCGCTCTCGTCGGGCAGGGGGATGGAGTTCCCGCCCGGCGCACGGAGGAGCAGGTGGAGGCGCTCCTTACTCCCGGGTCTTATGGCCCTGATGCTGACCGCCGCGCTGACCATGGCCCTCTCCGGCAGGGCCCCGTCCGGCGACTGCTTGCTGGTGGGGTCGAACCCCCGCCTGGAGGAGTACATCTCCTCGCTGGGATACGACGTCCACAGCGCTCACAGCCTTCCGGGGATCGATGAGCTGCAGCGGTTCGACTTCGTCGTGCTCGGCGCATCCACGACCGACGGCTCCGACGCCCTCCTGCTCGAGGATTACCTGGGCGGCGGGGGCGGCCTGCTGCTCATGTCCGGGCACCCGTACTACCTCGGAATGCCTCCCTGGATGGGCATGGAGGTCTACGACAACCACTGGGGCACCGACTTCCCCCTCGTGGCCGCATGCGACCGTCCGGCCGGCTCCGAGGGCGTCGCCGCCGGAGACACGATGGTCTACGTGGGCAACTACATGGACGGGGGAGCCGTCCTCACCGGCCGGGTCACCGCCGATGTCGACCTCGTCTACCCGGGCGAGCCGGGCAGGGCGGCCGCCATCAGGAACGTGACCGGAGAGGGCAGGCTGGCCTGGATGACCGGTTACCCCTGTCCGACGCAGGACGGCGACGTACACACCACGGATGAGCACGGAACGTACCTCGAGGCGCTCTACGCCTGGCTCGATGGAGATGGAGCGGGGATCTAGGAGATACCTGCCACCCACACGAGTCATCAAAGCGGTTGCCGGTAGCTGGCACGGGTATCCGGGTCAGACGGAGCTGTCGTTCCCCGCGTACTGCAGCAGGTAGAGGTTGTAGTAGATGCCCCGGCGGGCCAGGAGCTCCTGGTGGTTGCCCCGCTCCATGATGCGGCCGTCGTCTATCACCAGTATCTGGTCGGCCTTCTGTATGGTGCTAAGCCTGTGGGCGACGACGATGCTGGTCCTGTTGCGCATCAGCACGCCGATGGCCTCCTGTATGAGCTGCTCCGTCGAGGGGTCGACGTTGCTGGTGGCCTCGTCCAGTATGAGTACCCTCGGGTCGTGGGCCAGCGCCCTGGCGAAGCAGATGAGCTGCTTCTGGCCGGTCGACAGGGTTGCCCCCCGCTCCGCCATAATCGTGTCGAAACCGTCGGGGAGACGCTCTATGAACGGCGTTACCTGGACCATGTCCGCCGCCCGCCTGACCTGCTCCATGGAGAGGTCCTGGCCGAGCCTGATATTGTCGGCGACGCTCCGGGAGAAGATGAAGGCATCCTGAAGGACTATGGCCATGTTGCTCCTCAGCGTGGCAAGCGACAGGTCGGCCACCTCCCTGCCGTCCACCCTGATGCTCCCCGAGTCGGGGTCCCAGAACCGGCAGAGCAGGTTTATTATCGAGGTCTTGCCCGCCCCGGTCGGACCTACCAGCGCCACGCTCCCGCCGCTGGGGACCGAGAAGGAGACTCCCTTCAGGACACGGCTGTCAGGAACGTAGGAGAAGCTGACGTCCTCGAACTCCACCCGGCCCTCCAGCCGCTCCACGGTCTCGGCCTGCCCGCTCTCCATCACCTCCGGCTCGGTATCCATGATGTTGAATATCCTCTCCGAGGAGGCCATGGCGCTCTGCATGATGTTGTACTTCTGGCTGATGTCGGCCAGCGGCCTGAACATCTGCCTCACGTAGCTGATGAAGGCGACCAGCGCGCCCAGGGTGAGCCCGCCCCTCAGAACGCTCCCGCCGCCGTAGATCAGGACCAGGGCCACGCCCGCCGCGGCGGTCACCTCGATGAGCGGCCTGAAGACGCCGAATATGACCAGCTGCTTCATGTTGGCGCCGAAGTAGCCAAGGTTGGTGCTCTCGTACTCCTCCCGACGCCTCCGCTCCTGCCGGAATACCTGGACCACCTTGATGCCGTTCAGGTCCTCCGCCAGCCTGGCGTTGAGCCTCGCAAGGAAGCGCCTGACCTCCCTGTACGCCCCCCTGGCCTTGATGCGGAAGATAATCGTGATGACCAGGAAGACCGGGGCTACGGAGAGGGCGATGAGGGCCATCCGCCAGTCCAGGAGGAAGAGGATGACGGCGGTGCCCACGATGAGCAGCACGTCCTTGACCAGGTTCACGAGTACGGCGGAGAACATCTCGTTCAGCGCCTCGACGTCGTTGGTCACTCTGGTGACGAGCCTGCCTATCGGGTTCTTCGAGAAGAAGGAGAGGGAGAGCTCCTGCACGTGGCTGAAGAGGGTGGTCCTCACGTCGTACATCGAGCGCTGTCCGGCTATTACCAGTGTCATGACGTGCCCGTAGCCGGCCGCCAGGCTGAGGAGGATGAGCACCCCCAGCAGGATGGCCAGCCTCCGGACGCCGGCCAGGTCCTCCCCCCTCACGTCCAGTATGACCCCCGGGGGAACCCGGGAGAGCTCCCTCTCCGGGACGAGCCACCAGCCGGCCATCACGGACCCCACCTCCCGGTCTCCCCGCCTGTCCGCCGGGAAGAGGTAGTAGGTCCTGGGGTCGAGGGAGCCGGACTCCTCCATCTCGTGGCGACTGGCCGGATCCATATCGTCCAGGGAGGCCTTCCTGACCAGCAGGGTATCCGGCGAGACGGCCATCATATCGGTGCTGTCCTGCGCCGCCTCCACCAGCTCGGACGCCACCTCGGCGGGTGCGACGTACACCTGGTACAGCTTGGCGAGATAACGGTCGATGCCCTGCTTCGTGATGTAGGGGATGAGAAGCTCCACGCCGGCGGTGATGGTCATGAAGAGCATGGCCATGAAGATGAGCCTGCGGTGGGGCCTGACGTAGCCGAGCAGCCTGCGGACCAGCCTTCCGTCGTATATCTTCCCGCCTACGGTGTCCTCGACAAACGGGGAGCCGTGCATAACTAGCCCTCCCCCCCGTGCCCGCCGCGGTCATCGCCATCCTCTTCCTCTTCCTCCTGCTCCTCGCGGGCCTCCTCCTCGAGCTGCTGCATTCGGTAGAGCTCCAGGTAGAAGCCCTCCCGGGAGAGCAGCTCCTCGTGGGTCCCCTGCTCGATTACCCTGCCGTCGTCCATGACGATGATGTGGTCCGCCCCCTGGATGGTTGATATCCTGTGGGCGATGACGATGCTGGTCAGGTTCCTGATATGCTCCCGGAGCCCTCCCAGTATGGCCGCCTCGGTCTCGGTATCGACGCTGGAGAGCGCGTCGTCCAGCACGAGGAGCGACGGCCTCACGGCGAGCGCCCTCGCTATGGCCACCCTCTGCTTCTGGCCTCCCGAGAGAGTGACCCCCCTCTCGCCCACCATGGTGTCGAAGCCCTCCGGGAAGCGCTCTATCTCGGTGGCTATGTCAACCAGCCCGGCCAGCTCCCGGACCCGCTCCCGCGGCATCCCCGGGTTGCCGAAGGCGATGTTGTCGGCGATGGACATGGCGAAGAGGAAGGTCTCCTGCGGCACGTAGCCGAAGAGGCCCCTTATGGAGCCGAGCGAGAGGCTGCGCACGTCCCGGCCGGAGACGAAGACGGTGCCGTCGGGCGGGTCGTAGAGGCGCATCATGAGCTCGACCAGGGTCGTCTTGCCGGAGCCGGTACGGCCCACCACGCCCAGGGTACCGCCCGCGGGGACCGAGAAGGAGACGTCCCTGAGCACCGGCTCGCCGGTCCCCGGGTAGGTGAAGCTGAGGTCGCGCACCTCGACGGCGGGCTCCCCGACCTCGCTCAGCGGCCCGTCGGTCACGTCCGGCTCGGTGCTCAGGATTCGCTGTATCCTGCCCATGGAGGCGGCGCCCCGCTGCAGGAGGTTCACGACCCATCCTATGGCTATCATCGGCCAGATGAGCATCATCAGGTAGCTGGAGAAGGCCACGAACTCGCCGAGGGAAATGGTGCCGGTAATGACCATTCCACCCCCCGCGCCGAGGAGGATGGCGGTGCTGGCCATGGCGAGGGCGCCGATCATCGGCTCGAAGATGCCCCATATCCTGGCCAGCCGTACGTTCTGCCCGACGCAGCGCTCCGCCTTCTCGGAGAAGAGCCTCTCCTCGGAGGCCTCATCGCCGTAGGCCTTGACCACCCGGACCCCGGAGAGCGACTCCTGGGCCTTCTCCGTAAGCGTGGAGAAAGCCTTCTGGACCGCCTCGAACCTCCTGTGGATGAGCTTGCCGAACCTCAGCATCATGAGGGCGATGACAGGCAGCGGTATCATGGTGAGCAGGGTCAGCTTCCAGTTCATCAGCACCATGATGGTGACGCTGGAGAGGGAGAGGAAGACAGCGTCGAATGTCGCTATGGTGCCGATGCCCGCGGCCATCCTTATGGCGTTCATGTCGTTGGTGGCATGGGCCATTATGTCGCCTATCCTGGTGCGGTCGTAGTACTGCGGCGACAGCGTCTGCAGGTGGTCGTACAGCTCCTGGCGGAGGTTCCTGTCTATCCTGTGGCTGGAGCCTATGACCAGGTAGCGCCAGAAGAAGCGGAAGATGCCCATCACGGCGTAGATGGCCAGCACGGAGAGGCCGAGCGCGAGTATCCTGTCCTCGGTGGCGGAGCCGCTCGCAAGGCCGTCTATGACCCTCTGGAACACCTGCGGGACCAGAAGCTGCAGGGCGTCGACCACCACCAGGGTCAGCACGCCGAGCAGGACCGCCTTCCTGTGGCGGACCACCCTCCCGACGAGAAGACGAAGGCTGCTCCGGTCCATGCGCCCGGGTCCGCTATCGCTCAATTAAGAAGACCTCCCAGTGGACCGGGAGCGGCCGCCCGCCGCTCAGTACTGCCAGCTCTCCTCGAAGGCGTACTCCACGACCAGGAACCGCTGCAGATCGGGCTCCACCGAGAAGCCCTGGTCGGTCTCGTAGCCGGTGACGGTCACCGGCTCGCCGTAACGGTCGGCCAGCTCGACGGCCATCTCGCCCACCAGCGCGTACCTCTCGCCCGACTCGGTCTCCTCCAGGATGACCGTCTCGGAGGGGGTTCCGGAAGAGAGTACCTCGACCAGTCCGGTCATCTGTACGCAGCAGTCGGGCGGTACCTCCTCGGTGGAGCAGGAGGCCGCCGCCAGAACAGTCAGAGCGACAATGGAACCCGTTACGAGCGTCCGCATCTCTCTCCCTTCACCGGAGCGGCCACGGATGAAGGTCATCCGCGGGGACCACTGTAGTATCGGCTATCACTCCCCATGCGCCGCTGCGCACCCATCGGTCCAGCGCCGCGGAGATGTCCTCCGGAGCGAGACCGGCCATCGCGTCCACCTCCCGGAAGGGGGCGGCCCAGTCGCCGGCGGTTATCCAGCCGCTGCCCAGCATCCGGCACTGGACGGACCTCTCCGCCGAGCCCATGGCGTCCATGGTGGCCATCCTCTCCACGGTACCGGTGACCACCGCCCGGTCCAGACCCCCGGATGCCGCGTCCGACATGACGCCGGCCATCAGCGAGCAGGCGGCGACCGGCTGGGGCGTGCTGACGTACATGTAGCCCCAGTTCTCCTCGTAGCTGGTGGCCCCCGCGAAGGTCGCGTAGGTGAGAGCGCTCTCGGTGCGCAGGACCTGCCAGAGCATCTCGTCGATGACCGCCATGCCCGCCCGGAATGGGACCAGGTCCGGGTCGGCCTGGGATGGCGCCGGCAGCTTCACGACCACGTAGGCCGTTGGGACTGCGCGTTGCTGCAGGGCGAGGGTGTCCCTGGGGACTTCGAAAGGCTCCACCTCCGGAAGCTCGGTGCCGCCCGGGGGTATCCAGCCGAAGGACTCCTCCAGGATCTCCTCCAGCTCGTCTGGCGGCGTGGGACCGGCGTGGGTCACCAGGAGGTTCCCGGCATGGAGGCGCTCGTCGAGGAATGCGAGCACGTCATCCGCCGTGAAGCCGGTCACGGTCTCCCGCGTGCCGTCCGGAAGCATCCTGTAGGTGTGCCCGGGCATGAAGGCGTCGTTGGCCACGTACCATATCCAGGAGTCCGGGTCGCTGACCTTGGAGAGCAGGTCCCGGAGTATGCTCTCCCTCACCTGCTCGACAGCCGCCGGGTCGAGCTCCGGCTCCCTGAGGCAGCTGCCGAATGTCGCCAGGAGGTCGGGAAGGTCCTCGCGCAGGCACCTGAGGTGAAAGCGGGAGTAGTCGTAGTTGTAGCTGCCGGTCCACTCGGCCCTCGTCCGGTCCATCAGCTCCCGCCAGGCCGGCCCCGGGTACTCAACGGAGCCCATGGCCGCGCACTCCAGCGCGAAGCGCTCCAGTCCCTGTGTCTCCTCGTCCAGAACCCGCGAGCCCCCTACGAAGAAGAGGGACACTCCCTCTATCTCGTTGCCCTGCAGGGTCCTGGTGATGACGTGCAGCCCGTTGTCCAGGTCCAGCTCGGTGACGTCGTCCGGCACGCCGGCAGATGCGGCCAGCGCCGCGACGAGGACGACCGCCGCAGCCCTCATTCGGGCACCTCTCCCGACGGGGCCATCACGAAGGCAACCGACGGCTCGCCCCGTATCCACTCATCGAGGAAGTCGTCTATCTCCGGCAGGGTGACAGCCTCGACGCTGTCCGGGTATGTCCGGTAGTAATCGATGTCGCCGGCCACCACCCACCAGAAGGGCAGCGCGTCGACGGCAAGGTCCCTGGCGGTCTCCCCGGAGAGGAGCCTGTGCCTCCGCAGGTGCTCCGTTGCCAGCTCCAGGCCCTCCGCGTCGTAGTAGGAGGGGTCCAGGAGCTGGTCTATCTCCTCGCGGAGCAGGTCCAGCGCCTCCTCCTCCATCCCGGCGGCCACCGGACCACCGAAGGTGATCGTGGGGGCGAAGCGCTGGGTGTAGTAGGAGCCGGTAACGTCCAGGAATGGACCGAATGTGACCAGGTCGGTGTAGAACTCCCTGCTCATCAGGTCGAGGTACGAGCCCCAGACGTCCGCCGGGTAGCTGTCGCCGGGCCGGTCCGCTATCGAGGGACCCTCGTACACGATGCTCACGTAGGTCAGTCCGGAGGGGCTCTCCACATCCACCAGCGTGTCCGAGGCGATGGAGATGGAGCGGGGGAGGCTGTCGTAGTCGCTGCGGCCGCCCCTCTCCCAGGGGCCGTATATCTCCTCCGCCAGCTCCATGACCAGGCCGGCCTCGACGTCACCGGCGACTATCAGGGCGGAGTTGTCCGGGGTGTAGTACCTATGCTGGAAGTCGTGCATTGCCGGTGGCGCGGCGGAGAGGATCACCTCCGGCTCGCCGATGGCGCTTATCCTCCAGGGGGCGTCCGGGAAGAGAACGTCCTCCCTGGCGTCCCAGAGCGGCCGGAGCGGCTCCGTCCGGCCCCGCTCGTACTCGTTCATGATGACCTCCCGCTCCCTCTCCATCTCCTCCATGTCGAAGAGGGGGGAGGTTATGGCGTCGTACATGAAACGGAGGCCCTCGGAGAGCCTGTCGGAACGGAGGGTGATGTAGTACTCCACCTTCTCCGGCGAGGTGGTGCCGTTGCGGATTATGCCGAGCTCGCCCATCCTGAGGTTGTAGGCGGTCTGGTCAGGGAGCGCCTCGTTCCCCTTGAAGAACATGTGCTCGTAGAAGTGCGCAAGCCCGTTGGTCTCCGGCGTCTCGCAGGTGGCGCCGGTCCTCACGGCTATGCAGATGGTCACCACCGGGGCGGTAGGGTCCGGCACGGCTATCACCGTCAGCCCGTTGGCCAGGCTGTCAGTGTGGAGCTCGGCCGCCGGGGCGGACGCCGCCGTCAGGACTACTGCTGCGCACATGACTGCTCTCATGGTCTTCCTCCGCTCTGGAGCGGCCCGGCAGGGCCGCCTGGAATCTAACACGCCGACGACCGGTCCCGCCACACTCGGGGGTACTCAGCGGGGCGGCATTCGTCATAATCGGGACATGTGTTGCGAGTTCCTTGCCGGAGGCCTGGTCGACGGAGGCGAGCTGCGCGGGGGAGGTTTCCTCCTGACCGTGGAGGACGGCGTACTCCGCTCAGTGGAGCGACGCGGACCGGACGGGCCCTGGTCCTCCTGCATAGCCCTCCCCGGCCTCGTACAGGCCCACGTGCACCTGGGACAGACCCTCTTCCGCGGCATGGCGGAGCGGCGCACGCTGCTGCCCTGGCTCCGGGAGCGGATATGGCCGCTGGAGGCCTCCCATACCCCGGATACGCTGGCGACATCCGTGAACGCCTCCCTGAGGGAGCTGTTCTCTTCCGGCTGCACCGGCCTCCTGGACATGGGCACCGTTGAGGGCTCCGGAGTAACCGTGGACATCCTCAGGCGCTCCGGTGCGAGGGCACTGGTCGGTAACGCCCTGATGGACATCGGGCCGGATTGGATAGCCAGGGAGACGGGCTGGCTCCGGGAGGAGTCGGAGAGGGTCAGGGCGGCGTGCGGCGGCCTGGTGAGCTACGCCAGCGTTCCCAGGTTCGCCCTCTCCTGCTCCGACGATGTCTGGCGGTGGATGGCGGAGCTGCCGGAGGGCTCTCCGAGGGCCACGCACTCATCCGAGTCGCCGGACGAGCTGGATCACCCCGACATAGCCGCATCCGGGGGCAACGTCCGATATCTCGCCGAGAGGGGCTTCCTCGGCCCCGGTGCGCTGCTGGCACACTGCGTTCACCTGACCGGGGGGGAGGCCGGGCTGATGGCGTCCACCGGGACGGCGATGGTCCACTGCCCCTGGACCAACCTCAAGCTGGGCAGCGGCATCGCCGATGTCCCGCACGCCCTGGACGCCGGGGTCAGGGTCTGCCTGGGGAGCGACGGCGCGCCCTGCAACGACTCGCTGGACCTCGCCGGGGACGTCAGGCTGGCCTCCTCGCTGTCGGCGGTCACCGGCTCGCCGTCCGGGTCGGATGGGGCCCTCTGGCTCCGGATGGCCACCCTCGCCGGCGCGAAGGCGCTCGGATGGAGTCGCGTGGGCAGGCTGGCCCCCGGCTGGGCCGCCGACATGGTGCTCCTGGACCCCGGTGAGGAGTGGTGGGAGGAGCTGCCCTGCATGGAGGACCCCCTGGCCTCCCTCTTCCAGCTCCACTGGCCCTCCCGGGTCCGCATGACCATGGCCGGCGGGAGGATACTCTACGACCGGGGAGAGTGGCCCACCCTGCCCGCTCCGCCCATGCCGCTCTCCGAGGCCAGGCTGGAGGTCGAGCGGTCAGCCTCGGCGCTGGCGCAGGAGGCCGGCCCGGGGACGGACCGGCGTCCCGTGGGATGAGCCCGTCCGGCGGGCGTCCGGTGGGAGTGGCCCTCAATCGCCCCATCTGGAGCACCTTCACCTACATGCTGCCCGCATCCATGGACGGCGGCTCCCTGGAGGGCTGCAGGGTCGCCGTGCCGTTCGGCCGGGACAGGCTGGTCGGGTACGTCTGGGATACGAACCCGGGAGCCGGGCCGGAAGGGGTCGAGGTCAGGGAGGTCCTCGAGCGCCTGGACTCGGCGCCGCTCCTGCCGCCGGACGTGCTCCGCCTGGTCCGCTGGGCCTCCTCGTACTACCGGAGCCCGCCCGGGATGATGATGGCGGCGGCCCATCCCCCCGGCCTCTCCGGAAGGGCGATCAGGATGGTGAGGGCTCTTGGCCGGCCGCCCGGCGACTCTCCCCTGCATGCGGCGCTGGTCCCCGGCAGGGCCCTGGCAGTGCGGACGCTGGTCGGTCCCGATTGCGACGCCGACAGCGTGGGGGCTTCCCTGGCGCGCCTCGAGGCGGAGGGGATCGTGGAGACCTGGTTCGAGAGCGACTCCATGCCGAGGCCCCGGAAGGTGAGGATGGTGGAGCCGCGACGGTCCCCGGAACAGCTGGTGAAGCTGGCGGAGGGTATGAGGAGGAGGGCGCCCAGGCAGGCGGAGATACTCGTGACGCTGGCCGGCGTCGACGGCCCGGTGGAGAGGGGCGACCTCCTCGCGGCAGCCGGCGCCCGGGCCTCCTCCCTCCGGTCGCTCCTCGACCGTGGCGTGATCGGGGAGCGCCTGGCTCCAGCCCCCGCCGGCCGTCGGGAGCGGCAGGGCAGCCTCGTGGACCGGGAGAGCGCATCGAGCCCCCCGGCGCTGACGCCGAGACAGCGGGAGGTCCTCTCCGAGTTGGGCGACGGGGCTCCCCCGCCGGGGACATACCTGCTCCACGGGGTTACGGGGAGCGGCAAGACCGAGGTCTACCTGAGGGTCATAGCACAGGCCCTGGAGAGGGGGCTCTCCGCGCTGGTGATGATCCCGGAGATATCCCTGACCCCGCTGACCGTCTCCAGGTTCGAGGCCCGATTTCCCGGCAAGGTAGGGGTACTCCACAGCGCAATGTCCCCGGGCGAGCGGCTCACCGGATGGAACATGGCCAGAAATGGCCGTAGCCGTGTCGTCGTGGGGCCGAGGAGCGCGGTCTTCGCTCCCCTGCCGGACCTCGGCGTCATCGTGGTGGACGAGGAGCACGACGGGAGCTACAAGCAGAGCGAGCTGCCGCACTACCACGGCAGGGACACCGCGGTCATGAGGGGTGCGATGTCCCGGATCCCTGTCATCCTCGGGTCGGCCAGCCCCTCCATGGAGTCGTACGGGAACGCCGTATCCGGAAGGTACCGCCTCCTGGAGCTGCCGGAGAGGGTAGACTCGAGGCCCATGCCCGTGCCGGTGCTTGTGGAGACCGGCATATCCGAGCGGAGGATACTCTCGGACAGGCTCCTGGAGGGAATAGGCAGGAGGACCGCCCGGGGTGAGCAGTGCATAATCCTGGTCAACCGGAGGGGCTTCTCCCCCACGCAGGTATGCAGGAGCTGCGGCCACCGGGAGACCTGCCCCCGTTGCGGCATAACCCCGACGTACCACAGGCGGGGCGAGGTGCTGAGGTGCCACCACTGCGGCTGGTGGAAGAGGGCCCTCTCCCTCTGCCCGGAGTGCGGCCACGACTGCTTCGCCCATCTCGGCCCCGGGATACAGAAGGTGGAGGGGGAGCTCGCCAGCCTGCTTCCGGACACGAGGGTCATGAGGATGGACTCGGACACCACGTCCGGGAGGTCCTCGCACTGGGACATCCTGGAGCGGTTCGCCGGAGGGAACGCGGACGTGCTGCTCGGAACGCAGATGGTCGCCAAGGGGCACGACTTCCAGGGGGTCACCCTCGTGGGGATGGTCGCGGCGGACATGGGGCTCGCCTTCCCGGACCTGAGGGCGGCCGAGAGGACCTTTCAGCTCGTTCTGCAGGTGGCGGGGAGGGCCGGACGGGGCGACCGTCCGGGAGAGGTCGTCATACAGGCGGCGGACACCTCGGACCAGGTCATAGGGGCGGCGGCCCGCGGAGACTACCGTGCCTTCTGGGAGAGCGAGAGCGCCGTGAGGAGGCTCTTCGGCTATCCGCCCTTCGGTCACATGGTGAGGTTCCTGTGGACCGGGCTGGAAGAGCGGGCGGTAGCCGTCGCCGCAGCATCCACGTGCTCCGGGGCGGAGGTCGGGGGCGTGGTCATGAGCGGCCCGGACTCGGCGCCCATCCCCAGGATAAACCGCAGGTACAGGTGGGCGTCGCTGGCCAGGTCCGGCTCCAGGAGGGCGCTCTCCTCCCTGTGCGACATGATGCTGGAGCGTTTCGAGGGACTGGAGAAGAAGAGGGGCGTCAGGATGGACATCGACGTAGACCCGATGGACCTGCTCTAGCCGGCTGACCCCGGCATCATGTCGAACAGGTAGATGAGCGAGACCAGCAGCGACGAGCCGGGGGTCCCCTCGACGATTCCCATGGCCAGCTCCACCAGTCGGGCGGCCTCGGCCCTGCGGCTCCTGCCTCCCAGGGAGGGCCTGGAGAGACCGCTCCGGAGCAGGTGGGCCCTCCCGAGCAGGACACCTATCTCTGCGGCGTCCCCGAGCCTGCCCTCGGGGGCTCCGGCCACCATCGCGCCGCCCATGGCCGCGAACCGGGAGAGGCTGCCCGCGGACATCTCCCAGGGCATCTCCTCCTCGGAGTGGTGCAGGCGTCCCTCCGCCGCGTCCAGATCCAGGCAGAGGCCGCTCAGGAAGCCGCCCCCCCCCATGGCCCGGACCGCCTCCGAGACGAGCTGGGCGGCGTGCCTCCCGCACTCCGAGGCCAGGTGCCCCAGAGCGAGCGGGATGAGGGCGTCGCCGCAGAGCACCGCGGTGAACATCGGGATGTCATCCGTCAGGGCGCCGGAGAGCCCGCCGGGCATCTCCCCGCCGAGACCGGGAAGGAGCTGGTGGGCCGATCCGGCGGCCATGAGAAGGTGGGAGGCCGCCGCCACCGGCATGCCCTCCTCCGGTTCGGCGCCGCACCATGCGGAGCATCCGCAGGCCAGGAGGCTCAGCTCCATGGACCCGCCCAGGGTAGCCACGTCGAGGAGCGGCTCTCCGAAGTCGCCGGGGAGACTCCCCAGCGAGCCGCTCACCAGGGAGCGGACCTCCTCCGACAGCCTCTCCTTCCACCTCTCAGGCAGGGCCTTCCCTCCCCCCGCCGGTACCCGACTCCAGCAGCATCTCCCTGAGCCTCCCCCTGGAGATGTCCTCGTGAAGCACGCCCTCCCTGGCGAGGCTGTAGTTGCCCGTCTCCTCGCTGACCACGACCGCCGTGGCGTCCGAGACCTCCGTGATCCCCAGGGCGGCCCTGTGCCTCGTGCCCAGCGCCGACCGGGGCCCGGCTTCCCCCCGGACCCTGCGGCCCATGTAGGTCTTCCTCGAGAGGGGCAGGATGGCCCTGGCAGCGACTATCTCGCCGTCCCGGACGAGCAGCGCCCCGTCGTGCAGAACGCCCGGTTTCTGGAACAGGGCCGCTATCAGCAGCGGCTGAGGGCTCAGCCTGTCCAGCGGCACCATCTCGCTTATCACGTTCTCCAGCGACTCGGTACCCTCCAGGACCATCAGGCCGCCCAGCTTTCTCTGCCTGAGAAGGGCGCAGGCCTCCACCAGGGAGTCCACGAGGCCGCTCTCCGGCTTGGTGCCCCCGAAGAACCTCGCGGAGAGGTGCCTGCCCATGGTGCCGAGGAGGTCCCTGACCTCCTCGTGGAAGATCACTATGACCGCGATGAACAGCATCGGGAAGAGGGCATCCAGCAGGTAGGTGACCGTGTAGAAGCCCAGGAAGCCGAGGACCCTGGCTATGAGCAGGATCAGCAGCACCATTAGCACAACCGGCATGGCCGGGGTTCGCCAGAGGAACTTCAGGACGAGGCGCACGATGAAGGCTATGAGGATGATGTTCACGAGCTGAACGAGCCAGAAGAGGCTCAGCAGCGGCTGGCCCAGGGGAGATATCACGTTCCGGCCCCCTGGATGGCGAGAGAGACGGAGAGGACCTGGGCCGCCCCCGTCACGTCGTGGACCCGGAGCACGTCGGCACGGGTGGCGCAGAGCGCCGTGACGGCGTGGGTCGCAGCCTCCCGCTCCACCGGCTCCGCTATCCCGGTGAGCCTTCCGAGGAAGCTCTTCCTCGAGTGACCGAGGACCACCCGGTAACCCAGCGCGGAGATCTCCTCGAGGTCCCGTATCAGGTCGAGGTTGTCGCGGAGCCTCTTGCCGAAGCCTATTCCGGGGTCCACCAGGATCATGTGGCCGGCGACGCCGGCTTCCACTGCCCGGACCGCGCGCTCCTCCAGGAAGTCGCGCACTTCGACGACGACGTCGTCGTACTCCGGCGCCACCTGCATGTCTGCGGGGGTCCCCCTCATGTGCATGAGCACGACCGGGACGCCCCGCTCGGCCAGCAGGGGGGCCATTTCCGGGTCGCGGAGGGCGGTCACGTCGTTGATCATCGACGCGCCCTCGGAGAGAGCCCGGGAGGCGACCCGGGCGCTACCTGTATCCACCGAGATGACGGTCCCCCTGCCGCGCAGGCCATCCAGCACCGGCAGGAGCCGCTCGAGCTGGACGTCCGGCGGCACCGGTTCGGCGCCTGGCCTCGTGGACTCCGCGCCCACGTCCACTATGGCAGCTCCACCGGCTGCCATCTCTCTGCCCCGGGCAACGGCCGCCGACGGATCCAGGTGCAGGCCCCCGTCGGAGAAGGAGTCGGGAGTCACGTTCAGAATGCCCATGATGAGGGGGCCGGCCGAGAAGTCCAGGTCTCCTTCGGGGGTTGAAAGCCTATCGGGGAGGCGCGCAGGGCCTTCGAGCCTGGACCTGAGCCGCTCTCCGAGCCGCTCCAGGCCGAACGGCTGCCCCTTCAGGGAGTCGCAGGCCCTGCGGAGCTGCTTCTCGGTACCGAGGACCACCGCGGGGCCGGGGTCGGCCGTGCAGTTCACGGCTCCCCGGGATACTATCGCGTCGGCTCCTCCGGAGAGCATGCACTGCTTCAGCACGTTGGCCGCCGCCGGACGCAGCGGGTCGGTCCGGAAGGCCAGGACCAGCACCTTCCTGCCGATGCGCTCCCAGGCCTCGGAGTCGGCGCCGACCAGCTCCAGCTCGCGGAGCCAGCCCTCGGTTCCCCCCGGACGTATCCTCCTGAGAGCCACTAGGTCCCCTTCACTGCCCTCCCTATCAGGGAGAGCGCCTCGGTGCGGGTCTCGAGCTTCCTGAGGTATCCCCTCATCGCCGAGGTGACTATCCTGGAGTCCCTCTTCTTCACGCCGCGCATGGCCAGGCAGAGGTGCTCCGCCTCCATGACCACCATGACGCCCTTGGCGGACAGCTCGTCCATCAGCCTGGCCGCGATCTCCGTGGTGAGCCTCTCCTGGATGGTCGGCCTGGCGGCCATGAGCTCTACCGTCTCGACTATGGAGCTCAGGCCGGCTATCCGGTCGCGGGCGGGGAGGTAGGCCACGTCGCAGCGGCCTATGAAGGGGAGCAGATGGTGCTCACAGAGGGATGAGAAGCTGATGTCCTTGACGATTATCATCTCGTTCTGGCCGGCGCATGACATCGTGCGGACGGGCTTCGCAGCCTCCGGCGCCAGGCCCCTGCAGAGCTCCATCATGGAGTCCGCGACGCGGGACGGGGTGTCCCTCAGCCCCTCACGGTCCGGGTCCTCGCCTATCCCCTCCAGCATCAGCCTGACCCCTCGCCTCACCTTCTCCAGGTCCATCTTCCTCCCGTTCCTCCCCGGGTGCGGCCGGGGGCTCCTCCGCCAGCTCCTCCGAGTCCTCCTCCACCAGCTCCTCCGGCGTCATGAGCCCCAGGGCCCGCGGGAGCTCGATGCCCGGCTTCAGCCGGCGGATTATCCCGGCTATCTCCCGCCGGGTGATGGTCTCCCTCTCGAGCAGCTCCTCCGCCACGGCGTCGACCAGGTCCCTGTGCTCGTCCAGGATGGCCAGCGCGCCGCTGTACGCATCCTCCACGAAGCGCTTCACCTCTGCGTCTATCATCCTGGCGGTGTGCTCGCTGTAGTCCCTGGCTCTGTTCATCTCCCTGCCCAGGAAGATGGTCTCGCCCTGCTCCGCATGGGTGACCGGGCCTATCTCCTCGCTCATGCCCCACTCGCAGACCATCTTCCGGGCCAGCATGGATGCCTTCTCCAGGTCGTCCCCGGCACCGGTGCTCACGGTGTCCAGGAACATCACCTCCGCGGCCCTCCCGCCGAGGAGCCTCATCAGGGTCCCCTGCAACTTGCCCAGGGTGTAGGTGTGCCTGTCGTCGTCCGGCAGGAAGCTGGTCAGCCCCATGGCCATGCCCCGCGGGACGATGGTTATCTTGTGGATCGGGTCCGGCTCCGGGGAGAATATGCCCACCACCGCGTGGCCGCTCTCGTGGATCGCGGTGCATCTCTTCTGCTCGGGGCTTATCACGATGCTCCTGCGCTCGAGGCCGAGCATTATCCTGTCGATGGCGTAGTCGAAGTCCTCCTGCTCGAGCCTGTCCGCCCCGCGCCTGGCCGCCCTGAGCGCCGCCTCGTTGGCCAGGCTCTCCAGGTCCGCCCCGCTGAAGCCCGGGGTGCCCCTGGCGACCGTGTCGAGGTCTACGTCCTCGGACACTGGCATCTTCCTGGTATGCACCTTCAGTATCGCCGCCCTGCCGCGCACGTCCGGCATGCTGACCAGTATCCGCCTGTCGAACCGGCCGGGACGCAGCAGGGCCGGGTCGAGGACGTCCGGCCTGTTGGTCGCGGCCATCACTATGACGCCCTCGTTGGCCTCGAAGCCGTCCATCTCCACGAGCAGGGCGTTGAGCGTCTGCTCGCGCTCGTCGTGGCCGCCGCCCAGGCCGGCGCCCCTGTGGCGCCCGACAGCGTCTATCTCGTCTATGAAGATTATGCAGGGGGACTTCGCCTTGCCCTGGACGAAGAGGTCCCGGACCCGGCTCGCGCCAACTCCCACGAACATCTCCACGAAGTCGGAGCCGCTCATGGAGAAGAACGGGACCTTTGCCTCACCGGCCACCGCCCTGGCCAGCAGCGTCTTCCCGGTGCCCGGCCTGCCCACGAGGAGCACTCCCTTCGGGACCTTGCCACCCAGGCGCTGGAACTTGCCCGGTGACCTGAGGAACTCGATGACCTCCTTGAGCTCCGCCTTGGCCTCCTGTGCGCCTGCCACGTCGCCGAATGTCACCTCGGGCCTGTCGCTGGTGAAGAGCCTGGCCTTGCTCTTTCCGAAGGAGAAAGCCTTCCCGCCCCCGCCTGCGCGCCTCATGAAGTAGATGAAGAAGCCTATCAGCAGAAGGAAGGGGAGGAAGGAGAGTATCTGGGCAAGCAGCTCGTTGGGCGGCTCGGCTACTACCTGGACGTCGTAGCGTTCGAGCGAGTCGAGGGCGCTGGTGCTCTGGAAGGGTATGAAGCTGCGGAAGCTGTCGTACTGCTCGCCCTCCTGCGTATGGGAGTAGCCGGGGATGAACTCCCCGGTGACGGAGCCGTCCGGGTCGATGGCGACCGACTCCACCCGCTCCGATGAGACGAGGTCCAGCAGCTCGGAGTATGCGAGCTCGGCCTTCCGCGTGCCGCTGCCGATGAGCTGGAAGACGGTGAAGGCTATGAGGGCCATCAGGAGCCACATGGTCATGGTCCGGACCGAGCAGCCTGCCGTCATCGGCTGGGGAGGCCTGCCTCCCGGGGGTCTCTGGTCGTCCATCTCCTCCTGCCGCTACTCCCTGACCGCCACGATGTGCGGGATGTTCCTCCCCGCGCCTCCCGGCCGGTCCAGCCCGTATCCGAAGACGAAGCGGTCCGGTATCTCGAAGACCGCCCGGTCGATGCGCACGTCGACCTCTCTCCTGGCGCTCTTGTCCAGAAGCACGACCGTCCTGAGCGAGGCCGGCTCCCGCGATGACAAAAGTCTCTGAATATAGGCAAGTGTAAGTCCCGTGTCGACAATGTCTTCGACTATGAGAACGTCCTTGCCTGCAAGGGGATGGGTAGTGTCGAGGGTCAGCATCACCTCGCCGGAGGACTCGGTCCCCTCGCCGTAGCTGGCAGCCCCGAGGAACTCCACGCAGACGTCGACTTCCATCCTCCTGATGAGGTCGGCCGCGAACATGAACCCTCCCTTCAGGAGCGGGATGACCACGACCTCCCTCCCGGCGTAGAGCTCCGACAGCTCGCCGCCGAGCCGTGAGACCCCCTCGGCTATCCTCTCCGCGCTGATGAGCACCTCTACGTCGTCAAGGTCCATGCTGCTCCCGTCCCGGGGTGGCGTCTCCGTTCCCCCCGTCCAGCGTTATCCGGCTGCCGTCGGTACTGAGAACGGCTCCTCCGGGCATGTCGTGGCTGCCTCGCCTCCCCCTGGCGAGCCACCTGTCGGTCTTCTCCAGCTCCGACCTGCCGCCGCGGGGCATCCCGCAGGCCATCCAGAGCATGGTGAGCCTCAGGGCGCGGGGCTGGGCCATGTAGTCCTCCAGGGCGATGGAGCCGCCGGCCCGGAGGTCCTCGAGCCGCCGATACGCCAGCTCCATGAATGCGTCACGCCACCCGGTCAGCAGGGCGGACGAGCCGGCCATCGCCTCCGTGCAGCCGGGCCTGATGCCCTCCAGCAGCGGCATGGCCTCCATGCGGACGCGGTTCCTCAGGTAGGCCGGGTCCAGGTTGGAGGGGTCCTCGGTCCACTCGGCGCCCCTGGCCCGGAGGTATCCCCTGACCCGCACCCTTGTCAAATCCAGGAGCGGCCGCCTTACCGGGCCCTCCCCGACGTAGTCCATGCCGCCCAGCCCCCGCGGTCCGGAGCCCTCCATCAGCCTCATCAGGAGCGTCTCGGCCCGGTCGGACGCGGTGTGCCCGACGGCCACGAGGCCATCATCCCCGGCCTCCTCGGAGTAGACGCAGGCCCTGGCCGCGCTCCAGGCGGCCTCCGAGGGGGGAGCGGCGAGACCGGTAAGCCTGCGCGCCACCAGGGGCAGGCCGAGACGGGCGGCATGGCCGCGGACCAGCTCCGACTCCCGTGGCGCCTCCGGCCTGCTGCCGTGGTCGATGTGGAGTACCGAGAGCTCCCAGCGCATGTGACCCGAGAACCTGCAAAGGAGGTGGAGGAGCGCCACGGAGTCTCCTCCCCCCGACACCGCCGCGGCGACGCGGCTCCCGGCGGGGAGGAGGTTCCTGCTCCTGACGGTCCTTATGAACGTCCGTTCCACGGCTTCCGGGGAATCCGTCATGGGCTGGAATATAGGCCGGGGACGGCCATCCGGTCATGCGGGGGCTCCGGCGGTATCAGAACCTGTAGCCGAGGGCGCCCATCGCGTGGATGCGCCTGCCGAAGCCGCCCTCCAGGTCGAGCTGCAGGTGGCTGCCTATCCCGGTGCTCAGACCGGCCAGATAGTTCCATCTGTGGCTGTCCTCCAGCTCCACCTGGTAGCCTATCTCACCGAGCCCCTCGAACGTGTAGCTCCCGCTGTGGCTCTCGTCGGTATCCTGGTACATCGCCCCGAGCCAGAAGGTGAGGTCCTGGCCGAAGACCAGGTCGCGCAGCACGGCTCCGCCCTTGGGCGTAAGGATGACCGTGCTCACAGACGAGGAGCTCTCGCTGAGCTTCGTTCCGGTCAGGACGGAGGTGAGGGAGGCGAACATGGACCCGTGGCCGAGGGCCAGGGTCATGCCGCCGCCGTAGACCGTCCCGTCGATGTCGACCTCGATGGCGCTGGTGCCCAGGAGCTGCTGCGTCAGCGTGTCCTCTATGGCAACGCTCGTCTGGCCCTGCACGTCCCCTACCAGTCCGAAGAGGTTGGCGAAGGGGAGCAGCCAGCAGTCCACCTTGATGTTCACCTCGGTTATCTCGTTGTCCACCGGCAGGTCCGCCGGGAGGAGATCCGTCAGGTTCTCGGGGTCCAGCGTGATGCTGGAGAGGTCGTAGTTCTGCCTCTGGGCGTGTACGGTGACTCCGACTCCCAGCGGCCTGGGCAGCTCGACATCTCCCGCCCAGGAGCGGCCGAAGGGCAGCGCCAGGGCAGCGGATGCTGCGACGGCTACCGTCCAGGCGTATCGGGGCATGGCTGCACCTCCCTTCCCGGCAGTATATCTCCTCCGGCCATGACGGAGGTAGCCCCCGGAGGGAGGGCCGGATGAAGCTCGACGCGGAGCAGTGGAGAGAGCTCGGGCGGGGCGGCGTCCTGACCGTCCCGGAGGAGGCCGTCGAGGGTTCGGAGCCGATCCGGGAGGCCCGCGGGATGAACGGGCCGATCACGGTGCTCCGCGCCGAGGGGACCTGGCTGGTGAGGGAGCCGGACCCGGAGGGCAGGACGCTGCTCAGGCGATTCGATACCGAACGGGAGGCGGTCGCCTTCCTGGAGGAGCGGCTCTCGCAGTTCGAGAGGATGTGGGACGGCTGCGGCTGCCGGATAGACTACGGCTCCCACGAAGCCGCTACGAGGTAGCCGGCCGCCGGTGACCGTCTCCGGAAGGGGTCACCTGGCGTACCTGAGCAGGGCGGCCATCCTCGAGCGGTTCGGCATCCTGTCTATCGGCACCTCGAGCACCGAGCCCCCCTTCAGGACCGTCTGCTCCGCGGCCAGGTCGGCCAGGTCGGTGTCGCCGGGGCCGGCAGGAGGCCTGGCATTGATTGTACCGGCCTCCATGTCGACGTCGCCCACCGGTCCGGGACCGGGGCTCAGCAGCAGCGTCTCCACCCCACCCTCCAGGGAGGCCCTGACGACCTCCTCGACGTCTCCGGTCGCCCGTCCGGAAGCCGCCGCATTGCCGTAGCTCTCAAGGGTCCGGCGCAGGTCGCTCTCGGCCATGCGCCGGAGGGGTCCACCGGCTCTCTCGTGCAGCTCACCCATTCGCATGTGTCCCGGGTCGACCGGTATGTTCTCCGGTGAGAGGCGCGGATAGTCGCAGGCCCGCTCGAAGACGCTGAGTATGTAGGGCAGGGCGGCGACCACCAGAGGGACCCTCTCTCCGGCCAGCATCTTCGACAGGCCGGAGGCGACCTCCTCGACGTACCTCCGCACCTTCTCCCGCCGTGTCTCCTTCTCCGAGTCGTGCCCGTGGAAGGTCATCCTGGCGCCGGTCCGGGCCCACGAGGTGGCATGGCCCTGGAGATGCCTCTCGAACACGTCGTAGCGGAGGGTCTCGCTCATGCCCTCGGGAAGCTCGGCCGCCGGGAGCTCGGTGATATCGTACGGGGTCACCTCGAGGAGCCTGTTGTCCCCCAGCCCGAGGGCCAGAAGCAGGCATCGCCTCTCCCGCGCCAGCAGCCTGACCAGGGGGCCCGTCTCGAACCTCTCGCCGACATGGACCTCCGCCTCCGGCCCGAAGGGCAGCCTGTAGCGCCTGAAGTGCCCGGGGGCGAGGTAGAGGGCCAGGCCTCCGGTGAGCGCCTTCCAGTAGGGCCGCTCCCCCTCGAGCTCCCGGGCCGGCTCCAGGAGCGGATCGAGCTCCCTGCGCCGGAGGCCCCGGGATGAGAGCTCATCCTCCGCCTCGGCCAGCAGGTTCTTGAACCTTATCCTGTCCCCGTCGTAATCCGCCCCGGTGGCGGCAGCCGGCATCGTTATGGTCACCAGGCTGCCGCCCTCCATCTCGGTAAGCTCCCTGAGGTCTCTCGCGGTGACCGGTCTCATGTCGTCTCGTCTCCTTCCTCCGGGAGGGCGCTGCCGTCGAGCGCGATGCTCAGACTGCCCCCGGGCTCGAGCGTCCGTATGTCGTCGTGGATGCCCACATTCACCGGCCTCTCGTTGAAGTCCCTGCTGCTCACGTCCAGGTGTTCGTGGTCCAGGGTCACGTCCAGCCAGTGGCCCCGGAAGCGCATGCTGAAGGATATCTCCTCCAGCTCCTCCGGCAGCCTGGGGTCGAACCTCAGCTCCCCCCGCCGGACCTGCAGGCCGGTGTAGCACCGCTGCACCAGGTCCACCGTCCCGGCCATCGCCCCGAGGTGTATCCCCTCGTGGGTAGTGCCCCCCTGGGTGTCGGCGACGTCGCTCTGGAGTGCCTCCCTGAAAAGGTTCCAGGACTCCTCCCTGTGGCTCCTGGCCAGCACCCACGAATGCACCAGCCTGCTCAGCGTGGACCCGTGAGAGGTCCGCGCCAGGTAGTACTCCACGTTACGCCCGATGAGCTCGTCGTCGTAGTCGTAGCCGAGCCTCTCGAGCATCTCCTCTATCTCATCGGCGGAGAGCAGGAAGAATATCATCAGGACGTCCGCCTGCTTCGATACCTTGTAGCGGTTCGGTGTGTCCCCCTCGGCCTCCAGTATCCTGTCCAGCCTGTGTATGTCGCCGTACCTCTCCTCGTAGCCGGCCCAGTCGAAGTCGAGGAGCCTCTCGTACCCCTCGAACTGGCTGATTATCCGGTCTCCGTGGAAGGGGATGCACATCCTGCGGCTCATCTCCTCCCAGGTCTCCAGCTCTCCATCGGTGAGCCCCATGGACTCCCGGATGGAGCGCCGGCGGTCGGGGGGAAGCATCTCCAGCGCCTCCAGGGTCCTGCACATGACCCATGCCACCATCAGGTTCGTGTAGGCGTTGTTCCTGAGGCCCGGCTCCTCCGCTCCCGGGTAGGCGTCGTGGAACTCGTCCGGGCCCATGACACCGTGTATCCCGTATCTGCCGGTATCCGGGTCGAGGTGTGCCAGGCTCGCCCAGAACCTCGCCGTCCCGGCCATCAGCTCGGCACCGTAGAAGAGCATGAACTCCAGGTCGCCGGTGACCTCGTAGTGCTTCCAGGCGTTGTAGGCCACAGCGACCCCGATGTGTCTCTGGAGCTGTGAGTTGTCCGGTATCCACCGCCCCGACTCCGGATTCAGGTGGAGTGTCTGGGCCTCCTCCCTGCCGTTGCTTCCGCTCTGCCAGGGGAACATCAGACCGCGGTAGCCCGACCTGGCAGCGGCCCTGGCCGCCCTCCGCATCCTGCGGTAGCGGTAGAGGAGCAGCGTCCTGGTGATGTCCGGTATGCGCAGGTCCAGGAAGGGGAAGATGAAGAGCTCGTCCCACATGATGAGGCCCCTGTAGGCCTCTCCGTGGAGCCCCCGGGGGGGGACGCCGACGTCGTTGCCTATCGAGTAGGGGGAGACCGTCTGGAGCAGGTGGAAGATGTGCAGGTTCAGTATCCTGTCCACGCCTGTGCTCCTGCTCCTGCAATCTATCCCGCAGCGGTCCCAGAGCCTCCTCCAGCCCTTCTCGTGCTCGGAGAGGAGCTCGTCCCAGCCGGGTGCCAGGGCCGCGTCATCGGCTGCCTCCAGCAGCGACTCCGATATGGCGTGGTCCCGGGAGGTGTACATGGCGGAGACCTTGTCCACCCTGAGGCTGTCCCCCGGCACCAGGTCGGCGAAGATGTCCTGTCCGGCGTATCCGCTGGTCACCTCCGCCTCACGGTCCGCGTCGGCCGGCTTCCCGTTCAGGAAGACTCGGGTCCTGGCGGCCACGGCGATGCGAACGTGGGACTGGTTGGTCTCCACCTGGACCCATACCAGGTCCCTCCCGAGGCATCCCTGGGTTACCGGCTCGAGGTGGTGGTTGTCCAGCTGCCCGTAGCGCTCCACCTGGGAGTTCTCGACCCTGCCGTCCACCCCCGACCTGACCGTTATCCGGCCGGACCAGTTCTCCGGCTCGACGACCGTCCGCAGGCCGGCCAGGTGCCTCCTGCCCATGTGGGCGAAGCGGCTCTGGGTCAGTCGCGTTCGGCGTCCTTCACGGTCGGTGAACACGATGGTCCTGCCGAGGACGCCCCGGTAGATGTCCAGCTCCTGCCGGTACTCGTGCAGCTCGACCTCCTCCGGGTCGAACCGCTCGCCACCCTCGGCCCGGAAGGTCATCTCCAGCCAGTTGGGCACGTTTACTATGCTCTCGTTCTCTATCTCCCGGCCGGCTATCCTGCTCACCCGCCTGTTGTAGACGCCCCCTATGTAGGTCCCGGGATAGTGGTGCTCTCCGGCGGGCAGCTCCGGGGCGGCGCCCCTGGTGACGAAGTAGCCGTTGCCGGTCGCGCAGAGGGTCTCGCGCAGCTTCTCCGAGCCGGGGTCGAAATCCTCGTAGACCAGCTTCCAGCTCCCGTCGACCTCGCTCTCGCCGCAGAAGTCGACCAGGCGGTCCAGGAACGCCGCTACCTCCCGCGTGTCGCGGAGGGAGTAGGAGGCAGCGGTCGGACCGCTCCTCTCCCCCTCGACCACCACGCCGACGCCACGGTCGGCTATCGCCCTGAAGGCGTCCTCGTCGGTCGTGTCGTCCCCGATGTAGACGGGGACAACGTTCCGGGCGTCCAGGTGCGAGCTGTCCATGAGCGCCAGCAGCGCCTTCCCCTTGTCCCAGTCCACGTCCGGACGGAGCTCCAGTATCATCTTGCCCGGCACGACCCGCAGCTCCGGGTGTCGGGCGGCGGTCCGCTCCACCGCCGGACGGAGCCGCTCGAGGGCGCCCTCCGGCGCGGTCCTGTAGTGGACCGCGATGGCGAAGCGCTTCCGCTCCAGGCGGGCTCCCTCCACCCGGCCGACGGCCGGTCGGAGCTCCTCCTCGGCCTCGTCCAGGGCGGCCAGCAGCTCGGGGACCGCTATCTCCCCGGGCAGCTCCAGCTCCGAGTCCATCCCGGAGACGTCGAACCCGTGGCTGCCGGCGTAGACGATGTCCCGGATGCCCACCATATCCATGACGTCCCGGAGGTCGCGACCGCTCACCACGGCCGTGAACCATATCCCGGAGATCCTCTCCAGCAGGCACCTGGTCCGGTCGGGCAGCAGCGCCTCCTCCGGACGGTCCACGATTGGCGTCAGGGTCCCGTCGTAGTCCAGGAAGAGCGCCGGCACCCCTTCGGAGAGCCTGGAGAGTATGGCGTCCATCCGGTCGAGCGCGTTGGGTACAACCGGGACCTCCGTCTCCCCGCCGTCCCGGATCTCCAGCTCGGAGAGGTCCTCGACGACGATGTGCGCGCCGTGCTCCAGGAGCTCCTCCCTCCTGTCACCGGCGTCCAGTCCCACCACCAGGGCGAAGCCGCCCCTCCTCGCGGCCTCTATTCCGGCCTGGGCGTCCTCCACGACCATGGCCCTCCCGGGGTCGACCGAGAGCTCCGATGCCGCCCGGAGGAAGATGTCAGGCGCCGGCTTCCCAGCGAGGCCCAGCTCGGCCGACTCGACCCCGCCGAGTATGACGTCGAAGAGGCAGTCCACCCCGGCCGAGCCCAGTATCCGCGAGGAGTTCCTGCTGGAAGATATGACGGCCACCTCGAGCCCGGCCTCGTGTGCACGCCGCACAAAGTCCACCGTCCCGGAGACAGCCTCGGCGCCCTGCCGCTCCAGCAGGTCCCGGAAGTAAGCATTCTTCCTGTTGCCGAGGCCGCAGACGGTCAGCTCGTCCGGCCGGTCGCCCGGATCACCCCTCGGCAGGTCGATCCCGCGGGAGGCAAGGAAGCTCTCGGCCCCCTCGTAGCGAGGCTTCCCGTCTATGTAGGCCAGGTAGTCGCGCTCCCCGTCGAACGGCTCGAGCTCCTCCCCCAGGTCGGATGCCCTGGCCTGCAGGAACTCGTCGAACATCCTCTTCCAGGCCTCGGCGTGGATCCGCGCCGTGTTGGTCACTACCCCGTCCATGTCCAGGATGCATCCGTACAGCTCCACCGGCGCCAGGTCGCTTCCGGAATCGGGTGAGGTCCTCAGCTTCGGCATGTTCTCCTCTCCTCGGGACGGTGAGCCGCGCCCCGGCACCGAACCCCCGTCGAGGGTTTAACCGTGGAGGCCGCGGCGACATGGATATCCCGCCCGCTCATACCATCTATTTGCACTGATATTTGCTTATTCATATTACCTAGATACATAGCTTACTCGCTCGGGTCAATGCCCTACCGCCCACTGTCCCGCGACACTCCCTCCAGCAGCAGCCTCACCGACTGGACGAGCAGCAGGGGGACCAGGCTGAGGCCCAGCGCCAGCATCCATCCACTCGTCCCCGGACGCCCCAGGCGGAGAACGCCGGCAAGCCCCGGGACCCAGACCGCTGCCAGGAGGAGCAGAAGGCATACCCCCACGGCGGCCCAGACGTAGGGGTTTCGGGTGACCTCGTTGAGCAGCGGATGGGTGGCCCTCTCCCTGACGTCGAAGACGTGCCAGAGAGACGCCAGCCCGAGAGTGAGGAAGGAGACGGTGACCGCATCGGTCCTGTCCAGGCCCAGCGGACCGAGGGCCAGGGCGAGGGCCGGGACCACCGGCAGCGCGATGGCCATCCCGTAGCCGCCTATGGCCGCCCAGTGGCTCCTCGTCAGCACCGGCTCGTCCGGGTCCCGGGGCGGACGCCTCATCTCCCGGCCGCCACCCTCCCCGACTCCGAGCGCAAGCGCCGGGAAGACGTCGGTGACCAGGTTCAGGTAGAGTATCTGCAGGGGCAGGACCGGGATGGGCATGCCCAGCAGGGAGGCGACGGTGACCGCGGCTATCTCTCCCACGTGGCAGGGAAGGAGGTATAGGACGAACTTCCTGATGTTGCCGAAGATAACCCTTCCCTGCTCGACGGCGGCGACTATCGTGGAGAGGCGGTCGTCCCGCAGCACCATATCCGCGGACTCCCGGGCCACCTGCGTACCCCTTCCCCCCATGGCTATTCCTATGTCGGCCTTCTCGAGAGCAGGCGCGTCGTTCACGCCGTCTCCGGTCATGGCCACCACCTCGCCGCTCTCCCGTGCGCATCCTATCAGGTCCAGCTTCTGCCCCGGGGTGACCCTGGCGTAGATGGCGGCTCCCTCCGGAGTCCCGGGCTGCGGCGCCTCCCCGGATGCGATCTCCTCTCCGGTGACGACCCTTCCGTCCTCTTCGGCCAGCCCCACCGCGGACGCTATCCTGCGGGCGGTCTCCGGGAGGTCACCGGTGACCATCACCACCCGCATCCCGGCGTCCCTGCACCGTGATACGGCCTCCCCCGCAGACTCCAGCGGCGGGTCGTGGAGGCCGGCGAGCCCCAGGAGTAGCAGGTCGCCGTAGGGGTCGGTCGCCGGGTCGTCCCGCCTTCCCTCGGCAAGGGCGAGCACGCGGAGGCCATCGGCGGCCATCTGCCGGGAGAGCCTCTCCCACTCCTTCCGACCTTCATCTCCCAGAGGCTCTTCGCCCCCGGCGGCCAGCACCCGCGAGCAGATGCCCAGGACCCTCTCCGGAGCGCCCTTCACCGCCACCAGGAAACCTTCGTCCGTGGCGTGGATGGTGGCCATCATCGCCCTCTCCGGGTCGAAGGCGACCTCCCTCTCCTCCGGAAGCTCGCCCAGCAGCTCCGAGCGGTCGAGACCGGCATCGAGGCCGGCCCTCAGCAGGGCCACCTCCAGCGGGTCCCCGCTCTCCCCCCCCTCCCCATCCCGGGAGACCGAAGCGTTGCTGCACAGCACGCCGACCCTGAGAAGGCGCCGGAGGCCGGGGACCTCTCCCGCCTCCTCTTCCTCCTCCCCCTTCAGCCGGTAGCTCCCACCGCCGCCTACCGAGACCGCTCCGGCGGCCAGCCGGACCTCCCTGAGGGTCATCCTGTTGCGGGTGAGCGTCCCGGTCTTGTCGGTGAAGATGACGGTGGTGGCGCCGAGGGTCTCGACCGAGGAGAGCCTCTTCACCACCGCGCTCCTCCTGGCCATCCGCCACATGCCCCGGGCAAGCGCGATGGTGGCCACTATGGGCAGCCCCTCCGGTATCGCCGCGACCGCCAGGGCAACCGAGGTCTCCATCATCCGCACCAGGTCCCGGCCGGCTGCGGCGCCGACCGCAGCTATCACAACGGCGATGCCCAGGGTCACCCAGAGGAGCCTCCTGCCAAGCTCGTCCAGGCGCTTCTCCAGGGGAGTGTGCTCGTCCTCGGAGCCGCGGACCAGCGAGGCGACCCGGCCCAGCTCGGTCTCCTCCCCGGTTGCCACCACCAGCCCTTCCCCGGAGCCCCTTGTCAGGGAGGTGCCCTTCCACACCATGCATCTCCGGTCAGCAAGGTCGGCGTCCGCGGGGACCGGGCCCGTCCCCTTGCCCACCGGCACCGACTCCCCGGTCAGGGTCGACTCGTCCGCCTGTAGCCTGGAGGCGGAGAGCAGGCGCATGTCGGCGGTGGCCACGTCGCCGGCCTCCAGCAGGACGATGTCGCCGGGAACGACTTCTCCAGCCGGTATCTCGGAGACGGAGCCATCCCTTCGGACCCTGGAGCTCGTCCGGCCCAGCATCCGGAGCGCCTCCATGGACCGTACGGCCCGGTACTCCGTCATGAAGCCTATGGCCGCGTTTATCACCAGGGCCGCCAGTATCGCCACGGCCTGCTCCCACTCCCCGAACAGGAAGGATGCGCCGGCGGCGGCGGCCAGGATCATCACTATGATGCTCTCGAACTGGCGGAGGAGTATCCGGGCGACGCTCTCCCGCTCCCTCTCACGGAGCAGGTTCGGCCCGTGCTCCCGCCTGCGCCGGGAGGCCTCCTCCCGCCCCAGTCCCTCTTCCTGGTCCACCCCGAGGTCCGAGGCAGCCTCCCACGGCTCCATCGACCAGGGCTTCCTCCCGGCCGGCCCGACCTCAGCCGTCATCGGCATCCTTCCCCTTCCCGTCCCCTCCTCCAGACAACCTCGATGCCAGGTGCAGCATGGCCGCCTCGACCCTCTCCCGCCTCAGGATGACCAGGGCCCCGAGCAGCAGCGACCCGGTCAGCAGAAGCGCCCATCCCAGGATGGTCATATCCACGGCTCTGGCACCTATCCAGTTGCTGACCAGCATCCCCGGGAAGCGGCCGACCAGGAGGAGGACGAGGAGCAGCGGTATCGAGAGGGAGCTTATGCCTATGGCGAAGCAGGCGATGTCGTCGGGCAGCATGGGCAGCAGGAAGACGAGGAAGAAGAAGACCGGCCCGTGCCTGGCGGCCAGACGGTCCAGGCCCTCCATTCGCTCGACGCCTATCAGGAACCTGACGGCCGGACGGCCGAGCCACCTGCCGAAGGCCATCGCGGCGGCGGAGCCGAGGGCCAGGCCGGCCATGCTGTAGAGCGTGCCCCGCACCACGCCGAAGACGAAGCCGGTCACCAGTGCGACCACGTGACCCGGCACCGGGGCCAGTAGGACCTGCAGGGCGGTGATGCCGATGCTCACAAGCGGGGCCAGCGGGCCGGCGCCCTCGATCCAGCTCCGCAGGCGCTCCCTCTGCTCCATGACCTCGAGCAGCGGCTCTCCCCAGACGAAGACCGCGGTACCGACTCCCAGTATGAGCAGCAGGAGGCCGGCCGCCGGCCATGCCCTGCTGCCGGTCCGGAGGTCTCCGGGCCGGGATCTCTCCTTCCCGCCCTTTACCATGGGTCACCCTTCATAGATGATGGACTCGAATGTGAGGCGAGACATGGAAGGAATCTGAAGGGAGCGGCGCATGGGTTTCGTTGAGAGCCTGCTGGCGGAGACGAGGTGGCAGGAGTGGTTGCCGGGGCTGGGCAGGATAATCCTCATCCTCGTCCTGGCCCTCATCGCGAGGGTGATCATCCGCAAGGGCCTCGCCCGGATCCAGGAGAACCTCCTCCAGCGGGAGACCAGACGGTTCGGTACCGAGTCCGGCAAGCGGGTGGACACCATCATGAAGCTGGCCAGACAGGGCATCTTCATCGCCTTCTGGGGGATAGTCCTCCTCGTCGTGCTCGGCGACATCGGGGTGGACATAGGCCCGATAATCGCAAGCGCGGGCATCGTGGGCCTGGCTGTCGGCTTCGGTGCCCAGAACCTGGTGCGGGACATAATATCCGGCCTCTTCATGCTCCTGGAGGACCAGATAAGGGTGGGCGACGTGGCGGTCATAAACGGCACCGGCGGGCTGGTCGAAGAGGTGAACTTCAGGACCGTCGTGCTCCGGGACCTGGCCGGGGTCGTGCACGTCTTCCCCAACGGCGGCATAACCAGCCTCAGCAACATGACCCACGGATGGTCCGCCTACCTCTTCGAGATAGGGGTCGCGTACAAGGAGAACACCGATGACGTGGTCTCCGTGATGAAGGAGGTGGGCGCCGGGATGAGAGGGGACGAGTACTACGGCGAGCTCATCCTGGAGGACCTGGAGGTCTTCGGCGTCGACGGCTTCGAGAGCTCCTCGGTGGTCATAAAGTCCAGGATGAAGACGCAGCCCATCAAGCAGTGGGAGGTCGGCAGGGAGTTCCTCAGAAGGCTGAAGCACGCCTTCGACGAGCGGGGCATCGAGATACCGTACCCGCATCAGTCCCTCTACTTCGGCGAGGCCAGCAGGCCGATAGAGCTCAGGCTCGTGGGGGACGAGACCGGGATGGAGTCGACGGCGACCGGGACGTAGCTGGGCGCCGGGGCGTCCCCGGCCCGGGTCACCCCTCTCCGCCGCCAGCCAGCTCGCGCAGCAGCTCCCTCACCTCCGGCATAGAGGCGATGCGCTTCGCGGCTGCAGTGTGCCCCGCGCCGACGCGCAGGGTGAACGCCCGCTCGGGCATCCGAGCCAGGAGGTCCTCCCCGGTGCTGGCTCCGGCAATCGCCACGACGACGTCCCACCAGGTCTTCTCCAGCCAGTGCAGCGCCGCCCGGCCCTTGTTCAGGCCTGCGTTCCTTACCACCAGGGCCTTGGCCGCCTCCACCACCTCCAGGTCCATGGCGGCGGTGATGTCGTAGAGCTCCTGCAGCAGCTTCCGGGAGCGGACGTCCGCAAGCACCGGCTCGACCCTGGAGAAGTCCCAGGTAAGCGAGAAGTCCCTCTCCTCCAGGTGGGCGCCGGGGGTCCGGTCCTCGTAGAACTCCAGCAGCGGCCGGATGCTCTCCTTCCAGTCCGACTGCACAGGGGCCAGCATCCGCCAGCGCCCCCCCCTCTCGTGTATCCAGGCGCCGTCTTCCGCGGCCACGTCGGCGTCCAGCTCGCCGAGTATCTCGTCCACCTCGTCCATGTCCCTGGCGGTCAGGAGGACCGGATAGGTCTCCCGCCTCCGCCGAAGGGCGCGGACCAGCTCCACCAGCTCCCGGTCCAGCTCCAGCTCCCCCCGCCTCGATCGCCCCTCGACCAGCACGCCGTCCATGTCCAGCAGGACCAGCCTGCGTCCCTCTCCCTCGAACGAGCGGACCAGCTCCTCCCTGTCATCGGGACCCAGCGTCCTCACTGTCTCCTCGCTCTGGAGCCTGCGCACCCGCTCCAGCTCCTCCATGAAGTCGCCGGCCCAGCGCCTGATGTCGTACCTCCGGAGACGCCGCTGCATCAGCTCCATCCGGCGCCTCCGCTCGGCCGGCTCCATCTCCAGCGCCTCGAGTATGGCCCGTGAGACCCGGCCGGTGTCGTTCGGGTTTACCACCAGGGCCTCCGAGAGCTCCATGACCGCGCCGGCCATCTCGCTGAGGACCAGCACGCCGCTCTCCTCCCCCTGGCAGGCCACGTACTCCTTCGCGACGAGGTTCATGCCGTCCCGGACAGGCGTGACCAGCCCCACCTCTGCGGCGCCGTAGAGGGCGGCCAGCTCCTCGAAGGGAAGGGACCGGTACATGTAGGAGACGGGGCCTCCTGCGACACCACCGAAGCGGCTGTTTATCTCCCCGACCCTCCTGTCCAGCTCGAGCTTCAGCTCGGCGTACCTGGGAACGCTGGTCCTGGAGGGGACCACCAGGAGCACGAGGCAGACCTCCGAGCGGTACCGGGGGTTCTCCTCCAGGAAGCGCTCGAACGCCTCCAGTCTCTGGAGTATGCCCTTCGTGTAGTCCAGCCTGTCCACGGAGAGGACCATCCTCCGGCCCTCGAGGCCGGTCTCGAACCGCCGCCGGCTCCGGACGACCTCCGGGTTCGTCCGGGAGCCGGCGAACCTCTCGTAGTCGATCGCTATCGGGAAGACGTCCACGCTCACCTTGCGGCCGCTCACCTCGATGGTGTCCAGGGTCCTCTCGTATCCGCTGAGCCTTAGCACGGTGCTGAAGAAGTGGCGGGCGTAGTCGTAGGAGTGGAAGCCTATCAGGTCCGCTCCGAGGAGTCCGTCGACAAGCTCCTCCCGCCACGGGAGGAGCCTGAAGAGCTCGAAGGAGGGGAAGGGGATATGGAGGAAGAAACCTATGGTGCTGTCCGGGATCCTGGCCTTCAGCATGCCGGGCAGGAGCATCAGGTGGTAGTCGTGTATCCAGACCCTCTGTCCCGGCGAGGCCAGCCCGGCTATCCGGTCGGCGAAGCGCTCGTTGGCCTCGACGTAGGAGTCCCATTGGGACTCGTCGAACTCGGTGTACTGCTGGAAGTAGTGGAAGAGGGGCCAGACGGTCCTGTTGGCGAAGCCGTAGTAGTAGCCGTCCACCAGCTCACGGGGGAGGTCGACCGGGACGCAGCCCTCCACCTCCAGGCGGGCGCCGAGCCCCTCGAGCCCCGAGGCTTCCTCCGAGGGTATCCCCGGCCAACCGACCCACATGCTGCCGGAGCGGCGGTGGAACGGGCGCAGACCGGTAGCCAGGCCGCCAACGGAGGGCTCGAGTTCGAACCCCCCGCCTTCGGTCCTCACCCTGACGGGAAGGCGGTTCGATACTATCAGGATACCGCTCATCCGGTACTCACCCTTCAGAGTCTTACGAAGTGGCGCCGCCCATGGCAAGGGTGGCCCGGACCATCTGGGCGGCGTAGCCCCACTCGTTGTCGTACCAGCTCATGACCTTCAGGAGGTCGCCGTCCACCACCCTCGTCATCGGGAGGTCCACCAGCGACGCCCTGGAGTCGCCGATGACGTCCCAGGAGACCACCGGCTCGTCTGTGACGCCGAGTATCCCCCTGTAGCGGTCGCTGTCGGCCTCCTCCATCAGTACCCGGCCGACCTCCTCGACCGTGACAGCCCTCTCCAGCGAGAAGGTCATGTCGGCAATGGAGCCGCAGGGAACCGGAGTCCGTACCGCCACGCCGTCGAACCTCTCCTCCAGCCGGGGCAGTATCACGGTGGTGGCCTTCGCCGCGCCGGTGGTTGTCGGGACCATGTTCATCGCTCCCGCCCGGCCCCGCCTCATCTTCCCCGCCGGGGAGTCGACCAGGGCCTGGGTGGAGGTGTAGCCGTGGATGGTGGTCATGACCGCCTTGGCAACGCCTATCCGCCTTCCGACGACCTCAACCACCGGGGCTATGCAGTTGGTGGTGCAGCTGGCACAGGAGAGTACATCCATCTCCTCCCCCACCGGGTTGACGCCGGGGACCACGCTGGGCACGTCGCCTCCTTTCGGGGGGGCCGAGAGCACGGCACCTGCCGCTCCGGCCTCGAGGTGCTTCCTGAGCTCCGGCCCGGTCCTGAAGACTCCAGTGCACTCCAGCGCCACGTCCACGCCCAGGTCGCCCCAGGGGAGCGCCGCCGGGTCCCGCTTCTGCAGGAGCCTGCATTCGGCTCCGTCAATGGAGATGGTGCCGTCGCCCAGGACCACCTCCCTGTCCCAGTTCCCGTAGACCGTGTCGTACCTGAGAAGGTAGGCCATGTTCTCCGGCTCCATCAGGTCGTTGACCGCGACCAGCTCCAGGCCCTCCTCGTCGACTATGATCTTCAGCAGGGCCCTGCCGATCCGGCCCAGGCCGTTTATCGCCACTCTCTTCATATGCTGGTCTCTCCCTCCGCTCTCTTCTCTGCGCGATCGTGGGACGTGGATGCGACTCCGACAGGCGCTCCCGCTCAGTCGTTCAGGACGAATGTCACCTTCATGTCGACCCTGAAGCGCGAGACGCTGCCGTTCTCGATGTCGACGTTCAGCTCCTTTATCCATGCGCCCTGTATGTTGTCGAGGGTCCTGCCTGCGCGCTGCACTCCACTCTTGATGGCGTCCTCGAAGCCCTCCTCCGACGTTGCGCTTATCTCTGCCACCTTCGCTACGGGCATGTCGCCACTCCTTTCGATATAAACTGCGAGCATCGAAGTCCTCCCGGCAGACCCGCCCGGAGGTCATGTGCCCTATATCGACTTTCATAGTGACTAGAACGGCTATAGTCAATGGGCGCCGGAAGACTAAGCCAGAGACCAGGTATCAACAAATTACATATTCAATATATTTTCAGCACTATATCGCTTTATATGAAACTCATATGTCCGGTTCGAGTCGCTTTCTACGATATATCATATCCCGTACCTGCGTGTATATGGTGGTAGTGGGGTTGTTCTCCGGCAATTCTCATCCTATATATACTATGAGGACAGTTGACAACTTCTGTTCAAAAGTCACTGGATTCACTATATGGCGGCCAACGGGGGCGTCAGCGTTCTAGGGAGGATGACGATGAGATCTGGAGATTCCGATACGGAAGCGGCAAGCGGCGGCACCACGGGCAGGGTCAGGGACATCGAGAGGAGGCTGGCGAGCCTGGCCGCCGAGATGGACTCCCTGGTGAGGGAGCTCGGGGAGGTTGCCGACGAGCTGGACCTCAGACCCTCCTCCGAGGGCATGCTCAGTACTCCGCCGGAGAGCGTCTCCAGGGCCGACGCACCGGTAATAGAGGCACCGGGCGGAACGGCGGGCGCCCCCGGCGAACGGAAGGGGGAGGCATAGCCATCCCGGGAACGGCTTCGAAGAGCATGAGGGGGAGGGCGCTGAACCTCGCCGGCTTTCGCGTCAGGGTGGACGCAAGCTGGCTGATAATCGCCTTCCTGGTGACCTGGACCCTGGCGGCCGGGGTCTTCCCGAACCGCTATCCGTGTATGTCCGGGGTCCAGTACTGGTCCATGGGGATAATCTGCGCCGCGGGTCTCCTCGTCTCCATAGTCCTCCACGAGCTGTGCCACTCGCTGGTCGCCAGGCGCTACGGCATGCCCATCGGCGGCATAACGCTCTTCGTCTTCGGCGGTATGGCGCATATGAGGTCGGAGCCGCCCGGCCCGGGTGCGGAGGCGAAGATGGCAGTCGCCGGTCCCGCCGCCAGCATCGTCATCGGGCTCACTCTCCTGGGTGCGAGGGAGCTCATGGGGGCAGGCGTCCCCACCTTCATGGCCGGCATTGTCAGGTACCTGGGCTTCATCAACCTGGCCCTGGCCGGATTCAACCTGGTGCCTGCGTTCCCCCTGGATGGGGGCAGGATACTGAGAGCCGGTCTCTGGGCCTGGAAGGGCGACCTGCGCAGGGCGACGAAGACGGCGTCCACCGCGGGCAAGGTCTTCGGCTACGCCCTCATAGGCCTGGGCATGCTGGCGCTGCTGGCCGGCGGCTTCATCGCCGGCATCTGGTGGGGGCTCATAGGGCTGTTCATAGCCGGGGCCGCAAGGGGGTCATACCGCCAGATGCTCCTGCGGAGGGAGCTGGAGGGCGAGCCGGTCAGCCGCTTCATGAGCAGGGACCCCATCACCGTACGGGCGGGCATGACTGTCGAGGAGCTCATCGACGACTACGTGCTGCGCTACTACAAGAAGCTGTATCCGGTCACCGAGGAGGGAAGGCTGGTCGGCTGCGTGTCGGTCGACCGGGTCAAGGACGTCGACGGGGAGAGGCGGGGCGAGCTCCGGGTCTCCGACGTGATGGAGGGCTGCGACGGCTACACCGTGGCGCCGGACGAGGACGCCGCGGAGGCGCTCTCGATGATGAGCGGCCGCGGCTCGGGCCGGCTGATAGTAGCCGAGGACGGACGGCCGGTGGGCATGGTCTCGCTGAGAGACATGCTGGAGCTACTCTCCATGAAGATAGACCTCGGCGACCGGGGACGATAATGAGACGAAAGCGGAGGTGAACCTTGCTGAGAGAAGGAAAGATACTGGTGCCCGTCGACCTGGAGAGCGGCAGCGAGGCGGTCCTGAAGGCGGCGGGAGACGTCGCCGGCATGACCGGCTCCGGGCTCGTGGTGATGCACGTTGTCCAGCCGGTGCCGCCGCTGCCGATGGCGGCGCAGGTACCTCCGGGCAGCACCGGCGGCTTCAACGTCGAGCTCTACCAGCAGACGCTTGAGGAGCGGGCCCGGGAGAACGTGGACGAGCTCATCAGGCGCAGCCTGCCCTCCAGCCGCGGGGTGCCCGTGGTCCTGGCGACCGGCCGGATAGGGCACACCATCGTGGAGGAGTGCTCCTCGGGGGACTACGACCTGGTGGTCCTGGGGAGCGGCGGGGAGGGAGACCTTCTGGCAAGGATCGTCGGGTCCGTCGCCGACTACGTGGTCAGGAACGCACCCGCATCGGTCCTCGTGGTGAGGAACCGGGAGGCGGACGCAGGGGAAGGAGAGGAGTGAGGTGTCGAACTTCAAGGCGCTGGCGCACAGGCAGAAGGCCAGGCTGAAGAGGCTGGAGGCCGACGTCGAGGAGATAAGGGCGCAGATGGAGGAGCTGCAGGCGGGGAAGGACCTGCGGAGGTCCATGGAGGAGAAGCTCGGTGGCATCCTCACCGGCATATCCCGGAGCATGAGCGAGCTGGGCGAGTCGGGCAGCAAGGGCGTCGAGGAGATGAAAAAGGGCTCCGAAAAGGCCCTCTCGGAGCTGAGGGAAGGGGTCGAGAGCGCCAGGGAGAGGCTGAAGGAAGCCCTCTGATGGCCATCGACCGGGGCAGGAAGCTCGGACCGAGCCCCACCGACCGGTACGAGTCCCACCGGCCGGTGAGCGGGCTCTACGACGGAAGAGACACGAAGAGGCTCGAGAGGAGGAGCGCGATGCTCTCGGAGATGCTGCAGAGCGACGACTGGAAGAACGAGAAGCACGTACCGGTGATAGAGGTCGGGGAGGGCGCGGCGCCCGACGAGGTGTTCGAGGTCAGGGTTACACTGGGAAAGGAGGTCGCCCACCCCAATACCACCGCCCACCACATCAGGTGGATATCGCTCTACTTCAAGCCGGAGGGCTCGGCGCAGCCCTTCGAGGTCGGCAAGGCCATGTTCGCGGCGCACGGCGCCTCCACCGAGGGCCCGGACAAGAGCACGGTCTACACCCATCACGGGTGCACCTTCCGGATGAAGACCGGCAGGCCGGGCACCCTCATGGCCATGGCCTACTGCAACATCCACGGACTCTGGCAGAGCTCGGCAGAGCTCTCCCTCTAGAGGGATGCTGCTGCGCCTGATAGAGTCCGAGGGTCTGGCGCACCGGTCCTACATCGCCGGGGCGGCGGGCTCCGCCCTGGTGGTGGACCCGCGGAGGGACTGCGCCGTCTACGCCGACATCGCCCTCGAGGAGGGCATGCGCATCACCCACGTGCTGGAGACCCACCGCAACGAGGACTACGTCTCCGGCTCCGTGGAGCTGGCGTCCATGACCGGGGCCGACGTATGGCACGCCGACTCCGGCATGGACTACCGGTACGGCCGGCCTGTCGGTGACGGCGGGGAGTGGATGGTCGGTCCGCTCCTGGTCAGGGCCCTGGCGACGCCCGGACATACGCCCGGGTCGGTGAGCTACCTGCTTCACGACCCGGGCGGAGAGCCCTGGGCATGCTTCACGGGTGACACCCTCTTCGCGGGAGACGTCGGACGGACAGACCTGATGGGCATGGAGAGGGCACGGGAGATGACCGGGATGCTGCATGACTCGCTCCACGGGGTGATACTCCCCCTGGGCGACGGAGTGCTGGTCTGCCCGGCGCACGGTCCGGGCTCCCCCTGCGGCTCCTCCATATCCGGCAGACCGGTCACAACCGTGGGCATGGAGAGGAGAGCCAACCCGGCGCTGGCCCTGAAGAGCCGGGAGGAGTTCGTCGAGGTCTTCGCTGTCGAGCACGAGCGCCCGCCCTACTTCGGTAGGATGGAGCGGGTCAACCTCGAGGGAGCCCCGCCCTGCGGCAGGGACGCCGCCCGACCGCAGGCGCTGTCCCCGGCCGAGGTCGCGGAGGTGGCCGTGGAGGGCAACGTGGTCGACACGAGGAGCCCGGGCTGCTACGGCGCCTCGCACGTACCCGGCTCGCAGCACATCTGGCACGAGGGGCTTGCCTCGTACGCCGGCTGGTATCTCGAGTACGACAGGCCGATGGCCCTGGTCAGCGACAATCCCCGGTCGGACGCGACCACGCTCCTCCGGATGGGCTACGACGATGTGGTCGGATTCCTGGCCGGGGGCATGCTCGCCTGGAACACGGCAGGCAGACGGGCCTCCTCCATCCGTACCGATACGGTGAGGCAGGCGTGCCGAAGGCTGGACTCGGAGGAGGAGCCTGCAGTCCTGGACGTCCGGAGCTCCTCCGAGGTCTCGGAGCAGGGTGCGATCGAGGGCAGCCTTCACATCCCCGCGACGCGGGTGCCGGAGAGATGGAGGGAGGTCCCGGAGGACGATGTGATGATCTTCTGCGGCTCGGGGATGCGATCGATGGTGGCGGCGTCTCTGCTCGCCGCCCGCGGGCGGCGTCGGCTCTCCGTGGTCATGGGGGGGCTGTCGGGCTGGAGCTCGACCAGCTGCCCGGTGGTGAGCGCAGGCTGAGCGGTGAGAGGCGTGGCGGCATCCGGCCGACCCGCCGGCAATGTCCAACCCAGGAAGGGAGTTGTCAGATGGCAGTAAGCAGCGTGTGGATAGAGGAGGGCTGCACCATGTGCGGTCTGTGCACCGGTGAGTGCCCGGACGTATTCGACATGGGGGACGAGTCAGCGATAGTGAAGGAGGGCGCCGACCTCTCGGCGAACGAAGAGTGCGTGAAGAGCTCGGCGGAGGCATGTCCGGTGGACGTGATCAAGTACGAGGAGTCCTGACGCGGAGGCTTCCGGGCGAGGGGAGCGGGGACCGTCCCCGCTCCCCTCGAAGCTCTAGGGCCTCACGTCCGTCCCGGGCTCCCCGGTGACTACCACGGCGTCCATGGGACAGGCCTCCGCCGCCCTGAGGCAGCACTCCTCCATCTCCGGCGGGACCGGGTCCTCGGTGACCACCGCGCGCTTGTGCCCCGGGTGGAACCTGAACAGCCTCGGGCAGAGCTTCACGCACTCCCCCGTGCTGTCGCACCTGTCGAGCCGCACAGTAGCTCTCATCCGTCATCTCCCCTCACGTATCCGCGCATCAGCTCCAGGAGGGCGTCCCCGTCCGGCCTCCTGCCGTGGAGCGCCCTTCCTCCCGAGGTGGCGTCCCATGCGTCTCCGAAAGTCTTCCTCGAGTCGTTCCTGTACAGCACGCCGATATTCATGGGGCCCTCCTCGAGAGCCCGGGCCATCGCCCCCTGCCTGTCGGTGGGGTCGTATCCCTCCGGAAGCTCCCGGGTGTTCTCCTCGAACCATGCGTAGTCGTTCACCCTGTTGAACGAGACGCAGGGCTGGAGCACGTCGACGAGTGCGTAGCCCCTGAACGAGATCGCCTCCACCAGGATGCCGGAGAGGTGGTCGAGGTCCCCGGCCAGGGACCTGGCCACGAACGGGGCGTCCTGGGAGATTGCCAGGGCCACCGGGTCGAGCCGCCTGAGGGTGACGCCCTCCGGCTGGACCGGTGTCTCGAAACCCTCCATGCTGGTCGGGGAGGCCTGCCCCTTGGTGAGACCGTAGACCATGTTGTCGTGCACCAGGTGCGTCAGGTCCGGGTTCCTCCTGATGCAGTGCAGGAAGTGGTTGCCCCCCTCTCCGTACATGTCGCCGTCACCGCCCTGTGCCATGACGGTCAGCCCGGGGCTGCACGCCTTGATGGCGGTGGCCGCCGGCAGGGCCCTGCCGTGGAGGCCGTTGAAGCAGTTGCAGAGGATGTAGTGGGGGGTCTTCGGCGCCTGTCCTATGCCGGAGGCCACCACCAGCTTCGCAGCAGGCACCTCCAGCTCCTCCAGGGCCCTCATGAGCGCCTGGCGTATCCCGAAGTTACCGCACCCGGGACACCACGCGATGTCGATGTTCTTCCGCTCGTGCAGGTAGGTCATCGCCCGCTCCCTTCCAGCGCCCCGGTGATGCGGTCGGCCAGCGTGTCCGCCCTGAAGGGCAACCCGTCGTACCTGAGCAGCCGGATGTCAGGGGCCACCCCGGTCTCCGCCGCTACCAGCCTGCCGAGCTGGCCGGTGGCGTTACCCTCGACGTCGATGACCATCTCCGCCTCGCCCAGGATGCCGCCCACCTCGTCGTGCAGTGGCCACGGCTGGCTCACGTGGAGCACGGCCAGATCGTCCCTTCCGGTGCGCCTGACCGCCTCCAGGCAGACCTCCCTGGTGGAGCCCCAGCATAGGACGACCACGTCGCCCTCGCCGACCAGCTCCGGCGCCAGGGAGTCCTCCGCGAGGCCCTCCCCCTTGGCCAGCCTCCGGTCCACCATACGAACCCTCCGGTCGAGGTCCTCCGTGATGTGTCCCTCCTCGTCATGCTCGTCGCTGTCTACTACCACCAACCCGGGTCCGGTCCCGGGGACCGCCATCGAACATACCGGAGAGCCGTCGGACCGGTACCGGGCGTAGTCCGCGCCTGCGTCCACCAGGAAGCTCTCGCCCGGTACGCTCTCCGGGGCGAGCGCCTCCCTCCCCACCTGGTAGTAGGAGTCCATCAGGTACTGGTCAGTCAGCACGAACACCGGGACCTGGTGCTTCTCCGCCAGCCAGAGGGCCCGGCCGGTCAGCCGGAACGCCTGCTCTATGCTCCCCGGGGCCAGCACCGCCCTGGGGAACTCCCCGTGCCCGGCGGCAAGGACAAGCTCCAGGTCCTCCTGCGCCGTCCTGGTGGGAAGCCCGGTGGCCGGCCCGGGCCTCTGGGCCACGTGCAGGACCATGGGTATCTCCAGCATGCCGGAGAGGCTGATGCCCTCGGACATCAGGGCAAGGCCGCCGCCGGAGGTCGTCACCATGGCCCTCGCGCCGGCGTACCAGGCACCGAGGCCCATGTTGACGGCCGATATCTCGTCCTCGGCCTGCTCCACGACCAGGCCGAGCCTGCGGGCGTTGCCGGCCAGGAAGACCAGCACCGCGGTCGAGGGAGACATGGGATAGGAGCACATGAACCTCATGTTGCCGGCGACTGCGCCCATGCCCACGGCGTCGGACCCGCTGAGCAGCATCCGCCCGCCCGCGTCGCCCGCAGGCAGCGAGAGGTCCCTGCCGGGCGGCATCCCTCCGGCCGCTCCGTACCCGTTGCCGAAGGCGGAGAGGTTGCCCTCCCTCTCCTCCTTGCCCAGACGTTCGAAGTGCCTCCCGACCACCCCGGACGAGAGCTCACGGTCCAGGCCAGTCATGCCGGCGACCACGCCTGCAGCGACGGTGTTGGAATAGACCTTCCTGCCGGCCTCCTCCGCCATGCCCTCGAGATCTACCTCGAGCTTCTCCCCGGGCAGCTCGCCGGCCCCCGCCAGCGACTCCCCCGAAGCGACTACCACCGTCCGCCCGTCCATCCTCGGCCTCATGTGGCGCAGCGCGTCGACGTCCAGCGCCACCAGCAGGTCCACCCTCCGCACCGGGCAGCGGACCGGAGCGTCCGAGACCCGCAGGTCGGTGGAGTTGCTGCCGCCGCGTATGCGCGACATGTACTCCTTCGTGGAGAAGACGTAACGGCCCGACCCTGCGAACAGCTCGGACAGCAGCGACTCCACCGTCTTGATGCCCTGTCCGGCGGCCCCGCAGACCACCAGGTTGACCTCCGCCATGCTCACTCGCCTCCATTCCCGGTATCTGCACCGAACGCCTCCGGCGGCATGGTGGAGAGGCTCCTGTAGAGGTTCCAGCGCCTCCTGACGTCCCCCTCCGCCAGCTCCGCCAGCATCTCCGCCCTCTCAGGGTCGGTCCTCTCGAGGGTCCGGTAGCGGTTCTCGCCGTACATGTACTCCCGGACCGGCAGTGTCGGCTCCCCGCTGTCGAGCTGCAGCGGGTTCTCGCCCCTGCGGGCCCGCCTCGGGTCGAACCTGTAGAGGATCCAGTGTCCGGACCTCACCGCCCTGTCCTGCTCGTCAAGCTGCAGCGACATGTCTATGCCGTGCGCTATGCAGGGGGAGTAGCAGATGACGATGCTGGGGCCTTCGTAGCTCTCCGCCTCCACCATCGCCCTGACCGTCTGGGCAGGCTTCGCGCCCATGGCCACCTGGGCCACGTAGACGTAGCCGTAGGACTGCATCATCAGCCCCAGGTCCTTCTTCGGCATCGGCTTGCCCGCGTAGGCGAACTTCGCGGTGGAGCCCCTCGAGGTGGCCTTTGACATCTGACCGCCGGTGTTGGAGTAGACCTCGGTGTCCAGGACCAGCACGTTCACGTCCCTGCCGCTGGCCATGACGTGGTCCAGGCCGCCGTATCCTATGTCGTACGCCCAGCCGTCGCCGCCGAAGGCCCAGACCGACTTCCTGACCAGGTAGTCGGCCAGGGAGGCCATCTGTCCGTCGCCTCCGGACTCGGCCAGCTCCCTCACGGAGGCCACGTCCCTGCGCTGGGCCGAGATGTCGGCCCGGAAGGACTTCGACCTCTCCAGGACGGCGCTCCTCAGGTCGTCCGGGATGTAGTCCGCCTCGGCCAGCCTCTCCTCCGCCCGGGTCCTCAGCCGGTCGCAGGTAAGGCGGAATCCGAGGCCTATCTCGGCGGCGTCCTCGAACAGGCTGTTGGTCCATGCGGGGCCCAGGCCGTCCTGCCCGGTGCAGTACGGGGTGGTCGGAAGGTTCCCTCCGTAGATGCTGGAGCATCCGGTGGCGTTGGAGGCGAGCAGACGGTCGCCGAAGAGCTGGGTAACCAGCTTCACATAGGGCGTCTCCCCGCAGCCGGCGCACGCCCCGCTGAACTCGAAGAGCGGACGGAGGAGCTGGCTCCCCTTCACGCTCGCCTGTCGGACCAGTGACCTGTCGGTGTCCGGGATGGAGAGGAAGAAGTCCCAGCGCTCGGCCTCCTCCTCCCTCGCCTCCATCATGTCACGCATGGTTATGGCCTTGATCCCCGGCTCCTCCCTGCTCTCGGCGGGACAGACGTGGTAGCAGTTGGCGCAACCGGTGCAGTCCTCGGGGGCCACCTGGACCGTCAGCCTCAGGCCCTCCAGCCCGGCGCCCTTAGCCTCGATGGAACGGAATCCCCCGGGAGCGCCCTCCATGGCCTCCGGGGGGTAGGCCTTCATCCTTACGGTAGCGTGCGGACAGACCAGGCTGCAGAGGCCGCACTGTATGCAGAGCTCCGGGTGCCACTCCGGTATCTCCACCGCAACGTTCCTCTTCTCGAAACGGGTGGTACCGGTCGGCCAGCGGCCGTCCTCCGGCATCCGGGAGACCGGTATCGAATCGCCCTCCAGCCTTATGAGCCTGGCCGTCACCTCGCGGACGAAATCCGGTGCGTCCTCCGGGACCGCGGGTGGCATCTCCCCGCCGCAGGGTTCTCCCTCCGTCTCCGGCAGCTCGACACGGTGCACGCTCTCCAGGGCCCTGTCGACGGCCCGGAAGTTCTGCCGGACAACCTCCTCCCCCTTGCGTCCGTACGTCTGCCGGATGGAGCCCCTTATGAGCTCAACCGCATGCTCCAGGGGTATTATCCCCGAGAGCTTGAAGAAGGCGGCCTGCATGAGGGTGTTGATCCTGGCGCCCAGCTCGAGCTCGCGGGCGAGGTCGGTGCCGTCTACAACGTACAGCTCGGCGCTCCTCTCCATGAGCTGGCACTGTACCTTCGCCGGCAGCCTCTCCCAGACCCGGTCCGGCCCGTAGGGGGCGTTCAGAAGAAAGACCCCCCCCTCCCGCAGGAAGCGCAGCATGTCGTACTTCTCTATGAACGACCAGTTGTGGCAGCCGACGAAGTCCGCCTCGTGGCAGAGGTATGTGCTCCTGATCGGCCGGTCGCTGATCCGGAGGTGGCTTGTGGTCCTGGCCCCCGCCTTCTTGGAGTCGTAGACGAAGTACCCCTGGGCGTGCCGGTCGGTGGCCTCGCTCACTATCCTGATGGTGTTCTTGTTGGCGCTCACCGTCCCGTCGGAGCCCAGGCCCCAGAACATCGCCTGGTAGGCGCCGCCGCACGATCCGGTCACTTCCTCGGTCCAGGGCAGCGAGGTGCCGGTGACGTCGTCTTCTATCCCGATGGTGAAGTGGTTGCGCGCCGACGCCGGCTCGAGCGAGTCCAGGACGGCCTTCACCATCCCGGGGGTGAACTCCTTGGAGGAGAGGCCGTACCGTCCTCCCACTATCAGGGGCCTCTCCGCGAAGGGGGCCTCGCCGCTCTCCAGCATCTCGTCCACGGCTGCCACGACGTCCAGGTAGAGAGGCTCTCCCGGAGACCCGGGCTCCTTCGTGCGGTCCAGCACGCCGATGGCCCTGACCGTGGCCGGCAGGGCCTCGGCCAGGTGCGCCGCGCTGAAAGGCCTGTAGAGCCTGACCTTCAGGACCCCGACCCTTTCCCCTCCGGAGGCGAGGAGCTCGACCGTCTCGTGGGCGGTCTCGCAGCCGGAGCCCATGAGGACCAGGACCCTCTCCGCGTCTTCCGACCCTACGTACTGGAACGGCTCGTAGACCCTCCCGGTCAGCTCGGCGAAGCGGCGCATGCAGTCCGCCACCGTCTCCGGCGCCCGGAGGTAGTAGCGGTTCACAGTCTCCCTGCCCTGGAAGTAGACGTCGGGGTTCTGCGACGTTCCGCTTATCATGGGGTGGTCCGGCGAGAGGCCCCTCGAGCGGTGTGCGATCACGTCAGCATCGTCGATCATCGCCCGCATCTGCTCCATTTCCAGGAGCTCTATGGTGCTTATCTCGTGGCTTGTCCTGAACCCGTCGAAGAAATGCAGGAAGGGCAGCCTGGCGCCGAGTCCCGCTGCCGTGGCGATGAGGGCCATGTCCTGGGCCTCCTGGACGCTGCCCGAGGCCATCATGCAGAAGCCGGTGTTCCGGACGCTCATGACGTCCGAGTGGTCGCCGAAGATGGACAGCGCCTGGCAGGCCAGGGAGCGCGCGGAGACGTGGAAGCAGGTCGGCAGCAGCTCGGCGGCTATCTTGTGCATGTTGGGTATCATCAGGAGGAGCCCCTGGCTGGCCGTGAAGGTGGTCGAAAGCGCGCCTGACGCAAGGGCTCCGTGCACTGCGCCGGACGCCCCCCCCTCCGACTGCATCTCCACAACTTCGGGGACCGACCCCCACAGGTTGCGCTCGCCCCTCGCGGAGAGCTCGTCCGCCAGCTCCCCCATCGGGCTGGAGGGGGTTATCGGATAGATGGCTATGACCTCGCTCAGTGCATGGGCCACCCTCGCCACCGCGCTGTTACCATCGATTGCCTGCATCCTGGCATCGGCCATTGGACCACCGGTCCTATCCAGTCAGCACCATTATCGGTTTTCCATTAGTAACTACTAGCAATTCCTATGTCTTTATTTCAATTGATTTATATGATTTCATCGTTCTAAGATATATACCCACTCCCAATCTCAGATAGCTCAAGCTAAGATTCTTGTCAAGAGCGGAGACCACACGGAGCCCCCTCCGTCGTGATACAGAAGCAGAGGCATGTAGTATTAAGCATATACTTTATATATCTCCTAATCGGGGTGGTACTGAATGTAGGAGGTTGCTTTCTCTTCCAATATGTCATATCATGGCAATCACATGCCTTTGTGAAGATCAGAGGTCCGGCTCGAGTACCCGGGAAGAGGAGGACGCATGACGCTCGAGGGAAAGAGGATAGCGATACTGGTGGAGGACGGCTTCGAGGACGACGAGCTGACCGAGCCGCTCTACGCGCTCAGGGGAGTCGGGGCCGACGTGGTCCTCGTCGGCGGTGATGCGGAGAGGGAGTACGAGGGCAAGCGGGGGGAGGCCAGGGTTACATCGGACATCTCCGCCCGGGATGCCGACGTCGCCGACTTCGACGCACTGGTCGTGCCCGGTGGCCACGCACCGGACGGGATGCGCATGCACGAGCCGATGGTGGAGATGGTCCGGATGGCCGTCGAACAGGGCAAGGTACTGGCCGCCGTCTGCCACGGGCCGCAGCTCCTGATATCCGCCGGCGTCGTGGAGGGCAGGCGCATGACGTCCTGGCCCTCGATAGCCGTGGACCTGCGTAACGCCGGCGCGGACTGGACCGACTCCGAGGTCGTGGTGGACGGGAGGCTCATCACCTCAAGGAAGCCGTCGGATCTTCCGGCGTTCAACAGGGCGATCGAGGAGGCGCTGGGCAGCTGAGCGGCGCTGTACGGCGCTGTCGCCGGCGGCCCGACGATGAACGGGACGAAGAACGCAACGGAGAGGACACCGAGTATGCAGTCCAGAGGAATGCTGATGAAGGAGCACCGGCTCATCGAGAGGATGATCGCCCTCGCACGGGCAGAGCTGGAGCGGCTGGACGAGGGGGGCAAGCTCGCGCCCCGGTTCGTGGACAGGCTCACCGACTTCATGCGGACGTACGCCGACATGACCCATCACGGCAAGGAGGAGGACATCCTCTTCCGTGAGCTCGGGGGAAGGAGCCTCTCGCCCGATCACCGGAGGGCCATGGAGGAGCTCAGGGGCGAGCACGTGACAGCCCGCCGGGTGGTCGGGTCGGTGTCGGACGCCAACGCCAGGTACAGGTCAGGCCAGGACTCCGCAGCGGACGAAGTGAGGCGTGGGCTCCGCAGGATGGTTCAGCTATACCCGGAGCATATACGCAGGGAGGACGAGGACTTCTTCCCCGCCGCCATGGAGTACCTCGAGGAGGGGGAGGACGCCCGGCTCCTCGAGGAGTTCCGTGAGTTCGACAGAGAGGTCATGCACGAGCACTACCGTCGGGTGGTGGAGGAGCTGGAGGACCGATGAGCGGTAGCTGCGGGACCGGGTCACAAGCGACCGGCGCCCCCCGCCTCGAAGGGCTCTCCGCCCTCTTCCTGAACTGCACCCTGAAGGCCTCTCCGAGGCGGTCCCATACAAGGGGGCTCATCGAGGTGTCGAAGAGGATAATGGAGGACGCGGGCGTCGCCACGGAGGTAATCAGGCCGGTGGACCACGAAGTCGCATTCGGGGTCTACCCGGACATGACCGACCACGGAGTGTCCGAGGACGACTGGCCCGGCCTGCAGGCCAGGGTCATGGCCTCTGATGTGCTGGTGGTCTGCACGCCGATATGGCTCGGCAGCGTCTCCTCGGTCTGCAAGATGGTGATAGAGCGCCTCTACGCCAGCTCGGGGGAGCTCAACCCGGTCGGTCAGTACGCCTACTACGGCAGGGTCGGGGGATGCCTGGTCACGGGCAACGAGGACGGGGTCAAGCACTGCGCGATGACGGTACTCTACTCGCTCCAGCACCTGGGCTTCACGGTCCCCCCTCAGGCGGACGCCGGCTGGATAGGAGAGGTGGGTCCGGGGCCCTCCTACCTGGACCCGGGCTCCGGCGGCCCCGGGAACGACTTCACCAGGAGGAACGCCACCTTCATGACATGGAACCTGCTCAATCTGGCCGGGATGCTCCGGAAGGAGGGTGGGATACCCGCCCGCGGGAACCTGCTCTCCCGGTGGGAGGAGGGCTGCCGGTTCGGCGCACCGGACCCGGCGGAGATCTCGGCCCTCGGTGCCGAGGGAGAAGAGTGAAGATGAGCGAGAGAACGAGGTACGAGAAGGACTCCCGGACCGGAGAGGTGGCGGCGCTGTTCAGGGAGGGCGCCACCATGGTGGACGTCAGGTCGCCGGACGCCTACAACGGCTGGAGCCTGCGCGGAGAGATGAGGGGAGGTCATGTGCCCGGGGCCCGGAGCGTACCGGCAGCGTGGGTGGGCGAGGGCTTCCTGGACCGCACCCTGGAGACGAAGGGGCTGCCGGGCGACCGGCCGCTGGTGGTGTACGGGTACGACCCGGAGGAGTCGGCCTCCGTCGCCAGGGTCCTCCTGGACAGGGGAGCGAAGGACGTCAGGCTCTACCACCGCCTGCAGAGCGAATGGTGCCTTGACCAGACCCTGCCCCTGGAGAGCCTCCTCCGATACGACAGGCTGGTCCCCCCCTCCCTGGTGGCCGAGATGATGCCCGGGGGCATCAGACGGAAGACCGGGCCCGCCGGCACCCTCATCTGCCATGCCCACTACAGGAACCCGGACGACTACCTGGAGGGACACGTCCCCGGGGCCATACCACTGGACACGCTGGCGCTGGAGGAGCCCGGCCTTTGGAACAGGCGTCCGCCGGGAGAGCTGGCGGACGCCCTCCTTTCCCTCGGGATGGGGGCCGATTCGACGGTGGTGCTGTACGGGCGCTACGGCGACCCGGACGACGGCGTTCCGTTCCCGGGCAGCAGCGCCGGGCAGATAGCGGCCATGAGATGCGCCCTGATACTCATGTACGCGGGGGTCAGGGACGTCAGGGTGATGAACGGCGGGCTGATGGCCTGGGAGGCGGAGGGACTCCCGGTGACGGGCGAGCCTGCGGAGCCGGAGCCGCTATCCGAGCTGGGGTTCGATGTGCCGGCCAGGCCGGAGATCTTCGTGGACGTCCCGGAGGCGAAGCGCATCCTCGCCGCCGAGGAGGCGGAGCTGGTGAGCATGCGGAGCTGGAGGGAGTTCATCGGGGAGGTGAGCGGCTACAACTACATAGACGTGAAGGGACGCATCCCCGGGGCCGTCTTCGGCGACTGCGGCAGCGACGCCTATCACATGGAGAACTTCCGGAACCCGGACCACACGATGAGGGAGTACGCCGAGATCGAGGCCCACTGGCTGGAGCGGGGCGTTACCCCGGACAAGCGTCTTGCCTTCTACTGCGGCACGGGATGGAGAGCCAGCGAGGCCTTCATGAGCGCATACCTGCTCGGCTGGACGGACATAGCCGTCTTCGACGGCGGATGGCTGGAGTGGAACAACGACCCGGAGAACCCGATAGAGACCGGCGAGCCGGAGGGCGGACGGTGATACCCGGGGCGACGGGAGAGCCGGAAGCCGGGGAACCGCTCCAGGGGGCTTCGGCGGAGATGGTACGGTACCTCGGGACGAGGCCGCGCTCCCTGCCCTCCAAGTACCTCTACGACGCCAGAGGCACAAGGCTGTTCGAGGCGATTACCGGGGTGGAGGACTACTACCCGGGCCGCACCGAGCGGTCCATCATCGCCGCGGCCCTGGGTCCCCTGGCCCGCAGCCTCGGCGACACGGACATAATCGAGCTGGGCAGTGGCGACTGCTCGAAAGTGTCGCTGCTGCTGGACATGGTTCCCGCGGGCATGCGGCGATCGCTCAGGTACTTCCCCGTGGACATAAGCCGAACGGCCCTGGCGGGCTCGGCGGCGGAGCTTGGAGAGCGCTTCCCGAAGGTGCGGACAAGGCCGGTCCTCGCGGACTTCATGGACGGGCTGCCTGACATCCCTGAGGGGAGGCCCCGGCTATTCTGCTTCCTGGGCGGCACCATCGGCAACCTGGAGCGGTCCGAGGCCTCCGGCTTCCTCGGTCGCGTGGCCGGCGTGATGGAGCCGGGAGACCGCTTCCTGCTGGGTCTGGACATGATGAAGGATGTCGATGACCTCCTGAGGGCCTACGACGACTCAGCGGGGGTGACGGCCGACTTCAACCTGAACATCCTGCGGGTGGTTGACCGGGCGCTCGGGACGGAGCTGTCGGCCGGGGACTTCGCCCACGTCGCCCGGTTCTCCCCGGAGGGCGGCAGGATCGAGATGCACCTGGAGGCCCTCGCCGACCTGAGAGCGGACTCCCCGGAGCTGGAAGGGCCCATAATGTTCGAGAGGGGCGAGACCATCCACACGGAGAGCTCGCACAAGTACACGCCCCGGGGACTCGAGAGACTGGTGGCAGAAGGCGGTCTCCGCCTCAGGAGGGTCTACCAGGACCGGGGCGGGAGGTTCTCGCTGGTGGAGTCGGAGAGGCGCTGACGTGCTCCGGCCGTCGTGCAACGGCCGGGCCGGGCATTCCGGGAGGAGAGATGGGCGAGAGCATTCTCGAGATCGAGGACCTGACGCTCGAGCTGGGCGGCAGGAGGATACTGGACGGACTCTCGCTCGATCTCTGGGCGGGTCACGTCCACGCCATAGTCGGCCCGAACGGGGCGGGGAAGTCCACGCTGGCCTCCACGGTAATGGGACTCGCCGGCTACAGGCGCTACGAGGGCTGCATACGGTTCAGGGGCAGGGACCTGCGGGATCTGACGATAGACGAGCGCGCCGGCCTGGGCATAAGCATGGCCTGGCAGGAGCCGGCCAGGTTCAGGGGGCTGGGCGTCCGGGAGTTCATCCTGAGCGGCGCCGGGAATGAAGAAGAGGGTCTGGCGGCCGAGTGCCTGCGGAAGGTCGACCTGGACCCGGACACCTACCTGGAGAGGGCCGTAGACGATACCCTCTCCGGCGGTGAGCGGAAGCGGGTGGAGCTTGCCTCCCTGCTGGCCATGGAGCCCAGGCTGGTGATGATGGACGAGCCTGACTCCGGCATAGACGTGGAGGCCCTGAAGCGGATATTCGACGCCATCGGCTTCCTGCGGGAGGCCGGCTCCACGGTGCTTCTGATAACGCACAGCATGACGGTCCTCGAGCAGGCCGACCATGCGTTCCTGCTCTGCTGCGGGAGCATACGGGAAAAGGGACCGGCGGAGAGGGTGGCGGAGTTCTACGGCGAGCGCTGCATGCCCTGCGACCACCAGAACCGGCCGGGGGAGGGGGAGGTCGGCGATGGGCAATGATGAGCTCATAAGGAGCATGTACGGGAGCCTCGGCGAGCAGTGCGTCACATCTCCGGAAGTGGCCCACGTCGAGGTGCACGGAAACAGAGTCCTCGGGCTGCACCTGGTGCAGGGGCTATCGGTGGAGGCCGACGAGCTGGAGGACGGGATAGACGTCCGGGTCACCGTCGAGCCGGGGGCGAGGATAGACAGGCCGGTGAGGATGTGCTTCGGCCTGATGCCCGAGCGCGGAGTCCAGCGCATCGTCATGGACGTGGAGGTGGGTGAAGGGGCGGCGATAGCGGTCGTCTCCAGCTGCACCTTCCCCAACGCCGTCGAGGTGGTCCACGAGATGGAGGCGGAGATACGCCTGGGCAGGGACGCGGAGTACGACTACCTGGAGAGGCACGTCCACAGCCCCGAGGGTGGCGTCAGGGTGGTCCCCAGGAGCAGGATCGTCCTCGGCGAGGGGGCCTCCCTGATGGCCGACTTCGAGATGCTGAAGGGTCGGGTCGGGGAGCTGGACATCCTCTACGAGGCCATTTGCAACGCCCGCAGCGTCCTCGAGATGAACGCCAGGATAAGCGGAAGGGGCGAGGACAGCATCCTGGTCCACGAGAAGGCCACGCTGGCCGGCGAGCGGGCAAGGGGGGTCCTGACCACCAACGTCGCCGTCAGGGAGCGGGCCTCGGCGGACATAAGGAACACCCTGAGGGCCGAGGGCCCCTACTCCGTCGGCCACGTCGACTGCAAGGAGATCGTCAGGGAGCAGGCATCGGCGAAGGCCATCCCGATAGTCGAGGTAGTCCACCCGCTCGCCCACGTGACCCACGAGGCCGCCATAGGAAGCGTCGACTCCAAGCAGCTGGAGACCCTCATGGCCCACGGGCTGACCGCGGACGAGGCCACCGACATGATAATCGAGGGGCTGCTCTCGCCGAAATACGGCTGAGACCGGGGAGGGGTGGTAGCGGCGGAGGGACTCGAACCCCCGACCCGCGGATTATGATTCCGCTGCTCTAGCCAGCTGAGCTACGCCGCCACGAGCCGCAACAATAGACCTCCGGCCTTCGCGGTGTCAAGAACCCCGGGGACGGCATTCACTGTCGGAGAGCCGGTCCAGCCTGGCGAGCACTCTCTCCAGCTCCTGCGGGGCGAGCCCCTTCCCCTGCTCCTGTATCCTCAGGAGGTAGGCGTTGGCGCCGGCCCACTCGATTATGCTTGCGTTGACCGTATACTCCCTCACCGTCTCCAGCAGGTACTGGAAGGAGACCGAATCGGAGTCGGCGACTATGCAGACGAGAGTTGCCACGCCCCTCTCGCCGCCGCCGACTCTCCGTACCTCCGGCGGCAGCTGGGTCCTGCCCTCCTCCATGAAGCGGTTGATGCTCTCGTAGGCCAGCCTGATGTGCATCGCCAGCTCGTCCGTCGAGATGCTCGCCCTGAGGAACTCCTCTATCCTGTAGTAGAAGTCGGTAATCATGTTGTCCGGCAGGCCGGAGAGCTGCTCCCTTATCTCCTTGAGCTGCCTGACGTCGTTCAGCCTCATGCCCCTGTCGAAGTCCCTGAACCTGCCGAAGCTGCCCTCGATGGACCGCTTGATGTCCAGGTAGGACTCCTCCATCTCCTCGTAGGCCTCCCGGTTCGCCGAGATGTCGAGGATGTCCACCCACATGTGCTTCTTGAAGCTGGAAGGTGACCTGAAGGACACCACGGTCAGGCCGCTGTTTGAGTTTATCCGGCCTATCAGGTCTATTATCTTGCGGTCGTGGCTCTCAGCGTCGAAGCTGCCGGTGACCAGTATCAGCTTCAGGCTCGCGGTGAAGGTGGTGGAGGAGACCATGGCTATGTAGGCCTGGCTGAGCTCGGTGGACTCGCATTCCCGGAGCAGGAGAGGGATGAGCGCCCGGGCGTAGTGCTCGGCCCCGCCGTACCTGTGTATCCTGTTCAGCTTGTCCAGCTCGTGGGCGACCAGCAGCCTGTTGAGGCTCCTCCTGATGACCGCCTGCTCCTCCTTCTTGGCGCTGAGCCCTGCCGGGCCGGTCATCTCTATCCTGATGGAGATGATGCCGTCCCTGGTCGTGTACCTGCGCTGGTGCCTGATGGTGGCGCCGCTCCAGGCGTGGGTCAGGGCGGTCACGCAGTTCTGGAAGGAGATGTCGCGCTCGTAGCCGGCTATGTTGATGCCGGTAAGATGCTCCCGTGTCGTCCTCAGGTTCTTCAGACGGAAATGGGCCCTGCCGCCGCTGGTCCTGACCCTGTTCACCAGGTTGAAGTTGGTCTTCACTATCCAGGCCAGGTCCTCCGGCTTCCTCTCGGCGAGGTACTCGTCAGACCGGGAGGAGATGAAGAGCACCAGCTCCCCTCCCTCGCCGAGTATGCCCGGCGGGACCGGCTCGTTCCCGTACGCCTTCTCCAGGTGCCTCCTGACCTCCTCGAAGCGCTCGAAGCGCTCCGCCGCCCTGGATAGAAGGGACATGGTCCCGGCCCTGCCCAGCGCGAGCCTCCGGAGCAGGTCCTCCATCCTGTGGGCGTCCCGGGTGAACATCTCCCGACGGGCGTTGTCCGGGTCGGTTATGCCGGCAAGCACCACCCCGGTCCTCCTGCCGGCGAGCTCGGTGGTGAAGCCCTCCAGCGTGTCCAGGTTCCAGCCGCTGTGCTGCAGCTCGCTGAGCACTACCGTCGCCAGGCCGGGCCAGTCCGAGGCGGCAACGCCTACCAGGACCAGCTCGTCGTCCGGGACGTCGTCCACGACCACCCTGGCGTCCAGGTCGACGGAATCGGCCAGCAGGCTCTCGAAGACGCGCTTCCGCCTCTCCGGCGGGATTATGGTCAACGGGCACCTGGAACCGGCGGCTCTTCCGGGGCTCAATGGGCTCCTCTCCGGGGGTTCTCAGTTGACGGTACCTGAGGACGGGACCATATATGCGTTCCTGCGGGGACCCCCGCAACCACGCGGCCCGTGGGCGAATAACTCAGCTGGCTAGAGTGCCTGCCTTACAAGCAGGATGTCGGGGGTTCGAGTCCCTCTTCGCCCACCAGGGCCTCATGCGAGGCTCGTCCCGGGCCTGCCCTCCTACATCTGTATAGACATCGAGGTGACAGAGAGGTTCCACTCGGCCCTACCCATGACCTCTCCCTCGCCGTCCAGGGCGGTCACCTTCACCGTCCAGCAGCCCGGGCCGAGGGGCTCGGAGGGGGCGGCCTGCACAACGCCGCCGTCGCGGAGCAGCACTGGGCAGTCGACCAGCCTTCCGTCGGCATGCTCGGCCGAGAGCTCGAAGTAGGCGTCCTCCAAGCGCCCTCTGGCCACCACCTGCAGCAGGACATCGCCGTCGTAGACCTCGCCGACCGGCGCCGGGTCGGCAATGGCGATGGGATAGGGGAGGGGGAGGGTCGCCGCGAGCCGGACGGGCGCGGACTCGTTGCCGGCCACGTCCAGGGCCGTCAGGAACGCCTCCAAACTTCGCGAGCCGGTGCCCGGCATGTCCAGCCTCCCCTCCCAGCGGTCTCCCTCCGTCCGCCTCAGGGTCAGGGTGTCCCCGAGGGCGGCCGCTTTCACGGAGGCTACGCCCGAGACGGTATCGGTGGCGGTGACGCCCAGCGTGACGTACCCGCTCCGCAGGTCCGGGAGCGCCTCCGGGGAGTCGAGGTCCGGAGGGGAGAGGTCCACGGCGAAGCTCCACCGGGCGGAGTCCAGCACCTCCCCCCCGGGGCCCATCAGCAGGGCCAGGGGAGCACCGGCCTCCGGGGTGGAAGCCGTCAGGCTCTCCGCACCGATGACCAGGCATGCCCGCTCTTCCCGCACGGTCATGGGCAGGGTGTCCCCGGCGGTCACGGCGACGAGCTCCTCACCCGCGGCGATGCCGCCGGGGAGAAGGAGGGAGAGCGAGTCCGGGGCCGAGGCGAGGCTGCCGGAGGGGGAGAGCTCAGAGAGCCTCAGGTAGAGCGGTTCCGCGGAGAGGCTGAGCGCCGCCGACGCCTCACCCTCCGGCACGTCCCAGCCGTGCATCATCAACCACCAGACCCCCGGATCCTCTCCGACGGTGAGCTGGAACGACTCCGTGGACGACGGGGAGCCGGATACGGCGACCATCTCCCCGGCGCCGTCCGGGGAGCGGTCGCCGTCCGCGTCTCCATAGACGTAGAGGTCCAGGTCGACCCCTCCTGCGGCGGACGTCCGGCCCATCAGGGTCCGCTCGGAGGAGTCGAGGGTGAACGGCCCGAGCACCAGGCCGCTGCCGAGCGGATCGTCCGGGTCGTCCTGGGTGATGACCAGACCCTCCAGACTCACGGGCCACTCCGGCGGCTCGACCCCGGCTGCCGCACTCGTCGGCGGGCCGGCGGCGGGTCGTACCGATGGCGGGGGGGAGGGGGTCGAGGCGAGCCAGGAGGTCTGCTCCTCCGACAGTGGGCGTGGCGCCGTCACCGGACCGCTCCTGCTGAAGCGGCGCCATCCCAGGAGCGAGCCCCTGTTGTCCAGGAGCAGGAAGCAGGTGTCACCCGCCGGAGGCAGGAAGGGTACCGCCAGCGCTCTGAACGGCCTGCCGTCGAGGTAGCGCTGCAGGTTCCCGGTGTCGACGTACTTCACCCCCCCGTACGCGGGGCCGGTCTCCCGGGTGGTCCACCTGGACCCGCCGTAGCCCCGGTCTCCCGGAGGGTCGAGCGAGTAGAGCGTGCCGGCGTAGAAGGGGACCGGCCGGAGGAGGGCGTCGACGCTCCAGGAGGTATCCACCGGGGCCGGCTCGCACGTGCCGACCGGCAGCGGCGAGGGCCATTCCGGGGGCAGCCCGCCGGGCACCGCGCAGGAGAGCGCGTACCGGCGGCCCTCCTCGAAGGAGACGCCGGTCATCCCGGTGCAGCCCAGGGGCGAGACCACGTCCAGCGTGTATCCGCCGTACGGCTCCCACCCCAGGTGCATCACGCACTCCCCCCCCGGGTCCGTGTAGTAGACGGCGGAGACCGCCCGGGTCCTCTCCCAGTGGGAGCGGGCGATGACCATCGCCCCCTCAAGGGGGCGGCCGGCGGAGTCGGTCACCGTCAGCGTGACCTCCGCCGTGGCGGTGTACCCGGAGTCACCGGCCATGTAGCCGGTCCCCGGGGGAAGCAGGACGCCGCGGGTCACCTGACGGGTGCTGCCGTCCGGGGCGAAGGCGGTGACGGTGGATATGGTCTTGCCCTCGTGGTCCACGCCCTCCCCGGAGACCCAGGCGTGCCCCATGTGCCATGCCGGGTAGTTCACGTCCCACTGCATCCACCCGCCCAGGTCGGGCGACCAGACGTGGCTCCACTGGTGGTCCTCGCCCCTGCAGCCGACCACAATGGAGGGAATGAGGGATGCCCTGCAGAGCGCCGTCTGCAGGATGGACTGCTCACCGCACGAGCCGTAGGCCTTCCGGTAGATGACCATCGGCTGCAGGTCGTTGGTGACGTATCCGAAGCTCATGCTCGAGCCCGGGTGCGAGTGGGACATGTGGGCGTTCACCGCCAGGAGCGCCTCCCTGAAGCCGCCGGCGGCCGAGGCCCTCTCGACCAGGCTCCTCCCGGCAGAGGTGTCCGGAGGGAGCGTCTCCCGCCAGAAATCGCCGCCGTCCTCGGTCTCCGGCTCGGCGGTCAGCCATTCCTCCCGGGTCATCCCCATCTCCTGCGGGGGTGTCTCCCAGAACGAAGCGTCCACCCTGCCCGGCACCTCGAACAGCACCCGCGGGTTGACCACGCAGGTGTAGTAGACCTCCCTTGGGACCGGGACCATCCCCCCCCGGGTGGCCAGCTCCAGCCTGGTGCCGCCGTCCGGCTCCTCGAGGAGCTCCGCGTAGGGGAGTCGGCCGGCTGCCTCGTAGACCAGGGCGGCGTTGAGAGCGAGCAGGTCCGCGTCCCCCCTGCGGACCATCTCCCTGAGGACCTCGGTGGGGATGCCAGCAATCGTGGTCGCGAGCTCGTCCCGGTGCTCCGGGGGGGCCGAGAGGATCAGCCGTGCGAGCTCCGTGACCGAAGTCGTGTCGGTGGGCGCCCTCATCTCCTGCAGCTCCGGGTAGTAGCGGCCGTAGTAGTCCTGCAGCTCGCCTACAGCGCCACCGGGCACGAGCCTCCAGGAGCGGCTCTCCCGGTACTGGCCGTCCTCTCCGCTCTCGTAGAGGAACAGGTCGCCTTCGGCGTTGCCGGCGACCAGCTCGGGGCGGCCGTCACCGTCGAGGTCGGCCAGGGACGGCGCGGAGAAGGGGCCGGGGAACAGCCCGCGGAAGGGGGAGCCGGCAGTGGCGTCGGTCCAGCCGGAATCGCCCCTCTCGTAGTAGCGGAGGTCGCCCGCCGCGGAGCCGATGAGCAGTCCGTCCCCGGTCCACTCCGGGGCGGCCGACGGGATGGTGTCCGGAAGGGACAACGGTTCCCAGCCCTCCTTCCCCCGAAGGAGGACCAGCCCCTCCCGGGTGCCGCAGAGCAGCTCCTCCGAACCGTCTCCGTCAACGTCTCCCAACCCGGGCACGGGGTAGGTCAGCCCGTCCGGCAGCCTGTCGACCTCGACCCAGCAGCGACTGCCGTCTAGGGCTAGCAGCCTGCCGTCCGAGACCCCGCACAAGAGGCCCCGGTCCCGCGTGCCGAGTGGGGCGACGCACGATGCCCCGGGCGGTGGGGGGAGATCCCCCTGCTCCGTCCATCCCCCTCCCGTGCCGTCAGTCGAGCGAAGGCCGGCGAGCCCTCCCTCCGCCGTGCCCACCAGCAGCAGGGCTCCCTCCCCGTCGGCAGCGGCGACCTCCGGCACGGCGAAGGTTCCGGCCACGTCGGGGAGCGCCCTCTCCGATGCGTCGGACCAGGGCATGTGGACCACCCCCCCGGCGGCGCTCCGCCCTCGGCAGACCAGGACCCTTCCCGCATCCGTGACGATGACCACGTCCGCGAGCCCGTCACCCTCCACGTCGCCGAGCAGGGCCAGGTCGGGGGATGGACCGTCCGCCAGGGAGAGGAGAGGGAGTGTATACCCGTGCAGCAGGACTCCGCCGCCGGCCACCGAGAGGGTCTCCGGAGGCTCCGTAAAGAGCCCGAGCAGGTCGGTGCCCCGGTCCATCGGCTCGTGAAGCAGGTCGAGCAGCCTTGCCCGGAGGTCCTCGCTCGTCCAGGCGGGAACCGAGTCGAGAGCTCGCAGCGCCGCCTCCGGGAGAGGCCCGCCCTCCTCGCCGACGCCCGGCGGCGGCCAGGGCCCGTTTGCCAGGGCTCCCACCATGGTGAGCGTCCCGGAGGGCTCTCCCAGGGAGTCGACCGGGGCGAACGCGTACCCGCCGGGGGGAAGCAGGACCGGGCCGGCGGCCGCGGAGGCCGCCAGGACCGCCGCTACCAGGATGAGCGCTCCCGCTCTCATGCTGCCTCCGCTCGGGGTGTCGGTCCGGGTGCCGGGACTACTCCTCCGGCAGGACTATCCTGAAGCCTATATGCCTGGCCCTGTCGCCGACCGGAACGTACTGGACGCTCCCTATCGTCGTCTCCTCCGAGGGGCTGAGCCAGGCCCCGCCGAAGGCGGCCGGTATGGTATCCAGCCCGACGGTCCACTCTGCAACGTTCCCGGCGAGGCAGGCGAAGCCGGCGTCGGTCAGGGGGAACGAGTCGACCGGTGCGGTCCAGGGGAAGCCGTCGGCCGCCCTGGTCTCCCATGCGTCTCCGGCCAGGAAGTTGGCGGGGTACCCCGCCTCCAGCGGCTCGAGCGAGCCCCACGGCCAGCTATCCGGGCCGGGGTCCGCGAGGTCGAGGGAGGCGGCGTACTCCAGCTCCGCCCTGGTGGGAAGCCTGCCGCCCAGGACTCCGGCGGCGGAAAGGGCCTCGGGGGCGCTCATGTTCACCGCCGGGTAGTCCGGCCTGGTCTCGATGTAGCGCGGCATGCCGGGGTACTCCGGGTCCGGGGGGAGCTGCAGGCCGGCCTCGGCGGCGAGGTGCCTGTACAGCCGGTTGGTCACCTCGTACCTGCCCAGCCTGAAAGGCGCCACCTCAACTGTATCCCCGTAGGTGGTGACGTATGTGCCCCCGGGGAGAGGGACGAAGGTGGTGTCCAGCCCGGTGAGCGGTCCGGGCGGCGCTACGGAGACGGGCATTCGCTCCCCTCCGCACCCCGCGAGGAGGAGGGCGGCCAGCAGCGGGACCGCTGGCCTCACCTCAGTCGTCTCTCCCGGTCTTCTTCCTGAGGACTATCGCCAGGGGGATTATCCCGCAGTATCCGGCAATGAGCATGATGGGCGCTATGGTGATGTGGCCGCCCCGGAGCAGGAACCAGCCGGCGATGATGTCCAGGAGCCCGACGGCGAAGAGGACGTAGTTGACCAGCGTGAAGGGGGCTGCCTTCTCCGGTGGAGAGGGAGCCTCTCCGGCCATGGCACCGCTCTCGTCAGTCATACGCATTCCTATCCTTCGGGTAGCTCGTCCAGTGGTCCGGCAGGTACCTATACCGAACCGCTCGCTCCGCTGTCAACGAGCGGGGCGCCCGGTGAGAGGAGCACCTGCGCCACCTCGCCCTCCGGAGGGTCCGAGAGGCCCAGCTCCCACGCCCTGCGCATGGCCTCTCCCACCACGAAGAAGGAGCCGGTGACCACCACCGGGAAGACGCCCCTTCCGGCGGCTTCCAGCAGGGCCTCGCCGATGTCCTCCCTGGCCGTCGCCATCATGCCCGCATCCGTCATCGCGGAGGCGAGCTCCCCCGCCGGGAGGGCGCGCTCGTCCAGCGGCGTGGTGGTCACCACCGGTTCCAGGACGCCTTCCAGCAGGGGCAGCATCTCCCTCCAGCGCTTGTCGGCCAGGAACCCGACCACGCCAGGCAGGGGCGGGGTCCAGGAGCCGGCTATCCGCTCCGCCAGGAGCGATACGGCCACAGGCGTGTGGGCGACGTCGAAGAGCATGGGCGAAGGTCCCGCCCACAGGTCCTGGCGGCCCGGTATCCTCGTCCGTAGGGCGATGCGGGCGAGGAGGCCGGAGGCTTCTCCCGGGGAGAGCCCGGCCACCTTCATCACCGCGGCCGCCGCCAGCCCCGCGTTCCTCCTCCTGTGCCCGCCGAGGACGGCGGGCAGATCGACCTCCAGAGGACCTGACCGCTCCAGTTCCGCCTCGTCCGCACGGCACGCCAGCACCCGCTCGACCCCGGGGGGCAGCGGTGGCGAGACCAGCATGCTCCCCGGACGGGCTATGGCGACCTTCTCGGCGGCTATCTCCGCCTCCGTACCGCCGAGTATACGGCTGTGCTCCAGCTCCACCGCGGTGAGTACGGTACACTCGCCGCGGAAGGGCCTGGTGGCGTCCAACCTGCCCCCGAGGCCGGCCTCCACCGCCGCCACCTCCACGCCGCTCCGCGCGAAGTGCCACGCTGCCATTGCGGTTGTAACCTCGAAGAAGGTGGCCTCGCACTCCTCTATCAGCTGTCGGTGCTCCCGGACGAAGCGGACCACGTCATCGGGAGGGATCCACTCCCCGCAGACCGAGGTCCGCTCCCGGTAGTCCAGCAGGTGCGGGGAGAGGACCCTGCCCGTGCGGTAGCCGAGACCCCGGAGCGCCGCATCCACGTAGCTGGTGACGCTGCCCTTGCCGTTGGAGCCCACGACGTGGACGGTGCGGAAAGAGCGCTCCGGGTGACTCATCCCCTCGAGCAGGCGCTCCATCCGCTCCAGCCCGTAGCGCATCCCCATGCGCCGGCGGGAGAAGAGCCAGGCTTCAGTCTCCCTGTAGCTCACCAGAGGCCATCCCTGTCAGCAGCTCCGCGAGGAAGGCCTCCTGCTTCCGCCGCACGAAAGTCTGGGAGGCCAGGACCTCGTCGTGGGTCACCTCGGAGCCCGGTGCGGCCGCGTTGGTGACCAGCGAGAGGCCGGCGACCCGGCAGCCGGAGGAGGCTAGATGCAGGGCCTCCGGGGCGGTGGACATGGAGACGGTGGTCACCCCCGAGCGCTGGAGCAGACGGATGTCGGCGGAGGTCTCGTAGGCGGGTCCCGACACGCAGGCGAAGACCCCCTCCCTCACCGGAGCGCCGACCCGGCCTGCCGCCTCCATGGCCAGCCGCCCGAGCCGCCTGTCGTAGACCTCGCCCCCGCAGCTCCCGTCCGGCCTCTCCGGGACCACTCCGGCCAGGTTGACGTGGTCGCGGAAGACCACGGCGTCGCCCGGCTCCAGGTCGGGGTCGACCGCGCCCGAGGAGGAGGTGAGCAGCCAGGCGTCCACCCCGAGGTCGGCCAGCGCGGCGGGGAGCATGGATATCTGGCCGCAGTCGAAGCCCTGGTAGTGGTGCCTCCTGCCCATCAGGAAGACGAACCTGCCGCACCCGCTGGCCACCAGGCCGCCCGGATGTCCGGGGAGGTCCTCCCACTCGATGCCGGGCAGCTCCGAGAGCGGTATCGGCCTGCCGCCGCCGAAGAGGTCGACCAGCCAGGCCAGGCCGGAGCCGAGGACCACCCCCACCGGGGGTACGGTTCCGAGCCGGCGCAGGAGCTCTCCGGCCAGCTCCGCCCGCAGCGGGTCCGGTTCCAGGGGGCGCCTTAGCACCACCGCAGTCTCGCCATCCCCGTAGTATCCCTCCCGGATGCCCGCCTCACGGTAGCCGAGCGCTGCGTAGAAGGCTCGGGGGCCGGCGGCGGAGACCCTGACCTCCAGGGTCGCCCCGGCGGCACCCATCCTCTCTCCCCACCTGTGGGCGGCCTTCATCAGGGCGCTTCCGACGCCTCGCCGCGCGCGCGCCGGTCGCACGGCCACGCTGTCCACGTGGAGGCCGCCCCCCATGCGGCAGGCAATGTAGCCGGAGGCGTCCCCCGACTCGCGGGCCACCAGGACCAGCCTTCCCGGCGTCCTCCGGGCGCATGCGGCCAGCAGCTCCTCGTCCCAGCGCTGCTCCTCGGGAAAGCACTCCACCTCGAGCCGCCCGAGGTCCGCCAGGTCCGCCGGGCGGGTCCTGCTAAGGACGGGCAATCGTGATGTCATCGCATGCCCTCTCTCCGAAATCCCTCAGGTACAGGGGCGAGACGCGGCTCTCCCTCCCCCCTCCGGCAAGCTCTCCGAGCCAGGCCACCAGCGAGGGCCCCGGGACGTCCATCGGGCGGGGCAGCCAGGACCGGGGGGGCAGTCCGCCCAGCTCGCTTCTGCCGCCGCCCACGCACCGCATACCGTCGAGGTCCCGGACGGCCTCCACCAGTGTCTCCGCCACGTAGACGCCTGCGGGGAGCAGCTCCCGGGCATCCGGCTCACCGTCTTCCAGCACCGTGGCGAACACCTCGCCATCCCTGGCCCTGACGGACGCCAGGACCGGACCGCCCGGCCCGGCGGCGCAGGCCATGGCCCGCAGTGTCGGCACCCCGGCCAGCAGCGCGTCCCAGCCGGAGGCAAGCCCCTCTGCCGTGGCGACGCCTATCCTGAGACCGGTGTACGAGCCGGGGCCGGTGGAGACGGCCACGCCGTCCGGCCTGCCGCCCCCTGCCAGCTCCAGGGCCCTCTCCACGGCGGGCAGCACCTTCTCGGAGGTGGTGGCCCGCACCGGCAGCATCAGCTCGGAGAGGAGGCAACCGTCCCGCACGACTGCGACGCCGCCTACTGAGCCGGTTGTCTCAATCCCAAGCCAGAGGCCACTCATCCACCACCACCCTCCTGATGCCCTGCCGGTCGGTCATGCCGATGGTCACCCGCACCCCCGGGGGCACCCGGAGCCCCGCCAGCCGGTCCGCCCATTCTACGACCGCCACGTCCTCCGAGCAAAGCGCCTCCTGGATACCGTAGAGGGAGAGCTCATCCGGCTCGCCGCCGAGGCGGAAGAGGTCGATGTGATGCAGGGTCAGGCCACCGGCGTCGTACTCTGCATCCACGACGAAGCTGGGGCTGGGGATGCGGCCGGTCACACCCATCCCGCGCAGGAAGGAGCGGGCCAGGACCGACTTCCCCGACCCCAGCTCACCGACGAGGTAGAGCCTGGAGCCGGGCCCGGCCCGGACGGCGAGCCTGGCGCCCAGCCCCTCCACGCCCTCCCTGTCGAGGAGCAGCCCGCCGCTCCCCGCAGATCCTTCGATCACAGCCTCTTAGGGGTCAGGACGACGCTGGGCACTATCATCTCCTCCATGGAGACCCCGCCATGCTGGAAGGTGTTCCTGAACTTCCTCAGGTCCTCCCTGGGCATCCCCTGGAAGACCATGAAGTAGTCGGACCTGGCCAGGAGGTAGGACTTGGTCGGATGCTCGTCCGGCAGGCCCCAGGAGCCCGGGTCCTCGACGTGGATGACGCTCTTCGGGTCGGCGGACATGGAGTGGCCGAACCGGTAGCGGATGCTGCCGGAGACGTTCCTGCCGCCACGTATCCTCGTCTCGCTGGTGGTGAAGACCGACCCGTGGTCGCTGGTGACCAGCACGGTGCTCCCCCTGGCCGCCAGGGTCTGGAAGAGCTTGCGGAGGAAGGAGGACCTGAACCACGTCTCGGCGAGCCTTCGGAAGCTCCTCACGTCCGGCGCCAGGTCGCGGATGAGGTCCAGCTCCGAGCGGCCGTGGGTGAGATGGTCGATGTAGTTTACGACAACGGCCAGGAAACCGTTGCCGAGGTGCTTCGACAGCGAGTGGAGCAGCGCCTCGCCCTCCCTCCTGGTGCCGACCTTCACGAACTCGGGAGACGGCTGCCCCCTGTGACCGAGCCTTGCCAGTCCCTCTGCGAGGTAGTGGGGCTCGTGCCTGTTCAGGCCCGGCTCACCGTACTTCTCGACCCAGAGCCTCCTGTAGAACCTCCAGATGTCCCTGGGGGTCAGCCCGGCGAAGATGGCGTTCCTGCTGTAGGGAGTTGCCGACGGCAGGGCGGTGAGCATGAAGTCGGCGTCTACGTGGAACCACTTCTCAAGCTCTGGGGAGATGGTCAGCCACTGGTCGTATCGCATGCAGTCCATCACCAGCATGACCAGCTCCCTGACCTCCCCCAGCCTGGGTACGACGACCCGCTCCAGGTAGTTGTGGGACATCAGGGGCGAGCCCTCCCCGCCGGCTATCCAGTCCGGGTAGCTGCGCTCCACCAGCCGGGAGAAGTCCATGGCCAGGTCGTCGAAGCGGCTCTTCTGGATGGTCCCCATCTCCTCCTCGAGGTACCCTCCGGATGCGACGTCCTTCTCCACCCAGGAGGCGTACATCTCCACCCAGCTTCGCCAGTCCGACTCCCCGGTCCTTATCTCCATCATCCTGGCGGTCTGGTCCACCATCTCCCTCGCCACGTGCTGGGTCCTGAGCTTCTGTCCCATCAGGAGCCTCTTGATGACCAGAAGTATCTGGCTCGGGTTCACCGGCTTGGTGAGGTAGTCGTCCGCGGCCCCGCCCAGGGCCCGGTCCATCAGCTCCTCCTCCTCGCTCTGGGTGACCATCACCACCGGAAGGGCGTGGTAGTGCTCCCTCACCCGCTCGAGGGTCTCCATGCCGTCCATGCCGATCATCATCTGGTCCATCAGGACGAGATCCACCCTCTGCTCGCTGAGCAGCTCCAGGGCGGCGCTCCCGCTGCTGGCGGTCAGCACCCGGAAGCCCCTCTTCTCCAGGAACCTGATATGGCTCGTCAGGTGGTCTATCTCGTCGTCTACCCAGAGTATCGTGGTCATTGCCCCTCCTCCGCGGCCACCGGGAAGGTCATGACGAAGACGGTTCCCTTGCCGGGAGAGCTGGCCTTCAGCCTGATGCTGCCTCGATGGTACTCCTCGACTATCCGTCTGCTGAGGGTGAGGCCGAGGCCCCACCCGCCCCGCCTGGTGGTGAACCCCGGACGGAAAATGCGCTTCTGGTCGGAGAAGGGTATACCCCTGCCGGTGTCAGCCACCTCCATCTCGACGAGGCCGTTGCCCTCCTCCAGGTCGCTGGTGGTCAGCTTGATGGTCCCCCCGCCCCCGGAGAGTGCCGCGACCGAGTTCTTCAGCAGGTTCTCCACCACCCAGCCCATCAGCACCCTGTTGAGCCTGATGCTGCGCTGGCTCTGCAGGTCGGTCTCGAGCTCCACCCCCTTCGGCAGATAGCCGGGCCTGCCCGCGAGGTAGTGAACCGTGTCGAGCACCACCGAGTTCAGGGAGCCGGTCTCCAGGACCGGCTCCTTGCCCATCTGCCCGTACCTGCTCGCTATCTGGTCCAGCCTCTTGACGTCGTTCTCAATGGAGTCCAGCGCCTCCTCCAGCTCCGGGTCCATCCCGGTGGTGGGCCGCTCGCGGAGCAGCTCCACCCAGCCCATCAGGGAGGAGAGCGGCGTGCTTATCTGGTGTGCGGTCTCCTTGGCGAAACCCATCCAGGACATCTCCTTCTCCCTGCGCAGCTCCCCCCTCACCATGAACAGGAACACCAGCGCCAGCAGCGCCAGGACGCCCAGCTCGATGAACGGGACGAGCCTCAGCTCGCGGGCCAGGTTGTCGGAGCCGTAGTGCAGGTAACCTATCACGTTGTCTTCGACGTCCTCGATGGGGACCGGGTCGTTCAGGGCGTCCAGCTCCTTCACCATCTCGCCGTACATGGCGAGCTTCTCCGGGGCCGCCCCGTCCGGCACCGCCCTGCCGTTCACCACCTGGGGGACCATCATGGTGTCGGTCAGGATGGTGGTGTAGTCCAGCCGCTCCACCAGCTCCCGGAAGAGGTGGCTGGTGCTCTCGAGGAGCCTGCTCCTCTCCTCGGTCCACTCCGGGCTCACCACGTGCCATGTCCTCTGGCCGCCGCACTCCACGCAGTAGAGGGTTACGGGCCCCTCGATGCCCTCCCCCACCTCCACCGCAGCGCCGCAGCCGGAGCAGACCGCCAGGCTGACCTCCTCGGCGAAGACGCTCAGGGGGACCTGCGTCCCCGCCCAGAACCACGCTATGGTCTCGTTGGCCCGGGCCCTGGTCTCCTCCAGCCTGCCCACCAGGTCGTGGCTGTACCAGAGGAAGAGCCAGATGAGCAGCGCCGCGAGAATGAGCGGCACGACCCGTGAGCGGAAGCTCCACATGTCGCTCAGCCCTCCAGCTCCGGGACCACGAAGCCTGCCCTTCGGATTACAAGGACGTCGTCCGGGTCCCTTTCCGAGAGGTGTCGGTCCGGGTCCGGAACGTGCCGTATGCCCATCCGGGCCAGCAGTGCCGGGTCCAGGCCGGAGGCCAGGGACAGGGTCATCGACTCCCGCATCCTGCGTATCCTGGGGATGGAATGCTCGCCCAGCCTGTAGGTCTCGCGGGTGTGGGGCACCCAGCCAGGGTCCATGGAGCTGACGAAGGCGCCCTCCATGTGACCGGCGCCGAGCCCCTCGCGGCAGCCGCTCACCAGGAGCATCTCTCCGCCGGGCCGCACGACCGGCCAGCAGTTGTACCACGCCTTCTCGGCCTGGTAGAGGCTGACGTCCAGCGGCGAGCCCGGGTGCAGCACCACGGTGCCGTAGCGCCTCCCCGGCCTCACCCCGGAGAGGGCGGAGCTCACCCGGACCGCCTCCGCGAAGGAGCCCGCGCAGCTCCCGCAGGAGAGATGCACCAGCTCACCGCCGGCGAAGACGCCGTTGCCCTGGACCACCCGGGTAACCGACTCGACGAGAGCCAGCGCCTCGGTCATGTCCTCGTGGACCGGGTTTCCCTCGAGCCTTCCCGCCTCGGCGTCGGGGAGGCAGGCCAGGAAGTGGTTGGCCTCTATGGTCTCCCGTGCGCAGGAGCCGGGCAGCAGCGACTTCCGTCCCCCAGTGAAGCCGGCGAAGTAGTGCGGCTCCACGGAGTTCACGGACACCACCGGCGTCCCGCCGGCGACCCAGGGGTCTACCGAGACAGGGGTTCCCCGGGATGTCTCTCCCAGCCGCACCATCGAGCCGGAGTCGCAGTCGGAGCTCCGCATCGAGGCTCCCTCGAAGAGCCCGCCGAGCAGCACCCCGACCTCCTCCGGCTTCACCGCGCGGTGGGAGCCGGTGGCGAAGAGCACCCTAACCCTGCCGCGGAGGATGTCGGCAAGCGGACGGAGCATGGGCGCGGACGGGGGCCTGGTGGCGTCGTTGACAAGCAGCGTGACCGTACCGCCGCGGGCCATCTCCTCCATCTCGCCCATCACCGGCTCCCAGGTCGCTGCCGCCTCCCCGGGGGTGAGCGGGGGGGGCGGCTCCGGGGGCATGAGCTCCCTGTACGGCCCCTTCCCAAGCTCGGTACGACCGTCCATCGCCGCTGCTTCTCCTCTCCCGGGTCCGCCGAAGGCACCACCGCCTCTCGCGGTACCGTAGAAGATGCACCGGAAGAGGCTGCTTGTCATGACTCGGTATGGACAGAGCGGCCGCTCTCTCGTACACTTCCGGTAACAAGCCAACTGAGAGAGAGGTGTTCGACGTGCCACGTCCTCCGCGTGATCGCCGGTTGATGCTCTTCCTGCTGCTCTCGGCTCTGGTCATGGTCTTCGCCGCGCAGGCTCTTGCAAGGGCCGGCGGCGGCGGGAGCTACGGCGGCTCCTCCGGCGGAGGCGGAGGCAGCGGCGGCGGAGGCGGCGGCTTCATAGTCTACCTCCTGCTGCGTCTGGCCATAGACAAGCCGCTCATAGGCATACCGCTCATCATCGTCGTGGTCGTGCTTCTGTACAAGTTCGGCCGGAAGACCAAGGGCGCCTACGAGACCCACACCATAACGAAGGCCGGAAGGCTGAGCCGGGAGCAGGAGCAGGAACAGATGCAGCAGATGCTCGCGGCCCTGACCTCCCGCGATCCGGGCTTCACGGAGGACGGCTTCCTCCGGAAGGTCGGGAAGGCCTTCACCGAGGTCCAGTACGCCTGGTCGGACCAGGAGATGGAGAGGGTGCGCCACTTCGTCTCGGACGGCATCTTCGAGCGCTTCTCCCTGCAGGTCGCCATGCAGAGGGCGGAGGGCTACCGGAACAGGATGGAGAACGTCACCGTCCAGAGCTCCAGGATAGTCGGCGTCCAGAGCAGCATGCACTTCGACACCATACACGTCGAGATTGTGGCGAAGGCGGACGACGCCGACGTCGACCTGGAGAAGGGCAGGGTCATCCGCCGGAACTCCTCGGACAGTTTCACCGAGTACTGGAGCTTCCTTCGCAAGCCGGGGGTCCAGACCCTTGCGGGCAAGAGCCTGGTGGAGGGCTTCTGTCCCAACTGCGGGGCCCCGCTGGAGCTGAGCGACGTCGGCAAGTGCGAGAGCTGCGACTCCGTCGTGACCAGCGGCGAGTACGACTGGGTCCTGGCGGAGATAACCCAGTCGATGGAGTGGAACGTCATCTCCGAGCCCACGCTGATACCGGGCTACTCCGACATCCTCCAGACGGACCCCGGCTTCAACCTGCAGCACGTCGAGGACAGGACCTCCGTCATCTTCTGGAGGCTCGTCAAGTCATGGTTCGACGGCGACGCCGGCTCCGCCCAGAAGGTGGTGCTGCCCACATTCTCCGAGACCCTCGGCAGCCAGATCCGCAACACGGAGGACGGGGGCTGGTGGCTCTTCTACAAGGACGCCGCCGTGGGGACGGTAGAGGTCCAGAGGATAGAGATGGCCGGGCAGGGCGGCATGGACGCTATAGACGTCCTGGTGAAGTGGTCGGCCGTCAACGCCAGGCGCAACGCCGAGGGGAGGGTGAGGGGAGAGGGCGCCAAGACCATCAGGCCCCAGGTCTTCACCCTTGTCCGCAAGCACGGCGTCCGTACCTCCGTAGCCCAGAGCTTCCGCTCCTCGCACTGCACCGGCTGCGGCGCGCCCTACTCCGGCGGCGCAGGCGGCGCCTGCGAGTACTGCGGCCGCGAGCTGAACGACGGCAGCCAGGACTGGGTCCTCCAGAACGTCAAGCACTTCAGTGCCTCCCGCATAAGCTCCGCAGGGGTATCCGGCATCAGGAGGGCCTCGGTGGTCCCTCCGGACGTCATACTGGCGTCGATGGTCGCGGCGATGAACGCCGACGGCGTGGTGGACGAGAAGGAGATGGAGACCCTGAGGAGCTTCGCCCGTTCCCGCAGCATCTCCGACGAGGACCTTGAGGCCATAGTCAACACCGTCACCGAGGGTGACGGCGAGCTCCCCAGGCCGTCGGACGTGAGCGAGGCCCGGCAGATACTCGGGGCCATGGCCAGGATGGCGCTGGCCGACGGCCGGCTCTCCGGCGACGAGAAGACGCTGATGCAGAGGTTCGGCGAGTCCATGGGGCTCACCTGGGCGGACGTCAAGCTCATAATCGCCCGCCAGAAGGCGGACCTCTACGCCGAGGCGAAGGCCACCATCCGCCACCAGCGCTGATTCAACCGCGGGGCCGTTCAACCGCGGGGTCCGACCCCGCGGTTGAAAAAAGTCAACCGCAGTGCCGGAGCACGGTCCGACGGGACACGCCACCTCCCTTCCCTTATCATCCGTACGAAAGAACAGGCACGGATGACGCAATAAAACGCGTGAGGGAGGAGAGTCGAAGTGGAATGGCTCACGACTGAGATAGACTTCGGAAAGCTGGCGTCAGACCTGGTGGGCTTCCTGCCGCAACTGCTTGTCGCCGTCCTGATAGTGGCGGCCTTCTGGCTCGTCTACAGGGTTACCAGGAGGTCGCTCAGGTCCATTCTGCAAAGATCCGGCATGGACAGGCTCCTGACGGTCCTGCTTGTGGACAAGGTCTACCGCATAGCCATCATGGTCATCGGCCTGGTGATGGGTGCGAGCCAGCTCGGGATAGACGTCGGTGCGGCCCTTGCCGGCCTTGGAGTGGCCGGAGTCGCCATAGGATTTGCCGCCAAGGATATACTTGCCAACGTCATAGCCGGGTTCACCATCTTCATGGACGAGCCGTTCGCCTCCGGCGACTACGTCCACGTGGCCGGGGAGTACGGCCGGGTCGAGGAGGTCACCCTCCGCTCCACCAGGCTGAGGACGCTGAACAACACCTACGTGGTCCTGCCCAACAGCCGGGCGGTGGACGAGGTCGTGGTGAACGACTCGAAGCACGGAAGCATGCGGTTGGAGGTCCCTCTGGGCATAGCCTACAAGGAGGACATCGGTCGGGCGCGGGAGGTCCTGCTCGAGGCCGTCTCCGGCATGGAGGGCGTCATGGAGGATCCTGCGCCGGACGTGGTGGCTGACGAGCTGGGCAGCTCCAGCGTCAACCTGCTGGTGCGCGTATGGCTGGCCGACGCCGGAAGCGCGAAGCCGCTTCACTTCCGGGTGATGGAGGCTTCCAAGAGGGCGCTGGACGCCGCCGACATCGAGATACCGTTCCCTCACCTGCAGCTCTTCGTCGACACGGTGGAGGACAGGGTCGTGCGCAAGATAGCGGAGGTCCCGGAGCTGGCGAGGGTTTCGGGCAGCTAGCGGAGCGTACGCTCCCCCCCGGACATCCCGCCGGAAGTCAGCCGGTGGGCTCCCGCCGGAGCCTCTCCCGGTGCCCTTTGACCGGCCTGCGCGGCTTCGTATCATCATGATGGATGATTGCTCACCTAGCGAAGGAGGGGCCGACATGGCGTTCAAGCTGATAAGCAGCGCCTTCAGGGACGGAGGGTATATCCCTCCCTGGTACTCCCGCAGCGGAGGCGACTCCTCCCCTCCACTCGGATGGACGGACCCCCCGGGGGACGCCCGGAGCCTCGCGCTCATAGTCATGTGCAGGGATGAGGATACCGGGAAGGACTACTGCCACTGGGTGCTCTACAACATCCCTCCCGAGGGCGACACCATATACGGCAAGCAGCCTCACTCGGACGCGTTCGACGACGGCACCCAGCAGGGCGTGAACAGCTTCGGCGAGGTGGGATGGGACGGGCCGGACGACGATCTTCCGGACCAGACGCTGGTCTTCAGGCTCTACGCCCTGGACCGCAGGCTGGACCTGCCCGGCGGCGCTTCGCACCGGGACGTCCTCGCCGCGATGGAGGGTCACGTGCTGCAGACCGCCGAGCTCGTCGGGAGGTACTCTCCGGGCTGACCGGACCGGCACCGGGACCGGCGAGACCCGTCTCTCCCCGTCCGGCGGACGAGGCTCCAGGCCTCCAGCTACGACTCGGTCAGGCAGACATCTGACCCGATAGCATGCCCGCCCCTCAGCCCGGGGGCAGGGCTCTCAGGTTGTCGCGGGGCAGGCTGTCCACCGCCATGAACCCCTCGGGGACTGGGGCGGTCATCTCGTACACCAGGGTGAACCCGCTGTCGCTCCGGTAGACCCTCTCCAGGAAGGCCGGCGGGTCCACCAGGGCCCAGTCGGTGCCGTCCACCGTCCTCCTCCACCTGTCCGACAGGTGGGGTCTCATGGTCGGCAGGTCGCCGTCCACGACGACGTACCTGACGCCATGCTCCTCCAGGGCTGGCCATAGCAGCATCTCGTAGTCGTTGGGCATGGTCAGGGTCGGTCTCATGTAATCCCAGATGAGCAGCTCTACGTTGGGGAAGGTAACCACCCGGTCGTCCGTGCCGCTGTTCAGCTCGAGCCAGTCCGAAACCTCCTGCGCCTCGGCCCTCATCATCCTGGAGTCCTCCGCGAGGACCCCGCCTATGGGCCTCAGGAAGGGCACCATGAGCAGCAGAGCCGCCGCTGCGGCAACCCCCCTGCCCGCCATGCCGGATAGCCTGGCCAGCCCCGAGCAGCCCAGGGCCACCACCATGGCGCTGAGGAAGGCGAGGTACCTCGAGCTGTGCTCGTGCAGGACGAGCACCATGAGCACGGGGAGCGCCACGAGCAGCGGCAGCTCCATGGCCCGTCTGATGCCCCTGCGCCGAAGGGCCAGGAGGCCGAGGACCGCAAAGCCCACCAGAGGGGGGAAGCCGAAGACCTCCCCCCGGTGCAGTGTCCCGGAGATGAACGGCTCCAGCACCCTGAGGACGCCGGCCGCGACGTAGCGGACCACCGCTCCCGCGCCCTGGTGCTCCAGCATGTCGCCGGGTGCCGGGGCGGTGTCCCGGACCTCCCATGCCGCCCAGTGGTTCTCGTTGAGGAGGAACTGGCTGTTCTGCGAGTAGGTCGGGGAGCCGAGCTCGACGTAGTTGCGGACCAGCCAGGGGGAGCAGGCGGCCAGGAAGACCGCTGAGAAGGCCGCAGCCAGGGCGAAGCGCCTCCTCCCGCCCCTCAGGAGTAGCCAGAGGCCGACCGAGAAGGCCAGGAAGAGACCCTGGGTCCTGGTCAGGTAGCCGATGCCGCAAGCGGTGCCAAGCAGGACCGCACGTCCGGGCGACAGCCTGCAGCGGTCCGCCAGGGCGAGCACCGCGAAGACGATGGCCGTGTAGAGCATCAGGCTGTCCGGCTGGGCGGAGTACCAGACGAAGACCGGATGCACCGCCATCACCGCCAGGGCAAGCAGGGCCGGAAGCGTGCCGAACACCCTCCTCGCCCATACCCAGAATGCGGCCAGGCACAGCAGTCCCGAGATGAGGGCGACCGCCTGGGCCTGCAGGAAGCCGACGCCGGCGATGGTGAACACCCCCGCCAGCAGCAGGGACATGACCGGCTGCCTGTTGGCCTCCGGACGGAGAGGGGACATGTCGTCGTCGTAGAGGGTCCACTTGCGGAGAGTCGAGAAGCCGTCGCCGCCGAGGACGTGCCTGGCCATCTCCAGGTTGGAGGCGATGCCGTCGCCGGCCGGCATCGGGTTGCGCAGAGCGACGGGCACCCGCAGCAGGAGGGCCAGCAGCAGGACCAGCAGGGCGAGGGCGGTCCCCCCTGCCGACCTGGACGTCCTGCGGGCCCTTCTCGCAGCCATGGCGCAAAGATAAAGGTGCCGGGCGGGGCTGTCACCGAGGCATTGCCCGGCGCCCCGGAGGCGCTTATAGGATTCCCTCGCGACGGAGGAGGCGAATGCGCAGGGAGATGCTGCTTCCGGCTCTGATGGCGTCGCTGCTGACGGGCTGCGGCGACGGGACCGGGGTCACGGTAACCAACGGCCTGGGGTACACCACTATAGGCGCGGTCTATGCCTACGCGCGGGAGGACTCGTCGGCCGCTTCGGTCAACCGCCTCTCCTTCGCTCTCGAGCCGGGCATGTCGGAGGAGATATCCCTCTCCCCCGGGGAGTGGGTGCTGCAGGCGGTGGACAGCGAGGGCAGGACCTACACCAGGGCGTCGCTCACCGTGCGGGAAGAAGGGATAGCCGTCGAGCTCACCCCGCTCATGTGCGACAGCTTCCTGACCACCACCAGGATATCAGCGGGCACGTACGCCCGGGGCGCCGGGGGGCGCAGCATCCGCGTGGCGAGCGACCTGCCGGAGGGCAGCCCGGTGCTCTTCCTGCACGTTCGGGAGCCGGGCGTCGACCACTGGGGCCCCGACCTGCTGGGCGAGCGAATCCTCATGCCCGGCGAGACGCTCCTGGTCCTGACTGGGCTGGATTCGCTGGAGGTGGACGCGGAGGGCGTGGCGAGGTACACGTCCCCGGTGCTCCCGGTCGAGGAGCAGGTATGGACCATCTCCGAGAGGAAGAGGACCACCCGTACATACGAGCGGGGAGAGGGGGACGCAGCACTGGTGCTCCCGAACGACAGGGAAAGGTCGACGGTGATGTTCGCATGGCTCACGCCGGAGGGCGGCGAGCCGGGGGAGGAGCTCCTGGAGGGCGACTTCCTGCGGTCGGGCGACCTGCTGATCGTCCGTGCGGACCCGGGCACGTACGACCTTCTGCTGGAGTCGGCGGCCGGCAGGCTGGTCATGGAGGGCATCGAGCTCGAGGCCGGGGCGGACACGCTGAGGCTCTCCGGGGTCGAGGTCACGCACGGCGGAGGCTAGCGCCCTACTCGCACCCCTCCCCCTCCTCTCCGACTATCTCCTCCATCCTCTCGGTGGATATGTCCAGCAGCCTAGCGGCCTGCTCGCAGTCGCCCCCGCAGTACTCCAGGGTCCTGCAGACCTGGTCCGTGACCGTCTCCCTCAGGGTCTTGGGGGTGAAGTCCCCCGGCACGCCGCCGGGCGTTATCCTGTCCCTGATGTACGGCGAGAGAGACTCCGGGATGACCGTATCACCCTCGGTACCCACCACGGCCGAGGCGATGATGTTCCGGAGCTCCTGCACGTTGTCTGGGAAGGAGTAGCCCCGCAGCAGCTCCAGCACCCCGTCCGAGACGGTCTTCACCCGCTTCCCGGTCCGCTCCGACTCCTGTCCCAGGAAGTGTCGGGAAAGGACATCGATGTCCTCCCTCCTCTCCCGGAGCGGAGGGATGCGGATCGAGTTCACCATCAGGTGGTAGAGGAGGTCACGGTTGAAGGTCTCGCGGTACTTCGAGCTGGTCAGGTCGTGGGTTGAGGCGACGACGATCCTGACGTCTGCGGAGAGAATGTCGGTGGAGTTGTCCCGGTAGTACTCGCCGTTCTGGATGAACCTCTTCAGCCTGGCCTGGACCGGCAGGTCCAGGTGCTCCACGTTGTCTATGAACAGCGTGCCGCCGGAGGCCGACTCCAGGAAGCCCGGCTTCTCCTCGTGGCGCCCGCTCCAGTCCCTGGCCCTGCCGAACAGCTCCGAGGAGAACTCCCCCGGTCTGTGTGACGCGCTGTCCACGGCGACGAACGGTTCCTTCGACCTCGGGCTCGCCTTGTGGATGGCCCTGGCCAGCTCCTCCTTGCCGGTACCCCTCTCCCCCCAGATGAAGATGCATAGGTCGCTGTCCGCCATCTTCTCCGCCTGGTGGAAGAGCCTTATCATGGCCGGGTCCACCGTGGGAAGATGCTCGAAGGCGGCCACGTTGCTAAGCTCCTCGCGGGTCAGCATGTCCGGGAGGCGGTCGATGGTCTCGTGCATGGCCCCGTGCTGCAGGGCGTTGTCCAGGACCTCCAGGAGGTACTCGTCGTCCACCGGCTTGGTCAGGTAGTCGAAGGCGCCACGCTTCATGCACTTCACCGCGAGGTCCACATCGTTGACCCCGGTGAGGATGACGACCGGCATGCTGATGCCCCTCTCGGCCATGAGGGCCAGTATGTCCATGCCGCTGACGTTGGGCATGTCTAGGTCGAGCATCATCACGTCGAAGCTCTCCTCCCCGAGGAGGCCCTCCACCTGCCTCGAGTCGTTGACCACCGTGGGCTCGAAGGTCCCGGTCTGCATCAGGAAGACCATGAAGTAGTTGGTGACCGCGACGTCGTCGTCCACTATCAGGACCCTCTTCATGACTCCCCTCCCTCCTCGTCCTCCGCCGGGATGCGGATGGTGAACCTCGTCCCCTCGCCGACCCGGCTGTTGACGGTGATGCTTCCCCCGTGCTCCTCGATGATGCGATACGCTATCGCCAGGCCCAGCCCTGTGCCGCCCCTCGTGCGCTTGGTGGTGAAGAACGGGTCGAAGATCTGCTTCATCGTCTTCTCGTCCATCCCCTTGCCGTTGTCCTCAACCTCGATGACGACGTCCTCACCTTCCATGCGTGTCCGCAGGGTAATGAGCCCCTTCCTGTCGTCCGGTATGGCCTGGGCGGCGTTCACTATCAGGTTGATCAGCACCTGCTCTATCTTCTGGGAGTTGCCGGTGAAGGTCGGGATCTCCTCCCCCAGGTCCATCTCCATCTCCGCGTGCTTGTGGACCTCGTTCTGGACCAGCCTGGTGGTGGCCTGGAGCAGTGTGTTCACGTCCACCTGGTCGGCCAGGAGGCCCTCGTCCTTCCTGGCGAACCCGCGCAGCCCCTCGACTATTCCCTTGATCCGCTCGGAGCCGTGCGCCATGTCGTCCACCAGGGTCATGATGTGCTGCCTGAAGAAGTCGTACTTGAGCCTGGCTATCTTCAGGTCCGGGTGCTCCTCGTAGTAGTCGTCCATGATGGGCAGCATGTCGTCCAGCGCCTGGCGGAGTATCTTGATGTTGCCGCGGATGAACTGGTTGGGGTTGTTTATCTCGTGGCCGATACCGCTTACCAGCTGCCCGAGCGAGGCCAGCTTGTCCGCCTGCTGTATCTGCTGCTCGTAGGTCTTCTCCAGGGTTATATCCCTGTAGAACTCCAGGATCCCGTCGACCTTCCCGTCCTGGTCGAAGATGGGCAGGGCGTGGGCCTCGAGGTACCTGTCGCCGTCTCGCAGCGTGATGGTGATCGGCGTCTTGTCCTTTATTATCTTGGCCAGGCGGCAGTCCTCGCAGGGCGTGTCCCTCTCGAAGTAGGCGCTGTAGCAACTCTCACCGGGTCTTATCGACTCCCGGTTGCTCATCACCACGTTGCGGTCGAGGTCTATCAGCATCACGTCGTCCGGTATGGCCATGAACATGGTCTCGAGGCGGCGTCTGGCCTCCTCCCAGCTCCGGTTGACCCTGTCCATGTAGGAGTTGGCGACCTTGAGCTTCCGCTCCTGGCTCTCCATCTCCCTCGAGCGCTGGTCTATCTCCTCCTGCAGCCTCTCCAGACGCCTGTTGTAGTCCTGCTCCTCCTCCCGCTTGAGCTCCATCCGCTCGCGCAGCTCCTTGCGCTCCAGGGCCAGGCTCAGCATCCTGCCTATCTCGCTGAGCATCCTCTGCTCCTCCGGGAGCAGGTCGTGCTCTCCGCCTATGTACCCGACCCGTATCTCGCCCTTGGGCTCCCCGGAGACCACCAGGCCTACGCTTATGTACTCCCCTGCCGGCTCCTGTCCGTACTCCACGCCCTGGTAGTCGGAGTAGACCACAGCCTCGTCCGGGAAGCGCATGCCCCGGGAGAGGTACTCGGGCAGCCTGGAGAAGAAGGCGCTTATCGAGGGGGAGACCTCTATCCACTCGGCCACGGAGTAGAGGCAGGAGAGCTCCTTTATCCTCTCCTCCCTCTCCCATTCATCCATGGCGCGGAAGACGTCCGCCTGCCGGCCGAAGAAGAGGAAGAGGCCGCCGCTTACGCTCTCTATGTAGCCGACCTTCATGGGGATGGGCTGGGCGCGCTCGGTCTTCGTGGTGTAAATGCCCAGGACGCCGCGGGAGCCCTCCCGGACCCTCACCATCGCGTCACGGAGCGACTGGAGCGACTCGCTCCCGACTATGTCTTCGAGGTGGAGGCCGACTATGCTGCCGTCCTCGGCGCAGTCGGCGCAGGATCTCTCCAGGAGAGGGCTGATGTGAACCACCCGCTCGTTTCCGTCCACCACGAGGAGGAAGTCGAAGTTGCTCTCCAGCAGTGAGTACAGGTCCAGGAGCCTTATCATCTGGTCCCCTCCCCGCGGGGAGGCCGCCGGTCACCCGGCACCGGCGGCCCCGGCCCTCCTTGGGGCCGGCCGAGCGGTCATCTGACGCGGTATCGCTCGGTACCGACCTCCCGAATCTCCGATCTGTAGCGCTGTCCGTGGGTCAGCGGCGGTGATATCGAGGAGGCCTTCGCGTCCACGGCCGCCGGCCTCATCCTTCCGGTGCCGCTCCAGCTCCTCTTCTCGCCGGTGTTCCACAGGAACCTGACCAGCTCGCCCAGGCTCTCCCTGACCAGCCGGTCCAGCTCCGCGGCCAGCTCCTCCTCGGAGCCGGCCTCCGGATCGAGCCCGGCTGCCTCGGCCACGCGGGCGAGGACCATCGTTCCGCTCATCCCGGCGGGCGGGTCCACCGCACGGGCATAGGTGACCAGCTCGCCCTCGAAGTTGCATCTCGTACCCGGGGTCTCGAGGTAGGTCGAGCCGGGCAGCACCACGTCGGCGTAGCTGGTGGTCTCCGTCTCCGTCCAGTCCATCGCGACCAGGAACTCCAGGTTCCGAAGCCACGTGGCCGTCCTGTCGCTCTCCATCGGGTTCTCGCCGAGTACAAGTGCCCCGCGGAGCTCGCCCTCCTCCAGCATCCTCCTGAGCTCGCTCCTGGAGGTGGCCCCGGGGAGGTCGCCACCAGCCCCGGTCCTGCCGGGCAGGAAGGCCGGGTCGGCTCCGGTCACCTCGAGCCCGGCGCTGTTGGATATGAGCCTGGGGAGGAGCAGCTCCGCGCCGGTTCCGGCGCCGCGCAGCATAAGGACCAGGTCCGCGAAGAGCTCCATGTCGCCGGGAGAGGCGTCCTGCGGCCTGTCCGGGCTGTGGATGACGACCACCTTCGAGGCCCCGGCTATCAGCTCGGCCGCCCTCTCTATGTCGCCGACGTCCACGCCGGAGCGCCTCGCGGCATCCTCCAGGTCGACATTCCTCCGCTCGAGGAAGGCGCTGCCGCCCTCCATACGCCTGACATCCTCCCTGCTCACTGCCCCGGAGTCCATGAGCTTCTCCACCACGGCGTTCCAGAAGATGGAGGCGCGACCCCTCATCGGGTCGACCGCCAGGTCCGCAAGGTGCAGGTCGGTGCTCTCCAGGGTGCTGTTGGCGACTATGAGCCCGGCCTCCCGCTCCCTCACGGCGGCAATCACGTCCACCGCCAGTATCAGGTGGTCCGACTCCAGCGCGGTGTTGTTGCAGATGACCAGGTCGGCGTCCCTCAGACAGCTCCTGTCGGCGGTGGATGCGGTGAAGCCGAGGATGCCGTCCAGCGCGCCGGAGCGACCGCCCCCGGCAAGCATGGCCAGGGAGCCCACGTTGGCGGTCCCCAGCCCCTCACGGGCTATCCTGGAAGCGAGGTACATCTCCTCGTTGGTCAGCTCCGGGGAGACGAACACGGCCACGCTCTCCGGGCCGTGCTCCTCAGCGAGCCGCCTGAGGCCGTCGACGGCCGACCGTGCAGCGTCCCGGACGGTTGCCGAGCAGTCGGAGCCGCCCGAGCGGAGCAGCGGGCTGCCCAGCCTCTCCCGCCCGATGAACAGCTCGTGTCCGAACCTGCCGTACCGGCACAGGTAGTCGCCCGGCTCGCCGGTCGAGGCGATGAAGTACCTGTCGTCGGCGAAGCGCCGGACGGTCACGCCGCAGGTTAGCGAGCAGAAGCCGCAGTGCGTTGGGACGTCCTCGGTCTCCAGGCAGGCCCGCCCCTCGAAGGGGTACTTGACGGTGAGCGCCGCCGTCGGGCAGGCGTCCACGCAGTTGCCGCAGCTGACGCAGCTTGTCTCCACCAGGGGGTCGTTCATGGCGGGCCGCATCTCCGTCTGGAAGCCCCTGTTGACCAGGCCCAGCGCCGAGACGGGCAGGACCCTGGCGCAGGTGCGGATGCACCTCGAGCAGAGCACGCACTTGTTCGGGTCGTAGACGATGTAGGGGTGCCTGTCGTCGACCTTGTGCTTCCTGACGTAGCCCTTCCACCTCTCCATGTCCACGCCGTACTCCTCGGCGTAGATGCGCAGCCTGCAGTCGTCGAACCGCACGCAGCCGCACGAGAGGCATCGGTCGGCCTCGTGGTCGACGTCCTCCGGCGGGAAGCCGGTGGCGACCTCGCGGAAGCTGCCCCGCCTCTCGTCTACGTCCAGCATCTGGAGCCCGTGCCTGGGCGATTCGGGTATGTCCCCGAGCTCGGCCTTCCCCGGCTTGCTCCAGTGCTCCTTGGCTATCCGGAAGGCCCTCTCGGGGGCCTCCTCCTCCAGGAGATAGGCTATCATGGATTTGGCGGCCCTCTGGCCATCACGGATGGCGTCTATGACCACCGTGGGCCCGTCGTCCGCGGCGTCGCCGCCTGCGAACACGCCCTCCAGGTTGGTGGCCATGGTATCCTGGTCGGTGACGTAGGTGTCCCACCTGGTGGCCTCTATCTCACTGCCGTCAACCTCCCTGACGCCGTCCAGGACCACGTTCTGTCCTATGGCCGATATAACGAGGTCGCAGGGGAGGTCGAACTCGGAGCCCTCCAGCGGCACCGGCCTCCTCCTGCCGGAGGCGTCCGGCTCGCCCAGCTTCATCCGTATGCAGGTCAGCGCCTGCAGCTTCCCGTCCTCGCTGACTATCCCGGTGGGGGCGGCCAGCTCCATCAGCTCCACGCCCTCCTCCAGGCAGTCCTCTATCTCCATCTCGTCGGCCGGCATCTCCGCGCGGGTGCGCCGGTAGAGCACTATCACCTTGTCCGCCTCGAGCCTCCAGGCGGTCCTGGCGGCGTCCATTGCGGTGTTGCCGCCGCCGACGACCACAACTGTGCCGGAGAGCTTCTCGGGGCGGTCGTGCATCTCGGGGAGCCAGTCCGCCCCGGTGACGACGCCCTCGGTGTCGTGCTCGCCCTCCACCCTCATGGACTTGCCGGTCCAGGCGCCGACCGCCAGGTAGAGGGCGTCGTGCCGCTCGCGCAGCTCCGCGAGGGTCACGTCCTCGCCGACCCTCACCCCGCACCGGATGTCGACACCCGTCCTCCGGATGTAGTCGACCTCCCTGTCCAGCACCTCGTCAGGAAGCCTGTACTCCGGGATGCCGTAGCGGAGCATACCGCCGGTCTCCTCCATGGCCTCGTAGACCACCGGGGCGATGCCCCGCCTGGCCAGGAACCAGGCTGCGGTCAGGCCGGAGGGCCCTGCGCCGACTATGCCCGCCGTCCTGCCGGTGGGCTCGTCGCAGACCGGCCGGGTGGCGTAGGCGTCGGGCGAGTCGGAGATGAAACGCTTCACGTTGTTGATGGCCACGGACGCGTCGATGTCCATCCTTCTGCAGACGTCCTCGCACTTGCGGACGCAGACCCGGCCGCACACCGCCGGGAACGGGTTGGTCTCCCTGATGAGGTCCACCGCCCGCCTGTACTCGCCCATGGCAGCCAGGGCGATGTAGCCCTGCGCGTCGACGTTGGCCGGGCACCCCTCCTGGCAGGGAGAGACGCAGTCGGCGTAGTGGTTGGAGCAGAGCAGCTCCAGCGCGGTCTTCCGGGAGCGGATGATCCGCTCGTTCCTCGTCTCGACCTCCATGCCCTCGGAGACCCTGGTGGCGCAGGCCGGCAGCAGGTTCCAGCGGCCGTTCACCTCGACCACGCAGATGAAGCAGGAGCCGTACGGCTGGAGCTCCGAGGAGTGGCAGAGGGTGGGTATCTCGTCCAGCCCCTGCTCCTCGACCACCTCGAGGATGGTCTGCCCGGGGGAGGCCTCGACCTCCTGTCCGTTGACCTTCAGGCTTATCTTGTCCATGACGCTCCTACCTCGTGAGAACTGCGCCGAAGTTGCAGCTGGTGAGACATTTGCCGCATTTGACGCAGGTTTCTACGTCTATGACGTGGGGCTCCTTCGGGCTGCCCGATATCGCGTCGACCGGGCAGCTCTTCGCGCAGAGCGTGCAGCCCACGCACTTCCCGGGGTCTATCCTGAACTCCACCAGCGCCAGGCACTGCCCGGCGGGACAGCTGTCCTCGTCGATGTGCGCCCTGTACTCGGGGAGGAAGTACCGGAGGGTCGTCTGGACGGGGTTGGGAGCGGTCTGGCCCAGGCCGCAGAGGCTGGCCTCCTTTATCTGCAGGGAGAGCTGCTCCAGCTTCCGGATGTCCTCCGGCTCCCCCTCGCCCCTGGTTATCCTCTCCAGTATCTCCAGCATCCTGAGGGTTCCGAGCCTGCAGAAGGTGCACTTCCCGCAGCTCTCCTTCTGGGTGAAGTCGAGGAAGAACCTCGCTATCTCCACCATGCATGTGGAGTCGTCCATCACCACCATGCCGCCGGAGCCCATTATCGCCCCGGTGGCCGGGATGGACTCGAAGTCCACCGGCGTGTCGCCGAGGGAGGCCGGTATGCAGCCTCCCGACGGCCCGCCCATCTGTACGGCCTTGAAGTCGCCGTCGCCCTTTATGCCGCCCCCTATCTCGAAGACGAGCTCGTTTATGGTGGTGCCCATGGGCACCTCGGCGAGGCCGCCCCGCCTGACCTTCCCGGCCAGGGCGAACACCTTGGTGCCCGGGCTCTTCTCCGTGCCGAAGGCCCTGTAGGCTTCCGCGCCGCTTGAGATTATCCAGGGGACGTTTGCGTAGGTCTCCACGTTGTTGTTGTTGGTTGGCTTTCCCCAGAGGCCCTTCTCGGTCGGGTAGGGGGGGCGTATCCGCGGCATTCCCCTCTGACCCTCGATGGAGGCGAAGAGCGCCGTCTCCTCGCCGCATACGAAGGCGCCCGCGCCCTGCTTCACCTTCATGTCGAAGGAGAAGCCGCTTCCGAGTATGTCATCGCCCAGGAAGCCACGCTCCCGTGCGTCTGCGATGGCTATCTCCAGCCGCCTTATGGCCAGCGGGTACTCGGCGCGGCAGTATATGTAGCCGAAGGAGGCGCCTATGGCCCTGGCGCAGATTATCATTCCCTCTATCACGGAGTGGGGGTCGCCCTCCAGCACGGAGCGGTCCATGAAGGCGCCGGGGTCTCCCTCGTCCGCGTTGCAGACGACGTACTTCCTGTCCGCCTCGCTGGCCGCCGCGAGCGACCACTTCAGGCCGGTGGGGAAGCCGCCGCCGCCCCTGCCCCTGAGTCCGGCCTCCTTGACCTCGTCGACTATGCCGGACGGCTCCATCGAGAGCAGCGCCTTCCGCAGACCCTCGTAGCCTCCGGCTGCTATGTACTCGTCGATGGACTCCGGGTCGATGGTGCCGCAGTTGCGCAGCACTATCCTCTCCTGCGGAGCGATGAAGGCGCTCTCCTCACCAACCTCGGAGCCGGGGGCGCCGGTCTCCAGGATGACGCTCCCCCCCTCCGGGCTGCGGCCCTCCACGACGTGGAGGCGGAAGATCTCCTCGGCGGTCTCCGGGGAGACGTCCCCGTAGAAGATCCTGGAGTCGCCCTCCCTTACCTCGACTATCGGCTCCCGGTAGCACATGCCCACGCAGCCGGCCCGCTTCAGCTCGCATGCCTCGGGGTTCTCCCGGCTGAGCTCGGCGAGCCTGTCGTAAACGGCCTGGGCCCCGGCGGAGAGCCCGCAGGTACCCATTCCCACTATCAGCTTCTTCGTGCTCATGATGAGTGCTCCATGGTTCTGGTCGCGCAGGGGCCTGGGCCCCGGCTTGTCAACTGCAGCGGGTCGCCTCCGAGCCGGTCTCGGCGCCGGCCCTGCCCTTTCTGCGGTACTCCCGGAGTATCTTCCTCACCGTGGCCGGCGTGAGACGGCCGTGGGTGTCGTCGTTGACCATTATGACCGGCGCGAGCGAGCAGCAGCCGATGCACGCCACCGTGTTGAAGGTGAAGAGGCCGTCCTCCGTGGTTCCGCCCTCCTCTATCCCCAGCTCGTCCTCGATGGTCTCCGTTATCATCCTCGCGCCCTGCACGTGGCAGGCAGTTCCCGCGCAGGCCCTTATGACGTACTTGCCCATGGGCCTCAGCCTGAACTGGCTGTAGAAGGTTATGACCCCGTAGATCTCCGACTCCGGCACGCCGGTGACCCCGGATATGTACTTGATGGCCCGCCTGGGGATGTAGCCGAAGTGGTCCTGGGCGGACTGCAAGAGCGGTATCAGCTCGCCGGGCGCTCCGTCGTAGCGCCAGAGCCTGTAGGTGAAGTTGTCCTGCTTGGCCGTCGCGATCACTCCCTTCAGGGGCAGCGGTGACTTCCTCCGGGGGCTCTTCCGTAGCTCCTCCGGGTACCGCTGCTCGAACGCGTGAGGGGACCGGCCGGGCTGCGCCCGCTCAGTCCTCCATCAGCTTGATGACCTGCGCCTCGCGGACGCGGAGCACGCCGTCTATCCTGCCGAGCTTCTCGATTATCCTCGGCGTGCGACCCATGGCTCCCTGGCCGGTTATCATGCCGACCAGCTTGGTGCCCTCGTCTATCACGTCGCAGAAGACGACCTCGTCTATGAAGAAGACCGTTGTGAATATCTGCTGCATGGCGTCCGGGTCTATGTCGACGATGATGTAGCTGGTCGTCCCCGGCTGCCTCCTGGCCTCCGCCTGGGCGTCCCGCTTAACCGCCTTCTGGTAGGTATCGATGAAGGAGTCGACGTCCCGGTCCAGCTTGGGCCGCTCGACCGGGGACATCGAGACCACATCGATGCCCTCCAGCGACTTCACCCTGTCGAATATCTCGCTGATTCCCTCGGTGGAGTCGGACTGGGCCAGCAGGATGATGTCGAAGTCGCCCCTCACGGCGTCGCAGGAGAGGATGCCCTCCATGTTGTAGAGGGTGTCGTATAGCTCCATGCTCCTGTCCGGGTCCTCTATCCGGACGGTGAGGTAGGCGCTGACCGACTCGCGCATGCCCTCCTCGGCGGCCGGCTCCTCCCCGGCCTCCGTACCGGTCCTGCCGGGTGAGAGCTCCTCGAGCGCCTCCACCAGCTCCGGTATCTCGAAAGGCTTGTCCAGGTAGCCTGTGTTGTGCTCCGAGAGGGCGGTGAGCATGAGTCTCTCGTCGCCGAAGCCGGTTATGACCAGGACCGGGAGGTCCGGGTACTGGTTCTTTATGACCTTCAGGATCTTCAGCCCGTCTATGTCCGGCATGAAGATATCCGTCACGAGGTAGTCGTAGGCGATGCCCTTCTCCCTGGCCCTGTTCAGCTCGTGGATGGCCGAGATGCCGTCGGGGCAGGCGACCACGGAGTAGTCCTCCTGCGTGAGACCCACGGTGAGGTTCCGCCTTATCTCCGCCTCGTCATCGATTATGAGTACCCGGCCTTTCAATGGTTCCTCCTCTTGTGCGGGGAAGGGACGATCGGGCGGGGCAAAAGTATGCCCCGGCCCCTCCCAAGTCAAGAACTCCCGGGGCTCAGTGGGACTCCACGTGGCTGGTGTCCATCGCCCTCTCCAGGTCGCTCCACCTCCCGCTGCTCAGGTAGAGCGACATGGCCCTCGCCGCCCGCCTCCCGTGGCCCATCGCGAGTATCACGGTCGCGGCGCCGAGGACGATGTCGCCGCCTGCGAAGACGCCCCTCACGGAGGTCTGACCGGTCATGTCGTTCACGATGATGCCTCCCCACCTGGTGACGTCCAGCTCCGGGAACGACTCGGGGACAAGCGGGTTCGGGCTGTTGCCAATGGCCACTATCAGGGCGTCCGCCTCCTCCACGAACTCGGAGCCCTCGATCGGTATGGGCCGGCGCCTGCCGGAGGAGTCCGGCTCTCCCAGCTCCATCTTTATCAGCTCGGCGCCGGTGAGCCAACCGTCCTCGTCGCCGACCAGCCTCACCGGGTTCTGGAGCAGGTGGAGCTCCACCCCCTCCTCCCGGGCGTGGTGTATCTCCTCCAGCCTCGCCGGCATCTGCTCCTCGGCCCTGCGGTATACTATCAGCGACCGCTCCGCTCCCATGCGGAGGGCGGTCCTCGCGCAGTCCATGGCCACGTTCCCGCCGCCGACGGTTATGACCTTCTTCCCCCTGACTATGGGGGTGTCGGTCTCCGGGAAGCTGTAGGCCTTCATCAGGTTGGCCCTGGTGAGGTACTCGTTGGCCGACAGGACGCCCAGCAGGTTCTCTCCAGGGACCCTCATGAACCTGGGAAGCCCGGCGCCGGTGCCTATGAACATCGCGTCGTACTCGGAGAGCATCTCCTCGATGGGCGAGGTCTTGCCCACCACGTAGTTGTACCTGAAGACCACTCCGAGCCGCTCCAGGAAGTCGACCTCCGCCTGGACTATCGCCTTGGGCAGCCTGAACTCCGGAATGCCGTAGACCAGGACGCCCCCGGCCCGGTGCAGCGCCTCGAAGACGGTCACGGAATGGCCGTCGCGGACCAGGTCTCCCGCCACCGTCAGCCCGGCCGGGCCGGCCCCGACCACTGCCACCCTCCTCCCGGTAGGGGCGGGCATCTCCGGCAGCGGCACCTCGCCCTGCTCCCGCTCCCAGTCGGCCACGAACCGCTCGAGTCGGCCTATCATCACCGACTTCGCGGGGTCCTTGCGCGACTTGCCCACCGCGCAGGTGAGCTGGCACTGCTCCTCCTGCGGGCAGACCCTGCCGCAGACCGCCGGCAGGAGGTTCTTCTCCTTCAGCTTCACCGCCGCTCCACGGAAGTCACCCTCCTCTATGAGGCCGATGAACCCGGGGATGTCTATCCCGACCGGGCACCCCTCGACGCAGAAGGGCGTCTTGCACTGGATGCAGCGGGTGGCCTCGCGCACGGCCATCTCCGGGGTATAGCCGCAGGGAACCTCCAGCAAGTTGCCTATCCGCTCGGATGGCTCCTGCTCGGGCATCGGGGTGGGCGGTATCTTCAGCCTGTCCCTCAGGTTCATGATCCACCTCCCGCCGAGGCCAGCCTGCAGCCGGTCTCGCCCATGTATCGTTCCAACGCCTCGCCCTCCTCGCTGCCGTACGTCCGAAGCCTGGCCATGAGCTCCTCGAAGTCCACCAGGTGCCCGTCGAACTCCGGGCCGTCCACGCAGGCGAATTTCGTATCCCCGCCCACGGTCACCCTGCAGCAGCCGCACATCCCGGTCCCGTCCACCATTATCGGGTTGAGGCTCACTATGGTGGGGATGTCAAGCTTCCTGGTCAGGTCGCATACGCACTTCATCATTATCGGCGGCCCCATCGCCACGCACTGGTCGAAGGAGAGCCCCTCATCCACCAGCCCCGATATGGCGTCGGTGACCAGGCCGCACTTCCCGTAGGAGCCGTCGTCGGTGGTCACCACCAGCCTGCTGCAGACCTCCCGCATCTCCTCCTCCAGAATGAGCAGCTCGCCTGTCCTGGAGCCGATGATGCCGACCACCTCGTTGCCCGCCTCGCCCATGGCCACCGCCACGGGATAGAGGGGGGCTATGCCGATGCCTCCGCCGACGCAGAGGACCCTTCCCGCGTTCTCTATGTGGGTGGGCCTGCCCAGGGGCCCCGTGACGTCCGGGATGCAGTCGCCCGGCCGGAGCTGGGCCATGTGGAGCGTGGTCTTGCCCACCGACTGCACTATGAGGGTGATCGTTCCCTCGTCCCGGTCGACGTCGGCGATGGTAATGGGGATCCTCTCCCCCTCCTCGCAGATGCGGACCATCACGAACTGGCCGGGCCTGCGGTGTCTGGCGACCTCGGGCGCGCGTATGCGGTAGCGGTGTACGTCCGGGCCTATCTCTTCGTTCGAAAGGACCTCGTGCATGGGGACCTCCAGTCGGTTTCTGGGCGGCTTCTCCAGGTACTGGAGGGAGCGGGACTGCCCCTCCGGCCGCCGGGACTCCCGGAGATCCTGGGAAGAAGGTGCCGCGGACGGCCCTACGGGTCGTCACAATGCCGCAGCCATAGGTCCAAGTCAAGGCTGTCGGAGGCGCGCTGAGCGGCAGTCTTGACGAAGGCTGCACGGGCGGATAGGCTACCATTCCGTGCTATACCGTGTCGGCTTCCGAGAACCGATCACGCGTTGGTCGAACAGCCCTGAAGGGAGGGCCGGGCAACATGCTCGAAGAACTGTACCAGAAGGTAGTACAGAAGGACCCTGCACAGCCTGAGTTCCATCAGGCGGTGAAGGAGGTCCTCGATTCCCTCGAGATAGTCCTCGACAGGCACCCCGAGTACCGCAAGGCGGGCATCGTCGAGAGGATCGTGGAGCCCGAGCGGGTCATCATGTTCCGGGTCCCCTGGGTGGATGACCAGGGCACGGTGCACGTCAACCGCGGCTTCCGCATCGAGATGAACAGCGCCATCGGCCCCTACAAGGGCG
>CAYREX010000003.1:218389-305446 GCA_964423505.1 uncultured bacterium | reverse complement strand
GTACGTCTGCGGGACCGCCTTCGGGACGGTGGACGTCTACGGCTACGACATCTGGGACTGATCCTCGAATCGTGCAGAGGTCAGTCTCGAGGCCGAATGGCTTCCGCCGGTCCGTCCCTGTCCTGAAACGCTCATGGCCATCAGTAGAGTAAAGGCCCCCCGGCGGCGATTGCCACCGGGGGTGCTGTTGGTAGCGGGGGGCAGGATTTGAACTTCGTGGAAACATGCTACTGATGAGACGCACTGCAGGTTCTGCCAGTTACTGACGTAACGGATTCAACTCTGTGCTCCGACCCCGGAGTTGCATGGAGGGGAGGGCGCCACCCGCCGGTTGCGGATGGCGCCCTTTCGTGCCGGGGATCGAGAGGAGACTACTCCAGGACGTGGATGTTCCTGGGAGCGCAGATCTCCTTGAGCTCCTTCGGCCAGACGGTGACGCTGCACTCGCCCAGGTGGACCTTCTTCAGGAGCCTGGCGTAGATCCTGGACTGACCGATGCCGCCGCCGATGCTCTGCGGTATCTCGTCGTTCATGATCATCGTGTGGTAGGGCATGTCCAGGAAGTGCATCTGCCCGGTCTCCTCGAGCTGCTGTACCAGGGTCTCCTTGGTGACGCGGACGCCCATGGAGGTCAGCTCGTGGCGCCTCTTGGTGACCGGGTGCCAGACGAGGATGTCGCCGTTGAGGCCGTGCATCTGCTTGCCATCCTTGACGATGGTCGGCGTGCACCAGTCGTCGTAGTCGGCGGCGCGCATCTCGTGGGGGTAGCCGTCCTCGAGCGTGTGGCCGATGCCGATGATGAAGACCGCCTCGGAGACGTCCTGGAGGATCCTGGTCTCCCTCTGCTTGCGGGGGAGGTTCGGGTACATGTCCAGGATCTCCTCGGCGTGGAGGAAGGTGAGCTCGTCGGGGAGGTCGTTGTACTTGCCGCCTTTTAGCTTCGGGTAGAGCTCGTGGGCCCTGGCCTCGGCCTCCTTGATGACCTTCCAGAGCTTCTTGACGACCATCTTGAGGTAGTCGAGGGTCCGGTCCTTCGGGTCTATGACCTTCTCCCAGTCCCACTGGTCGACGTAGCTGCTGTGGTCGTGGTCGAGGAAGTAGTCCTTCCTGACGGCGCGCATGTCGGTGTAGAGACCCTCCTCGAGGTCGATTCCGAACTGCTTGAGGGCGAACCTCTTCCACTTGGTCGCGGCCTGGACTATCTGGGCGTCTATCTTCCTGTCGAGGCCGAGGCCGCACTGGAAGTCGATGGGAGTCCTGGAGCCGTCACGGTCGAGGTAGTCGTTCATGCCGCTGTCCCGGTCCATGATGAGCGGACACTCCACGCGGATGAGGTTCAGCTCCCTGCATAGGCCTTCCTCGATCGTCCGCTTGACCTCGGCAAGCGCGATCTGGGTCTCCTTGGGAGTCAGGATGGGGACGTAGTCGTCCGGAAGGACCTTCTCGACCTCCTCGTAGGTGCTGACACCCGGACCAGCGAGATCCGCCTTCTTGTCCCTGTGCTCGGCCATCTCTCACCTCGACCTTCCGATATCGGGGAGCATGGGAAAAACGGGGAAACACGAGCCTGCAAGCAGGCGAGAAATCATAACCGGGCCGTAAAAGCGTTGTCAACGAAACGGGAACCCTCCGGGCCCTCGCGGAGTAGGGTAGTCGGAGTTGACCGTGCGGTACCATCGGGGGTATTGTCCCGAAGTGGAAAAGCGGCCCTTAACGAAGCTGTCTTGCGCCCGCCCAACAGGCACCCGCAAGGCAGCATTTCTGCGTGCCGCTCCACGCAACGCGTGAGCACGGTCTCACGAGCGGAAGGGAGACTTCATGAACATCGAGGTCAACGCGAGGCACTTCGATCTCACCGACGCCCTCCGGGATCACGTGGAGAGCAAGCTGGAGCCGGTGGGGAGGTTCTACGACGGCATCGACGACGTGCACGTCATACTGGACTTCTCGTCCGGCACGAACCAGGTCCACATACAGCTGAGAGGGGACAACCTCAGGCTCGATGCCAGGGCCAAGTCCCACGACATGTACGCCGCCTACGACCACGCGGTGAGCTCCATAGAGAGGCAGCTTCGGAAGTTCAAGGACCGCATCCACGGCCATCCCCACAGGAGCATCAGGAAGAACGGGCAGGCCCCCCCGTCGGTGAGCATATACGTCCCGCTCGAGCAGTCGGGCCTCTCCTCCGACATCATCCTGAGCGACGACGTGGAGCTGCCCCGGCTGAGCACGCAGGACGCCATAATGCAGTTCGAGCTGGGTGATGAGGACCACCTGGTCTTCTACAACAACGAGACCGAGCTGCCCAGCGCCGTCTACGCGACGGAGGACGGGAACCCCCAGGTTGTAGAGCTGGTCAGGAACGGGTGATCGCCGGCAGGGTACCCGGGCCGGATGAGCTCTCCGTAGGCCTTCTCTATCGGGAGCTGGGCGACCTCCTCGACCTCAGGCCCCTGAACGACGGCGCCGGTTTCGGCCATCCGGTGAGGTCGCAGGACCTCAACCGTCCGGGCATGGCCCTCACCGGCTACACCAGGAACTTCCTCCACGACCGCATCCAGGTCTTCGGCGAGACCGAGATAACCTACCTCGACTCTCTGGGAGGAGAGGAACGGAGGAGGGCGGTGGAGCGGCTCTTCGGGATGCCGGTCTACTGCTCGGTGGTCACGAAGGGCCTGGAGCCGCCGGAGGAGCTCGTGGAGGCCTCCCTGGCCAAGCCGAGCGCGCTCTTCTCCTCCGGAAGGGACACCACGCCCCTGATGCACGACCTGAGCGACTACCTCGAGCGGGTCTTCGCCCCCAGGACGGACGTCTACGGCAGCCTTGTGGAGGTCTACGGCGTCGGCACCCTGGTGACGGGCAGGAGCGCGATAGGCAAGAGCGAGACGGTGCTTGGGCTCCTGGAGAGGGGGCACAGGCTGGTCGCCGACGACAGGGTCTACGTGAGCAGGCTGAGGGGAAAGCTGTACGGGACCGGCGACAGCATGATGGGGCGGCTGATGGAGGTGCGGGGGCTTGGCCTGGTGGACGTCTCCAGCTTCTACGGCATAAGGGCGTTCAAGGAGAGGCAGCAGATACAGATGGAGGTCAGGCTGGCCGAGTGGGACAGGTCCAACCAGACCTACGACCGTACCGGCCTGAGCAGGATGCAAAGCACGGTTCTGGACGTCTCCATACCCCAGACGATCATCCCGGTGCTCCCGGGGAGGAACCTGACGCTGCTCCTGGAGATAGCCGTTATGAGCCACATGCTGCTGGCCAGCGGCAGGAACGTACCGGAGGAGATGGAGCGGGAGCTGATCGAGAGGATAGCGAGCAAGGCCGAGGCGACCGCCTCCGGCAGAGGAAGGGAGAGCGGGCCACTTGACACGTGAGAGCGCCGAGGTGGTGAACAGGCTGGGCATACATGCCAGGCCGGCCGCCCAGATAGTCCAGAAGGCCTCCGAGTACGAGTGCAGCATCAGGCTGGAGGTTGACGGGGACCGGGTGAACGCCAAGAGCATAATGGGCGTCATGACCCTGGCCGCCTGCATGGGCAGCGTGATAACCGTGGAGGCCGACGGGCCGGACGAGGAGGAGGCCGCCGCCGCTCTCGTCGAGCTGATACGAACCGGGTTCGGGGAGGAATGAGGCTCAGGGGGAGCGCCGCGTCGCCGGGGGTGGCCATAGCCAGGGCCTTCCTGCTCAACGTCGAGGAGATAAGGGTCAGCGAGCGCCACCTCTCCTCCGACGACGAGGTGGAGCTCGAGATAGGGCGCTTCCACAGCGCCCTCGAGGATACCAGGTCGGAGCTGCAGGCCATATCCGAGCGCCTAGGCGACGTGATAGAGGGCAGGCAGCTCATAGAGGTGCACATACTGCTCCTCAACGACCCGGCCATCATATCGGACGTCGAGCGCCGCATACGCGAGGAGCTGGTCAACGCGGAGTACGCCGTCAGCAAGGTCCTCTACGACGTCCTCGAGCGCTTCCGCTCCATACCGGACCCCTACCTGCGCAGCAGGGAGGTTGACATCCGCGACGTCGGCAGGAGGGTCATGGCGAACCTGATGGGCACCGAGAAGGAGGTGCTCTCGAGCGTGACGGAGCCGGTGGTCCTCGTGGCCAGGGACCTGGACCCCTCCCAGACCGCCGGGCTCTCCCGCAGGCAGCTGGCCGGCATAGCCACCGACCTGGGCGGCACCACCTCCCATACCGCCATTCTCGCGCGGAGCCTGGGCATACCCTCGGTGGTGGCGCTGCGGAACGTGGCCGAGAACGTCAGGCCGGGGAGCACGGTGATAGTCGACGGCATACACGGCGACGTCATCCTGGACCCGGACCCGGACGAGCTCCGCTACTACCGCGAGCTGAAGAAGACCTACAACAGCGCCGAGGCCGAGATAGCCCTGGACGCCGAGAAGCCGGCCATGACAGCCGACGGCGTCACCCTGGAGCTGGGGGCCAACATCGAGTTCTACCAGGAGGCCGGCAACGTCAGGAAGCTGGGCGGGGAGGGGATAGGCCTCTTCCGCACGGAGTTCCTCATGCTGCTCGCACCGGAGGAACAGGACCAGGAGAGCGTCCACTACATGGCCTACCGGCACGTGCTGGAAGCGGTCTCGCCCGCCCCGGTGATAATAAGGACCCTGGACATAGGCGGCGACAAGTTCATGGACCTCACCGGGACGGGAGAGCGTAACCCCTTCCTCGGCTGGAGGGCCATACGCATCTACTTCGAGCGGCCGGAGGTCTTCGACCCGCAGTTCAGGGCAATGCTCAGGGCGGCTCCTCACGGCGACGTGCGGATAATGCTACCCATGATCATATCCGTGGACGAGGTGACGGCGATGAGGGAGCACCTGGAGAGCCTCCGCCGTGACCTGCTCGAGGAGGGGGAGGAGATCGGCGGGATGCCGCCGCTTGGGATAATGGTCGAGACCCCCGCGGCGGCCTCCATCATCGACATGCTGCTGCCATACGTCGACTTCGTATCCATCGGGACCAACGACCTGACGCAGTACACCCTCGCCGTGGACCGGGGGAATCCCTACGTATCGCACCTGTTCGAGCCGCTGCACCCGTCCGTCCTCAGGCAGATAGACCGGGTTGCGGGGGCATGCAGGGCGGCGGGGAAGTGGGTGGGGACGTGCGGACAGATGGCCAGCGAGCCGCTCTCCATCCCTCTCCTGGTCGGTTTCGGGCTGGACGAGCTCAGCGTGCCGGTCACCCTGATCCCGGACGTGAAGAAGATGATAAGCGTCGTGAGGCGGGACGAGGCGGTCGAGCTCTGCAGGAGGGCGCTGGCGTCGGAGACCGCCGAGGACGTGAGGAACCTGGTCTTCGAGTACGTCAGGGACAGGTACCCGCCAATCATCCTCGACGAGATATGCCAGAACTACGGAACCTGCGAGGGAGGACAGGATGCACGCGATAATCCCGGCGGCGGGTAGGGGTACAAGGCTGAGGCCGCTCACGCACACCGTGCCCAAGCCGCTCATACACGTTGCTGGCAAGCCGATGCTGGGCCACATCATCGACGACCTGGCCGCGGCGGGCGTGGACCGGCTCACCCTGGTTGTAGGTCACCTGGGGGAGGAGCTCGCCTCCTGGACGAGGGAGACGTACCCCGGGATGAGGACGGAGATAGCCGTACAGGAGAGGACCGACGGCCTGGGCTCGGCCGTGGGGCTGGCAGCCCCGCACACCCGCTCGGAGCCTACCCTGGTCGTACTGAGCGACACCCTCTTCCGGGCGGACCTCCGCCCGGTGCTGGAGTCCGGCAGGAACATGCTCGCCGTCCACAGGGTGGAGGAGCCGGAGCGGTTCGGGATAGTCCAGATGGAGGGTGACAGGGTAGAGAGGCTGGTGGAGAAGCCCTCGGAGTTCGTCGGAGACCTGGCGATAGTGGGAGTATACGCCTTCGCGGACGGCAGGGAGCTGATGGAAGCAATCGGCGAGCTGGTGGAGCGGGACATCCGCACCAGGGGTGAGTACCAGCTGACCGACGCCATGCAGATGATGCTGGACGGGGGCAGGGAGTTCGGCACCTTCGAGGTGGACGAGTGGTTCGACTGCGGCAAGCTGTCCACCCTCCTCCAGACGAACCGGGACCTGCTCGAGCTCGACCCGCCGCCGCCGGCGGAGATCGAGGGATCAGCGGTCATCGGGCCGGTGAGCATTGCGCCCGACGCCGTCGTCGAGGCCTCGGTCGTCGGCCCCCACGTGACAGTCTGCTCCGGAGCGCGGATCCGGGGCTCCGTGGTCCGCGACAGCATACTCGAGCCCCGCTGCACGGTTGAGGGGGCGGTGCTCCAGGGCTCGCTTGTCGGTCCCGGGGCCACGGTGCGGGGCAGGCCCTCCGGGGTCAGCGCCGGCAGCGACTGCCTCGTGGAACCCTGACCGGGAGGGAAACCTCCGCATTGGGTGACGGTCCGGTCGTCGTCTACGGCGGCTGCCTCGCGAACCGGGGGGGTACCGGCGTCTACGTCCGGAGGCTCCTCCGGGGGCTGACCGACCCGGGCGGCCTCCTTGTCGCTACCTCCCGCGGGCTGCTCACCCCGAAGGAGGCTCTGGACGGTCCGGTGCCGGTCTCCGGAGCTGTCAGGGCGCTCTCGGACTCCCTGCTCATGCCCAGGGTGGCCTCCCGGGCGGCTCCCCGGCTGGTCCATCTGCCAGCCTTCTCGGGCAGGCCGCCGAGGGGCGTGCCGTACGTTGTGACCCTTCACGACCTGGCCTTCCTGGCGGAGCCCGCCTGGTTCCCGCCGCTCCGCTCCGTCTACTACAGGCTCCACTTCCGCCGGGTGGCCTCCGGCGCGGCGCTGGTCATGGTGGACAGCGACTTCACGCTCTCCGAGGCTGTCTCCAGGCTCGGCCTCGACAGGTCGGTCCTGAGGCGGGTCTACCTCTCGACCCCGGACATGTCCTCCGACCCCTCTGCGTTCAGACGTGAGAGCGGCATCGAGGGGGAGTACCTCCTCTTCGTGGGGACGGTAGAGCCCCGCAAGAACCTCGGGGCCCTGCTTGACGCCCACCTGCGCATCGGACGGGAGCATCCGGGCCTGCGCCTGGTGGTGGCCGGCAGGTGGGGATGGGGCCGCCGCTCCCTGGCACGGCGGCTCAGGGAGCAGGAGCGGGTGTCCTGGGTCGGCTCGCTGCCGCCAGACCTGCTGGCCTCCTGCATCTCCGGGGCCCGGATGCTGGTCTACCCGTCGCTCTACGAGGGCTTCGGGCTGCCGCCGCTGGAGGCGGCCTCCGCCGGCGTGCCCTCGGTCGTCTCCCCCGCAGGCGCTCTCACGGAGGTATACGGCGGCGTCGCCGGCGTGGCGGACGGCTTCGGCGCGGGGGACATCGCGGAGACGGTGCTGGCGGAGCTGGAGTGCGAGCCGGACCGGGAGGCCCTCCGGGCGTTCGCCGCCCGCTTCACCCGGGAGCGCATGGCCTCGGCCGTGCTGGATGTCTACGCGGAGGCGACGGCTTGAGGGTCCTCTCCGTGTACAAGGACGTCCATCCCCTGGTCAGGGGCGGCATAGAGCGCTACGTGCACGACCTGTCTGCCCACCTGGCCCGAAGGGGCCACGAGGTGGAGGTTCTGGTCGCCGGGAGGGGGGAGCGGGAGAGGTACACGACCGAGCTGGACGGCTTCGCGGTCCGCAGGACGCCCTGCCTGGGCAGGGTGCTCTCCAACCCGGTCTGCCCGGAGCTCCACGAGGAGCTGGCGCTGGCGGACGCCGACGTGGTGCACGTGCACCTCCCGCTGCCGTCCGCGGTCATCGCCTGGCTCGCGGCCGGGAGCCGGCTGCCCTGCGTGGTCACATACCACAGCGACATAGTGAGGCAGGCCTTCGCCCTTCCGGTCTACGGCCCGTTCCTCCGGAGGTTCCTCCGGTCCGCGTACGCGGTCCTGGCTACGTCGCCGGTCTACGCCGGTACCTCCCCCTTCCTCCGCGGGCTCCCCAACGTCCGCGTCGTACCCATCGGCGTCGACTGCTCCCGCTTCTCCCCCGGGGGGGGGCGGGCGGGCGAGTACGCCCTGTTCGTCGGCCGGTTCAGGTCCTACAAGGGCATCGATGTCCTTCTGGACGCATGGCGCCCGCCGGCCCCGCTGCCGCTGCTGATGGCGGGCGGCGGACCGATGCTTCGCCGCGTGTCGGAGAGGGCGATGCGGGAGAGGCTCCGGGTCAGGGTGGTGCACGACCCGGACGACCGGACGCTCCTCTCGCTCTACAGGGGGGCCACCTGCCTGGTCCTCCCCTCCACCAGGCGGAGCGAGGCCTACGGCATGGTCCAGCTGGAGGCGATGGCTTGCGGCGTGCCGGTTGTGAGCACCGACCTGCCCACCGGGGTGCCGTGGGTGAACAGGAACGGCGTCACCGGCCTGGTGGTGCCGCCGGGCGAAGCGGCGGCCCTGGCGGCGGCGGTCTCCGATATCGCGGGCGACCCCGGGCTCAGGGAGAGGCTCTCCCGCGGGGCGCTCGTCAGGGCCCGTGAGGAGCTGGAGGCCGAGCACCTCCTCGAAGAGGTGGAGTCGGTCCTGGAGGAGGCTTCCTGGAGCGGCCGACGACCGCGCGGGTAGGGGAGGGGGGAGCGCCGGGGGAGCGGCTCCGTACCGAGGTCGTCCTCACGCTGGTGGCCGTGGCCCTGGGCGTCCTGGAGAGCCTGGTGCCGAGGCCGCTCCCGTTCGCCAAGCCGGGCCTCGCGAACATCGCCGCCATAGCCGCCCTGGTGAGGAGCGGTGCCCCGATGGCGCTCCGGGTGAACGTGCTGAGGACGGTGGCATCCGCCCTCTTCCTGGGCACGCTGGCGACGCCGACCTTCCTCCTCTCGCTCTCCGGCGGGGTCGCATCGGTCCTCGCCATGTCGCTCGCGGTCCGCCTCCTCTCGGTCACCGGGACGTCCGTCGCCGGCAGCCTGGCCAGCATGGGCGCGCAGCTGGCCGTGGCCTCCCTGCTGCTGCCCGGGCTCCCCGCGATGGGCATCGCCCCCTTCCTTGCCGCCTGGGGCACCGCCACCGGGGCGGTGACCGGAATCGCCGCGGTCCTCCTGCTCCGCCGGGGCTTCCCCTGGACCGGCGGGCTTGATGAGGGTTATGACAGGGGATAGATTCCACCTCAATCGGGAGGGATGCCTTGCTTCAGGACCGTTCGACTGGATTCTGGATCATCATCTCCCTCCTGGGCATGATGACCGGCACAGCCCTGGGGGAGGGGATAGCCGCTGTCCTGCCGGAGACATCGATCGCCCTGAGGTCGTTCTTCGGCGGGGAGCTGGAGGTCTCCCTCGGTCCCTTCGGGCTTGACCTGGTCGTCTTCAGGCTGGCGCTGGAGGAGATAGCCTTCCGGGTTAACCTGATGAGCTTTGCGGGCCTGCTGGTGGTCGGTTATCTTTACCGCTGGTTCTGACCCGCGCGGGCAAGGGTGTAGGGGAGGTTCGGGCCTGACATGATATTCGGGAGACCCGGCGCCACGGAGATAGTCCTCGTCCTCGTAGTCCTGCTGCTCCTCTTCGGAGCTCGCAGGATACCGGAGCTGGCCAGGTCTCTCGGCCAGGCGCTCCACATGTTCAAGAGGGGCCTGAAGGACGAGATAGAGCGGGACGATGACGATACAGGAGAGGACGAAACCACTCGCGGAGAGGGCCCGGATGGCGACCGTTAGCTACAGCTCCCGCGAGATAGACTGCAAGATCGTCTACTGCGGACCCGGCCTCTCCGGCAAGACCACCAACGTGAAGCACATACACGGACAGATACCCTCCACCGGCCGGGGCAAGCTCATATCGCTGGCCACCGGCAACGAGAGGACGCTCTTCTTCGACTTCCTCCCGGTGGACTCCGGGACCATACACGGATTCAAGGTCAGGCTGCACCTCTACAGCGTGCCCGGCCAGGCCATGTACTCGGACAGCAGGAGGCTGATACTCCAGGGCGTCGACGGCATCGTCTTCGTTGCCGATTCCCAGAGGGCCAGGATGGACGCGAACGTAGCCAGCCTCAACGATCTGAAGGAGCACCTGAGGTCCGGCAGGCGCACCGGGGTCAGCCTGGTGCTTCAGTGCAACAAGAGGGACCTCCCGGACATACTCCCCTCGGGGGAGATAAGGGAGAGGCTGGGCCTCTCCAGGGTGCCATGCACGGAATCGATAGCCACCGACGGGCTCGGGGTCTTCGAGACCCTGCGCAAGGTCAGCAGGATGGTCATGCGAAGGCTGAGCCGGCAGTTCGACATGATAATGAGCGAGAAGAGAGGGTGAGATGAGCGGGAACCCCATCGTGGACCTGCTCCTCGTGCGACTCAGCCGCGAAGAGGAGAGGAACAAGGTAGCCGAGCTCCTGGTCAGCGAGATGGGAATGACCGAGGAGGAGGCCAGGTCCTCGGTGGAGAGCTCCCCGACGATCCTGGGCCAGGGGATGGAGATGGGCCAGGCCAGGATACTCCAGCAGAAGCTCTACCCCTACGTCGACATCCTCCCCAGGTCGTACGGACCGGAGCACCCCCCGACACCCGTCAGGAGGGAGCTCCCGCCGCAGGAGGAGTCGGGGGAGGGCGAGCCGGAGTTCGACCACGGCTTCGACCCGGAGGAATCCATGAGCTGGCAGCAGGCCGGCCGCGAGGCTTCTCCGGGCGAGTGGGAGGCCGAGAGCGAGCGGGCCGCAGAGCGGTCCGGAGGACCGGAAGACGACTCCTTCGTCATCACCTCGGCATCCGAGGAGCTCAGGACGTCGGAGAGATGCCACGTCTGCGGCCGGATACCGACCGACGTGGAGAAGCTCGCCCCCTGCAGGACGTGCGGCGACCTGACCTGCTCGGACTGCTTCGACCGTATTCTGCACGTGTGCACGAAGTGCGCCGGAGAGGGCAAGATGGTGGACAGGCCGCTCCAGGGCGTCCCCGAGTACAAGAGGGACCTGCTCCCGGACGAAGAGGAGGAGGAGCTGCCCCCCGAGCCGGAGCCGGAGCGGAAGGGCAGGAAGGTCTCCCCGGTGCTCATCGGCGTGCTGCTCCTTGTCGCGGCTGCTGCGGCCTTCTTCCTGCTGGACCCGCTTGAGCTCATGGCCCCCGGGGGCGAGGAGCCGGAGCTGGCCTCGCCGGAGGATCTCGCGGTCATGGCCGACACGGCCCAGGCGGCGGACACCACGGAGGTCGCGCCGGCGGATGACACCACGGGCAACGGGGCGCAGCCGGACACCATCGCGCTTCCGGAGGACAGCCTCCAGGCCGAGTCCGATACCCTTACCGTCCCGGATACCCTCGCCGTCGCGGAGGGACCGGAGCGGCCCCTGTCGGAGATAGTCCTCGTCGACTCCCTGAGGCCGGACGAGATAGTCATGCCCAGGATGCTGATGAGCTCTCCGCTGGACCAGATAGAGGTAATGGCGGACTCGCTGCCCCTGCTCGCCTACCCGATGGCCAGCATATCCTCCTCGGTCGGCCTCTCGATAGACGCTTTCACACTGGGCCGCACCGAGGGCGGGGACGTTCTCCTGGTGCTCTCCATCATGCACCCCGAGCCCATGGAGAAGCGGGCGCAGCTCCTCAGCCGCCTTGCGGGAGCCCTGGAGGGGACCGCGGTCGATCAGATAACCCTCTACTACAGGGAGACCCAGTACCACGAGGTAAGCCTCTTCACATTCGTGGCGGACAGCTTCGGGGTCATGTCGATGAGCCCGAGCCCGGCCTCGATCCAGCGGAGACAGGCCGCGCTGGCCGGGGTATACGACCTCGTGTCCGGTCCGGTCCAGGAGTGGATGACCACCCTGGAATGACTTCGGATGCCGGCCGAGGGAGCCGGCGTCTACCCGCCACACTCCCGGGAGCGAGAAACCGATGAGCGGCAAGGCGACAAGGCTCGTTATCATCGAGTCTCCCGCGAAGGCTCGCAGCCTGCGGGAGTACCTGGGCGACGACTACGAGGTCGTGGCCTCCAACGGCCATGTCCGCGACCTGCCGGAGAACCGGCTGGCCGTGGACGTAGAGAACGGCTTCAGACCGACCTACACCATCCTCGCCGACAAGAGGAAGACCGTCCGCGAGCTCAAGCGGAGGGCGGACGGCTTCGACCGCATCTACCTGGCGGCCGACCCGGACCGGGAGGGCGAGGCCATATGCTGGCACATCGCCGAGATACTGGCCGGCGGCGACAGGCAGTTCAGGAGGCTCAGGTTCAACGCAGTCACCCGTGAGACCGTCCTGAAGGCGGTGAGGAAGCCGGGCGGCATCGACATGAAGCTGGTGGATGCCCAGCAGGCCCGAAGGGTGATGGACCGGCTGGTGGGATACAGGGTCTCCGGATGGCTCCACAGGGTGATGGGGAAGGGGGGCAGCGCCGGCAGGGTCCAGACGGTGGCCCTCCGGATAGTCCAGGAGAGGGAGGACGAGATACGGGAGTTCGTCCCTCTGGAGTACTGGACGGTGGAGACGGACGTGGTCCGGGGGGAGAGCAGGTTCCGGGCGGCTCTCAGCAGGCTTGACGGCAGGAAGGCCGACACGCCGGAGAAGGCGCCCCGCGACGAGGCCGAGGCGGAGGCGGTGCTGGACAGGCTCCGGAGCGGGGAGGCCGAGTGGCGGGTCTCCTCGGTACGGCGGAAGTCGTCCAGGCGGAGGCCCTCGCCTCCCTTCATCACGAGCTCCCTGCAGCAGTCGGCCTCCTCCAGGCTCTCGGTCTCCCCCTCCAGGACCATGAGGCTGGCCCAGGAGCTGTACGAGGGAGTCGAGGTCGAGTGGGAGCGAAGGGGGCTCATAACCTACATGCGCACGGACTCCGTGAGGATAAGCCCGGAGGCCATCTCCGCATGCAGGGAGTACCTCGGAGGCAGGTTCGGAAAGGATGCCCTCCACCCGAGCCCGAGGAGGTACAGGAGCTCCCCCGGCTCCCACGACGCCCACGAGGCCATCCGGCCGGTGGACATAGAGCTGACCCCGGAGAGGGCCGCCACCTTCCTGTCGGGACAGAAGCTGAGGCTCTACTCGATGATATGGAGGCGGTTCGCCTCCACCCAGATGGCCGACGCCGTCGTAGCTCGGACCACCGTCACCGTCTCCGGCGAGGGGATGGAGCTGGTTGCCACGGGGGAGAGCCTGGAGTCGCCGGGCTACACGGTCATCGACCCCAGATCGCTCCGGCTCCGGGACCCGCTCCCGCCACTCTCGGAGGGGGAGGTCTCCCTCTCGGACCCCACCGCGACCCAGTGCTTCACGAAGCCGCCACAGAGGTTCACCGAGGCGGGGCTGGTGGCGGAGATGAAGAAGCTGGGGATAGGCAGGCCCTCGACCTACGTCAGCACCATAGCCACCCTCCGGAAGCGGAAGTACGTGGAGAAGGACGGCCGCTCCCTCGCTCCCACCGAGCTGGGCACTGCCACGGTCGGGCTCCTCGTCAGGATGTTCCCGCACATCTTCGAGGTCGGCTTCACCGCCGGGATGGAGAAGCTCCTGGACGATGTGGCCAGAGGGGAGAAGAGCTACGTCGAGGCCCTCTCCGACCTGAACATGCCGCTGGAGGCATCCCTGGCCCAGGCCAGGAAGGAGTTGCCGTCGGTCAGGGAGGACATGCAGGAGAGCACCGGCGAGACCTGTCCGACCTGCGGCTCGCCGCTGGTGGTCAAGTGGGGGCGATTCGGGCGGTTCGTGGCCTGCACCGGGTTCCCTTCATGCCGATACTCGAGGCAGCTGGAGAGCGAGACCCCGCAGGTGTTCGAGGGGAGGGAGTGCCCGAGGTGCGGAGGCAGGCTGGTGCTCCGCCGTGGCCGATACGGTCGCTTCCTCTCCTGCGAGAGGGGGAGGGAGTGCGGCCACAGCGAGCCGGTCCCGACCGGCGTATCCTGCCCCGTGGAGGGCTGCGACGGGGAGCTGGTGGAGAGGAGGTCCTCCAGGAGGAGGAAGCTCTTCTACGGATGCAACCGATACCCGGACTGCGACTACGCTCTCTGGAACGAGCCGGTCGGCAGGATGTGCCCCAGGTGCGGCTTCCCCATCCTGGAGAAGCGGAAGAAGGGGGTCTGGTGCCCGAGGTGCAAGAAGAGGATAGAGGGCTGACGGAGCTGTTCGGGGAGGAGCTCCTCTACGGCAGGAGGCTCTCCGGGCACACGGCCAGGGCTTACGTCTCGGACGTCAGGCGCTTCGAGGACTGGCTCGACGACACCCCGCTCCTGGAGGGCTTCACCCTCACCCGCCTGAGGGGTTTCGTCAGGCACGAGACCGCGAGGGGCCTCGGTCCCAGGAGCCTGACCAGGCTGGTCTCTACGCTGAGGACCTTCGGGGACTGGCTGACCGGCACCGGCCGGAGCGACGCCAACCCGGCCAGGCTCCTGGCGATGCCGAGGTCCGGCTCATCCCTGCCCGGCTTCCTCTCGGTGAGGGAGGTGGAGGCGGTCATCTCCTCGTACGACACCTCGACGCCGCTCGGCACGAGGAACAGGGCGGTGGTCGAGCTCCTCTACGGCGCCGGGCTCAGGGCCTCGGAGGCGGCCGGCCTGCCCCTCACCGGCCTTGACCTCGCGGCGGGGGAGGTGCGCGTCCGGGGGAAGGGCGACCGGGAGCGGATAGTGCCCGTACCGGGCATGACCGCCGTGGCGATATCGGCCTGGCTACGTGTCAGGAAGGGGATGCTGGGGGAGAGGCCCGACCCGGGCACGGTGTTCGTCAGCGTGCGCGGCCGCGAGCTTGACCCGCGTGACATCCGCCGTATTGTAGCCAGCGGTGTATCCAGGGCGGCCCGTGCCGCCGGGGCGACGCCCCATACGTTCAGGCACAGCTTCGCGACGCACCTGCTGGACAGCGGCGCCGACCTCAGGGCGGTACAGGACATGCTAGGCCATGCCAGCCTCTCCACCACGCAGGTCTACACGCATCTGACCACCGAGAGGCTCAGGGAGGCTTACAGGAAGGCGCATCCCAGGGGAGAGAGGAAGCGGGCAGATGAGGAAGGCTGAAGAGCTGAGGGTCCTCAGGGTCGACCGGTACATCGCGCTGCTCACGGCAGTGGCAGCCGGAATCGTCTACTTCCTCACGCTGGCTCCCTCGGTCAGCTTCTGGGACAGCGGGGAGTACATCACCTGCTCGGCAACTATGGGCATACCCCACCCGCCGGGCGTTCCCCTCTTCGTTCTGCTCGGAAGGCTCGGTACCGTCCTCTTCGCCTTCCTGCCCGCGGTGGCCGGGAGGGTCAACCTGCTCTGCGCACTTACCGGTACCGCGGCCATCGGGATAATGGCCAGGCTCGTTCAGCGATGGGGCGGCAGGATAGGGATGAGCACCGGCTGGTACAGGGTGGCCAGCGTGCTCGCCGGGACCATTGCGGCGTTCAGCTACAGCATCTGGAGGAACGCTAACGCAACCGAGACCTACTCCACCGCCCTGCTCTTCACCCTGGTCATACTGTGGGCGTTCGACACCTGGATGGCGAGGTACGGCGAGCGGAGGCCGGCGGAGGACCGGAGCGACAGGGGCGGATGGGGGGAGGCCAGGCACCTTCTGCTGCTCTCCTACCTCATAATCATGGCGGTCGCCCTCCACGGCAGCGTACCGTTCATAACCGGCCCCTCGCTGCTGGTCGTCTACTTCATCTACGCGTTCCGCGGCAGAACCCGGATATGGCGGAGGCCATGGTTCCTTCTGACCCTCGGCGGCCTGGCCGTGCTGGCCTTCAGCGTGCACCTGTACATGCCGCTGCGGGCGGTCCAGTCGCCGGAGATAAACGAGACCGACCCCTCGGAGTGGGAGTCCTTCGAGAAGGCGTTCAGCAGGGAGCAGTACGGCCGCACCTCCATCCTCGACCGAAAGGGCCCCTTCCCGGAGCAGATAGGCCTCTACCTGGAGTACCTCTCCTGGCAGACCGGCAGGGTCGACCACGGGTGGGAGAGGCTCCTGGGGGCGGCAGGCGCTCCTGCGGCCACGGTAATGAGGATACTCCTGGTCTTCGGCGCGATATACGGCCTGGTGGAGCTGGGCAGGAGGAAGCCCTCGCTGCTGGTGCTCATGCTGATGCTGCTGATGATGGCCAGCATCCTCTTCATCTTCTTCGCCCTGAACTTCAAGACCGGCCCCGAGGGGACCGAGGCCGGCGAGGTGAGGGAGAGGGATTACTTCTTCGGCGCCTCGTTCGCTTTCGTGGCCATGGTATCCGGCCTGGGGCTCACGGCGGCCTTCCGGGAGCTGGTCTCCCGCAGCAGCCGGGCGGCCTGGGCGCTCCTGCTCCTGCCGGCGGCCATGCTGGCGGCCAACTGGCACAGGTGCGACAGGTCACGCTCCTACTTCGCCCACGACTACGGTATCAACCTGCTGGAGAGCTGCCCCGAGGGAGCCGTCCTCATCACCAACGGCGACAACGACACCTTCCCGCTCTGGTTCGCCCAGGGGGTCCTCGGCGTGAGGCGGGACGTCATCGTCAGCAACCTGAGCCTGATGAACACCAACTGGTACGTAGAGCAGCTTCTCGAACGGGACCCGCTCCTCCTCGAGTACGGGGAGATGGGAATAGTCGACTCGCTCAGGCCGGTCTTCGTATGGGGTCCGCACCAGTTCCACGTGACGGAGGACTCGAGGCCGGTCACCGGACCGATGGACGGGACCATACTGAGGGCGACCTTCGACCAGGCATGGCCGTGGGCCATAATGGACGGACGGGTCTCCATAGCCATGCCCACCGAGGGCCTGGGCAGCCAGGGCGCCCTCACCATGCAGGACCTGGTGCTGCTGAAGATGATAGAGCGCCGCCCGGTCCACGGCAGGGAGGTCTACTTCGCCGGGACCGTCGCGAGGGACAGCCGGCGGTACCTCGAGAGCTACCAGGAGATGGAGGGGATAGCCTTCCGGGTCACGAGGGAGCCGGTGGTTGACGCGGTGGACGCCGCCAGGGGCTGGGAGCTGCTCTCCGGGTACCGCTTCACCGGAGTGACGGACCCGGGCGTGTTCAAGTGCGACCAGACCATACAGCTCCTCCGCAACTACGCCTCCGCATACCACCAGCTGGCATACCACTACATGGCGGTGGGAGAGCCGGACAGCGCTCAGATGGCCCTGGACGAGTCGGAGATGCTCTTCTCGACGCTTCCCCGGCAATGGGCCAGGATACTCCCCTCCAGGGCGCTGATAGTGGCACGGCTCGTCGACGGCACCAGGGGGGCGGCCGCCGCCCGGGACACCCTCCTGGCAATAGCGGACTACCTGGAGCAGGCCGCGCGGGAGTACGGCAGCGAGGAGCTGCAGAGCTCGGCCATGTACATGACCGGGCTGGCGAACGGCATGGGCGGCAACCTCGGCTACCGCCAGGAGGAGGAGTACGACGCCGTCTTCGACTCCCTTGACGACGGCTCGGAGGCATTCGAGTGGCTCAGGGTGGAGCTGGACCTGATGTTCACCGACTACCTGGGCGCCTGGGAGAGGGTCAGGGCCATGGAGCCGGGCGCCGACGGCCGCTCCGGCAGGATGGCCGCCCTCGCCCTGGAGGAGCTGACCCGTGTGATGGAGACCACTCCGGTAACCAGCAGGATCGACCTGACGGAGAGCGGCATATCGATACTCTTCGACCACATAGACCCCCAGGTGACGGACAGCGTGGCGGTCTCCCCGGAGTCGGACGCCGCCTCCATAGCCTCCGACATGGCCTCCGTGGCGGCCCGTGGGCAGTACCTCTCCGCTGCGAGCGCCGGGCTGGTCCTCTCCCGGGCGCTGGACGACCCGGACGCCTCGGCGCTGCTGGAGTCGCTGGCCGACCGGCTGCTCGACCGGGCAGCCGTCTCCAGGGACGAGATGGAGTGGTGGGTGCTCGCCTCGGCGGCCAACCCGCCGGAGGCCGTCGCATGGCTCTCCGCAAGGGCCGGCCTGCCAGAGCTGATGTACGTCTCCCTCTCCGGGAGCGGGCTCCTGGACGACGGGACGCTCGCAGAGATCCTGGCGGACCCGGCCGGCTACGCCCGGGGCATGCCGGAACCGGGCAACGGCTCCGGGGCCTATGCATGGGTGAACGCCCTGGAGGGCGGCGAATGACCGACATCCACTCGACCACCGTGGTCGGCATCGTCAGGTCCGGCATGGCGGCAATGGCCGCCGACGGCCAGGTCACGCTTGGCGACACGGTAGTCAAGAGCACCGCTCGGAAGGTGAGGCGGCTCCACGACGACGGAGTGCTTGTGGGCTTCTCCGGCAGCGGGGCCGACGCCTTCGCTCTGGTGGAGCGCCTGGAGGAGAAGCTGGAGACCGCCCGGGGGAACCTGCCGAGGGCGGCGGTGGAGCTGGCCAGGGAGTGGCGGTCCGACAAGTACCTCAGGCAGCTGGACGCCCTCCTCGCCGCCGTGGACCGGGAGCACGCCCTACTGATAGGCGGCTCCGGCGAGGTGGTGGAGGCGGAGGACGGCATAGTCGCGGTCGGCTCCGGCCACGCCTACGCGCTGGCGGCGGCCAGGGCCCTGGACGCCCACACGAGGATGGGCCCTGCCAGGATAGCCGGGACCAGCATCGCCATCGCCTCGGAGATATGCATCTACACCGGCGGGGTGGTGCAGCTGGAGGTCCTCGAGAGGTGAGCGACGCCCTCACCCCGATGGAGACCGTCGGCTGGCTGGACCGCCACGTCGTGGGCCAGCAGGATGCAAAGCGCGCGGTCGCAATTGCGCTGCGCAACAGGTACCGGCGGCTCCTCGTCGAGGAGGATATCCGCAGGGAGATATACCCCAGCAATCTCATCATGCTGGGACCCACCGGGATAGGCAAGACCGAGATAGCCAGGCGCCTGGCGGAGCTGACCGGCTCCCCGTTCGTCAAGGTCGAGGCCACAAAGTACACCGAGACCGGGTACGTCGGGAGGGACGTCGAGTCGATGGTCCGCGCCCTCGTGCGGAGGGCGGTCAACCTGGCCGCCGAGAAGGAGGTGGCCGGCAGCGGCGACAGGGTGGCCGCCTCGGTGCGCCGCCGACTCGTGGATGCGCTCCGCAAGTCGGGCTACGCCCATCTCGACGACTCCGAGCTGGGCAGGATGCTCGACCGGCGGCTCCTCGACGACGCGGAGGTGGAGCTGGTCCTCTCCGAGTCCGGCCCGCAGGTGGAGATCCTCCCGATGATGCCCGGTGCCGGGTTCGACAACCCGGCGGGGGAGGGGCTCCGGAAGCTCCTGGACAGGATGACCGGCGGCAGGAGGCGCAAGCGCCGCCTGACCGTCTCCGAGGCCAGGGAGCGCCTGACCGACGAGGAGGGCGAGAGGCTCCTGGAGGGCGGCGATCACATCCGGGAGGGGCTGAGGCTCGCCCGGGAGGAGGGCATCATCTTCGTTGACGAGATGGACAAGATAATCGGCTCGGAGGGGGGGAAGGGGCCGGACGTCTCCAGGGAGGGGGTCCAGAGGGACCTGCTGCCCCTGGTGGAGGGAAGCACCGTCCAGACCAGGTACGGGCCGGTGAACACCGACCACATGCTTTTCATAGCCGCCGGCGCCTTCCACGGCTCGAGCCCGTCGGACCTCATCCCCGAGCTGCAGGGCAGGTTCCCTCTGCGGGTCACCCTCGATCCTCTGACGGAGGAGGACCTGCTGCGCATACTGAAGGAGCCGGAGAGCTCTCTCCTCAACCAGTACACCGCGCTGCTCGCGGCGGACGGCGTCGACCTCCGCCTGAGCAGCGCGGCTTGCAGGACCGTTGCGTCGGTCGCCTACGGGCTGAACTGCAACACGGAGGACATAGGCGCCAGGAGGCTGAGGCCGGTCCTCTCCTACCTGCTGGACGAGGTGCTCTTCGGAGCCCCGGACACCATCCGGGGGAAGGTCGTGATAACAGGAAGGAAGGCCGCGGAGGTTCTGTCGGCACTTGCCGACAGGAGGGAGGATTCCCATTATATCCTCTGATCTCGCTAGCGCGGTTCCCGGCGGGGGGGTCTGATGCACCGGTCCGAGAACGAGGTCGCCTACAAGATCGTCTACTACGGGCCGGGGCTCTCCGGCAAGACCACGAACCTGCGCAGGATAAGGGACGTGATAGCCCCCGAGCACCGGGGGAGGCTGGTCACCCTCTGCACGCGGGGCGAGAGGACCGTCTTCTTCGACTTCCTACCGGTCAACTTCGCCATGATAGGCGGGGACAGGGTCAGGCTGCACCTCTACTCCGTCCCCGGCCAGGCCTACTACTCTCTCAGCAGGCGGGTCATCCTCGACGGCGTCGACGGGCTGGTGTTCGTGGCCGACAGCCAGAACGAGAGGCTGGACGCCAACCTGGGCAGCATGGACGACCTGGAGACCAACCTCAAGACGTTCGGGCTCGACCTCTCCATGCTCCCGGTCGTGCTGCAGTTCAACAAGAGGGACCTTCCCGGCATAGCCGACTCGAAGATGCTGGACGCTCAGCTCAACAGGCACGGCTGGCAGACGGTGGAGTCGGTTGCGCTGGGCGGGAACGGTCCCCTCGACACGCTCAAGCTCATCTCGAGGCACATGGCCGGCCGCCATGCCCAGCTCCCCTCCTGAGGGGCGGGCAGGCAGGGGGACAAGGGCCGCCGCGGTCGTCCTGGCTCTGGCGGCGGCCGTCGCTCTCGGTCTCCTCTTCAGGCTCTGGTTCTCCTCGTCCGTCATGCCGCCCCCCCCCAGGATGCAGGGGGAGACCACCCAGGCCTACAGGTACGCCAGGATGGTGTCCGAGCGCGGCTACGTGCCGGCGGTCGACCCGATGGTCATGCACCCAGAGGGGTTCAGGGTCTACAGGAACTCGGTCTTCGAGGAGTACATAGCCGGCTGGACCCATCGCGCGGTCGGCGGCGACTTCGACCGTTTCATCAGGCTCTTCGTCATTCTCTTCCCGCTCCTGTCAGTGCCCGCCCTCTACCTCTGGATGCGCACCTCCGGTACGCCGGCGCTCCAGGCGCTGACCGCCTCAGCCCTCTACGCGGCGCTCTTCCCGGCTCTTCTCAGGGCCAGGGGGGGGTCGCTCTACCGGGAGACCGTGGCGCTCCCGCTCCTGGTCACGCTCGGGTGGCTTGTCGACGGCTACCTCGCCGGCGACCGGACCGTCCGAAGGGGCGCCGCGTCGGGGCTTCTGCTGCTGGCGGCGCTGGCCTGCTGGAAGGTCACCGCCTTCCTCTCGGCCTTCCTGTTCCTCTGGCTCCTGCTCCGCCGGTGGGAGGGGGAGGGACCCCCTGCGCGTTTGTGCGTACCGCTCGCATCCGCGCAGCTCATCGGCTCCGTGCTCCTGCCCCACATGAGGTCGGACGCGGCCTGGCGCAGCCCGGCCACGGTGCTCGCGCTCTCCCTGCTCGTGCTTGTGCTGCTCCGGGGCAGGGGCCGACGATGGCTGGTCCCGGCGGGAGCGGCGGCCGCCCTCGCGACATTCGCGGCGGGCACCGGCTCCACCGGTCACGTGGGGGCGGTGGTGCTCGCCAAGCTGCGATTCCTCTTCTCCCATCCGGAGGACCCGGCGCTCCTCTCCCCGGACGCCAGGCTCTTCTGGGTATCCGGCTACACCAGCCCGACGCCGGGACAGATGCTCCTGCTCTTCGGGGTGCCGGTCCTGCTTGCGCTCCCCGGCATACCCGGTTTCGTGCGCAGGTACAGGGGAAGGGCCATGGTATGGCTCCCGCCGCTGGCCCTGGGGGGCTACCTCCTCTTCGACAGGCTCCACGTCCTGCTGGCCATAGCTCTGGTGCCTATCCTGGCCGAGTCCATGAGGCGGCGGTGGATGGTCCCGGCGGCCTGCGCGGCCCTCCTCCTTCAGTCCTGCTTCCCGGCCACGGTCGCCGGCGCGGTCCGCTCCGCCGGGCTCGACCTCCGGGACGACGCCTCCCTCCTCGCGGAGAGCGAGCTCTCGTCGATGCTCTCCTGGCTCCGCAGGGAGACCGCCCCGGACGACGCCGTGCTGGCCTACTGGCACATCTCCGGCATGGTCTCCGCCTACGCGGAGAGGCCGGTGGTCATCTCCACCTTCTTCGAGAGCGAGGAGAACCGCGAGACCATCCATCGCTTCGCGGAGGCGGTCTTCGGCCCGGAGGAGAGCCTGCTGGCGCTCATGCGCGAGAATGAGGCGGACCTAGTTATCCACCAGGCCGATTTCATCCTCGACCGCTCGTGGGGCGGCCTTCTCTACCTGGCCGGTCTTCGAGAGGTACCCGGCGGTTCTGCGGCGGAGCTCATGCACTGGGCGCCGGACTCGCTGGACTCCCTCAGGCTGGTGTGGAGCGGCCCCTCGCTCCGGGTGCTGGCCAGGGGGGACCGGCTCCCGGCCCGGGAGGGGAGGAGCTTCCTGTTCGAGGAGAGGTACGCCCCCTACGTCTCCGGCTACGACGAGGCCCGGGCCGTGCTCGCCGACCCGCTGGCCGCCGCCGGTCGGATGGCGGACGTGGCCCTGGACACCGGCGAGCCGGACATGATGTCCGGCGCGCTCCTTCTCTCCCTCTCGCACGGCGGACCGGAGGATGTCTCCAGGTCGATGCTGTCCGACCTTGCCGGCATGTATATTCGGGGGAGCTACGGCCTCGACCGCCTGTCGGAGGACGCGGCCTCCTTCGAGAGGCACGCAGGCGCCAACACCGAGCTGAGGCTCCTCATGGCGAGGCTCTACGCGGCGGAGGGGCGGATCGAGGAGGCCATAGAGCGGTACGGGGATGTGCTCGAGGCTGACCCGGACAACCCGGATGCCATCTCCGAGCTGCAGGCGATAACCGGACCGGCTGGAGGTAAGCTCTGAGGTTCGTGAAGCTCAGCGGGGCGGGGAACGACTTCATCGCCCTGGACGACAGGGACGGGCTGGCCGGCCCTCTGCTCGCCGGCGGGACCGTCCGGGAGATATGCCGGCGGGGCCTCTCCGTGGGGGCGGACGGGGTGCTGGTGCTCCGCCCCGGCTCATCGCCGGGGAGCGCCTTCTCCATGCTCTACATGAACAGCGACGGCTCCGAGGCCGCCATGTGCGGCAACGGCGCCCGCTGCATCGCCGTCTACGCGTCCATGCTGGGCATCGTGGAGAGCGGCTCGCCGTTCGAGTTCGAGAGCGGCGCCGGAAGGCACCGGGCCGTGGTCACCTCTGACCGCTCCGCGAGGGTGTGGACCGCCCGGCCCGCGGTGACCGGCCGGGCCGTCCTCGAAACCGACGCCGGCCGGGTCGAGCTGGTACTGGTGGACAGCGGCGTCCCCCACGCGGTACGGCTCACCGCCCCCGGGGGCGACTCCGACTTCGAGCGGGTCGCGCCGCTGGTGAGGAACCACCCGAAGCTCGCGCCCGAGGGGGCCAACGCGGACTACCTGGAGGTGGCGCCGGATGGCTCGCTGACCCTCCGCACCTGGGAGCGGGGGGTGGAGGGCGAGACGCTGGCCTGCGGGACCGGCGCCCTGGCGGCGGTGGCCGCGGCCCGCTCCGAGGGCATCCGTCTGCCGGACCCTGCCGCCGTGACGACCAGGGGCGGGCTGCGCCTGACGGTGGGCACCGACGGCGACGGATGGTGGCTCGAGGGGGAGGCCAGGCCGGTCTTCGCCGGCGAGACGCTCCATCCCTGCCCCGGTGGCTTGACGCGAGGGGCGGCCGCGGTTTGATTACCCTGTCCGGGGGAGACGAGGTTCTCGGAGCGGGCATAACTCAGTTGGCAGAGTGTCAGCTTCCCAAGCTGAAAGTCGCGGGTTCGACCCCCGTTGCCCGCTCCATAACCCTCCTCATCCCGATGATTCTGATGCTCCTCCTCTCACCGACCGTCGCCGCCCAGACGGAGACCGATGCCGACGACGACGGGAGCGGCTACTGGTCCGGCTACTCGTACGGCTCGGTCAGCGCCTCGCCGGTGGATGCCGTCGAGACCCTCAGGAACATGATGCGCAACGGGCAGAGGGACATGCTCATCCCGCTGGTCACCCTGCTCGTCTCCGAGGGGAGGATACGCGAGGCGGAGGCCTGGATGGAGGGGAGGGGCCTCGTGCTCCCGGTCACCAGGCGCGACCTCGGCATCGCGCTGGCATGGTTCGGCAGGTTCGAGCTCTACCCGGTTCTCTCGCAGGGCGCCGAGGTTCCTCCCGACCTTCAGGACGACGACTACGGACCGACGATCGCCGCCGTGGTACGGATGGGCTGGATGTCCACCGGCCCCGGGGGCCTGTTCCACCCGGAGGCCCTGGTGGGCAGGGATGAGCTCTCCATGCTTGCCGGGCTCTTCCTGCCCGAGGACCTGGAGTGGCAGAGGGACTGGATAGGGCTCAGCGAGCTGGACATGCTCCTGGAGCTGGGACCGGATGGATGAGCGGGACCCCCGCGGGCTCCTCCGACCGGAGGGAGAGGCTGCGCGAGCGGCTCAGGGGGGACCTCCGGGTCGGCCCGGTCCGGGGTGGGGCCGGCCTCTCCCTTCTGCCTGCCCTCCTGAGCTGGTCGAGGATTGCCGGGGCCCCTGCCCTGGTGGTCGCCGCCTGGCTCCTGGAAAGCCCCAGGGCAGCCTTCTGGATAGTCCTCGGCTGCTCGCTCTCGGACTACATGGACGGCCGCCTCGCGCGGGCCACCGGGAGCGCCTCCCACGCGGGGAGGGTTCTGGACTTCACCGCGGACAAGTTCTTCCTCCCGGTCGCGCTCATGGTGACCTCACTCACGATGGGCGTTCTGGAGCCGGTGGCCGCGGTGCTGCTCGCCTCCTATCACCTGGTGCTCCTGCTGGCCCTGGCCGCGGTCTCCTGGAGCCTCTCCTCACCCCTCGTCACGATAACCACCGGGGAGAAGCTCGCCGTCCTCTTCAGCTACCTGCTGGTGACGGTCGCGGCCGGACAGGCCGCCTTCCCGGAGAAGTACCTCTTCCACTCGCTTCTCTGGCCGACGACGGTCATCGCCCTCCTCTCCGCGCTCATGGGCCTGGTCAGCTACATGCGGCTGATGCGGCGGGTCCTCGGCGGCATAGTGGGGAGGTGAGCCGATGCTGACGCTTCTGCTGGTCCTCCTCTCCGGCACACCGGGCGCGTCGCTGGAGCTGGAGGGGCTCTTCGAAGAGGCGGGGGAGGTCTACGGGGAGCGCTCCAATCACGCGGGGACCGCCCGGATAGAGAGCCGGAGGCTGGAGGAGGCTCTCTACGCCGGGAGGGCGTCGGAGGCATTCGACATCATCCAGCTCCTGGAGACCTACCCGGTCTCCAGGTCCCTGGTCGCCTTCTGGTACGCCAGGCTCGCCTGGTGCTGCGGCCTTCCCGTCATGGCCGTCTCCGAGCTGGAGGAGCCGGGCGAGGACGACTGGCTGACGCGGAGGGCCGCCGGGATGGCCCTCCAGATGCGTGGACGGCCGGAGGATGCCCTTCCCCTCCTGGTCGGCTCCCTCGGGGCCGGCGAGACCGTGAGGGAGAGGTTCTACTCGGCCGTGGACATATCCATGGCCCTCTGCCAGACCGGCAGGTTCGGAGAGGCGGAGGAGATCGCCAGGTGGCTCATGCAGCGCTTCCCCGGGGAGGGGCTCCCGACCGTGGTTCTCGGCCTCAGCCTTCAGGGCCAGGGCAGGTACGGAGAGGCGATGACGGCACTGCAGTGGGCATCCTCCGACACCACCTACGGCTCGTCCGTCCGGGCGATGGCCTCCGACCTGCTGGAGGAGCTTGAGTGAAGCGCCTTCTCCGCAGGATACTCGGGATGACCGGCAGGCCGGCCAGACGCTCGGGCAGGGTCATGCACCTGCCGGAGGACCTGCGCGACCCGGCCAGGGTCATCGTCTACTCCGGTCCGGCGGAGAAGGACGCCTGGCCGGCACTCTACCTCGCCGGCTACCTGCAGCGCGCCTTCGGTGAGGCGGAGCTGACCGTCGTATGCCCGGAGCGGGACGGTGGCCTGTGGGGCATGCTCAGGTGGGCCCCGACCCTCCTGACCTACGCGGACAGGCCCGCGCTGCCTGAGGGCCTGGCGGAGGGGGACGGGGCGTCCAGGACCATCCTCTTCCACCCGTACACCGAGACGGACCCGGCCGCAGAGAGGGTGGCAGCCGAGTCCAGCGCCGGCGTGACCGTGAGCGCCTCCGCAGGCGAGAGCTGGAGCATAAGGGTCAGGTCCCGAGAGCGGACCTACCCGGAGGTCCTCGCTGTCATGTGCCGGGCGCTCGGCATCGAGCCGGACCTCTCCTGGCGACCGGAGCTCCTGCCGGAGCACGCCGAGCGGGCCTCCGAGCTGATGGCGCCGGTGTCCGGCAGGGCCCTGCCGTACATAGCCGTGGGCACCGACGCCCTCGCCGCCCTGGAGAAGCACAGGGCCGAGATACCGCTCAGGACGGTGACCGTCACAGGCAGACAGAGGGAGTTCCCCGACCTCGACCGCCCGGTGAGGGCCGCAATCGTCGCCGGCGCTACCGCCGCCGCCGCCTCCGACCCGTCGCTGTGGGCCGAGGCGAGGGCCCTGGGCGTACCCGCCGTGGGCATGGACGGGAGCGGCTCTTTCCCCAGGTGGGGAGGGGTGCAGCCCTCACGCGACGAGAGGGAGCTGGTGGATGCCTGGTCCGGGCTCCTCAGACGAGGGTGGTGATGGCCGGGTCCTGGTGAGGACCCCCAACTGGCTGGGCGACCTGGTGATGAGCCTCCCTGCGGTCGGATCCGTGCTGGCGGCCAGGCCCGGCGCCGGCATATGGAGCCATCCGAGGGTCTCCGGGCTGGTCCGGGTCTTCTTCCCGGAAGCTCCGGTGGTGACCGGCAGGACCGCCCGTGGTGGCGGATGGACGACCCTGCTGCTGCTCACCGGCTCCTTCAGGAGCGCCCTCCGCGGCCTGCTCTCCGGAATACCGAGGAGGATAGGGTACAGGGGGGACCTCCGGTCGCCCCTGCTGACCACCGCGCTGGAGCCTCCCCGGATGGGCGAGAGGCACCACTCAGAGGACTACATGGAGCTGGTGCGGCACCTGGGCGTCGAGCCTGACCGGACCATGCCGGAGGCGGCGCTGCCCGGATCCGGGCGAAGGTCGCACGTTGCCGTCTTCCCCGGCGCGAGGTACGGAGAGGCCAAGGTATGGCCCGGATACGCAGAGCTCCTGCCACTCCTGGCCGGGGAGCAGCGGCTACCGGAGGAGCTGGTTCTCTACGGGACGGAGGCTGAGGCCGGGAGCCTCGCCGGGCTGGCCGGACGGATCCCAGGCGCGTCCGTCAGGGCCGGGGCCGGCCTCGTCGAGCTCTCCTCGGAGCTCCGTGGCGCGGCCCTGGCGGTGGGCAACGACTCCGGGGGCGTCCACCTGGCCTCCGCCCTCGGTGTACCGGTGGTGGCCATCTTCGGCTCCACCTCTCCCGCCTGGACCGCGCCCATGGGCGAGCCGGCCACGGTGCTCCACTCCGGGAGGAGCTGCTCCCCCTGCTTCAGGAGGAGCTGCCCCGGCGGCAGTGCCTCCTGCCTTGACGACCTGTCGGTCGGCGACGTATTCAGGGCCTGCGTGGAGACGGCGGCCGAAGGGGCCGGGAGAGGCGGAGGCTAGATGGACAGGATACTGCTCGTCGACTGCATGGGGCTCCTCTACCGGGGACACTTCGCCATGTCCAGGAGACCGCTCACCGCACCTGACGGGACGGTCACCAGCGGTCTCTACCACCTTCTGAGCGAGCTGCTGGCAGGCGCCGAGGAGGGGTTCAGGCCGGTTGCCGTCCTCGACTACCCGGGACCCACCTTCAGGGTGGACATCTACCCGGAGTACAAGGCGAACAGGCCGCCCATGCCGGACGAGCTCAGGAGCCAGGTCGACCTGGCAAGGCGGCTACTGCCGATGATGGGCATCCCCACGGTCGAGCAGGAGGGGCTGGAGGCGGACGACATCATAGCCGCGTACGTGGGGCAGGCGGGCCGGATGGGCGAGGAGGTCATGGTCCTCTCCTCGGACAAGGACCTGCTGCAGCTCCTGGGCCCCGGGGTGAGCGTAAGGAGGCCCGGCAGGCCCGGCAGGCCATCCAGGACGGTCTCCGAGGAGGACGTGCCCTCGGTCATGGGCGTGCCCGCCTCGAAGGTGGCGGACTACCTCGCCCTGGTGGGCGACTCCTCGGACAACGTCCCCGGAGCAAAGGGCATAGGCCCCAAGACGGCCGTCTCGCTCCTCTCCAGGTTCGACGGCATCGACGACATCTACTCCGACCTCTCCGCCGTGACTCCGGAGTCGGTCAGGCGAAGGCTGGAGGCTTCCAGGGAGGACGTCATGAGCAGCAGGGAGCTGGTCCGCCTGCTCCCCCCCCCGGAAGTGGAGAGACCTCTGGAGGGTCTGAGCCACGGCAGCGTAGACGTCGAGGGCCTGCGCGACCTCCTGGGCAGGCTCGGCATGACCTCCGTGCTGGAGCGGGTGCTGGGTCCGGTGGAGACCCCGGTCGATACCGGATGGTGCAGCCACTCGCTGGTCGGCAGCGCCGGGGAGCTGGAGGAGCTGCTGGAGCGACTGGGGGAGGGACCGGTGACCCTCGACACCGAGACCACCTCGACCGACCCTTTCAGCGCTGAGCCGGTGGGCCTAGCCGTCGCCCTCTCCCCGGAGAGGGCCGCCTACGTGCCGCTGGCCGGCGAAGACGCCCCGGACCCCGGGGAGGTGGCGGCAGTCCTCTCCCCGGTCCTGGCCGATCGCGGCGTCGTGGCCCAGAACGCCAAGTACGACCTGCACGTCCTCTGCGGCATCGGCGTAGTCCCGGCGCCGGTAGCCGGCGACCCGATGATAGCCGACTACCTCCTGCGCCCGGAGGGCGCCGGGCACTCGCTGGAGGCGCTCTCCGAGCACTGGCTGGGCCGCCCGATGAGGAGCTACCGGGAAGTGGTCGGTGAGCGCGACACCCTGCTGGAGGTCCCTCTGGAGGAGGTGGCCGAGTACTGCTGCTGCGACGCGGCGACGGCCATGGCCCTGAGCAGACACCTCGAGGCGGAGCTGGCCGGCGACGAAGACCTGATCCGGGTCTACCGGGAGCTGGAGCTCCCCCTGGTGGGGGTGCTGCGCTCGATGGAGAGCAGGGGGGTCGGCATAGACATGGAGGAGCTGGACGCCCTGGAGGAGCGCTTCACCCGCAGGATGACCGAGCTGGAGGAGGAGGCCGGCGAGCTGGTGGGAGAGAGCGTGAACCTGAACAGCCCGGCCCAGGTCTCGGAGGTCCTCTTCGACCGGCTGGAGCTGCCTCCGGTGCGGAAGACCAGGACAGGCGGCTTCTCGTCCAGCTACGAGGTGCTGAAGGCGCTTCAGGGCAGGCACCGCTTCGTGGACCTGGTGATGGAGCACCGGGAGGTGGCCAAGCTGCTCGGCACCTACGTGCGCAGGCTCCCGGAGTTCAGGAGCCCGTCGGACGGTCTTGTCCACACCAGCTTCGGCCAGACGGTCACCGCCACCGGCCGCCTGAGCTCCAGCGGCCCGAACCTGCAGAACATCCCGGTCAGGACCGCGAGGGGACGCGAGGTGAGGAGCTGCTTCCGTGCCGGCCGGGAGGGGGACCTGATGGTCACCGCCGACTACTCCCAGGTGGAGCTCAGGGTGCTGGCCCACCTCGCCGGCCCCGGCAACCTCCGGGAGGCCTACGAGCGCGACCTGGACGTCCACTCGGCCACGGCGGCAGCCGTCTTCGGCGACGACTCGCCGGAGCACAGGAGGAGGGCGAAGGAGGTGAACTTCTCCATCCTCTACGGCATAAGCGCCTGGGGGCTGTCAAGAAGGCAGGGCGTAGACATGGATGAGGCCTCCGCGATAATAGAGAGGTACCTCGCCGCCTACCCGGAGCTGGACTTCTTCTTCAGGAGATGCGTGGCGGACGCCGAGAGCACCGGCGAGACCAGGACGATAACCGGCAGGCGCAGGGACTTCTCGGAGATGGCCGGGGCGAAGGGGAGCAGGCGGAAGGGGATGGAGCGCATGGCGGTGAACACCACCATACAGGGCTCCGCCGCCGACATAATCAAGATGGCCATGCTGAAGGTTCACCAGAGGCTGGCGGAGGAGGTCCCGGAAGCGGGGCTGGTCCTCCAGGTCCACGACGAGCTGGTGGCGACGTCACCGCCGGAGAGGGCCGACGAGGTCGAGGAGATACTCCGAACCGAGATGGAGGGGGCGGTGGAGCTGGAGGTGCCGCTCAGGGTGGACACCGGGGTGGGGGGCAACTGGCTGGAGGCGCAGCATTGAGGTGGATGGGGCCTCTCCGGCCGGCAGCCGCCATCCTGGTGCTGCTGATGACTCTCTCCTGCGGCGCGGGCAGTGAGGAGCCGCCGACGAGGAGCGTCCTCCTGGTGGTGATAGACACATGGAGGGCGGACAGGCTCGGAGCGGCGTCCGGCAGGGTGGGGCTCACCCCCGGCATCGACAGCCTCGCATCCCGGGGCACCCTCTTCACGCAGTTCCAGGCGCAGAGCTCATGGACCCTTCCCGCGACCGCCTCCATCCTTACCGGACGGAGCCCCAGGGAGCATGGCGCCGTTAGGAGGGAGGGCATCCTCTACGGTCTGTCCGCCGAGATACCGAGCCTGGTCACCATCATGCACGGGGCCGGGTACCGGACCTGCGGCCTGTTCAACGTCATCTTCCTCAGCGAGGACTTCGGCTTCCACCGCGGCTTCGACAGCTTCGACTCCCGGGGCGTCAGCAACAGGACCAGCCAGAGGAGGGCGGACGAGACGGTCGACTCGGCCCTGGCCTGGCTGGACGGCCTGCAGGGAGAGCCCTTCCTGCTGGTGGTGCACCTCTACGACCCACACGTGCCGTACGACCCGCCGCCGCCGTACGACACCATGTTCACCGACCCCGCATACTCCGGCTCCTGCGGCTCCGAGTGGGGGACCGTCTCCGAGCTGGTGGCGATAAACGAGGGGGACACAACCCTCTCCGCCGCCTGCCTGGCGAACCTGGAGGGGCTCTACGACGGAGAGGTGGCATTCACCGACCACCACGTGGCCAGGCTGCTGGCCGGTCTGAGGTCGCGGGGGCTCTCCGACTCGACCCTGGTGGTGGTCACCGCAGACCACGGCGAGGAGTTCATGGAGCATGGCGGCGTCGAGCACGGGAGGACCCTCTACCAGGAGGTTACCCGCGTGCCGCTGGTGATGAGCGGCCCGGGCGTCCCCGCGGGGGAGGTGGTCAGCGAGCCCTGCTGCCAGATGGACCTGCTCCCGACCATCGGCGACCTGGTCGGCCTCGACCTTCCGGAGGGTCTGCCGGGCGGGAGCGTGCTCCGGGGAGAGGGCACGGTGGAGAGCATCCCCGCCGGCAACCTCCTCTGGTCTCCGGACCAGCAGGTCTCCGTCAGGAGGGGTGACGGCAAGCTCATATGGAGCGTCGAGGAGGGCTGGACCACCTACTTCGACCTCTCGGAGGACCCGCACGAGCAGAGTCCGCTGCCGATGCCGGACAGCTCCTTGATGGAGGAGGCAATGTACTACTGGGCAACCCCGCCCCTCTACGAGGCGCCGGAGGTCCCCTTCGGGGAGACCATGGAGAGGCACCTGAGGGACCTGGGCTACATCAGGTGAGGCGGCCGCCCCTGAGCTGACCGGCTCCGGCCGGCTCCCGGTACCATCTGCCCCTGGCTATCTCGGCCGCTGCGATGGCCGCCGTGCTGGATACGTTGATGCAGTCGCGACGCCCGCTCTGGGGAAATCGGACCCTGACGTCGGCGCCGCGGAGCACCTCCGGGCAGAGGCCCTCGGCCTCGTTCCCGAGGAAGAGGGCGTCGCCGTCGCCCAGCCCGGCCTCCCAGAGCGGCAACGCTCCGTCGCCGCCCTCCAGGGCGACCAGCCTCCGGCCGGTGCCCCTGCACCAGAGCAGAGCCTCCCGGACCTCGCGGAAGTACCTCCAGGGGACGGTGGCCTGGGTCCCCCTTGCGGTGTGGGCCAGCTTCCTGCCTCCGGGCCTGCAGCAGATTCCGGTCAGGATGACCCCCGCTGGGCTGACGGACTCTGCGGTCCTGAAGACGGAGCCCACGTTGAACGCGCTCCGGAGGTTGTCAAGGACGAAGAGGGGCATCCCGCTTGAACCGTGCAGCATATCCGGGTACAATGCTTCCGGAATGTTCACCGCAGGAGCCCTCCTCGCTCATGTCCTGCTCTTCCTGGGGGCCTACTATACCCTTCCGCCACTGCGCTGTCCCCCGCCGGCATTCCCCGCCCTTGCGCTGGCCGCCGCCGCCCTGGCGCTCTCCGGCAGACGACGCTCCGGCCGCCTGCTGCTGGCTATATGCGCCGCGCTCCTGGGGGCATCTCTCTCCCCCCGGGACACCGTGACGGCGGTGACGGACCTCCCGCGGGAGGTGAATGTCCTCCGCTGCCGCGCGGTCACCGGGACCACCCGGGGGGTGATGCTGGAATGCGGCGGACGGAGCCTCTGGGCCTCATCCAGGCCTCTTGCATCCATGGCGCGCCGGGGAGACTCGGTGCTGGTGCTCGGCTCGGCGGACGGACGCTTCCTGGACGTGCACCTCTTCACGGTACGTGAGTCCGGCGCCCCGTGGGACCGGCTCAGGCGGGCTCTCTGCGGAAGGTGGAGGACGAGCGTTCCGGAGAGGCGGACCCGATCCCTCCTGCAGGCGCTTGCGGCAGGGGAGAGGGCGGAGGTCCCGGAGGGCGTCCGGGAGGTCTTCCGCTCCACCGGCACCTCTCACCTGCTGGCCGTCTCCGGCCTTCACGTCGGACTGGTGGCCGCCCTCTCGACCGGCCTCGCATGGAAGCTGGCCGGACGGAGGAGGTGGGGCCTGCTCCTGGCGCTGGCAGCCGTTGCCTCCTACGTGCTGCTCACCGGGGCGAGGGCCTCCTCGGTCAGGGCGGGCATAATGGCGGGCATGGTGATGTGCTGGCTCGCCCTGGGAGGTGGCAGGCCCTGCCTGCCGGGCATCTGGGCGGCGGCGGTAGTGCTGGTGGCCATCCTCAGCCCGGGGGCCCTGGAGGACAGGGGGGCACAGATGTCCTTCGCCGCCGTGCTGGCCCTCCTGCTCATGGGCAGGATGCCCGGGAGGGGGGCCGGGTCGCGCCTCCTCTCCCTGCTATACTCCGGAGTCGTGGTGACCGTGGCCCTGGCGCCCCTGGTGTCGGCCGTCTACGGAGGAGTCTCACCTGTCGCGCCGCCGGCCACGGTGCTCTCCTTCCCCTTCATGATCACACTGATGCTGCTGGGCCTGCCCGCGCTTGCGCCGGGGCCCCTCTCGGTCGCCGCCGGGCGGCTGGCCGAGTGGACCTCCTGGCTGTGGCTCGGGGCGCTCTCGCTGCTGGAGGTGGAGCCGCTCCGGGTGGGCGGCGGGATGCTCCCGGCATGGGCCGCAGCAGTGCTCCTGCTGGCTCTCCGCGCCAGGCGTCGGGGCTACCCGAGGAGGCTGGGGGTCACCTGGGTATGACGGCCACCCTGTAGGAGCCGGGAGAGTCCCGAAGGGAGACGCCGGGGAGCGGCGCTCCACGAAGACCGCTGGGCCGGTCCCTCCCGGAGTCGGAGCCTGCCACGAAGAGCCGGTACTCCCGTATCCAGGACGCTCCTCCGGCGACGCTGACCGATGCCTCCACCACGACCGCGACGCTGTCGGAGCCGGAGACGGGCTCGGAGAGCAGCGGGGCCATCTCGGCGGCGCGGTCATCCCTCAGGGTGAGCATGGTGTTCACCTGCACTGCCGGCAGGCCCAGGGCATCGGAGAGACGGGTGGCGGTGGAGACCGCCCCCGGGTCGTCACGCACGTAGTAGACCCCGGCGCCGGCCTGCTCGTACCTCTGGTCGGCCATCCTGCCGGCGCAGGTTACCGCGCCGCCCGGGAATCCCAGCGAGTCGGGGACGGCACCGGAGAGGAGCAGCACGCCGGAGTCGAGCAGCGGTGCCTCTCTTCTCAAATCGATGAAGCCGGAGACGACCGGGTCGCAGGTCAGGGGTAGCAGGAGGGGCGGGTCGGGGAAGGGGGCCCCCGCCGGCCCGCCGGGCGCTCCGGAGGGGCGGATGGCCGGCATGGAGAGCGTGTCCGCCCCCGTTGCGCCGGGAGACCCGCCCGCCGGCCCGGAGGAAGCAGCGGCCGTATCCGGCGGGAGCACCGGCTCGAAGGTGACCGTCACGATGCCGCCGTTGTCCAGGGCCTGCTCCATGTCGTCTATGCCGAACGCCTCGACATGGCCGCCGAGGGGCAGCGAGACGGCCGTCGTGTCGCCGGGGAGCAGACCGAGCACCTCCCTCGCCCGGTCGCTCCTGGAGATGACCACCACGGAGAGGCCGTCGTAGCCCCGGAGCGCCTCGCCGGCGCAGACCACCCTGTAGCTGCCCGGGGCCAGCTGCATGCTCCTGGCCCTGTCGGTGAGCGCCAGGTTGTAGGCGGGCGAGACGGTTATGCTGGGGAGCACATCGGGCACGACCGGGAGGAACAGGACCGTGTCCGCAGTGGAGGGGGTCATGCAGACGACCCTGACCGAATCGGTGTCCCCCTCCTCGGGCTGCCAGGTGACCGTGCGGCCGGGCGCCTCCCGGGAGCCGGTCTCCAGGAAGGTGCCGGAGGAGCAGAGCCAGACCGCCTGCACGCCGTCCTCCAGTATGGTGGAGAAGGTGGTGGTCCTGCCGCCGTCCGGGTCCATCGTGGCGACTATGTGGAGGGGATCGTTCTCGTCCACGCTGCTGCGGGAAGCCGTCCAGAGGAGGAACACTAGAGCAGGCAGGGCGAAGGGGAGGACGAACCCCGCACCGCCAGCCATACGTCTGAGAAGTCCCTTTGATCCCATGGCCTGGAATATGTGTCGCCGGGCTCCTCCGCACCAATCCGGCTGGCCCGGCCGCAGGGGCCGGGCTATGTTCCGCTCTCCGGCCGCCGAGGCCGGGGAGAGACGCCGGGAGGTAAGCGATATGACAGGCACTCTCATGCAGCTGCTCCGGACCAGGAGCGTCTCGGGACACACCGAGCTGGCCGCGTCGGTCGTCCGCGGGATGCTGGAGGACCTGGGGCTCACGGTGGTGCAGGGCAACAAGGGGACCCTGCTGGCAACGCTCCGCGGCTCCGAGCCGGAGGGGGTGATACTCTGCGCCCATCTCGACACCCTCGGAGCGATGGTCAGCGCCATCGAGGAGGACGGCACCGTCAGGTTCCGTCCGGTCGGCTCGTACACGATGGCCAGCGTCGAGGGGGAGTACTGCAGCGTCGAGACCTACTCCGGAAGGCTGGTGACGGGGACCGTCATGCACGAGCACGCCTCCGTCCACGCCCACGGCCGGGAGAAGGCGTCCGCCCGCAGGGAGAACGACTCCATGTACCTCAGGCTGGACGAGCGGGTCTCCGGCAGGGAGGACGTGCTGGAGCTGGGGGTGAGGGTGGGCAACTACGTGCACCTCGATCCCCGCCCGGTCAGGACGGAGAGCGGGTACATCAAGTCGAGGCACCTGGACGACAAGGTTGGGGTGGCCATCGTGCTGGAGGTGGCTTCGCGGCTCAGGCGCGAGGAGATAGTGCCGCTCCGGACGCTGCACTTTCTGATTACGGGGTACGAGGAGGTGGGGCACGGCGGCGCCGGGCTGCTGCCGCTGGAGGCCACCGAGATGATAGCTGTTGACGTGGGCATATCGGGCAGGAAGCGGGAGACCAGGGAGGAGAGGGTCACCATCTGCGCGGCGGACAGCACCGGCCCGTTCGACTACGACCTGACCAGGAGGCTGGTGACCCTGGCGGAGATGAACGGTATCCCCCACGTGGTGGACACCTACCCGTTCTACGGCTCCGACGCCGCGGTGGCCCTGAAGTCCGGCCTGGACGTGAGACACGCCCTGGTCGGCCCGGGGGTCGACTCGAGCCATTCGGTGGAGAGGACCCACGAGGACGGGCTGGCCGCCACCGCGGACCTGCTGACGGCCTACGTGATGGGCTGACCGCCGCCGGTCAGGCTCTCGACCGCCTTCAGCAGCTCGCTGAGCCGGACCGGCTTCCTGAAGGTCCTGTCAGCCCCCAGCTTCGAGGCGATGTGCAGATAGGTGTCCGGCCCGAGCGAGCCGCCGCCGGAGAGGGCTATGACGCTGATGCCCGGATGCCGCCCGCGGAGCTCCCTGATGAACTCCACGCCCTCCATCTCGGGCATGACAATGTCGGTGACCACCACGTCCACTCCATCGGCCTCGGCGAGCGAGAGGGCGCTCCTGCCGTCACCGGCTCCGCTGACATCGTATCCCCTCGAGCGGAAGAACTCCTCGAGCATCTCCCGCACGGCGGCATCGTCGTCGACTACCAGTATCCTGGACAGGCGAAGCTCCCTTCAAGACCCCATACCTTATTTATCGGTTGGGACCTGACTGCGTCAAGCCACCGGGACCTTTGAATATGCCACTACCCGGAGGCTCTCCGCCGAGTATGCGCCTGGCAGCCTCGGAGAGGTCGTCCACGACGAGGTCGGGCATGCGTCTGCACTCCGCCCTCATGAGCCGCAGCTGTGCGAGGCCCCTTCCGCTCCTCACCAGTATGGTCCGGAGGCCGACCCGCCTGCCCAGCTCCATGTCGCTGTCCGCGTCACCCACCAGGTAACCTGCCTGCGGCAGCCCCAGCTCGAGCCTGGCCCTCGCAACCATGCCTGTCCGCGGCTTCCTGCAGTCGCAGCCGTCGTCCGGATGGTGTGGACAGTAGTAGGTGGCGGAGACCTCGCCGCCCAGGTCGCAGACCATGCTGCGGAGCCTGTCGTGAACCCTCTCCACCTCTTCCGTGGTGGTGTAGCCGCGGGCTATGGCGGACTGGTTGGTGACCACGACCACAGGGTGACCCGCGGCGCTCAGCCTCGCGACCGCCTCGAGGGAGCCGGGGAGCGGGACCCAGTCGGAGAGGGTTCGGACGTAACCGCTCCGGTTCTGGTTTATCACGCCGTCACGGTCGAGGAAGACCGGCGGTCTCAACTGGAGAGCCTCTCCCTGTGGTACGAGACAAGGTCGGCCAGCCCCTCCTCGAAGTGTATCTCCGGCCTCCATCCCAGCACCTCCCGGGCCCTGGAGGCGTCCAGCGCTATGCGCCTTATCTCCTCCGGGAGGGGGGGGCCGAAGGTCGGCTCGAGGTCGGTCCCGACCAGCTCCCTGATTATCCGGTCGAGCTCGAGGACCGACCTCCCCTCGCCCCAGCCCAGGTTCATGACCCGGCCCTCCGAGGGGAGATGCTCCGGGTCGGAGGCCATGATGTTGGCCCTGGCGATGTCGCGGACGTGGACGTAGTCCCTGAGCTGGCCGCCGTCGCCGTTTATCCTCGGCGGTTTCCCGGTGAGGTAGGCCAGGGTGAAGATGGCGGTCACCCCCGCCTCGCCGTAGGGGTTCTGCCGGGGGCCGTAGACGTTGGGGTATCGGAGCACCGCGTAGCCGAGGCCGTAGAGGTGCCGGTAGAGGAAGAGGTAGTGCTCCACGGTGTGCTTGCTCACGCCGTAGTGGCATATGGGGTCGATCGGGTGGTCCTCCCGGACCGGTATGTCCTTAGGCTCGCCGTAGACGGCCCCCCCCGTGGAGGCGTAGACCACCCTTCGGACGCCGCCGCTCCTGCACGCCTCCAGGAGGGATACGGTGCCCAGCACGTTCACGTCGGCGTCGAAGACCGGCTCCCTGACCGAGCGCCTCACGTCCATCTGCGCGGCATGGTGGCAGACAACGTCGAAGCCGCCATCGCGGACCAGGTCGGCTGCCTCCGGACTGCGTATGTCCATCCTGTGGAAGAGGGCGTCACCGGGGACGTTCCGGGCGAAGCCGGTGGAGAGGTCGTCCATCACGTGGACCTCCCACCCCTCGGCAAGGTAGGCGTCCGCGACGTTGGAGCCTATGAAGCCGGCCCCACCGGTCACCAGAACCCTCATGAAGGCTGTTCTCCGGCGTGCATGGCATCCCTTCCTGGAAGTGACGGCTTGGGTATATTCGTGAGGTGGAAAACTACAAGACGCCGGGGGGGGGTCAACCCCGCTCCCATCGCGATGGAGGCCGGTTGAGGGTACTTCTCCCCTACGGCGGGGTGTCCGCCGAGAACCCTGTCTCCAGGGTCTCTGCATCCTACGTGGGAGGGCTCCTCGAACGGTACGGCCACGAGGTCGTCCGGGTGGAGATCACACCCGAGGGCTCATGGGAGCTGGAGGGGGAGCCTCTCTCCTTCCGCTGCTCCTCCGGAGCATGGGGCATCTCCTCGGCCGGGCGCCCCGTCCGCTTCGACCTGGTCTTCCCGGTCCTCCACGGCCCCGGCGGCGAGGACGGGACGGTCCAGGGGCTCTGCGAGGCGGCGGGGTGGCCCTGCGCCGGATGCGGGGTCCTGGCCTCCGCTCTGGCCATGGACAAGGTGACCATGAGGATGCTGGCCGAGGCCGCCGGCATACCGGTCCTCCCCTGGACCTGGCTCACGTGGCCGGAGGTGCCGTCCGGGGAGGACCTGGAGCGGCTGGGGATGCCGCTCTTCGTCAAGCCGTCCAGGATGGGCTCCAGCGTGGGCATCTCCAGGGTCGACTCCCCGACGCAGCTGGAGGCGGCGCTCGAGCTGGCATCCGGGTACGACCGCAGGGTCGTGCTGGAGAGCTGCATGGAGCCGGCCCGCGAGCTGGAGGTGGCCGTGGTCCGCGACTCTTCCGGCCTCTCCACCTCCCTGCCGGGGGAGATCCTCCCGGGGGAGAGCTGGTACAGCTACGAGGCCAAGTACGGCGACGCCGGCTCCCGGCTCCTGGTGCCGGCCGACCTGGAGGAGCGGCTCTCCCTGGCTCTCCGGGAGGCGGCCGCCCGGACGTTCCTGCTGCTCGGGGACACCGGCTTCGGCAGGGTGGACTTCCTGGTCGACCGTGAGGGGTCGCTCTTCATGAACGAGGTGAACACGATACCCGGCTTCACCGAGATAAGCATGTTCCCGAAGCTCTGGGAGCCGACCGGCGTCCCCCTGGAGGAAGTGATGGGGAGGATACTGGAGGCGGCACTGGACCGCGCGCGGGGCGAGGGGCCCTCCGGAAGGACATCGTGCCGGTAGACCTAAGGAGCGACACGGTCAGCCTCCCCTGCCCGGGGATGAGGGAGGCCATCTCCGCCGCCGAGGTAGGTGACGACGTCTTCGGGGAGGACCCGACCGTCCTCGCGCTCGAGCGGAGGATGGCGGAGATGACCGGCATGGGCTCCGCCGTCCTGATGCCGACCGGCACGATGTCCAACGGCGTGGCCGTCAGGAGCATGACCACGCCGGGCGACGAGGTGCTCTGCGGCAGCGCCAGCCACCTGTACGGCCACGAGGGGGGGCAGCACTCCGCCCTGGGCGGCGTGCAGCTCCACCGCCTGGACGAGGCGGAGGACGGATGCCTTCCGCCGCCCGCCGTCTCGGATGCGCTCTCCAGGCCGGAGGACGTGCACCACGCCCCGAGGACCCTGGTGGCCCTGGAGAGCACCCACAACATGCTCGGCGGCATCGTGCCGGCTCCCGCCTCCGTCGCCGGCGTATTGGCCGCTGCGGAGGAGGCCGGTGCTTCCGTCTTCCTCGACGGCGCCAGGCTGTGGCACTCGGCGGAGGCCTCCGGCAGAGAGCTGAGCGATCTCTGCGCCGGCTTCCGCATGGTGACGGTCTGCTTCTCGAAGGCGCTGGGCTGCCCGGCATGCTCCGTGCTGGCCTGCGGTCCCGGGGACGAAAGCGCGGTCCGGCTCCACAGGAAGTGGGCTGGAGGGGGGATGCGTCAGTCGGGCGTGCTGGCGGCCGCCTGCCTCTACGCCCTCGAGCGGAACCTCCCCCGGCTCGGCGTTACCCACGGGTACGCGGCGGAGCTGGCGGAGGCGATCGAGCGCTCCCCGGGGCTGGACGCCTTCCGCCGGCCGGAGACCAACATCGTCCTGGCGCGGGTTCGCGGAGGCGACGCAGGGCGAGCGGAGCGGCGCCTGGCGGAGCTGGGCGTCCTCACCCTGGCCGTCTCACCGGACACCCTCAGGATGGTCACGCATCTTTCCCTTGCCCCGGAGGACGTGGGCCGGGCCGCCGATGTCCTCGCCACGTTTGGAGGCTAGCATGACAGGAGTCGTCGGAGTCGGCCATCTCGGATACCACCACGCCAGGATACTGGGGGAGCTGACCGGCGCCCCGGTGCCGGTATGGGACACTGACGCCGCACGACTGGCGGATGTGTCGGAGAGGCTGGGAGCCAGCCCCACCGGGAGCCTGGGCGAGCTGCTTGCGGCATGCGACGCCGTCGTGGTTGCCACCACCACCTCCTCCCACCGGGACGTGGCGACTCGAGCCCTCTCGGAGGGGCTGCACGTCCTGGTGGAGAAGCCGCTCTCCGCCAACGCCGCCGAGGGCAGGGAGATGGTGGAGCTGGCCCGGGAGAGGGGCCTCACCCTGGCGGTGGGGCACGTCGAGCGCTTCAACCCGGCGGTGCTTGCCGCGTCGGACATCCTGGACAGGCCGGTTTTCGTGGAGGGCCACAGGATGGCGCCCTTCAGGCCCCGGGGTACCGATGTCTCGGTGGTGATGGACCTGATGATACACGACATCGACCTCGTCCTCTCCCTGATAGGCTCGCCGGTCTCGGAGGTCCACGCCTCCGGGGTGCCGGTGCTTAGCGGCAACGTGGACATAGCGAGCGCGAGGATCCTCTTCGAGAGCGGTTGCGTGGTGAACATGACCGCCAGCCGCATTTCCAGGGAGCAGATGAGGAGGCTCAGGTTCTTCCAGCCCGGCAGCTACGTCGCCGTGGACTTCGCATCCCGGGAGGTCGACGCCTACGTCCTGGAGGGGACCTCCATAAGGCCCCTGGACGTGCAGGTGGTGGAGAGGGACGCCCTCACGGAGGAGCTCCGCGACTTCATGGCCGCCTGCTCGGGGGAGGGACGGCCTGCGGTGACCGGCGCCGACGGGCTGCGGGCGCTCGAGGTGGCACAGATGATATCCTCGCGCATAGAGGAGTCGCTCTCCCGGCTCGGGGGGACAGCCGCGGCCCCATGAGGCTCCTGGTCTCCGCCGGGGACCCCTCCGGCGACATCCGGGCAGCGGAGCTCCTGGAGTCGCTCTCCGGTATGGCCCGGGTCCGGTGCTCCGGGCTGGGCGGCGACAGGCTCGCAGCGGCGGGCATGGAAGTCACCCACCATCTCCGGGACTACTCCGTGATGGGGTTCGCCGAGGTCGCGACCAGTCTCGGCAGGCTCCGCAGGCTGGGCAGGGCGCTCCGCCGGGAGGCGCTGGAGAGCCATCCGGACGCTCTCCTGCTCGTGGACTACCCCGGGATGAACCTCCCCCTGGCCGAATGGGCCGCCAGGCGTGGCCTCAGGGTTGTCTACTACGTCTCCCCGCAGCTCTGGGCCTGGGGCAGGGGCAGGGTCAGGAGGGTGAGGAGGGGTGTCGATCTCATGATGACGCTCTTCCGCTTCGAGGAGGGGTTCTACCGGGAGAGGGGGGTGCCCGCCGTCTGGGTCGGCCACCCGCTGGTGGACGCCGTCCCGGAGCCCACGCACAGCGACCCGGATGGGCCTCTGGCACTGCTCCCGGGCAGCAGGGCCCAGGAGGTGGGCGGGATGCTCCCCCCGATGCTGGAGGCCGTCTCCGGGCTCCGCCGGGAGGGCATGGCCCCGGAGGTGACCGTGGCCGTCTCCGCCAGCGTCCCCGCGGAGCTCTACGGGGCAGCCTCCGCGCTCCCGGGCGTCAGGCTCGCCGGCAGCCTCCGGGAGGCGCTGGAGGGTGCGGCGGCGGCGGTTGTCTGCTCGGGCACGGCAACCCTGGAGACCTCTCTCCACGGAGTGCCCTTCGTCACGGTCTACAGGACCTCTCCGGCCACCTGGCTTCTGGCCAGGCTCATGGTCAGGGGGGTCAGCCGGATAGGGATGGCCAACATCGTCACCGGCACCGACGTCTCCCCGGAGCTCATCCAGAGCCGGGTGAGCGGTCCCCTGATAGCGGAGGAGCTCCGGCCGATGCTCCGCGAGGGGGCCGGGAGGGACCGGAGGCTCCGTCTCCTTCCGCTGGTCAGGGAAGCCCTGGGGGAGCCGGGGGCGTCGGAGCGCGCAGCCTCCCGACTGCTGGCGGAGGTCGGCGGTGGATGACCGGCTGCTCAGCATCTCCGAGAGGGCGGGAGGGCCGCTGCTCCGCCTGCTCGGCTCCACATGGAGGTGCAGGCGGGTGCTCCCCGCATCCGGAAGGGCCTCCGGCGTCTCCGGGCCTGTCCTCTACGCGCTCTGGCACGGGCATCAGCTTCCACTGACCTGGGTGCACCGGGACCGGGGGGCCACCGTACTGGTCAGCATGAACCGTGACGGGCAGCACGCCGTCAACGTCATATCATCCATGGGCTACCGGACGGTGCGAGGCTCGACCAGCCGCGGAGGCGCGGCGGCCGTGAGGGGGATGGTGGAGGCTCTCGGGGAGGGGGCCGACTGCGCGATAACGCCCGACGGCCCCCGCGGGCCGGCCGGCGAGGTGGGTCCGGGCGCCGAGGCGGTATCCGCCCTCTCCGGCGTCCCCGTGATCCCCTCCGCGGCGGCGGCCGCCCCCGCCCTCCGTCTCAGCTCGTGGGACCGTTTCATGGTTCCCCTGCCGTTCGCCGGGGTGGTCGCCGCATACTCGCCGGCCCTGCCCCCGCCCGCCGGCGGAGACGCCACGGAGTGGTCCGCGAGGCTTGCGCGGGCCATCGACAGGAGCGCGGCCGTGGCGGAGCTGCTCGCCTCGCCATCCGCCGGTGCCGTCCGGGCCCTGCTCGGAGCGCTGGCGCTGGTCCTGGGGCCGGCGGCCCGGGCGGCTCTGATGGCCAGGCCGCGCAGGGAGTCCGGTGAGAGGCGGGGCTTCGTGCCCGCGGTCGAGGACCGGCCGGTCTGGCTCCACGGCGCCTCGCTGGGTGAGCTGAAGGGGCTCATGCCCCTCCTGGCGGTCCTGAGGGAGAGGCGGCTGCCCCACTGGGTCACCTGCACCACCCCGGCGGGGAGGGAGTTCCTCTCCCGGGAGCGGGTCAGGGGGAGCTTCGCCCCGCTGGACCTGCCCGGTACCGTGGAGCGGTTCATGGAGAGGGTCCGGCCGCGCATCCTGGTCCTGGCGGAGACCGAGCTCTGGCCGGTGACGCTGACGACTGCCATACGCCGCGGGGTGCCCTGCATGATGGTCAACGCCAGGCTGTCGCCCTCCAGCCTCCGTGGCTACAGGCCGCTGCGCCCGCTTCTCTCCCGGTCGCTGGCATGCATGGTCGGCATCCTCGCCCGCTCCGGGGAGGACGCGGAGAGGCTGGCGGCGCTGGGCGCGCCGGAGAGGCTGCTGCAGGTCACCGGCGACTCCAAGTCGCTGGCGGACCCTGGCGACCCCCCGCCCGGATGGAGGCGGCTGCTGCCCTCCGGCGGGAGGGTAGTCGTGGCAGGGTCCACAAGGCGGGGGGAGGAGAGGGAGGTGGCGCGGGCCGCCATCGCCGCCGGGCTCGTGCCGGTGATCGCCCCGCGGCACCTCGAGCGCATACCCCGGGTCGAGAGGGAGCTGGCCTCCCTGGGCATAGAGTGCGCCATGTGGAGCGACCTGGAGGGCGGAGAGCCGGCTGATGGCGCGGACTGCGTGCTGGTGGATACCCACGGTCTTCTGGCCAGGATGTACGGCATCGGGGACGTGGCGTTCGTCGGCGGCACGCTGACGGGTCACGGTGGACACAACGTCCTCGAGCCGATGCAGAGGGGGGTCCCGGTGGTGGTCGGCCCCGACCACGGGAGCTTCCGGGAGGTGGTAGCGGAGGCCGCATGCGGCGGGCTGGCGGCGGTGGCCGAAGGCCGGAGCTCGCTGGAGGAGGCCCTGAGGCGTCTCGCCGCCCCCGGGGGGACGCCACCGGGAGCTGCCGACAGCCTGCGCGGGCTGGCCGCCAGGCATGCCGGAGGCGCAGCCGCCGCCTTCGGTCGGCTGGTAGACGAGGCCCTGCCGGGGGACCGCCCGGCGGGAGGGGGGGGAGCTTGAGGAGGCCGGACCGCTTCCACCGGAGGATGGCGGCCCGGGAGGGGCTGCCGGGTCTGGTCGGTTACCTGCTCTCTCCGGTGGGGGCCGCCGTCTCGCTGGCGGCCCGGGCCAGGAGGGTATGGTACGAGTCCTCACCCCGAAGGAGCCTGAAGCTGCCGGTACCGGTCATCAGCGTTGGCAACATCGAGATGGGCGGCACGGGCAAGACCCCCGTCGTGGAGTGGCTGGCCAGGCGCATATCCGGCACCGGGCACAGCGTGGCCGTGGTGGCACGGAACCTGGGCAGGCTCTCCGACCCGGTCAGGGTCCACCCGGACATGGCTGCCAGGCCGGGCGACCTGAGCGACGAGGTACTACTGCTGGCCGGGAAGCTCCTGGGCAGGGCCAGGGTCTACGCGGGCAAGTCCAAGTCGGATGCGGCGGCCAGGGCCGTGATGGAGGGGGAGCCCGACGTGGTCATCCTGGACGACGGCTTCCAGCACCTCCGCCTGCACCGGGACCTCGACCTGGTGGTGGTGGACTTCGAGAGGCCGCTGGGCTCAGGCGGAGTGATGCCGTCCGGAACGCTCAGGGAGCATCCCTCGGCCCTCTCCAGGGCAGACGTCCTCTGGGTCAACCGCGTGGAGAGGGGGATGTCCGCCGAGTGGACCAGGCGCAGGCTGGCCGATCACAACTGGAGGGCCCCGGCGGTCTACAGCAGGATCCTCCCGGCAGCGGTCGGGCTTGCAGGCGGAGGTACCGCCCCGGATATTCGGAGGGCCAGGTTCCTGGCCTTCTGCGGCATCGGCAGGCCGGACAGCTTCCGCCGGACCCTCCGAGAGGCCGGCGCGGAGACGACGGGTCTCGTCGAGCTTCCGGACCACTACGAGTACCGGGCCGGGGACCTGGCGGAGCTGGACCGCAGGCGGCGGGAGAGCGGGGCCGACCACCTGCTTACAACCGAGAAGGACGCAGTCCGGCTCCGTGACCTGCTCGGAGCGGACGACGTGCCGTTCCTCCGGGTGGAGCTCGACGTGCGCGGCGACGTCAGCGAGCTCATGGACCGGGTGGCCGCGCTCCTCGGGACCGAGTGGCGAAGAGAGGACGGGAGCGGATGAGCGGCTCGACAGAATCGGCGGAGCGGACCGATGTCCTTGTAGTGGGCGCCGGGATGGCCGGCCTCACCTGCGCGCTCTCACTGCCGGATGAGCTGGACGTCACTGTGCTCAGCAAGGTGCCCGTCCCCACCGGCAGCACATACCTCGCGCAGGGGGGAATGGCAGCGGCGGTGGCCCCCGAGGACAGCTTCCGGCTGCACCTGGAGGACACCAGGGACGCCGGCGGCGGTCTGGTGGACGAGCAGGCTGCCCGGCGCATCATCGGGATGGGCCCGGAGCTGGTGGACAGGCTGGCCGACTGGGGCGCGGTGCTGGAGGGGGCCGGCGGGGTGGGACGGACCGGCATAGAGGGCGGGCACAGCGTCAGGAGGGTGCTGCATCACAAGGACAGGACCGGCAGGTACCTGAGCGAGACCCTGACCGAGAGATGCCTCGAGAAGCCGAACATACGCATCCTCGAGGGGGCTTTCGCGGTGAACCTGCTCACCGCCAGCAGGGAGATGCCCGAGCTGGTGGAGCGGGGCAGGGACAGGTGCCTGGGCGCTCACGTCCTCAGGGGCGGAGACGTCGTCTCGCTGCTCGCCGGCGAGACGGTGATGGCCACCGGCGGCGCCGGCAAGGTATACAGGTACACCTCCAACCAGGACTCTGCCACCGGCGATGGCATGGCGATGGCCTACAGGGCCGGTCTTCCCCTGCGGAACATGGAGTTCTACCAGTTCCACCCGACCTGCCTCTTCCATCCGGAGAAGCGCAACTTCCTGGTCACCGAGGCGCTCAGGGGAGAGGGGGCGGTCCTCCTGAGCCTGGACGGCCGGAGGTTCATGTCCGACTACGACCCCGAGCGGATGGAGCTGGCGCCCAGGGACGTGGTGGCCAGGGCCATCGACTCGGAGATGAAGAGGCTGGGGAACGACCATGTCCTCCTGGACGCGACCTCCCTCGGGAGGAGCAGGCTGGAGGAGTCCTTCCCGCAGGTGACAAGCGGCGTTATGTCCGTGGGCATCGTACCATGGGATGAGCCGATACCCGTGGTCCCGGCCGCACACTACACCGTGGGGGGGATACTGAGCGCCCCGGACGGCGCCACCGACATGAGCGGCCTCCGGGCGATAGGCGAGGCTGCCTCCACCGGGTTCCACGGAGCCAACCGTCTCGGCAGCAACAGCCTCCTGGAGGCGGGGGTCATGGGCATGCTGGCCGCGAAGGCGATACCGGGCACCATGGGGAACCCGGAGCGGTTCAGGGCCCGGGACTGGCACTTCGGAAGGGCGGAGCCGCTCTCGGAGAGCGTGCTGGTGGACCACGCCTGGGCAGCCATCCGCAGCGTCATGTGGGACTACGTGGGGATAGTCCGGACCGACCGGAGGCTTCACAGGGCCCTCCGGCTCCTGGACCTCCTCTCCCGGGAGGTTGAGGAGGACTACTGGTCCCACCTGCCAACCATCGAGCTGCTTGAGCTACGGAACATCTGCACCGTGAGCAGGAGCATCATCCGCTCCGCCCTCCTCAGGCGGGAGAGCAGGGGACTTCACTACAGCCTGGACTGCCCCGACACCTCCCCCTCCGCGAAGGACACCACGGTGAGGTCGAACTCTTGAGAGCCGCCGGCCGGGCTCCGGCAGTCGCCCTGGCGGGAGCCCTGCTCCTCGCCGGGTGCGCGACGGCCCCGGTCTACAGGGGAGGCGGCATCCGCTGCTCCTCCGGCGACTGGTCCGCCGGGGCGGCGGCGTCCCGCGGGCCGGCCACCTCTGGCGAGAACGCGCTGATGGACGAGATAGACTCGTGGATGGGTACGCCGTACGTCTACGGGGGCGAGTCCAGGACCGGCGTCGACTGCTCGGGCTTCACCCAGGCGGTCTTCGGGGCGGTGGGGGTAGCCATACCGAGGACTGCCAGCCAGCAGGCGGCCTCGGCCGAACGGGTCGACCCGCAGGAGCTCAGCTTCGGCGACCTCCTCTTCTTCGACACCTCCGGCTCCGGGATCTCTCACGTGGGCATTTACGTGGGAAACGGCTACTTCGTCCACTCGTCGTCCTCCCGGGGAGTGGTCCGGGAGTCCATGGCGAAGCAGTACTACGCAGACAGGATAGTCCAGGCGGGAAGGGTCATGGAATGAGCATGCATCTCCTCGTAGCAGCTGCGCTTGCATCGCTACCCGGCGGCTTCGCCGAAGTCTCCGGGTTCATGGACCTCGACGCCTGCGCGACACCGAACGGATTCGGCCTGCTGCTGGTGGGCAGCGGCGATACCGGGGCCGACTCCTCCTTCGCCGAGGAGCTGGTCGCGGCGGTCGAGGCCCTGCCGGACCCGGGCTCCGTCGACCTCTACGTCATCATGCCGGACGAGCCGGGCTACAGGGACGTGGCGGCGCTCACCGGCGAGTACGGTGAGCCGCCGTCGGTGGTCTGCCTGGTGGGGCACTGCGGCTTCCTGGAGCTGGACCCCTCCTTCCTGGAGGGGGAGGTGGTGGACTCCTGGTACGTGTGGGGCGACCCGGACTGCAGGAGGACCGGCATCTGCAACTTCTGCACCCGGTGCAACCCCTGACCCCGCCCCGGAAGGAGGTCTGAGTGTCCAGGGAGACCGGCTGGATGGACCCCCGGCTGAGGGAGTACATGCTCCGCTCGTCGGTCCGGGAGACCGCCGAGCTGCGCGAGCTGCGAGAGGTCACCTCACGGATGGAGCAGGCGGAGATGCAGATATCTCCCGAGCAGGGGCAGCTGCTGAACCTCCTGGCGCGTCTCGCGGGAGCGGAGCGGGTGGTCGAGGTGGGTACCTTCACCGGGTACAGCGCCCTCTGGACCGCGCTGGCCCTCCCCCCGGGAGGGAGGCTCTACGCCCTCGACGTCAGCGAGGAGTGGACCTCCGTTGCGAGGCGCTTCTGGGAGCGGGCTGGCCTCTCCGGCGTCATCGAGCTCAGGCTCGGCCCCGCCTCCGAGACGCTTCGGGAGCTGCTCTCCGAGCTGGGACCCGCCGGGCTCGACATGGCGTTCATAGACGCAGACAAGAAGGGCTACCCGGAGTACTTCGAGCTCTGCCTCGAGCTCTGCAGGCCGGGAGGCCTCGTCGCGGTCGACAACGTCTTCAGGGGAGGGGCGGTCCTCGCCCCCGGGGGGGCGGATGCCGGGACTGAGGCGATACTCGACCTGAACCGTATGCTCGCCACCGACGAGAGGGTATTCGTCTCAATGCTCCCGGTGGGCGACGGCCTCACGCTGGCGGTCAAGAGGTAGCGGGGGTCCGCAGGCAGTTGCTCAGCGGCCTCCCGAGCGCTGCTCCTGGAGCAGGGCGTACCGCGCCGCCATGAGCCTCAGCGCCGGGTCAGCCTCCGGCTCGGCGAGTATCCTCCGCCAGATGACCGAAGCCTGGTAGTCGTGGCCGGTGACCGTGTAGACGAGCGCGGCCGCCGCCAGCGCCTCGAAGGGGGGGTCCGGCTCCATCAGGCTGACCTCCACCTGCCTGAGGGCCTCCTGCGGGTCGCCGCTCTCCCAGGCCATCATGGCCTGCACCAGCGCGGCGTCGTACTTGTGGTCCCAGGGCTCCAGCACCGCTGCGGCGCTCTCCTCCTCGCCCATGGCCAGCAGCAGGAGGGAGGCGTCGTATGCGGGGACCGACCAGGTGCTGTCCAGCGTCATCGCCTCCCGGAGGAGCGGGAGGACCGAGGAGCTGTCGCCCGACTCCAGGGTGTCCGTCGCCTGCCTCACGAGCCTCGCGGCCTCCAGCCTCGACTCGAGAGCTCCGGCCAGGCTCCCCGGCAGCGGCAGACGGACAACCTCCCCCGGCTCCGGCGTCTCGCCGGGGACGTAGCCGGATCGGAGGGCCAGCGCCTCCGCTCCGTCCGGCAGGTCTATGGCCCAGGCGATAAAGGCCCATCCGTCCCCCTCCCGCCACTCGTAGCAGAGCCTCTCCGCCGGGTCCGGGTCGGGAGAGGCCTCCTCCAGGACCAGGGTCTCCCCGGAGGGGCCGCATCCCCATCCCGCGGCCAGCGCGCAGAGCAGGAGGCCGCGCAGAAGCCGGCGCGAAGCCTCGCGAACACCCTGGCTCATCGCCGTCCTTCCCCCTCTCCGTCGCCGTGGAGCCTCTCCTCCACGTCCGCGAGGACGATGTCCAGCGACTCGTCGTCCTCAACCAGAACCGCCCGCTTCCGTAGGTCGGAGGCGCCCCTGAAGCCCCTCACGTAGTGGACCAGGTGTCCCCGCAGCACGTGGAAGACGTGACCCTCCGGGACGTACGCCCTCATAAGGCGCAGCTGCTCCCGGACGGTGGCGGAGAGCTCCCCCGGGAGAGGGCCCGGCTCACCCGGCGGGTCACGGAGCTCCCTGAACAGCCATGGAGAGCCGAGCGCTCCCCTGCCGACCATGAGCCCCTGTGCCCCCGTCCGCTCCCGGAGGGAGAGGGCGGCCCCGGCGGAGGTCGAGTCGCCGTTGGCGATGAAGGGTATCGGTGACCGGGCGGCCATGGCGGCCATCTCGGGGACCCTGGCCTCTCCGGAGAACATCTCCGACCTGTACCTCCCGTGGACCGCCAGCGCCGCAGCGCCCCGCTCGGCGAGCATCGAGGGCAGGGCCTCCGGGACCGGCTCCTCCTCGGACCAGCCGAGGCGTATCTTCACGGTCACCGGCAGCGGTGTGGAGGAGACCGTGGCCTCGAGTATCGCCAGGAGCCTGGGCACGTCCAGGAGCAGCGCGCACCCGGAGCCGCTCCTGACGACCTTGCGTGCCGGGCACCCGACGTTGATGTCGATGAAGTCGAAACCCATCCCGGAGACCAGACCTGCAGCCCGTGCGAAGTCGGCCGGATCCTTCCCGAAGAGCTGTACACCGAGGGGACGCTCCTCCGGAAGGTGCCCGAGGAACCTGCACGACCTCACCGACCTCCTGGAGAGCCCGGCCGCCGCCACCATCTCCGTCACCGCGGCGGTTGCGCCCATCCGCCTGCAGATGCACCTGAAGGCGGAGTCGGTGTAGCCCGCCATGGGGGCGAGGACCGTGCCGTGGGTGTATGCCCTGAGCCCTTCTCCATCCACGGGGCGGAACATAAGACCGCCGGCGGGGAGCATCCAGAACCGGGAGCGGGGGATGACGGGAACCCGAAGCGCGGGTATGTAGGGTCGGGAGGTGCGGATGCCGTTCGACGTGTGCCTGTTCCTCGACGGCCGGACCGAGGACGAGGTGAGGCGTGTCTGGAGGGTTCTCCGGACCAGGGGGATATCCTCGCCGCTCATCCGCTCCGGCGGCCGGCCACACCTGACCCTTGCCATATGGGAGGAGCTGGACCCGGACCCGAGGCTCCTGGCACTCTCCGAGCTGGCCGGGAAGACGGCGGCCTTCCCGGTCACGTTCTCCGCCGTGGGAACCTTCGGCCCGGGCAGCGGCACGGTGTTCCTGTCACCGTCGGTGGGCAGGGAGCTGGTTACGGTCCACGAGCGGCTCTACAGGATAATGTACGACCTGGCCGGCAGCTCCGAGGGCCTCTACAGACCCGGCTCCTGGGTCCCCCACTGCTCCCTCTCCCTTGAGACGCCCGACCACCTTCTCGGAAGGGCGCTGGTCGAGTCCCTCGAAGCGCTGGAGCTGCCCCTGCGGGGCAGTATAGAGGCGCTGGGCATAATCGGGTTCGGAGAGGAGTCGGCGGTCTCGTACAGGAGCTTCCCTCTGTCCGGACGCTGAGCCTACCCGGGAGTGCCTCCCCGGGCCTCCCCGAACAGGGTCTCCGCGTGGAAGGAGCTCCTGACCAGCGGTGCCGAGGCGACCGTCTCGAAGCCCATCGCCAGTGCCCGCTCCCTCCAGTGGTCGAACTCGGTCGGGTGCAGGTAGCGGTCAACCGGCCAGTGTTCCCGGCCGGGGCTCAGGTACTGCCCCAGAGTGAGGATGCCGACGCCGGCCGCCCGGAGGTCGTCAAGCGCCCGCTCCAGGTCGGCGTCCGTCTCTCCCAGGCCGAGCATCAGCCCGCTCTTCAGGGGAGTGCGCGGCGACATCCGTCCGTAGAGCGCCAGCAGCTCCAGGGACCTCCCGTAGGAGGCCCCGGGACGCACCTCCCGGAAGAGCGCCTTCACGGTCTCGAGGTTGTGGTTGAGCACGTCCGGTGCCGAGTCCGCGATCGTGCGCAGCGCCTCCTCGCTGCCCCCGAAGTCGGGGACCAGCAGCTCCACCCGGGCCTCCGGCAGGGCTCTCCTCACCTCCGAGACCGTGGCGGCCATGTGGGAGGCGCCCCCGTCCGGCAGGTCGTCCCTGGTGACCGAGGTGACCACGACGTAGGAGAGCCCCATCTCCCCGGCTGCGGCCGCCACCCTGGAGGGCTCGTCGTGCTCGGGCGGGGGGGGGGCGGCCGAGTGCCCTATTGCACAGTACCTGCAGGACCTGGTGCAGAGGCCGCCCAGGACGAGGAACGTGGCGGTGCCCCTCTCGAAGCAGTGACCGATGTTCGGGCAGCCGGCACGGCCGCACACGGTCTCCAGCCCACCGACTGCGAGGGTCCTGCGCACCGATGCGGCCCCCCTGCCGCCGAGGGTGGGGACCCTCAGCCACTCCGGCCTGCGCCGGCGGTCACCTGATCCGCCAGGCATCCTGCAGCTCCTCCAGCCTCCCCCGGTCCAGGTCGTCCGGCGATAGCGGCTCCGGCCTGCCGCCGACCGCCTCCCCGAACGACTCCAGGACCGCGGCCGATACGATCTCGTGAGTCGCGTGCGGCAGCCGCTCCCGCAGGGATGCGGTGCCGCTCTCGAGCAGCTCCCCGATGAGCCGTCGCCTCTCCTCCGGAACGGAGCGGGGGAGGTGCTCCGCGAGCCGGGGCTGGTCGTTGCGGAGGGGGATTGAGCCGTGCTGGAGGAAGGCCCCGGCCGACCTGGCCTGGGCGCTGCCCACCAGCTTCCTGCCGTCGGAGGAGCCGACCTCCCAGCGTCCGTGGGAGGTGAAGCAGGGGTTGGCCCCGGAGGTCCCGCCGCCGAGGGAGTGCCTGTCCGCCGGGCTGGTCCGGACGGGGAAGCCCAGCCCGCCCAGCGCGGCCGCCAGCGGGGCCGAGACCTTCCTGAGCGCCTCGGTCACGCTGCCGCTGACCAGCGGGTGGTCCAGCGCCGCGACCACGGAGTAGGTGACCTCGGTCTCGTGCCAGACGGCCCGGCCGCCCGTCGGGCGACGCACCAGGTCCACCCCGGCTGAGGCGAGGGAATCCCGGTCGACCTCCCGGTCGGGGTCCTGGTGCCTGCCCAGGGAGACGCAGGCCGGGCTCCATCCGTAGACCCTCACGGCGAAGTCCAGCTCACCCTCGCCGGCCATCTCCATGAGGAGCCTGTCCACGGCCATGTTCAGCTCTCCCCGCAGGAACCGGAAGGCCATCTCCACGGTTGCTGACAGTGTACACCTCCGCTCCGGAGCGGCGCCGCGCCGCAGCGGGAACTATTGTCAATCCGGGGATTAGAGGCTAGATAAGGTCGGAAGGCCGGCCGGGGAAGGGAGAGGCACCGTTGAGGACAGGCCCAGCGACACTCCTCGCGCTACTGGCGGCGGCGGCGGTAACCGTCGCCTCGGACGACGTCTACCGCGACGCCGGGGCAGGGGCCTTCAGCTTCCTCAGGGTCGACCCGGGCGCCAGGAGCGCCGCGATGGGCGGGACCGGCTCCGTCACCTCCGGCAGGCTCTCCGCATTCGGAAACCCCGCTGGGCTGGCCGGTCTGGAAGGCGCCCGCCTGACCGCCGGGCACAACGCGTGGCTGGGCGACGCGGGCGTCTCCTACCTCTCCTGGAGCTTTCCGGCCGGAGGGCTCTCCGCCGCGGTCAGCGGGAGCTTCACGCACGTGGGCGGACTGGAGAGGAGGGAGGGCCCCACCTCCGACCCGATAGACACATTCTCGGCCTGGGGCATGAGCCTCAAGGGCAGCTGCGCCCTCTCCACGGGCATCTTCGACCTGGGCGCCTCCGCCGGACTTGCCCGGGAGAAGGTCTGGCTGGAGAGCTCCCTCGGCCCGGTCTTCGATGCCGGGGCGCGGGTCAGGCCGCTCGAGGGGCTGGCCCTTGCGCTCTCCTTCCAGCACATCGGACCATCCGTCCGCATGGCGGACGACGACTTCAGGCTCCCCACCACCTGGAGGATGGGTGCCTCGTGGACAACCGGCACGCCTGCCGGTGAGCTGGAGGTCGCAGCCGAGGTGAGGAAGCCTCTGGACAACCGTCCGGAGGGAGGGGCAGGCCTCGAGCTCTCCCCGGTGGACTGGCTCTCGGTCCGGGGAGGCTACCGGTTCCTGGACGATACCAGGGGCCTCACGGCGGGTCTGGGCCTTGGCGCGGCGGGATGGTCGCTGGACTACGCCTACGTGCCGACATCGTACGCTCTAGGAGACGTGCACCGCTTCACCCTCGGGAGGGCCCTCTGACCCGATGAGGATACTCCTCGTTAACGATGACGGTTACGACCAGCCGGGCCTCCGGGTCCTGGACGACGTCGTCTCCGGCTACGCCGAGGTCTGGTCCGTAGCCCCGCTGCATCACTGCAGCGGCTCCAGCAGCTCGCTGGGGCTCTACGGATCCATGGAGCTGAAGGTGCTGGGCGGCAGGAGATGGGCCCTGGAGGGCACCCCGACCGACTGCGTGAAGGTTGCCCTGCTCGAGCTGTTGCAGGACCAACGGCCCGACCTCATCGTCTCCGGCATAAACCCGGGCGCCAACATGGCCAACAACATCCACTACTCGGGCACCGTGGCCGCCGCCACCGAGGGGGCGCTCTGGGACGTGCCGGCCATGGCGGTGAGCGTCGACGTGAGCGGGACCGGCAGGGAGCCCTTCTTCGACACCGCCGCGGAGGTCGTACGGACGCTCCTGGAGGAGAGGGTCCAGGAGCGGATACCTCTCTCCACGGTGCTGAACGTCAACGTCCCGGCGCTGCCCTGCGACGAGATAGCCGGCTGGGAGTGGACCAGGGCGGCCCGTTTCGCCGAGGACGTGCCCCTGACCCACCTGGAGCCGGGGAGGGTGTTCACCTACAGCAGGTACAGGAGGCTGCCGGTGAGGGAGACAGCAGGCACCGACGTAGACGCCCTCTCCCGGGGGATGGTCAGCCTGACCCTGCTCCATACCGACAGGACCTGCCCCGACAGGATAAGGGGCATAGGGCCCGCCGAACCTCCGCGATGACCCTCCTCGCGCTGGTGGCGCTCGCTGCCGTGAGCGCACCCGACGCCGTCTACCTGAGGCACGAGGCGGAGATAGGCTCGCCCTCCCCGGGCAGCTACCTGGAGGTTACACGGGAGACCATCGTCCCCCTGACCGGCCGGGGTGTCTCCCGCTACGGCACAATGAGCGTCTCCTTCCGCTCCACCTGGGAGTCGGTGGAGGTCCTGCGGGCCGAGGTCCGCCACTGGCGAGCCGGTCGGGGGGAGAGCCTGGCGGAGGTCCGGGAGGAGCCGCACGACATGCTCCTCCCGGGAGGCAGGCTGGAGAGCTCCCTCAGGGAGCTCATACTGACCTTCCCCGGCCTGGAGGTGGGGGACACGATACTCGTGGAGGTGGCCAGGAGCATAGACAGCCTCCCAATGGGCGATTTCTACCACTACGCCTTCTATCCCGCCGGCAGGGACAGCATCCGCTCCGGCCGGCTCGCCGTCACCTGGCCCGACCACCTGCCGCTCCACTCGTCCTGGAACGGTGAGGATGCGGACACCATGCTGGTGGACGGCGACATCCGGCTCACCTGGACCACCGGCCCCTCGTCCCCGCTGCCCGCCGGCCAGTTCGCGCCGGACCCGTACGCCTCGCCGCGGATAGAGGTTGCCGGCAGCCTACCGGAGGAGGTGAGCGAAGGCCTCCATGCCTTCATGGACCCGGGACCGCCGGACGGGGAGCTTGCCGAGGCTGCCGGGCAGCTGCTGCTGGACGCCGGCGGCTCCCCGCTGGCCCTGCGGGACCGGGTCGCAGGGGAGGTGGACTTCCTCGGCGCCGACTGGGGGTCTACCCCCGGATACAGCCCGAGACCTCCGCTCACCACCCTGCGGGATAGGGCAGGGGTCTGCAGGGACGGCGCCGTGCTGCTGCTGCAGCTCCTCAGGCTGGCCGGGTTCGAGCCCCACCTGGTCATGACCTCCACGAGGGGCGCGATAGGGGAGCTGGTCGGCTCCAGGAGCTTCGACCACGTCCTCGTGGCCATCAGGGGGGAGGACCGGATCTCCTTCCTCGACCCGAGCATGAGCAGGTGCTACGACGGCTTCACCTATTCGCTGAGGGGGCGGGGCTACCTGCCGCTGCTGCCGGACGGTGCGGCGCTGGAGGAGTTCCCCTCCTCCTCCGTCTTCGGGGACACGCTCCGGATAACCCTGGCAGGGAGCCTCTCGGCCTTCTGCGACACGCTCTCGGGCAGCATCTCCCTGACCGCCACCGGCGCGGCCGAGGAGCTCTACGCCTCCATGCTCGGGGCTGTTGCCCCGTCGGAGCGGGGCAGGCTGCTCAGGGTTCTCACGGGGGCGTTCCCCGGCTCCACGCTCTCGGTGCTCACCGGGGAGGACGACCCCCCGGGGAGCTTCCGCGCCGGGGGGGAGGGCTCGTGGCCGGTGGCCTGCTCGAAGCTGTCCGGGGAGGGGGTGCGGCTGGCTGTTGTGCCCGGCGCCCGCGATCTCGACGTCGTGGTGGCGAGGGCGGCCGCGATGCTCCTGCCGGGTGAGAGGGACTGGGCGGAAGTGCTGGTGCAGACCCCCTACGTAGCGGTGACCGACATCCGCATCGCGCTTCCGATCGGCGTATCGGCGGAGCCGGCGGGAGCCCCTGCGGAGACATTCGGCGGTTACGAGGCGACTCTCCGGACCACCCCCGACAGCGTCCTCCTCCGGGAGGTCTGCCCGCTGGTGCCCATGAGGCCGGGACCCGGCGAGCTGCAGCCTCTGCTCGACGGACTGCTGGCGACCATCTCCTCGTCTCATAGGGCCGTGCTGCTCCGATGACCCCTGCGACCGCCGCCCTGCTCCCCCTCCTCCTCTCCGCTCCCCCGGCGGCCGAGCAGGGCCCCTCCGTGGTCCACCGCTGCTCCCTCCACGTCACCATGTCCGGGGACACCCTCGTCGAGACACTCACGGTGAGCGGCAGGCAGGGGGACGACCTGGCGCTCGGCAGGCTCGCATGGGGATTCGACCCGGCCTACGGCTCCGCGGAGCTCCTGGAGGCACGCTTCGGACCCGCCGGCGGCACCCTCTCCCCGGTTCCCGAATGGGCCGTGGACACCCTCTCCGGGGCAGGCGGCCTCCCGCTCTCCCTCGTGGTGGCCTTCCCCGCCCTCAGGCCCGGCATGGAGATCGAGCTCACCGTCCGCACCGGGAGGCTGACCCCGCAGGGCGAGGGCTTCGCCGGCCTCCTCCACGACCCGTCGGTGGCCGGCGTCATCCCCGACACCTGCGCCGTCCTGGCGGAGCTCCCGGGGGCACGGGACCTCCGGTGGGAAGGCGACAGGTTCGAGGTGCTGGAAGACCGGAGGGACGGCCTCCTCCTCTACGCGGAGCGGCCGGACGGACCGCTCTGGCTCTCCGCTGTCGCGGGCTGGGGCGAGCTCCGGGAGGTGCTGCTCTCGGGCCTCCGGGAGCCGGAGTGGCAGGCCTCCCCGTTCCCGCCCGACCTCCGCGAGGCCGCCCTGCAGGCCTCCGCCGCCGGGGCCGGCCGCTGGACGCAGCTGGGCAGGCTCAGGACCATCCTCTGCAACAGCATGCTCCCCGAGGCCTCGAGGCCCGGCCACCCTCCGCTGTCACTCCGTACGCCTCAGCAGCTGCTCGACGGGAGGAGGGGAACGCCGCTGGAGCTGGCGGCGCTCTTCGCGGCGATCTGCTCGGAGCTGGGCATCGAGGCGGAGGTGCTCCCGGCCACCGCCCTCCGACCGATGCTGCCGGTGCCGGAGGGCTGGACCCGGTTCCTGGTCAGGGCGGGGGAGGGGGGCAGGTGGCTCCTGGAACCCTCCGCCTACCTGACCCCGGCCTTCTACGTCCACAGGCCGGACACCCTGTGGGCCCTCTCGGAGGACGGCCTCCTCACCCTCGAGCCCAACCGGCCGGTGGAGAACATGGTCGAGGAGAGCTGGAGCTACGACCCGGAGACGGGCCGCTTCCGGCTCACCCTCGACTGCAGGGGGGAGTACGACATGGAGCTCCGAAGGAGGATGGCGGGCCTGTCGGGGCTCCCGGCGGCGGTGGCGCTCTCCGAGTGGACCTGGAGGAGCGGCAGGACGGCGCCTCCGGACAGCGTGGCAACCTCCGACCTCTACGACCTCGCCGAGCCGGCCACCCTGCAGGCGTCCGGCAGGCTGACCGTGCCCATGCCGTCGTGCGTGGCGCTGCCCCTGCTCTCGTGGCCGGTGGGCGAGGGGGAGGGGGAGAGGAGGCTCACGTGGACGGTGGCCGGGCCGGTGGCCGCCAGCGATACATCCCTGACCGCGACCGAGGCGGGAGGCGTCACCCTGGTCGAGCCTGCAGGAGCACCCCCGGCAACCGTCCTGCTGATGCCGGGGCCGCTCGAGTGAGACGCTTCCCGAGGGGGCTCCCGACCCTCCTGCTCCTCTCGGCCCTCGGCCTGCGGGCATGGACGTTCCTCTCGGTGGACGGCGTGCTGCCCCTCTCGCATCTCTACGTCGACGAGATCACCTACGCCGCCGGCCCCGTATCGGGAGCCGGGTTCGAACGCCCCCCGGGCATGTACTTGCTTGCGGCTGTCGCCGGCTGGACAGGGACGCCGATACCGGGCAGGGCGGTCATCTCGCTGCTCTCCATGGTCCCGGCAGCCGCGGTGGCCCTGGCCTTCGCCGGCCGCATGCGGGAGGCTGCCTCGCGACGGTGGGCCCTGGCCTGCGCGGCCATGGCGGCTCTCTCCCCGGTCGGAGCCTTGTTCGGGCTCTTCCTCCTGCCCGCGGTGCCCGCGGCGGCGCTGGTCTCGGCAGCGCTTCTGCTGCGGCTGAGGGGCAGGGTGCTCGCCGCCGGCTTCGCGGCAGGCTGCGCCGCCCTCTTCCGCGGCGAGCTGCTGCTGCTCCCGGTGGTCCACTTCCTGGTGACGGCGGCGCTCCGCAGGGGCCTCAGGCACTGGACCGTCTACGCCTCCGGCACCGCGCTGGCCATTGCCCCGGTCATCCTCGTGAACGCCGCGTCCGGGAGCGGGCCGGTCATCGCGGAGAACGGCGCGGAGAACCTCTGGCTCGGAACCGACTGGGAGCTCCTGTCGACCCCGCCGGGGGTGGAGTTCGAGCAGCTGGTCTCCGTGGCCCCGGAGGCGGCCGGCACCGTCGAGGCGGCCTTCATGCGCAGGGCGCTCTCCTCCATCTCCGCCGAGCCGCTCCCCTGGCTGGCCATGGGCCTGCGCAAGGTCGCCGCATGGCTCGCCCTGCCCGGTCCGGGGCGCAATCTGGAGGTCTCGAGGCTTCTGAGCACCACCGGCCTGGCATGGCTCCTGCCGCTCATGCTGCCAGCCCTCGCCCTGGGCCTGCCCAGGGCGCTCCGCGGGAGGGGGGGCGGCACCGACTGGAGGCCCCTTGCCCTCTCCATGGTGCTCACCGGAGCCGCAGCCGCCTTCCTGCTCTTCCCCGCCGCCAGGTACGCGCTGGCAGTCTCCCCCGCGCTCTGGTTCCTGGCCGCGTCCCGCCCTCCCTCTCGAAGGGAGCTCCTCCCGGCCGGCGCGGTCGCCGCGCTGGTGACGGTCGCTTCTCTGATGCCCTACCCGGGGGCAGTAAGGCCGGGCCTCACCGAGGTCCTCGAGGCGGAGAGGATGATATCCGAAGGCAGGTACCACGACGCCCTCGACCTGCTCTCAGAGGCGGGAGAGCGGGGATTCGACGGCGCTGACCTCCACAACCTCGCCGGGACCGCCTACGCGCTCACCGGCAGGGTCGCCACCGGCCTCTCCGAGTTCGAGGAGGCGCTGCGGCATGCGCCCGGCTCCCCTTCCCTCTGGAAGAACTACGCTGTATGCCTCTGGAACGCGGGGAGGCCCGGGGACGCCTCCGAGGCGGCCATGACAGCGGTGGAGCTCGACCCGGCCCTCAAGCCGGAGCTCGGGCCGCTGCTGGTGGAGGGGGGAGAGGGATGACCGAGGACCCGGCCAGCGTCGGGAGGGAGCCGGACGGGGCACTGGGAGACCTCGGCACCCTGAGCCAGGAGGCCGGCAGGGTCGCCAGGGCCACAGGCCTCCTCGGTGGCCTGACGGTGGTCAGCAGGATACTCGGCCTGCTCCGGGACGTCGCGCAGGCCGCCATACTCGGCACCGGCATGGCGGCGGACGCCTTCACCCTCGCGTTCATCATCCCCAACATACTCCGGAGGCTCTTCGGGGAGTCGACGGTCAGCGCCGCCTTCGTCCCCACCTACACGGAGACCCTGGTCGGGGCCAGCAGGCGGGACGCCATGGCGCTGGGGAACCGGGTGCTCACCTTCACTGTGACGGTGCTGCTCCTGCTGGTGGGGGTCGGCATCCTGGCGGCGCCGCTGCTGGTGAGGGTCTTCGCTCCGGGCTTCGCGGAGGTTCCGGGCAAGCTGGCGCTGACCACCGGTCTGCTCAGGCTGCTCTTCCCCTACATACTGATGGTGGGAACCGCCTCGGTGGTCATGGGCATCCTGAACGCCCACAGGCACTTCCTCGCCCCGGCGCTGGCTCCCATCCTCTTCAACATATCCGCCCTGGCCGGTATGCTGCTGCTCGCCCGGACGTTCTTCCCGGAGGCCCCGGTCTGGGGGTACGCGGTGGGCGTGTCGGTGGGCGGCGTGCTGCAGCTCGCGGTCCAGCTGCCGGTGCTGCGCAGGTACGGTTTCAGGCCCAGGCCCCGCCTGGACTGGAGGGACGCCAGGATGCGGAGGGTCGGCAGGCTCGCCTTTCCGGCCCTTGTCGGGCTGCTTGCGGCGGAGGTGAACATCCTGGTGGACCAGATGATAGCCTCCATGCTGGACCCGGGCAGCGTGGCGGCCCTCTCCTACGGCAACAGGATAATGCAGTTCCCCCAGGGGGTGTTCGCCATCTCCATGGCCACGGCGCTGCTCCCGACCCTCAGCAGGCAGACCGCCTCCGGCAGGCTGGGCGATGCCGGTAGGACGCTCTCCAGGGCCACCCTGGGGCTGGCCGCCCTTATGCTCCCCGCGACGGTCCTCCTGGCCATGCTCTCAGGGCCGGTGGTCACGGTGCTCCTGGCGAGGGGCAGCTTCGACGCGGAGTCGGTCTCCCTGACTAGCGCCGCGCTGGTCTACTACTCCCTCGGCCTGCTCTTCTACGGCGCCGTGAAGGTGACCGCGCCCGTCTTCTACGCCATGAAGGACACCAGGACGCCGGTCAGGATATCCATCGCCTGCATGGGTCTGAACATCATCCTCAACGTGGTCCTGACGAGGTTCTTCCTCGCAACCGGCCTCTCCAGGCCGCTGGCCGGCCTCGCGCTGGCGACGAGCATCTCCTCCGCCGTGAACCTGATGCTTCTCAGGAGGCGCCTCTCCAGGCGCCTCGGTCCGCGGCCGGGGGCCGGGGCGAGGCCGTGGCTGGCCATGCTGCCCGCAACCGGCGCAGTGGTCGGCCTTCTGATGCTGGCCCGTCCGCTGGTGCTGGAGAGCGCCGTCCGGGGCTTCCTGCCCGGCCTGCTCACCCTCGCCGGGGCATCTGCCGCCACGATGACCCTCTTCCTGGGGCTCTTCGCCCTCCTGGGAGGGGAGGAGGCGAGGGCCATCTTCGCCATAGCCCTGCGCAGGCGTGGCAGGTAGCCTGCGGGACGCTGTGGCGGGCGCCCCCTCGCTGCCCGGTGTCTACAGCTTCCTGGACGCAGGTGGCGAGGTGCTCTACATCGGCAAGGCGGTGGACATAAGGAGCAGGCTGCAGGGGCACCTCTCCAACCCGGGCGACGCCAGGCACAGGCTCCTCCTGCAGCGGGCGGTGACGGTGGAGTGGACCATCACGAAGAACGAGGCGGAGGCCCTGGTCCTGGAGTCGGAGCTGATAAGGCTGCGGAAGCCGCCGCTGAACGTGATGCTCAGGGACTCCCGGCGGTACCCGTGGATAGAGGTGACCACCGACGAGCGCTTCCCCAGGCTGCTCATCACCAGGCAGGCGGACGTCAGGGAAAGGCCCCGGTTCGGCCCCTACCCGGACGCCCGAAACCTGCGGAAGCTCTCGGACATCCTCCTGGAGATGCATCCGCTCCGCAGGTGCGGAGGCAGCTCTCCGCCGCCCGCGGACCGCCCCTGCCTGATGGGTCAGCTCGGGAGGTGTCCCGCACCCTGCGTGGGCGGCATCGACGAGAGAGGCTACGCCGGGCGGGTGAAGGGCATAATCGACATGCTCCGTGGAGACTGGGCCGGAGCCAGGAAGCGCATAGAGAAGATGATGGAGAGGGCGGCAGACGACCTGGACTACGAGGAGGCGGCCAGGCTCCGGGACCTGCTGGCGCGGCTGGCCGGCTTCGGCTGGCCGGCGCCGGACGGGGCCGGTGACAGGCGGAGCAGGGACGCGGCGGCGGTCCTGGACAACTGGGGCGTGGTGATGAGCATCCGGGACGGCAGGTTCACAGGAGTGGTCAGGCTTCCGTTCGAGGGTAGCTGGAGGCTCGCCCCGGAGGGGGAGAGGCTGGCCGTACTGCTCCGCTCCTACTACTCGGAGACCCAGGAGATCCCGTCGGAGGTCCTCACGCCCGAGGAGCCCGAGGGCGCCGGGGCGCTTTCCGGCTGGCTCTCGGAGAGACGGGGCGGGCCGGTCGGCATCAGGGTCCCCAGGAGGGGGGCGCTCCGAGAGACGGTGGAGCTGGCCCGGAGGGACCTGAGACATTTCCTGGCCAGGCTCGAGTGGAAGAGGCCGGCCGGCGGCAGGGAGCGAACCATGGCGGCCCTGGAGGCGGTAGCCGACGTCCTCGACCTGCCCGCCCCCCCCGGCTGGATGGTCTGCCTGGACGCCTCGACGATGCAGGGCTCCTGGGCGGTCGCGGCCCTGGTCAGCTTCAGGGAGGGAGTCCCGGACAAGTCAGGCTACAGGCGCTTCTCCATGCCGGCCGTCCTCGGCCGCGACGATCCGGCGATGATAGCCGAGGCGGTGCGGCGCTACGGCGCCCGCCTGGCCGATGAGGGGGAGCGGCCGGACCTCTTCCTGGTGGACGGCGGGGTGACCCAGCTCAGGGCGGCCATGGGAGCCGCGGGCGACTTCCCGCCGGGGACCAGGTTCGCCGCCCTGGCCAAGAGGGAGGAGCGGCTCCTGGACGGCAGGGGGGAGAGGGAGGTGGACCTCAGGCCGGACTCGCCTCCCATGGTCCTTCTCCGCAGCATGAGGGACGAGGCCCACCGGTTCGTGATAAGCTACCACAGGAGCCTGCGCTCCCGGGGGGAGCTGGCCTCCGTCCTCGACGAGGTGCCGGGCATCGGCGCCGCCACCAGGACGAGGCTCCTCTCCCACTTCGGCAGCGCGGCCAGGATTGCCGCAGCCTCCCTCGAGGAGATAATGGAGGTCCCGGGTGTCGGACGCGGCAGGGCAATGGCGGTGAGGCGGCACCTGGACCGGGCCGCAGAGACCGAGGGGAGAGGCGATGCTCAGGCTGAGACCGATGGATGACCACAGGGACGACAGGGGCTACGTGGTGAACCCTTTCGAGCACCTGGCGAGCACCGGCGAGGTAACTCACTGCCACGCCCTCTCGGTGGAGCCCGGCGCGGCCCGGGGGGACCACGTCCACCCGGAGAGGAACGAGGAGCTCCTCGTCCTGGCCGGCGAGCTCAGCGTCACGGACACCGGGACGGGGGAGAGCCTCACCCTCACCGCGGCCTCTCCCGCGGTCCTGGAGTTGGCCCCCGGGGTCCCGCACGTCATCCGGAACAGGGGCGAGGCCACTGCAGTGGCCCTCTGCTGGAGCTCCCGGAGGGTCGGCGGGAAGTAGCTCCCGGAGCTGTTCGCATGGCGTGCCGGGAGCGCCTGCCCTATATTCTGCGTAAACAATCTTTCCCGCTGCCGGGATGGTGGAACTGGCAGACACAACGGACTTAAAATCCGTTGCCCCGGAAGGGGCGTGAGGGTTCGATTCCCTCTCCCGGCACCACAGGAGGAGGAAGCCCTGGGATCTGTAAGGGTGCTGCCGGACAGCGTCGTCAACCTCATCGCCGCAGGCGAGGTGGTCGAGCGGCCCGCATCCGTGGTGAAGGAGCTGGTCGAGAACGCCCTGGACGCCGGGGCCACAGAGGTCTCGGTGGAGCTCTCGAGCGGCGGCAGGCGGTCGATCACGGTCCGCGACGACGGCTGCGGGATGGACCGGCACGACCTGCTGCTCTCCGTCCAGCGGCACGCCACCAGCAAGATAGCCGGCAGGGGCGACCTGGACCGTCTCTCCACGCTGGGCTTCAGAGGCGAGGCCCTCCCCAGCATCGGAGCCGTCTCGCATCTCACCGTGACCACGTCCCCGGGCGGGGAGGCCTGGCGGCTCCGCGTGGACGGCGGCGAGATGAGCGATCTCTCCCCGGCGGCCCGGGAGAGGGGCACAACGGTGACGGTCGGCTCCCTCTTCTACAACCAGCCGGCCAGGAAGCGCTTCCTCAGGTCGGTCTCCACGGAGCTCTCCTGGGTGGAGAGGCTGCTGACCGGGTGCGCCCTCTCCAGGACGGACGTCTCCTTCCGGCTGGTCCACGACGGGAGGGAGATCTTCTCGCTGCCCCGGGGAAGGACCCCCGAGGAGAGGCTGAGGGACCGCTTCGGACTGGAGACGGACGCCCGATGCGCCAAGGCCTCCGGCAGGGCGGGCGACACCGGGGTCTCGGTGGTGCTCTTTCCCGGCGAGAGGTTCAGCAGGAGGGGACACCAGTACGTCCTGGTGAACGGCAGGCTGGTCACCTCCGGCATGGTTGGCGGGATGCTCGGGGCCAGGCTGGCCGGCCCGGCGGGACACCCGCTGGCCCTCTGCTCCGTCACCCTGCCGCCCGGTGAGGTGGACGTGAACGTCCATCCCTCCAAGAGGGAGGTCAGGTTCAGGAGGCCCGGCCGGGTGCGGGAGGCGGTCGAGGCCGCCCTCGCGGCGCTGCCCGGTGAGAGGGCTTTCGGCATGCGCCCGACCGGTGAGGCGTCCACGGGGGCAGGGGGCGGCCCCGGAGCGCTGCGCGAGCCCCGGGAGAGGCTGTCGCCCTCTCCGGACCTCTTCGGGGCGGCCATGGAGCTGCAGGCCCCCGCAGGCGGGGGAGACGATGGGGCCGGTACCCTCGAGAGCTTCCCGATAGTACAGCTCGGCAGGTCATACCTGGTGACGGCCACGGAGCGGGGCATGGTGCTGGTGGACCAGCACGCCGCCCACGAGCGGATACTCTTCGAATCGGTGCTCGCCGCTCTGGAGAGGGACGCCGGCGGCGACCGGCAGAGGCTGCTGCTGCCGGAGAACGTCCGACTGGAGAGGGAGATGGTGGAGAGGACGGAGGCACACGCCGGTGTGCTCGAGAGGGCCGGGTTCGAGTACCACATGGAGGGGGACACTCTGGTGATGACCGCCTGCCCGCCCGGGGTCATCCACGGCATAGCGGCCCTGCTCGAGGCGGTCAGGTGGCTGGAGGACCCGGAGATGGAGGACATGCCGGTGGTGGAGAGGGTAGCCGCGGCCATCGCGTGCGAGGGCGCGGTCAAGTTCGGCGACCCGCTCTCCCCGCAGGAGACCAGGCACCTGGTCGACTCGCTCTTCGCCACCCGCGACCCCTTCCACTGTCCGCACGGAAGGCCGACCCTCCTGGAGATAACCTACCGGGAGCTGGAGAGCCGCTTTGGACGCTGAGCCGAAGGTACCGGTGCTCACCGGCCCCACCGCCTCCGGCAAGACCGCGGCCCTCCTGCGCATCCGGAGGCGGGGTGTGCCGCTGGAGGTCGTGAGCGCCGACTCGCGGCAGGTCTACAGGGGCATGGACGTCGGCACGGCCAAGCCATCACCTGCGGAGATGGAGCTGCTCCCCCACCACCTCGTGGACATCATGGACCCGGACGGCGAGTTCTCCGCCGGCGCCTTCGTGCGAGAGGCCGGACGGCTGGTCGGGGAGATACGCGCCAGGGGCGGCATACCGGTGGTTGCCGGGGGCACGGTGCTCTACGTAATGGCGCTGCTCGGGGCGCTGGACCCGATGCCGGACCGGGAGGAGGGGGTCCGCGAGGGACTCAGGAACATAGAGGCGGAAGAGCCCGGCTCGCTGCACCTCATGCTGGAGAGGGCCGACCCGGAGCTGGCCGCGGGCATAGGCGGGGCGGACACGGCCAGGCTGGTCAGGGCGCTGGAGGTGCTCGCCCTCACCGGCAGGCGCCCTTCGGAGCTCCGAAAGGGGGGGGACCCGGCGAAGCGCCACGGCTACCGGGTGGTATGCCTGGACCTCCAGAGGGAGGAGCTCAGGCGGCGGATAGCCGCCAGGGCGCTCTCCATGGTCCGGGGCGGTCTCGTGGAGGAGACCCGCGCCCTGCTCGATGCAGGATGGGGGCGGGAGAGCGCACCCGGGAGGACCATAGGCTACAGAGAGACCCTGGACTGGCTCGATGCCGGTGGAGGCGAAATCGAGGACCTCGCCGAAGCCATCGCGGCAAGCACCTGGCGGATGGCCAGGAGACAGAGGAACATGCTCGGCAGGATAGAGGGTATGGTCCGCGTGGGAGCGGACGAATGCGCAGGGTCGGCCGACCGGATGCGCGCCCTCCTCCTCGGAGACGGAGGTTGACCATGGACAGGAGCCGGGAGTCCAACCCGCTCGAGCACATGCCGCTCGAGGAGGTCCGGCTGGAGGAGATAGACCACACCGGGCCGCCTGCGGCCTCGGTGACGGCCGCGCACGAGAAGGAGCCCTACCTGCCGCCGGTTCTCATCGAGGAGGAGGAGCCACTGGGGGGGAAGAGATTCACCCTTCTCGCTCATCACAGGAGCTTCTGGAAGGTGCTGGCGAAGGGGCACCTCTCCGTCCGGGCCCTGGTGGTCCGCAGCTCGGTCCACATCGGCCTGGCGCTGGACTCCATAGACAACTGCATAGAGGAGGCAATGCTCTTCCAGGCCCTGCTCAGGAACGGCCTCGTGGACAACAGGAGCCGCCTCTCGGAGATGCTCGGCTACTCCAGGGCGAGGATAACCCAGATACTGAACCTGCTGAAGCTCCCCGAGGACATGAGGGAGCGCCTCCTCCTCACCGACGAGATAAGCGAGTTCCAGCTCAGGCCGCTGGTCAGGGTCACCGACAGGGCCGAGCAGGAGGAGATGTTCCGCAGCCTGCTCGAGTCGAAGCTCACCGGCAGGCAGATGGCCCTCTTCGCCGAGACCAGGCGGGAGGAGAGGGACGACTCTTCCCCCGGGCCGGAGGAGGCCGGGGAGGGGACCCCGGACATAGAGGAGCTAATGAGCAGGGAGCCGGGGGAGGGAGAGGACCGGGAGCAGACGGGCGCGGTGGGCAGCCGGAGGGAGACCTCCGCGGAGACGCCGGAGACCGGACGCAGAGGCGACGGGGCCGGCAGGGGCCGGCGGAGCGTCGGCGACACCGCGGCCCTGAGAGCACTCCTCCGGGAGCTCGAGGGCGTCGACGAGTCCGAGTGGGAGATGTACGCCAGGGAACGGGGCGCAGCCGAGGAGGAGGTCATCTTCCTGCGTGGTGTGGCCAGGCTCAGGCTGGGTCTCTACTCGGAGGCGATGGAGCAGCTGGAGATAGCCGTAGAGCAGCGCTCGGACCTGGCCCTGGGCTACTTCTTCCTTGGCAAGTGCTGCAACCTGACCGGGAGGCTCGTACCCGCGGAGGGTCATCTCAGGGCCGCCATAGACCTGATACCGGACGACGCCGACTTCCTGGCGGAGCTTGCCATGGTCCTGGAGAAGCTCAAGCGCCACACCGAGGCCTCCTCCCTCTACAGGAGGGCCGGTCAGATACGCAGGAGCTGGATGGAGGAGAGACAGAGGTGAGGAGGAGGGCCGGGACGCTCGTCTGCCTGGGGCTGCTGGCCGCGGCCTGCGCCAGGATGGTGGCCCCGGGCGGAGGACCGGTGGACGACGTCCCGCCGGAGCTTCTGGCAGTCGACCCGGAGCCGTCGGCGGAGCTCCCCGGCCTTCAGCGAGTGGAGCTCGCCTGGAGCGAGCGCCTGGAGGCGGCATCGGTCACCGTCTCCCTCTATCCGCCCCGGGAGCACCGGCTCTCGGTCAGGGCGGAGAGGGTCGTCGTAACCCTCGAGGAGCCTCTCGGCCCCGGGGTCCTGGTCATGCACGTGCCGGCAAGCGTCTCGGACCGGAGGGGCAACAGGGTCGCGGCACCGGTCGACCTGGCCTGGTCCGGCCTGGACTCACTGCCCGAGGGGGCGCTGCAGCTGGACCTGGGCCGGCAGGGAGGGGGGAGCGTATCCGGGGAGACCCTGGTCGAGCTCCGCTCCACGGGCCCCGGCGGAGACACGACCCTGGTCAGGAGGACCACGCCGGACACCACCGGCGCCGTCTCCCTCTACTGGCTCCTCCCCGGGGAGTACGGCGTACTGGCCTACGAGGACGAGGACGGCTCCCTGGACCGCGACCCGGAGAGGGAGGCGGGGGCGGACACCGCCTTGAGCCTCGCCCCGGGGGACACGCTGACGCTCTCCATGACCCTGACCGTGGTCGATACCCTCGGCCCGAGGATAATCCAGGCCGTGGCGGAGGACGCCTACCACGTGAGGGCCACGCTCAGCGAGGAGGTGAGCTGGACGGCCCTGGACAGAGGTGTCGTATGCATCAGGGACACCTCCGGCGCCGGGCTTCCCGTGCGGGGACACTGGCTGACTTCGGGACTCACCGGCAGCTCCTTCGTGACCGAGACGGGAGCGCCGATGGAGGGCGGCCTGTCGTACACGCTCTGCATGGAGGGGGTCAGCGACCTGCTGGGCAACCCCTCGCGACCGGACTCGACCGATTTCCCGGGGAGCGATACCCTGCCGGCGGACTCGCTGCGGGTCAGGTCCTACTACCCGGCGCCGGGTACCCAGGGCGTGGACCCCGGCGGGCCGTACGACATCTCCTTCACCCACTGGGTGCACCGGGACTCCCTCGCCTCGCGACTGACGCTGCTCAGGCTTGCGGACAGCACGGCTGTGGAGGGCTCCATCGAGAGGCTCAGCGGAAGGAGCTTCTCCTTCGTGCCCGTGCACCAGCTCCTGGGGGAGCAGCAGCACCGCTTCACGCTGGCGCCGGGGCTCCACACCCCCTGGGGCGACACAATGGAGACAGCCCTCCAATGGGCCTTCATACCCGCCTGGGGAGACGAGCCCGGGGCGGTCGAGGGCTCCGTGACCGGCACGGGTGCCCCTGCAGTGGTCCTGCAGGTGAGCCGGACCGGCGGGGAGGCGGAGGATCGCACAGAGTACTTCACGGTAGCCCCCGGAGCCTACCGGGTGGACGACCTCCCCGCCGGCAGGTACACGGTCGCGGCCTTCCTGGACCGGGACGGCGACGGCGGCTGGAGCCCGGACGAGCCCTACGGCACGCACCCGGGCGTGGTGCTGGTCCAGCCGGGCATCACAACCGAAGGAGTGGACGTGCATGTGCTTCCCTGAGGTGCGTTTCCGGCGCACGCTCTGCACCGGCTGCGGTACGTGCGCCGCGGTATGCCCGACCGGCGCGGCCTCCATGGAGGAGGGCGGGCCGGCCTTCGACCGGGGCAGCTGCATCTCCTGCGGCCACTGCGGGGCCTACTGCCCCGTGAACGCCTTCGGCCTCGAGCCGCTTCCCGCCCCGGCGGAGGCATGCTCTCCGGAGGGCCTGGAGGCTCTCCTCGAGCGGCGGAGGTCCACCAGGATCTTCATGACCGAGCCGCCTTCCGATGGGGAGTTGGAGCGTGTACTGGAGACGGTGTCCAGCTCCCCCACCGGTGTGAACGCCCAGGGGCTGACCGTAAGGGTCCACAGGGGGGAGGAGGAGGTACGGGAGCTGCTCCGGCCGGTGGCCTCCGCATGCCGCCTGCTGGTCAGGCTCCGGCTCACCTTCCTCCTGGGAGCATACTCCCGCTTCGCCCGGCAGCTGGCGAGCGGGGCAGACCCGCTCTTCCGGGGCGCACCGGTGGTTCTCTTCGTGTTCGTCCCGCGGAGGAACCCGACTGGGGGCGAGGACGGCGCCATAGCGGCCTCGCTGATGATGCTCATGGCCGAGTCCATCGGCCTGGGAACGCTCTGGAACGGCGCGGCCAGGAAGCTCTACCCGTTCTTCCGGAGATGGCACGAAGGGGCCCCCCGAGGCTCCTCCCCGAAGGCGGTTCTCTGCCTGGGGAGGCGGGAGCTCCCGCCCCGGTGGTCGGTGCCGCCCAGGCACGTCTCACTTGCATGCGGCCTTGGAGGGGGGCCATATAAAAGGCAACGGGAGAGCGAGCGACACAGCAGGGGGGGAGGCGGATGAGCCCCGGGAACGAGAGCGGCCGCCGGATGACACGGAGCGCCGAGGAGCACCGGGAGGCCGGCAGGCACAAGGAGGCGGCCGAGTGCTTCGTAAGGGCGGCGGACGGCGGGGAGGGGCCCAGGGGCGACCTGCTGCACCGCGCCGCGGTCTCCTACTGGAAGGCGGGGGACTACGTCAGCGCCGCCGCGCAGTTCCTTTCCGCGGCTACCGAGCGGAGGGGGGACGGCGACCGCCTGAGGGAGTCCCGGGAGCTGCTCGGCCTCGGCGCCAGCTATCACGGCCGGGGGCTCATGTCCAAGGCCTACTCCGTCATGCACCGCTCCCTGGAGGCGGCGGAGGAGACCGGGGACGTCAAGGCCATCGCCGACGCCACCAACTGGCTCGGCATCATCTGCAAGGACAGGGAGGACTACTCCCTGGCCATCGAGCACCACAGGAGGGCCCTGGAGCTGAGCACCGGGGCCGGCCTGGAGACTGAGCAGGCGTCCTCTCTGAACAGCATGGGCCTGGCCCATCACCACCTGGGGCAGCACGACGAGGCGATGGAATGCTTCGGAAGGGCGCTGGACATCCAACGGCTTGCCGACCGCTCCTGGGGCCTGCCGGACACGCTGAGCAACATGGGCATGACGCTCCGGGCCATGGGCCGTCACGACGAGGCGCTCCGCCACTACGAGGAGGCGCTCGATATCAGGAGGAGGACCGGCGGCAGGGGCCGGATAGCCAACATCCTGAACAACATGGGCAACCTGCACGGGGACAGGGGCGACCTCGAGACGGCAATGGAGTGCCACAGGCGCGCGCTGCGCATCAGGCTGGAGATATCACACTCCAGCGGCATCGCCTCCTCCCTCCTGAACCTGGCGGACATCTGGTCGCACAGGGACCGCCCGGAGAGGGCGGCCCTCTGCCTGCGGGCCGCGCTGCGACACATGGAGGGGCTGGACACCCCGGACATGCGGGTGGAGGTGGTTGCCCACCTCACGGAGGCGGAGAGGCGTCTCGGGAACGTCGAGGAGGCACTGGAGCTGGCGCTCGAGGCGCTGGAGCTGTCCAGGGAGCAGCACGCCAGGCACGTCGAGAGGCACCTGGCCGAGGCCAGGGCCATCCTGGAGACCGAGCACAGGGTGCGGGAGGCCCGTCTCCTCCGGACGAAGAACCGACGGCTCCAGAGCCTCTCGGACATGCTATCGGAGCAGAAGGAGCAGCTCCGCCTGATACTTGACTACGTGCCTGCGGTAATCGTCTTCAAGGACTCCGAGGGACGCATCGTGAGGATGAACAGGTACGCCGCCGAGCGGCTCGGCCTCGACCCTGACGAAGCTGCGGGGATGCCGGCGGGCGAGGTACTCGGCGCACTCGGCCGGGCCCCCGAGGCGGAGCGGGGGCTGCTGGACGGCAGCCTGGCATCCTGGGAGGGGGAGGAGGAGCTGACCATCGGGGGGGAGCCACGGACATTCCACGTCAACCGTGTCCCGCTGGGCAGCGGCGAAGACGGCTTCGAGGGGCTCGTGGTGTTCGCAGTGGACGTCACGGAGGAGAAGCTGGCGGAGCGCAGGAGGCTGGAGCTCAGGGAGGCACGGGAGAGGACCAATCGGCTGGAGAGCATGGGCTACCTGGCGGGCAGGATGGCCCACGACTTCAACAACCTGCTCCTCTCGATATCGGGCAACCTGGAGCTGGCATCCTCCAGGAGCGACGAGCCGGTGGTACAGCACAACCTGGATACCGCGATGCGAAGCGCCAGGAGAGCCACGTTCCTCTGCAGCCAGCTGCTGGCCTTCTCCGGCAGGGGCAGCATGGCTACGAGGAGGATAGACCTCTCCGGAGAGGTCGGGTTCTTCCTCTCCTCGATGGACTCGGGCCCCTGGGCCGGGTCGGGTATACTGAGCGAGCTGGAGCCGGACCTGCCGCCGGTCGAGGTGGACCTCTCGCAACTGAGGCTGGCCCTGGAGAACCTCATGACCCTCTGCGACGCCGGGGGGCCGGGACCGGAGCCGACGCTGGTCAGGACCGGTCTCAACAGCGTAGACGATGGTGACCTGGCCGAGCTGCCGCCCGGCGGCGAGCACCTCCGGGAGGGGAGCTTCGTCTTCCTGCAGGTAGGGCGCAGGGGCTTCTCCATGGAGGACGGCGTACTGGAGAGCCTGACGGATCCGTTCACCACCGGCGCCGGAGACGACGCCGACCTGGTGGTCTCGGCCATCCAGGGCATCGCCCGTTCGCAGGGCGGCTTCGCCACCCGCGTCGAGGAGGAGGGCACCACTTTCGTCAGGCTGCTCTTCCCGGTGGGCGTGCGCGGGCTCACCGGGCAGCGGGACGAGGCGTCCAGGTCGAGGGCCCCGGACGGCTCGGCGGTTCTGCTGGTGGACGACGAGGAGGAGGTGAGGACCACCGCCTCCGAGATGCTGGATGCCCTCGGCTACCGGGTAGTCGCAGTGGAGGGCGGGAAGGAGGCCCTGGAGCTCCTGGGACGAAGGAGGGAGGAGATCGGATGCGTCCTCCTCGACCTGACCATGCCGGGCATGGGAGGACGGGAGGTCCTGTCCGAGGTATGCAGGCTCTACCCGGACCTCTGCGTGGTCCTCTCGAGCGGCTTCTCGGAGGACTCGATCAGCGAGTCGGAGGACCTGCCCTGCTACGGGGGCTTCCTGAAGAAGCCGTACTCCATGGCGCAGCTCAGGGAGGCGCTCCGGGACACAATGGGTGACGGGGCTGGGGGAGACTAGCCTAGGGCAGGACCTCCGCCGGGCAGGGCATCCGCCACGGGAGAGGGTCGTGAAGGTCCTCCCTCGCCGCGCTCCGGCTCATCAGGTTGCGCCAGCCGAGCAGCCTGCCCACGCTGTACCGGCTCATGTCCAGCCTGCCTATCCTGTAGGGGCCCTCGTCGCTCTCCAGCAGCTCGGCCATGGATGAGACGCTCCCCGTGACCAGGAATCCGCACCCCACGGCCCTCCTCCCCTCGAAGGTGTAGGAGGAGAGCAGCTCCTCGGCGCCGGTCTCGGAGGGAAGTACCCCCCCCGGGTAGGCCAGCGCCGTTACGGAGGAGACCCGCAGCCCCAGCCTGTCGCGGAACAGCTCCATCGCGCGGCCGACGGAGGCGCTCCATTCGCTCCTGGGGAGCTCCGTGAAGAGGGAGTGCCGCCAGGTGTGGTTGCCTATCTCGTACCCGAGGTCGAGCAGGACGTTCATCTTCTCCTCTACGTAGGCGGCCTGGCCGAAGGGGACCTTGTCCCAGGAGACGAAGAAGACCGCCCCCCTGCCGAAGTCCGGGTGGCGGTCGCAGAAGTCCTCGAGTATGCCCAGCACGCAGCTCTCGTCGACCGATACGCCATCCGGAGTGACCACGTAGCTGAAGTTGTCCTGCCAGCCGTCGTCGAAGGTGAGCATCACCGGCCTGCGGCCCTCCGGTACCTGCATGAGACCGTCCCGGAGGTCGCGGGTGGTGATGAGATGGAAGCCCGCCTCCTCCAGGGCCTCCAGGTCCGATTCGAACCTGTGGGTGGAGACCCCGTAGTAGCCGTTCACCGGATCCGAGACGTGATGGTACATGAGAACCGGTATACCGCTCGGAGGGCGGCCGTACTGGGGCTCCGCCTGGGCGTGGTCCAGAGGGGTCACATCCGAGCAGGAGGGAGTCCAGCCCGCTGCGAGCAGCAGCAGTACGGGCAGGCTCATTCCGAGGGCACGACCGTCAGGCGGTCCAGCGCGGCGTCGACGCCGCCGTCCACGAAGACGCCCACCTGTCCGGTGGCCGGCATGTGCGTGCGCACGACCTGCACTAGCTGTCCGTTGACCCTCAGGTCCACGTAGTTGCCGTGGACCGTTGCGGATACCAGGACTCCCGGGAGGCTGTACGGCAGGAGCCTGCTGGACTCGAAGGGCTCCATGCCCATGACCGGCAGCCAGAGACCGCTGCGGCAGACCTGGACGGTGTACTGGCCCCTGGAGTTGACGCCGAGGAGGAGGAAGTCCTCCGGGCTCTCGGCTGCCAGCACCAGCCCCACCACCGCATGGGCGGAGGCGTCCACCAGGTCGAACTGGGCCTCGACCAGGCCGTCCTCCAGCAGACCCGCGGTGGAGAGGAGCACCACGGGCTCGTCGAAGACGGAGTTGTCCACGTGCATTGCGCCGTTGTAGACTTCGTACGGGCAGGAGGCGCCGAAGGGCGTGGCCAGAACGTCTTCGAACGTGCAGCTCACAAGGGTGTCCGTGGCCTCGGGGACGGTCACCACCGAGCCGGTTGCGCCCTCACCCGAGCCGGAGGAGGGGAGGCCGGCGAAGAAGCCGGAGGTCCTGGTGGTCCCGCATCCAGCAGCCAAAAAGAGGGGCAGCAGGACCGCGGTTACGCGGGCCGCACTTCTGGAGAGGTCTGAAATGGCTCTCATCTCACCATCCGTATCGTCTGTGGTCGGGGTCTGGTGGAAACGGCTCCCGGCCCTGCCGGAGCGGGCACTGACCGGTATGACGGCATGCCCGGAGCTCCGCTGAAAGCTACAACCGGCCGGTCGGCCTGTCCACACCTCGGGGTGCTCTCGGCCGCCCTCCTCGCATTGGCCTGCGGCGGCTCCGGAGGCGGGGCGGAGGGGGAGACCGCGACCGGGACGGGCCCGCCCCCGCAGGAGATGCACGCCGGGGCGGCAGTCGTGGATGGCTTCTCCGTGGAACGGGTCCCCCTCGATACCATGACTCTCGCATGGTCCGGGGGCGGCACGGCAACCGTAAGGCAGGTAATGGCCGGGGCCGGCGATCGGGTCGACCGTGGCGACACGCTGGCCCTGCTCTCCACCGACCTCTCGGAGATGGACATCGAGCGCCTGGAGATGGCGCTGGAGCTGGCCTCGGCAAGACCGCCGGGCATGAGGACGGAGGAGGACGTCAGGGATATCGACAGCCTCTCCGCGCTGCTTGACTCGATGCGGGGCGGCACCAGCGTTCCGTTCCTGGCCCCGCTGGGTGGAGAGCTCGTCGCGCCGCTCCCGGAGTCGGGAGGGAGGCTGGCCCCCGGCGATACGGTGACCGGCCTGCTCCCCCTGACCGAGGCGAGGTCGTACATGGTCACACCGCCGGAAGGCTGCCTCATGAGCGCGTGGCCGGAGAGCCTCTGGAACATGGGCCTCGTTGAGCCGATGGATGGCGCTGCCGTATATTCGGCAGTCGACGCGCCGGTACCGGGAGCAGGGGCCGGCGTCCGCTCGGTCCCGCGGGAGGCGCTCTACGAGAGCGGTCTCAGCACCTTCCTGGTAACGGCGGCCGGAGATACCGTCTCCGCTCCCAGGCTGGGCAGGACCGGCGGGGGGGACGTTCTGGTGCTGCTCCGGGAGGACCCGGGCAGGCTGCTCAGATGGGACGCCCCGGGCGGCGGAGGGACCGCCGGGACAGAGGATGGAAGCGAGGATCCGCATGAGGGACCCTGACCGGGAGATTGACACGGAGAGCTCGCCCGGGGGACTGACGTTCCGCACCCGGTACGGCGGGGGGAGGATGGAGAGCGAGGTCCTGGAGCTCTTCGGCCTGTGGAGGCGGGAGGGCAGGCTGGGGTTCCTCGACCTCCCCGGCGACGGGGAGGCCCACCGCCTCTGCAGGGAGAGGGCGGAAGAGCTGGCCGAGCGCTGCGACGTGATGGTCTGCGCCGGCATCGGGGGCTCATCGCTCGGCCTCAGGGCCCTCCTGGGTGCCCTGGGGGGCGCGGGCAGGGTCAGGGTGGCCGACAGTCCGGACAGCTTCGTGCTCTCCTCGCTGGTAGACGACCTCGACCCGGCCTCCACCGCCCTGACGGTGATAACCAAGTCCGGAGGCACGGCGGAGACGGCAGCCTGCTTCCTCCGGCTCCACGACTGGCTCTCCGGAGCGGATGGCCGCGGCGCCGGGAGCAGGCTGACCGCCGTGACGGACCCGGATAGCGGTGACCTGCGGAGGCTGGTCCGCGACCGGCGCCTTCCGAGCCTGGCCGTCCCCCCGAACGTCGGGGGGAGGTTCAGCGTTCTCAGCCCGGTGGGGCTCTTCCCGGCCTCCTTCGCCGGCATCGATACCGACGGCCTGCTCGAGGGCGCCGCAGAGGTCCTCCGCGACTTCGACGACCGGGGCGCGGGCAGCCTGGCCTGCATGGTTGCTTCGGCCTGGCTGAGCCATTTCGACGAGAAGCCGGTCCATGTGTTCTTCACGTACTCCGACAGGCTCAGGGAGCTGGGCGACTGGTTCGCCCAGCTATGGGCCGAGAGCCTCGGGAAGAGGCACGGCCTGGACGGCTCCGAGGCAAGGAAGGGGCAGACCCCCCTCGCCTGCAGGGGCCCGGCGGACCAGCACTCCCTGGTCCAGCTCTTCATGGAGGGCCCCCCGGACCGGACGGTAACCTTCGTCCGCGAGTCCGACCTCCCCCCCTGCGAGCCTCTCCCGGGCGGCTTCGAGGGGTACCCCTCGTTCGACTGGCTCCGCGGAAGGTCGCCGGACGAGCTCAGGATGGCCGAGGCGGAGGCCACGGAGACGGCCCTGTCGGAGGCGGGCGTACCGGTGGACCGCTTCGAGCTGGAGGCGCTGGACGCCCGCTGCATCGGCGCGATGATGATGACCCTGGAGCTTGTCACCGTCCTCTGCGGTCTCGCTCTGGGCGTCGACCCTCTCGACCAGCCGGGAGTGGAGCGGGGCAAGCTGCTCACCTACAGGGCGATGGGAAGGCCGGGCTATTAGCGTCATCCTGACCGCCGCCGCCCTGGCGGCCATCGGGCCGATGGTCCCGTCGACCCTGGACCTGGTCGGGACCGGGGACCTGACAGGCTGGACCGCGCCCTTCCTCCTCGGCTCGGGTGCGGTGAACCTCCGTGACGGCATGCCGCTGCTCGCCCGCTACCCCGCGATACGCCTGCCCGGCTGGGGCTCGTACTCGGAGGTTCGGCTGATCTCCCCCCTGAGGGCCGGAGTGTGGGGTGGAGGCAGCTGGGCACTCGACTTCGCTTCCCGAGCGGTGCCGGACAGCTCCTTCCGGAGCACGGTGGCGCTCGTCCAGAGCACCGCCGGCCGCAACAGGTTCGCGGCAGCGCTGGCCAGACCGGCACCCCTGGGCCTCTCCCTGGACCTCGCGGCCTCCCGGGACGACTCCCTGCTGGACCAGCGGGTGGCAGTCGGTCTGGGCGAGCTCGGCTTCGAGGGCACCGCATGGCAGGGGGGGGACGATGACTCGTACGTGCTCTCCGCCGGCTGGGAGCCGGGCCCCGTCAGGACCAGGCTCTCCTTCGGCCACCTCCGGGACGGGGGGAGGCTGTACTCCCTCCTCGCGGACTGGCACGGCTCCGCGGGAGGCGTCGGCCTGGCCGCCGGTGCGGCGGGCACCCTGGAGGACGACTCCGTACAGGCGGCGGAGGCGCACCTCCTGGCCGGGCTGCCCCTGGGGGGCGGGGCCGAGCTCCTTCTGAGGGGCGACGCCAGACTGGGGGAGGGGGTGCCGGCCCATGACGCCGGCTCCGGCGGCACGGCCGGCCTCTTCGGGACCCTGGGCCCCCTGGACCTCCAGGTGGGAGCGGCCTACTACGAGGGCCACGGAGCCTCCGCCATGGCCGGATGCGGCCTCGGACCGGCCATGTGCTGGGTATCCCTGGACGGGGACGGAGCCGCCGGGGCGGTCCAGACGGACCTGGAGACAGGGATACTGACCGCACAGGCATGCGCGGCATTCACCGGGGACACGCTCAGGTTCTCCGGCAGGTCCCTCGCCGGCCTCCCATGGGGTGCCGCGGGAAGGATATCGGCAGGGCCCTCCTGGTCTGCGACGCTCGCGGACGGCGAGCCTGCCGGAACGATGGACGCGAGGTCGTTGTTTACTCTGGGCACATTTGGGTTCATCTTTGCGGTGGAGGACGTCCTGGACGACTTCCGCAGTTATTCGTTCGGAGCGGTATGGTCCTTCAGCGACCTGCCACCGGAACCTGCCGAGGAGGGCGAGAGATAGGACGGACCGGCGGGAGCGTGAGGATAGGTGTGCTGGCCTCCGGCAGGGGCTCGAACTTCCAGGCCCTCTGCGAGGGGGACACCGGCAGGGGCGAGGTGGCCGTGCTCCTGTGCGACAGGCCGGACGCACCGGCTCTGGAGCGGGCCTCCCGGCTGGGCGTCGAGGCGCTCTTCATGGACCCGGGCCCCTACAGGACCAGGTTCTCGGAGGAGGCCGAGGAGAGGTGGCGTACGGCGCTGGCCGACAGGGGCGTCTCCCTGGTCTGTTTGGCCGGCCTCATGCGCATACTGAAGGGCCCCCTGCTGGAGGGGTTCCCGGACGCGGTCATGAACGTGCACCCGTCGCTGCTTCCCGCCTTCCCCGGCCTGAACGTCCAGCGCAAGGCGCTGGAGCACGGGGCAAGGGTCTCCGGGTGCACCGTGCACTACGTGGACGCAGGGGTGGACACCGGTCCCATCATCCTGCAGCGGGTGGTCCCGGTTCTCGACGAAGACACCGTCGAGACCCTCTCCGCCAGGATACTGGAGCGGGAGCACCAGGCATACCCGGAGGCGGTCCGACTGCACTGCGCCGGCGAGCTGAGGGTCCGCGGCAGGCGTGTGCTGGGCGCCCCGCCACAGCCGGAGCTCCGCTCATGACCCACTGCTTCCTGGCGCTGCTGATGCTCTTCTCCACCGAGAGCGACCCCTGCCCGGCCTCCCCTGTGCTGGGCCTCGCGGTCGACGGCGAGCCGCTTCCGGCGGAGAGGCTGGCCCTCACGGTGATGCCCGGCGACAGCGTGACCCTCTCCCCCTCCGGGGACCGGGACCTCCACTGGTACGCGAACGCCGGCACCCCGGCCACCGGGGACGGCGCGACCTTCGGATGGCGGGCGCCCAGGGACCACGGGATATACCGGCTGGACGTCCAGCACGAGGAGGGCGTCGAGAGCTACACGCTCATCGTGCCGGTCGACGCCTCGAGGTTCAGGACGGTATCGCTCAACTCCTTCCATGTAGGCAGCTACGGAGACGGCTGCTCCAGGGATGCCCTGCCCGACGCCTTCATCGAGGTGACCGCCGAGACCTTCTCCGCGCCGGTCTCCACACACATGACGGTCGGCGACTACCTCTGCCACATCGAGGGCCGCTGGCCGCAGTACATGGTCCTCGACCTCCGACTGACCGACAAGCTGGAGCGCATACTGGCCGCAGTCCGGGAGGTCTATCCTCCGGCCTCCTCCATAGCCAACATCAGCGGCTTCCGGACCCCGGCCTACAATGCCGAGATAGGCAACAACACCACGGAGAGCCTGCACCTCTACGGTATGGCGGCGGACGTATGGATAGAGAGCTGGCCGCCGAACGGGCTCATGGACGATGTCGACAGGAACAAGAGGGTGGACGTCTACGACGGCGAGTACATAGTGGAGCTGACCCGGGTCCTGGAGGCGTCCGGCGAGGTTGTGACCGGAGGTGCGTCCGCCTACCGCTGGAACGCATACCACGGGCCCTTCGTCCACGTCGACACCCGGGGGAGCATGGCCTCCTGGCCCACCAGCAGGTCCCTGGTAGCGGACCCGGTGATATAGGTGGCCGCAGGTGGCCTCCGCCCGAGCCCGCTAGCCGTCTCCGGGGCGGTCCTGCTGGTCCTCCTGGCGATAAGCCTGCTCACCGTGGACCGGCTGGGAAGGAGGGTCCGGGACATCGGCGAGGAGAACCGCAGGATGGCGTCGGAGCTCCTGCTGGCCCGGGCCGAGATGGACACCCTCTCGGGGATGAACGAGCTCCTGCTGGGCCTGGAGAGCAGGGAGGAGCTGGAGAGGAGGGTGGACTCGCTGGAGGCGAGGCTCCTCGCCGACAGCATGGAGGAGGGCTACGGCGGCTACTACCTGGTGGTGGACACGTACCAGAACAGGTTCCACCTGCGGCTCGGCGACGGCGAGGGGGGAAGCTACCTGGTCAGGAGCGGCTACTGCGGTACCGGGAAGGGCTGGACCTTCAACGCGAGGGGGCAGGCCTGGGACTTCAGCACCCCGAGGGGGGTCCACTACGTCCTGGAGACCGGAGAGAACCCGTACTGGTACAGGCCGGACTGGTACTGGGAGGAGCAGAACCTCACCCCGCCAGACCCGGACGAGGTGGTACTGATACCGGACACCCTCTCGTGGGAGGAGCAGATAACCTACTACCACGACTCGCTCACCGCCTCGGAGCGGATATGGGTCCAGGCGGTCCCCGGGGCGCTGGGCAGCTACAAGATAGACCTGGGCGGCGGCCTGCTCATACATTACGGCGTCGGCCGCGGCAGGAACGTGAGCCACGGATGCATAAGGCTCGGGTCCACAGACCTGGAGGCGCTCTACAGGACACTGCCCGTGGGCGCACCGGTCATAGTCTACTGAGAGAGCTGCCGTGGCCTGCAGGAGCGGAGAGGGAGTGAGGGAGCTGGAGCTCACGGAAGGAAGCGACAGCAGGCGCGCACGGGGAGACGGGGCCCGGAGGACCTGCAGGGGCGGCGCCTACATGCTCGCCGCCGGCGCGGCCATGGCCGCGACGCTCGCCGTCCTGCTCCTGCTCTCCGGCAGGGGCGGAGGCCCGGGGGAAGGTCTGCCGCAGGTCCTGCCGGAGGACAGCCTGCCGCCTGCGGATTCGCCCCCGGACAGCGCCGCCCCTCCTGCCGACTCCGACCGGGGCCTGCCGGAAGCCTGGCCCCAGGCCCGCGGCGGCCAGGGCGGCAACGCGGCCTGGGAATACGCCGTCCTCCCCCCCTTCGACACCCTCTGGACGGTCGAGTCCTCCGGGGAGAGGGAGTTCTTCTCCTCGCCGGCACTGGTGGACGGCGTCCTCTACCTCGGCTGCAACGACGGCTACATGAGGGCGATCGAGGCAGCCACGGGCAGGGTCCTCTGGAGCCATGCCACCCTCTGCGGAATCTGCGGCGAGCCGGCGGTCGACTCCTCCAGGGTCTACTTCGGCGGACAGGACGGGACGGTCTACTGCCTGGACAGGGAGGACGGCAGCCTCGTCTGGTCCTCCGGCCTGGGCTACCACGTGTTCTGCGACGCGGGCCTCTTCGGGGACAGCCTCGTGGTTACCGGCAACTCCATGGGCAAGGTCTGCGCGCTCGACCGTGACACCGGTGAGCCGGTCTGGAGCGGGGAGACCGGAGGAGTGGTCCTCGGGCCCGCCGTCTCCGACTCTCTGGTGGTCGTCACCACCGAGAACGGCAGGGTGGCGGCCCTGGGCCCCGACGGGGGGAGGGCCTGGACCAGGGACTTCGGCTATCAGGCCTCCCCGCCCACCCTCATGGACGAATGGGTCTACGCCGGCTTCTCCGACGGCTTCATCCGCCGTCTCTCGCTCGACAGCGGGGAGACCTCGTGGGAGACCGACCTGGCCCCCTCTGGCCGCTGCGTAGTCTCCAGGCCTGTCCTGGCGGGCGAGCTGCTCCTCGCCGGGACCTGCGACGACAGGGTGGTCTGTCTGCAGTCCTCGACCGGCGAGCTTCTGTGGGAGAGACGGATGCAGAACTGGGTCCAGGTGGCCCCGGCGGCTCTGGACACCTGCGTCTACGTCTCCTGTGACGACATGAGGCTGCACGTGCTCAGCGCAGTCACCGGGGAGAGCCTGGACTCCCTGGAGACAGGCGGCTACGCGGGGACCGCTCCGCTGCTGGCGGGCGGAGTGCTCTACCTGGGCGGCACCGACGGCGAGCTGAGAGCACTGAGGGGCACCCGAGAGCTGCCCCCGGCGCCGGACTCGACCGAGACGGCGGAGACGGACGCGGTGGAAGAGGCGTCTCCGTGAGCGGGGTGCGCAGGGCCGGGTACGCAGCATTCGTCGGGCTTTCCGGCAGCGGCAGGTCGACGCTGGTCAACTGCCTCTCGGGGCACAGCCACTCGCCGGTTCACCACCTCCCCGGGACGACCAGGACGCCGATGACCAGCGTGCTGGAGCTCGGCTCCACGCAGATGGCCCTGGTGGACACGCCGCCGCTGGAGGACTGGATGGACGCCGGACTGCTGGAGCGGATGGACACCCTCTGCATGGTCATCGGGGCCACGGAGCTGTCTGCGGCGCTGGGCCATCCGGCCACCAGGAGGCTGCTGGCCGGTCCGGGGGCTGCTGCGACAGCTGCGGTCCTCACCTTCGTAGACCACTACCCGGCAAGGCTCCTGACCGCGCTGGTCAACCGAGTCACCACGGAGACTGACCTCCCAGAGGTGGTACCCGTCTGCGCCCCTTCGGGCGTCGGCTTCGACAGGCTTCTGCCGCTGCTGGAGGGGGCCATGCCGGAGCGGGGCAGGCTGTTCCCCGACGGCTGCACCTCCCTGCACTCCGAGCGCTTCCTGGTGAGCGAGCAGATACGGGCCAGCCTCCTCAGGGTCCTGCCGGCGGACATCTCGACCACCACCGCGGTGCAGATAGAGGAGTTCTCCATCAGGGACGGCAAGCGTTACGTGAGGGCGAACCTCCACGTCGCGAGGGGCTCCAGCAAGGGCGTGGTGATAGGCAGGAGGGGCAGCACCCTCCAGAGCATCGCGGAAGACGCCTCCGCAGGCTCCTCCGAGATACTCAGGCGGCAGCTCCACCTGGACCTCTGGGTGAAGGTCCGCGAAGGATGGCCGGAGCGCCAGGAGGACCTGCTGGAGTTCGGCTATGTCTGCTGAGGCGGTAGGAGACCTCCCGTTCCCCTCGGAGAGGGGGGCCTGCAGGATAACCCTCAGCGGCTTCGAGGGCCCGCTGGACCTGCTCCTCTACCTGATCAGGCGCGACGAGATGGAGGTGGAGGACATCCCCATGGCGCTGGTGGCCGACCAGTACCTGGAGTACGTCAGGCAGGCCGTCTCGCTGGACATAGACGTGGCAAGCGAGTACCTGGTGATGGCGGCGACCCTGGCAAGCATGAAGAGCAGGTCGCTCCTCCCGAGGAGGGAGGAGAGCGAGGGCGCCGAGGACCCGGGGGAGGAGCTCCGGCGCCAGCTCATCCTCTACAGGGCGTTCCGGGAGATAGCGGCGGAGCTGCAGCGCAAGGAGGAGGACTGGCGGCAGGTCTACACCCCCCCCGGGGAGAGGGAGAGGTGGACCGACCGGTCACCCCCGAGGCCCTCGGAGGGCGAGCAGGCCACCCTGCTCGACCTCCTGCTGGCCATGGAGGGGCTGACCCGGGAGGAGCGGCAGCCGGCCGGACAGAGCATCAGACGGAGGCTGATGACCGTCGCCGAGTGCATAGCCAAGCTGGACGACATGCTGCAGGCGGGAGAGGAGCGCGCCTTCAGCGAGCTGGTCGGCCCGGTAGCGGTCCGGTCGCGGGTGGTCACCTTCTACGTGACGGTGCTGGAGCTGGTCAGGAGGGGGTGGCTGGACTGCAGGCAGCCCTTCCCCTTCGCCGACCTCGGACTCAGGAGGACCGGGAGGTGGCCCCTTGATGCTTGACAGGCTGGCCAGGGAGGTGGAGGCGCTCCTCCTGGCCTCGGAGGACCCGCTCTCCGTCTCCAGGCTCGCCGAGCTCACCGGGAGCGGGGAGGACTCCATAACCGCTGCGCTGGACAGGATAGAGGCCTCCTTCAGGGAGGCGGACCACGCCATCACGGTGGTGCGGCTGGCCGGCGGCTACCGCCTGGCCACCGAGAGGCAGATGGGTCCGGTGGTCACCCAGCTCTTCGAGAGGAGCAGGCCGGGAAAGCTCTCCAGGGCCGCCCTGGAGACGCTGGCCGTGGTGGCCTACGGTCAGCCGTGCACCAGGCCGGCCATAGAGTCGGTCAGGGGGGTGAACTGCGACAGCGCGCTCCGCACGCTGCTCGAGCGGGAGCTCATCAGGATATCAGGACGCAAGGAGGCGCCGGGCAGGCCCCTGCTCTACGCCACCACCCGGGAGTTCCTGGAGTACTTCGGCCTGGGCGACCTGGACCACCTGCCCAGGGCGGAGGAGATAGCGGAGCTCCTGGGGGAGCGCGAGCCGGACCCGGCCGGGGAGGATCTCTTCCGGGAGGGCGCCGACGGGGAGGAAGGGGAGGATCGGCGGGGCTGAGCGTCCCGCCGACCGGCGGGGCATGAGGCTCAACCGCTTCCTGGCCCGCTCCGGCGCAGGCTCCCGCAGGGGCAGCGAGGAGCTCATCGCCGCCGGCAGGGTGACGCTGAACGGCTCGGTGGCCGACTCCCCGGCTCTGAGGGTCCGGGAAGGGGACGAGGTCCTGCTGGACGGCCTCCCGGTCAGCCCTCCCGAGCCGGTCACAGCCGCGCTGAACAAGCCGGCCGGCTACGTCACCGCGATGTCCGGCGGATACAGGAAGGTATCGGAGCTCATGTCCGGCCTGCCGCCGGGGACCGTGCCGGTGGGCAGGCTGGACGTCGCCACCTCCGGCCTCCTGCTGCTCAGCGGCGACGGCAGGCTGGTCCACAGGCTCACCCATCCCCGGTGGGAGGTGGAGAGGGAGTACCTGCTCATCTTCGGCAGCGACATCACCCCGGCACTGGCCCGGAGCATCGCCGCCGGGGCGGACATAGGCGGCGGCAGGCGCTCCGTCCCCAGGAGCGCCGAGGTCCTGGGCCCGAGGAGCATGTCACTGGTACTGGTCACCGGCCGCAACCGGGAGGTCAGGCGTCTCGTGGCCGCCTGCGGCGGCGACCTGGAGGGGCTCTCCAGGGTCAGGTACGGCAACGTGAGCCTCGGCTCCCTTCCCGAAGGCTCGTGGCGTCCCCTGGAGGACTCCGAGCTGGAGAGGCTCCGGTCGGAGGTCGGCCTCGGCCGGGGCGGGGATGGGGGGCGAGCTTGACCCGGGCCGCTCCAGGCCAGATATTCCCGGCTACTTCCAAGGAGAGGATGTGACCTTGCCTGACTAGGATAGTCGCGATAGACGGACCGGCGGCCAGCGGTAAGAGCACGACAGCGAAGAGGGTCGCCGGCAGGCTGGGATTCTCCTACCTGGACACCGGCGCGATGTACCGCGCCTCAGCCCTCGTAGCCACCCGTGCAGGGCTGGACCTGAGCGACCACGCCTCGGTGGCCGCCGAGATAGCGCGTCATACCATAGACATGGAGTCCGGCAGGGTGCTGGTGGACGGCAAGGACGTCTCCGGACGGATACGCACGTCCGCGGTGGGCGAGGCGGCCAGCATCATCTCGTCCGGCACCCCGGTGCGGCGCCAGATGGTCCGCCTTCAGCGTGAGTTCGGCGGCAGGCACGACACGGTGGCGGAGGGGAGGGACATGGGGACGGTGGTCTTCCCGGACGCCGACCTCAAGGTCTACGTCATCGCCGACGTGGCGGTCAGGGTCCTCCGGAGGTGGCGCGAGCTCCGGCTCGCAGGCGCCGCCCCGGACTTCGGTCAGCTCCTCCGCTCGCAGCTCGACCGTGACAGGAGGGACCGCACCAGGAGCGACAGCCCCCTCCGAATAGCTCCGGGGGCGGTGATACTGGACTCCACACTCATGACGGTCGGGGAGCAGGTCGAGGCGGTACTACGCCTCTACGAGGGCCGGGTGGCGCGGAGAGATGCATGAAGAGCCCCTTCTACAGCCACCTCCAGTACTGGGGGGGACGCCTCATGAGGCTCCTGTTCCGTATGCGGGTTACCGGGGCGGAGCTGGTCCCGCGGAGGGGCGGGCTCATACTCGCCTGCAACCACATATCGGACATGGACCCGCCGGTGCTCGGATTCGCGACGCCCAGGCCGGTCACTTTCATGGCGAAGAGGGAGCTCTTCTCGACGAGGCTCACCGACTTCGCCCTCCGGAAGCTGGGGGCCTTCCCGATAAACAGGACCGGAATAGACACCACGGCCATGAGGACGGCGCTCGAGCTTCTGCGTGCCGGGGACGCGGTGGTGGTGTTCCCGGAGGGCACCAGGAGCACGGACGGGAGGCTGCTGCCGGGGAAGCCGGGCATAGCGATCCTGGCGGAGCTCTCGGGGAGCCCCGTCACCCCTGCCTTCATACGCGGCACCGACGACCCGCTGGGCGCAGCCCTGCGCAGGAGCGCCCCCTTCTCGGTCGACTTCGGCCCTGGAATGGCACCGGAGAGGTTGAAGGAGTACAGGTCCCGGGGGCGCATGTACATGGTGGAGAGGATAATGGCCGCCATAGAGAGGGCAGGACGGAAGGCGGTGACCGACAGCGACTGACACACTATGAGGATGCGGGCCTCCGGCCCGCAGTTCGTGACGACGGAGTTCGAGGGACTGGCGGACCCGGCCGTGCCGGGACGCCGCAACCGCAGACATGACGGCGACGGAATCGAGAAAGGGCGACAAGTGACGGAAAAGGACGAGCTGATAGTCGGACTGACACCGGAGGAGATAGAGGCCATAGAGGGCCAGGACTACTCCATGCGGGAGAGGGCCGAGCTGGAGGAGACCTACGAGGAGAACATCGGCCCCAGGGAGCTCAGGCCGGGCAGCATCGTGACCGGCAAGCTCCTGCGCAAGGTGGGGAACGAGGTCATCGTCGACATCAACTACAAGAGCGAAGGCATCATCCCCGTGAACGAGTTCCACAAGGACGAGGAGATAGTCCCGGGCCAGCCGGTGGACGTGCTCATCGAGAACCTCGAGGACCAGGACGGCAGGGTCTCGGTATCCAAGGAGAAGGCCCACTTCCACAAGGTCTGGAAGGACATCAAGGACGCCTACGACACCGGCTCGGTCATCATGGGCACGGTCATACGCAGGATAAAGGGTGGTCTGAAGGTGCGGATAATGGGGGTGGAGGCATTCCTGCCCGGCTCCCAGGTGGCGCTCAGGCAGGTCCCCAACCTCGAGCGCTTCATAGGTGACGAGCTCGAGTTCAAGGTCATCAAGCTGAACAAGAGGCGACGCAACATCGTCGTCAGCCGCCGCCAGGTGCTGGAGGAGGCCAGGGCCGAGGAGAAGGCCGCCCTCATCAAGGAGCTGGAGGAGGACCAGGTGAGGAGCGGCGAGGTCAAGAACATCACCGACTTCGGCGCGTTCATAGACCTGGGCGGCATAGACGGGCTGCTGCACATCACGGACATGAGCTGGGGAAGGGTCAGGCACCCCTCCCACATGGTCTCCATCGGTGACGAGGTGGAGGTCAAGGTGCTGAAGTTCGACAGGGAGAGAGAGCGTATATCCCTCGGGCTCAAGCAGCTCCAGCCCTTCCCGTGGGACGGCGTCACCGAGAGGTACCCGGTGGACACCATCGTACAGGGCAAGGTCGCCAGCATCACCGACTACGGCGCCTTCGTGGAGCTCGAGCCGGGAGTCGAGGGTCTGGTCCACATCTCCGAGATGTCATGGACCAAGCACATCAAGCACCCCTCGAAGGTGGTGTCGGTGGGCGACGTCATCGACGTGATGATACTCAACGTCAACGAGGAGGACCGGAAGATATCCCTCGGCCTCAAGCAGACCCTGGAGAACCCCTGGGACACCATCGAGGAGCGCTACCCCGTGGGCACCGAGATAGAGGGCAAGGTCCGCAACCTGACCAGTTTCGGCGCCTTCGTGGAGATAGAGGAGGGGATAGACGGGCTGGTCCACATCAGCGACATGAGCTGGACCCGGAGGATAAACCATCCCTCCGAGATACTCGGCAAGGGCGACACGGTCAGGGTCGTGGTGCTCAACATCGACACCGAGAACCACCGGATATCACTCGGCCTGAAGCAGACCCAGGAGAACCCCTGGAACAACATGGAGAGCCGCTACCCCGTCGGCATGGACGCCAGGGGGGAGGTCGTCCAGCTCCTCGACCGTGGCGTCGTGGTCAGGCTGGACGGCGACATAGAGGGGTTCGTCCCTCAGAGCCAGCTCGGCTGGGAGAACCTGGACAACCCTGCGGACGTCATAAGGGAGGGCGACGAGCTGCCCCTGCGGGTGATAGAGCTGGAGCCCTCCAGCAGGCGGATAGTGCTCAGCGTCAGGAGCTACTTCAACGGCAGGCCGATGGAGGAGCTGAGCGCCTTCAGGAGCAGCCTGGAGGACCGCTCCGCGGAGGCTGCCGGGGAGCCTGAGCAGGCTGCCGGAGAGCCGGACGCGGCCGAAGAGCCCGATGCCGAGGCCGAGGCCGAGACCGATGACGATGCAGAGGCCGGGGCGGATG
>CAYREX010000003.1:0-218289 GCA_964423505.1 uncultured bacterium | reverse complement strand
ACGATGCAGAGGCCGAGGCGGATGACGATGCAGAGGCCGAGGCGGATGACGATGCAGAGGCCGAGGCGGATGACGATGCCGGCGGGACGGAGCCGGAGGAGGAGGAACCCCAGTCCGAGCCCGAGTCCGAGCCCGTGCCCGCCCCCGACACCGAAGAGGACGAGACGGACGAGCCCGGTGACGGGGGGGAGGAGCCGGAGAACGCCGACGCCGAAGAGAAGAAGGAATAGCGGCGGGGAGGGAACCGCTCCCGCCGTACTCGGGCACTCCCTCGGCTGCAGGCTCAACGCCTACGAGAACGAGGCCCTGGTGGATCAGCTGGTGCGTCGGTGCGGCTTCGTCCGCACCGACGACCCGGGAGCGGCCGACGTCATCGTCGTGAGCACGTGCGCGGTAACCGCCAGGAGCACCGCCCGTTCCAGGAAGACGGCCAGGACACTCCGCCGGAGGAGCGGCGCCCTGCTGGTCCTGACCGGCTGCGTAGCCCAGGTGCTCCCGGAGGAGCTGCCGTCCGGGCCGGACGTCCTGCTGTTACCGAACGACATGAAGAGCGGCGCAGCGGACATGGTCGCTCGGGCGCTGGGCATCCGGGCGGAGCCGGCAGGGCCGACGAATGGCGCGCTCTTCCCGGATGCCGCCCCGGCATCGATGTCCAGGACCAGGGCATTCCTCAAGGTCCAGGACGGCTGCGACAACCGCTGCTCCTACTGCATAGTCCCGGCTGCCAGGGGAGCCTCCCGCAGCCAGCCGAGGGAGGTGGTCCTCCGCCAGGCGGAGACGCTGGCCGCCTCCGGATACCGGGAGATACTGCTGACGGGGGTCGACCTGGTCAGCTACGGCAGGGACCTGTACGGAGGCTCCTACGGCCTTCCGGAGCTTGTGCGGGAGCTGCTCCGGCTGGGCGGCTTCAGGCTGAGGCTGAGCTCCATGGAGCCGATAGGCCTCTCGAGCAGCACGCTGGAGAGGCTCGCCCTGCCCGGGGTCTGCAGGCACCTGCACCTCCCTGCGCAGAGCGGGTCGGACCGTATCCTCGCCAGGATGGGCAGGAGGTACGGCGCAGGCGACATGACCGCCCTGCTGGACAGGTCCATGGAGCTCTTCCCCGGCCTGGCGCTGGGTCTGGACGTGATAGCCGGCTTCCCCGGAGAGACGAAGGAGGACTTCCGGATGACCCTTGAGCTGGTCGGTCACCCCGCAGTGACCTATCTCCACGTCTTCCCCTTCTCTCCGAGGCCCGGCACGCCGGCCGGCTCCCCGGCCGAGGAGAGGCTCCACACAGAGGTGGTCACAGCCAGGGCGGCCGAGCTGAGGGAGGCCGGCATGCGCGCCAGGAGGGAGTTCCGGAGGCGGAGCGTCGGAGAGGATGCCCTCGCACTGGTCGAAGGGCGCAGCCCGGATGGCGCCGAGAGGCTTATATGCATGACCGACAACTACATACCACTGCTAGCTCCGGAGGGGGCCACCGAGGGGGAGCTCCTGCACCTGCGGATACGCGCGGAGGACGTATGCTGGGGCACGAGGTGACCGGCGGGAGCGGCTGCCGCACGCTCCTCGTGGGCATCACCGGCAACAGCGGCAGCGGCCAGACGACGGCGGCCGGTGCGGTTGCCGACATGTGCAGCGGTGTCTGCTCCCTGGACGAGGTCGGCCACAGGATGCTGAGAAGGAGCTACGTAGCAACGGACCTTGCAATGAAGCTTTGCGCGCCGGAGCTCAGACGGCTCCGAGGCGATGGTCTCAGACGCTGGCTCGCCGGACGGGCGTTCGAGGACCCCCGGGTGATGCAGGCCCTCAGGTCGACCGTCCACCCGAGGATGGTCCGCTGGGCGCGGGCGTCAGCCGCTCTCCTCAGGGAGCGCTGCGGAGGCGTCTACGTGCTGGAGGGGGCGCTGCTCTTCGAGCTGGGCCTGGACCGCATCATGGACTCGGTCCTGGTGGTCTCTGACACGAAGGAGAGGTGCTTGGGGCGGGCGGCGGCCAGGAGCGGCACGGACCCCTCCAGGGCCGCTCGCGTATGGGAGCACCAGATGGACATCGCCGAGAAGGCGCGGCTGGCGGACGCCGTGATAGAGAACTCCGGGGAGAGGGCCCACCTCGAGAGGGTCTCCCGTGATATATTCGCGAAGACGACAGGCGGGCTCGCTGGCCCGCGACCCAACGGAACAATGCGAGGCGGTGCATAGGATATGGCTCACAGGACCAGGAAGCGTCTCTCCAAGACCGAGCTCAAGAAGGACCCGGTAAACGACGCCCTGATGAAGGGCATGGACTTCGTGCAGAGGAACCTGAGGGCGATACTCATAGGTTTCGCCGTGGTCCTGCTCGGCATCCTCGTCGCGCAGTCGGTGATCTCCAACGCCGGACGCCAGGCTGCGGAGGCCAACGCGAGGTTCTACCTTGCGGGACAGCTCTACAACATCGGACTGTCGAGCCTTCAGTCGGGCCAGGTAGAGACAGCCATGGGGCAGCTCAGCATGGCCAGGAACGTGGCATCCTCCAACTACCAGACCCATCCCGGCAGGATGCCCGGCAAGCGCTCCGCCGTGCTCGCTGCCAAGATAGGCATAATCCTCGGCCTGGAGAGCGAGGTCATACCTTCCCTGCAGGACTTCCTCGCCGCCGACCCGGGCAGGGAGCTCACCCGCGCGGCCAGCCTCCACCTCGCCATCGCCCTCGAGAACAGGGGAGGGGCCGCGGACATGGCCAACGCCGAGGAGCTCTTCAGCGAGGTCCTCGAGGGCTCGGAGAGCAGCCCGCTCCTGAGGTGGGAGGCGCTGTCGGGCCTCTCCAGGATAGCCTACGCCGGCGAGGACTACTCATCGGCGAGCTCCTGGCTGGACAGTGCCCTAACCGTCTTCCCGGACACCACGGCCTTCATCAGGTACCAGATGGCGAGGCTGGAGGTCCAGGGCTACTAGATCTGCGGTGCCCGCCGGAACCGGCACATGGCCAGAATCTGACCCGAGCCAGTATCAAATCCACACTACTTACGGCCACCCGCCGGAACCGGCGCATGGCCAAAATCTGACCCGAGCCAGTATCGAATCCACATCCATATTATGTACAGTCAGATATACCCTTGCCTCGCAACCGCATACCTGACTTTGCATGGCCAATATCTGACCCGAGCCAGTATCGAATCCACATCCATATTATGTACAGTCAGATATACCCTTGCCTCGCAACCGCATACCTGACTTTACATAATATCTCTTATCGGACAGTCTAGCTATCCCGCCCCAGCCGCTCCAGCAGCCTGCCGTGCTCCCGCCCGACAGCCTCGATCGCCGCCGTTATCTCCTCCCGCCCGCCGGCCCCCTCCCCGCAGGCGTCCTCCAGCTCGACCAGCGCGAGGTAGAGGGCTCTCGCGCCTATGTTGCCGGCCGAGCCCTTCAGCGAGTGCGCGGTCCGCCTCAGCGGCTCCAGGTCTCCGCCCAGCTCCAGCTCCTCGAGCTCCCGGTCCATCCGGCCGAGGAGCTCCCGGGCGTTCCCGACGAACAGGTCCAGTATCTCCCGGACGATCTCCTCGTCGTCGCCCACCGAGCGGCTGAGGACGCTTTCGTCCAGGACGGCCGGACCCTCGTCCTTCTCTTCGCGGGCCTCACAGGCGCAGGACTGCGAGCCGGCTCCCGTCACCTCGGATATGGTCCGCTCCAGGTCGTCGATGTTCACCGGCTTCGATATGTAGCCGTCCATCCCGGCCCCGAGGCACCTCTCCCGGTCGCCCTGCATGGCGTGCGCGGTCATGGCGACTATGGGGACTTGCCGGTCGAGCACCGGCGAGTCCGGGGCCCTGACGGCCGCGGTGGCCTCCAGGCCGTCCATCACCGGCATCTGGACGTCCATCAGCACCAGGTCGAAGTGCTCACTCGAGAGCAGCTCCAGGGCCTCGCTGCCGTTCTCCACCGGTACGGCCGAGTAGCCCAGGCGTTCCAGTATCTTCATGGCCACCTTGCGGTTGACCTCGTTGTCCTCCGCGAGGAGTATACGGATGCGCTCCTTCCTGGTCTCGGCGATGCTGTGCCTGGTTATGAGCTGGGCCGGCTTCCTGCCGCTGCTCTCCATCTCCATCAGGCTCACCAGGCAGTCGTGAAGCCTAGACATCCTTATCGGCTTGGTCAGGTATGCGGAGAAGCCGGCATCCCGCATCCTTGCGGCGTCGCCGCGCCTGGCGAGCGACGTGTACATGATGAGCAGGATGGTCCCGGCCAGCTCCGGGTCCTCGCTTATCGACCTGCCCAGCATCTCGCCGTCCATACCGGGCATCTGCATGTCCAGCACGGCGATGTCGAAGCCGTCGTCCCGGTGCCTGGCCGCCTTGAGGACCTCCATGGCCTCGGCGCCGGAGGAGACCTCGGTGTGCCTGCAGCCCCAGGACTCGAGCATCCCGGCCATTATCCGCCGGTTGGTCTCCTTGTCGTCCACCACCAGGACGTTCGCCCCCTCCAGGAGCTCACGATCGTCCCACCTCGGGGCAGGCTCGGCCTGTTCGGCGCTCCGCTTCCCGAGGCGGCTGGTGAACCTGAACTCCGAGCCCTCGCCGACATCGCTGTCAGCCTCAAGCTGCCCGCCCAGGAGCTGGGCCAGCTGCTTGGATATGGCCAGTCCGAGACCTGTACCGCCGTACTTCCTGGTGGTGGAGGCGTCCCCCTGGGTGAAGGGCTGGAAGAGCGCCTCCATGCGCTCCGGCTCGATGCCTATGCCGGTGTCCCGTACCCGGAAGAGCAGCTCGACGTGCCTGTCGTCCTCCTCCAGGACGCTGACGTCCAGCAGCACCTCCCCCCTCTCGGTGAACTTGACGGCGTTTCCAAGCAGGTTCATCAGTATCTGCCGCAGCCTGCCCGGGTCGCCCGTCACCCGCGAGGGTACGTCCTCGTTGATGTTCAGGAAGAGCTCCAGGCCCTTCTCCGAGGCGTTGACGCTTATCAGGTCGCAGAGATCTCCCAGCATGGTCCTCAGGTCGAAGTCCATCTTCTCGAGCTGCAGCTTGCCCGCCTCTATCTTGGAGAAGTCCAGTATGTCGTTGATTATGTGCAGGAGGGCGTCGGCGCTCTTCTTGATGGTCAGGGTGAAGTCCCTCTGCTCCGGGGTAAGGTCCTGCATGCCCAGCAGCAGCTCCGTCATGCCTATGACGCCGTTCATCGGCGTCCTTATCTCGTGGCTCATGTTGGCGAGGAAATCGCTCTTGGCCCTGCTGGCCAGCCTGGCCTCGACCGCCAGCCGCTCCGCCGTCTCGATTGCGCTCTTCAGCTCCTCGTTTCGCTTCTCGGCGAGCCTGGTGGCGCTCTCGGCGCGGGCCCTGGCCCTGTTCTGCTCCGTGTTGTCCAGGAAGACCTCCAGGAGGACCTCCTCCCCGTCGAGCTCAATCGGGAGGACCGACTTGATGACCGGCATGTTCCGCCCTCCGCAGCACCTGAGCTCGGTCTCCCTGTTGTCGACGCTCATGCCCAGGTCCAGTATGGGGCACTTGTCCCTCTCGGAGAGGCAGATGCAGTCGTGGCAGAGCCGGCCGGTCAGCTCGCTCCTGTCCAGGCCGGCCATCCTGGCGGCCACCTCGTTCACGTAGCGTATGCGCTTGTCGCTCCCCATTATCATGATGCCCACCGGGAGCGACTCCAGTATCGTCCTGTTGCTCTCCAGCGCCTTCCTGAGGCGCTCCTCCATCCGGTGCCTCTGGGTGACGTCCCTCTCTATGCCCCTGTAGCCGGCAAGCATGCCGGAGTCGTCCCTGACCGGCACCCCGGAGGTCTGCAGGAGCACTCTGTGGCCGTCCCGGTGGACGCACCAGACCTCGAGGTCGTGTATCTCCTCGCCGCTGGAGAGCATCCGTCTGAGATCGCCCCGCACCCGCGCCATCTCGCCCGGGGCGAAGAAGTCGAAGGGGCGCCTTCCGAGCATCTCGTGCGGCTCGTACCCTATGATCTCCCGGACCCTGCCGGAGCAGTAGGTATACCGGGCCAGGCGGTCGACCTCCCATATCCAGTCGGCGCTGCAGAGCGCAATGTCCCTGAAGCGGGACCTGCTCCTGTCCAGCTCGTCCTCGATGGCCTTGACCCTGGTGATGTCCGTGACTGTGGCGATGGCCCCTGCGACCTCGTCGCCCTGAGACACTCTCGGTGTGACGGAGAGAAGCACAGACTTCTTATTACCATCTGATGTAATTATATTAACTTCATACCTCGAGGACGCTCCGTCGCGCCGGATGTCCGTCTGCCTTCGGACCTCAGGCCAGAACTCCGGGTCGACGAAGTCCAGGAAGCTCGCCCCGACCAGGTCGCGCTCCTCCGGGTCGACCTCGAAGAGGGAGTAGAGCGCCGGGTTGCAGAAGACTATCCTGTTATCATTATCGACTATGATTACGCTCTCTAGGACCGACCCGAGCATCTCCATCATCAGCTCGCCGCCCCGGTCCCCCATGCCGTCCCATCGCCTTCCGCCGCCCATCAGGCACCCCCTCCCCTGCGGTCGCCGCCGGGGAAGCCTGCCAGGAGCGAGAGGGCCGGCACCGCGAGCGAGACCAGCATGCCAAGGGATGCCGCCTGCGGCACCTTCGAGGGGCCCCAGGCGAAGAAGAGCGCGATGCAGACCCCCAGGCCGAGCAGCGAGGAGGCTATGGCCGGGCCCCTGCGTGCTCTCGGTGAAAGCAGGCCCCAGAGGAACGGGCCGAGGAAGACCGAGGCCAAGGCGCCCCAGGAGATGGCGAGGATGGTGACTATCACCGCCGGCTGCATCCATGCGAGGACCATGGAGAGCAGAACGAAGAAGACGCTGCTGCCCCTGCCAAGGGCCGTGAGCCTCCGGTCGCCGGCGTTCCTGTTCACGAAGCCGTGGTAGAAGTCCTTGGTCAGCGTGGAGCTGGAGACCAGGACCAGGGAGGCCAGGGTGGACATGGATGCGGAGAGGACCAGCAGGAGGATGATTACGGTCAGGGCCCCGGGAATGACCTCGGTGAGCAGCTCGGGCATCAGGTTGTCGAATACCGGGGCGCCCTGCGCTGTGAAGGCGTCCGGGTGCTCCTGAGGGTTGAGGAAGAGCCTCGTGGTCGCTCCGACGAAGTAGGCCGTGCCGGTGACCAGGAGTGCGAAGAAGGTGGATGCCACGGTCCCCACCCTGACGGTCCTGGCGTCCCTGACCGCGTAGAACTTCTGCAGCAGCTGCGGCATGGCGAAGGGGGCGGCGCTGGTCAGGAAGACCAGGGAGAGGAGCGGCACGACCCCCGGCGGCCCCACCGGGCCCGCCAGCGCCGGGTCTATCTCGCGGAGGCCCTGGAGTATGCCTCCCACGCCTCCCCCCCTGCCCAGGGTCGACCAGAGGAGCAGGAGGACACCGGCGGTCATTATCACGCCGAAGAAGACGTCGATCATCGCCATGGACCGGTAGCCGCCCATGGCCATGTACATCGCGGTGAAGATTCCCATGAAGAGAAGTATCCAGACGTACGGCAGGCCGAATGTGGCCTCGAACAGGTAGCTCAGACCCATGAACACCGCTGCGGTGTAGGGTACCATGAACACGAAGATGCAGAGGGCGCTGAAGCCCTTGATGAAGGAGGAGTCGTAACGGACCTCGAGGTACTCGGGCATGGTGTTGACGCCGAGGTCCCTGGTGGCCCTGATGCGCCTGCCCAGGAGCAGCCAGACCCCGAGGGTACCCAGGAGGGTGTTGCCAAGGGCTATCCAGAGGGTGCTCACGCCGAAAGCCCAGCCCAGCTTGCCGGCGAAGCCTATGAACAGCACCGCCGAGAAGTAGGCGGTGCCGTAGGAGAAGGCCGTCATCCACGGGCCGACCCTGCCGCCACCGTGGAGGAAGTCCATGTAGGACCTGGTCCTGCGCATTCCGGCCAGACCCACGAACACGATGAGGAGCGCGTAAGCCCCAACGGCAAGATAGCTGGACATCATCTCCTACCGGCTCCCTTCTCTCCGCCTTCGCATCCGAGAGCGCTCTCCAGCTCGGAGACGATCTCGGTGGCCGTCCTGCGCAGGGCGGCCGTCCTCTCGTGTCCGGTCGCCCCGCCGGTTATGCCCAGCTCCAGGTCCCTCCAGAATCGCAGTATGCGTCTCGTGAGGATGGCGTCCACCCCCCTGGCCTGCAGCTCCTCCTCGACGGTGTCCGCCCCTATGTGGGCCTCCCTGCCCAGGAGAAGGCCCGACAGGCGCCTCTCGTAGGCGGTCAGAACCTCTTCAGGATCGGCGGCCCTGTCCAGTGTCGGTGCCCGGGACCGTCCTCCGCCGCTCCTGAGGATGAGAGCGGCTACGCCCAGGAGGCCGATCGCCGCGGCCGCCAGCGGCAGGACAAGGGAGCCGCCCTCCTCGTCGTCCCCGATTCGGAGCGGTACGGTCGCGGGAGGCCGCTCGACCCGGAGGGTGCAGGGAGGCACGACGGCCGGTCTGTACTCGGAGGAGCCCCTCTCCAGCCAGTAGAGCGTGTCCGGCCCCACTATCACCGTGCCGCTGTCGGAGGGGTCCGCCACCAGGGTCCAGGTGACCCCCTCCTCCCCCCTCTCCTCACCCGCCGGCACCAGCTCGGCCGGGCCGCTGACGCTCAGCTCCGGCGCCTCTGCGATGTACCTGCTGCCGGGACCGGTCACCGAAAGCGAGAGAGCCCGCTCCCCGTCGGTGGACCAGGAGCCCCGGACCTGCTCCAGATCCGCGCTCACGCTGTCGACAACCCCGTCGAACCCCTCCGGCATCCCCTCCTCCGGGAAGGGCAGTACCGCCACCCGCAGCGGAGGCGAGGAGACGGGGACCTGCCTCCTCGGGTAGGGGAAGCCGGAGACGCCCAGCACCACGCCCTCCACCCTGGGCAGGTCCAGGCTGCAGGGGAAGGCCGGGACCACCTCCAGCTCCGCCAGGAATGCGGTCTGTCGGCCGTCTCCCCACTTCTTCCACTGGAGCGTCTCCGGAGTCTCAGTGAGATTGACGCCGGCGTAGCCCGGAGAGTCGAGGGTCAGGTCGTAGAACTCTATGCCGGCCGACTCCCGGGTCAGCTCGTAGGTGACCGGTATCGGGACCCCCGGGTAGAAGGTCATCGTAGTGTCGACGCTGACGTCTATGGAGGCGGGGACATCGGAGGTCCGGAGCGGCTCGCCGGCGACATGGACCGTGAGCTCCGGTACCTCCAGCGTGCGGCCTGCGGCCGCCCGGAGCCGGAACGGGCCGACCGTCTGCTCACCGGGCGAGAGGGCGCTGTAGCTGAGTTGGTAGGTGATGGTGGAGACCATCGTGGTGCCGCCCGGTCCCGTGGTGCTCCTGAAGGAGCTCATGGAGCTCCTGCCCACAAGGGTGACCCCGGGACCGTGCTCCTGCTCCATGGAGACCTCGCCGCCTGCGGCGTCGGTAATGGTCAGCTCGACGGTGAATGTCCCGCCGACCTCCACCGAGTCGGGCGCGTCCAGCTCCACCTGCATCCCGGATGCCTGGGAGAGGAGGGCCAGAGCCACGCAGGCGATCGCCATCACCAGAAGGGACCTCCGCCGTAGCCTGCCGCCCCGGCTTCGTTGCTGTCCTCCTCGGCCTCGGCCTCCTCCACCAGGTCGAGCACCGCCCGTGCCTGCTCCGGCGTCATCTCCCCAAGCTCGGGGGGCGGGCCGACCTCGCTCTCCTCCTCGCCGTCCCCCTCCCCGTCCGGCGGCTCCTCCTGCCGGTCCTGCTCGTCCTCCTCCTGCCGGTCCTGCTCGTCCTCCTCCTGCCGGTCCTGCTCGTCCTCCCGGTCCTCGGACTCGGGGGGCTCGTGGGCCTCCAGCCAGTTCAGGGCCGCCTCCAGCGCGGTCCTCTCTCTCGGGGAGCCCTCACCGCCGGAGACGGCCCCGGTCAGCGTCTCCGCCGCGGCCTCCACCCCGGCGTAGTCCTCCCCCTGCATGGATGCGGCGAGCGAGGCAAGGGTCGACGCCACTGACATGGTATCCTCCGGCACACCCTCCGGGTCGCCGGCCAGTACGGAGTCGGCAGCGGCGAAGCTCCCCGCTCCGAAGAGGGCGGCGGCGAGGTTGTAGGAGACACGTCCGTCGTGCGGCATCCTGTCGGCCAGGCCGGAGAGGAGCTCGGCCGCCTCCCCGTAGGCTCCCTCCGAAAGGAGCTGCTCCGCCTCCGCGGCCACCTCCGCGGGAGGGGCCGGCGGCGAGAGGAGCAGGGCCAGGAGAAGAGGGGCGGCGGTCATGCGTCCCTCCTCTCCAGCAGCAGCGCGGCGGTCATGAGCAGGAGGGCTGCACCCAGGAAGTACTGGTAGCGCCTGGCGGAGGTGGAGCCGCCGGTGACGACCTCGGCGTCACGCCTGGCCAGGTGCTCGAGGTAGGCGGCGACGGAGGCGGTCGGGTCCGCGGAGGCCGAGAGGTCCATGTAGGAGCCGCCGGTAGCCTCGGCCAGCGCGATGAGCGGCTCCTCCTCGAGCGCGGTCCTTACGGTGTCCCCCTGGTAGACCAGGGGGCCGCCGCTGCCGCCCGGTACCGGCACCTCGATCGGTCCTCCCACGCCCACCGTCAGCAGCCTCAGACCGGCGTCGGACGCCCGCCGGCCGGCGCTCTGGACGGAGTAGTCCTGGAAGCCGCCGTCGGAGATGAGGATACCCAGGTTGGACTCCAGCTCCTTCCCCGGAAGGGCGGCTATCATCATGTCGACGACGTCCCCGAGCCGGGTGCCCGGGGTCAGGTCGCCTGCGGCGGACGGCTCCGTGGGCACCCGGGACATCAGGAACTCCCTGTCCATGGTCAGCGGGACCGCCAGCCTGGGGCTGCCGGCGAAGAGCACGAGGCCCATGCGCACTTCCGGGAGCCCCTCGGCCATATCGCCTATGGCCGCCGCCGCCCTGCCCAGCCTCGAGGGGACCTCGTCCCTGGAGGCCATGGAGGCGGAGACGTCCAGGGCGACCACGACGTTCCGACCGCCGCCGGCCTGCAGTACCGCCGCCTCGCTCCCCCACGTCGGTCCCGCGAGGGCCACCGCCGAAAGCGAGAGACCCGCTGCCCAGAGCGTCCTCGAGAGCCTTCTGGGCGGCGCCGGCTCTATCTCCACCTTCTCCCACAGCGCAGGCCTGACGAAGAGCCGAAGCCTCTTCATCTCCCCGGCGTGCCACCTGGACCTGAGCCACCAGTAGAGCGGCCCCGCGGCCACCAGGACGAGCAGGAGCGGCCTCTCGAAGCCCATCACTCGCCCACCACCCTGAGGAGCCTCCACTTCAGCAGGCCGCCGAGGGCCACCAGCAGGAGCCCTGCGGCCAGGAAGGGGAGGTACCTGTCGCGGTAGACGAAGAGCCCCTCCTCCGGGAGCGTGGAGGCCTCCAGCGAGTCTATGGCCGCGTAGACCCCGGACAGCTCCTCCTCCGACTCGACGCTGAACAGGCTCCCCCCGCATATGCGGGCTATGTCGGAGAGGGTCTGCCTGTCCACGCCGTAGCCCTCCTGGCTGGAGGGGGTGCCTATGGCGATGGTGTAGACCCTGAGGCTGTCTCCGTGGAGCGTGCTGATGGCCTGGGCCACGGTCACCGGGTCCATCTGCCTTGCCGTGTCCTCGCCGTCGGAGATAAGGACGATCACCCGCCTCTCGGTCCTGGAGTAATCCAGGCCGCGTGCGGCGACCGCCAGCCCGGCACCTATCGCAGTCCCGTCCTCCAGGCTGCCCAGGTCGCTGGCCTTCACGAAGCGTCCGAGGGTCTCGTGGTCAAGGGTCGGCGGGCAGACGGTCCTGGGGAGGCCGGCGTATACGACAAGGCCGACGCGGTCGTTCGGCCTGCCCCTGACGAAGGTCATGGCCGCCCGCTTCGCCGCCTCCAGCCTGGTGGGGTGGTAGTCCTCCTGCATCATGCTGCCGGAGACGTCCAGGGTTATGACGATGTCCACCCCCTCCCCCGGCTCGGGAAGCCTCTCGAACCCGCGCTGGGGCCTGGCCAGGACCACGGAGAGGAGCACCAGGCCGAGCACCGTGAGGACGTCCGCCGCGCCGCTCCCGGGACCGGCGGCTCCCGGCAGGTCGAAGGGGCCGGTGAAGGTCTGGGCCCTCGGCGCCCCCCTCCTGCGGAAGAAGTGGAGCAGGAGGAGCAGCAGGGGCAGGTAGGCCAGCGCGGGGAGCAGCTGGAGCCTCATCGCGGCTGCCACTCCCTCCCGATGCGGGCGAGCCGGCCCACGAAGCGCCTGGCCCTCTCCCTGGAGCCGCCCCATCCGGCGTACCTCTGCAGCAGCACCTCCCGCTGCAGCTCCCCGGTCTCGCGGGAGAACCGGGCCCCCTCCTTGCCGGAGAGGGTGAGAGCGGTGTCCAGCTGCCTCCAGGTAAGCGAGCGGGTGTCCAGCCCGAACCTCGCGGTTACCATTGCGCGGAGCAGGAGGTCCACCTGCCGGTAGAGCTCCTCCCAGTCACCGTCTGCGAAAGCCGCCGAATCGAGGAGCGCCTCCGCCCTCTCCTCCCAGCCGGCGGCGGCGCGCGCAGCCGGTGCCTCCGACGTGGTGGCTCCGGACCTCCTGCGCCTGGAGACCCTCGCGTAGACGAACAGAAGCAGGCCGGCGACGAGGAGGACCCCGACCAGATAGGGGAGCCAGTGACGCCCCGGAGCGGGACGCCAGTCGGCCCAGAAGACGTGCCGCTCCACGTAGTCCCCTGGCAGGCCGGGCGGGATGCGGCTGGCCAGGGGAGCCGGGAGCTGCGGCACGGTCCATGAGGTGTCCGGCATGGTCCTGGCCACCACCAGCGGCGGCGGCTGCAGCTCCATGACCGAGGTGTCCGCGCTCACCGTCATTACCGGCAGCTCGAGGGTGTCCATCGCCAGCGGGACCAGCGTAACCGCTCCCCCCTCCCGACCGATGACGGAGAGGTCCTCGGCGGGGCCGAGGGAGTCGACCGACCACCCCTCGGGGACCGGGTAGTCCACCGTCACCGGCTCCCCCAGGGTTGCCTGGGCCTGGAGCGCCAGCAGCAGGGGGAGGAGCGGCGGCATCAGCGCCGGCGCCTCCGCTTCCTCATCTCGAAGAACCTGCGGAGGGGGAGCACCAGGTCGTCGGCGGTGGAGATGCTCACCAGGTCCAGGCTGTGCCGCCTGCAGAGCTCCTCCCTCTGCGCCTTCCTCCTCCTGGTCTCCTCGGCGAAGGCCTTCCTCCAGGCCCCGGAACCGGTGTCTACCGTCCGGGTGACGCCGCTCTCCGGGTCCCTGAACCTGATGCGTCCCAGGTCGGGGACGTGGAGCTCCCTCGGGTCGAAGACGTGGATGCCCACGATGTCATGCCTCCTCATGGAGGGGGCCAGCAGCCTGCTGCCGGAGGGGAAGCGGAAGTCGCTGATGATGAAGACCAGCGCCCTGCGGCTCAGCACCCGGCCCATGAGGGCAAGGGCGGAGTCAAGGTCGGCGTGGGACTCCCGGCCTGGCAGCTCCAGTATCCTCCTGACCAGGGTGAGGGCGTGCTTGCGGCCCTTGTCCGGCGGTATGTAGTCCCGCACCTCGCCGGCGAATGTGACCATGCCGACCCTGTCGTTGCTGGCCGCCGCCGAGAGGGCGATGACCGCGGCGGTCTCCGCCACCCTCTCCGCCTTTGTCAGGCTGACCGAGCCGAAGCGCAGGCTGCCGGAGAGGTCCACCAGCAGGAAGACCTGCATCTCCCTCTCCTCGGTGAGCACCTTCACGAACGGCGTCCGGGTCCTGGCGTAGACGTTCCAGTCGATGAGCCTCGGGTCGTCCCCCTCGACGTAGGGCCGGAGGTCGGCGAACTCCATGCCCCGCCCCCTGAAGACCGAGCGGTAGTCGCCACCGACGAGCTGCTCCACCAGGCGGCGTGTGTGCAGCTCTATCCTCCGGACGCGCCTGAACAGGCTGTGGACGCTTCCCCGGTCGAGGTCCATGGCGCCTACTTCACCGGCACGCGGGAGAGGATGCGGTCTATCACCTCGCCTATCCCGACCTCCTCCGCCTCCGCCTCGAAGGAGAGGATTATCCTGTGTCTGAGGACGTCGGGGGCGACCTCCTTCACCACGGAGGGCGTGACGAAGGCGTCGCCTGAGAGCATCGCCCTCGCCCTGGAGGCCGCAAGCAGGCCGAGGGAGGCCCTCGGGCTGGCCCCGTAGGCTATCAGGTCCTCCAGGTCGGCCATGCCGGCCTGCCTGGGGTTGCGGGTGGCCGCCACCAGCCTGACCATGTAGGAGACGACGCTCTCCTCGGCCGCCACCCTGGAGGCCATTCCCTGCAGGGAGACGAGGAGCCGGGTGTCCATCACCGGGGCCACCTCGGGCACCGGCTTGCCGCCCAGCCGCTCGAGTATCTCCATCTCCTCGGCCTGGGTCGGGTAGTCCACCTTCAGCTTCAGGAGGAAGCGGTCCACCTGGGCCTCCGGCAGCGGGTAGGTGCCCTCCTGCTCTATCGGGTTCTGGGTGGCCATGACGAAGAACGGCCTCGGAAGGGCATGGGTGCTGCCGCCGAAGGTGACCTGGCGCTCCTGCATCGCCTCCAGCAGGGCGCTCTGCACCTTGGCCGGAGCCCTGTTTATCTCGTCCGCCAGCACGAACTGGGCGAACACGGGTCCCTTCCTCGCCGTGAAGGTGCCCTTCTCCGGCCTGAATATCATCGTGCCAGTCAGGTCCGTAGGCAGAAGGTCCGGCGTGAACTGGATCCTGGAGAAGGAGGCCTCCAGACACCTCGACAGCGTCCTGGCCGCAAGCGTCTTCGCCAGCCCCGGCACCCCCTCGATGAGCACGTGGCCGTCGCAGAGCAGCGCCGTTACCAGGCCGTCCCTAAGCTCCTCCTGGCCGACTACCACCCTCGAGAAGGCCTCCCGAAGGCCTGAGAGCCCGGGCGATACCTCGGCCATCTCCCTCTCCAGCTTCTCAATCGCTTCCCTGGGCATCCGACTCCCTCCTGGCTTCCTGTATGAGCTCGCGCACGAGGCTCTCGCACCTCGACAGTGTCTCCGAGGTGGCGGCCTCGAACCGCAGCACCAGGACCGGCTGCGTGTTGGAGGCCCTCACCAGGCCCCAGCCGTCGTCCATCTCGAACCTCGCACCGTCGGTGGCGTCCACCGGGAGGCCCATGCCGGAGAGCCTCTCCCGCACCCTCTCCACCACCCGGAACTTGACCCGGTCAGGGCAGTCCTCCCGTATCTCCGGCGTGCAGAAGGGCTCCGGGAGGTCCGACAGCATCCCGGAGAGCGGGACCGGCGAGGAGGCCACCGCCTCGACCAGCCTGAGCGCCGCGTAGAGGGCGTCGTCGAAGCCGTAGTACCTGTCCCGGTAGAACACGTGTCCGCTCATCTCGCCGGCGAGCAGGGCGTTCTCCCTCCGCATCGCCTCCTTGATTATCGAGTGGCCGGTGGGACACATCACCGCTCTGCCCCCGGCCTCCTCCACGGCCTCGAAGAGAAGCCTGGAGGCCTTGACCTCGGAGATGACGGTAGCTCCGGGGCTGGCGCGGAGGAGCTCCCTGGCCAGGACTATGAGCAGCCTGTCCCCCCTGAGTATGCCGCCGCCCTCGTCCACCACGCCAAGCCTGTCCGCGTCGCCGTCGAAGGCTATGCCCAGGTCCGCGCCGTTCCGCACGACTGCAGACCTGAGCTCCTCCAGGTTCCCGTCCACGGTCGGGTCCGGATGGTGGGCGGGGAAGGTCCCGTCCATGGTGCAGTAGAGCGGTTGCACCCTGCATCCGAGCGCGGAGAGGACCCTGCAGGCCACCGGCCCTCCGGTGCCGTGCCCGCCGTCCACAACCACGGTCAGGGAGCGGGCCGGGGAGAACTCGTCCAGCAGCCTCGCGACGTAATCCTGCTCCACGCTTGCCGGGGTCACCGTGCCTTCGCCTCCCGACCTGCCGGGCTCCCGGCCGAGGACATCGTCGGCAAGGCCCTGCAGCTCCTCTCCGTGGAGCGTGTCCAGGCCGAGCATTATCTTGAACCCGTTGTACTCCGGTGGATTGTGGCTCCCGGTCACCATCACCGTGGCCGCCGGACCGAGCGTATGGGCGGCGAAGTAGGTCATCGGGGTGGTCTGCACCCCCAGGTCGATCACGTCCAGGCCGGAGGAGGTCACACCCTCGGCCAGCGCCTCCACGAGCATGCCTCCGGTGGGCCTGCAGTCCCTGCCCACGGCGACCGGACCGCCGGCGCGGGCGGCCAGGGCGGCGCCGAGCCGGAGAGCGAGCCCACCGTCGAGCTGTCCCGGGCAGAGCCCCCTGACGTCGTACTTCCTGAATACCTCCCTCATCGGGTCGCGGTCTCACCTCCCCCGTACCCGTTCCCGTCATCGCCGGCAAGCCCCAGCTCCATGACGTACCGGCCCTTGACCGGGTCTCCCGTGAGCCAGCCCTGGTGGGCGCTGACTATCTGCCTGGCCAGCTCCACGCCCAGGGCGGAGCCCTCCCGACCCTCGCCGGAGCTGCCACGGCACTCCATGACCATCCTCGCCCTGCCGTCGCCGGTCCCCAGCAGGACGCTGACCATCCCTCCCTCCGGGGCGACGCTCGCCACCTCGGAGAGGACGTTGCCGACCGCCTGCCTCAGGTACTTGAGACTCCCCCTGACGGTGACGTCCTCGGCAAGGGAGACCGCCAGCGAGACGCCCCTCTCGGCCAGGCGGTCCTCCCAGTCGTCCAGAATCTCGAGGAGCAGGTCGTCCAGGACTATCTCCGAGGACTCCTCCCCCGTGAGGAAGGGGGAGCCTCCGGAGAGGTCCATCCTGCCGAGGAAGGCTATCTGCCTGATGACCTCCAGGAAGTCCTCTATCTCCTCTATCCCGCGGACCAGCCTGTCAAGCTGCACCCTCGCCTCCGGGGAGCGGTCGAACGGCCTGGTCAGCTCCATGGCAGTGCGCCTCACGGACTCCAGCGGCTTCCGGAGCGACGCGCCTATCCGGGCGAGGATGTCGGACTTCAGGCTGTCCGCCTCCTTGCGCTCGCTGCTCAGGGCCTCGAGGTCCTCCTCCAGCCCGGCTATCCTCCGGCGCAACTCCGACCGCCTCCTCCTCTCCCTCTCCAGGAGAAGCAGGAGTACCAGGAGGATGACCACGAGGATTGGTAGAGAGATGCTCATCCGCACTCCTCGAAAAGCTCCGCGGGACCGCTCAGGACATCTATCCCGCATCCTGCAAGTCGTTCCATGTCGAGCACCGTCAGCCCGTCCAGCGTCCTCCCCTCAGGGTCCAGCATCACGGAGGGGAGGAGAACCCTCTCGCCATCCCCCAGGTCACGGACTGTTCTAACCACATCAAGGCCGCTCATCAAGCCGGCGACACCGACCTCCGGCCCGAAGAAGGTGTTCCGCACCGTCAGGACCCTCACCCCGCTGCCCCGGAGGAGCCTGCGGAGGTGGGGGGCCGCGATGCCGCCGGTGCAGAGGGCCCCGCTTCGGCGGCAGGTCAGGTGCCCGTAGACGGAGAGAGCGGAGAGCAGGCCTATGCCGTCCGCCTCCATGGTGCATCCCTCGTAGGCCTCCGCCGGAGGGATCCCGGCACCGGCGATGCTGAGCAGCTCGTCCGCCGGGTACACCCAGGGCACCCCCCTTCTCCCGCGGGCGGCTTCGGCTGTCACCCTCACCGTCTCCAGGGCCGCGGCAGCCTCGGGAGCGGTCGGCCTCCGGAGCTCCGTGAGCCCCTGACGGTGCTCCGTGAGGCCGACCGGCACGACCCCGACCTCCGTTACCCGAGGCAGCTCCAGCAGGTCCAGCAGGGTGCGGCGGAGCACCACGCCGTCGTTCCACCCGGGGACAAGAACAACCTGCGCCGAGAGGCGGATACCCTCCCGACCCAGCTCATCGAGGTGCCCCAGCACCGGGGCCGGGCCGGCGGAGCCCAGGAGCCTCCCCCTGACCTCCGGGTCCGTGGCGTGCACGGAGACGTGAAGCGGCGAGAGGGAGCGCCTGACGGCCTCCCGGACCATGGCATCGTCCAGGGTCACGTAGGTCCCGTGGAGGAAGGAGTGCCTGACGTCGTCGTCCCTGACCCGGAGGGAGGGTCTGACACCCGGCGGGTTCTGCGCTACGAAGCAGAAGACGCAGCGCCGCCTGCAGCGGTCCGGCTCCATGCCGGCCGGGGTCATGCCCCAGTCGGCCCCCGGCCTTCTCCGAAGGAGGACCCTGCGCTCGAGCGGACCGCGGCGGTAGACCAGCTCCGTGGAGGGGCCGGTGCAGAGACGGATGATATCGAGCCAGTCCTGCGGCTCCCGTCCGGAGCATGCGAGCAGGCGGTCGCCCGCCCGGAGCCCGGCGGCCCAGGCGGGCCCTCCCCTGCGGACGTGCTGCAGAGGGACCAAGGGTCCCTATTCCAGCCTGTCCCGCATCCTGACTATGTCCGGGTCCAGCCTGGAGGCGGCGTCCAGCTCCCTTGCGGCGTTGGTCTCTCGTCCGGTGGCCCTGTAGACCCCGGAGAGGGCCAGGTGGAAGCCGACGGCTACCTCCGGCTCGGAGGCGGAGAGGGAGAGGCCTTTGCGGAAATGGTCCTCGGCCTCGTCGTAGCGCTCCAGCCTGAGGCAGCACCTGCCGAGCATCTCCCGGGCCTTGCGGCGGTGCTCGGGGCTGCCGAGGACCTGCTCGAACTCCTTCAGGGCCTCGCGGTTGAGACCCATCTCCATGTAGGCTATGCCGAGGTCGTAGTGTGTGTTGTAGTCGTCCTGGGAGACCGCCTGCTCGATGCCGTCCTGGAAGTCGCGGATGATCCCGGCGAGGGAGTGGGCCGACTCCCGGTCGAACTTCTCGTCTATGTCTGCCAGGATGAGGGCTATGTCGGCGTAGTCCTCGGAGTCGGCGAGGCTGGGCCGTATCCCGTTCATGAGCGTCCGGGTCATCTGGAAGTGCGGGTCTATGGCCGCGGACGCCTCCAGCGAGGCCAGCGCCTCGTGGGGGCTGTCGTTCAGCAGGTAGGCCACCGCCAGTCGGTAGAAGGACCTCGCCTGCCCCTCCACGTCCATAGCCTCCCTTATCCGGACCAGCTCCTTTGCCGCGCTGAGGGACTCGGGGCAGATGTCGAGCACTCCCTCGAGAAGCTCGAAGACCATGCTCTCCCGCCGATTCGCCCTGTATATGGTGCAGGCGTTCAGGTAGGCGTCGACCGCTCCGTAGAAGTCGCCCACCTCGAGGAGGAGGTTCCCCAGCTCGACGTAGCCCAGTCCGTCACCCTTGGAGCGCTCCAGCTCCTGCCTCATGTCCTCAATCTGCCTGCCCAGTGCCTCCCTGACCTGCCGGGAGGAGACCAGCCCGAGGTCGACCAGGATGTCGCCGAGCTTCCTGGGCTCGTCGTTCCCGCCCTGTATCTCCAGGGCCCTCAGCACGTCCGAGGCCTCCAGGAGCCCCTCCGCGACGAAGTACTCCCCAATGCGCTTCCTGCCGGGGCCGGCGAGCTCGCCGGTCTCCTCCGGCTCCTCCTGCGCCTCGACGAAGTCGGACTCCTCGAAGTCTACCTGCGAGACGGTGGAGGCCGGCTCCTCGCTGTTGCCCAGCTTCTTCCTGAGCTTCTCCAGGGCGCGCCTCAGCCTGCCGTGCTGCTTCAGGCCCCTCTCATCGGCAAGCTCCACGGCTCTGGCCAGGGCGGTATCGTCATCTCTGCCTGCGGCCAGCTTGGCGAGCCTGAGCACCCATTTGTCGTTCTCCGGGTCCAGTCTGGTCATCGCCTCGCAGGAGCGGAGCACGGCCCGGTCCCGGACCGGCGGCTTCGAGCGGAGGTACTCGAGGTACTCGCCCCTCGCCTTCTCCGGCTTGTCCTGCATGTCGAAGCTGCGCGCCTTGATGTAGTGCGCCTTGGTGAAGCCCTCGTCCATCCGGAGGGCCTTCCTGGCCACCGAGAGGGCGGCGGAGTGCAGGCCGTTATCGCAGTAGAGCTCCGCGGCGGTGCCGAAGTGCTCGAGGGCCCTCTCCTGCTCGCCCAGCTTCGCCAGGACGTCGCCGAGCGTGTTGTGGGTTGAGGGCTCGTCCGGGTCCTGGTTCATCATGTGGTTCAGGACCTTCTCGGCGCTGTCGTAGCGCCCCTTCTGAATCAGTTCCTGGACCTTGCGTCTCTGCTCGATGTCGATCATTGACGGCTCCCCTGCCCGGAGCTATCCGCGGCTGGGCGGCCCGGCCCCCGGAACATCCCGGATACGGGACGTCCGCCGCAGAAGACCTCTTCGATGTCCGGAACGGCCATGTGATACGCAATACCTCTGTAGTCATCAAGGTCCCAGAGCACCATGTCGGCGTCCATCCCCGGCGACAGGGAGCCCTTGCTCCCCGCCAGGCCCACCGCGGCGGCCCCGTTGACCGTGGCGGCCACCAGGGCCTCCTCGACGGTGAGGCCGCAGGCGCATACCGCCAGGTTGACCATGAACGGCATCGACTCGCAGAAACAGCTGCCCGGGTTGAAGTCGGTGGCCAGGGCGACCGCCGCGCCGGCGTCCACCAGCTCCCGCCCCGGAGGGAACTGCTTGCCGAGGAAGAGCGCGGTGCCCGGCAGCAGCGTGGCCACGACGGCGCTCCCGGCAAGCCTCCTCGCGTTCTCCTTCGAGACCCGGAGCAGGTGGTCGGCGCTGACGGCCCCGACATTCACCGCGACGCCGGCGCCCCCGGTGTCGTGGAGCTCGTCGGCGTGGAGCTTGAGCCGAAAGCCCATGTCCGATGCCGCGCGCAGGTAACGCTCGGTCTGCTCCGGAGTGAAGACGCCCTTCTCGCAGAAGATGTCAACGAATTCCGCCAGGTCCTCCTCCCCGACCGAGGGGAGCACCTCCGAGACCAGCATGTCCAGGTAGCCGTCCGGGTCGTCCCGGTACTCGGTCGGGACTTCGTGGGCTCCCAGGAACGTCCGGACGATGGTCTGGGGCCAGCCGGCGGAGACGTCCCGGGCTACCCTGAGGCATCGGAGCTCGGTCTCCCGGTCCAGCCCGTACCCGCTCTTGGCCTCGACCGTCGTGGTGCCCAGCAGCAGCATCGTCCCGAGGTGGTTGACGAGGTTCTCCTCGATGGTGGCATCGGCCGCGGCCCTGGTGGCCTCCACGCTGCTGAGGATGCCGCCGCCTGCCGCCGCTATCTCCTCGTAGTCGGCGCCCTCCGCCCTGAGTGCGAACTCCGCCTCCCTGGTGACCGCGAAGAGCGGATGGGTGTGGGAGTCGACGAAGCCGGGTGTGACCAGCCGGCCTCCGGCGGAGCGCTCGACACCGCCGGTGACGAGCTCCACCTCCCCGAAAGCCCTCGCGGAGGGGCCGGTCCAGACGATGCGGCCGTCAAGGGATGCGATGGCGGCGCCGGTTCGGAGGGAGAGAGAGGAATGGAGCGCCCCCCGCCTGTCCCGGGGGGGGCCCTCCATGGTTACCAGCTGTCCCACGTCCGTAAGGAGCAGGTCGGCAGGTGCCCTCATGCGCGAGGCGTCAACCGAGGTCGGGCTCTGCTACTACCGAGGCCACCTTCCTGCCGCGCAGGCTGTGGAACCTCACCCGGCCGTCGGCTCGGGCGAAGAGGGTGTCGTCCCCCCCCCTGCCCACGTTCAGGCCGGGATGGATCCTGGTGCCGCGCTGGCGGACGATTATGGTGCCGGCCGTGACCAGGCTGCCCGAGGAGGCCTTGACGCCGAGCCTCCTGCCCGCGCTGTCGCGGCCGTTCCGGGAACTGCTCGAGGACTTCTTGTGAGCCATTTTGACTTCGAACCCTTCTTCTTCCTGACTGTCCTACCCTGCTAGATCGACCCTACCGTGAGCCTTGCGGTGTGGTCCTGCGAGCCGCTCGAGAGCCTGACGAGGTAGATGCCGGAGGGGACCCTGGCGCCGCTCCCGTCCTCGCACGACCAGGACACCGAGGACGTACCGGCGGGTACGGTCTCTCTGTGAACGGTGCGCCCGGTAATATCGTATATGGCCAGCTCTCCACCAAGTCCGCCGCCGATGGCTATGGTGCAGCTTCGCATGGCCGGGTTCGGCCCGACGGAGATGCCGGCGGGGCCGGGGACCGTGCCGTGGCCCTCCTCGATGCCCACGGGATCCAGCACGAAGCTGACCTCCACCCGCTCGCCGGAGCCGACCGTCACGCCGGTGACCGTCCCGGAGCCGTAGCCGTCGGCGGTCGCCTGGACGTCGTAGGTGCCCGGAAGCAGCGTCTTGTGGTAGTCGCCCATGGTGACGTCGGTCCGGCAGAAGCGGAGCGGCTCGGAGTCGGAGGAGGAGCCTATGCCTATCTCGGCGTCCAGCGGGTTCCCCGAGCCGTCGACCACGGTGCCCCAGATGCCGTAGGTGCCCTCCTGGAAGAACTGGAGTATGGCGCCGTAGTGAGCCTCGCTGACCCCCGGCCAGTCGGAGGCGTGCTTGTCGTTGTGCACCTCTATCGTCTGGTCGACCGTGCCGCACTCGCCGTAGCTCCAGTCGTTCACGTCGCCGTTGGTCTCGTACCAGGTGGCGCCCGGTACGTAGATGGTGAAGCTGCCGAAGTAGGAGACTATGCCGGGGTTGCCGGCGTAGTTGTCTCCCTGGACGTACATGAGGTCGACGTCCTCCGGCAGCGGGCTCTCGGTGTAGTTCCAGGGGGAGTTGAAGCATTCGGCGCCGCCGTGGAGGGAGAGCCCGACGCAGAACGGGTTCACGAAGTTCTCGACCGCCGGCCAGCTCTGCATTGTGATGTCCCGCAGCGCCCGCGTCTCCGGCTCGGAGAACGGGTCGGGGTAGCCCATGTAGCTCAGGTTCCTGTTCAGGTCGACGCCGTTGGCGTTGTACCTCTGGTCGGCCACGTACCCGTCCGGGTTGAGGACCGGGATGATCCAGGTCTCCGCCCCGTCCACCAGGTACTGGCAGACCGGGCTGGTGGCGTAGCCGTCGGTGAGGACGTCCAGGTAGTGACGGGTGACCATGGCCGAGGTCATCTCGTCGCCGTGGATGCCGCCGTGTATGCGAAGCTCCGGCTCCACCTCCTCGACGCCGGGATTGGCCGAGACGACGACCGCCCTTATGGGCCTTCCCTGCACGCTGGTGCCGATGGTGACCCCGCGGCAGATGTCTTGGTGCGCGGCGAGTATCTGGTCGATGGAGTCGTAGATGTCCTCCAGGCTCGGGTAGGGAACCAGCGGCTCGGGCACCGGCACCCTGACCGGAGCGAGACCGAGGTAGCCCAGGAGCCGCTCCTGCTCGGCGCTGACGTAGACCGTGGCCTTGTCGCCGTGGGCCCACTCGACGGTGATGTCGCTCTCCTCCAGCGCATGCAGTATGTCCGGCGTGACGCCGTTCACGCGCATGGACCTGTGCGGGGTGATGAAGGCCTCCGGGCCGGAGGAGGCCGCCGCGGCGGCGAGGGGGACCAGGAGGAGGATGAGGATAGAGGTCTTGGTTCTCATCGTGGCTGCCTTTCGCATGATGCCGGAGGATCTCCCGTCAGCCGGGGCTCGCTGCCGGCCCTTATGTATCGGTGTGTATCTCCAGTGGTGAGGTAACGCAAACCCGCGGGAAGATGTTCCCGGAGGGGTCCCGGGTCAAGCTCCGGGACGCTCCTCCTTGCCCGCCGGACGGGCGGGAAGTAGGATTCCAGACCGTCGGGGCGTGGCGCAGTCCGGTAGCGCACCTGCTTTGGGAGCAGGGGGTCGCCGGTTCAAGTCCGGCCGCCCCGACCACGCCCGAGGAGGCGGGCGAGCAGCCCCCTCCTCCTCCGCCTCGCCGGCCCCTCGGCGAGAGCGCTCTCCATCGCCTCCGCGTCGGTGCCGCTCCCGAAGCCCACCAGAGCGTCTCCTGCGCGGACGACAAGCGAGCCCTTCGGGCTGTAGTCCGTGGTGCCCTCCCGCCTTCGCACCGCCACCAGTACCACCCCTGTCCTCCCGCCCAGGTCCAGGTCGGCGAGGGTGGACCCGTCGGAGGGGCTCCCCGTCGGGACGGTCACGCTGATGTAGCCCGCCTCGCTCTCGGCGCCGAAGACCAGGCCGTCGGTGAAGCGGGCGACGTCCGGCCTGAGCAGCTCCGTGGAGAGCCTGAACCCCTCGGCCAGGTGGGGGTTCACCGTGGCGGCGCATCCGACCAGGTGGAGCTTCCTCTCCGCGCTCCCGTCCAGGGCCACCGAGAAGACCCGCAGGTCCGGATTGAGGCGCCTGGCGGAGAGGGTCAGGAACACGTTGCTCCTGTCGTCGGGCATGGTCGCGAACAGCGCCTTCGCACCGGCGATTCCCGCGCTCTCCAGAACGCTGTCCTCCAGGGGGCTCCCTGCTACCGTCTCGACCAGGGTATCGCCCCCCGCCCTCTCCAGGGCGTCGCCGCTCTCGTCCACCAGGCAGACCGGGATTCCCCTGCCGGAGAGCTCCCTCATGACGTGGAGCCCGGTGGGACCGGCCCCGCAGACTATGCAGCGTCCGGCGGCGCTCACGACCACCTCCTCTTCCGGCGCTCCATGAGGCGGACCAGCGCCTCGTGCCTATCGGAGTCCGCCGCGTAGAGCAGCACGTCACCGGCCTCCAGTCTCCGTCCGGCGCCAGGGTTGAACTCGGTGTCGCCACCGGCGTCCATTATGGCGAAGACGCTGACCCCGACCTTCCGGCCTATCTCCAGCTCCCGCAGGCTCCTGCCCACCACCGGGCTCCCCTGCTCGACCCTGTACTCCTCCACCCGCACGTCGTGGGTCTGGTCGGACATCATCCTCTCCAGGAAGTCCACCGTCTCGGAGTGGAGCATGGCCGCGACCAGCCTCCGTCCGGTTGTGGCCCATGGCGAGAAGGCCACGTCCGCCCCGGCCTGCAGCAGCTTCTCCTCGCTGTCCGCCCCGCTGGCCCTGGAGGCTATCCTGAGCCGCGGTCCGACGAGCCTTGCCGTCAGCGTCATGTAGAGGTTCGCGCTGTCCTCTCCGAGCACGCTGACCAGGTAGGCGGCCTCGGATGCTCCGGCGTCGGCCAGCATCTCGTCGTCCGGCCTGTCCCAGGCGAGGTAGAGGAAGCCCCTCCTCTTCCGCAGCTCCTGGGGCGGCTCATCGGGAGAGTCTATCCCCACCACGGGCACGCCGCACCTGAGGGCCTCCAGCGCGACCACCGAGCCGGGCCCCCCGCAGCCGCAGACGATAAGGTGGCCCGAGAGCCGGGAGATGCTCCTCAGGACCGCCCTCCGCTTCATGGTCTCGGCGAGCCTCCTGCCCACCAGGTAGGCGACGAAGTTCGCGTTGACGTAGAGGATGACCATGTACGCAACTATCACGAAGAACGTCACCCAGGCGTTGTACGCCCGCCTCCAGCCCTCGTCCAGGTAGCCGTAGGCGTAGTTGCGTACCACGTCGTCGTAGCCCACCGTGGTTATGGTGATGGCGGTCATGTAGCAGGAGAGCAGGAGCCTTCCGGTCAGGGTGCCCTCGTCCTCGTAGAGCCCGGCCCTGCCGGTCGGGTCGCCGGAGGGCGTCGCCCCCTCCGCGGCCTGCGAGTCCCGGTGGGAGACGAAGACCATGAAGCCGCCGGTGCCGATGACCATGACCAGGACGAAGAGCGTGAGCGCCACCGCTATCTTGCTGGATAGGAAGACCGAGAGCCCCCTGCCGGCGCTCGGCCTGACGCCCCTCCTCCCCTTCAGGCGGCGTCGCCTGAGCATCAGGCCCCCCGGGAAGGACCCCGGCCGGAGCGGGAGCAGGCCTCGACCTGCGAGGGGGAGATGTCCCAGAGCCTGTCGAAGGCGTCCTCCCAGGTCCTGGAGGCCGCAAGCTCCCGGGAAGACTCCGCCATCCGTTCCCTGGTCTCCCTCTCCTCCGCCAGCTTCACGATGGCCGAGAGCAGCGAAGACGTGTCGTGGCTCCTGAACACGAGGCCGGTGCGGCCGGGTTCGATTATCTCCTGCGGGCCACCGGCATCGCTGACTATGGCGGGCAGCCCGGAGGCCTGGGCCTCCAGGACGGAGTTGCCGTAGGTGTCGGTCGAGCTCGGGAAGACGAAGATGTCACCCGAGGCGTAGGCGGCGGAGAGGTCCCTGCCGTGCATCTCGCCGCAGAAGTAGCCGCCCCTGCCGCTGAGCCTGTTGACCAGCTCCCCGAGGTAGGGGCCGTCGCCGACGAAGTAGAGCTCAAGGTAGGGGAGCTCCTTCCGGGCCTCCAGGAAGGCGTCGGCGAGGACGTCCAGGTCCTTCTCCCTGGATATCCTCCCCACGTAGACGAGCCTGGTGGAGCCGACGGTACCGCCGAACCTCCCGAGGAAGGTGTCGGAGCGGTGAGCGGGAGAGAAGAGCTCGCAGTCGGTCCCCCTGGGGAAGAGCTCCATCCTGCTCCTCTCCACGCCCATGGCCTCCAGGTCGTCCATGTAGAACCGGCTCGGGACGAGGACCATGTCCACCGCGTTGTAGAACCAGGACGCGAACACCCCGGCCAGCTCCCCCAGCCTGCCGTCCTCGACTATCCGGTTGACGTGCCTGGGGTAGTCCGTGTGATAGATACCCGCGCAGGGTATGTCCAGCAGCCTCGCGATGCCCAGCGCAGCCACCCCGACAGGCCCGGGCGTGGATATGTACATCATCCCGAACCGTTCGTCCTCCACGAAACGGAGAAGCTCGAGGAAGGGGGGGATGGAGAGCAGCTTGGTCGTGTAGCCTGGAATGGGGAACTCCTGTAGCGGTGGGAAGTTGACCACCCATCCGGGAAAAGACAGCGGCCTCGACTGGCAGGCGGCTATGGCCAGCTCCCGACCGTCGGAGAGAGCTATCCTGCTGTACCTCTGTATCGTCCGTGAGACTCCGTTCAGGTCGTCTATGGTATCGGTGAACCAGACCCTGCGGTTGGAGTCCCGGAGCCCTGAGGCAACCTCCGGGGCGTACTCCCTCGAGACGGTGCGGACCGCGTCCCTGCCCTTCCTCCTGTTCAGGTAGCACACGGGGTAGGGAGCGTTGAGCAGCAGCACCGGGAGCAGGGCGGTCACCGACTCCAGTGCCTCCAGGAACCTCCCCTCCGAGACCCTGCCGATGAGGACGGAGCTGAAGTGACGCAGAAGCCTGTTCGTTAGCATGTTCAGTATCTCGTAGGTGCGCTCGTCTATCCTGTCCGACTCGGCGCCCGGGTCCTCGGTCTGGAGCGCGAGGTCCCTGCCTATCTCCACCAGGTTGTCGGCAACGACCGCCTCGAAGTCGGAGCGGTCGGCCCTCCTGGCTTTCTTCAGCAGCTGGTGGAAGACGAAGTCCGCCTTGTGCCAGAGCGTGGGCTCCTCCCTGCCGGCGCCCGGCGCGAAGAACCTGTCGGCGGCGAACTTCGCGAAGGTCGGGACCTGCCTCGCCGTCAGCCGGTCGCGGTAGAACGAGTAGGCGACGGAGTAGAGCGAGTAGGCGGTTCTGACCGCCGTGCCGTGCTGCCCGGCAGGCCTGCCCCTCCCCTGCCGGACCCCATCGAGGAACTCCGACAGGCTCCCGGCGCCCTCGACCTTGGTGAACGTCAGGCCGATGAAACGCCCGCAGTGGTCGTCGGAGCCGCCGGTGAAGCCGGAGAACGAGCCGTCGCCCCTTATCGCCCTGACGACCGGCGGGACGGAGTCGTTCTCCTCCCTGGCCCTGGTGCCGTTCATTGACTCGACCAGCTCCGCGTCCCTCGCGACCATGGCGAAGTCGCCGAGCGAGAGGTCGGCCTCCGGGTAGTAGAACGGATGGGCGAAGGAGTGCATGAGCCCCCGGTCCCTCAGGTACTCCATGAGAGCGGGGTAGGACTCCCTGACACCGGCCATCTCCTCGTGCTGCTCCGGCGTCAGGTCGTAGACGAGGATGTGTACCGCCGAGCGCCTCCCGGGGAGGTAGGTCCTCACCTGCTCGCTCAGGAATGTGCCGGGGAGGTGGCCTATCCGGAGCGCACCCTCTATGGAGTTGATGTCGGTTATGGTGACGTAGTCCATCCCCCGCTTCCTGGCCAGCTCGTAGACCAGCTCGGGGGGGGTGAAGCTCTCCGGTACTCTGAACCGCCTCAGGAGCCAGCTCCCCGAAGCCATCGAGTGCTTCGAGTGCACGTGCATGTCGCATGAGCGTGAGACCATGATACCCCCCGGGAGTCGAGCCGTAATATACGTCTCCAGCCGGTACCGGGTCAGCCTCGGGACCGGCTGCGGCTCACTCCACCGCCGCGATGCCCTGCGGGCCGTCGCCGGATGCGAGGGTGTCCACCGGCGTCAGGGTGGAAGCCTCCGCCACCAGGACCCTGTCGCCGTTGAAGTCGGTCAGGTAGAGCATCCCCTCCATGAGCGCCAGGCCGGTGACCGACGACATGCCGCTCTCCCACACGTCCAGGGAGCCGTCCTCGCCGTAGAGGTAGACCCTGCCGGAGGTCCACCCGTCGCCGGCTGCGAAACCGCCTTCCACGGCAACCGGCCTTCCCGGAGAGCCGCCCGTGGCGACCGTGGCCTCCACCGAGCCGGAGCCCGGGTCGACCACGTTTATCATCCCGTCCCCGGTGAAGGTCGAGGTGGAGACGTGGACCATGCCGGTCTGCGGAAAGTACTCCAGGGCGGTGACGTTGTCCGGCGTCTGGACGCTGTCCAGAATCTCCCCGCTCCCTGCGTCCAGGAGCGTCAGCCCTCCTGTCACGCTGCTGTCCGGCCAGTTTCCGTGCCCGACGATTACCAGGTCGCAGGTAGACGCGACGGAGGTGGGGTTCGCCGGCGTGTCGTAGGTGGTCACCCCGCCCTCCGGGGTGACCCTGGCCACCTCCCCGGAGAGGAGCAGCGCGACCCAGAAGACCTCCCCGTCCCAGCACATGGAGTAGGGATTGGAGCCGGCGGGCAGCTCGATGGCCTTCGTCGGGGTCCCCTCCTGGCCCGTGTCGTACAGGCGGAGCTGGCAGGAGAGGGTGCTGAGGACGGCGAAGGTCCTCGGCGAGGTGGTGCGGATGTCGCAGGGGACCTCCCCGGTGTGGTAGGCCCCGGCTACCAGCGAGTCGACCTTGGGGAAGTAGAGGTCGACCGTGTAGCCGAGGCCGTTGAACCATGCCACCGGGTCACCCTCCGGGTTCGGCCCTGGGGTGATGCCGGCGGGGTCCGAGCATCCCGCCGCGATGAGGACCGCCATCAGCGCCAGGGCCGACATGCGGGCCCCGACGAGTCTCACGTCAGTCGTCATAGCCGTCTCCTCCTCCATCCCAGCGGAGAGCGGCGGAGAGCGTCCGGGACCTCCCCGGGTAGCCGCCGGTCTCCATGTAAGAAACGTCCGTCAGGTTCTCCAGGTCGAGCGAGAGCGTGGCGCCACCTGAGCCGGGCAGAGCTACGTCCACTCCGGCCGACAGCAGGCCGTAGGGCGAGAGCCATGCGGTCTCGCTGTAGTTCGTATACCTGTAGCCGGTGCCCTCCGCCCCCAGCCTGAGCGAAACCGGACCGGCCAGCCGCAGAGAGGCGGAGAGCCCCCACGTGAGCCCCGGCGAGTAGGGCAGCCGCATGCCGCGGGTGGTCGAGTGCGGGGTCTCGTCGGTCACCGACATCAGGGTGCCGCACCCCCTCAGTCGGAGGAAGCCGGCGCGCGCGCGCAGCTCACCCTCCAGACCCATCCTCCGTGCGACGCCGATGTTGACCGGCGTCCACCTCCCCCCATCGCCCGGCTCCCACCTTATCATCCCCTCCGTCCTCGCCATGAAGGCTGCCGCGTAGAGGTCCAGCCATCCTGCCGGCCGCCCCGCGGCGGAGAGCTCGCATTCCAGGGAGGTCTCCGGCTCGAGCTCCGGGTTGCCCCGGGCGAAGGCGTCCTCCGGCCAGTACAGCTCGTTGAGGGTCGGTCTCCTGAATCCCCTGCCGGCGGCGGCGGACAGGACCAGAGCCGAGTCGGCCAGCTGGACCGACACCCCCAGCCTCGCCCCGACCATGGGACCGCCGGCTCCGGCAGAGGTGCCCCGGACGGCCAGGTCGAGAGAGGGCGAGCCCCGACGGGACAGCACCGCCGAGAGTCCGGCCTCGGAGCGCCCTCTCTCCCCTATCGAGGTGCTGGAGACCCTGGACGTCTCCGCGGTACCGCCCAGGACCAGTCCGCGCACGATGCCCGGGAGCAGGGAGATGCCGGCCCGGCAGGAGGCCTCTTCGTGGGTGTCGGAGACAGCCTGGGGCACGGTCTGCTCGTAGGTCATCCTTCCCAGCCTGCCGCCGGCCCGGAAGCGGAGCCTGCCGGTGGCCAGCGACGCCCATCCGTCGACGGAGCTCCTGCAGCGCCAGCCGTCCGACGGCAGGCTCCATTCCGGGGACTCGACGGAGCCGGAGGACGCCGAGGCGAGGATACCGCCCCGCAGCCCGCCGGCAATCCCGGTCATGAGGACCGTCCCGAGGCTGGCTCCGGAGCCGCCCGCGCACTTCCTCCGGGCCACGCTCGCGTCCACCCGGAGGGTCCCGGTGCCTGCTCCGGCCGACACGCCGACACCGCCCCTGTCGTCTGCCCGGAGCTCGGCCGAAGGCGGCGCACCGGGAGAGCGGGGCAGGAGGTTCAGCGTTCCGGCCATCCCGCCACCGGGCAGCCCGGGGCCCACGCCCCTGGCCAGCTCTATGCCGCCCAGGACGGAGAGGTCCAGGGTGTGTCCCGGCAGGCCGTCCATGCTGCTCTCCAGGGAGTGGCCGTCGAGGAGATAGCCCACCTGTCCCGGGTCGGCGCCCCTGACCGAGACCGAGACCACCGGCATGGCTCCGCCGTACTCCCGCGCGTAGACTCCTCCGGCAGACCTGGCGAGAGCCCCGAGGCCCTCCCTCGCCAGGTCCTCCAGGGCCCGGCCGTCTATGAGAGTCGTCCGGTGGAGGGACTGGCGCAGCGTTCCCCAGCTGCCGCGGACGGAGACCACGACGCCGGAAGGTACGGGAACCGGAGAGAGCATGATGACGCCGTCCTCGGGCCACGGCCCGGCCCAGTCGTCGTATCCGAGCGCGTCGACGCCGATGGAGTCGGGAGAGGTATCCAGCGACAGCGCGCCTTCCGGGCCGGTCAGGCCTAGAAGCTCACCGCCGGTGCTGACCAGAGCACCGGCGACAGGCCTGCCGAAGCCGTCCTCCACGTGAAGTAGCGCGACTCCCCGGGCAGGGACGCAGATGAGGGCGACAAGAGCTGGCAAAAGACGAATCAGGGCCGACCTCCCGTTGCGGTGTCGGCCACGGGAGCCGGCCCGGAGGGAGCCCCCTGGTCCGGGAGGCGCCTCCGGCCGCGGCGCAGTATCCTGACTCCCGGATCCTCCCTCGCCCCGCCTTCCCGCCCGCTCTGTAACTCACCGGGCAGTGGCTCTCGGGGGTCGGTCCCCGGTCACAGTGGCGCCACCGTGACGGACTCGCACCGTCTTCCTGCGCCCCGCGGCCACATGGAAGATAAGCATACCGGAGGCCGGCGTCACCGCGATGCAGGGCCGGCCCCATACCCTGGATTATACCTGGATACCCGGCTGGGATGGTCGTATCACATCCGGCGGGAAGCGCGGGGGAGGCGTCAGTCGGGGGCGGAGTCGAGCATGCGGCGGATTGCGGTAAGGAGCTCCCTCCTGCGGCAGGGCTTGCGGAGGACCCTCACCCTCTCGTCGCTCAGCATTCCGGAGCCGAGGACCTCCTCGCTGTAGCCGGTAGTGAAGAGCACCGGCACGTCAGGCGATTCCTCCCTTATCCTCTCGAGCGCCTCTATCCCGCCCATACGGGGCATGACCACGTCCATGAACAGGCCGTCTATCTCCCCCCCCCGCCTCCGGAAGACCTCCACCGCCTCCTGCCCGTCGGCGGCCCGCACGATGACGTAGCCGGCATCCCGCAGCATGGCGGCGTTCAGCTCCATCACCATCCGCTCGTCCTCCGCCAGAAGCAGAGTCTCCCCCCTTCCGGCCGGCGGCTCCGCGCCAGTGTCCAGGCCCTCCCCCACCGGCTCGGAGGAGCGGGGGAAGAGGACGCTGAAGGAGCTGCCGCTGCCCGGCTCGCTCTGCGCCGTGACGGTGCCTCCGTGCTGCCTGACTATCCCGTACACCGTGGCCAGCCCCAGGCCGGTCCCCTTGCCCACCGGCTTGGTGGTGAAGAAGGGCTCGAAGGCCCTCTCCAGGACCTGCCGGGTCATGCCTTCGCCGGTGTCGGTCACGGTGAGGACGACCAGGTCATCCCCGGAGGGCAGGTCGGCCGGGTCGCAGCCGGCGTCGGAGCGCCGGCTGGCCTCGGTCGCTATACGCAGGTCCCCCCCCTCCGGCATGGCATCCCTGGCGTTCACGCAGAGGTTCATGAGCACCTGCTCCATCATGCTCCGGTCGGCCCTGACCCGCTTGACTCCCGGCCCGGGCTCGAACCGGAGCCTTATGTGCTCGCCGATGACCCTCTCCAGCATGATGAGCAGGTCGGCTATCACATCGTCGAGGTCCAGGGTCTCCGGCTGCATCATCTGGCGGCGGGAGAAGGCGAGCAGCTGGGCCACCAGCCTCGCGGCCCTCTCCCCCGCCCTGGCCACCTCGTCGAGGTTCCCCCTGACCGGGGCGTCGTCGGGCAGGGAGGCCAGCGCCAGGTCGACGTGACCGCCCATGGCCTGCAGCAGGTTGTTGAAGTCGTGGGCTATGCCGCCGGCCAGCTGCCCGATGGCCTCCATCTTCTGGGACTGCGCGAGCTGCTCCCTGAGCTGCAGGGTCTCCTCCAGCTCCCTCTTCCTCTGGGCCCTCTCCAGCGACCGTCCCAGCCTCTCCGCCAGGCCGGCCAGCAGCGTCCGCTCCTCGTCCAGCCATTCCCTGACCCTCCTGGTCTCGTCCAGGCCCACGAAGCCGTAGAGCCTCCCGAAGACGAAGACGGGCAGCACTATGACGGAGACCACGCTCTCCTCCCTGAGGACCTCCAGGACGGCTTCCGGCACCCCCGGGGCGTCCGATGTATCCCGCACGAGCACCGCCTCGCCGCTCCCGAGCCTCTCGGCCCACCACTCCAACCCGCCGGTCATGTCGATGTCCTGAAGCTCGTCGATGAATGGCTCCACCCCCTCGGCGCACCACTCGAACGTGTTGCTGGCCCTCTCCAGGCCCGGCTCGTAGCGGAAGAGGTATGTCCTGGAGACGTCGAAGAACCGCCCTACAGACTCCAGGACGTCGTCCATCACCGAGAGCGGTCCCCTCTCGGACATCATCCTGTCGGAGATGTCCCGGAGCAGCGTGTCCATTCCGTGGAGGTAGAGAAGCCGCCTCTCGAACTCCAGCTGGCCGGATATGTCCCTCTGCGCGCTCACGTACCTGAAGACCCTGCCGCTCCTGTCCCTGACCGGGGAGATAGTGGCCTCCTGGGGGTAGAGGGAGCCGTCCTTCCTCCGGTCGGTGATTCGTCCCGTCCAGGTCTCCCCCCGTGAGAGGGCGGCCGATATCTCAGCGTACGGCCCGTCACCCTTCTCGCCGCTCCTGAGGAGCTCCATGCGGTCACCCACCACCTCCCCGGCGGTGAAGCCGTAGCTCTCCTCGAAGGCGGGGTTCACCCAGAGTATCCGGTCGTCGAGGTCGGTTATGATGATGGACTCGCTGGTCTGCTCGATGGCGGCGGCCAGCAGCCGCTGGCGCTCCTCCAGCTCCCTCTGCATGGTGATGTCCACTATCACGCCGTCGACGACCTGCTCCTCCCCGACGGAACGGACGTGGGCCCAGACCCTGGCGGCGAAGTGCTCCCCGTCGCGTCTGACCAGCTCCACCTCCAGGCCCTCGACGTGCCCCCTCTCCTCCAGCATCCGCCTAAGGCGGAGCCGCTGGGAGTCATCCGCGTAGGTCCCGGCGTAGCCGCATCTTATCATCGCGTCCGGGTCGTCGTAGCCGAACATCGCGGCCATCTCCGGGTTGGCCATCAGGATGCGGCTGCCCTCGAGATCGCGCCGGTAGGCGCCGACGGGCAGCTCCATGACGTACGTCCTGAACCGCTCCTCGCTCTCCCTGAGCCGCCTCTCGGCCAGCCTGGTCTCGGTTACGTCACGGTAGACCCAGAAGCTGCCGGCCTCCGTATGGTCGATGGTCACGGGGACGTAGTCCCTGGAGAGGAACCGGCCGTCGCGGGTCCGGAGCTCCTCGGAGGCTACGGGTGCCCTCTCCGAGAGCCTCTCCCGGACAACCCCGGAGTAGTCGGAGCCGTCGTCCAGCACGGCGGCGATCGAGCGATCGACGTCGGTCCCGTCGCTTCCTATCACCACGTCGACAGAGGGCAGGTCGAACATCCTGCAGAACCTCTCGTTCGCCATCTGGACCCTGCGGGAGCCGTCCTCGTAGACGATTCCCTGCTCGATGCCGTCCATCAGCGCCTGAAGCCTGCCGAGCATGTTCCGGAGGGCCCCGGTGGCCCTGCTGCGCCCATCGAGCAGACGCCTGTTCTCCAGCCAGACCCTGGCGGCGGGCGTGAGCTCGTCCCCTATGGCGAGGATGTTTATGCACTCGTTGCCGCTGATGTTGCCGCCGGCTGCATCCATCCCCTGCTCTCCGTAGCTCAGGAAGCCGGCCAGCGGGGCGTTTGCGCAGACGCCCCGGACAGCCGCAAGCTCGGCGGGGTAGCGGTCGGCCAGGAACCTCTCCCTGAGTGTGCAGTCGACGACGAGGCCGATGGCCGGACGCTCGAAGCCGCCCCTCAGCAGCGCCGTCCTGGCGGCCCTGGAGGCGGCCGATATCATCGCGTCCGGCTCGGGTATCATGACCTTCACAACCGCCCCCTCGGGAACCGGCCTGGTCATCCTGAGCCCGCCGCCGCGGGTCACGGAGCTGGCTACGCACACGGCATGGTCGCCACCGGGCTCACCGAGGCCCAGGGGGAGGTCCGTCCGATGCGTGGTCCTCCTGTCCGAGAGCTCGTCCACGTCGACCCCGATGAGTCCCGCGTAGACTTCGGCCGCAGGCCTTCCGTCCAGCTCCTCGAGCAGGTAGCCGCCTGCGGAGGTCACGGTGGCGGAGAGGCTGGAGGGCACGAGGCCGTGGGCCATTGCGGTTCCGACCCGGAGGCCTGTCTCCAGTATCCCGACCACCAGGCCGTCCGGATAGGCGGTGGGGCCGCTGAAGACCCAGCTCTCCTCCATCCGCCAGTCGTCGGCGGCGCTTCCCCCGAAGAAGGTCAGTATTCCCGAGGAGCGTCTCCTCAGCTCGGTCAGCACCTCGTCGTCGCTCGAGACGCAGGAGAAGGTGTCGCCGGGGGCGAACATCAGGCCGACGGCCGTGCTCCCCTCCCGCCTGGCCCTCCGCCGCGTCGAGTCGTCCTCCGGGTCGAACCACCCGGAGACCCCCGGTGCCTCCAGGGCGGCGTCCAGGGCCCGGCGCCAGTCCGAGCTGACGTCCCTGCCGACGCCGGCTGCCAGCCTCAGCCAGGGGGAGGCGATGACGGCGACCGTCACGCCGCCCCTGCGCAGCTCGCCGTCGCATATGTCGCCTGCGGTGGTGCAGCCCACCAGGGGGGCCTCTCCGGTTACCGAGCGCACCCCGGCCAGCATCCTCCTGAGGTCGGAGACGTCCGAGGTGAAGACCAGGACCGCGCTCGGCTCGAAACGGCCCGTTGTGGAGACCGCCTCGCGAGCGGCCCTGCGGCCCGCCTCCCGCCGGTCATCGTCCGCGGCGTAGCCGCAGCCGGCCTCGAGGTGGACCTCACGGTCCGGCTCCCGGGCGGGGAGCGCCGTTCCCTCATGCGTCGGGTGCGGCTCTCCCCGGGGCATTCCCCTCCCTAACCCTTCCAGAAGTCCCTCTGGAACCTCTCCCCCGACGCCATCGCGATGCCCTGCCCTATGGAGTGGTCCATGTTGTTGTACCAGAACGAGCCGCACCGGCCCAGGAGGTGCAGGCCCCGCGGGGTCTCGACCGCGGCGAGCCTCTCCCGGTATCCCAGGTCGTACAGCGGATACGTCTCCGGGACCCTCCGCCAGTCGACGAAGAGCACGTCCTCCCGACTTACGGCGCCAACCCTCTCCAGGTCGTCCAGAAGACGCTCCCGCATGCTCTCCGGCTCCCTCCAGGCGGGGGAGTCGGCTCTTACGGTTATCTCGGCAACCAGGCTGTCCGCCCCCTCCGGGGCCGTATCCCGCCGGAAGTTCGGCGGCACGGTCAGCCTGCTGAAGAGGATGTCCTCCTGCCCGAAGTAGCACCACTGGTATTCGTTTCCCTGAGGCCGGGCGAGGGCGATGTTGCAGAGGACGGTGCTCATGAAGCGGAAGCCGGCCGAGGGGAGGATCAGTGATATGGGCGCAGACCAGTAGACCCTCGCGGCCGGTATCCTGCCGGAGCCGGTCAGCACGGCCTCGACCCGGCCTGCAGCGGTCTCAACGCCGGTCGCCGGCTCGCCGAGGCGGACCTCGCCGCCACGGCTCTCGATCATGGCTGCCTGCCGGTCGCAGAAGGTCTGTATACCCCCCGAAGAGGGGTAGTAGAAGGTGGTCCTGACCGGGCTGGGCAGCAGGAGCCCCCGCAGCAGCGAGGCGAGGCTGTCGGCCCGGACCTTCCTGTCTATCACCGCCCTGTTGACCCCTGCGGCGGCCCAGTCCACGTGGAGCAGCTCGGCTTCCATGCCGGTGAACTTCCTGGTATACCCGCTGAAGAAGTAGTCGTAGAGGTTGCGGCCGTACCGGGCCACTATGTGGTCGGCGAAGCTCTCCGGCGTCTCTCCGGAGCGCCTCCCCGACCTGAACAGGTCCGGCACGCTGCGGAGCAGCAGGCCGACCGGCAGGCCCATGACCGAGGAGAGGTTGAGCGGCCAGTCACGGTACTTGCCCGCCATGTAGACGCTGCTCGACCTGGGTATGGATACGTAGTCGTCCCCGAGGACATGGAGGAGGTACCTCTCCACGGTGGGGTCCGATGTGTGGAAGCGGTGAGGGCCGATGTCGAAGTGGAAGCCATCCCGCTCGAAGGTCCTGGCGAGACCTCCCGGCGCCTGCTCCCGCTCCAGCACGACCAGGCCTCCCGGCCCGGCCGCCCCGTTCGCCAGGAGCCTCTCGGCGAGGGTCAGGCCCGCCACGCCTGCGCCGACGACGACGGTCGCTCCCTCTTCGCTCAAGCGGGGCCACCTCCCTTCGGGGCTCCATCCGCCCCGCTCCAGCGGAGCCTGCTCCTCCCGATCAGCAGCCAGGGAACGGCAAGCAGCATCAGCGACACCGCCATGAGCATCCAGACTATGTGAACGCCGAAGCCGAGCTCCACGATCGAGACCCCGGGACCTACCATACCCTCCACCCCCACCATGGCAAAGCCCGCGGCCCAGCCCGCCTCCACGGTCCCCATGCTCAGCAGGCCGTGGACGGGCAGGGCCATCGTCAGGTCGGTAACACCGCTGGCGAAGAAGACCTTCCACAGAGGGATGCCGGTCACGCCCAGAGCCGCCAGTATCAGGCAGAACATGCTCAGCTTGCTGACCCAAGCGACCATCGAGAGCCCGAAGCCGGCGAGGAGCCCGGTCCTCCTCCCCCTTACGGCGGAGGCGGCCAGCAGGTCGTCGAACCAGCTCTCCGCCCCGCTCCTGCCCAGCCTGGCCAGGACCCATCGCACCGGCGGCCCGAGGAGCCTCAGCACCGGTCGAAGGAGCAGTATGCCGGCCAGGCCGGCCACCACCAGCAACGGGGCTATGAGCGCCATGTCGCCCACCCCTGCGGCTATTGCGGAGACTATCACGGTGCCCATGGCGACCAGGTCGAGCATCTTGGCAAAGACCACGGTCGCGGTCCCGTAGCCGACGGGTACGGCTCCAAGGTGCCTGAGGAGGCCGACGAAGGCCACGTCGGAGAGCCTTATGGGGAGGAGATGCCCAAGGCCGATGTGCACCGAGGTCACCGGCATGGAGAGGGAGAAGGGGACCCTCCGGCCGAAGCTGAGAGCCATCCACCGGAGCGCTCTGGCGACCTGGCTCAGGAGGAAGAGGGAGAACGCCCCCAGCAGGAGGCCCGGGTCCGACCGGGCCACCACGGTGATTATCTTGCGGATCGACTCCCCGACGCCTCCGGACCCGCCTGCGGTGGAGAGGAGGAAGTAGGAGAGCAGCAGCCCGACCAGGGTCCCGATCACCGCACTTGCCGTCCGTCTCCGAAGTCTCAATAGTCCTCCAGATCGTGGTGCGTCTCACGTCGGCGGGCCCCGGACCGAGGCCCTAATATTGCAGGGATGAGCCCTTGGGGGAAGAACCGGTACTGGCCGCTTCCGGCCTCGTCAAGCGCTACGGGAAGGTGGAGGCCCTGGCCGGGCTGGACCTGGAGGTGACCGCGGGTTCCTCCTTCTCGCTGCTGGGACCGAACGGCGCCGGCAAGACGACGCTCATGAAGGCCGTCCTCGGCCTTGTGATGCCCGACGCCGGGCGGGTGGAGCTGATGGGCAGGCCGGCGGCCTCCCCCCTCTCCCGCAGGGGTGTCAGGTACCTCCCGGAGAGCATCACCTTCCCCGGATGGGCAACCCCCGGGGTCCTGCACAGACAGCTCGAGCGGGTCCGCGGCGAGAGCACGGAGGCCGACCTGGAGGCCGCCTGTGCCCGTCTCGGCTGCGACAGGCTGATCGAGAGGCCTGTGGGCAGGATGTCCAGGGGGCAGCGTCAGAGGGTCGCCCTGGCCCTCGTGATATGCGGCTCACCGGAGCTGGTACTGCTGGACGAGCCTGCCAGCGGTCTCGACCCGGGGGGGAGGATACTGGTGCGCAACGCCATCAGGGAGCTGGTCGCCTCCGGAACCACGGTGATGCTCAACTCCCACATGCTCGGAGAGGTGGAGCTGGTATGCGACCGGGCGGCCTTCATCAGCGAGGGCCGGCTGGTGGCGAGCGGAGAGCTGGACGAGCTCGCCAGGCAGAAGGGTCTCGCCCTGGTCAGGACGGTGGAGCCGGCGGGGATGTCGGCCGAGCTGGAGGAGGCCGGGTACCGGAGCAGCGTTACCGAACGGGGCCTGGAGGTGCTCATGGAGGACCCGGGCTCCTTCCCCTCGCTTACCCGGGCGGTTCTCGAGACGGGGCTCCCCTTCACCGGCGTGGAGCTGCTGAGGGAGGACCTGGAGGAGGTCTTCCTCAGGCTCATGGGCGACGATGGCGACGGGGGCGGCGATGTGGCTTAACGGACTGGAGCACCTCCTGCGCCGGAAGATAGTCCTCGCCGCCGGGCTGGCCGCGCTGGCCTTCCTGGGGTTCTTCTGGTGGGGGGTCTCCGCAGCCGAGTCCGCCTTCGAGAGGGGGGAGATGACCAGGTGGGACCGGGAGGAGGAGATGATGGTCAGCATGCTCAGGCCGGCGGACGCCGCCCTGGGCGCCATCGCCGCAGCGGCTCCCCTGGCAGCGATGCTGGCCACATCGCTCGCCATAATCATCGGCTCCTCCATGCTTCCGGAGGAGGTCTCGAGGGGCAGGATGCCCTTCTGGCTCTCCCTGCCGGCCTCCCGGGGCAGGGTCTTCCTGGGTACCGCTCTCGCCCCGCTGACGGTCTCGCTGCTCCTCTCGGTGCTCCTCTTCGGAGGCATCTGCCTGATAACCAGGCTGCATTTCGCCTTCACCCCCAGGAGCCTCCCGCTGGCGCTGCTGTCGATGCTCTGCTGGCTCTGCGCCGTCTGGGCGGCGGTCACCACGCTCTCCCTCCTGGTCCGGAAGGTCGCCTCCATACTGATAGTCTTCTTCCTCTCCGGGGTGGCCTCCCTCTTCGGCGGCATCCAGGAGGTCATGAAGATCATACCGGACGAGGCTCCCGGGGCGCTGGTCACCATCACCAGGGTGGTCATGCTGCTCTTCCCCGCCGACAGGGGCTTCAGGGGAGTCCTCTACGGGCTCATGCCCACAGATGCGGTGGTGACCGAGAACCTGGCATTCTTCGGCGTGGCGACCGAGGTCCCCCCCCTCCAGCTGGCCTACGCCGCCGGCTGGGCCGGCGTCGTCCTGCTCCTCGGCTTCATCCGTTTCCGCAGGATGGACTTCTAGGCCTTCTTGACCCCCGGAGCCGGGCAGGGTTATCCTCCCGCCGTCGATATGGTCAGACCGAGGAGGATGCCGTGAACAGGATCATCCACGTCAAGTACGCGACCGACGACCCGGACCGCCTCACCGGCTTCTACGACGACGTCTTCGGATGGAGCGTGGAGAAGTTCCCCGACCCGCCGGACGGCTGGCGGATGGACTCGGGGAGCGGCTTCGGGGTGAACAGCTCGGTCTACAGGTCCGGCGACTGCCCGACGGAGCCGCACATGTCCGTGGCGGTATCCGTGGACTCGGTGGCCCGGACCGCCCAGCGGGTCCTCGATGCCGGAGGGGAGGTCATCGGAGACCCGATAGAGGCTTTCGGCAACACCTACCTCTACTGCAGGGACCCGGACGGCAACGTCATCTGCCTGGTCAGCTTCGGCCGCTGACCGCCCCACTCCGGCCGGGCTTCCCGGCGGCATCGGCCTCATCCGACAGGCCGGGGACCAGCCCGGGACTCACCCTCAGCACGGAGACCACCAGGGCTGCGGTTATCGCCCCCTCCAGCGCCGAGACGGGCAGGTAGGCCAGGGGCAGCCACCAGACGCTGCCCACGAGCTCCCTGGAGACGCCGGCCAGCGGCAGTACCGCGCCAAGGAAGAGCAGCTGCAGGAGCGCTGAGCCCATGGGCGCGGAGACTCCGGCGATGAAGCCGGCCACGGCGTCCCTCCTGTCCACCGTCATCGAGTCCCTGACCACATGGAAGACCTTTCCGGCCATGACCGCCGGGAAGCCGAGCATCACCGTGTTCGCCCCGATGGCCAGGAGCCCGCCGTGGCCGAACATCGCCGCCTGCAGGAAGAGGCCGGTCATTATGGCCGGCAGGGCCAGCCAGCCGAGCATTACGCCCATGAGGCCGGTGAGCAGAAGGCTGAAGCTGGTGGGCGGCACCGGGAAGTGGGGCAGGGAGACGAGGAAGAAGAGCCCGGTCAGCACCGCGGCCCTCGGAACCACCTCCGCAGGGTCGGCCACCGAGTCCAGCGCCCGTACGGAGCGCCAGACGCCGAATGCCGCCAGGCCCCACCCGGAGACCCAGAAGAGCACCGGCATCACGCCGTCGGAGAGGTGCATCCCCGGTGTCCTAGTCCCGGACCATGGCCGGGCCGCCCCCCAGGTGCTCCAGAAGGGCGTCCCGCATCCAGCGCTGGTCCTTCGTCGAAGCCGCCTCCCTGACGGAGTGCATCGACAGCATGGCGCATCCGACGTCCACGCTGAGCATCCCGGTACCGGCGGCGGTTATCGGCCCTATGGTGGTGCCGCTGGGCATGTCGTTCCTGCCGACGAAGTACTGAACAGGCGCACCGGTCGCTTCCGCGCAGCGCTCGAAGTAGGCCGAGGAGAGGCCGTCGGAGGTATACTTCCCCTGCGCGCTTACCTTGATGACGGGTCCGCCGCCGAGTAGCGGCCTGACCGACGGGTCGTGCCTGTCCTGGTAGTTCGGGTGCAGGCCGTGGGCGCCGTCAGCGGAGACGAGGATGCTCCCGGCCAGGCAGCGCATGTACCCTTCCCTGTCGCCCGCCAGCCGCTCGAGCGTGGAGGCGAGCATCTCCGAGCCGGCACCCGAGCGGGTCCTGGAGCCTATCTCCTCGTTGTCGAACAGCGCCACCACCGCCGTGTGGTCGCCGTCACAGGTTGCGAGCAGAGCGTCGACACCGGCGTGGCACATGGTCAGGTCGTCTATCCTGCCGGAGAGCAGCAGGCTGCCGTCCAGGCCGCCCACCTCGGCACGCTGCGGGTCCCAGAGGTGGACCGACCAGCCTGCGACGTCCTCCTGCGGGACACCGGCCTCCGAGGCGGCCAGCTCCATGAGCCGCTCCCGCCCGGTGCCGTCCAGCGAGACGAGGAGCGGAGTGTGCCGCTCGGCGTCCACCTTGAAGCCCTCCTTGTTGATGGTCCGCTCCAGGTGGATGGCCGGGGTGCACATCCGGCAGACCGGCCTCCGGGATACGAAAGGTACCGGGCGGAGACCGCCCTCTCCGGCGACCACCAGCTCCCCGGCGACCGAGAGGTCCCTGTCGAACCAGGTGGAGAGGATGGGTGAGCCGTAGACCTCGACCGGGAGGGTGACCATGTCGCCGACTCCCCTGAAGGGACCCGGCTTCAGCCTGAACCCCGGGGCGTCGGTGTGGGCCCCGACTATCCTGCAGCCGGACTCGGCCGGTGGTGACCCGCCGACCCTGAACGCGATGATGGAGCCGCCCGACCTTCGCACGTAGTACCCGCGCAGCGGTCGGGGCTCCCAGCGCTCCCCCTCGTCCAGCTTCTCGAAGCCGCCGTCCTCCAGCATCCGGACCAGGTTGTCCACCGCGGTCCTGGAGGTCGGGCTGTGGTCGAGGAAGCTCCTGAGGTCGTCCGTGGCCGCCTTGTCATCCACTGCTGGTCTCCCTCTCCAGGGCCCTGCCGCGGACTCGTGCGCATCCGGCGGCGGTCCCGCGCTCGGCACGGCCCTCCCTCACCTGGTACATGAAGGCCTCGAGCCGCGTGCCATTGTCCGTATCCTCCTGGCCGTCGAAGGCCAGGTTGAGCCACGGCAGGCCGCCGTGCTCCCTCCGCAGGCGCTTGCTGACGGCGGAGACTATGGTCCCCGGGAGGCAGGTGAAGGGGAAGAGGTTCACCGCGCCGCTTATGGCTCCCCTCCCGGCGAGCGCCAGGGGGGCGCCCACGCAGAGGATGGCCTCCCCGCCGACGTTCTCCGGCATGTAGGGTCCGGCCGCCTCCAGTATCTCTCCCGGCTCCGGGCCCGGGCGGTCCGCCAGCAGCTCCGCGAACGGGGCTTCGAGCCTCCTCCTGACGGCGGCCATCATCCTCCCCCTGGCGAACCCCTTCAGCAGGTCCCCTATCCTCCGCCTCGCCCTGGCCCTGGCCATGAACGTGTGGTTGACGAACTCGAACCACTCCAGCACCTGGGTGAAGAGGACCTCCCCGCCCAGCTCCTCTATGCGCCGGTCGGTCCAGGAGTGGGCGAAGGGGTCGTTCCTGACGTAGATCTCGCCGAAGAGCAGCACGAGCGGCCTGGGGACATCGTCCCTCGGAATGGCGGACATCTCCTCCGCGGCCCTCCTCATCACCGGGGTCGGAGAGGAGCCGCTCTCCATAGCCCTCTCGAGAGCCGCGAGGGCCTCTGCGTAGACCCGGTCGGCGGCTCCGGCCTCCCTCTCGTAGGGCCTGACCCTGTAGAGCGCCCTGTGGAGGGTGTCGGCGGCGATTATGGATCTGAGCAGGTCGACCTGGAAGGAGAGCGAGGAGAGGCACTTCACGCTGGTGTACGAGTCACGCGACGACGCGGTGATTATGGGCACGTCCGTGTAGCCGAGCCTGTCCAGGAGAATCCGGTGATAGCTGCAGTACTGGCCGAACCGGCACGGGCCCGAGGCGGTGGCCATGAAGAAGGCTACCTCCTCCTCGGGATTCCGCCGGAGGACCTCCAGCATGTTCCCGGCGGTGATTATGGCCGGGTAGCACTCCCGTCCGGTGGTCACCTCCCGGCCGAGGGCGACGGCCTCCTTCGTCGTCTCCGGGATGGGCCTCGCATCCACGCCCAGCCTCCTCGCCGCGGCGGCGGCTATCGGGGTCCCGTCGCCCAGGTTCGGTACCCAGACCGTCCTGCCCCCGAGCTCCACGTCCCTGTTGCCCAGCGTGCCGCTGAAGGGGGAGGTGCCGCTGCTCCTCCTGCCCCTTATGGCGTCCATGAACGCCTCGCAGCGGGTTATCACCCCGGCGTCCGCCGCATGCTCGTCTATCTCGATGGTCAACATGGGTTTCCCGCCCATGACCATGTCCACCTCGTGCTGGATGAAGGAGTCCGGCCCGCAACCGAAGTTGGTGAGGTAGACGCCGCTGAGCGCCGGGTCCTCCCTGACGGCGATGGCGGCGGCGAGTATCCGCTGTCCGTACTGCCAGTACATGTTCTCGTGGACCTCCGCCGCCCGCTCCAGGGGCAGGTCCAGGCAGTCGGTGGGCACGACCACGTTCCCCAGCCTGGCCAGCTTCTCCGGCAGCCCGGCGTTGAGGGCGTCGTCCGAGCCGTTGTACGGCCTGCTGAGCATCACCAGCACCGGCTGGTCCGGGGCGGCGGATGCGATTGCGTCGGCGCCGAGGGCCGCCAGCTCCGCGCGGAAGCGCTCCAGGCTCCCCCTGGCTGCGTCGGCGGCCCTCTCGGCGGCCCTGGCCGGGACCCCGAGCGGGGCGACCGTCTCGACGAGGGCGGTCCTCCACTCCCTGCCGGGCAGCGAGAGGTCGATCACCGGGGAGAGCACGTCGGTCTCCTCCCCGTCGCTCAGGCCGAGTCCGGCGTCGATGACGTAGGGCGAGCCCTCGACGTAGGGGCAGTTGTAGGACTCGGAGAAGCCGCCTGCCGGGAAGGACCTGAGTATGGAGGGGAGGAAGACCGCGTCGACGTCCCTCGCCAGCAGGTCCTGGACGTGTCCGTGGCCCAGCTTCAGCGGGAAGCAGGTCTCCGCGGATACGCTCTCGACTCCGGAATGGACCAGGGAGCTGGTGCTCGGGCCGGAGAGGACCACGTCCATGCCGCACTCCTCGAAGAAAGTCCTGAAGAACGGGAAGAGCTCCCAGAACCAGAGCATCCGGGGTATTCCGATCCTCGGCCTGCCCTCCCTCCGGGGCCTCTCCTCGTAGTCGCCGAGGAGCAGCCCGGTCCTCTCGGGGAAGCAGTTCCTTCCCGGCGGGCCACCCTCCTCCCCGCCGGGGGCGCCGGTCTCGTAGCGCTCGCACCTGCCGCCGTAGGTCAGCCTCCGCCCGTCCCGCAGGGTCACCCTGTGTATCTCGCACATATTGGGGCAGGCGCTGCACGTGAACGTGTCCTGCACGAAGCTCTCCCCGGCAAGCCCGAATCCCCTGAAGGAGGATGGGCCCTTCCCCGCCCGCTCCCCCGCCAGCAGCGCTGCTCCTATCGCACCGGTGACATGGTGGAACGGCGGGACCGTCACCTTCCTCTCCCCGAGGACCGCGTCGAAGGCGGCCACCACCCCCCTGTTCCAGGCGGTCCCCCCCTGGAAGAGGATCCTCTCCCCGACCCTCCTGTCGCCGACCACCCTGTGCAGGTAGTTGCGCACAATGGAGTAGCAGAGTCCGGCGACCAGCGAACCGGTATCCGCGCCGTCGGCCTGGTGGGAGATGACGTCGCTCTCCATGAAGACGGTGCAGCGGTCGCCCAGCCTCGCGGGAGAGGGCGATTCCAGGGCTGTCGGGCCGAACTCCCTGATGTCGAGGCCGAGCCGCTCCGCCTGCTCCTCGAGGAAGGAGCCGGTACCGGCTGCGCATACCTTGTTCATCTCGAAGTCCACCACCCTGCCCTCCTCCAGGGAGATGTACTTGGAGTCCTGCCCCCCTATCTCGAAGACGGTGTCCACCCCGGGGTCTATCTCGAGTGCCGCCCTCGCCTGCGCCGTTATCTCGTTGCGGACCACGTCCGCGCCGACGAAGTCGGCCGTCATGTACCTGCCGGAGCCGGTGGTCCCCGCCGCCAGGACCTCCCGGTCCGGCCCCAGCGTCCTGCTCAGTCGGGCCAGGCCGGTCCTGACCGCCTCCAGCGGCCTGCCGGCGGTCATGAGGTACTCCGCCGCCGCCACCCTGCCGCTGCCTGCCGACAGGGCCACCAGGTTGGTGCTTATCGAGCCCACGTCTATCCCCAGGAGCACCGGCCCGCCGTCGTCGTCGGTCTCCGCCGGCGGCGTCTCGCCGGCGGAGCCGGCCGAGAGGGGCGGCTGGCCCCCGGAGACTCTCCTCCGGCCGGCGGCCTCCAGCAGCCCCAGCGTGAAGCCCTCCTCGAGCAGGGCGGTGCCCCCGGTGCCTGCGGCGAACACCGCGCCGGCCGCGGTCAGGGTCCTGAACCGGCCTGGCACCACCATCTCGGTGTAGCCGCTGCCCAGGGTCTCCCGGAAGGCCCTTACCATGCCCGGGTTGGCGGCCACCCCTCCAACGAACGCCACCGGGGGGCGGAACTCCCTTCCCGAGGCTATGGAGCTCCTGAAGTTGCGGGCCACCGCGAAGCAGAGACCGGCTACTATGTGCGAGACCGGCGTTCCTATCTGCTGGAGGTGTATCATGTCCGACTTGGCGAACACGCTGCACCTGCCGGCAATCCGCGGCGGCTCCGGGCACTGCAGCGCCAGCTCTCCCAGCTCCTCCGGTCTCAGGCCGAGGCGGGTGGCCTGCTGGTCGAGGAAGGAGCCGGTACCTGCGGCGCATACGGTGTTCATCGAGAAGTCGTCGAAGACGCTGCAGCCCTCCGCCTCCCTGAACAGGAGGAGCTTGGAGTCCTGTCCGCCCATCTCGACCACCGACCTGACGCCGGGACAGAGCCTCGGGACCGCTGCGGCGAGCGCCACCACCTCGTTTACAGGGGTAACCCCGGCGACGGACGCGGCGAGGCGGCTCGCGCTGCCCGTGAAGGCAGCCTCGGCCCCGGCCCAGCCCTCGAGGTCCGTCAGCATCTCGGCCAGGGTCTCCGAGGGCCTGCCGTGATGACGCCTGTACAGCTCCTCCGATATGCGGCCCTCCCCGTCCAGGACCGCTATCTTGGCGCTGACGGAGCCCAGGTCTATGCCTATCCTCACGTTGCCTCCAGGTACGTCATCGTCCTCGGGCGCGGGTCGAGCCGGCCGGCCTCTCCGGGCGGCGGGCATGCGAGGGAGGAATATACAAGCCGGGCGGCTCCCCCGCCCTCGGAGCTGACGGGCGCGGCTACTCGGCTTCGCTGGCCACCGGAGTCCTCACCAGCCTGAAACCGAGCCAGTTGCCGGTGAGCCGCTGCTTCCGCCAGACCCTGGCCGACGCCCTGCAGCCCCCGTGGTGGCCGCGCCAGCAACCGCCCCTGCGGACGTGCCAGGGGTAGCCTCCGTCCATCCATGCGGAGCCGTCGGTCGGAGCGCCCTCGTAGTCCTCGTGCCAGGTGTCCGCACACCACTCGAGTACGTTCCCAAGCATGTCGTGGAGCCCCCATGCGTTCGGCTCCAGCTGGGCCACCGGCTGCGTGGAGAAGTCGCAGTTCTCCAGTATCCAGGCCACCCGGAGCAGGTCCTCGTGGAAGTTGCCCACCTGGTACTGATGGTCGTAGCCGGCCTTGCAGGCGTACTCCCACTGTGCCTCCGAGGGCAGCGAGTACACGTAGTGCGAGTCAATGGCGTTCAGGCTGTCCACGAAGTCCAGGCAGTCCTGGTAGTCCACGTAGTACATGGGGTAGTCCGGCCCCTCGCCCAGTATCATGATGTCCGGGCTGCCGCACGTGCACCCGTGCTGGATGTAGTTGCATCCTACCGGCAGCGTGTCGCCCCGGTGGGCCAGCATCATGTCGTGGACGGTCGTGCCCATCACCTCGGTCCACATCTGCTGGGTGACCTCGGTGTTCATTATCTGGAAGGGCTCCTCGAAGGTCACCTCGTGACGTGGGGTCTCGAAGCGCGGGTACTGCTCCTCCTCCCAGGGAAGGGAGCCCATCATGAAGCTGCCTGCCGGGACCTCGACGAAGCGCATCCCGGTCAGGGGACCCTCGTGGACCGGCAGCTCGACGCGGACGATGGAGTCGTTCGGAGGCGGAGGCAGCGCCAAGCCCGGGTTCGCCATGCCGAACGAGGGGTCCGTGGGGTCGTCGGTCTCCTGGAACTCCCCCCAGTGGGTCATGTTGGCGTCCGTCGAGTCCTCACCGGCCTGCGCCCTCAGGGCTGGGGCCGTGAGGAGGTGCAGGGCGATGATGGCCATGGTGCAGGACATTCCAGTGGGCTTGCTTCCGTTCATCTCTCCTCCGTGTCAGTGCCGTCGCGCCTGCCGCATCCGTGGCTGGCGGTCAGCGGAACCTGTACGATACCTCCCCGCTGCCAGGCCCCCGTATGCTCAGGGTGACCCCCACGGCGGCATCGGCGCTGTCCAGCAGCCGGACCGAAAGGGAGCAGGCGCCGGACGGGCCGGTCCAGCGGGCGTTGAGCGGGGCGGAGCCGGTCACCGGGAGGTCCAGCGTCCTCGATCCGGCGCTCTCCAGCCCCTCCACCAGCGCGGTGTCACCACCGCTTGCGACCGTCAGGGTCTCGAAGGCGCCGGGCGTCCCGTTTATCACCCTGAGTCCGGCCTCACCCGAACGGTTCCCGCAGCCGGAAAGGAGGAGCGGCGCCGTCGGGAGCATGGCGGCGAGAAGGCGTATGAGTCTCATCGGAGGAATATACTCGCGGTCGACCGGGGCGCGACGGGCGACCGGGAACCGGGCCGCCTTTGACGGGGTTGCGGGCCCGGTGGATATTACTGCGCTGGAGGCACAGCCATAGCACGCACCAGGTTCTCAGAGGGGACCGGTAGAGTCCGAGTCCCCCTTTTGATAGCAGCGCTGCTGGTCGCCGTCCCGGCGGCCCACGCCTACGTGGGCCCCGGTGCGGGGTTCGGCATGGTAACCTCCTTCGTGGTCTTCCTGAACGCGATAGCCGCCTCCCTCCTCTCCCTCCTGCTCTGGCCGGTAGGGCTCCTTCTGAGAAGGCTCCGCATGCGCAGGCGAGAGCTGCCGGCCACCGCCGGAAGGGTTGTGGTGCTCGGCCTCGACGGTCTGTCCCCCTCGGTGGCCTCCGAGCTGATGGAGGCCGGTGAGATGCCGAACCTCCGGCGACTGGCGGAATCGGGCTGCTTCGGCTCGCTCCGCACCACCAGCCCGGGCATATCCCCGGTAGCCTGGTCTTCGTTCCAGACCGGCGTGAACCCCGGCAGGCACGCCATCTTCGACTTCCTCGCCCCGGACAGGTCCCGCTACCTCCCGGTGCTCTCCTCCGTGAAGACCGGCACCACCGAGAGGGAGAGGCGGATAGGGCCCCTCAGGCTCTCCGGGAGCCGGAGCTACGTCAGGCTGCTCAGGAGGAGCAGGCCCTTCTGGACCCTGCTCGGCCGCTACGGCCTCCGCTCCGTGGTCCTCCGGGTCCCGATCACCTACCCGCCGGAGGAGCTGGACGGCCACCTGCTCTCCGGCATGTGCGTCCCGGACGTGCGGGGCACCCAGGGCAGCTACACCCTCTTCGTCCCGGAGGGGGATGAGGGGGATGCGGGCGGCGCAACCGGCGGCCTCACCCTGCCCCTCTCCAGGGAGGGCGATTCGTGGCGCGGGACTCTGCCCGGACCACCTGCGGAGGGCGGCACGGAATCGCTGCCGGTGTATGCAAGGCCCCTCCGCAGGAAGCGCTCCGCCTGGAGGCTGGGGATAGGCTCGGCCGTGGCCGACCTCGAGCCTGGGGAGCTCTCCCCCTGGCTGGAGCTGGAGTTCGGGGCCGGTCGGGGGAAGGTCCGGGCCATAGCCCTGGCCAGGCTGACCCTGGACGATGCGGGCAGGCCGCTGCTCTACGTCTCGGCGCTGAACGTGGCCCCCTCCAAACCAGCGGTGCCCGTCTCCCACCCGGTCCACTACAGCAGGTACCTCGCCGGTATGCAGGGCCCCTTCGCGACCCTCGGCCTGGCGGAGGATACATGGGCGCTGACGAACGGGGCCATCGACGAGCCGGCCTTCCTCTCGATGTGCTGGCGCATCTTCGACGAGCGGAGGCGGATGTGGACGGACGCCCTCTCCAAGGTGCGGCGCGGCCTGGTGGCCTGCGTCTTCGACACCTCCGACCGGATACAGCACATGTTCTGGGCCGACGGCACCGGCGAGGGCTCGCCGGTGCGGGAGATGTACCGGAGGATGGACGAGCTCGTCGGGGAGACAGTGGGCAGGCTCCGCCGGGACGACATGCTGGTGGTGATGTCCGACCACGGCTTCACCTCCTTCCATACCTGCGTCGACCTGAACAGGTGGCTCGTGGAGCGGGGGTACATGGTGCTGGAGGAGGGCGTGGATGAAGTCTCAACCGGCTTCCGCGGGGTGGACTGGAGCAGGACCGTGGCCTGGTCCATGGGCCTGGCCGGGATAATGCTGAACCTCCGGGGTCGGGAGGGCGAGGGGACGGTCGAGCCGGGAGAGGAGGCGGAGAGGCTCCTCGAGGCCATCTCCTCGGAGCTCCTTGAGCTGCGCGACGGGGACGGCGGCCGCGTGGTGAGGAGCGCGAGCCGGGCCTCCGAGGTGTACGAAGGCCCCTACGCCGGCGACGGGCCGGACCTGGTCGTCGGTATGGAGCGGGGGTACAGGACCGGCTGGGGCTGCGTCACCGGAGGCGTTGGCCGCAGGGTTCTCTACCCGAACGACCACCACTGGAACGGCGACCACTGCCACGACAGCCGTCTGGTACCGGGAGTGATAGCCTCCGACCGCGAGCTGGACCTGGCGGGAGCCTCGATACTGGACGTGGCGCCGACCGTCCTGGAGGCGCTGGGCGTCAGACCCCCCTCCTACATGGACGGCAGGTCGCTGCACCCCGGAGAGGGGGCTGCAGGATGAGGAGGAGGGAGTTCCTCAGGGCCGCCGCCACCGCCCCCCTGGCCCTTGCGGCCCTCGGCTCCGGCTGCTCCGGCCATAGGCGCTCCGGTCTACACCGGGTTCTCGTCCTGGGCGTGGACGGGATGGACCCGGGCCTCGTGAACAGGTTCGTCCAGGAGGGCGTCATGCCGAACACGGCGGCGCTGGCGGCCAGGGGCGGTCTGGCTCCACTGGCGACCAGCAACCCGCCGCAGAGCCCGGTCGCGTGGTCCGGCTTCATCACGGGTTACGGACCGGAGGTCCACGGCATCTTCGACTTCATCCACCGTGACCCGGCCACCCGCGCTCCCTACCTGGCCACCTCCAGGGTGACCGCCCCCGGCAGGGTGATAAGCCTGGGGGACTGGCGGCTCCCCCTCTCGGGCGCCGGGGTGGAGCTCCTCAGGCGGGGCGAGCCCTTCTGGAGGAAGCTGACCTCCGAGGGGATACCGGTCAGGATGGTCAAGCTGCCGGTCGACTTCCCCCCCGACAGCGGCGACGCGGTCATACTGAGCGGACTGGGCACGCCGGACATCCGCGGCAGCCAGGGGAGCTTCACCTTCTTCACCGACGACGCAAGGTCGGTGAGCGACGACACCTCCGGCGGCGTGGTGGTGCCGGTCAGGGACTACGGCGACGGCTGCTACAGGTGCCCGGTGAGGGGACCCGAGAACTCCATGAGGGCCGGCAGCCCGACCATGGAGGTCGAGGCGGAGGTCTACGCCGACCGTGAGGCGGACGCCGTCCGCATAGACGTCCAGGGGCGGAGCACCGTCCTGGCCGCCGGGGAGTGGAGCGACTGGGTAGGCTTCTCCTTCACCGCCATCCCCGGCATCTCCTCCGTCCGGGCAATAGGCAGGTTCTACCTGAAGCAGCTGAGCCCGAAGCTCAAGCTCTACCTATCCCCGCTGAACATAGATCCCCTGGACCCGGCCCTGCCGATCTCCGAGCCGCCCGGATACGCGCCGGACCTGGCCAGGTCGCTGGGCCGCTTCTACACCCAGGGGTTCCCGGAGGACACCAAGGCGCTCTCCCGGGGGCTCCTCTCCGACGACGAGTACCTCCAGCAGGCGGAGATAGTCCTGCAGGAGAGGCTGGACCTCGTCCACCACGAGCTGGGCAGGTTCGACGACGGCCTGCTCTTCCTCTACGTCTCCTCGCTGGACCTGAACCTGCACATGTTCTACCGGGCCATAGACCCGGCCTCCCCCCTCTACGCCTCCACCGCGCCGAGGTTCAGGAGCATTGTACGTGACCTCTACTCGGTCATCGACGGGCTCATCGGAGAGGCCATGGGGATGCTCGACGACCGGACCGCCCTCCTGGTCCTGTCCGACCACGGCTTCGCCCCCTTCAACCGCTCCTTCAACCTGAACTCCTGGCTTGCCGCCTCCGGCTACGCCGATATAACCTCGGCGTGGGACCGGGAGAGGGACATGTTCAGGGCGATAGACTGGTCCGGGACCGCGGCCTACGGACTCGGTCTGAACTCCCTCTACCTGAACCTGCAGGGCCGGGAGGAGGGCGGCGTGGTGTCACCGGGAGAGGCGGAGGGACTCCTCGAGACGCTGTCGGAGGAGCTGGAGTCGGTGACGGACCCGGCCACAGGCAGGCGGGTGATAGAGGGGGCATGGCCAACGTCACGGCTCTTCCCCGGGCCGCTGCCCGACTACGCTCCGGACATGATAATCGGCTACGCCAGGGGCTTCAGGGCCTCCTGGGAGACAACGCTGGGCAGCTACCCGGAGGAGGTGCTGACCGACAACCTGGACCCCTGGAGCGGCACCCACTGCATCGCCCCGGCCATAGTCCCGGGTACGCTCCTCTCCAGCGTCCCGATCTCGGGCGATTACCCGCGCCTCCGTGACATGGGCCGCTCCATCGCGTCGCTCTTCGACGTCCCCTCGCTGCCGCCAGGCGGCCGGGATGTCCTGGACGGGGAGGGCTGAGCCCGGTGGGGGCCGTGGGCGGGGTCATCGACAGCATCTTCGACCTGCTGCTCCTCCCCTTCCGGGGGCTGCCGCCGGTCTGGGGCCTGCTCTTCGTCTCCCTGCTCACGGGCGTCTGGATGATAGCTGTGTTCGGGGCGGTCTCCGACCAGGCGCGGATAAGGCGAATACGCCGAAGGATGGGCGGCCAGGTGGCGGGCATCCTGCTCCACGTCAGCAGGCCCACGGTCGTGCTCAGGCTGGCCGGCGGCCTCATCGCCTCCAACTTCGTCTACCTCTGGCTCCTGCTCGTGCCGCTGCTGGTCATCGCCCTTCCCTTCGCGCTCACCTGGGGTCAGCTGGAGGCCAGGTACGGCGGCGCCGGACCGGAGCCGGGCCGGGCGCTGACCCTGACACTCGCGTGGGAGGAGGGTCTTCCGGAGAGGGAGATGGTGGTACCCGCCGGGGAGGACTTCGAGTACGTCCCACCAGTCGTCATGGTGGACACCCTGATGGAGGCATCCTTCAGGCTCTCCCCGAATGCCGGCTCCCCCGCCCCGGTGAGGGTCACTGTAGAGGGCACGACGTTCACCGTGGGCGCCTCCGGCGAGGGCTCCGGGAGGCTTGTCTACGACGGGTTCGACCTCACCCCCGGACCGGAGGCCCCTATGGAGCCGGGGACGGGCGGGGCGGAGAGGATCGGAGTCGGGCCGGTGGAGGGACGCTGGAGCCTCTCCGGCGTGGACTACGACATGCTGGTGGGGAGATGGTCCTGGGCGGCTGTCTTCCTGGTGATGGCGAGCCTGTCGGCCCTTGTCGGCGCACGGGTGCTCCGCGTAAGGATATGACCGCCGGTCGCGGCCTGACGACCCTGGCCGCCGCACCGGCACCGGAAGGGAGGGACGGATGCCGAAGATGAAGCTGAAGCTCGACGGGGGTACCCTGGAGAGGCTCCGGCGGGTGGCGGAGGCCGGAGGCTACTCCTCCCCCGAGGAGTTCGTCATCCACGTCCTCGAGCGGGAGCTGGAGGCGCTCTCGCCCGAGGAGGGGGAGTCGGAGGAGGAGATCAGGAGGAAGATGGAGGGCCTGGGCTACATGGAGTAGGGCAGTACCGCTCCGCTCTACTCCAGGTATCCCAGGTCGCGCAGCTTCTCCAGTATCCCCTCCTCCTCGTCCGGGTCGACGTCGTGCTTCGGCGGTGGGACCAGCCCGGCCAGCTCGAGGCTCCTCATGAACTCTCCGTGGGCCAGGTCGCCCGCCAGCTCCGAGGCCGGTATCCTCCGGACCTCGATCTCGTCGCCGCAGTCCAGGGCGGGGGACTCGCCGCCGGTCGTCACAACGACCACTCCGTGCCTGGCTATCATGGCGCAGGCGGCGGCCTTCGAGGCCTCGTCCGAGACGTCCATGCCCATGCTCCCGGTGGCCTCCCGGTGGAGGACCTCCACCCTGCCGCCCCTGTCGGCTATCTCTCTCCCCAGCTCGTCGAGGAGGGTCTCGTCGCTTCCCGTGTCGGTTATCCAGATGATGAGCCCCTTCATCGGGTCTCCTCCTCAGTGGCCTTCATCAGAATCTCGGCTATCTCGGGCCTCGTGAACTCCGGGGGCGGCGTCTGGCCGGCCCTGAGCATTGCCCGCACCTTCCTCCCGGCGAGGAACAGGTGGTGCTCGCTCCCGTGAGAGCAGGTCTTGGCGGTGGCCATGCCGCCGCAGACCCTGCAGTAGAAAGCGTGCTCGAACTTCAGCGGTACGATGTCCAGCTCGTCGCTCTCGAACCTGTCGAATATCATCTGGGCGTCGTAGGTCCCGTAGTAGTCGCCGACGCCGGCATGGTCGCGGCCGACGATGAAGTGGCTGCATCCGTAGTTCTTCCGGAGGATGGCGTGGAACACCGCCTCCCTGGGGCCGCCGTAGCGCATGGCGGCCGGGAAGACGCTCATGGCCACCCTGGTCTGCGGGTAGTACCCGTCCAGAAGCACCTCGTAGCAGCGCATCCTGACATCGGCGGGGATGTCTCCGCTCTTGGTCTCGCCGACCAGCGGATGAAGCAGGAGCCCGTCGACTATCTCCATGGCGCACTTCTGTATGTACTCGTGAGCCCTGTGGATGGGGTTCCTGGTCTGGAAGGCGACCACCGTCCGCCAGCCCCTGGCCCGGAAGAGCACCCTGGTCTCCTTCGGGTCGAGCCTGTAGCGGGGGAAGCTCTCCAGCTCCCTCCTGCGTATCGAGCGGACCCGGCCGCCAACGTAGGTGCCCTCGAGCGCCCCGAGGTAGGCGACCCCCGGGTGGGCCTCGTCGGTGGTGCCGAGGGTTCTCTCCGCCTCCACCTCCAGGTCGGCTCGGTAGACGTCCTCCACCAGGATGTCACCCCATACGGTCCCCTCGGCGTCGACCAGGGCATACCTCTTCCCGGGGACCGCCTCGTCGTCGCCGCTCTTGGCGGAGAGGGTCACCGGAAGCGACCAGACCGGCCCGGCCGTCAGGTGCATGAGGTCCACGACCGAGAGGTAGTCGTCTCGGCACATGAAGCCCTCCAGCGGGCTCATCGCGCCGTTGCCTATCATCTCCAGGTCGCAGAGCTCCCTGGCGTTGAGCGTCAGCGACGGGAGGCTCTCCGCTTCGGCCACGAGCGACTCGGCGTCGCTACCCTCCAGCTGCCTGTCGACGAGTCTTCCTCCGTGGGGGGGTACGAGCATTTGGGCCCTCTTCCGGTTGCGGTTGGTCCTGTTGGCGGAGCGCTCCGCCGCCGCGGCCCTGACGGGTAGGGCCGCCTCCCGCGCGGAGCTGTGACGAAGTGGAAAGATAACAGCGCCCCGGAGGCCGGACCAGAGCACCCTTCGGGGGCTGGTCACCCCGCTCTCTTTTCATATTTTCCACTGACCGGGAGGAGCACGATGAGCGGCTATGCCGTGCAGGTCAGCGAGCTGACGAAGTCGTTCAGGCGAACCCTCGGCCTGAGGGCGTTCACGGCGGTGGACTCCATCTCCTTCGACGTCCGGAGCGGCGAGATACTCGGCTTCCTCGGCCCCAACGGCGCCGGCAAGACCACCACGATAAAGTGCATGCTCGGCCTGCTCAGGCCTACCGGGGGCTCCGTCAGCCTCTGGGGGATGCGCCCCGCCTCCGCCGAGGTGCGCAGGCGCCTCGGATACGTACCGGAGAACCCGGACTACGAGGACTCGTTCACCGGCATGGAGCTGATGAGGATGTTCGCAAGGATGCGGCGCCTCGACGACGGCCGGGCGAGGATGCTGGCCCTGCTCTCCAGGGTCGGGCTCGAGGGCTGGGAGGACGCCAGGATAAGGAGCCTCTCCAAGGGCATGAGACAGAGGCTGAGCCTCGCCCTCTGCCTGCAGTCGGACCCGGACCTCCTGGTGATGGACGAGCCTACCGGAGGTCTGGACCCCCTCGCCCGCAAGGAGTTCAGGGACATCATCCTGGAGGAGAACGACAGGGGAGCCACCGTCTTCCTCTCCTCCCACCTGCTCTCCGAGGTGGAGACAGTCTGCACCCGCGCCGTAATTCTCGCCAGGGGCGAGAAGGTCTCGGAGGGAAGCCTGGAGGAGCTGATGCGCTCCGGAGACGAGCACCGGATCACCTTCTCGCCGCCGGACGACCCGGACCGGACGGATGAGCGGGTCGTCCCGGAGGAGCGCCTGCAGGAGGAGATAGACTCCCTGCGTGCGTCCGGGGCCAGGGTGCGTCTCATCTCCCCGGTCTACAGGACCCTGGAGGAGGTCTTCCTTAGCGCCACCTCGAACAGGGGAGGGTCCGGATGAGGCCGGTCTGGACCTTCGCCGCGATGACCATGCGCACCCTTCTCAGGAGGCGCACCATCTACGGCATAAGCATGGTCATCCTGCTCGCCCTGTTCGGGCTGGGCCAGGTGCCCAGCTTCGGGGTCGGCAACGAGGGACGCTTCGTGCTCGACTTCGGGCTCTTCGGCCTGGAGGTGGGCGCGCTGCTGCTCGCTATCGGTGTGGGGTCCAACATCTACCCGAGGGACCGGGAGCAGAGGACCGTCATGCCTCTGCTGGCCGTACCCCTCTCCCGCGGGCAGTACCTCATGGGACGCTTCCTGGGCGCCGCCATAGTCCAGGGCGCGGCCCTCCTGGTCGGCTGCCTGGGTCTCATGGCGGTACTGGTCGGCAGCGGCAACGCGATACCTGCTGACCTGGTGCCGGCAACCGGGCTCCTGCTGATCGAGGGATGGTTCCTGCTGGCGGTGGTCTTCTTCTTCAGCTTCTGGACCTCTCCCCCGCTCAACGCCCCGCTGACCATCCTGCTCTTCATAGTCTCCCAGATGTCGGTGGTGGACTTCGTGAGCCTCTTCCCGGCCGCGCCGGGTCCGATGCGGGTCCTGAGGCTCCTCCTACCGCACATGGACACCTTCCACCTCAAGGACCCGATAACGCACGGCTTCGACGTGCCGGACCTCTACTTCCTGCTAGCGGCCCTCTACGGACTGACCTACATGGCCTTCATGCTCTCCGTGGCCCTGGCGCTCTTCCGGACGAGGGACCTGAAGTGAGGGCCCCGGCGGTCATCATCTCCGCGGCTCTGCTGCTGGCTGTCGCCGGCTGCTTCGACAGGGTGGACTACGACGTGGCCGAGGTGGCCCCGGAGGAGCACCTGGGAGAGGACCACGACCATGACCATGAGCATGGGCACGCCGGGGAAGCGGACCACGCGCACGACCACGAGCATACCGGAGACTGCGACCACGGGCACGATGACGGGGACGGCGAGGCTCAGGCCCCGGACAGCGTCACCGCCGGCCGGCTCTCGGGCGGCGGGATGCACATCCACGAGCCGGGCGAGCGGAACCACGGAACCCAGTGGCTCTTCAACCAGCCCTGGGCGGCGCCCTTCATCTGGCCGAAGATAGTCAGGGACATCCTCATACTCCTTGCGCTGGCCGGTGCCGTCCTCCTGGCGTCCAGGCTGGCCGGCAGGCGCAGCGCCGGATGAGACGGGACCTTCTCCTCATCCTCGCGGCACTGGCCTTCCTGGCCATCGCCGTCGTATCGGGCGCCCTGGTCTCCCGGGAGACCGCCTCCCGCAACGTGGCCGGGCAGGCGGTGGAGAGCGGTCTCCACTATTTCGGCAGCTTCATGGCCGACATCCTCTGGCTCAAGCTGGACCAGTACCACCACATCTGGATGTACCAGGGAACCGACTGGTCCACGGCCACCGACTACCTCCCCCACCTCTGGCTCATAGTGAGGCTGGACCCGAACTACGTGATGGCCTACGTGGACGGGGGATACCATCTCGCCGTGAACCTGGGTGCCGAGGAGGAGGGCATCGAGCTGCTGGAGCGGGGCCTCCGGTACAACCCCCGTGACGAGGCGCTGCTCTGGGAGTACGCCGTCGTCCTCTGGGCCACCGAGTACTACGGCCCCCGCCGGGCGGCGGAGGCATCCTGGGACTACCTCGACCTCACCAGGCGCAACAGGGGCATGATGGCCATGCCCTGGAACGAGCCCAACGCCCAGATACTCCTTCGCGACGCCTTCAGGCGCGACTCGCTCAGGGCGAACGCGGACAGGATAGCCGAGCGGTACCAGAGGAGGAGCGAGTTCATCCGGGACGCGAACCGGGTGGACATGTGGTTCTTCACCGACTCCGCCGGGGGCTCGGAGGGCGGCAAGGGCGTCTGAGCGGGGACGGGCCCTAGAGCCTCCTCAGAACCGAGAGGCCGCTGGTCATACCCTCCGGAACGCCACCGTGGGCCGCTGCTATGAGAGGCCCCGTCGCGGCGCCGTAGGTGTCGGAATGGTGACCGAGAAGGGCTACCCACCCGAGCGTCCAGGGACCGCTTCTCCGGAAGGCCCTCCCGCTGATGGCGGTCCTGCACTCCATTCGCCCATCGCTCCGGAGGGACCAGCGCAGTGCCCACATTGCTATCCTGAAGGTCAGCATCACGTTGTCGTAGCTGGCGCCCCAGTCGTGTTCCAGCGGGTTCCATCCGTCCGGCTCCACCCTGGTGTTCATGAAACGGCTCAGCACGGAGTCCAGCTCGCCTCCGATCTCCTGCCGCCAGATCTCCAGCACGCCGTCCCGGTCGCTGTCGAGCCAGAGTCGAAGGAGGAGGTCGAAGTCCCTCCTCCAGTCTTCCCCGGGTACACCGCCGGCGAGCATGTCCATTATCAGGTAGGTCTGGGCGCAGCAGCAGATGACCGGTACCGGCGCGAAGCAGGTCAGGAGGCACTGGTGGAGCGAGTACCTGAAGCCCTCCTCCAGCGTCCTGGCCATCCCGGCGACGACGCCGTTGCGGGCCAGGGCCGTGTTCCCGTACCTGTTGGGAGACCTGCGGTACTCGTGAAGGGAGCCCTCCCACCATCGGTCGCTGCAGGCCGCCCAGGAGAGAGCGCTGACCATGTCTGCCTTGATGCCCGTCGGGTGCCCCCTCTTCCATCGGATCAGCCTGTGTATGATCTCCTCCGGATGGAAGCTGCCCAGCTCGAGGAAGGACCTGTAGATGCACATCGCCGACTCGGTCTCGTCCGTAGGGTCTCCCGGCTCGAGGTTGAACGGGCCTCCACCGGCCTGCCTGTAGGGCCAGTCCGAGTCTCCGTACTCCTCGAAGAGGAAGGGCATGTCACTCCGGTGCTTGAGCTCGCTGGTGGAGCCGAGTGAGTCGCCTGCGGCGAGCCCGACCATGAGCAGCCTCGCCCTCTCGACCAGGGCCCGGTGCTCCAGGCGCTTCCTCCCGGCCCTCCCGGAACGGTCCCCTGGCGGGGCCTCCTTTGCCGAGCGGGCGGAAGAGGTTTCCACTTCCCGATACCCCTCTGCCGGGTCGGTCATCCGGTCAGCCAGCAGCTCACGTGGAGCCCTTCGAGCAGCTCCGACGGCAGCTCTCCGTGCCTTGCGAACAGCAGGGGGGCGGTCACGGCGCAATAGGTGTCGGCATCGTGGCCGATAAGCGCCACCCAGGCTAAGGTCCATCCGCCCTTCCTGCGGAAGACCTCCTCCGGGAACCCGGCGGGTGGCCGGTAGGAGAGCTCGCTGGAGGACCAGAGGAGGGCCCAGCTAGCTATCTGTAGGGTGAGCAGGCAGTCGTCTCCCCTCCCCTCGATGCGGTCACGGAAGGGGTCGAAGGAGAGCGGGTCGAAGTCGGCCGCCCTCAGTCGGGCCATGGCCGGCCCGAGGTGTCTGCCGACCCGGTAGCGCCACCTGCTCACCACTTCGTCGCCGGAGGCCTCCAGCCATGCGCTCCAGAGGTCGGCGAAGCCCTCCGTCCACCCCGGGGCTATCTCCCCGCCGGCAAGGAGCCTGTGGAGCATGTAGCCGTGGGCGCAGCAGCAGAGCACCGGAAGCGGCGCGTAGTGGGTCATGAGGCTCTGTTTGAGCGAGTACTCCCAGCCCAGCTCCAGCTCCTCCTCCAGCGCGGCGGCTATGGCGTTGCGGTTCAGGCTGCCGTTCGTCTGGAGGGAGGGCCGCTGGGAGAAGACCGCCTCCCCCGCCCTCTCCCAGGAGTCCCCCTCCGCCATCCTGCCGACGGAGCTCAGCACCCCCTCGTCGACGGTCCTCGGTGCGGTGCAGAGCCAGCGGATGAAGCGCAGTCGCACGTCCTCCGGGTCGAACCCGCCGGAGCCCCGGGCCGAGCAGTAGAGGCAGAGGGCGGTGTCCGTGTCGTCGGTGTGTGCGCCGGGCGGCAGGTCGAGCCATCCGCCCCCCACCTGGGCCAGAGGCCAGCCTCCGGCGCGGATGATGTCGCGCTCGAAGAGCATGGGCACCCTTTCCCGAGGGAGGAACTCGCTGGTCGCTCCCAGAGCGTCTCCGGCGGCTATGCTCATCATGAGCCCGTCGAGGCGTCTCATCCGGGACCCCCTCCCCTGTCCGCTGACGGCGCCTCTCGCCCCTCCTCAACCACTCCGAATCCGACTCCGATTCCGATTCCGATTCCCACGAAAGAGCCCTCGACCATCAGCTTCGACCCCCCTCGCGCTCCGACTCCCGGTGACCGGGAGATGAGAATGAGAAGCAGGACCGGGAATGCCGGCACGGCCCTCCGTACCGCCCGGCTTCGGAAGGCACGGCCGGGCCCCGCCCCCCCGGGGCCGGCCGTGCCGGTGACGGAAGCCGCGGCCTCGGCCCGGCAACCGCCACCACCCCGTCAGTCCACCGCTGTCCCCCGGACAGGGTGAGTGCAGGAATCATCGGATATCGAGAACAACGATCACTCCCCATCAGAATGTCAGCGTACCGCTCAATTGCTGCACACTCTATCTATCCGGCCCCGGGAGCACGATGCAACCACCAGGCTAATCACCGAATAGATCAATCAAATCGATATAATCCGTTTATGTAGCCTGGGAGCCCATAAGTTAGACAATTTCTTCCGTCGCCCACCGCCATCCGCCGAAAGCCCATGACCCCGCGGGGTGAGGACCCGGCTCGGGCCACCCTTCGTCGATTACCGCTGTCGAAGTATGAGGTATTGCAGGATGTGGTTGTCCGGCAACCGACTCGGGGCTTCTTCAGGTTCTCCGGCCGCACCGTCGGATCGGGGTCAGCGATGACGGAGTCGACCGGCGGGATACCCGCCCTCCCCGGGCCCTCGCCAATGGAGAGATGCAATCGGCTTGCCAGTCGTCGAGCAAGCCTTCGGAGCGGATGGGGGAGGGCGCTATCCTCCCGGGCCCGCCACCCAGGGCGCGCCGCCGGACCGGAGCAGCCGGACCAGCTCCGCCATGGCCCTGGCCCTGTGGCTGATGCCGTTCTTCTCCTCCCGGTCCAGCTCGGCGAACGTCCCGTCGCAGCCGACCCCCTCCTCCTCCGGCACGAAGACAGGGTCGTAGCCGAAGCCGCCCTCCCCCCTGGGCTCCCCCGCTATCCTGCCCCGGATGCTGCCCTGCACCAGGGCATGCGGCCCCGGGGAGGGGGCGGCCACCGCCGCCACCGTCCTGAACTCGGCGCTCCTGTCGGTCTCCCACATCATGCAGCGCAGCAGCTTGGCCACGTTGTCCGCGTAGCTGCAGGAGCCTCCGGCATACCTCGCCGTGTACACCCCCGGGGCGCCGCCAAGCGCCCGGACGAAGAGCCCGGTGTCGTCGGCTACCGAGGGGAGGCCGGTGGCGTCGGCGGCGGCCCTGGCCTTCAGAAGGGCGTTCTCCTCCAGGGTGACCCCGGTCTCCTCGACGTCCCATCCGGGGATCAGCTCACCGGCCGGCAGCACCTCGAGGCCGAGGCCACCGAGCATCAGGCTCATCTCGAGGAGCTTGTCCGGGTTGGCGGAAGCCAGGACGAGCCTTCGTCCGGTGCCTCCGCCTGGGCTCCCGTGCCGGCTCACTCGGCGGTGGCCTCCATCTGCCGCGGGACGACGTGGCCGGAGATCGCCTCCGCCGCCATGCGGGTCATGGCCAGCACATCGTCCACCGGTACGGGCTCGTCCTCCGCGGTGGCCTGGACCTCCACTATCCGTCCGTCGGGGCAGGCCACGACGTTCATGTCCATGGTCGCGGTGGAGTCCTCCTCGTAGCAGAGGTCGAGCAGCACCCTGCCGTCCACCGCGCCGAGGCTCAGCGCCCCGATGTAGCCGTTGAACGGATCGGTCTCCAGCGCCCCCTTCACCATCAGCCGCTTCAGGGCCAGCCTGAGCGCGACGCACCCGCCGACTATGCTGGCCACCCTCGTCCCGCCGTCGGCTATCAGCACGTCGCAGTCGATGGTGATGGTCCTCTCCCCAAGCCGGGAGAGGTTGACAGCCTGCCGCAGGCTCCTGCCTATGAGCCTCTGTATCTCCTGGGTCCTGCCCCTTATCCTGCCGCCCCGGTCTCGCGCCACCCTCCTGTTGCCGCTGCCGGGGAGCATCGAGTACTCGGCGGTTATCCAGCCCCTGCCCTTGCCGCTCAGGAAGAAGGGCACGCGGTGCTCGACGATGGCCGAGCAGAGCACCCTGGTCTCGCCCCAGCTGATGAGGGCGCTGCCGTCCGGCTGCGGCTGGTAGCCGGTCTCTATCTCGATCTCGCGGAGCTCGTCGTCCGCCCGTCCGTCGATCCTCGGCCCGTGCCTCGTGCTGTCATCGCTCATAAGCGTCCCGTCCTGCTCCCCTACCTGGAATGACTCGAGCCGTGGCGCTGCGGCCGGCTCCCTAACGGTGCTCTCCGACCTCCACCTGGGTCACCAGGGGTATCGCCCGGCCCAGGAACCTCTGTGCGATCTCCTGGAACTTCAGCGGTATGTCGCTCACGTAGAAGCTCCGCTCCCCCTCCCCCCCGGGACGCCGCTCCTCCCCCTTCAGGCCGGAGAGGACCCTGCGCACCTCCAGGGCGGTCTCCTCGGCGGAGTCGACCAGCCCGACGGAGGGGCCGAGCACATCCGAGAGGAGCGGCTTGAGGAGCGGGTAGTGGGTGCATCCGAGTACGAGGGTGTCCATGCCCTCGGCCACAAGGGGGGAGACGTACTCCGAGAGCACCATCCTGGGTATCCTGCCCTCCAGCCAGCCCTCCTCCACCAGCGGCACCAGCAGCGGGGTCGGACGGGCCACTATGCGGGTCGTCCGCCCGGTGGCCCTGAGGGTCTTCTGGTAGGCGCCGCTGGTGATGGTGCCGAGGGTCCCGATGACCCCTACGACGCCGTTCTCCGTCAGGGCGGCTGCGGCACGCACCCCTGGCTCTATGACCCCGACCACCGGGACTCCGGCCATCTCCCGGAGAGCGGGCAGGCTGACCGAGGAGGCGGTGTTGCATGCCACGACCAGCACGTCCACGCCCTTGCCGAGCAGGAACTCGGCGTCCTCCCTGGCGAAGCGTATGACCGTCTCCGGCGACTTGGAGCCGTAGGGAACCCTGGCGGTGTCCCCGAAGTAGACCACCGACTCCGACGGCATGAGCCCGGCTATGGCCCTGACCACGGTCAGGCCGCCGACGCCGGAGTCGAAGACGCCTATCCTCATGCCGGGGCGCCCCGCCTAGCGGAACACGCCGGGGACCCCCCTCAGGGGTATCCCGTCCGGGTATCCGGAGAGGAGGTTGCCGCCGACCAGGGGGTAGAGCCTGGTGAAGCAGATGAAACGGGACTCGACGGTGCTCCTCAGGGCCTCCAGGTCCATCTGCTCGGGGAGGTCTACGTAGAGCGTGTCCATCCTGTTGAAGACGAATATCCTCCCCACCTCCTCCTCGTCCAGGCCGCCGGCCTCCCCCCACCTGCGGATCAGGAAGAGCGCCTCCAGCGACTTGTGCTCCGGTGAGGGGGCCAGGGGGAGCGAGTCGACAACCGTCTCCCCGCCCTCCGCGGTGAAGAGCGTGCAGGGCGTCTGCTCCCAGGCCTGCTCCGGCCCCTCGGGCAGCTCCTCCGGGTCGGGCAGGACGGTCGCGCCGGCGGGCACCCAGAGGCTGTCCTGCACCGAGGGTGAAGCCGAGTCCGCCCCCGCCCCGGTGCCGTCGGACTGCTCCCCCGATTCCTCCACGCCGAAGGCCCTGTTGACCATCCGCATGCCCATCGCCACCAGCAGACCGAAGACGAGCACGATGCCCAGGACGACAGCCAGCCTCACGAGGATGAACCGAACGTCGCTACGCTCCAAGCGGGACCTCCACGTCCGTCTCGGCCTCGGCGCAGGCGCGGCGGGCAGGCTCCACCGTCATCCCCCGCCCTCCGCGAAGGCCAGTATGGCATCTACAATAGCCTCCGCGGTCCCCAGCCGGAAGTCGAGGCTGCGCAGAAGCGTCTCCTCCTCCGGATTGGAGATGAAGCCAACCTCCACCAGCACCGCCGGCATCAGGGCACCCCGCAGCACGTAGAAGCCGGCCTGCTTCACCCCCCTGTCCGGCAGCTCCCCCCAGGCTCCGGCGAGGCTCTCCTGGATGGTAACCGCGAGGGAGCTGCTCCTCTCCTGGTAGATGCTCTGGGCCATGTCGGCCAGCAGGAACGAGAGCGGGTCGGTCGGCACCGGCTCATCCTCTCCGTAGATGTCCGCGACGCTGTTCTCCAGCATCTCCACCGCCCTTGCCTCGTCGGTCCTGGCGGTGGAGAGGAAGAAGGTCTCTATGCCCCTCGCGGAGTTCCTGTTTGCGGCGTTGCAGTGTATGCTGACGAACAGGTCCGCCCGCTGCGCGTTGGCCAGCCTGGTCCTCTCCCCCAGCGAGACGTACTCGTCGGTGGTCCTGGTCATCACCACCTCCAGGTCCGGCCTCCTGACCGCCAGTATGTCCCGGACCAGCAGGGCTATCTCCAGGGTCCTGTCCTTCTCGTACGTGCCGGAGGGACCTATTGCCCCGGGGTCCCTCCCCCCGTGGCCCGGGTCGAGCACCACCCGGTCGAACTCCCCCAGCCATGGGGACTGTCCGCCCTGCTGGAAAGCGGCCAGGGTGACCGAGTCGGATGCGGGAGCGGTGGCAGCCCGGTACTCCGGCTCCGCGGGAGGCCCCTCCCAGCTCAGCGACGGGAAGCCGAGCGGCTCCGCCGCCCCGAGGAAGAGGAGGAAGGTCAGGCTGTCCGGAGACAGCGCGTAGCGCAGCGAATCGACGTCCTGGGTCGCCAGGACTGTCATGGAGGTCGAGTCCGGAGAGAGCGACCACCCGAGCACCCAGAACGGAAGCCCGCCGGCAGGGAGCGACAGCGGGGCCGGGCCGGGGGTCACCGTCACGGAGTAGCCGGAGGCGGAGACCTCGGGGGCCATGGGCACCCCGGAGGTCATCTCCAGAAGAAGGCCGTCGTGCCTGGCCAGCGACCTCACGCCGACCTGCGGAGCGGCCGTCATCAGGGCCAGCATCAGGACGAACGGCTCAGTCGGCACTCCTGGTCTGCTCCTTCATCCGGCTCCTGATGCGCCTCTCGACGTCCCTCTCCGCTATCTCCCGGCGCCTGTCGTGCTGGCGCTTGCCCCTGCAGAGCCCGATCTCCAGCTTCGCCCTCCCTCCGGATAGGTGCAGGTCCAGCGGCACCAGCGTGAAGCCCTTCTCCCGCACCGAGCGCGCAAGCCTGCGGAGCTGCGCCGCGTGGGCCAGCAGCTTTCGGGGCCTGTCCGGCACATGGTTGTCCCTGGCCTGGGGGTACTCGGCGATGGTCATGTTACGGGCCCACAGCTCGCCGCTCTCGTCGAAGGCTGCGTAGGAGCCCTTCAGGCTCACCCTGCCCGCCCTCACAGACTTGATCTCCGACCCGGTCAGCACCAGGCCCATCTCCAGGTGGTCGACCACCTCGTAGTCGTGCCTGGCCTTCCTGTTCCTGGCCACTACCTTGCGCGTCTCGCTCATATCTTCCTCCCGGCCGGAATATAAGCCCTAGGCTACCGCCCCACCCCAGCATTGACAAGAAGGGAGCGGGAGGCTTAGAATCGCGGTCGGCCATGCCGAAGTGGCGGAATTGGCAGACGCGCTAGGTTCAGGACCTAGTGAGGATGATTCCTCGTGGGGGTTCGAGTCCCCCCTTCGGTACCAGAGGCCGGGGCGTTCCGCCCCGGCCTCCTCTCCATTCCACGGCGGGGTCGGAGCCGGCCGTCGCGTCAGCTCCAGTCGAACGGCTCGTTGGTCCTGTCACGGCCGGAGAGGATCGGGGACTCGACCCCCCAGTCGATGGCCAGGCGCGGGTCGTCCCAGGCGATGCCGTGCTCGTCGGTTCCGTCGTAGTAGCGGCTCACCACGTAGATGAGGGTCAGGTCCGTGTGCGCAGCGAACCCGTGGGCCACGCCGGGCGGGATGAGCAGGCCTCCCGGAGACCCCGCCGAGAGGTCCAGCGCCAGCGTCCGGCCGAAGGCGGGCGAGTCCCTCCTGGCGTCGGCGAGGACGGCCCTCAGCTCACCCTGAACCGGGAGCCAGAGGTCGGTCTGGCGGAGGTGGTAGTGCAGCCCCCTCACGACGCCCGCCCGTGAGCGGGAGCAGTTCACCTGGGCCTGCTCTCCGTACAGCTCCGGGAGCCACTCCAGGCGGAAGAGCTCCATGAACCTGCCCCTGTCGTCCTCGAAGGCCTGCAGCTCGAGCAGTCTCGCACCGGGTATCGGCAGGTCCTCGGATCTCATCTGTACCTCCTGGCGGGCTTTGTGGTCGATGTGCACGATGCTAGATTGCCCCGGTAACATGCAACGCCACCCATGCCTTCGGGAGGACCGATGAGGAGGGCCGAGAGGAAGGACGTCCTGCTGGAGCGGCTGCCTTCGATGTACCCGGACGCCAGGTGCCTGCTGGAGCACGGCGGCGACCCGTTCCGGCTGCTCGTGGCGACCGTGCTGGCGGCCAGGACGACCGACGAGGCGGTGAACCGGGTGATCCCGGAGCTCTTCCGGGAGTATCCGGGTCCCGGGGAGCTGGCTTCGGCAGATGCCGGAGCTGTCGAGGAGATAGTCCACCCGCTGGGCTTCTTCAGGGCCAAGACCCGCTCGATCCTGGGCGCCGCGGCCCGGGTGCGGGATTACGGAGGCGTGCCGGACACCATGGAGGAGCTCGTGCAGGTGCCTGGCGTAGGCAGAAAGACGGCCAACGTGGTCCTGGCAGAGGCCTTCGGCAGGCCTGCCGTCATCGTGGACACGCACGTGGGCCGGCTCTCCCGCCGCCTCGACCTGACGCGCAAGAAGGCCGCCGACGATGTCGAGCTGGTCCTCAGGGAGCTGCTGCCGGAGGAGAGCTGGACATCCTTCAGCCACCAGCTCGGCTTTCACGGCAGGAGGGTGTGCACGTCCAGGAGACCCGGTTGCGGCGGATGCGGCCTGCTCGACGTCTGCCCCAGGAGAGGCCTGGAGGGGCCGGTCGGGGAAGGCTAGAGCAGGCCTGCGGGAACGAGAGAGGGGGACCCGTCCGGGTCCCCCTGCCGTCTTCGTCCGGCCGGCTCTAGTCCAGGTCTCCCAGGTCGACGGGCAGGTAGTACCCGTCGCTTCCTATCCAGACCTCCCAGAACGTGTAGGTGTCGCCGTCCTCGTCGACGCACTGTATGTCGTAGTAGTCGCCGCCGTCCACCCAGAAGGTGTACTCGTCGCCGTCGTAGAGGATGTCGCTGCCGAGGCGGTCGTCGCCCCAGTTGGTGTAGCTGGAGGGGTTGCAGTAGATGTACCAGATGTCCCAGCCGCCGGTGTCGTTGTATACGGTGACCGGTGCGTCGCCGTAGACGGTATCGCCGCCCCCGCCTCCGCCCGCCTCGGCGGTGCCGAGGTCGTCGAGGGTGACCGGCCAGTAGTAGTAGTCGTCTATGTCGACGCCGTACCTGATGTACTCGTCTCCGTCCTCGTCCACGAGCTTCAGGTCGTAGACGCCGGCCGGGAGATCGTAGGCCACTGACCCGCCGTCGTAGAGGATCTCGTTGCCCAGCCAGTCGTCGCCCCAGTAGTCGTCGTAGGAGGAGCTGATGTAGATGTACCAGATGTCCCAGCCGCCGGTATCGTTGTAGACCTCGATGGTGGCGGCCGACACGGAGGCGAACAGACCGATTGCTACAAGCGCCAGAAGCGCCTTCTTCATTGCAACCTCCCGGTTCGGGTTATCGGATCGGCAGGATGAAGATGACCCCCCCTGCCACACGCTGTCAATACTGGCGAGGCTGGCCCTGGTTCCCACCGGGGCGTATCTTCAGATCAAGGATATCAATGCCCTCTGAAAGGACCCCCATGAGCACTCTCGCGCTGCTGCTCTCGGCGAGCATGCTCGCCGGCTCCTCCACGCTCGAGACCGACCTGAGGCTGCCCGGGCCCGGGGCGGTCTCTATAGTGGAGACCTCCGAAGGCTCCATACCGCACATCGAGGGCGCCTACCTCGGCACGACGCCGGGGGAGCCCTCCCTCCCCCTCCTGCCGGTCCGTGTCGAGCTGACTCCCGGCGGAAGGGCGACGGCCGTGCGGGTGGTGGAGGCCTCGTGGACCACGCTGGCGAGCGGCGTGTACGTCCCTCCCCTCCCCGAGCCGATGCCGCTCTGCCTGGAGGGTCCGGCCGAGGCTCTGCCCGGCCCGGCCTACGAGTCGGCCGGTTGGTGGCCGGAGAGAGCCGCGGCCCTGCAGAACGCGGAGACGGATGCGGGCCGGCCCGGGAGCGCAGAGCTTCTGGTGAGCCCGTTCAGGTACTCCCCCGCCGACGGCGAGCTGCAGGTGCTGACGTCCATCAAGGTGGAGCTGGAGACCGTCTCCTCGGCCTCCGGGAGCTCCCCTCCCCCGCCCCGGGACGAGGACGCGCGCCGGATGCTGATAGTGACCGGCGACGGCATGGAGGCCGCCTTCGAGGAGCTGGCGGAGAGGAGGACCGCCGAGGGCATCGTCACCGAGGTGGTGGGCATGGACGAGGTGCTTGCCTCCGCCTCCGGCAGGGACGACGCCGAGGCCCTCCGCAACTACGTCATCGACTACAGGGACCGGGAGGGGCTGGACTTCCTGCTGCTCGGGGGCGACACCGGGGTGGTGCCGGTGCGATACGCCTACGCCATGACCTGCGAGGCGGGGCTGCACCCCCGGGAGGACAGCCTCCCCTGCGACCTCTACTTCTCCGACCTGGACGGCAACTGGGACGGGAACGGGAACGGGCTGTTCGGAGAGCTGGCCGACGGTGTCGACCTCTACGCCGACGTCTACGTGGGCAGGGCTCCCGTCCGTGATTCGACCGAGGCTTCGGTCTTCATCTCCAAGATGCGGGCCTACGAGGACGGACTGGAGACCGACCACTACCGCAGCGCCCTCTTCCTGGCGGAGATACTCTGGTGGGACCCCTACACCAACAGCGCGGAGAGCAAGGACCACATAGACGAGGAGTACGTTCCCGGGTACATGGACATCACGAAGCTCTACCAGTCCGAGGGCAACGAGAACCTGGCCACCGTGATGATGGCCCTGAACGAGGGTACCAACATGGTGAACCACGACGGACACGCCTGGTACAACTCCCTCGGCATCGGCGACGGCTACATGGGCCCGGAGCACCTGGACGCCATCGACTCCGACGGCAGGTTCGCCTCGGTGATGTACTCCATAGGGTGCTGGAGCGCCGCCTACGACTTCGACGCGGTCGCCGAGCACTTCGTGAACAACCCGGAGGGCTGCGGCGTCTCCTACATCGGCAACTCCAGCTACGGCTGGGGCTCGCCGGGCAACCCCTGCTACGGGTACTCCGACGCCCTGGACCACGTCTACTTCCAGCTGATGTTCGGGGAGCGGTCGCTCACGAACGGCGAGCTGATGGCCCTGGTGAAGGAGTACTTCATCCCGTTCAGCAGGTGGGAGAACGTCTACAGGTGGCACCAGTACGAGGTGAACCTGCTCGGCGACCCCGCGTTCAGGCCCTACAGGGACGACCCGGCGGTACCGACCCTGAGCGTACCGGAGCTCGTGGGCCCCGGGACCTCTGTGGTGCCGGTGGTGGTGAGCGGCGCGGAGGTCGAGGGTCTGACCGTCTGCGTCATGGACGACGGCGGCAACCACCAGGTGGCGGAGCTGGACGCCTCCGGCTCGCACACCTTCGTCCTCGAAGGCCAGGCTCAGGGCGACCTGACCGTCACCGTCACCGGCGCCGGCGTGCGCCGTACCTCCGTGACGGTAGCAGAGGCCCAGGGCCCCTCCCCGACCGTGACCGGCCTGGAGGTGGACGACGTCCCCGGCCTGGGGCACCTCTCCCCGGGGGCGGCGGCGGACCTGCTGGTGACCGTTACCAACCAGGGCACCCAGGGCCTCTCCGGCCTCTCCCTCACAGTCGACTCGGTATCGGGGCCGGCGACGCTGACGCAGGCCTCCGGCTCCTTCGGGGACCTCGACCCCGGCGGGTCCGCCGTCTGCTCGCCGCCTCTCTCGCTCGCGGTGGACGGGGCGGCGCGGACCGGCCAGGTGGTCACCCTGAGCGGTACGCTGTCGTCGGTCGAGGGCGAATGGGACCTCCTTCTGCCCATGCTGGTCCACGCCCCGGGCATCTACTTCAGCAGCTACGACATCGACGATACGGCCGGAGGCGACGGAGACGGCGTCGCGGAGGCGGGAGAGAGCTTCGTCCTGGAGGTCGGCGTCGCCAACCTCGGCCTTCTCGCGGCGCTGGACCTGGAGGCCGCCATGGAGAGCACCGAGACATGGCTGGAGGTCACGCAGGGCTCCGCTGCGGCGGACAGCGTACCGGCGGGCGGCACCGTGACCCTCCTCTTCGCAGCATCGCTGGACGCCGCCGCCCCGGAGCCCTCCTTCCCCTGGATGGGACTCTCGTTCGAGGCCGGCCCCACGGGGTATACCGGCGAGGACAGCCTGATGCTCACGGTCGGGGAGACCGGCATCTCCAACGACGTCGAGGGTGGCGAGGCCGGCTGGATCCACTCCGGGACGCTGGACCTCTGGGAGATAACCGAAGACGAGAGCCATTCAGGGAGCCACTCCTGGCGCTGCGCCGACGCGGACGGCTACGTCCCGGGGATGGACTGCTCCCTCCTCTCCCCCGAGCTGGTCCTCTCCCCCTGCGCGGGCATGACCTTCTGGTCGATGTTCGACGTGGCGCTGTACGGCTCCGACGGCCTGTACGTGATTCTGAACGACCTGGATGCCGCCGCCTCGGACACCCTCGACTTCGTAGGCTCGGGCGGGGCGCTCGGCGGCGGCGCGCGCGGGACCGGCACCGGCTGGGTGCCGAGGGAGTACGACCTCTCCGGTTATCCCGCCGGGACCAGGGCTACGGTCGAGCTGCGCTTCGTCAGCGACCTGGACGGCGAGGTGGGCGGCGGTTTCTGCATAGACGACATCACGGTTGAGGGCGCCTACGCCAGGGAGACAGGCGTTGTCGGCACCGCACCCGCGCCGCCCCCGGTCATGGGGGCACCGAGGCCGAACCCGGCATCCGGGAGCGTCTCCGTGCCGGTCAGCATCGACGGCCCCGGGCAGTGGGAGCTACTCCTCTTCGACCTCTCCGGCAGGATGGTCGGGAGCCGCCCGGGCGAGGGCCCCTTCCTGGGCAGCCTGGAGATGGCTGTCGGCGGTCTGCCCGGCGGGGTATACGTGCTGATGCTGGATTGTCCCGAGGGCTCCCGCGCCGCACCGGTGGTTCTGCTGGGGCGCTGACCGGGGCGGCGCTCAGCGGAGCAGCGTAGCCCTGGCGGTCGCCCTCCCGGCGCCCGAGTCCAGCACCAGGAGGTAGACTCCCGGGGAGTTTCCGGAGAGGTCCAGCGGAAGGCTCAGGCCCTCAGGTGGCGGGAGGGGAGAGCTCCAGAGCTCCTCCAGCAGCCTTCCCTCCAGCGAGTAGAGGCGCAGCGAGGCGGGCCCCTCCCCCATCCGGGAGAGCCGCACGTCCAGCGGTCCGGGGGTGGGGTTCGCGCAGGCCTCCACGGAAGGCTCCGGGGAGCCGTTCCCTCCTTCGTCGATACCGGTGTAGCCGGTGCCCAGGAAGAGGTTCGCGTAGCCGTCCTGGTCGCCCACCAGCAGATCCGGCAGGCCGTCCTCGTCCCAGTCGCAGACCGTGGGCCTGACGTAGCTGTAGAAGTTTATCTCCTCGCCGTCGGCCTCGAGGTAGACGAGCGAGTCGAAGAGCGGCGCCCCCGGGGAGCCGGCGTTGGGGAGGCAGGCTATCTTCCCGGTGGAGGAGCCGTAGACCAGGTCGGGAAGGCCGTCTCCGTCCATGTCGTGCATGTCCGGGTAGCCGTAGTAGACCTGGACCGGCTCCCCCCCGCGCTCGACCGTATCCCTCCCGGCGAAGAGGGGCGAGCCGGGGCTGCCGACGTTCACGTAGAGGAAGAGCCCGGCCGGGTAGCCCTCACCCTGGCCGATGACGAGGTCCGGCAGGCCGTCTCCGTTCCAGTCGGTCACGCAGGGGGAGGAGTTGTGCATCATCCTGATGGGACCGCCGCCCGACTCGACCAGCCCCTCCTCGACCAGGAGCACGTCACCGGCGGCCAGCCTGCGGAAGTAGGTGACCGTCCCCAGCCTGTCGCCGGTCACGATGTCCCTCCTGCCGTCTGCGTTCCAATCCACAGCCTGTGGATTCGTGGCGCCGGTGCATCAACCGTAGGGGACGGAGAGGGGCGTCGCGCCGTCGAGCAGGTACAGCCAGCTCTCGAAGACGGGGGCCGGGTCTGTGCCGACGTTCCGGTAGAACCTGATTCGGCCCTCGTCGAACTGGCCGATTATCAGGTCCTTGCGTCCGTCGCCGTCCCAGTCCACGGCCGTCGGGGCGGAGTAGCTGCCCACGTCGATGCGCTGCCCGTCGCACGGGATGGTGCCGGCGTATGTGAGCTCGACAACGCCTGCAGCGGCCGGGGCAGCCGCCAGTAGCAGTGCGGAGAGGAGGGCCGCCCGCCTCCACGGCGGACGGCCCCATCTGCCTGCGTACCGGGTCAGCGGAGGAGCACCGCCGGCGTCGCCGCGCTCCCGGACGGGGCGCTGAGCCGCACCATGTAGATGCCGGCCGGGGCGCCGCCCATGTCCAGGGTGACGTCGGTCAGGCCGGCGGAGGCGGCGGTCACCGCCCGCTCGGCCACCATGCGGCCGGACTGGTCGTAGACCCGCAGCGAGGCCTCCTCGCCTGCCGGCCCATCGAACCTGGCCCTGATCGCGCCGCTGAAGGGGTTGCCCGGGAGGGTGAGCTCCCAGGCGGGCGCTGCCGGGGCGATGCTCCCCTCGGCCACGCCGGTGGTGAGCCCCGGGTATAGGTAGACCCAGCCGTCGTAGTCGCTGACCAGGAGGTCCTCGGTGCCGTTCTCGTCCCAGTCGTCCACCCAGAGCCTGGTGCCGTAGTAGAGGTCGATGTCCGACCCCTCGCTCTCGAGGTACTCGTAGCCGCTGAACTGCGGGGCGTAGTTGGTGCCCACGTTCTCGTAGTAGGCTATCTTCGCGTTGTTCTCGCCGACTACGAGGTCGCGCTTCCCGTCGCCGTTCAGGTCTACCAGCTGCGGGGTGCACCTGTACCAGGAGATGTTCGAGCTGCCGCTCTGCACCCAGCTGTAGGTTGTGAAGACCGGGTTGCCGACGGAGCCGCTGTTCAGGTAGAGCCTGACCGAGCCGGGAGAGGTGCTCTCCTGGCCCACAACGAGGTCCATCAGGCCGTCGCCGTTCCAGTCGGCCACCACCGGGGAGGAGTTGTTGCCCACGTCTATGGTGGTGCCGTTCGCCCGGATGTCCGGCTGGGTGGTGAGACCGCCGCTGCCGTCTCCCCTGAAGTAGTTGATGAAACCGTTCCTGTCGCCTACTACGATGTCGAGGTGACCGTCACCGTCGAAATCCGCAACCTGCGGATTGGTCGCGCCGGTGCATCAACCGGAGGGGACGGAGATCGGCGTCCCGCTCGATTCTATAAGGCTGTAGGTGGTCAGTACCGGGGAGTCGTTGCTGTCCGAGTTCCGGTAGAACCGTATCTGGCCGCTGGTGAACTGGCCGAGGACCAGGTCCTTCAGACCGTCGCCGTCCCAGTCCGCCACGCAGGGCGCGCCGTAGTAGCCGACGTCTATCCTCGAGCCGTTGGCGTACAGCCAGGTGTACGCCCCGAACTCGGGGGCGGACGCGGCCGCCAGCGCGACCAGCGTCATCACCGCGATTGCCGCTGCTCTCATGTCTCCTCCCGGGGCGGGTGTAATTCCTAGGGGTTTGCAAAGGAATCTACCGGAAACTGTTGCGGGAACCGGGCGTTGTCAATGTATATTCCCCCATTGCGGCCCCGGCCACGGACCCGCCCGGCAAGCATCCCGGAGGTGGAGAGAGTGAAGCTCGGAGGACAGATGAGGATGGGCATCGATGCCGCCCTGGGCCTGCTCGGCAGGCGCAGGCCGGTCAACGTGATGGTGTCCATCACCGACAGGTGCTGCAGCAGGTGCAACTACTGCCAGATACCGGAGCAGGGCCGGCCGGACCTCACCACCGATCAGTGGACGGGTCTCATCGACCAGATGGCGGAGGCCGGGACCAGGCGGGTCGGCGTGTGGGGCGGCGAGCCTCTGATGCGGCGGGACATCGTGGAGCTCTGCGCCCACATGCAGCGGAGGGGCATCTACGTGAGCATGGACTCCAACGGCTACCTCCTCCCCGCCAGGCGGGAGGTGCTGGAGAGCATCGACCACCTGGTGCTGGCCTACGACGGCCCCCGGGAGGCCCACGACGCCAATCGGGAAGAGGGAAGCCACGGGAAGGTGACCGCCGCGATGGAGGTTGCCTCCGGCCGGGTCAGGCTCTGGACCATCACCGTGCTGACCAGGAACAACATAGACCGGCTGGACGAGATAATGGAGACCGCCGGGAGGTACGGCTTCCTCACCACCTTCCAGACGCTTCACCACAACGAGAAGCTCGGCGGGGACACCACGGGAATGATGCCGAGCCGGGAGGAGTACGTGCAGGCCTACAGGCGGCTCCTGGAGATGAAGGAGGCCGGGGCGCCCATAGCGAACTCCAGGCGCTACCTGAGGAGCCTTGCCGAGTGGCCCGACTTCTCCGTGACCAGGATGCCCGAGAGGTTCCACGGTGTCCGTTGCAGCGCCGGCAGGATGTACTGCAACATCGACGCAGACGGAATGGTCTACCCCTGCTCCCTCCTCATAGGGCTCTACCCCGGCGCGGCCAACGCTCTCGATGTCGGCTTCGGGGAGGCGTTCGACCGGACGGCGGAGCTCCCCTGCCAGGCCTGCACCGCCAGCTGCTACACGGAGTACAACTACCTCTACGCCCTGGACCCCCGGGTGGCGTTGGAGTGGCACGCCGCCGTCCGGGAGACGGACAGGTCCAGGCGCCTCGCCGCCGCCGACGAGCAAGCCGGGGTCGGGCCAAGATAGCTAAGAAAGCTGTCAGTTTATAGGATTTAGGCCGGATAGCCCTGCTGAACCAGGGTTATCCGGCCTGCTTTCTTAGCTATCTTGGCCCGACCCCGGCCGCGACTCTAGCGGACGATGAGCTTGGCGGTCTGGCGGATGTTGCCGTCGCCCTCGGCGGTGACCAGGTAGACGCCCGATGGTACGGACGAGACGTCCAGCGTCCTCTCGGACGGCCCCATCTCGCTGCTCGTCAGCGCCCTCCCGGCCAGGTCATACACCGTGACCGTCAGGGGGCTCCCCTGCATGCCGCTCCACGACACGGAGGTGACCGCTACCGCCGGGTTGGGGGTCAGCCGCATGGTCCCGGCGCCCATGGGCGGCGGGTCCGGCCTCTCCTCCACGCCTGTCAGGTGAGGGGAGAGTACGTTGTGACCCGGGTCGAACTCCACCGAGGTCGGCTCGAAGGAGACGGTGAAGGTCTCGCTCTGGGTCTGCATATCGTTCCACATGACCACCAGAGTGTCTTCGGATGCGCTCCGCACCTCGAACTCCAGCGGCATGGTGAAGACCGGCCCCACCGTCTGTATCTGCTCGAGGTCGACCGTAACGGCCCAGGCGGCGCCGGACCGCTCCCAGCTGTAGGAGATGTCGTAGACCGGGTAGCCCCAGTCCCAGACCCAGGTATCGAAGAACCAGTCGATGTCGTCGCCGGTGATGTTCTCTATGTGGTCCCGGAGGTCGTAGGTGGTCGCGGTCCTGAACGAGTGGTGCCCCCAGTAGTCTATGAGCGAGGCGAAGAAGTCCTCGTCGCCCAGTATGTGCCTGAGCATATGCAGGACGCTGGCCCCCTTCTCGTATGTGGTGGCGCTCCAGAGCTCCTCCGGCGAGGAGGGCTCGGTCAGGGGGAAGAGCTCGCCGCTGTTGAGGTAGGGCCTCATTATGCGGTCCACCATGTAGTCGTCGTAGGCCTCCTGCCCGTAGGTCTCCATCCAGAGCGCCTCGCCGTACGTCGCGAAGCCCTCGGAGAGCCATACGTCCGTCCACTCCTCCTCCGTGACGCAGTTGCCCCACCACTGGTGGCAGAGCTCGTGGGCCAGCAGCCAGTCGTAGTTGGTGCCGCCGTTGATGGCCGCAGCGATGTGATAGACCTGCGTGGCGTGCTCCATGTCTCCCTTCGGAGTCTCGACGTAGCTGAACTTCGTCTCCCAGGGGTACTCGGGGAAGACCTCCTCGAACCTGTCCATCATGAGGTCGACGTTGACGAAGCTCCCCAGTGCGTCCTCCACCTCCCACGGGTACACGTAGTACTTGATCCAGTCGTAGGTGGAGTCGGTCAGCACGGTGTAGTCGGTTACGGAGAAGGCAAGCAGGTAAGTGGACATGACCTGCGGCTGTGACCAGCTGTAGACGGTGGTCCCGTCCCCCCGGTCCTCTGTCCCGGTGAGCTCGCCGTTGGAGACCGCGTAGAGCGTGTCCGGCACGGTTATGTGAACGTCGAAGGTCGCCTTGTCCGCCGGGTGGTCCCAGCATGGGAGCAGCACCCTCCCCAGGGAGGGCTGCGTGGAGTAGATGCCCACGCCCATGTGGTAGTAGACGTACGGATGGAACCAGAAGCCTCCCCAGCCGCCGGCGCCCTCGTTCCAGGGCGTGCCCGCGTAGGAGAGCCAGACCTCGGTGGTGTCGCCCGGCCCCACCGGCGAGGAGAGGTCGACCAGCACCGAGTCCTCGTGCTGCGTGAAGGAGAGGGAGCCGGATGCGTCCCATACCGAGTCCACAACCAGCTGCCTCAGGTCCAGCCTTATGCTCCCCAGATCGGGTATTGTAGGATCGAACCTGACCATGGCGACGCAGTCCAGCATCTCGTCCTCCGGTAGCACCTCGACGGCGAGGTCGTAGTGGAGCGCGTCCCAGTCGTGTTCCGCATCCATCTGCACCAGAGGTGCCGAGGAGGCATTCACCGGCCAGTCGAGCGCGTGCATGTCCGGGCCGGGCCTCGGGGCCGCGACCGTCGCTATCGCCAGCAGTCCGGCCGCGATGGTCATGTCTTCTCCCTTCCCTTGAGGATTGACCCTCCTATGAACTCCCTGAGCAGGCTGGTGTTAGGCACCAGCCCCGTGTCTATCGGGCGCACGCAGGCGAGGAGGCGGAGCAGCCTCTCTGCCGTCCTGTACGCCTTGGTACCGCTGGGCACCGTCCGCAGGAGCGGCTCGGCGTACGGCTTCAGCACCGGCAGCTCGTAGGGGAGCGCCGAGTTGAACATGACGTCGGCGTTCTCCTGGAACGGGTAGATGTTGTTCCGTTCGCCCCTGCGCACCATGGGCCAGACGTCTATGGTCTCCTCCGCCGTATACCCCCTCTGGGTACTATCCCTGACCATCCGCCTCAGCAGCCTGCTGTCCGAGGTTGACATGCGGGTGAGCCTCTCGACGTTGATCTGCGTAAGCGCCGAGGTGTAGACCCTGAACTTCATACCGGGGTCGACACCCGGGGTGAGGGCGTCGTTCAGGCCGTGGATGCCCTCAACCAGCAGGAACTCGTTCTCCCGGAGCCTCACCGGCCGATCACCCTCCAGCCTTATCCCCTCGTGGAAGTCGAAGACCGGCATGACCACCTCCCGGCCGTCCAGCAGCGCGGCCAGGTCCTCACCGAGGAGCTCGGTCTCTATCGCCTCCAGGCACTCGTAGTCCGGCAGCCCGTCCGGGCCGCGGGGCGTCTCCCTCCTGTGCTTGAAGTAGTTGTCGACGTTCATCACCCTGGCCCCGAAACCCTGGGCCTTGAGATAGGTTCCGAGAAGGCCGGCGAAGGTGGTCTTGCCCGCCGAGGAGGGTCCGGCTATGGTGATAATCCGCCTCCTGGGGTAGCTCCGCTCCAGCTCCTTCACTATCTCCACCATACGGTAGGTCTGGTAGAAGTGGCTCATCAGCACCACCTGCCAGCCGCCGTCCCGCTCTATGCTGGAGTTCAGCTGGTCGAGGTCGCGCACGCCTATCCTGGCGCAGTGCTGCTCCTCGAGGTCGAACTCCCTGGCCAGCTTGGGCCTGGGTCTCCAGTCGCTTATCCTCGGCCAGCAGGCGGACCCGGGGAACCTGAGGACGAAGTCCCTCCCCTGGGGCCTCAGCTCCCACCTGTCCAGCCACGATGTATCCGGGAAGGCCGGACCCAGGGCATAGGCGCAGCCGCCGGACAGCATGTTGCCCATGACCTCGTCGTCCGGTCCGGCCCACTGGGCCAGCCTGGAGAAGGACTCCGACTCCACCGCCTCCCTGTCCCTGGGCCAGCTGACCGGCTCCACGGGGAGCGCTTCCGATGATATCCTGGCGAGCTCCCTGTCCAGGCGCTCCACCACCACGTCCGGCGGGTCGGCAGGAGGGTTCTCCAGCCTGCACCTGTAGCCGAGGGATATGGAGTGCTCCACCCAGAGCCTCGACTCCGGGTAGACCCGGCGAACCGCGAGGTCCAGGGCGAGCACCAGGCCCCTCCTGTATACCTCCCTGCCCTCTCCTGTACCGGCCGGCACCGCGGAGGCCTCGCCGATGCTCTCCCCGTCGAGCGCCCTGAGAGAGACTATCTCCCCTCCGGGCAGCACCGCGGCAATTACCTCACGGCCTTCCAGATCCTCCGGCTTCAATACTGATCTCCTCTCGGGGTTCGGGACGGACGAATCGCAGGGAGTAAGATAAGGCGGCGGACCTGTCGCTCAAATCCGCCCCCTGGGGACTCCCTTCCAGAAGGCGAGACGACCGGCTGACGAGCGCCGGGGACAGGAGGATAACCCTCCATACCATGAAGGTATACAGTATCTGCACTGCCGACCCACCGAGGCCCGCCGCACGCAGTGAAGGTACCGGGCGCGCAGGCAATATGCCTGTTTATCCGCTGATCTGTACACCCGGGGCGTTTTCTCCCGGATGCGGGGGCACTGCGCCAGACCGAGGAACGCTCCCATATCTATAATTCTTGTTTATTGTAATAGTAAACAGCATTGGCATGGGGTGGGGTGGTACCCCCTCCCTACCGCCCCCTCCGCCCCACCGGCGGGCCTGACAAACCTTCATCACATCATCTTATGGTGAGTTATAGCCCATGCCACTCCGGGGTATCCGGGGCCAGCATCGTGCCTGCCCCTGTACGGCCGGTTGAGTCGCATCCCTGTAGCAAGGCCCCCTCCCCCCTGCCGCGGAGAAGGCCCCGGCGGGAGAAGCCCGGGGAGTGAGTTGGAGGGAACGGAGAGCCCGAAGCGAGGTAGAGAGAGCTTGACCGGAGGGCCGGCCGGCGGAATCTTCCGGTTGCCGGAGAAACGAAGGAGACGGAACATGATGACGGCAGCCCTGATACTGACAGCCCTCCACGCGACCACGGCGCCCCCCCTGCTCGAGGCGTCGGACGTGCTGGAGCGCGGCGCGACCTCGATGTACACCATATCGATGGAGGAGGGGACGCAGTACTGGATACTGCTGAGCTTCGACGAGACCGGGGGGCGTGACCTCGACCTGCTGGTGGCGTCCTCGGAGATGGACTACGACGAGTTCATAATGACGCCGTACTACGAGGACTACGTTTATGCCAGGGAGTTCGCCCTCGCGGAGGGAGCCACGGAGGGTGCGGAGGACCTGGTCCTCACCGCGCCATACTCCGGGACGGCGTACATAGTGGTCCACGACATGGGAGAGACCGGCGGGGAGTACGATCTCAGGGTCTTCTGACCGGACCGGGCCGCACGGCGACGGCGACCTCGGCGTCCTGGAGCTGAACAGGCGGGTAGCGGAGCTCCTGGAGCTCTCGTTCCCCTACCCGGTATGGGTCAGGGGAGAGCTGAGCAGGACGCCGAGAACCAACCCCAGGGGCCATACATACTTCCAGCTCGTGCAGCCGCCGGATGGCGGGAGCGGCGGCCAGCCGTCGGCCTCGGTCGACTGCGCCCTCTTCGCGGGCTCCAGGAACGCGGTTGTCAGGAGCTTCGCCAGGCACGGCCGTCTCTTCGAGCTGCGCCAGGGCATGTCGCTTCGCGTTCTCGCCAGGGTCTCCCTCTGGGACAGGACCGGCAGGTTCCAGCTCAAGGTCGTCGATATCGACCCGACCTTCTCGGACGGAGAGGGCAGGGTCAGGCTGCGGGAGCTAGTGGACCGCCTTCGGCCGGAGGGCGTGCTGGACGCGAACGGAGAGCTGCCGATGCCGCGGCTGCCGCTCAGGGTCGGCCTGGTGACCGCGAGGGACTCGGCGGCCTGCAGCGACTTCCTGCACGGCCTGAGAGAGAGCGGGTACCCTTTCCAGGTATGGACCGCCTGGGCGCTGATGCAGGGCAGCGGCACCAGGGCCAGCGTGATAAGCGCCCTGAACGGTCTCCTCTCCGTGCCCGACCTCGACGTGGCAGTGCTCACGAGGGGCGGCGGCTCCGCAACCGACCTCGGGTGGTTCGACGACGAGCACATAGCGAGGACCATAGCCCAGCTTCCCTGGCCGGTGATATCCGGTATTGGCCACGAGACCGACACCACCCTGCCGGACTTCGCGGCCCACACCAGGGCGAAGACCCCCACCCATGCAGCGGACATACTGGTGGACCGTGCAGCCTCCGCGGAGGAGGACCTTCGCTCCCTCTCCTCGGCTCTGCAGGTGATCGTGGGCAGGAGGGTCGCGGAGGCCTCCTCCCTCCTCTCCTCCATGGCGGCGGACCTCCAGAGATCCGCGTCAATGCGATGCCGGGGGAGCGCCGGGCACCTGGACACCCTCGCCAGGTGGATCAGCGCCTCCGCCGGCAGTCGCCTGAGGGCTGCCGACGGGCGGCTGCAGACCGCTGAAGCGGGTCTGCTGAGAGCACTGGAGACCGGCGTGAGGGCGTCGGGAGGACGGGCGAGGCTCGACGAGCTGACAGAGAGGCTTGTCCGATGCTGCACCGACAGGATAGGCTCCGCGCGCAGGAGGCTGGACAGCGCCGGTGCCGTCCTGGCGGCCGGAGACCCGGCAAGGCTCAGGGCCAGGGGCTGGGCGACGCTGAGGAAGCAGGACGGCGGCCTCGTCGGGAGCTGCCGGGAGGTCTCGCCAGGAGACCGCCTGGTGGCTGAGCTGAGCGACGGAGAGGCCGAGACGGAGGTCCTTGAGGTCCGTCCCCGCTCCGGCGGGGAAGATTCGATCCTTGATACGGAGGATGATGCCGATGACCGATGAGATAGGCGCCGACGCCCCCGAGGAGCTCGCCGGGAAGGGCGGCTCCTACGAGGAGGACCTGGAGGAGCTGACCAGGATAGTCGACGAGATAGGCCGGGAGGATACGCCGGTCGACCTGCTCGAGACCAGGGTGAGGAGGGCGGCGACGCTCATCCGGTCGCTGAGGGCCAGGCTGGACGCCACGGAGGCCACGGTCCGGGACGTGCTGGCGGACCTGGAGAGCGGCGGCGGCGAGGGCTAGACGCCTTCTCCCCGACCGTCTCCCCGGCGGAGCGGGATCCCGTGGTGGGTCCAACCGTCAGCCCGCTCGATGCGAACGTCGACCACCTCCCCCGGCTGGAAGCCGGTCCCCTCCATCACCACGAGCCTGCCCCCGGGAGTCCGGCCGGCCTGCTGCCCCTCCCTGGCGGCGGGGCCGGTCACCATGACCTCCCTCACCTCCCCGATGAGGGCCCGCGATCTCTCCACGGTCACTGACCTCTGCAGCTCCTGCAGCTCCCGAAGCCTGCCCAGCCTCTCCGGGACCGGAACGCTGCCGGGGAGACCGCAGGCGGCGGTCCCCTCCCTCTCGCTGTAGCGGAACATGAAGGCGTGGTCGAACCGCACCTCGCGCATGAGCGCCATCGTCTCCTCGAAGTCCTCCCGGGTCTCCCCGGGGAAGCCTGCTATCACGTCCGTGGAGAGGACCACGCCCGGCACGAGCTCCCGAGCGAGGGCCACCTTATCGATGTAGACATCCGGCGTGTAGCCCCGGTTCATGAGCGCGAGGACCCGCGCGCTGCCCGCCTGCAGCGGCAGGTGCAGCTGGGGGCAGACGTTGGGCTCCGACGCCATCACGGAGAGGACGTCCCGCGTCAGGTCCCTGGGATGACCCGTGACGAACCTCACCCACGCCTGACGAGCCCTCCGGGCCACCTCCGAGAGGAGCCATGCGAAGTCGCGGCCGCCACCGGAGTAGGACGTGACGTTCTGGCCGAGCAGGGTCACCTCGGTGTAGCCGCCGGCCACCAGGCGGTCGACCTCCCCCAGGACCTCCCGGGGGGCCCTGCTCCTCTCACCGCCCCTGACGTACGGGACGATGCAGTAGGTGCAGTAGTTGTCGCAGCCGCGCATCACGGTGACGAAGGACCGGGGGAAGCAGGTCCTGCCCGGGGATACGCGGTCGTAATGGTCGGCGCCGGGCAGGAAGCCCACCGATGCCCCCCTCTCCCCCGCCGCCAGCAGGGCCGGGAGGTCCAGGTACCTGTCCGGGCCCACCACCAGGTCCAGCGCCGGATACCTCTCCAGGAGCTCCTCGCCGTGCTCCTCGGCCACGCAGCCGCAGAGCACGGTCAGGGGGCCACCGCCCCCGCGTCCGCCGGCCAGCTGCGACAGCCGGCCCAGCACCCGGGTCTCGGCATGCTCCCTGACCGCGCAGGAGACCAGGATGACAACCTCCGCCCCGGCCGGCTCCTCGACCAGCCGGTAGCCTGCCGACTCCATGAGCCCCCGGATGGTCTCGGAGTCGCGCACGTTCATCTGGCATCCGTAGACGCCCACGTAGCAGGAGGGTCTCACGGCAGTCCGTCCCTGGTCATCAGCCGGGGAGCATCAGCTCCATGGCTATCCCCGCGAAGACAGGTATGCGGAAGTTGTCGTCAAGCGGCATGTCCACCAGCTCGGAAACCGTGGCGACCAGGGAGCCGACCAGGATGGTCGCGGGAGTCAGGCGCCATCCCATGTCGGGAGCGAGCCAGAGCATGACCATGCCGGAGGCCAGGCATACGTTCAGGGCGGCGAGGCTCCCCTCCAGGGTCCTTCCCGAGACGAGCCTTATCCTTCCGAAGTGCTTGCCCACGAGGGCGGCCGAGCTGTCCCCCAGGCTGAGGAAGACCAGGGCGGCCACGGCCACCGGCTCCCTGAAGACCAGTATCGTGAACGCCGCGCTGGCGACGACGATGGTGGAGCCGGTCATGCCCCCCTCCAGCTCCCTCTCCCTCAGGACCCTGCCGAAGAAGTGCCGGACGAAGGACCTGAAGGGCCTGACCCTGGCCTTCATGAGATCGAAGAGCATGAGAAGGACGGCAACCGCCGCCAGCACTGCTGCCAGGTAGACGCTGCCGTACTCCGGATAGAGCCTGTTAGCCAGGACGGTGGCGACCGGGAAGGCAATGGAGCAGAGGTGTATCGCCTTCCTGACGCCCTCTTCGGAATGGGGAGCGGTCATCCCCCGGGAGGGAGCCTCAGAACCCCACCCCCAGGGATATCCTGTGGGTGCTGTCCAGGTCCTGGTGGGCCAGGTAGGCGTAGTCCAGCGAGACCGGGCGGCGGAAGAGGTCGAGGCTCAGGCCGAGGCCGGCTGTCATGTCGCCCTCGGCGGCGCCGATTCGCAGCGAGACAAGCTCCTTCACCGTGAACTCGGCGCCCAAATGGGTGTCGAGGCTGACACCGCCGAAGTGGTACTGGGCGGCGTACTCCCTGCCCTCGAACCGGAAGTCTCCGTCCGCGGCGAAGGTGGCAACGGTGGCGAACTTCCTGAGGGGCCATCTGAAGGCGAAGCCGAGCTTGGCCGTCGGGAGGACCGACTCGTTGCTGCCGGTGTCCCAGAACATGTGCGTGCCGGTGACGTCCTGGAGGTTCAGCCCCGCCGAGAAGGCCTCGGAGGGCTGCCACCTGACGCCGACGTCCAGTCCCATCCCGAAGGCCCTGTACCCGACGAGGCTCCGGTGGACCAGCTTGGCGCTGGCCCCCAGGGAGAGGGTCGAGGTGAAGCTGCGGGACCAGCTGAGGTAGAGGGCGTAGTCGACGCCGCTGCCCCATGATATCCGGCTCTCGTCGTAGATTATCTCCTCGCCCGGGTCCCACTGGCCGTTGCCCTCGGTGCCGTAGGGGTTGCTCTCCGGGTCGTAGTCGTCGTTGCCCGAGTCGCCCGGCTCGCCGGTGCCGTCCTCCCCGAAGACGCCGTCGGACCCGGTGTCGTACCACTCCAGGTCGCGTGTGTCTGCTATGTCGCCCGCATCGGTCCTGAACAGGCTGGCGCCCAGGCCGGTGCTGCCGTTCGAGCGCCCGTACCCCAGGTAGTCGTAGGTGACCAGGCCGCCGAAGCGCTCGGAGTGCATAAGCTGGGCCTCCTGCCCCTGGAGCAGGTGGAGCCCGGCAGGGTTCCAGTAGCCGGCGGTGGCGTCGTCCGCCACGGCGCAGAAGGCGCTGCCCATGGCGAGGCCCCTGGCCCCCGCGCCTATGGAGAGGAACTCGCCTGCGTACTTTGCTCCTCCGGCGACCGACGGGAGCGCGGCAATGACCAGAAGGGCGACCGCCGCGGACGTGAGAGCCGGCCTGGGGTGACGCATTACCTCACCTTCTCCCCGGTGCGCTCGATGATGGCGTCACGGTGCTCCTCCGATATCCTCGTGAAGAAGAGCCCGATGCCGTAGGTGCCGTCGCAGAGCTGCTCCTCGCGTATGACTACGGCCCTGGCGGATATCTCCTCCATGCCCTCCATCCGCAGGACCAGCTCCACCCTCGCGAGCTCACCGAGGCTCCTCGAGCTGACGCAGTATATCCCGGAGGCGCTCAGGTTCATGGTTACCACCGGGAGGACCGGCATGTTCTCGGGACTGAGCGTCAGGTCGCAGTCGAGTACGGTCCTGCGGTGGGACCTGCGGTCGCTCATCCGGTCCTGCATGCCTCTCCCTCCAGTGGTCAGTGCGTGGGTCTGGAATGGGCCTTCGGATGGACAATGCCAATGCTACCCCCGGGGTTCCGGGGTGTCAATACGAAAACGGGCCGGCTGCGCACTACCCGACCCACACGCCGTATAGAATAATAGGAACGACGCAGGAGGGGTCTATCATCTCGATACGGGAAGGGCCGCAGGCCCGCTGAACAGGAGGAGCAATGGACCAGATCATCCAGAAGGTGATCAGGCTCATCACCAACCCTGGCGACTTCTTCGCCGAGGTGCGTGAGGAGCCCACCACCCTGAAGGAAATGATTCTCAACTACGCCGTCTTCCTCGCCGCCATCCCGGCCATAGCCAACTTCATCGGCTACGGGCTCATCGGCAGGAGCTTCATGGGGTACACCGTGCGGTACCCGATGCAGTACGCCATCCCCTACGCCATCGTATGGTTCGTGGCCAGCATCGCCCTCCTGGTGGGCGTCTCCTTCATCGCCTCCAAGCTGGCCGACAGCTTCGGCGGCTCCGTCTCGGTGGACCAGGCGGGCAAGGCGGTCATCTACTCCTACACGCCCGGCTGGGTGGCCGGCGTCTTCTTCATCTTCCTGCCGCTGGCACCCCTCGCATTCCTCGGCGGCCTCTACGGCCTCTACCTGCTCTACATGGCCACCGACAAGCTGCTGGACATCCCCAAGGAGAAGCAGGTGGGCTACTTCGTGGTCCTCCTGGTCGGCATGATAGTCGCCGGCGCCCTGACGTCGGTCCTGGCGAACATCGTCATGCCCGGCATCCCGAGGGGATTCCGCTAGAGGACCCCGTAGGTCCCGAGCCGCGCCCGGCCCCAGCGGCCGGGCGCGCAGCTTAGGGGCCCCGGAGGGAGGTCAGGGCTATGCCGCTCACCCAGAAGCACGGCGAGTACATTCGGAAGCTGATATCCAGCGGCGCCACCAGCCGCGCGGTCATCGCCGTCCGGAAGATGCACCCGGCCGACATCGCCGACCTCTTCGGCACGATGACCCCCTCGGAGGCCACCGTGCTGGTGGAGCTGCTCTTCACCCAGAAGCTGGCGGGAGCGGTGCTGGCCGAGCTCCCCGAGGGCATCCTGACTCCCATACTCGAGCGCCTCGAGGACACCAAGACCGTCGAGCTGCTGGGAAGGCTGGACCCGAACGACGCCGTGCTCCTGCTGGAGGCGGTCCCGGAGGAGCGGCGGGACAGCCTCCTCGAGCAGATGGAGCCCAGGGAGCGCAGCCGGATAGAGCGGCTCCTGATCTACCCGGAGGACTCCGCCGGCTACTGCATGAGCGCCGGCTACATGTCCATACCCGACGAGATAGCCGCGGCGGAGGCGGTCCAGAGCATCAGGGAGCAGAGCGGCGACGTGGACGTCCCCTTCTACGTCTACGTGATCGACGACCACCGCCGCCTCGCCGGGGTGATACCCCTCCGGCGCCTGGTGACGTGTCCGCAGGACACTCCGGTGCGGAAGATCATGATGTCCGACCCGTTCACCGTGAACGTCCACTCGGACCGTGAGGAGGCCGCCCAGCTCGCCCGGAAGTACGACCTGATGGCCATCCCGGTGGTGGACGACAACCACCGCCTGGTGGGCGTAATCCCGGGCGACAGCCTCTTCGACGTCATGGAGGAGGAGGCCACCGAGGACATGTACCGGATGGCCGGCCTCTCGGAGGAGGACAGGATATTCACCCCGGTGTCCATGGCGTTCCGCAGGCGCTTCCCCTGGGTCTGGGTAAACCTCCTGACGGCCTTCGCCGCATCCATGGTGGTCAGGCTCTTCCAGGGCGCCATCGAGCAGGTTGCCACCCTCGTGGCCTTCATGCCGATAGTCGCCGGCATGGGCGGCAACACCGGCAACCAGTCGCTGGTCGTAATCACCAGGGGCATCGCGCTGGGCGAGATGGAGTTCTCCTCCAGCCTCCGGGCCATGTGGAAGGAGGCCCGGGTCGGCCTCATGATGGGCCTCGTGGCAGGGACGGTCGCGGCGCTGGTGGCGGTCCTGTTCCCGGGCGGCGCGGCGAGCCCGCTCCTCTTCGGGCTGGTCATACTCATGGCGATGGTGGGGAACATGTGCCTGGCGGGGATGCTGGGCGCCGCGATACCTCTGCTCCTCCGCTCCATGGGCCGCGACCCGGCCCTGGGCAGCAACATACTCCTCACCGCCTTCACCGACTCGCTCGGCTACCTCCTGCTCCTGGGCCTCGGGATGCTGGTGATAACCTGACCTCCCGGCCCGGCACCGTCCTCTCCCCCTCCCAGCTCGACCGGATAGCGGCGGCCGAGCTGCCGGACCCCTTCACCCTCCTCGGCATGCACCGGACGGAGGGCGGCTCCCTCGAGGTGCGCACCTTCTGTCCCGTCGCCACCCGGGCCATGGTCAGGCCCGAGGGCGGAGAGCCGCTCCCGATGACGAGGGTCCACCCGGAGGGCGTCTTCGCATGGTCCTCCCCACCGGGCGAGCCGCGCTTCGGGTATACCCTGGTCCTGGAGACGGAGGAGGGGGACTCGTGGGAGACCAGGGACCCCTACGTGTTTTTGCCCCAGCTGGGTGACACCGACCTCTACCTCCTGGGCGAGGGCAGGCACCTGCGGCTCTACGACAGGTTCGGCGGCAGGCTATGGAGGGCCGGCGACTGCGAGGGGGTTCTCTTCTCCCTCTGGGCCCCCAACGCCTCCGGCGTGAGCGTCATCGGAAGCTGGAACGGCTGGGACAGGCGCAGGCACCCCATGAGATCCCGGGGCGAGTCCGGCGTATGGGAGCTGTTCGTCCCCGGGCTGGGCAGGGGTGACCTCTACAAGTACAGCGTCATGACCGGGGACGGCGGAACGCTGGAGAAGGCCGACCCGCTCGCCCTCCGGTCGGAGCTCCGCCCCATGACCGCCTCCGTCGTGGAGGACGTCTGCCTCCACCGTTGGACCGACGGGGACTGGATGGAGCGGAGGGCCGGGCTGGACCACTCGAGGGAGCGCATCAGCATCTACGAGGTGCACCCGCAGTCCTGGCGCAGGCCGGAGGGCGGCTTCCCGACGTGGGACCTGCTCATCGACCGGCTCGTCCCCTACGTCGGGGATGCCGGCTTCACACACGTGGAGCTCCTGCCGGTAATGGAGCACCCATTCGACGGATCCTGGGGCTACCAGACCCTGGGCTACTACGCCCCAACGGTCCGCCTGGGCCCACCCGAGGGATTCCAGCGATTCGTGGACGCCTGCCACCGCGCCGGCATCGGCGTGATTCTCGACTGGGCACCGGCCCACTTCCCCGACGACCCGCACGGCCTGGCCCGGCTGGACGGCACCGCCCTCTACGAGCACGAGGACCCACGGAGGGGCAGGCACCCCGACTGGGGGACCCTGGTCTTCAACTACGGCAGGAACGAGGTCCGGAACTTCCTGCTGGCCAGCGCCCTCTTCTGGGCCCACAGGTACCACGTGGACGGCCTGCGGGTGGACGCCGTCGCCTCGATGCTCTACCTGGACTACTCGCGCCCGCCGGGCGAGTGGGTGCCCAACCGCTACGGCGGCCGGGAGGACCTGGATGCGGTGGAGCTGCTGAGAACGGTGAACGACGTCCTGCGGGACGAGCACCCGGGCTTCATCACCGCCGCCGAGGAGAGCACCGCCTGGCCCGGCGTCACAGCCCCCACGTCGGAGGGCGGCCTCGGCTTCACCTTCAAGTGGAACATGGGCTGGATGAACGACTCGCTCCGCTTCTTCGCCAGGGACCCGGTCCACAGGAAGCACCACATGCGGGACCTGACCTTCTCCCTGGTCTACGCCTTCTCCGAGCGCTACATCCTCCCCCTCTCCCACGACGAGGTCGTCCACGGCAAGTCCTCACTGACCGGCAAGGGCGCGGGAGACCAGTGGCGGAAGCTGGCCAACCTGAGGACCCTCCTGGCCTACCAGTGGACGCATCCGGGCAAGCAGCTGCTCTTCATGGGCGGCGAGCTGGCGCAGTGGAGGGAGTGGGACCACGACGGCGAGCTCGACTGGGAGCTGCTGGCCCACACGACCCACGGGGGCGTCCTCAGGCTGGTCACCGACCTGAACGCCCTCGCGGAGGCACACCCGGCCCTCTACGAGCTCGACTCGGACCCGGCCGGCTTCCGGTGGGTCGACTTCAGGGACGAGCAGGCCACGGTGGTCTCCTACATCAGGAGGTCACCGGCCGGCGAGGAGCTGGTCTGCATACTGAACCTCACCCCGACGCCCAGGCAGGGCTACAGGGTCGGCCTGCCCCGCGGGGGGCGCTGGGTCGAGCTTCTCAACTCGGACTCGGAGCACTACGGCGGCTCCGGTTGGGGGAACATGGGCGGAGCGGAGGCGGAGGCGGTCCCCTTCCACTCCCTCCCCTTCTCCGCGGAGCTTACCCTGCCGCCGATGGCCGCCCTGGTTCTGGGACGGGAAGGCGGCTGAGACTACCAGTCCGGGAAGGGCCTGTGCATCCAGACCCTGACCATGGCGTCCCGCTCCCGCTCCAGTCCCCCGTCGTCCACCGGCAGGCTCTGGACGCGCCTCTCCCAGCCCTTCAGCAGCCTGGCGGCCACGAAGACGATGCTGCCGGGCACGACCACGTAGAGGAAGTCGTCGTTCCGGAGGGTTCCGTTCAGCAGACCCACAACGTAGAGCACGACCGGCAGGCCGAGTATCACTATCTGGGCAAGGGCCGCGTACATCTGCCTCTTCGCCATGCGGCCGAAGGCGTCCAGGTCTCGCCTTGTGGAGATGCGGGGAGTCTCCTCCGCGAAGCGCTTCATCTCCAGGCCGAACATCACGGCCATGACGAGCCCCGCGGAGGGAAGGCCGACTATCAGCCAGAGCAGGACGGACCTCACGGCGGTATCCTCCTTCCCGTCGGCGCCGCCCAGGGTAAACGGGCGGGCTCCCGCTTGTATATTTAACCCGGGAGGTGCGACATGGGTAGTGGCAGTGGTCTCTTCTGGTGCGGGGTGATGGTCAGGGAGCTGGTCATCCCCGGGGCCCGGAGCCTCAAGGACCGCCGGGCCGAGCTCCGCTCCCTGCAGGAGAGGGCCAGGCGCATGGGCCTCTCCCTCGCGCGGATGGAGCCGCCGGGCGAGCCCCGCAGCGCCACCATAGCCGTCTCCTGCATCGCGAGCTCACGCAAGATGGCTGGCGAGATGCTGGACGCCTTCGACCGAATCATCCCCTCCCCCGCCAGGGAACCTGCAGGGGGCTGGCGGGATATCGCCCCCGTCGACCCGGAAGAAGAAGGAGAGTGACCTTGAGGAGCAGCACGGAGTACCTCTGGTTCGAGACGCCGACGAGGCGGGCTTTCATAAACATCACGGGCAACGTCGGGGAGGTGGTCCGTGCCAGCGGAGTGCAGGAGGGGCTCTGCCTCGTCAACGCCATGCACATAACCGCCAGCGTCTTCGTGAACGACGACGAGCCGGGCCTGCACCGGGACTACGAGCGCTGGCTGGAGGAGCTGGCGCCTCACGAGCCGACATCCGCCTACCTGCACAACAACACCGGCGAGGACAACGGCGACGCCCACCTGAAGCGCCAGGTAATGGGCCGCGAGGTGGTCCTGGCCATCACCGGCGGGAAGCTCGACCTCGGCCCCTGGGAGCAGGTCTTCTACGGCGAGTTCGACGGCAGGAGGAAGAAACGCGTGCTGGTGAAGGTAATAGGAGAGTAGGGCCCGCCCGCCGCAGCGTGCGGTCGGGGGCCATCCGGTGCCGAACACCCATCTGAAAGGGGTCACGAAGATGCTCAGGACACTGACAGCCGGGGCCGCCCTCCTGCTCCTGGCCGTGCCGGCGGCCGCGCAGGAGATGTACGAGTACCCGGCCACCATCAGCTCCACCGGTCACGGGATTGCCAGCGCCGAGCCGGACATGGCCACCATAGTCTTCGGCGTCGACCTGAAGCGGCGCGAGCCGGGGGAGGCGGTGGACGAGGCCGCGATTCTGATGGAGGAGGCCATGGCCGCGGCCAGGGCCGAGGGGGTCGCCGGAGAGGACCTCAGCACCACCAGCTACAACCTCTGGGTGGAGCAGATCTGGGACGACTACACCTACGAGTACACCGGCGAGATGGAGTACCACGTCACACATTACGCCACCGCCGTGGTCCGCGACCTCGACTCGGTCGGGGACGTGCTCTCCGCCCTGGTGGAGGGCGGCGCCAACACCATCAGCAGCGTCACCTTCGGAGTGGAGGACACCTCCGACCTCTACGCCGAGGCCCGGCAGACGGCCGCCGCCAACGCCGCAGCCAAGGCCGAGCAGCTCGCCGACGGCTTCGGCCTGGAGCTGGGCAGGGTCACCGGCATAAGCGAGTGGACCAACGACTACTACTACCAGGACTACGGCTACTCCTACGCCAACTACGGCGCCGGCGCCGGATACGGCGGAGAGGTGCCTCCGGTCACTCCCGGAGCCTTCCGGGTGGGCATAGAGGTCTCGGTCACCTACGAGCTGGAGCAGTAGCCCTGGGACGCATGCTCCGGACGGCCGCCCTCCTGCTGCTCTCCGCGGCGGTCGTCCGGGGCATGCACCCCGCCGAGCAGGCCGCGCGGGAAGCCTGGGGTCTGGCCAGGGCCGGAAACGCCGTCGAGCTCCTCCGCAGGCTGGAGCCGGAGACCAGGCAGGGCATGGAGGCGATCTTCAGAGTCCTGCTCGAACGCATGAAGGACATGTCCACCGTCGAGCTCTCCCTGGTCTTCGCCGCCGCCGGCCTGGACTGCGCCGCCAACGAGGTGCAGTACTGGGACGAGATATCGGTCCTCGAGATGTTCCTCTCGATGCCCACGGTCCAGGACTACATGGAGAGCTCGGTGGTCCGCTTCGACAGCGTCACCGGAGAGGGCGGGGAGGCAACCGTCCACATAAGCGTCAGGCCGGAGGAGCCGTGGTGGGACCTGGACCTCCACGTCCGCATGGTGGAGACCCCCAGTGGCTGGCGCGCCTGCACCATCGACTCCGTCCTGAACGAGGGCCTGGGCTTCGTCGCCCCCTGAGCCGTCCGGTTCGCTTGACAGCTCCCCCGAATCCCGGGTAAGCTGACCGTGAGATGAGCATGCAAGCCGTCCTGCAGCTTCTTGCGGTCCTCCGCACGGTCGTCCTCTCGGAGGTGGGTGCCAACCCCCTGAACGAGACGGCCTGCGAGTTCGTCGAGCTCATCAACACCGGCGCGCAGACGCAGTGCCTCGGGGGCTGGTCCCTGACCGACGGCGACGCCCTCGACGTCCTCCTCCCATGGGACACTCTCGCCCACGGCCCCTTCCCCCACCAGGGCATGCTCCTCGGCACAGACACCCTCCCGCCCGGGGCAGTCGCCCTTGTCTTCGAGCTGGACTACGCGGGCGAGCCGGCGTACAACCTCCCGGAGGGCACGCTCATACTCACAACTGGCGACCACTCCATCTGCAACGGCCTGGCCGCCTCATCGGACCCTCTCACGCTGTTCGACGCTGGCGGCACGGCAGACAGCAACGCCGTGAGCACATACGGCACCCCGGTTCCATCGGACGACTGGAGCCGGCGGGACGACGACGGCTTGGACGGCATTCCCTTCGACCCGGGCGACGGCTTCTCCGTGGAGCGGTACCCCCTTTCCGCCCCCGACGCCGAGGGGAGCTGGCGCGCCTCCGTCCGGGGAGGCACCCCCGGCCTTCCGCCCGAGGCGCCTCCCGATACCGTTAACGTCTCCTGCGACTCGGTCTGGACCGAGCCGGAGGAGCCCCCCGCAGGCGAGCCCTTCCTCCTCTGCGCGACCTTCACCAACGCCGGCAACGTCCCCCCGGAGGATGGCGAGCTGACCCTCTTCCTGGACCTGAACGCAGACTCCGTCGCCTCCCAGGAGGAGGTGCTCGCCTCGCAGAGCGCCGCCGGGCTCCCCCCTGGAGGGTCCGTCACCCTGACCGCATGGCCCACCCTTGCGGCCGGCTGGTACGCCGCGGCAGGCCGGGCGGACGCCGGGGGCGACATCGACCCGACCGACGACTGCCGAGCGGTCGCAGCAGCAGCCGGCGGAGGCGTCTGCCCCGTCATCACCGAGGTCTTCGCCAATCCCACCTTCGAAGACACCGACGAGATGGTCGAGGTCTACTACCCCGGCCCCGGCACCTACCCGATGGCGGGCAGCTCCCTCACCGACGGCGACGCCCTGGACGGAATAGTGCGCTGGGAGGGCGAAGCTCCCTTCCCCTGCCGGACCGGCCACTGGCTCCGGGCGGGCAACTACGCCCTGGTGCTGGACCCCGAGCACCCGCAGAGTCCCACCCCCTACTCCCCGCCGGACTCCACCCTCCTCTGCACCGTCGGCAACACCACCATCGGCAACGGCCTCACCACCACCGACCCTGTCGTCCTCTACCGCCCGGGCGGCACCACCATCTCCGACATGGTCTCCACCTACGGCACACCCGTCCTCTCCGACGACCCGCTGCTCTGCGACGACGACGGCCTGAACGACATCCCCTTCGACCCGGGCGACGGCTTCTCCGTCGAGCGCAGGTCCCACGACATGCCGGACGAGGAGTGGTGCTGGGCCGCCTCCCCCCCGGGCGGCACACCGGGGCTCCCCGCCTTCTCCAGCGACACAACCAACGCGGCCATCGATACCGTCATTGTCTCTCCCGGCGGGCCCGATCCCGGCGAGCCGCTCTCACTGACCGCAGTCCTCCGAAACGCCGGCACCACCCCGGTCACAGGCATGTCGGTGGACTTCTTCCTCGACGCCGACGGAGACTCCCTCGCCGGCCCGGCCGAGCTGATCTCGACCCACTCCCCGCCGGACACCCTCTACCCCGGCTCCTCCGACACCCTCGAGGCCGAGACCACGGCCCCCGAGGCTGGCGAGTACCTCGCTGCGGCCAGGGTAAGCTGCCCTGGAGACGGAGACCGGTCGGACGACGCGGCCCTCTGCCCGTTCGGCTCCGGAGGCGGCGTCCCGCTGGTCATCACCGAGGTGGTCTGCAACCCGGAGAACGAGGACACGGACGAGATGGTGGAGCTCTGCTTCCCCGGCCCGGGCATCGCCACCCTGGACGGCATGCGGCTAACCGACGGAGACGCCCTGGACGTGCTGGTCGCGTGGCCCACGGCGGTGGAGCCACCATCGGACCCGGACGCCGTCGTCTCCCCCTACCTGCAGGCCGGATGCTACGCCGTTGTGCTGGACAGGGAGTACGCCCAGGGTGGCGAGCCCTGGGACCTTGCTCCCGGGACTGTGGTGCTCACCACCGGCAACACCACCATCGGAGACGGCCTGACCTCCACCGACCCGCTCACCCTCTACGGCCGCGGCGGCACCGGCACCGAGGACGTCCACTCCACCTACGGCACGCCGGTGCCCTCGGACGACTGGAGCCAGAGGGACGACGACGGCCTGGACGACATCCCGCGGGACCCGGGCGAGGGCCAGAGCCTGCAGCGCCGCTCGACGGACCTCCCGGACGAGGAGGACTCCTGGCTGGTGAGCCCGGATGGCCCCACTCCCGGAGCCGATCCCCCCTACACGCCCGAGGGGCCGGACGCCACGCTGGGCTGGACCTGCGCCATGCCGCCCGTGGGCGAGGCAGGCACTCAGGTGACCGTCACGGCGATGGTGGTCTCCACCGGCACGGACAGCATCCGGACAGGCTCCCTCCGGGTGATCCTCCACGCCGACTCCGGCGGCGACGGCCTGCCTGACCCGGACGAGGCCGTCGACTCCTGGTCCGCGGGAGCCATGGCTCCGGGCGACACGCTGGAGGCCCATCTCTACTGGACCGGCAGCGAAGGCCCCATGCCCCTGATAGCACTGGTGGACTGCCAGGCGGACACCTTCCCTCAGGGAGACACCGCGAGCTGCTCGTGGAACGACCCGGGACCCCTCGTCCTGAACGAGCTCATGTACTCACCCGCCCAGGGAGAGCCGGAGTGGATAGAGCTGCGGAACACCTCCCAGGAGGCGGTGGCACCGGCCCTCTGGGAGCTGTCGGACTCCAGGGAGACCGTCACACTCCCCGAGGCTCCGCAGCCGGTCCCGGCGGGCGGCTACGCCCTGCTGGTCCCGGACAGCGCCGGGTTCGCTGCCAGGTGGGGAGACGTCGGCTGCCCGGTCATCCAGCTCGACGACTGGCCCGCCCTTAACAACACCACCCAGCCCGGCGCCGGCTACGCCGACCTGGTCACCCTGACCAGCCCGGGAGGAGAGGCATCCGACCACGTCCCCTACGACGACTCGTGGGGCGGCGGCAGCGGGACCAGCCTGGAGAGGGTATGCGCCGAAACCGCAAGCTGGAGAGGCGACAACTGGGCATCCTGCACCTGCGGCGGCACGCCCGGCCAGCGGAACAGCGTCTCCGGCGCGGCCTCCCCGGAGGGCGCCTTCCTGGAGCTGCATCCTGACCCCTTCTCCCCCGACGGCGACGGCAGGGAAGACGTGCTCTCCATCACCGTCAGGCCCGGAGGGACCGCCACCGTCACCCTCACCGTCTACAACGTGCAGGGGCGGCCGGTCCGCGAGCTTCTTGCAGGCGAGACGGTCGGGAGCGTCACCACCGTCTCCTGGGACGGCACCGACGACGACGGACGGAGGCTACACATCGGCCGCTACATCGTCTACGCCAGCGCCCGCCCCTCGGATTCGGGGGAGGTCCGGGAGGACTGCCTGGTGGTCGTCCTGGCGGGAAGGCTCTAGCCCTCTCGGCGGAAAGCACGAAGCCGACACGCGGAGAAGGCTGCTTCTAGTCGGTCAGCGCCCTTATCGAGAACTCCTCCAGCGGCACATCGCTCTCCCACTGGGGCAGCCTCTCCCCTGGCCCCTCTATCTCAACCAGTGGCGGCTCACGCTCCGCCAGGGCGTTGACCTTCGCCCAGAGCGTCGTGTCTCCCCAGTACTGCGGAGGGGTGTCCGCCGCGGCAACGGCCTCGAAGACCTCCCCTGGCGTCCGGACCCCGCCGCGGATGGCCTCCAGGGCCAGGGTCTCGAGCCTCCCCAGCCCGGTTACCGGGTCGGGCCGCTCCTGCAGCCACCGGGCGGCGGCGGCCGGGACCCACGGCAGCGGAGCTTCTTCCATGCGGGACAACCCGGTCAGCAAGAGGAGATCCCGCGTGGCGAACGCCTCGTCCACCCGACCCGCGAAGGCGTACTGCTCGTCGGTGACCGGCCGCCGGTCTCCGTACAGCGAGGCCAGCTGCCCCGGCCGCAGCTGCCCCAGCCCGTGGAAGGGCTCTATCCCCGGGAACGAGTCGACGCAGAGCAGCTCCGCCCCGCCGGCATCGAGATGGTGCAGGCAGGCGAGTATGTGCGCAAGCATGGCCTGGTCGAAGAGGCACGCATCGAACCAGAGCACGACGTGCCTTCCCGGCGCTGCCGCTTCGAGAGCGCGGTACTGGCGGAGAAGCGTCTCCCGGACGGTCTTCCCGTCGAGTCCGCCCCCGGTTTCCTCCGCCAGGAAGGCCGCACGAGCCTCCAGGGTCTTCCAGTCCGGCCAGCCGGGGGACCGGGGACCGTCGTAGAGGATGTCCCGCCAGACCAGGACCTCGCCGGCCAGCCCGGCCTCCCTGAGACTATCCCCCGCGCAGTCGCCGCTTGTGATGTGAAGCGCGTCGCTCATTCCTTCGATCCTTCCACTGCCGGCACGGGGCCGCCAGGTGCTGGTGCCGCGCCCGGTCGGGCCCGGGAGCCGAGGCGGTACTCCATCCGCGTAGCCGCCCCGAAGCCGAGCAGCCGTTTCAGGTATCCGAACCTCTGGACTCTCACGGGCACGAACCCGACGCGCTCGTACAGGCGCCTTGCCCCACGGTTCGTGTCGATGACATCGAGGCGGACCGACAGGTACCCCTCCTCTGCCGCATACTCCAGTAGACCGCGGAGGAGCCTGGTCCCGATGCCCCTGCCGCGCATCCGGGGCGAGACGCCTATCCCGTCCATCAGCAGCTCTCCCGGTGTCTGCTTCCGCTCGAGCAGCACAAGGAGGGGGACAGCTCGAATCGCCCCGAGGAACCCGAGTCGCGCCCTGAGCAGTCCGTACGATATCCCGCCCGTCAGAGATCCCGACTCAGTCCTGAAGCCGGCGATGCCGACCATCTCACCACCGCTCAGCGCGGCCAGGGAGAACCGGGGGTTCAATCCCTCCTCCAGAACGGCCTTGCGCGAGACGGGGTCGGGCATGGCCGCCGAGAGCTTGGCTCCGAAGGCGGCATCGTACAGCTCCGCCGCCTTCGGACGGTACTCGTCCGGAAAGCCCCGCTGAACGCGGATCTCATCGCTCATCGTCCAGAGCCCGATCGCTCGGCATCCTCCTCTCGAGACATCCAGGATAGAAGGATGCCCCGTCCCGTACCCGAGGTATCCGCAGACCCAGGGCTCCAACGTGGTGCCCCGAAGGAACATGATCAGCCCGGGGGCTGGCTCGGCGGATGCCTGCGGCGAAGCTTCGCCTGCAGCCGCCGTGACAGACGCGTCGGCTGCACACGCTGGTTACTCCGCTTCGTTCTATCCCCTGCCTCCCCCGCCCTCAATCTCGATGCGATCGAGCAGATCGCGCCTGAGGACTTCGCTCGTCCATGGCGGCTCATGCGGACGGTATGGCTCACCCTGGAGATAGACACCGTCGGAGATACCCCACGAACGCTGAACGTCCGGGTCCGAGCCGTCGAGCTCCATGTAGTCTACGAAGCACTCGAGCCCGTCCACCGCCTCGCGTGCCAGTACGGACTGCTCGCAGGAACCCATGCACCACCCGTTGACAAAGACTGCCAGCGACACCTTGTCCGGGCGGCCCACCGGGCGGCGCACGGGGCGAAGGAAACGGGGCGCTACGGCGCTCTCTGAGAAGGGCTTCCACACGAGGACCGCCATGCCCGACTTGTCGGCCCTGGTGTAGCCCATATGCTCGTAGAAGGACACAGGATTCCAGTGGGGGAAGTCCATTCCCCAGGCAGATACACCCAGCTTCCCGCTCTCTCGGGCGTCACGCTCGATCGACTCCAGCATATACCTGCCGTACCCATTGCCCTGGACGTTCCCGACGAGATGCTCGTACCCATGAACCCAGATACACAGAATCGCGAGAAGAGCGCTGCCCACCATGAAGGTTCTCTCGATAGGCATGTACTGGCAGAGCCCGGCAACTTCCCCCGTGTCCAGCACGAGGACCTTTCCGCGGAGCCCGTGATCCCGCTGAGCGTGAAACCACCGGCGCCGCATCTCCATCACTCGGGGGTCGTCCCGCCTCTCATCATGCAGGCAGTGCAGAAACGTGACCTCTGTCTCGGGGCTAACGTCTGCGAGCTTCATGCGAACAGCTTCCTCCGAGTTAGCGTTGCCTCTCCAGAAGCGGCATAACGGTGCGCCTCAGTAGACGGGTGCGCGACCCCGCGAAGCGGCCGGACGTGCCCGTTCAACTGCAGGCGCTTGTTTGGCCAGCTCTTCGCACGCGTTCCGTGGACAACGATGCCAGCCTACCGTCCGCAACAACGTTTGTACTTCTTTCCGCTATTGCACGGGCACGGCGCGTTGCGTGCAGTTCCAGGATATCTCTTTGCCTGCGGCGTTGCCGCCGCCCGTCGCTGCGGTTGCACCCTTGCTCTCGACGCCTTCGCAGACCCGTGCCTGGGCATGTTAGGAAACATGTCATGGTGCCTCTGGATCATCGGCAGGACGATCGATTGCCGGAAATCCTCGAATTCCGTGTCATCCATCGCGAGGGCCGACTGCATCTTTGCGAGTCTTGCGTCACGTTCCTTTTCCGGTAACAGTGCGAGATTCCAACATAGCTGAGCAAGTGACAAGGCATTGTTCATGTCCTCGAGTGAACCATCAGCTTCGTCGAGCAGCGGTTTCGCGTACGCGATGATCGAGTCTGCTATAGCTCCCATGCTGCACCTCTCATTTCATAAGGCCGAACGCTCAACATCAGCAGCTTTCCAGCTGCATGCTGTTGTTGGCCAGTCGATTTCAGCGATTCAGTGGTGCCGCGTGAAGCTCCATCCCGAGGGCATGTGCTACTCTCAGAAGGGTGTCGAACCGGGGTGTACGTTTGCCCGACAGAGCCTTGTACAGGCTCTCGAGACTGACCAGCATCGCGTGCAACCTGCGTCATTCCCTTTGCTTTCGCGATATCTCCGAGTGCCTTCGCTACAAACGCCGCATCTCCGTTGGACTCCTCAAGGCATGCTTCAAGATGTGCGGCCATTTTCTCTGGAGCTCGACGATGCTCAGCGGTTTCGAATCGAGTAGTCTTGGTCCTGCTAATTCTCTTCTCTCTCTCCGATAGATCTCGTGCCAGGCGCAACGCCTTCTCGATCTTCTTTCGTGTCCGCTTGTCACCACCGGCCAATATGATCACCAGGCTCTTCCCCCGATTCTTGAAGCAGACCCGGTATCCAGGACCGTGATAGACTCGAATACCAGATACTCCTGTCAATGGACACCCAGATCCCGCGCAAGGCTACGGACGCTCCGCCCGTGCTCTTGCATTATGCTTGCCGCCATAACATCCTTCCACCGGAGCCTGGGCACGGAAGACCGCATGAGATAGAGTGGGTACTCAACCTCAGGAATATCTGGTGCTCGGGCTCCTCTCAGAAGTGCGCGGATCTGGGTGTCCACTAAGAAGCACTATGCGTTGTCCTCTGTCAGGTGTCGCAATGCTGCAAGACCAATGCAGCCGCTTGTTCGAGTCTCTATGCTCTGGCTTCCTCGATATGCCTGGCGATCAACATCTTGATCAGGGACTGCCTGGGAATACCCAGTCGCTTTGCTTCCTTGTCCAGCGAGTGAATCATCCAAATGGGGAAGTCCACATTGACTCGCTTCTGCTCCTGCTCAACACGACGGGCCTTGCTGAGTTCGAGGTATCTGAGGACATCCTCACCGTCATCGAACTTCTTGTCCAGGTCCTTAGCCTTCATACAGCACCACCTCCTCGTTACGGGATCTGCGGACGGAGATGATTCGAACCGCCTCTCCGCGATAGGTGATGATCCCAGACCAATGGGAGCTGTCTATCCGACCGATCACCATGAATCGCGTTTCATCTTCGGTCCTTGCCGGAATCTCCAGCAGGTCCGGATCATCCCAGAGAAGCTGCGACTCCTCGAAGTCGATCCCGTGCTTCTCCAAGTTTCTCTTGCTCTTACGAGCATCGTATTCGAACACCATGGTATAATATCTATACCTCTATGGTGGTGGTTGTCAAGTCATGCCGGAACTCGAACACTCAGCATAACCAGCACGGAACACCCGTTCGATCAGCTCTGCCCTGTTGGCTGGTTCATGCTGCTGTTCGGCTCTCTAGTCCCGAACAAGAGTGCCCACCTTGCCGAGTACTTCTCTGGTCACGGCATCTGGGAGTCTGCAGATTAACTCTGCCTTTCGTGCTCTCCAGTCCAGGCTCTTCACTTGGTCCGATAGAATAACTCCGGAAACCTCAAGGTCAGGTGGAATGGCAACCTCGAACGGATAGCCTTTCACTACTGTCGTAACCGGACAGTACAATGCAAGACCTGTTTTCCGGTTGTACGATTTGGGAGACAGGACTAGTGCAGGACGTATGCCTGCCTGTTCATGGCCTGCCTGGGGTGTGAAGGAGAGCCAGACGATATCCCCCCTCCCAGGGCAGCACTCATCTGTCTTCACCAAATCTCCTGCCCAACTACCTCTCCGGACTCGACCTCAGCATGAAGATTCTCCGAGGTTATCTCCTCCAGAAGGTCATCCAGTCGGTAGACCTGCTCTATCTCAGGACTGATGACGATCTTTCCGTCATCGATTGTCATGTTGACAGCTCCACCATCAGACACGTTCATTTCCTTCGCGAAGGCTTTGGGGATTCGAACCGCTAGGCTGTTGCCCCATTTCTGGATTCGTGCAAGCATAGTATCCTCCCGTCTCTACTATGTAGATACATATACTCTCTCTGAGATGCAAGTCCGGTTCTGGTAGCCGAACGTGTCAATGACGGTTCGGCGCGTATGCGCCGATACCCTCTATTCGATGGTTAGGCCTTCTTACCTTGCTTGATGTTGGCCAGACATTCGCGGAACATCACATAGCGCACCAATTCACCCATATCAAAAACAATATGGATAGTGCGCAAGTATGAATCCGCCGGTATTCCCATATCTTCGTTCTCTTCCATGGATGGAAATCCATTCGCAAGAAAGTCGTCAAATGTCTCTGGATGCTCTAGAGATGCCAAGGGAACATACCGCACGTAAAACTCGAGATTCATGTCGTGATAGTGAAAAGGTGCATCGACGAATGCCTTGTTCCCGCACTGCGTGCATTCAAGTACATTTATCTTTCCATCAAAGAGGTTCTGCTTCTGGCCGGGGTCAAGGGTAACATTCAGCGACTGCCAGATGAGAGTTGCCTGTTTATGTCCGCACTTGGGACATGCCAGAATCTCGGATGCGTGTAGCGACATGGCATGTATCTCCTTTCCTGCCTAACATTCTGTATAACCAGCACGACTACCCCGGGTCAATCAGATCTGTTCGTAGCTGGTTCATGCAGTGGTTAGCATCAAGAATTTCCCAAAACATCCATAGGATTATCTGCAAACCATTCAAATGATTTATCTGTATACTTCACTTGTTTTCCTAAGAACCGCTTGTACCTATTCTCTTCACTTCTGGATTCTGACTCTGTTTTTCCTGGGTGATAGTTCATAACCGTAATTCTAAGAGGGTTTTTACGATTAGTCTGAGCTCTTTTCATTAAATACTTAATATGCATATCAGCATCAGGAAAGGAATATCCGCAGAAGATTACATGGTCCACTTTCCGTAAAGAAGCATCAGTTCGATTCCATATTGAACTCAGGAATACATTGCTCATATCTTTGTAATATATCGGAGGTACAATGAGAGGCACATAAACACTTTCGCACTCTGGACATGTTGCATTTGCAAAATCAGAGATAAGTCTGACAACTCCCTTCTCTTTCGGTGTAATATCGAGTTCACTGCAAGTTGGGCATAGCAGCCAATTTAACGATCCATGCGGTTTGTATAGTGATACCTTCTTATCCATTCTTGGGCGTCGCCAATTGTTTTGAGTTCCGAAATTACGGAACTCAATTCCGTAGTCAACATCAACATCATGCTTTTCCAGCTTTACTAATGCATTGTCGATAAGTATGTCATAATTTGTAGTTATAAAAGTCACATCTCTTAGAATACCAGTATCATGTAGTGTTCGTACCAATTTCTGATGAATGCCGTTGTGACCCTTCAGCTTATCATCTAGAACCCTTGCCAACAGAAATACAAGATACTGGCCTATGAATCTTAAGCGCCCACTGTTGGATGCTCTATTCTCAATCTCAAACTCTCGGAATGATTCTTTTCTAAGAATGGCAAGATCAACCAAACCAAGAACTTCCTCGAATGTGGGAAAGCTAATCGATGATATGTCTTGATGGTCTAGGTCAATTCTGAAGTTACAGAGGAAAAACGTTGCAAGTTCTCTGTCAATATCTTTATAGCTATTCTTGAATGCATCAGATGCAAAGTATTCAGTGAACAACTCTCCTTGCAGAGGAGCACCCTCCGCCTTAGAAGCGCCAGCACCAAGGAAAATCGCTGCTTTTCCCATTCTTCCTCATTTCCATGCTAACACTAAGGCTCAGCGGATTGCACCTATACCGGTTGCTACCCTACCGCAATGCCGCTGCAGCCGCTTGTTAAGTAGCATCTACTTGACATAGGTCTATCAAGTGTGTGTCATCGGCCTTATACTCCGCATCATAATGCCCAAGTTGAGGATCTGTCTCCAGACGGATTGCTGCATGATCTCTAGCAAACTGCTTCCGCACCAGTTCTTCGAAGTACTCGCAGAAGTAGGCTATTGCACACATGGTGTCAAATCGGTTCTGCCCATAGATAATGAGGACTGACTTCTTCTTGCCATCTTCGAACGTTCTGTCTAGTTTTACAATTCGCGCTTCGTTGGGAGTTAGAGTACTACCGTTGGGGTGAAACATCCGAGAACAATGCTTCTTCAAGTAGTGCTCTGTGCGAACGCTACTATGCTTTCCACCTATGCATATCTCAAAGGTAATGCGCTTATCCTTTGGTACGGTCTTATCCACATAGAAACTAACATCGGATCCATACTTACTGAGCAATGTTGATAGCTTTGCATATGCTGATACACCCGTGAGCGGTACATATAGCAGTTGCCTTGAGCTCTCGCTCTCGAAGTACTTACTGCCAAGAATAACTGCTACATTTGCACCGCTTACAGGAAATGAATTATTCACTATCTTCATCTTGAATCTATAATGTCCCTTAACCCATAACATCTTGATTAACAGTAATGCGATTCCACTCGCTATCCCATACAGAATAGGTACCATTATGCTCTTCCTTCTATCGCTACTTAACAATACGCGTAACCAGCGCTGTAACCCTAACCTATTCCCTTACAAGCGTCTGGTTCATGCGTTGGTTATGCGCTCTTTCATCCCCAAAAACAGCAATACGGATCCTCGCCAATTTCGTTAAGCACATCCTGGAGCGATTTTGTGTCAGGTAGAGGATCATACCTGTGCCATTTCAAATCAGCGCGCATCCAATAGAGTTTCCATATTTTTCTACTTTTAACATAGGTTGCCTTGGCAACTGAGATTTCTTGTGTAATGTCCGGTTGCTTCCATCTTGGCCGGATTTCAAATATCTCGAAACTTTTACCTGTGATCCGATAACCAATATCCAATTCCGATCTTATGTGCTCTTCAGGTCGGCGGGATTCCACGAAATCCTTAAGCTGTTTCTCTGAATCTGACAATACAGATACGGGCAATCCTTTCCCATTTCTTCGTTTCCCGAGTTCTACCCAGGAAAACATCCCAAGTCCAGATGCTAGTTCTGTGTTCACGGTTGCCCAACGAGAACACCATTCATCTAGTCCGAAGTATCGGCTTAGCTGTTTTAGGAATTCCGGTTTGATCTCAGCCAACTTGCCTTCTTCGATTGCTCGGATTCGATATTGAGGAATCTTGGTTTTGCTGGATGTATCCTTAAGCATTTCCTTGGCAGTTTCACGGGCTTTCTGAAAAGATTTTGAGAGCGATCTAATACGAATCGAATCCTCCGGATTGATATCTTTCAGTACTAACATTTCCTTTACAGTATAAGGGAGAGCGCCTAGCATTAACCCTAGAAGACGCTGGACTTCATCTTCATCCAGTATTTTCGTTTCATCCGGTATTGTCATGATCTCCATTTCTCCGGTTCGTATTTACGCATAACGCTGTGGCTTAGCGGATTGCGATAGACTCAGCCCCCCCCCAGGCCGGCAGCAATTCCGCTACAGCCGCTTGTTGTGGGCTCTATGTTTCTTGCAAGCGCTTATATGCATAGTAGAACTGCAGATGATCTATGTATGTCTTGACTATCTTATCAAGAGTACTGCCTTCGTTGTATTTCGCTGATGCAATGCAGTTTGCCCTACCTTCTTTAACAAGTTGTTGAACATTGGCCCTGGCTCCAGGAGTGTGGGGCTTATACACAGCAATTGTACAACCTCCCCTGTCCTTTACTACTCGCATACAAGGAATGTCAGTAGCTCCATCGCCAATATAGATCATGTTCCTAAACGGTACTGGTCTATCATTTTCGGGTAAGTATTTGTTAATTTGCACATGTTCGCTAACATCAAGACAGCCCTTATTAATCCTAAATAGATATTGCGTCTTGGATGTGTAATTAAGAGCCAAGGCTGGCCATACAGCAATACCATGATGTTCATAGCAAAATGAGGATGCAAAAATCGCCTCAAACTGGTTTGCGATTCGTGTACCCTTTATCATCTCTCGGATACCTGAAGAGACAACATAGTGCTTGACTGCTATGCTAGCACCTCTGCCATAATAATTGATTCTCGCGAACCAACCTGGATCTGACTGTTCTTCATTAGGCAAGATCCCTTCGTAGAATGACAGGCGACGTCCATAGTCTTTGAAATCATCCTCTTGAACTGTTACTTGAGCCTGTCTAGCTTTATCTAGCATCAATTTCATATATACGAGGATATTATCTGCCTGATGTTGTTTTGCTTCACTATTGACTTCATCCCAGAACGCTTGTTGTGTCATGCCAATTGCTGGAATGAAATCTCTTTCCTGCATGTTGCCAGGAGCAAGTGTTCCATCGAAGTCATAGACTATCGCAAGAGGTATATATGCTCGCATATTAATCTTCTTCTAAAGTCTCATTTGAGTATGTATGTCTTGTCACAATTCTCTTCTGCTGGTCCTGCAGTATTGCATCTGATTCCGTACCGCAAGCCATGCGGCGAGCAGTTTTCCATGCACTGGATTGGGTAGAATGCTTGGATATCGTTCCTCCAAATCTAGATTTCTGAACTGCCCAACCTCCATCAGAATGGGGGTTCGCCCAGTATATCTTCTTCGCTTTCATACGCTGTCCTCCCAACTTAGAATGCCTCTTTTCATTTCAACCCACAACGCTTGGGCTTAGCTGATTGCACAGGTTGACGGTACAGTCGCGCGATTCAGCTACAGCCCATTGTTACAGGCTCTGTCTCCTCTGTCGCTGTCCGGTTGTCCGATCTCCGGTTTCCTATTTTTTCACGGCGGCGGCTTTTTCTTGTTCTATGGGCCCGATTTCCGATGTGCCCGATTCTGTTTGCTCTATGTTCTCAGACGCCGCCGTCCTACTTCTGTAACACTCAGCATAACCAGCGCGGGAATCAACCTCGCATATTCAACTGCCCCGCGGCTGGTTCATGCTGTGGTTATGTGCTGGTCTCTGTTTTGCCCACATCTCATTGCATTTATTCTTGTGATTAGTAGTTATCACTCCTCCTTAACGATCTCTTCTAAATGTGCTGATATAGTCTCCATATGTGGTATTATGTACCTTAACAGAGTTCCATATTCGCTAGCTTGCTCTTCATAGTATTTCTTTATTGCTATTTGTTGCTTTGCAATTACTTTAGCCCATTCCTCAACACGCTCACCATCCTTTAATCTTTTCTCTTCCGCATGGATCTCAAGACATAAGAGATGATAGTCACCACACATCTTAATTGTTCTATTTTGATATTTTAGTACTCTTCTAATCAGACCATGGCCCTCTGCTCTCAACTTATCATTATTAACCAGTAGTTCTACTTTTGAAAATGCCAATATCGTTTCCGAATAGCATATGTTCACACTACTGATTCTTTCATTAATCATGTGTAATGTATCGTATGTTATTCCTGCAAAACTGAAGCTCGATATTGTGTGAATCCACTTAGATAGACAAGAGTAGTAGTGTAATAGTGATTCATGCTCTTCTCGCCTTAGTACCAATTTCGCCTGCAATGAGTATTCTATTTTTGCTCTTAAGGTCTCAACAAGAGAAGTGATCTCCTGGATATCTTCCCGAGTTGCTAGGTTTTTCCCTTTCTCCTTAAAATACGATTTGAAGAGAGCAAGATACAGCAAACCGAGTAACAACAGTACTTCTAAAATGATGTCTACTGTTTCCATTTCGTATACTCCCTATCTCACATAACATCCAGCATAACCAGCGCGGGAACTACCCTCGCACGTCCAACTGCCCCCCGCGCCTGGTTCATGCTGTTGTTGTGGGCAGCTATTGTCTCCTTGCTTGCCTGCGCCCAAGCTCCTGTCTTTGTCCTATGTCCTTTGTTCTCTTTGCTTTATCCTTGTTTTCTTTATGTCGTTATGCCTTTGATCTCATATATTTCTTGATACCATTCACTCCACTATGGCAGTATTCCAGCAGCTCTATACTCCAAGCTCCGTGCCTTCGAGCCGGGCCGGTTCCTGTTGTCCAGTAGGTCTGCTTGTTCTTCGCAAGGGATGCATAGAGTTCTGGGCTGGCGATTAGGGCGGGCATTGATTTTGATCCGTATTCCATTTTCATCCCGTGTCTATCTGTTCGCATTGCCTACACCATAAATATGTTCTCTTTGTCCTCTTGTCATCCTTCGCCGGGCTAGCCAGCAGGCCGGCCATTGAATCCCACAACACTCAAAATCAGCAGACTGCGATACACTTACTTCTGAACACCTGCACGCAGTTCTGCTGCATTTTGTTGTTAGCTGATAATAGTGTGTCTCCAGAAGGCGACTCTTACCCGTTTCTGTTGTTAATACATTCCAAGAATTGTTCTTCCAACTCCTCTGCATTCACCCCATAATGTGCTTCTCTATGGTGTTCCGGACATAATGCAATAACATTTTCCACAGTATCAGCTCCCTGATTAGAGAGTGTGATTACATGGTGAGCTTCTAGATACCTCCTACCTGAGTCCATTTGGAACCCTTGCTTCCCGCAGAACTCACACTTCCCTTCAGCTTGTTCAATAACATACCGCCTGACTTTGGGGTCCCTCTTGACTATTAAGCCCTCAACATGGGCTCTATCAGGAGACTCAGAACCTGGTGGGATTGAATTTATATCGTTAAGACCGTTATTCTCCGTTGCCTCTCTCTTAGCCTTCTCTTCACTCACAATCTCAGCAAGTTGAACCTTGCCAATATCTATTGCATAAATCCCTTCCTCGTCCTTCTGCAATCTCAATTTGACAAGATAATCTGCATGTACCTTTCCTATTTTTCTTATTGGTGCATTTACATTGCGCGCTTCGCATACCAACCCATAAGCTGGAATGTTCATCTCCATTGCAAGATCGAGCTTCTCTTTTAGATCTCTTTCGCTGCGGTTTAGCGAATTGGTTCGTCGATCTCTAAACAATAGATATCTGTCACCGAGTAATTCATCAGCCCATAGAGTAAATACAACTCTTTCGTAGTTCGGAGAAATTGCGCACCAGGCCCATTGTGGATTTCTTGGCTTTGTTCCGATGATTTCAAAAACACGATTTCTGCCGATAGGCATTTGCATCCCTTCCAGCTAACGTCGAGCGTGAGCCGCTTCGGGGGTGCCGCAGAGCGAAGCGGCGCGGCTAACCCGAAGTCGAGCTCCACGCTCTTGTTCGAAGCTTCTTTGTCATTCTCCCGTCCGCTTTGGCACCAATGCAGACAGACGTGCAGTTGGCTTCATGTTCTTTGGCCAACTGAAATCACCCTTGGGTGTTTGCTTCCAGAAACTGATTTTGTACTGTTCGAGGTCAAAGTGAACCTTCTTGTCGTCCGCCTTGCCCCGGTGGTGATCTGATCTGCACGTCAAGAGCAGCGGAATTCCGAGGCCGTGGGCAAGACCGACCTCGAAGTAGACGGAAGGTCGAGCGTATGTCAGATCGGCGATGACGCAAGCACACTCCGTAATACCCTCGAGAATCGCTTCTGTGATGCTCTGCTTCGGTTCGGTCATATCCACTCGGACTGCCTCGTAGTTCGCACTTTGGCACGCGGGAAGGAAGTGCTTCTCATAAAGCAAATCGACCTCATCATGCCCGAAAGCACAGGCGACGAAGATTGTGGTGCGCCGTGTCGGTGCCGGCCTCAGAATTAGGCGTCGCTCCTCCTTGATGCTCTTGGCGACTCTCTCGCCTTCGGTCGTGAGAGCAATGTCACTGTTGGTCAGGCCGGTGTCCCCCATGAAGACTCTGATTTGTCCATCCGAGTGGAATGACTGTTCGATCAGACCAACGAAGAGCAATCCCTCGAGGGTACGTTCCAACTCCGTCAGCTTTGGTTTCTGCCAGTCGGGTCGGAAATCGAACTCCCTTTTGTCAGCGACCGCCTTCACGAAGGCGTCGAAATCGGACTCGGAATGCTCAATCGCCTCTAGAACTCGGCGTAGGACTGGGTAATGGACTTTGCCCGCCTCGCGAAGAATGCGAAGAATCAACTTCTGGTCGGGTTTCAGTGTGAACGAGACTTTCATAGCGCGATCGCTTCTTCCTCGTCTTCGAACGCTCTGCATAACCATTACGACCACCTAGCTCAAACAGCTCCGCTCGTAGATGGTTCATGCAGTTGTTCGGCAATCCCTATCTAACTGCCTCGACGACTTCTGTGAACTCGAAGAGGAATGTTGCACCATCCGGGAACTGGATTGTGCCGATGTCCACTGTGAAAGTGAACTGGATGTTATGACCGCTGAATACCTCCGGATTGCCACCGGCAAGACCTTCACGGAAATCCGAGCGAATTGGACTTCCTGATGGAGTTTCAGCAGGAATAGCCATCCGGAAATACTCCTCACCATCAGGCTGGATCACCGCATATTCAAGCGTTGCATCCGGTGCAATCTCAGGCATCACCCAGAAGAAACTCCAGGATATGATATCGGTTGGAGCAGGTTGCGCTGTCCTGAAGGTCACCTCGTCCGCTACCTCACCCGCAAGCACGATCGAACAAGTCAGAACGATCAGCGCACATGTGATTAGTTTCTGCACTTCTATCCCCTTTCCTATGCCGAACAATCTGAATAACCTGCACAGGTATTACGTAGCCCGTACCTTGACGGCTGTGACAGGTTCATTCAGTGGTTAGAGCCTCTTTTCTTCTGTACATCTCAAAAGACAGGTGCTTCTCAAGAAGTTCGTAAGATCTTGCAAGGGAAGCACTCAATCTCTCGGTAAGTTTCTCCGGTATTGCTTCATTATTCTTTGTTAGTTTCCGAAACTCCAGGATTCCGGTTTCAAATTCTTTCAGGAATAAGGCAATCTCTGAATCTCGATTCTGATACTCATCTCGGATTTCGATTGCTGTTCGTAAGTCAGATAAAACAGGTTTTAGCACATTGTAGATAACAGGCATCGATTTGGAGCTCTGGAAGTCAAGTTCACCTGTAGCAGACTCATAGAAATCAAGAGCTTCCTTACTTCTACTGAACATATTTTTCATTATTTCAGGATTGATCTTGAAAGGGTCGCAGGAAACTAGTACACCAAGAAGTGGAACATACCCTGTATCGCCAGTAACCCTTTGATGGAATTCTTCTTGCTCAAGATCAAGAGTTACGATATCATGAACATCGGAGTAGTGATAGTCCGTAGTTCGATCAAGACGGCAATCAGGATCAAGCCCTTTAAAGATTGAATCTTCTAATCCTGTGAAAACCACGGCATGTCTTCCTGGCAAATCATCTGGTCTCTTAATACTTGTGACGAAGGCTTCCCCAGAAAGTAATGTTTCCTCTGCGAGCTTAACGTATTCAGCGATTGTCGATACTCTAGTGCTCTGAAGTTTAAAGCCGTATTGCCCGAGTGCAAGATTAACATTTTCATCGGCTTGAACGAGCATACCTGCAGTAAGTCGATTCTCTTCTGGATGAAGACGGAGTTGGTAGGGAACCTGAGTTGAACCGACAAGCTCGATGGAGCTTGTTTCAACTCCTTGCGTTTTGAGAAGCATGGATAAGCAATCCCAAGCACAGGAGTTGTTGTATTTCTGTTGTTTCCAGATTTCAGCTCTACTTCTGTTTCCCATTTTTTCCTTAGCTCTAACAATGATTCTGCGGCTGCTGTGTATGCCGGCTGCCTGGTTACGCTGCATGAGAATAGCTGCACGGCTACTGCTAGTCAATGCTTGTATCTTGACAAGGGGTAGTGAACATGCGTACACTAACGCTGGGAATGGCGTTGTTATGCTGCAGCCGTATAGGTGGGAGGGCAATATGACTCGGGCTTCTATTGATGGATTCGAGGAGTATCTGCAGTCGCTGAAGCTGGTGCGGGAGAAGCAGGTCCCTTTCATGCTCTGGTGGGTCAGGCATTACCGGGCTCTGGGACGGCCGGGAGAGCATGAGTATGCGGATGCGCTCGAGAAGGAGGGGCGGAAGGACTGGCAGATCAGGCAGGCTCTGGATGCGGTGAAGCTCTACTCCAGGTTCGCGGGTGTCGAGGAGGGTAACGAGGCTGTCTCGGTTTCATCCGATCCGGTAGCCGCGCTGGTGGATGCGCTGCGGGTCCGGCACTACTCCAGGAGCACCGTGAAGACCTACTCTGGTTGGTCCCGGAAGTACCTCTGCTTCTGTCGGGAGCGGGAGCTGGAGCCGAGGGAGGATTCCTCCTTCCGAGACTACATGTCCTTCCTGGCGCTGAGGAAGAAGGTTGCATCGTCAACGCAGAATCAGGCCTTCAACGCGGTGCTCTTCCTGTTCCGGAACGTATGGGGAAGGGAGCCGGAGGGCATCGACGCGGTTCGGGCTCGGAAGCCGAAGAGGCTGCCTGTGGTCCTCTCCCCTGCCGAGGTGTCCAGGGTGCTGTCGCTTGTGGACGGAGTGGCCGGGCTGGTGCTGCGCATCATCTACTCGAGCGGTCTCAGGCTGGGTGAAGCCCTGTCGCTTCGCGTGCAGGACCTGGACCCGGACGGGTGCTCCCTGACGGTCCGGGGAGGCAAGGGGGACAAGGACAGGGTGACCCTGCTCAGCAGGTCTCTGGTGCCTGCTCTCGAGGAGCAGCTGGAGCGGGTCAGGGACGGCTTCAGCGGGGAGAGAGTGCCGGTATCGCTTCCCTTCGCTCTGGAGAGGAAGTACCCGGGGGCAGGCCTGGAGTGGAAGTGGCAGTACCTGTTCCCGGCGTCTGGGCCCTCGGTCGACCCGGAGTCGGGTGCGGTGCGGCGTCACCACATGCACTACTCGGTTGTGCAGAGGGCTATGAGAAGGGCCGTCAGGGAGTCCGGGGTACGGAAGCACGCCACGGTGCACACGCTTCGGCATTCGTTCGCCACGCACCTGCTGATGAAGGGCGTCGACCTCTGTGAGATACAGGAGCTGCTGGGGCACAGGAGCCTGGAGACCACCAGGGTCTACCTGCATGTGGTCAAGGGGCTGGACGACGGGCATGGACGAAAGCCGGACCTGCTGGCGCAGTGACCCGGGAGATGCCGTCAGGCCTGCGGAGTCTGGTCTGCCGGGCGGGGGTGCTCACTCCCGGGTGAACAGGTAGGTGCCCTTGCCGGTCCTCTCCACGGTCACGGACTGGCCGCCGTTGAAGCCCATCCTGAACGAAGTCGGACCGGTCCACTCGAGGAACTCCAAGCTGGCGACGTAGTCCATGCCGATGCGTTCGGCGAGCTCCTCGGCGGTCACCCGGATGCTGTAGCTCACATGGGGCAGCCCCTCGATGTCGTCCACCCAGAGCTTGTCGATGTAGAGAATGTACTGGCCCCAGTACTCGTACAGGATGACCCTGAGCTCGTACTCGGGGCTCACGGAGAGGTAGTAGTAACCGGCGGGTACGGGACTCTCGATGGCCTCACCGGAAATCGTGAACTCCGCCGTGCTCTGGGCAAAGGCCGATATGCTCAGCATGAGAACTGCAAGGCGGGTGGCGAGCCTCATGGCGGGGGCTCCCCTAACCGGTCTCGAACCTGGTACGGAGCTTCTGGAGCATGTCCTCCGTCATGGAGGGAAGGTCCCACCCGGGGCTCCAGCCCCACTCCTCTCGGGCGGCGGAGTCGTCGACGCTCGTGGGCCAGGTGTCGGCGATCTCCTGCCTGTAGTCCGGCTCGTAGGTGACCCGGAAGCCCGGCAGGTGCTCCCGGATGCTGGCGGCGATGTCGCCGGCGGTGACGGAGAGGGCGCCCACGTTGAAGTCGCCGTGGTGGACGAGGCCATCCGGGGAGGCCTCGGCCAGGTCGATGGTGGCCCTGATGCAGTCCGGCATGTACATCATCGGAAGCATGGTGTCCTCCCTGACGAAGCAGCTGTAGTCCTTGCCCTGAGCCGCCTTGTAGTAGATGTCCACGGCGTAGTCGGTGGTGCCGCCGCCGGGAGGGGTCTCGGAGGAGATGATACCCGGGTAGCGGAGGCCTCGGGCGTCCACGCCGTAGCGGCGGAAGTAGTAGTCGCAGAGGAGCTCGCCGGCGACCTTCGTGATGCCGTACATGGTCCTGGGCCTGAGGACGGTCTCCTGGGGGGTGCTCTCCCTCGGGGTCTCCGGGCCGAAGGCGGCTATGCTGCTCGGGACTATCACCCGCTTCATCTCCATGTCGCGGGCAACGTCGAGGACGTTGATGGTGCCCTGCATGTTCACGTGCCAGCAGAGGGCGGGGTTGCCCTCCCCCGTGGCGGAGAGGATGGCCGCCATGTGGAAGACGGTGTCGATGCGGTGCCGCCTGCAGACCCCGGCCACCCTGTCGGCGTCGGTGACGTCCAGGAGCGTCCAGGGGCCGCCGCCGGCCACCGGGCCGTCCGGGTCCCCCTCCCTCAAGTCGGAGGCGACCACGTTGTCCGCCCCGTACCGAGCGCGCAGCTCCACCGTGAGCTCGGAGCCTATCTGCCCTAGCGCCCCGGTGACCAGTACCCTCCGTGTGTCGCTACCCATCTGGAGCCCTCCGATGTCCGTGTCTCGTTCTCGTGTCCGGGCCGCCGGGCCCGCAGGTGATTCGTCAGACGGTACGTTAAGTGCCCGGGATTGCCCGGGCAAGGGTCTCAGCGCAGCTCGACGGCCCTTATGAGCGTGCCCACGGTTATGCGGTCCAGGACATCCTCGCCGGCCGTCACGCTGCCGAAGGCGGTGTACCTGCCGTCCAGCCGCCTGTGGGAGTCGAGCATGATGAAGAACTGGCTGCCGCCGGTATCCAGCCCGGCGTCGGCCATGCCCACCACCCCCCTCCCGTAGGGGACAAGGCTCCTCTCGTTCGGGAGCTCGTAGCCGGGCCCGCCGTAGCCGTTGCCCTCGGGGCAGCCGGCCTGGGCCACGAAGCCGGGGATGACCCGGTGGAACCGGAGGCCGTCGTAGAAGCCCGCTGCGGCCAGGTGCCTGAAGCCGGCGCACGTGACGGGGGCCACGTCGTCCAGGAGCAGCATGGTGACGTCCCCCTCGGTTGTCCTGATGACCGCCGTGTCCGGGGCCTGCGGCTGCGGCTCGAAGGGGAGCGGCTGCCGCGGGCTCTCCGGCGGCTCCGGGGCGGAGTCGCCCCTGGCCCGAGCCTCAAGCATGACCGCGTACTCCGAGGCCCTCCGGGGGTGGTCGTAGGCGCCCGCGGCTGCAAGGTCGAGGATCAGGGCGCAGGACTCGATGCAGCCGGTGGAGTCGCCGGAATCCAGCTGGTGCCAGGCCGCCTCGACCGGGAGCACCCAGTAGGGGTCCGCGAGCCAGTCTGCGCGGAGCGCGCTGTCCACGGCCAGGGAGCAGGAGAGCCAGGCGGACTGGGCGGCCGCCCTCCTGGCGGGCGCCGGGTCCTCCAGGAGGAGGGCGATGAGCATGGAGTCGCCGGCTCCCAGCATGCCGGCGGCCATGTGGCCGACCGGGCCCGGCTCCAGGGCCAGCTCCGCCAGGGCGAGCCTGGCCTGCGTCTCCCCGGTGGAGTCGGCTAGCCTGCCCGCGGCGGCCAGCCTCACGTAGGGGACGGAGTCCCGGAGGAGCGGCTCGAGGAGAGCAAGCGGCGCCCTGGCGGCGGCGGTGTGCCGCACCGCCCACGCCGCGTCCGAGAGGAAGGGGCCCAGGCTCTCCGGAGGCGCGCAGCCGGCGGCGTAGACCCGCTCGGTGACCGCGGCTCCCGGCGGGAGCGCCGGGTCGCAGAGGGCGCCTATCTCCACCATGTAGCGGAGGGCGGGGCCGGTGCCGGCCCGCCGGAGCTCCTCCGGGGGGAGGTCGCCGGTGACGTCCAGGCCGAGCCTGCCCAGAGCCTGCAGCGCCAGGGTGCGCACCCCCTGCGGCAGGCCGTTCCAGGAGGCCGTGACCAGCCCGACGAGCTCCGCCCCGAGAGGGTACTCCCCCTCCCCGCCGAAGCGGTGGATGGCTCCCAGCAGCGCCGCCCTCATGAGGGAGGGGTCGGCCGTGGCCGTCTGCGGCGCCGGGAGGGTCGGCGGCTCGCCGTGCTCAAGCAGGGCCGGCGTGGGGGCGCCGGGCAGCGGGTCGCCCATGAGGCGGGAGCACCAGGCGGCGTAACGGGCGGCCAGGCCGCCCCGAAGCAGCAGCTCCTCCACGAGGCTGTCCGCCGGCATGCTCAGCGAGTCGGGGGGATACCCCCTCCTGGCCGCCTCCAGGAGCTCGTCCGGGAGGGCGTCGGGCAGGCCGGGGACGGATGCGGCGGCCTGCGCGGCCAGCGCGGCCAGGAGGAGCGTGGTGACCAGGCGGTCAGTCCGCGTCGTCCTCAACCGGCTCCGCCCCCTCCAGGCCCTCCAGGTAGCCGGAGAGCAGCTCCCTCGCCCTCTCCCCGTCCGACTCGAGGACCATCACGTAACCCCAGACCGGGTTCCAGACCTTGGCTATGCCGTCGTACATGGGTATCTGTCTGCTCCTGACGGCCGCCTCTATGCCCTGGTCCTCCAGGAAGGCCCTCAGTGTGAGCGCCTCCATCTCCGACTCGGCCTCGTGGACGGTGACCAGGCGCTCGCTGCTGAGGCGCCGGCCCTCCTCGCCGCCCCGCTCAGTTGCTGAAGGCATTGTACAGGAGGACGGAGGCGCTCACCAGGCTGGTGAAGACGGAGATTGCATCGGAGTTCCGGGCGAGCCAGGAGTAGGGGACCTCTATGTCGTCGCCCGGGAGGGGAATCCTCTCCAGCGCGTCGCCGCCCCGCTCGACCAGACGGCCGTTCCGGGAGAGGCGCACCCGTCCAGTGGCGGCGTCGCTGGTGGCGCCGCCGGCCCTGCCTATGTAGTCGGCGACGGTGGCCCCCGGTACGTATGCCACGCTCCTGGGGAGGTAGACGGCACCGCTGACTACGACCGAGTCGGTGACGGAGGCGAGCCTGAGCGTGTCGTCCGTCTGAAGGGTCAGCTCCAGGAACTCGTTGTCCACGCCGTCCCATATGGGCAGGTACTCGCCGTCCCGTATGAGGAAGCTCTTCGCCATGTCGACGTTGCCCTGGAAGCCGCCGACCAGCGCGCTGAACCCCTCGATGTCCACCTCGCCCGGCGTCGGTCCCAGGTCGAAGGTCTCCACGGGCAGGAGTGCGCCGGCGCCCGGGGCCCTGACGACGGTAACCGGGCTGTCGCTGGGGCCGAACTCCAGGACCGCCTGCTCTGAGAGGAGCGGGTCCGCAGTGGGCCGGCCGGTCTCCGGGTCGAGCATCAGGTCTACGGCCAGGGTGTCCCCGTCCGCCGTTATCAGCCTCCCCCTGCGGGTGCCGCCGGCGGAGATGCCGCCGGCCTGGTCCACCAGCGCGGAGGTCCGATCGATGGAGCGCATGAAGAAGTGCCCCGGCTCGTTGACCATGCCGCTTATCCTGACGATGAAGACCCTCGGGGCGGTGAGCGAGAGGGAGAAGGTCGTGCGGGGGTAGTAGCGGGAGGCCAGCTCCCGCAGGGCCGACTCGGCCTCCTGGATGGTGAGGCCGCCCACGGCAACCTGCCCGATGCCGGAGACCACGAGGTTCCCGTCGCCGGAGACGGTGACGTTCGATACCGGGTAGAGGCCGGCGGAGAGCATGGCCGGGGTGCAGCCGCCCTCCACCACAACCCGGAGCACGTCGCCGGGGCCTAGCTCGTAGGTATCCCGGTCCACCAGCTCGTAGAACTCCCGGGGCGCCTCGTTCAGACCGACGCCGGCCGACACGCCCGGCCTGTCGAGGGCCGAGTCCGTCGCGGGGAGGGTCACCGAGAGCAGCGCCAGGAGCAGCAGCGTCATACGGTCATCTCCAGGTCGAGGGGTGGTCCACCGGCGGGTCCACGGACGGGCCTGCATCCGCGGGCCGGGGCCCTGCGGAACAGCTTAGGAAGATATGCCTCCCGGAATTATATCGTCAAGACGACCCCGCGGCAGCGTGGCGGCCCAGGTAGCCCGGAGAGGCCTCGGAGGCTATATTGTGCGATTGAGGGGTGCCCGACGGGGCTGAGATCATACCCTGAGTACCTGATCCGGGTAATGCCGGCGTAGGGAGGTGCTTGATGACCGCGATAGAGAGAGCCAGGAGGGGCGAGACCGGCGAGACGGCGGCGCTCGCGGCGGCCAGGGAGGGGCTGGACCGGGAGACGCTGGTCCGGGGCATGGCCGCCGGGACCATCGTGGTGCCGGCCAGCAACGTCTCCACCCCGGCGGCCCCGTGCGCCATAGGCGCCCCCTCCAGAGTGAAGGTGAACGCCAACATAGGCAGCTCGGAGGACCTGGAGTCGGCCGGCGCCGAGCTCGAGAAGCTGAGGGTGGCCGTGGCCAGCGGCGCCGACACGGTGATGGACCTCTCCACCGGACCCGGCTGGAGGGAGATACTCGGCGCCATACTCGAGCGGAGCCCGGTCCCGGTCGGCACGGTGCCGCTCTACCAGGTCTTCGGGGAGGCGGCCAGGCGGGGCCGGGACTTCCCGGACGTCACCGAGGAGGAGATGTTCGAGGCGGTGGCGGAGCACTGCCGCGCCGGTGTCGACTACCTGACCCTGCACTGCGGGATCACCAGGCGCTCCGTAGCCCTCCTGCGGGAGCAGGGACGGAGCCTGGGCATAGTCTCGAGGGGAGGGTCGCTCCTTGCGGAGTGGATGGACGGCAACGGCAGGGAGAATCCCTTCTACGAGCACTTCGACAGGCTGGTGGAGATACTTCGCGAGCACGACGCCACCTTCTCGCTGGGAGACGGGATGCGTCCGGGCTGCCTGGCCGACGCCTCGGACAGGGCGCAGATAGAGGAGCTGGTCACGCTGGGCGAGCTGCAGGCCCGCTCCCTCGCGGCGGGGGTGCAGGTGATGGTCGAGGGCCCGGGGCACGTGCCGCTGGACCGGATAGCCGAGAACGTCAGGATGCAGAAGAGCCTCTGCGGCGGGGCGCCCTTCTACGTGCTGGGGCCGGTCGTCACCGACATAGCACCCGGGTACGACCACGTGACCTCGGCCATAGGCGGGGCGGTCTCCGCCTGGATGGGCGCGGACTTCCTCTGCTACGTGACCCCGGCGGAGCACCTGAGGCTGCCAGACGCCGACGACGTCCGGGTGGGGGTGATGACCGCCAGGATAGCCGCCCATGCGGCGGACGTGGCCAGGGGTCTCCCGGGGGCCAGGGACGCGGACGACGCCATGGCCGCCGCCAGGAGGAGCTTCGACTGGGAGGAGCAGTACCGGCTGGCGGTTGACCCCGCCCTGGCCAGGAGCGAGAGGGACGAGGCGCTGCCCCGGGACGGCGACGTCTGCAGCATGTGCGGCCACCTCTGCGCCCTGAAGACCAGCGACAGGATGTTCGGCGGGGGCGGGGATGGCTGACCTCCGCCGTTCCCTCGCCCCCCTCCTGCCCTGCTGCCTGCTTGCGCTGGCGGCCTGCGGCGGCGGTGGCGAGGCTGCCGGGGAGCGGAGACCCGACCTCTACCTGGTCCTGGTTGACACGATTCGGTGGGACCACATGTCCGCAGCCGGCTACGGGCGGGAGACCACCCCAGTCATGGACAGCCTGGCGGCGGACGGGCTGTCCTGGGACAGGATGCAGGGCCAGAGCGGCTGGACCCTGCCGGCAATGGCCTCGATACTCACCGGCCTCTCCCAGAGGGAGCACGGCGCCGGCTGGTCCGACGGAGGCTTCTACGGCATCGCCGCGGAGCTGCCCACCCTGCAGATGCTGCTGGGCGACGCCGGCTACCAGACGGTGGCGCTGTTCAACGTCATCTTCATGGGGGAGGACTTCGGGTTCCACCGGGGCTTCGACCACTTCGACCGGGAGGGCTTCGTAGGGAGTGCCAGCCGGAGGGATGCCGCCGGGACGGTGGACGACTTCCTGGCCTGGTACGACCGGTCGCGTGACACGGACAGGCCGCTCTTCGCCGCCATCCACTTCTTCGACCCGCACCTGCCCTACGCCCCTCCCCCGCCCTACGACGCCATGTGGACCGACCCGGACTACGGCGGGCCGTTCGGTCCGGAGTGGGGCGGCCGGGACGACGTCATGCAGGTGAACACCGGCGTCACAGCGCTGGACAGCGCCGGCCTGTACAACCTTACCGCTCTGTACGACGGCGAGCTGGCCTACACCGACGCGCAGCTCGGCCGCCTGCTCTCGGAGCTGGAGGCCCGGGGCGCCATGGAGGACGCCTTCCTGGTCGTGGTGGGCGACCACGGCGAGGAGCTGATGGACCACGGCAGGATGGGCCACGGCCACACCATGTACCAGGAGCTGCTGCACGTGCCGCTCATCATCGCCGGGCCGGGGCTGGGCCCGGGGGAGGCACGCGGCTGCGCCGCGCACGTGGACGTGCTGCCGACGATGCTCGCCATGGCGGGGCTGGAAGCGCCCGGATGGACCTCCGGCGCCGACCTGACCGTCGGCTCCGCCCCCGCCGGCAGGAGCATCCCCTCCGGCAACCTCGTCTGGAGCCCGGAAGACCTCGCGGCGGTGCTGTCGGGCAGCACCAAGGTGGTCGGCAACCCGCACCTGGACTCGATGGTGGCCTACGACCTCTCGGCCGACCCGCTCGAGAGCTCTCCGGTCGAGCCGGACTCCGGGTCGGTGGAGCTGCTGCTCGACTACTGGGCGACCCCTCCTGTCTCCCCCCCTCCGGAGGTGCCCTTCCGGGAGGCCATGGAGAGAACCCTCAGGGACCTGGGCTACATCCGCTGAGGGAGTTGTCCCGGCGGCGGATTCTGCTTATTCATCCCCGTGAGCGTAGAGCGCCCGAAAGAGCGTCCGGATGAACCTTGGCACGACTCGCCCCGGGCGAGAAGCGACCGGAGGTCCGACCTTGAGGCACCTGATAGTACCCGCTACCTGGAAGAGCGCCGGAGCGCTCAAGAAGCTCATCGAGGAGAAGGAGAGGGACGGCTGGAGCGTCTCCGCGCTGGGAGAGGTGGGAGGCGGGAACGTCCTCATCATGGTGGACGACGGTCGGGTGTACCAGCACGACATCATCCAGGTATTCTGGAGCCTCCGCGGCAAGATAGCCGAGATAATCGGGAGGAAGCAGAAGGAGGGCTGGATGGTGGCCACCGTCGGAAGCTGCCTGGGCAGCTCCCTCATGATACTGAAGCGCGAGGTGGGCAGCGGCGGCGAGGACGTGGAGTTCCTGATGAACGACGTGCGAAAGGACGAGAAGGACTAGGCCCCCGGCCGACTCACCATCCCAGGCCGGCGCTCGAGAAGAGGTCCGGCGTGCCGGTCTCCTCCTCCGAAGCCCCGCCGGTATCGAAGATCTCGGCATCCCCTATAAGGGTATTCTCCCGGTCCCGAGCCCATGCCAGCTCCGGAGTGGAGTCCATGAGACGGCCTATGCCCTCGGGAGCCGACCTCAGAAGGTCAACGTCCGTCCCGGTGAGAAGCGCGGCCCTGCCGACCTCCTCCTCCGGATGCCCGTCCGGCTCCCGTGAGACGGAGATGACGGTGAGCGACGGCCTCCGGCCCGGCCGGGTCGGCGACACGGCCAGTGCCGGCAGGCCCTCCGGGGTCGCTGGCGGGAGCTCGGCGGCAAGGCTCTCCCGGAAGTCGGCCATACCCCGGAGGAGCGCTTCCAGCTCCTTCGAGAGGGGGCACTCCGGGGAGAGGTCGAAGTAGACCCGCACGCCGGACCGCTCACGCCGGGCTATACCGGCGCCCTCGAGGTTGGCGAGCTCCCTCTGGACGCAGCCCCTGCCGGTCCTGAGCAGCCCCACGAGCTCCAGCAGGAAGAAGCGCCTGCCCCGGTTCAGGATCAGAAGGCTGAGCAGCCCCCTGCGTACCTTCCCGAACAGCGCCTCGTCGAGCCTCTCCAGTTCCTTACTCATGGAGGGTACTATCTCATTGCCGGGGCGGAGCCGCAATACCCGCCGGCCGGCGGGTCAGAGTATGCCGAGTTCCCGGGCCGCACCGGTGAAGGCGTCCACGCACCTCTCCACCTGCTCCGCAGTGTGGGCCGCGGAGAGCTGGACCCTTATCCTGGCCTGGCCCCGGGGGACCACCGGGTAGAAGAAGCCTATCACGTAGATGCCCCTCTCCAGGAGCCCGGCGGCGAGCCTCTGGGCCATGACCGCGTCGTCCTCCAGGTGTCCGAGCATCACCGGGACTATCGGGTGGTCTCCCTGTACAAGCCTGAAGCCGGCCTCCGACATACCGGCCCTGAAGCGTCGCTGGTTCTCCAGCAGCCTCCTCCGCTCCTCGCCCGACTCCTCTATGATGTCCAGCACGGCCAGGGTGACCCCGGCGATGACCGGCGCCAGGGTGTTGCTGAACAGGTATGGCCGGGAGCGCTGGCGGAGCGTCTCCACGACCTCCGCCGGCCCGGCGGTGAAGCCGCCGGACGCCCCGCCCAGCGCCTTCCCGAACGTGCTGGTGACCACGTCGACCCTGCCCTCGACACCGCACAGCTCAGGTGTGCCACGCCCGTGCTCGCCGACGAAGCCGGTGGCGTGGGAGTCGTCCACTACGACCAGGGCGTCGTACCGCTCGGCCAGGTCGCATATCTCGCCCAGGGGCGCCGTCTCGCCGTCCATGGAGAATACGCCGTCGGTCACCACCGCCCTGCAGGCCGCCTCCCTCGAGTGGACGAGGGCTGCCTCCAGGTCCTCCATGTCGGCGTGCGCGTACCTGTAACGCTTGGCCTTGCAGAGCCTTATGCCGTCTATGATGGAGGCGTGGTTGAGCTGGTCGGATATGACCGCGTCGGCATCGCCCAGGAGCGGCTCGAAGAGGCCGCCGTTGGCGTCGAAGCAGCTGGAGTAGAGGATGGCGTCCTCCATGCCGAGGAATGACGCTATGCGCTCCTCCAGCTCCCGGTGGAGGTCCTGGGTGCCGCAGATGAACCGCACGGACGAGAGGCCGAAACCGCGCTCCTCCAGCACCCGGACGGCCCTGTCGACGAGCCTCTGGTCGCCCGAGAGGCCCAGGTAGTTGTTGGCGCAGAAGTTCAGGACCTCCCCCCTGCCGAGCACGTCCACCTCGGTGCCCTGCCGGGAGCGTATTATCCTCTCGCTCTTGTAGGTACCTCTCTCCATTGTCTTCTCGAGGCCCCCTAGGAGCCTGAGCTTCATCGCGTCTGTGAGCATGTGTCGCCTCTCGGATATCCGGGGGGAGCGTCGTGGTCGGCGCGCTTTGCAGTCATACCCGGGAAATATACAGGTTGAGCGGGAGTCCCGCATGAAGCGGGCGCCCCGGATGGAGGGCTCAGCCGCCGGCCGGGCCGTCCTCTCCGCCCGGGGCCACCCGGCGCTCCCGGCAGAGAGCCTGGAAGCCGCCCAGCTCAGGCCTTGACATCAGGTTCCGCCTGACCGTGTAGGAGGGTATCCTGGCCAGCCTCCGGGAGAGGAGCTCGGCGCCCTTCCGGAGGACGTCGTCCGCCTCGCCGGCCCTTCCGGCCTCGAGGAGCGCCCTGGCCAGGGTGCCGAAGCGCTCCGGGATATCCAGGTCCTCCAGGCCATCCGGTCCGGAGACGGATCGGCGGAGGAGCTCCAGGGCCCTCTCCGCGTCATCCGCGGCCCCGGAGCCTGCGCACTCCAGCAGGATGAGCCCCTCGGTGAAGTCCCTCTCACCCTCGAAGGCCGGCTCCCAGCCGTCGTCATCCCTCTCCGGAAGGAGGGCGAGAGCCTCGTCGCAGTCGCCGGCGCGCAGCGCCAGCCCGGCCAGCATCAGCCTGCCGTGTATGCACATCCTGGTGCAGCCAAGCTCCCCGAAGACCTCGAGGGCCCCCTCCAGGCTCCCCCGGGCGGCGTCCAGGTCGCCCCGCTGCAGCTGGAGCGAGCCGAGACCGAAACGGCCGTAGCCTATTCCGAGCTCGTTGCCGATGGTGTCGTTCAGCTCCATGTACTGGCGGTAGTAGTCCTCCGCCAGGTCGGTCATGTTCAGTGTCTGGTGGTACTCGGCCAGGTTGTAGTATGCGATGGCCATGCCGATCCTCTCGTCCATCCTCCTGCTCAGCTCCAGGGCCCTCTCCAGGGCCTCCAGCATTGCCGGGTAGTCTCCCCTGCTGCCGTAGAGGCCGTGCATGTTGTTCAGGACCAGCGACTCCAGGTGGATGTCCGCCGCATCGCGGCTCATGGATAGCGCCTTCTCGTAGAGGAGCAGGGCGTCATCGCGCTGGCCCCTGTCGGACAGGACGTCCGCCCTCCTGGCGCAGCTCAGGCCGGCCAGCGACTCCACGCGCTCGGAGTCGAGTCCGCCGAGCAGCTCGTCCGCCCTGTCCACTGCGGCCATCGCCTCGTCGTAGCGGCCCTGCATCCGCATTATGAAGGATGCCCAGAGAAGCGCGTCCACCATAGTCCCCAGGACCACGTCCCCCTCTCCATCGCTCTCGCTGCAGAGGCTGACCGCCCTGTCGAAGCTGGAGAGCGCCTCGGGGAACATGCTCCTGTTGTGGTAGTTCCGGCCGAGCCTGTAGTGGACCGCCGCCTCCTCCTCCGGCATGCCGGCCATCTGCAGGGCCCTCTCGAGCAGGCGGTGCGCCTCCTCGGTCCGGCCGCCCATCGTGCAGAGCATTCCCAGGTTGACGTGTGCCCTGAACAGCTCGACCCTTCCGACGGCTTCCTCGTCCACCCTCCGCAGGTACTCCCGGTACCAGCGGACGGCGTCTCTGTTGGCGCCCCTGGAGAAGGCCTGTCTGGCGGCGAGCAGGCTGAACCTGGCGGCGTTCTCGTCGTCCAGGCTCCCAGCGTAGTGGTAGGCCACCGCCGCCAGCAGCTCGTCGGAGCCGGCCTCGTAGAACAGACGGAAGTAGGAGGCCATCCGCATGTGGTAGGTCTGCCTGAGCGACCCGGGCAGGCCGGAGGCCAGGAAGTCGCGCACCGCCCCGTGCGCGAACCGGAGCCCGACCTCCAGACCACCCTGCCGCACCTCCTCCAGTAGGCCGACCTGTATGCACCTGTCGATGCGCCTGGCCAGCTCCACCTGGTCGGTCCCGGTGACCGCCTCCAGGAGCGGTATGGAGAGCCGCTCGGGAGAGAGGGATGCTATGCGCAGGAGGTCGCGGGTCTGCTCGTCCACCCCGGAGAGCCTGGCGGTTACCACCTGCGCCAGCGTCTCGGGGAGCTCACGCTCCTCCGGCAGGGCGTAGTTCTTCTCGCCGGACCTGCCGGTGCTGATGTGTCCGGACGCGACCATCGACTCAAGCAGCTCACGGAGGAAGAGCGGGTTGCATCCGCTCTGGGATATCAGGAAGTCCTGCAGCTCCTTCGGGACGTTCGGGTCCTTCAGGGCGAAGAGAATCATGTTCCGGGCGTCGTGAGGGGTGAGGTTGCCGAGCTCGACCTGGAGCAGCGGTACCGAGGAGCGTATGGCCCGGAGCACGCCCATGGTCTCCCTCTCCGTCTCCGACGGCCTCAGGAGGCAGACGTACATCACGTGGGCGTCGGCGGTGTTCCTGGCGACGAACGAGAGTATCGAGACGTCCGGCTCCCCCGCCCACTGCAGGTTGTCCAGGACCATGACCAGCGGCCTCGAGGCGGATATGGAGGAGACCAGGACCGCGATGTCCTGGAATATCCTGAAGCGCAGCCTCTCCTCCCTGAAGTACATGGTGTCGTCCAGCGACTCGGCCCGGAGCTCCGGGAAGAGCTCCAGCGTAGCCGGGTGTACGGGCTCTATGCGCCTCCTGACCCGGTCCAGCTCCCTCGTGGAGAGCCTGTCCAGCGCCTCGCGCAGGGGCCCGACCAGCAGGGCGTAGGGCTCGAGCCCCACGTGCTCCGCCGCGGTGCTGCGGACCACCATGGCCTTCATGAAGTCGCAGTAGTTCAGCAGCTCGTCCACCAGGCGGCTCTTTCCCACCCCCATCTCCCCGGAGATGAGTGCGAACCGGGCCCCCTCCCCCACCGCCTCCTCCAGCAGGTGCCTGAGCTTCTGCAGCTCCCCTCGCCTGCCGACCATGTGGGTGAAGCTGACCTCGGTGGAGTCCCGCTCCACCAGATCCTCCGAGTAGAAGAAGAACCTGCCCCGCCCGGACTCCTTCGCCCTGTAGAGCGCCTTGTCCGCCCTGTCCACCAGGTCCTGCAGGGAGGAGTCCTCCCCCCGGTCGGTGGTTACGCCGAGGGAGACGGTGACCCGGAGCCCCCGGGGGAAGCTCTGGCGCTCGACGTCGTAGACCAGTCGCTGGGCCAGGTCGAGGGCGCCGTCTCCGGTCGTGGCGGGCAGGACGGCCATGAGCTCGTCGCCGCCGAACCGGAGGGCGGTGTCGGTCCGCTTGAGGCTCGCCTGGAGGTTCAGCGCCACCTGCCTGAGGACCTCGTCCCCCATCAGGTGACCGTATATATCGTTGACCAGCTTGAAGTGGTCGATGTCCAGCATGATGAGCGACCAGGGCTCTATGCGCTCCCTGAACTCCCGTTCCAGGACATCGAGGTGGCTCCTGTCGTGGAGCCCGGTAAGCGGGTCGAGCCCCATGCTCCTCCAGCCCCCTCCAGCGCAATCTCCGTTGCCCATACGAAGAGTAACTAACTCTGCGGGTCGCCCTTGTCCAGCTTTACGCGGCTTGCATGCAGGCCGTCCGGGATTATACTGCCGGGGCAGGATGACCCAACCGGAGAGGAGCATCGGATGGCGGCGAGGGTGAAGTGCAGCGAGGGAGCTGGAGGCGCGTTCTGGGTAGCGGGATGGCTCTTCGCCATCGGCTACGTCCACCTGACCTTCTGGCAGGCCGTGCTGGCCCTCCTGATATGGCCCTGGTACCTGGGCCGGGCCCTGGGCCTGGGAGCGTAGCCACGCGGCCGGTGGACGACTGTCCGCAGGCGCCTGCGGAAGCTGGAGCGGGAGTCTGACAATGCGGGAACGGGCCGTGCCTGCCGTCATCGGCGGCGGCGAGGTGGGGGGCAAGGCCTCCGGCCTCATGTCGGTGAGGGAGCGACTGGAGTCGGAGTCGGGGCGGCTACCCATGTATGTGCGGGTAGCCCGCCCGCCGCCTCCGTCTTATCGTAGGTCGGACGGACCCCGGGCGGCCTGCTGCCGCACCTTCAGCACTGGAGGCCCATTATGCTCATCCCGATGCTGCTCCTCTCCGCCATCGCCCTGCCGGATGCCCCGCCGGTCGTAGAGGACATCCGCGCGGAGTACGGTGAGGCCATGCAGGCCGCATCCGACTCCACCCTCTACAGGACCAGCGTGGTGGTGAACGCCGACGGCCGCCAGTACCCGGCCGTGGGCATCTACCTGACCGAGGTCGACCTCTACTGGGACGCGGAGGGCGGTGAGAGCGAGCTGGAGCTGGGCATCTTCTCCGCTGAGATCGCCGCACACCGGGAATACGTAGAGGTTCTCTACCGGGGCTCCGGCGACGAGACCTACCCGGCGTTCATGCTCTACGCCTTCAGGAACGGCACCGGCCCGGTATGGGAGTACCGCACCTGGTACGACGAGTCGGGCGAGGTCCTGCACCTGGACGACAGGATGATAGAGGACGGCGTAACCGAGCACCTCACGCCCGACCCGGAATGGCGGGGCGAGGAGGGTCTCGCCGGTTGGATGCTGGAGCTCTACCGGACCATCTGAGCCGGACCCGGCCGGTCAGTCGGGGGTGGCGCTCCAGCTCCCGGCCAGCGAGTCCTCCTCGCCGACACCCGCCGAGTCGTAGCTCGCCGAGGTCGACAGTGTCCCCGAGACCGCGCCCGGCGGGTCGAAGGTCCCGCTGACGTCCAGGCTGAAGGAGTAGGGCGTCACCCCGGTCATCTCCAGGTACTGGAAGCCGTCGTTGACGATGTCGGCGTCGAAGACCCAGGTGACCGTGGTGTCCGGCACCTGTCCGAGGTCGTATGTGATCTCCAGGGTCATCCGTCGGACCTCGTCCCCGCTCACCGTGAACGTGAGCGGTACGCTGTCCATGGCGGTACCGCTCCAGTCGCCCCCGGTCACGGACCCTCCGCCGGTCGGGTCGCTGTCGCAGGCCGCCAGCGCCAGGGCGGCCATGAGGGCGGTCGCTGCTGCTCTCCTGCCCATGCTCGTCATCTTCCCGGTTCCGGCCTTCCGGCTCTCTTCCTCCGTCTCCACGGCGCGGGTCAGCGTCCGAGCAGGAGGAGGCGGGTCGAGGCGTCGGACCCACCGGGCGATATCACCCGCAGCAGGTAGGCGCCGGCGGGAGCCGCCCCGAGCTCGAGCGTGGCCGAGCCGTCGTCCAGGGAGGCCGTCCCCTCCATCACGCGTCTGCCCGAGACGTCGTAGAGGGAGTAACTCACCGGACCGGTGTGGCCGCCGCCAAGGCTGAGCGTGGCGCTGCCGTAAGCCGGGTTGGGCGCCACGGAGAGGACCAGCGGCGACGGGACTGTGCTGCCCGTCCCGCCAACGCCCGTCGGCCCGACCGGCTCCGCCAGGTAGGCCACGGTGGCTATCGCGCCCCTGGTGCAGTCGGTACCGAAGGGGAAGTACTCGACGTAGTTCTCCAGCAGGTCCGTGGTCTGGTGGTAGTAGGGGTTGCTGAAGACCTCACGCTCTATGCCCAGGACCGCCGCATACCCCTCGGCCCAGAACGACGCGTGGTCGCTGTAGGTTATGGAGGGGTTGTACTCGACGAAGGTCTCCAGCGAGGGCACGTGCGTGTCGCAGATGGCCTCCATCGCCATGGCGAGGCCGGTGGACTGGGTGTTGTAGGGCACCCAGAGGACGTCGTCTCCCGGAGGCCCGTAGTAGATCATGTCCAGGTTGACCACGCCCAGTATGTCGTCGCCGGCAAGGCTGGCCTGCTCGGCGTAGTACTCGCTGCCGTACAGGCCCTGCTCCTCTCCGCCGAAGAGGACGAACCGGACGGTGTAGCGGAAGTCGTACTGTGACATGACCCTGGCCGCCTCCAGGACCGCCGCCGAGCCGCTGCCGTTGTCATCGGCCCCCGGGGCGTTGGTCTGGGGGGACGGCGATGTCGAGTCGAGATGGCCGCATATTATCCAAATCTTGGTGGAGTCCTCCACCCCTGCCATCTCGCCGACGACGTTCTGGCACTCGTAGCCGAGGGTGTGGAAGGTCTGCTGCTCGGCCTCGACGCCGTAGGTCTCCATCTTGGTGTCCACCCAGTCGCAGCAGGTGTCGTAGTTGTCGGTGCTGGAGTGCCTGGTCTGGTAGTTCTGGAACTGCTGGGTGTAGGCCATGATGGTGTCCTGGTCGACCGCCGCCGCTATGTCCTCGACGTAGCCGTCGCGGCCCCTGTCACGCAGCAGGAAGGACGAGCCGGCCGGCCATACGGTCTCCCTGAGCGGGACCACCAGGTGCACGCCGGGTATGGCCGCGTCGGGCAGGGGGCGGTCGGGCAGGAGGAGGACCATCTCGTCGTTTTCGAGGAGAACCTCGCCGTAGTCCGCAACGATCGCAGCTGCCAGCGGGTCCGCGAGGAAGGCGATGCGGTAGTCGCCGACCGGTGCGGCCACGGGGTCGAGGACCGTGTGCTCGGGGGCGTCCTCGGCGCTTCCGGAGAGGAGCGCTATGGAGTGCTCCCTGCCGACGAAGAGGGGGGTGAGCCCCTCCCTGCGGCCGTGGTCGAGGCCGGAGAGGTCTCCCTCCAGCATGACCAGAGAGCCTGCCGAGAGGGCCATGGTCAGGACGAGGGCTGCTGCGATGCTGCGAGGCATATCCGTTCGCTCCTTCTGAGAGGGGTTCTTCCGCAGATGCGGACGTGGCGTCAGTTATGCCCTAGTATAACGGTCGGGAGCCGCTGGCGGTTCCTTCGGGAGGTCCGGGCAGCGACAGCACCGAGGCCAGCTCCCCTGCCAGCCCCTCCGCATCCTTCCTCTCACGCAGCGCTGCCAGGCCCACCCTGACCCCGTCGGCCGTCTCCACCGAGACCGTCCAGCCGCCCGCCTGCCCGGTCAGGAGGACCTCCCTGACCCTCTCCGTCCGGAGCTTCCTCCCTCCCGCCGAGAGCGTTCCCCCGGTCAGGTCGACAGTGAGCCTGGAGGCGCCGACCAGCCTGCTCCAGGCCAGCCAGAGGGCCACCGCGTAGACCGGGACCGATACGAGCATCACCAGAACGGCCGTGGCCGGATGCCCGGCCCCCCTGAGGACGAAGAGCACAACCATCACCGCCACCATGAAGACGGCGGAGCTCCCGACCAGCGCCGCCCTTACGATGCTCCGGCCGCCGCCGGCTCCCCCCTGGAAGACCAGCTTCCCGCCCATGGCCCTCAGGTAGCGCAAGCTAGACGGTTCCGGGAGGGGTCAGGTCGGATTCCAGCTTGACGACCACGCCCCTGCGATCGGCGTAGCCGCAGGCAGCGTAGCCACCGTCCGTCGTCCTGCAAACGCCCTCCACCGCGTCCATGGGCAGGTCGACGCGGCCGGCCACCCGCCCCTCGGGGTCGAGCAGCAGCAGCCCCACCGAGCCGCGCATCCTCCCGCCCAGCAGCAGACCGCCCCCGTGGGCGGTGCAGGCGCAGTCGACGATGTCGTCGCCGGGAGGGTCCAGGACGTACTCCCACAGGACATCTCCGGAGGAGTCCCTCCGGACCACCCGGACGTCCTTGTCTCCCGCCTGTATGATGCCGGAGACCCCCACCAGGTAGAGACCGCCCTCGGCGTCCGGGCAGAGGGCCACCGCGTCGTCCGCCCTGCCGCTGTCCAGCCTCTCGTCTTCAAGGGTCTCCCCCTCCGGTGAGATGCGCACCAGCCGCCAGTCGCGCTCCGGGACGTCCCACGGGCCGGAGGTCAGGAGGAGCATTATCGAGCCGTCCGCGAGGACGACCATCCCGCCCGCGTCCTCCCAGTCGTCGCCGCCGACGGTCGCGGTCCAGGCCGTCTCGCCGTCTCCGTCCACACGCACCACGGCCACGTCGTTGCTTGCCCTGGGAGTCTCGACCTCGCAGGCCATGACGAAGCCTCCGTCGGGGTATGGTTCCACCTCGTCCGCCAGGTCGTAGGAGCCCCTGAGCCCGAGGAAGGTCCTCTCCCAGAGGACACCGCCACTCCGGTCGAGCGCCACCGCCCAGGTGTCGTCGGCGGAGAGCTCCGGTCCGTCGGCCCTGACGCCGACGCAGACCAGCTCTCCGGTTCCGAGAAGCGCCGCGTCGTAGCCTTCGCAGACGTGCTCGCCGTCGCCGTGCAGGCTCCGGAGCAGAACGTCGCCCGAGGCGTCCAGCCGGACGACCAGCATGCGCGTCGCCTCCCGCTTCAGCCCGACCCTCCCCAGCGCCGCACACCCGCCCCGGGGCATGGGACAGATACCGTCGAAGTAGGTGAACTCCACGTTCTCCTCCCCGGGCATGGACCACGTCCAGGGGGAGACGGCAACCGTTCCGCAGGAGGCGAGGATGAGCGTCGCGAGCGCCAGCGCCGCTGCGGCCGGCCTCACCACTTCACGCCTCCGTACCTCACCCTGGCCACTATTGCGGAAGCCCAGGGGCGCTCGCTGCCGTGGGCCTCGGGGTAGTAGAGCCCGTTCATGTCGTGGCCGGTGATCGGGTCGACGTAGAAGTACTGCCAGGAGGTCTCCGGAACGACCGGCTCCAGTCCCTCGAACTCCCAGAGCCAGCCGCCGGAGACGTCGGTCCCGCGGAGGGCGGACAGCTCGGTGGAGCGGAATGCCGGGTGCCCCTCTATCTCCGGCAGCACGGAGAGCTCCTCCCCCTCCCCCTCCATGCGCCGGGGCTCGGGCATGGAGACGGAGGCGGCCTCCTCCAGCTGCTTCGGAGAGACCCCCTCCCCCGGGACGACCATCAGCCTCCCCCTGCCGATGGCTCCCGACCAGGAGGCGCCGGTGTAGAGCGGGTAGGTCACGTAGGCGTCCCTCTCCCCGTAGCCGGTTGTGAGGACGTAGTCCATGGAGACCTCCACGAGCCTCGTGCTCCCCGGCTCGAAGGGGACCGCCCAGCAGCACAGGCAAGCGTGCGCCGAGTAGGCCAGCTGCTCCGCCGTCCGGTACGCCCCCTCCGCGTCGGGGGTGCCGTCCATGTCGATCTGCTCCCAGGCGCCGGGCGCCAGGCGAACGTGGAAGACCTCGCCGTCGGCCGGCTCGTCCTGGCGGAGCGGCTCCGCGCCCTCGAGGACGTCGGACCATGACAGGCCGCGGTCGGCGGACCACCTGCAGGCCAGCATCGGCCATGTCTCCACCGGCTCTCCGTCTACCCTAACGCTGACGTCCATCGGGTCGGTCACGAGGTCCAGGCTCCACAGGACCGAGTGCACCGGGAGCCGGACGGCCCACGGGTAGTACATGACCACCGTATCCGCGGCCGCCGCGCCGCTGTGCTCGAAGAGGAAGTCGGCGACAATGCGGGCCTCCATCGAGTCGCCCACCATGACGACCACCTGCTCGCTCTCCATGGAGATGTGGGGGTGAGACGCATCCGGGTCGTGGGGGACCGGGTGCTGGGCCATGGTGCCGAAGAAACCGGCGTCCGCCGAGACGGCGGCAGCCGCGAGCAGCAAAGAGGCGGGGGCTGCTCTCATCCCGGCCTCCCTCCCAGGGACCACCGGGCAGTGGGCCGGACCGTCCTCCGGTCCGGCCCTTCGCCGGTCCCTACTTGCCGTACTTCTCTATGATCTCCTTCTTGCCCAGGCCGAGGATGCCGTACCTGTCGCCGACCTTGCGGAACGCCTCGACGCAGCGGTCGATGTGCTCGTCCTCGTGGGCGGCGGAGAGCTGCACCCTTATCCTGGCGGCACCCGCCGGGACCACCGGGAAGAAGAAGCCTATCACGTATATGCCCTCGGCGTACATGTCGCGGGCCATGTTGTTGGCCAGCTTGGCGTTGTAGAGCATGACCGGGACGATGGGGGTCTCCCCCTCGCGGATGTTCAGCCCGGCCTCCTCCATGCCCTTCCTGAAGCGGAGGGTGTTCCTCTCCAGCTTGTCGCGCCGCTCGGTGGTCTTCGAGATGATGTCGAGGACCTTTATCGAGGCGGCCACGATGGGCGGCGCGAGGGAGTTGGAGAACAGGTAGGGCCTGGCCTTCTGCCGGCAGAGCTCCACCAGCTCCCGGCGGCCGGAGACGCAGCCGCCGGATGCTCCGCCGAGGCCCTTCCCGAAGGTGGTGGTGATGATGTCCACCCCGTCAATGACGTCGAAGTGCTCGTGGGTGCCGCGGCCGGTCCTGCCTATGAAGCCGCTTGCGTGGGAGTCGTCCACGAGGAGCATGGCGTCGTACCTGTCGCAGAGAGCCACCATCTCGTCGAGGGGAGCCAGGTCGCCGTCCATGGAGAAGACGCCGTCGGTGACCACCATCCTGGTGCGCTTGTCCTGGTGGAGGTCCAGCTTCCTCTCCAGGTGGCCCATGTTCATGTGCTTGAAGGTGTCGTACTCCGCCGAGCAGAGCCTGATGCCGTCCACCAGCGAGGCGTGGATGAGCCTGTCGGCGATGATCACGTCCTCCTGGCCCAGCACCGCCTCGAAGACGCCGGAGTTGGCGTCCATGCAGGAGGGGAAGAGGAGCGTCTCCTCCATGCCCAGGAACTCGGAGACCCTCTCCTGCAGCTCACGGTGTATGTCCTGGGTGCCGCAGATGAAGCGGACGGAGCTCATGCCGTAGCCCCGCTCGTCCAGCCCCTCGTGGGCGGCGGCGATGACGTCCGGATGGCTGGAGAGGCCCAGGTAGTTGTTGGCGCAGAAGTTGAGGACCTTCTCGTGCTCGGCCCCCTCCGGGTACTCCACCTCTATCTCGGCCGCCTGCGGGGAACATATGAAGCGCTTCTCCTTGTAGAGGCCCTTCGCCTTTATCTCCTCTATCTCGCCGGCGAAGACTTCCCTCGTCCTGTCGGTGAAAGCCATGCGTACCCCCTAACCCCGGTGCTTCTTGACCAGGGTGACTATCGACTCCACGGTGTCGAACGCCTCCGGCGTGGCCTCGTCGTCCGGAAGGGATATCTCGTACCTCTTCTCCAGGAACTTCTTCAGCGAGACCATGGAGAAGCTGTCGACTATGCCGGAGGAGATGAGCGGGGAGTCGTAGGAGATCTCCTCCTCGTCCTCCTCGTCCAGGTACTCGTCCACCACGTACTGGAGCACCACGTCCTTCATGTCGTCCATCGGTTCATCCTCCTTCGCCTAGTCGTCTGCGAGGGTGGACAGGTCGCCCACCTCCTCGCCCCACTCCCGGGCCTTCAGGTACCTTCTCACTATCTTGCCCGACCTGGTCTTGGGCAGCTTCTCCATGTACTCGATCTCCTGGGGCATCGCCAGCGGAGAGAGCCTCTTGCGGATGAAGTTCATTATGTCCAGCTCCAGGTCGTCGCTCGGCTCGTAGCCCGGCTTCAGCGTCACGAAGGCCTTCACCACCTCCATGTTCACCTCGTCCGGCTTGCCCACGGCTGCCGCCTCGGCCACCGCCTCGTGCTCCACCAGAGCCGACTCTATCTCGAAGGGGCCGACCAGGTGCCCGCCGGTGTTGATGACGTCGTCGTCGCGGCCCACGAACCAGAAGTAGCCGTCGGCGTCGATGCTGGCCCTGTCGCCGGAGACGTACCAGAGGTCCCGGTTGGTCCGGAGCTCGTCCGGCTCGGCGTCCTCCGGCGCCCCCACGAACTTGCTCCTGTAGATGTCCGGCCTCTTCCAGTAGGTCCTGAACATCGAGGGCCATCCGGGCCTGAATGCGATGAGGCCGACCTTCCCGGGCTCCTCCACCGGCTCGTGGGTGTCCAGGTCGAGGACCGCCGCCTCTATGCCGGGGAACGGCTTGCCCATGGAGCCCGGACGGATCTCCATGCCGGGGTAGTTGGTTATCATCATCGCGCCGGTCTCGGTCTGCCAGAAGGTGTCGTGGAAGGGGCCGTTGAAGACCTTGCCGCTCCATATCACCGCCTCGGCGTTGAGCGGCTCTCCCACGGAGGCCAGGTGCCTGAGGCTCCCCAGGTCGTACTGCGACACGACCTCCTCCCCCTCCTTCATCAGGGCCCTGATGGCGGTGGGGGCGGAGTACCAGACGGTTACCCCGTGGTCCTGCATGAACCTGTACCACCTGCCGGCGGTGAAGCCGGAGTCGAGGATGCACTGGGTGACTCCCAGCGACCAGGGACCGATGATGCCGTAGCTGGTGCCGGTCACCCAGCCCGGGTCGGCGGTGCACCAGTAGACGTCGTCGGTGGTCAGGTCCAGCACCCAGCTGGTGGTGAGAGCCTGGCCCCAGACCGAGCTGTGCACGTGCAGTGCGCCCTTCGGCTGGCCGGTGGTGCCGGAGGTGTAGTGCAGGACCGAGGGGGTCTCCGGGCCGGACTGGTAGACGTCCAGCTCCCTGACCCTGGGCGCGCTCTCGACGTCGAAGAAGACCTCGTTGTCACGGAGCTTCTCCGGGTCTCCCTCGACCACGATGACGTGCTCCAGTGCGGGGAGCCTGTCCCTTATCTTCCGAACCTTCCTGAGGTGCTTCTTCGTGGTGAGCACGGCCTTCGTCCCGGCACTCTCCAGGCGCACCTCCAGCGACTCGTCGCCGAAGGCGGAGAAGAGCGGCTGCGCTATGCCGCCAATCTTCAGTATGCCCAGGAAGGAGAAGTAGAGCGCCGGTATCTTGTCCATGAATATGCATACCCTGTCGCCCGGCTCGATGCCGATGTCCCGCAGGAAGGCGGCGAAGCCGTTGGAGAGGACCCTCAGGTCGTCGAAGGTGTAATCGGCGCTCCTGTCCCCGAAGCCCTCCCAGACCAGGGCCTTCCTGTCGGCGCCGCCCCTCTCGCACACCCTGTCCGAGCAGATGTGCCCGATGTTGAGGAGCTCTCCCTCCTCCCAACCCAGGACGTCCCGGGCGACGCTCCAGTCGAAGTCCTTCCTCCTGCTCTCGTACGAGCCGATGTTGCTCAACTCGGTCCCCCTCCCGTGCTCTCCATTATCACCGCCGCGACGGCTCCCGTTGCGTCATGGCTCAGCGTTACGTGCATGCGTGTGACGCCCAGCTCCCCGGCCCGCGCAAGCGCGGGACCCCGGAGCAGCAGGCTCACCGCTCCGCTTTCCTCTCGCACGACCTCCACGGAGTGCCAGGTCATCCCCTGGGCGAGGCCGCGCCCCAGGGCCTTGAACGCCGCCTCCTTGGCGGCGAAGCGCGCGGCGTAGCTCTCCCACGGCCGTGCCCGGCCCTCGCAGTACTCGATCTCCCCGGGGAGGAACAACTCCCGTGCAAGCGCGTCGTCCAGAGAGGCCCTGAACCTGTCGATGTCGATGATGTCCAGACCGACTCCGACGACGCTCAATCGCACGCTCTTCCAGTGTCCGGTCCTCTTCCGGGTTACCGCTTTACCCTAACATATGCGCCATTGCGCGTCCACACGGAAAGGCCGGCAGGACGCTCCGGTCTTGACGCGAGGGCGCCGCCTCCGAATGAATCCCCGATGGGGAAGAGGAAGGGCGGCGCCGGCAGACGGGTAGCACGGGTCCCATGGTGGATCGGGCCCGCCGCCCTGCTCATCTTCTCCCTCGCCTCGGTCCTCCTCTCGGCGAGGCCCTCGGTCCCTCCAATGGACGACAGCTACATACACCTGCGGTACGGCCGGTCCATCCTGTCAGGACATCCGCTCCAGCTCCTCCCGGGCGAGCCTTCGGCGGGCTTCACGAGCCCGCTATGGCTGGTTCCCTCGGCACTGGCCTCTCTGGCCGGGAGGATGTCTGCCGCGCCGGTGCTGATGCTCCTCTCCCTTCTGGCCACCCTGGCAGGGGTGCTCCTGGCGGGACCGGTGGCCGGGGCGGTCATCGCCTTCGCGGGGCCGGTTGCCTTCCACTCCGGCAGCGGCATGGAGACCGGCCTGGCGGTCCTGCTTCTGGTGCTGGTCTGGAAGAGCCTGGAGAGCGGGCGGTGGGCCGGCGCTCGGCCCTGGCTGCTGGCGGCGGCGGTGCTGACCAGGCCGGAGCTCTGCCTGCTGGCCCTACCGATGCTCATGGCCGAGGAGGGATGGAGACGCAGGCTGCTCCTCCTCCTGCCGGCACTTGCCGCCGGGCTGCTCTGGGTGGCGTGGGACCTCTACGCCATCGGCCGTCCCCTCCCCGCCTCCTTCTACGCCAAGCAGTCGGGCGCCTGGTCCTCGCCGTTCTCGGCGCTGCGCGGCCTCGCGGTCGGGCTCCTGCTCTCCTCCCCCCTGCTCTTCGTTGCCGGCGGCGCAGGAATGGCGAAGCTACTCAGGGAGGGCGCGGAGGGCGACCGTAGACGGGGGAGGGCCCTGGCTGCCATCCCGCTACTGCTGCTCGGCTCCTCGGTCGTCATGCAGCCCAACGCGTGGTTCCAGATGAGGTATCACGTGCCGGGACTGGTGGCGGTGGCGCTGGCCGCATCGGTCTGGCTGCCCCGGATCAGGAAGAGCCGGGGCAACGTGGCGCTGCTGCTCCTCACCATGCTGCCCGGGCTCGTCGTCTTCGCGGGAAGGCGCGCGGGGGCCTCCGAGGACGTCTGGGCGATAGACGTCGCCCCGGCCCTCGACCTGGCGGGGGAGGCTACCTCCGGGGACACCGTGGCGGTGGCCGACGCCGGCGCGGCCGGCTGGCTCACCGACCTGGCCGTCCTGGACGTTGACGGCCTGGTCACCCCCGTGACGATGGGCATGGGCATGGAGGAGCTGGCCGCCTGGGTCCCGGAGAGGGCGGACTGGCTGCTGGTCTTCCCCGGCCAGTACGCCGAGCTGGTGGGCAGGGCCGGCAAGTCGCTGCTGCCGGTCCGGGAGTTCGAGAGCCCCAGCCCGGTGATATGCGGCGAGGGGAGCGTGGTCCTCTACCGGACCAGGTGACCGCCGCTCACGGGCCTCAGCCGGTCCGGCCTCCCTCCCCCTCCCGCGGCAGGAACTCGATGCCTGAGAGGCGCTCCATCTCCAGGGCCATCTCCAGGGAGCGGTCTATGGTATGGGCGGGGATTATCTTCGGAGTCCTCCTGCCCTTCATCTTGATGTGGAGCGGTCCCTTCAGGCCCTCGGTCCTGGCCTTGACCGTGGAGGCCACCGCCAGGCCGACCAGCCCGCCGCCGAAGGTCATGGAGCCCATGCCAACGGGGGTTATCGACTCCACCTCGCTCCACCTGCCGGAGACGCTCCCCAGGTATGTGAATGCGAAGCCCTCCTCTGTCAGCCCCACACGGGCCTTCTTCGCCTTGACGATTATCCATATCCCCAGCGGAATGGTGAGGATGAGCAGGCAGCAGAGGACGCCGGCGAAGACCTGCCATTTCCTCCAGCCCGGCTTCATGTACCAGACGTGCCCCTCCATCTCGGCACGGGAGAGCAGCTCGCTGTGATCCAGACCGTCGGCTCCCATAGGTCCCTCCAGCTTCTTTCGGCCTCTCCCCTGCTGCACCCTACCACGGGGCCCGGAGACGGCCGCCCGGTCGGAATATAGGCCGGCCGAGGATAAAGGGCAGTCCGCGTCGAACCCCGGACGATACCGTTGAAGGATGGCTCAGTGAGCGCCGAGGAGTATCAGCTCCTCTATCGCCGTGTCCTCGAACCTGTCTCCCTGATAGACCTCCCGGATCTCGAAGCCGATTCGGTCGTCTCCTCGTCCAGCTCCGCAACCATCACCGGCAGCTTCCCGTAAACGGCGGATGCCGCGGCGAGTACGCACAGAGCAACCCCGGTCATTGCCATTCCGGTCCTCCCGCTACCTGTTCGTCTTCGATCGCTGCAGCTCGCATGCAGGCAGCGTCCAGGCTCAGAAAGCTGCCTTTATCATCGCCCAGGTCCCCGTCTCGAGGGCCATGCCGGTCTCGTTCCAGCAGCCCGGGGTGCCGTGGGACTCGTCATGCCCCTCCCAGTCGTCGTCCGGGATTCCGCTGGCTTCGTCGATGCTGGACTCCCAGTTGGCCGGGTCGTTCGAGTCGCCGCCGGGGTCGATCCGGGCGAGAGGCGGTCCATCCCCGTCGTGGTCCGGTGTAGTGTTCTCGTCTCCATAGTCGGAGCCCCAGGAGGCCGTATCGTCGTAGTGGACCATGTCGACTACGTCGTCCAGGGGATTGTAGAGGAAGACGTAGTCACCACCGTTGTTCAGACCACTCCAGCTGCCTGTCCATCCGACGAGCTCAACGGAGCTGCCGTAATGGGCGGCATAGGCCGAGTCGTTCCTTGCGACCACGAGGTAACCGGCCGGCTCGATGACCGTGCCCGGGTCGAAGGTCTGCGTGGAGGTCAAGGCGTCATCGGTCAGCATCCAACCGGACATGTCCACGGCATCATGGCTGTCGTTGTAGAGCTCGACCCATTCGAAGAGGTAGTCCGGACCCAGGGCCTGTGAAGGATTGTACATTATCTCGTTGATCACCACCGGGTAGTTGCTCTGACCGACCGATACCGCCAGTATCGCCAGGACGGCCAGCGGGTAGATCCTCAACTTCATGTGCTCCTCCGTTCTTCGAGCCCTGACCCCAGATGACCGATTCCCTCGCCGGAGCAGAGGCAACGAGGTTGCGGCATCATCCTCATCGATTCGCTCCTCATCCCCCGAGTGAGCTACCGCAGCGCAGGTTGAAGCCCTCCTCGAAGACCTCGCCGCACGCCTCCACAACCGCGATATCGAGCTTCTCGGGCGCCATCTCCCTCACCGTGGCCAGTGCTTTCTCGGCACCTAGCGCAGGCCTGTACGGACGGTGCATGGACATGGCTTCTACAACATCGGAGACGGATATTATCCTTGCCTCAAGGAGTATCCCGTCCCCGGAGAGGCCCTGTGGATAGCCGCTGCCGTCCAGCTTCTCGTGGTGCTGGAGCACGAACTCGGCCACGGTCCAGGGAAACTCTATCGAGGAGAGCAGGTCGTACCCGGAGCGCGGATGCATCTTGATCAGGGCCATCTCCATATCGTTGAGCCTTCCGGGCTTGGCCAGTATCTCCGCCGGGATGAACACCTTGCCGATGTCGTGCAGGGTCGCGGCTATGCGCAGGCCTTCGAGCCGGTCAGGGTCCAGCCCCATCCTCCGCCCTATCTCCTCCGACAGCCTTGCCACGTTCTCCTGGTGTCCGGCGGTGTAGGGATCCTTCATCTCCACCACCCGGGTCATCGTGAGGATGATGTCGTGCAGGACCTTGCGCAGCCTGTCGCGGAGGCGGTGCTCGTAGTCGGCCCTGGCCTCGATCCTGGCCACCTCGTGACTCCTCGTCTCCACCTCCAACCCACCGATGCCGTCGATGTAGCCAAGGAGGCTGTCGCAGGCCTCCCGGTACCTGCCGAGCCCCGCGTCGCCCTTGCCCATCAGGTGGAGCGCCTTTAGCCGCCAGGCCTCCATGTCTACCCCGTCATTTGCCTCGAGGCAGCTTGATGCATGCTCCCTGAGGCGCTTCACGTCGCATGTGAGGTCGTACAGCTCCGCCAGTGTACCGTGGGCTAGCACCAGCCCCATCTCGAAGTCGTGCTCCCTCGAGAGCTCCAGCATCCTCCCGAGGCACTTCTCCGCCTCGTCGTAATCACCTGAGGCGATGTAGTACTCGCTGTAGTTGTGCATGTTCTTGATAAGCGGGATGACGTTCCCGCTCCTGTGGTTCATCTCCATTGCCATCCGAAGGTAGCGCTCAGCCTCCCGGAACTCGCCCTTCTTCACGAGGATCGATCCCTTGTTGTTGTACTTCGACGGGAGGAGCCGTTCGTCATCCGCTTCCTCTGCCAGGGCGATCGCCCTGTCTATGCAGACCAGGGCGGTGTCGTAGTCCTTCAGGTAGTCGTAGACGCCGAAGAGGTTGTTCCAGGTCGCAGCCTCTCCTGTGAGGTCACCGATCCTCTCCTTGATGCGCAGAGACCTGTGGAAGAGCTCGATGGATCTCGCGTGGTCACCCAGATACCTGTGGACGAGAGCCAGGTTGTTGCAGCACCGGGCTATATCGAAGTCCAGACCGTACCGCTCCAGCACCTCGAGGCTCCGTGAGATCTCGTCGAGTGCATCGCTGTACTCGCCCACGGCACCCAGGACCATACCGAGCAGGTCACGGGCCTTGGCCTCGTCTACCTCCCGACCGGCCTCCCCGGCGATTGCAACGGCCTCTCGGGCGAGGGCTTCCGCCCTCTCGGGATCCTTCTTGTATATCCGCTTGGAGAGGACGATGAGTATGTCGTACCTCTCCTGTGGCCCGCTCGAACGGAGCAGCTCCTCCAGCTCTGATACTCCGAGCCCGTCGTAAACGCCCAAGAGCGTCCGGTCCTCTCCCCTTCATGGAAGCTGACGCGCCATGCCGCACCGGGGATGGCCACGGCGTCCGACCGTCATCGAGAGGATAACCACCGGCACCCCTGACGACTACCCCCGACCGCCGGAAGCAGCGTCCGGTGCTGGACAAGGCCGGGGCGGGAGGGGTATTTTCAAGTCTTATAAGAACGGATGCGGACGCAGGAGCGGAGGTGCCGAGCTGAAGCTTACCGAGGAGCCGGGCGAGAGCCGCCGCGAGGGGGTGGAGCTGCTCGGGGCGATAAGGAGCAGGCGCGCCCGGCTGTTCATCGTCGGCGCTCTGGTCCTGGCCTACATGGCCCTCGGCACCTACTTCCACCTGGTACTCGGCATAAGCATAGCCTACACCCACTTCGCCTACATCTCCATAGTCATAAGCGGCATATGGTGGGGCAGGAGGGCCATCCTGGTCGCCGCAGTCCTGGGATGCGAGATCCTGGCATTCCGGCTCTTCCATACCTACGAGGGCCCGCTGTGGGCGGACCTGGCGCGGATAGCCTTCTTCCTGGTCATGGCCGCCGTGGTCGGGGAGCTGAGCAGGAAGGTGATGATGACCCAGGCGGCCCTCCGGGACCGGGAGGAGCGTCTCCGCAAGACCAACGCCTCACTCCGGGAGCTCTCCAAGCTCCGGCGGGACTTCCTCCACATAGCCGTACACGACCTCAAGTCGCCCATATCCGCCACGAAGATGCTCCTCCACAGCCTGGAGACCCTCTCCGGCGAAAAGCTGGACGAGAGGGAGGCCCACCTGGTGGAGAGGATGCACGACAGGCTGGACGAGGCCACATCGTTCCTGCGCGACTTCCAGTTCTTCGCCGCCCTGGAGGACACATCGCAGGTCAGGAAGCACGCTGGCCCCGTGGATCTGGGCAGCGTGGCCCGCAAGGCGGTGGAGGCCCACCGCGACCTCTCGGGTCGAAAGGGCCACTCGCTCGCCTGCGAAGTGCCGGAGGAGGTGCCGGTGGTCATGGGGGTGGAGAGGCTCCTCGTGGAGGTGGTCTCCAACCTCGTATCCAACGCTATCAAGTACACCCCGGACGGCGGCCAGATATGCGTACGGGTCCTGCCCGGCGAGTCACTGGTGAGGGTCGAGGTCGAGGACACCGGCATAGGCGTCTCCGAGGAGGACCAGAAGCTGCTCTTCCGGGAGTTCTCCAGGATAAAGCGGAAGCAGTGGTCCGGGGAGAAGGTCCCCGGGATCGGGCTCGGCCTCTCCATAGTGAAGCGGATCGTGGACATGCACGGCGGCAGGGTCTCCGTGCATAGCGAGCCGGAGAAGGGAAGCGTCTTCGCCTTCGAGCTGCCCTGCTGCGGCCGGGACGAGGAGCCCTCGGTGAAGCTGGCCCGAAGGCTGGAGCCGCCTTCCGGACCCTAGTCTAGCATATGCGGGGGAGCTGCTCCCCGCTCAGCATGTCCAACACCCTGTCAGACCCTATGACCGTCCTCATAACCACCGAGGCAGCGCCCGGCTCCCCGACGTCGCCGACGACTGCCGCCCGCTCGCATACGGGGAACCCGGACATCACCGACAGGGCCCGCCCGGCGTCCCGCTCCGGCAGGAAGAGGACGAGCCTCCCCTCGTTCGGCAGGTAGACCGGGTCCAGCCCGAGTATCTCGCAGGCTCCGGCTACGCCCTCCCTCACCGGTACGAGCTCCTCGTGGACAAGTGCCGAGAGACCGGCCGCACCAACGGTCTCGTGGAGGCCTGAGGCCAGGCCGCCCCGGGTCAGGTCCCGCATGCAGTGCGGCTCCAGACCGGCCCCGTAGAGTGCGGCCACCACATCTGCCAGAGGGGCCAGGTCGCTGGCCAGAGACGGGGCCAGGTCCATCCCCTCCCTGGCGGAGAGCACCGCTATGCCGTGCCTCCCCAGGTCTCCGCTGACGATTATGGCATCTCCCGGCTCGATGCGGTCGGGGATGGGCGGACGGGCGGAGAGGGGAGCGCCCACGCCGGTGGTGGTGATGTAGAGGCCGTCGGCCTTTCCCCGCTCCACGACCTTTGTATCCCCCGTGACCACCGACACCCCGGATTCCTCCGCAGCCCGGCCCATGGAGAGGACCACCCGCCAGAGGGTCTCCATCGGCAGCCCCTCCTCCAGGACGAAGCCCGCGCTGAGCCAGAGCGGCCTCGCGCCGCTGACCGCCAGGTCGTTCACCGTCCCGTGGACGGAGAGGGAGCCGATGTCGCCGCCGGGGAAGAAGAGCGGCGACACAACGTGGGCGTCGGTGGTCATGGCCAGACGGCGACCGGGGAGGTCCAGGGTGGCGGCGTCCGCGCGGGCGCCCGGCGGGGGGGCGCCGAACACGGAGAGGAAGAGCTCCTCCACCAGCCGGTGCATCAGCCTGCCCCCGCCGCCGTGGGCCATGGTGACCTCCGGGTAGTCGGAGAGGGGCAGGGGGCACTCGGGGAGGCCGCTCATCCCGGCACCTGCCCGCCGCGCCCGTACCGGTGGTAGGCGGCGCAGGCGCCCTCCGAGGAGACCATCGGAGCGCCCAGCGGGTGCTCCGGCGTGCACCCGGCGCCGAAGGCGGGACACTCGTCCGGGGAGGCCCTGCCGGTGAGGACCAGACCGGCCATGCATTCGCCGGCGTCCTCGCCCGCCTCCGGCTCGATGCCGAACCTGGCGGCGGCGTCGTACCCGGCGTAGTCACCGGAGAGCGAAAGGCCGCTCCGCGGAATGGTGCCCATGCCCCTCCAGCTCCTGTCGGTCACCCTGAAGACCCTCTCGACGATTGCCCTCGCCGCCCGGTTCCCCTCCCGGGTCACCGATCGCCTGTACTGGTTCCGGACCTCCGGGGTGCCCTCCTCCAGCATCCTCACGCACATGTGCAGGCCCTCGAGGATGTCCAGCGGCTCGAAGCCGGTCACCACCACAGGTACGCCATGGTCCCGAGCCAGCGGCCCGTAATCCTCGTAGCCGGTTACGGTGCAGACGTGGCCGGCGGCCAGGAATCCCTCTATCTCCGTGCCGGGCATGCCCAGCACCGCCTCCATGGCGGGGAGCACCAGCACGTGCGCGGGGAGGAGGGTGAAGTTGTCCAGGCCCATGGCCTCCGCCCTGAGCACCGCGGCCGCGGTGACCGGAGCCGTGGTCTCGAAGCCGACGGCGAAGAAGACCACCTGCCTCTCCCGGTTGCCGGCGGCGATGGAGACAGCGTCCAGAGGGGAGTAGACCATCCTGACGTCTGCGCCGGAGGCCCTCGCGCCCAGCAGGTCCCTCCCGCTTCCCGGGACCCGCATCATGTCGCCGAAGGAGCAGAGGATGACATCGGGGAGCGAGGCCATCCCGATGGCTGCGTCGATGAGGCCGACGGGAGTCACGCAGACCGGGCAGCCCGGCCCGTGCACGAGCCTGAGGCCGTCCGGGAGCATCCGGTCTATCCCGAACCGCATTATGGCATGGGTCTGGCCGCCGCAAACCTCCATCACCGACCACTCGCCCCTGCAGTCGGCTGCGATGGCATCCGCGAGCGCACGGGCAGCCCCGGCGTCCCGGTACTCGCTGACGAACCTCAATCCGGGCTCCCGTCGCCCAGCTCCTCGCTGCCCATCTCGCTTATCCTGCGCAGGTAGTCGAAGACCTCCTCGGCCTCCTCCTCCCTCAGCACGTTCAGGGCGAACCCGGCGTGCACCACCACCCAGTCCCCCTCCCGGGCGGCGGGAACGCCCGCCAGGCTAACCTCGCGCAGCGTCCCGCCGAAGCTCACCGTGCCGGTCCTGAAGACGGGGTCATCCCCCTGGATGGACTCTATCCTGCCGGGGACGCCCAGACACATGCCCTACCTCCCGCCGGGCATGGAGAGCGGCTCCAGGAAGGCCGCAGCGTACAGCTGGCCGGGGGCGATGCCGCCGTCGTTGGGCGGTATCCTCCGGTGCAGCAGCGGCTGCAGACCGGCGCCGCGCAGCAGCCGGACCGTCTCCGAGAGGAGCCTTGCGTTCTGGAAGCAGCCGCCCGTGAGGGCGACCCGGTCGAGGTCGAGAGCCAGGGCCGCCTCCAGGACCCAGCGGGCCAGGGTCCGGTGGAAGCGCGCGGACACCCTCCCGACCTCCAGGCCCGACGCAAGGTCGCGCATCACCCCCCGCAGGAGCGGCTCCCAGTCCATCACGAGCGCGCCTCCCTCTCCCCCGGTCAGCGCCGCCCCGTAGGGCGGGTCGTCTACTCCCCCGCAGGTACCTGCGGCATGCTCGAGGAGCATGGCGGCCTCCCCCTCGAAGGTGATAACCTGCCTCAGTCCGCAGAGGGAGGCAACCGCGTCGAAGAGCCTCCCCATGCTGGAGGTGCGGACGCATCCGACGCCGCTGCCCAGCATGCGGCGGAGCGTCTCCATCTCTCCCTCCGTGAAGGCCTCCGACAGGAGCGGCGGAGGCTCCATGCCCGCTTCGCTGAGCAGGCCCAGGGCGCTCCTGCGCGGCTCCCTCGCGGCCCTCTCCCCACCGGGCAGGGGGAACGTGCGGAGGTGACCGGCCCTGATCGTCCGGCCCTCCGCGATCGATATCAGCTCTCCGCCCCAGACCGTACCGTCAGGGCCGTAACCGGTTCCGTCCCAGGAGACTCCCAGCAGAGGCGGCTCGGCGCCTGCGTCCAGCATGCACGAGGCGACGTGGGCGACGTGGTGCTGCACCTCGCGGCGCGGCAGCCCGGTTGCCAAAGCCCTCTGCCTGGACGAGTAGTCCGGGTGCATGTCCAGGGCCACCAGCTCCGGTCCGGCGCCCCAGAGGCCGGTGACGTCCTCTATCACACGGTCCAGGGCGGCGAGCGACCGTGGTGTGCCCAGGTCCCCCACGTGCTGGCTGGTGAAGATGTCACGCCCTATGGAGAAGGATACGGTGCTCTTCAGGTGGCCCCCGACCGCCAGGAGCCGTCCCGTGTCTTCAGGTGCCGGGACCGGCAGCGGCGCGTATCCCCTGGCCCTCCTTAGGAGGGTCGGGCCGACCTCGGTGACCCTGGCCACCGAGTCGTCCACGTGCCTTGCTATCGGCCTATCGTGGGTCAGGAAGAGCTGCGCCATTCCCCGGAGGCGCTCGAGTGCCTCCCCGGCCGAGGTGCAGATGGGCTCCTCTGAGAGATTGCCGCTGGTGGCCACGACCGGTGCGCCCAGGTCCCCCAGGAGGATGTGGTGGAGCGGCGTGTAGGGCAGCATGGCGCCGACCATCGGATTGTCCGGCGCCACGGCCCGGGCCAGCCGCTCCCCCTCTTCCGAGCTCCTCCGGCGCAGGAGGACGATGGGGGCCTGCGGAGAGGCGAGCAGCTCCCCCTCCTCCCTCGAGACCAGGCAGTGCCGCTCTACCGACTCCCGCGAGGGGAACATCACCGCGAAGGGCTTGTCGCCCCTGCCCTTGGCCCTCCGGAGCGAGCCGACCGCCTCCTCCGAGCAGGCAAGGCAGACCAGGTGGAAGCCGCCGAGGCCCTTCACCGCAGCGGTCCCGCCGGAGAGGAGCGCCGCCGCGGTCCGCTCCATGGCGTCGTTCCCTCTGGCGAGGGTCTCGCCGGCCGGGTCCAGGAGCGCCAGTACGGGGCCGCAGGCGGGGCAGGCGTTGGGCTGTGCGTGGAAGCGCCTGTCCATGGGGTCACCGTACTCCCTCCTGCACTCCGGGCACATGCGGAAGCCCTCCATGGTGGTGTTCGGCCTGTCGTAGGGCAGGGAGCGCACGATGGTGTACCGCGGTCCGCAGTTGGTGCAGTTGGTGAACGGGTAGCGGTACCTCCTGTCGCCGGGGTCCATTACCTCCGAGAGGCAGTCGGGACAGGTCGCCACATCCGGGAGCACATGGGCTGCGAGCGCTCCGGAGCCTCCGCTCTCCGCGATGGTGAAGCTCTCGCGACCCTCCGGCTCGGCACTCTCGGCGCTCAGGCCGGAGACGCTGGCCAGGGGAGGGAGCTCCGCGCCGAGCCGCTCCATGAAGCGGTCTATCCTCGCCCGGTCGCCCTCCAGGTCGATCTCCGCTCCCAGGGAAGTGTTGCGAACGGTCCCCCGCAGGCCCATGCCGGTGGCCAGGCGGTAGACGAACGGCCTGAAGCCGACGCCCTGAACCGCGCCTCTCACCTGCACGATGACCCTCGCAAGCTCCATCCGCATGCCTCCGCCGGTTACCTGCCAGTACGGGACCGCCCTCACAGAGGGTATATTATGCGTCGGCGTTTGGTTCCGAACAAAGACGCACCGGCAGCACGGACGGGAGCCGGTTTGCACGAGCTCTCAATCGCTACCGACATGGTGAGGATGATAGTAGGTGCCCTGGAGGGGCCCAGGCGTCTGAGCGCCGTGAACATCACGGTGGGGCCCCTCTCCGGGGTCAGCGCCGACGCCCTCCGCTTCTGCTTCGGGGAGGTCGCCTCAGAGAGTGGCCTCGGGGAGCCGGAGCTGAGGATAGACGAGCCTGCGGCGAGGCTGGTGTGCAGGGAATGCGGCGCCGGATACGAGGCGAGGGACTTCTACGACGGCTGCCCCTCGTGCGGCTCCCTCATGAGGAGGATAACCTCTGGAGACGAGCTGTGCGTGGACAGCGTGGAGCTGGACGAAGAGGAAGACGACCGGGAGGAAGAAGGCGATGGCTCGAAGGAGACCACCGGGCAGGGTGAGGATACAGAAGCGCGTGCTGGGCAGGAACGACCGACTGGCGGCGGAGAACCGTGAGCTGCTCCGCTCGGCCGGGGTCTACTCGGTCAACCTCATAAGCTCCCCGGGCGCCGGCAAGACTACGCTTCTGGAGGCGATGGCCCGGGAGCTGGGCGGCTCCATGGCGGTCATCGAGGGTGACGTGAAGACCAGGAGGGACGCGGAGAGGATAGAGCGCGCCGGAGCGGTTGCCCACCAGATAGAGACCGGCGGTGCCTGCCACCTGGACGCGGAGGCCGTGGGGAAGGCCATCAGGGCCCTCCGTCCCGCCAACCCGCCGGTGGAGCTGCTCGTCATAGAGAACGTGGGAAACCTGATATGCCCCAGCACCTACGACCTGGGGGAGGAGATGAAGATAGGCCTTCTCTCGGTCCCGGAGGGTGACGACAAGGTACTGAAGTACCCCTCGCTCTTCAGCCGCATCGCTGCGCTGGTGGTGAGCAAGGTGGACCTTCTGCCGCACCTGGACTTCGACGTGGAGAGGGCGGTCGACGAGTGCCGAAGCCTCAGCCCGGAAGTCGATGTATTCCTGCTGTCGGCCAGGACCGGCGAGGGCATGGACGACTTCCTCGCCTACATCCGCAGCAGGACCTCCACGTAACCCGTACATCGGCCCGTACCGCTTATGGGTTTATGAAGAATACGGGGATAAATATGAACTACTTACCCGGACATATCACAATTACTGCCGGATTCTTCATAAACCCATAAGCGGTACGGTCTTCCTGGCCTACCTGGCGTCCGGGTAGAACCTCCATTCCAGGGCATCGGCGGTGAAGTACACCTCGAGGTCCTCTCCGACCTCCTCGACCCTCGTCCATCTGATCCCCTGGAAGTTCAGCGTGAGGCAGGTCGAGCCGCCGGGAGTCAGCAGGACCAGCTCCACGTCTTCGGGCAACTGTCCGCTCTCCGACAGCAGATGAACGGAGGACTTGTCCAGCTCCTTGGTGAGCAGGAGGACCGTCCGCCCCTCCAGCTCCTCCGCATCCATGCGTCCGGTCTCCACGGCGGGAGGATGGTCGAGAACGGTGGTCAGGTCCGCAGGGAACCCGGATATGTCGTGGTCGACCGACTCCAGCGCCACCCAGCCCTCGTGTCCGGGGATCTCGACCGAACCGTCGGCACCCTCCATGAACAGCAGCACCTGCCAGTCGGCCATGACCGTGGTGCAGGCAACTAGCAGAAGCGGCACCATCAAGCGTCTCATGTCCCCCCTCCTTCCATACGAGTTACGACTTCATGAAGTATAGGATAGTATCCAGCACCTCCCCGGTCCATGGAGTCGCATGGCCTCCTTCCGAGCCGCCCATAAATCCCCCTAGGTAGCGGCGCGAATCAAGTGATGAGGCGGGAGAGCTCTTCGATAGCCTGCATGACAGGGGGGGAGAGCGGCTCGCCGAAGCGGGTGGACGCCGGCTGGATGGCCAGCATGACCACCCTGGCGCCGGTCTCGTCCTCCAGGCGCTCCATGACCAGGGTCGGCGTGAGGGTGTGTGTCGTGAAGCCGCCGGAGGCGAGCTCACCGGCGTCCAGGAGCTCCCAGGAGCCCGGTCGGCGGTCAAGATGCGCGGCATCGACAAGCACCACTGTCTCCGGCTCCATCCTCGCCACGGCGCCTACGTAATTCTCCGGGGTGGTGCCGGCGTCGATCACCCTCTGGCCGGCCGCCGAGAGCAGTCTGCCCAGCTCCGGGCCGGCGGCGTCGTCACCCTTCAGCGTGTTGCCGACGCAGAGCCACACGGTACCGTCCCCGGACAGGGACCGGAGCAGCGACGCATCCATGGGTACCATCATCATCTCCATGAAGAAGCGCGGCGCACCACGTGCGCCGCGCGACTACCCGGCAATCCCGGGCGTGCTACTCTTCTTCGTAGACCGTGGTCTCCCGCCTGCATTCGGCGCAGAGGATCTTCACCCTGTCGGAGCGGCCGTCGTCCCGGGTCACGGCTCTCAGGTTGTCGCCGGCGATGCCCAGCTCCCGGAGCCTGGCCAGGTAGAGGGTCGGGCTGGAGTAGGACATCTCGCCGAGCCTGTCGGCGAGGTAGACGAGGTGATCCTTCGTGCCGATCACGTCTCCGCAGACCTCGCAGAGCTGCAGCTCCTTCTCGATCGTCTCGTAGGCCTGGCTCCTGTCGAAGTAGGAGAGCTCCCACTTGTCCGTCAGGATAATGGCCTTGTCGCCGGTCTCCCTCATGCAGACGTCCTCGCAGACGCCGCAGAAGATGCAGGTGTCCGTGTAGTGCTTCATTATCCTGCGGGGTACGCCCTCGTCCAGCACGTCCTCGTAATCAAGGGCGTTTACCGGACACTCCTCGACGCAGGCGAGGCAGCCGAGGCACTTCTCCTGGTCGTACTCGGGCTGGCCGCGGAAGTTCGGATGCGGCACGTGGGGCTCGACGGGGAACTTCGAGGTGTACGGCCCCCTGACGACCGCCCTTATCGCTTCTGCCAGCTCTCTCAGCTTCGGGTACTTCATGCTACCATCCAAGGGGTTTCCCGGAGGGGAACCTCTATGCCTCCCCCTCCCTGTCCTCGGCGTACCTGTCTACGACGCTACCGTCCCAGAGGTCTATGCCCGCCCTGTGTGCGCCCCTGGATATCGCGTGGGCCGCAACCGGCGAGGCCAGCACCAGGAAGACGATGGCGGCCAGCGCCTTGAACCCCGTCGGGGTGAAACCGCCGGAGATGAGGAAGGTGCCGAAGAGTATGCTGCATGTGCCCAGGGTGACGCACTTCGTCGAGGCCTGCAGCCTGTTGTAGACGTCGGGGAGCCTCACCAGACCGAGGCAGCCGAACACGTCGAAGGCGAGCCCCACGCCGATGAAGACCATCCCTATGACGTCGCTAATCATCGAACCTTCTTCCCTCCAGGTACTTGGCCAGCGCCAGCGTGCCTATGAAGCTCTGAAGGCCCCAGGCTATGCCGATATCTATGTACCAGGACTTCCCGGTGGCGATGCTCAGCATGGCGCAGAGGCCGACTATCAGTATGCCGAGTATGTCTATGGCCACTATCCTGTCCGCGGCCGTGGGTCCCCTGAGCACCCTCCAGAGAACCATCAGGGCGGAGAGTATCAGTATGTAGACTATCCTGGCGGCGAACTCCGAGTGCTCGGTGCCCCCCTCAAAGAACCTGCTCTCCACCGGCCGCAGGACCACGAGGACGATTATCCCTACCAGAAGAACCGCTCCGACGAGCCATCTCAGTATTCTCATATCAGCTGCCGTCGTCCTCTTCGAATATCTTCATGAGGATGGGCTCGAAGCGGCCGCCGATGGCCCTCGAGGCAGCCTCGACATCCCTCTCTCCCACGTTGATCCAGTGAACGTACAGGACCCCCTCCTCCCCGTCCACGTCGACGGTGAGGGTACCCGGGGTCAGCGTGATGGAATTGGCGAGGAAGGTGAGGCCGGTCTCCGACCTGAGCCCCGTCCTTATCTTGACGATTCCGGGCCTGATGGGCAGTCCCGGGTGCACCACCCTGTAGGCGACGTCCAGGTTGGCCTTCAGGAGCTCCCATGCGAACACCGGGATGTAGACGAACAGGAACCTGAGCCACCTCATCGGGTGAAGGGCCATGTGGGGCCTGTTCACGAACATGGAGCCCATGACCGCCGCCACGACGAACGCCACCACCGCGCCGGCTATGAGCTGCTGCGTGCTCGGCATCCAGGTGAGGGCGCACCAGACGATGAAGGCGAGGATGAACATCAGGATACGGCTCTTCATCAGTTACATCCCCCTTCCCGAGAGGAGCACCGTCACGGCCTTCCCTATGAACCCGTCCTTGAGGCCGGGGAGCAGCAGCAGCCCGCCGAGCAGGCATACGAGCCCCAGGACCGCCAGCGATATCCGCATGAAGGCCGGCACCTCGCGGATGTCCTCCAGCCTCTGCTTGAGCTGGCCCAGGAAGGCGAACCTCGTGATCTTCAGCACGTAGGCTATGGTGACTATGCTCATTATCACTGCCCAGACAGCGTAGCCGGTGTGGTTCGCCTCTATGGCGGCAAGTATGATGATGAGCTTGCTCCAGAAGCCCGCGAACGGCGGAACACCAGCGAGCGACATGGAGCCGGCCATGGTGGTCGCCCCGGTAATGGGCATGCGCTTCGAGAGCCCGCCCATCTCCTTCATGTCCCGTGTGCCGGTGGCGTACTCCACCGCGCCCGAGTCGAGGAAGAGCAGCGACTTGAAGACCGAGTGGTTGAACAGGTGGAAGAGCGCTCCCAGAAGGGCCAGCGGCGTGCCTATGCCGATGCCGAGCATTATGTAGCCCACCTGGCTTATCGAGCTGTAGGCGAGGAGCCTCTTCATGTCCCACTGCCTGAGCGCCACGAGACCGCCTATGCCCATCGAGATGGCACCCAGGGTCATCAGAACCGAGCCTATCTGCTCCGGGAAGCCGAACACGGTGTAGAAGATGCGCATGATGGTGTAGACGCCCAGCGCTTTGATGAGCACCCCGGAGAGCATGGCCGAGATGGGCGCGGGCGCTGACGGGTGCGCGTCGGGCAGCCATGCATGGAATGGCACCAGCGCGGCCTTCAGGCCGAATCCCATGAGGAAGAGTGCGAAGACCAGGTAGACTATCGGCTCCACCCCGTTGGCGCCCATGGCGCTTACGTACTGTGCCATGTCGCCCATGTTCAGGGTGCCCGTGTAGCTGTAGAGGAATATCACGCCGAGGAGCACGAGGAGAGAGCCGACGCCGCCCATGATGGCGTACTTGAAGGAGGCCTCCAGCTCGCGTCTACCGGTGCCGAAGGCGACCAGGGCGTAGCTGGCCAGGGAGGCTATCTCCAGGAATACGAACAGGTTGAACATGTCCCCGGTTATCAGGACACCGTTCATGCCGGCGAGCATCAGGAGGAAGAGCGTGAAGAACTGCCACTTCCCGGTGTAGCGCTTCATGTAACTGATGGAGTAGACGGCGGCTATGAAGCCGACGAAGTTGACCACGACGAGCATGAACGATGTGAGCCCGTCCAGGACCATGCGGATGCCGACCACCCTGCTTATCTCTCCCATCGCCGCTGCGATGCTCCTGGTGCCCCAGTTGCCCGCGTCGGTGATGAGCGGCGGCATGCCCGGCTTCATCTTGATGGCCACCAGCACCGCGAGCGCGAAGGTGCCGACCGAGGCCATCACTCCGATGGCGTCGGATATGCCCCTCACCCTCCTGGCAAGCAGGGCGGTAACGAAAGCGCCCGCCAGCGGGATGACCACGAAGAGCGGAACTGCGCTGGCGTCTATCATCCTCTCAACTCCCGCATCCTTGTCACGTCGAACGTGCCGTACCTGTCGTATAGCCTCACTGCCAGCGCAATCAGGAAGGCGGTTGTCGCCAGCCCGATGACGATGGACGTGAGCACCAGCGCGTGGGGCAGCGGGTCGACTACGCTGCCCGGGTCGACCCCAGCCTCGAGTTCGAGTATCGGGGCGGAGCCGCCGCTCCTGTAGGCGACCAGCACCAGGAAGAGGTTGACGGCGTACTCGGCTATCACGACGCCCAGGATTATCTTGATGATGTTCCTCTTGGCCAGGATGGCGTAGACGCCCAGGCTGAAGAGGATGAGGCAGAGGACGTAGGGCATGGTGCTTGCGTCGGTCATCGGTCGTCCTCCGATTCGAACCCCAGCAGGGCTATCAGCACGAGGAAGATGCCGAAGATGCCGGCCCCCACCTTCAGGGAGATGGCGATGTTGGACAGCGGGATGGTACCCGCGCTGACGAGCTCGCCGGCCCGGCCGTCCGGATGGAGGAAGTTGAGGAAGAAGCCTCCCCAGTGGAAACCGAGCACGGCTATCGCCAGGAACATGATCGCGCCCAGCGCCTCGACCACCGACGTCCCCTGCTTCGAGAAGATGGTGGAGGCTTTCGTCCTGCCGAAGGCGAGGAGCAGGTTCATGAAGGAGAGGGCTATTATGACACCGCCGGCGAACCCGCCGCCCGGCGTCAGGTGGCCGTGGAGCACTATGTAGATGCCGTAGAGGAATATGAGCCCCACGGTGAGCCGAGTGACCGTCTTGACGATGAGGGTCATGCCCTGTCCGCGTTCCTTGCTCATCAGCCCTCCCGAACCTCCGGGTGCTCTCTCCTGCCCTTCTTCCTCATGACGGTTATCACGGCGATGACCGCAGTGAAGAGCACCGTAGCCTCCCCAAGCGTGTCGTAGGCCCTGTAGTCGAGTATCACCGAGGCCACCACGTTTACCGCCCCGGTACCGCTGACGGCATCCGCCGGGTAGTAGCTGGAGACGGTCATGAGCGGGTCTCCGAAGTCGTTGAGCCCGTCTGCGAAGGTGACCGCCCCGGCGACTACCGCGAGGCCGATGAAGAGAATCCCCATTACGGCCCCGAAAGGCCTCGAGCCGCAGTACTGCTCCGCGATGTCCCTGTTCAGAGTGGCCCTTATCAGCAGTATCACGGCGGCTATCTCCACCACCAGCTGGGTGAGAGCCACGTCCGGTGCGCGGAGGAGCAGGAAGACGACGGAGAGCCCCAGGCCCACCACGCCCACAGCGACCACCGCGGAGAGGAGGTTCCTCACCTCGATGGCTATCACCGCTCCCGCTATCATCAAACCGAGGAGGACGTACAGCTCTATCATCACCCTACCCCTAAACGAGCGCCAGGCATAGCACCACGAGCCCGACCAGGCACCAGAGGAAGTACCTGGAGAGCAGGCCGTTGTGCATGAACGAGAAGATGGCCCCGAAGCCTGCCAGGAGCTTCCCGAGCACCTCGTACAGGTCGAAGAGCTTCCTCTCCGCCGCCCTGTAGAGGCCCCTGAGCAGCCCCATCCGCTTTATGGTTCTGTAGAAGTCCACGCCGGAGACCCTCATCTCCGGGTGCTCGTCCAGGTCCTCTCCGCAGACGAAGGCCGGAGCGGTCCTGGACTTCCGGACGTTTCCCATCAGGTAGATCAGGAACCCGATTGCCAGCCCGACTACGATGAGGATGGTGGCCGTGCCGGACATCCAGCCGTCGAAGGTCACGGGCGCAGCCACCTCCGGCCTGAAGAGCTCCTGAAGGGGGAGCAGCCAGGAGAACACGCCCAGGCCGACGCAGAGCACGGAGAGCACCAGAAGGGGGAACCCGGTGGCGAACCCTGAGCTCTTCCTGCCGGCCCTCTCCCGCTTCGCGACCTCCTGCGAGGGCTGGCCGAGGAATACCGCGTGGATCAGCTTCATGAAGCTGGCCAGCGTGAGCGCGCTGCCGAGGGTGGCTGCCACCAGCCAGAGAACGCCCCAGCCGCCGGGCCCGGCGCCTATGACGCCCCGGTAGAGAAGCCACTTCGAGGCGAAGCCGTTGAAAGGCGGCACCCCGGATATGGAGAGAGAGGCGATCAGGAAGGCGACGAACACGCCCGGCATCACCTTGGCCAGGCCGCCCAGGCGGGAGAGGTCGCTGGTGCCGGTTCGGCGCTCGACCTCCCCTCCGGCCATGAACAGGCTGGACTTGTATATGGTGTTGTTGAACATGTGGAAGAGGGCGCCGGCGATGCCCACCGGGCTGCCCGTGCCTATGCCGAGGACCATGTATCCGACCTGGCTCACCGCGTGGTATCCGAGGAGGCGCTTCAGGTCGTGCTGGACCAGCGCCATCATCACCGCCGCCATGATGGTGAAGCTGCCCACCGCCATGAGGAGGGTCCTCATCCCGACCTCCAGCGCGAAGACGTCGAGGCTTATCCTGGCCAGGAAGTAGATGCCCAGCAGCTTGTCCAGCGATGCCGGCAGGTACGCGGTCACCGGTACCGGGGCATTCTCCGCCGTGTCCGGCAGCCAGGTGTGGAACGGCATGCAGCCCGCCTTGGCCAGAGCGGCGGAGGCCATGCAGAGGTAGGCCACCACGGCCGCCCTGCCCACCGCCGGTACGCCGGTATCGGCGATGGAGAGCCTGAGCAGGCCGGCCAGACCGGACTCGCCCGCGGTTATCTTCCAGAGGAGCACTATCCCGAGGAGGAGGAGTACGTCGGTCCCGCCGATTATCACCAGGGCCTTCCTGGCGGCGGCGGGTGCGCCGTCGGACCGGCCCATGCCTATCAGCAGGTAGAGGAGCAGTCCGAGGAAGCCCCACAGCGCCAGCAGTATGACCAGGTTGTTGCTGAAGAGAACGCCAAGCGTGCAGACGAAGGTGAGCAGGACGTAGACGTAGTAGCGGAACAGCCCCCCGCGCCCGCTCATGTGGCGCACGGAGTAGACGATGGTCAGGATGAGGTAGAGCGCGGCGAAGGCGGCGCAGAGCAGTGAGAGCGGCGTGGCGGAGAAGAGCCCCGCCGGGTTCTCGAGGGCGTCCGTGATGAAGCTCATCTGGCGCTCCTCCCCCCTCTCATCCGCTCGGTCTTCTCCCGGCAGAGCCTGACCAGGTCAAGACCGTCGTAGAGCTTCCGGCCCCTGTCGTCGCGGACGGCCATCCTCTCGGTGCAGCAGTAGCAGGGGTCGATCGCCGCGAGGATGATAGTGGCGTCCGATATCGTCTCCCCCTTAACGGTAGCCTTGAAGGTGGGGAGGTTCATGAAGGTCGGGGCCCTGACCTTGTGCCTGACCGGCCTGTTGGTGCCGTCGCTTCGAACGTAGTGGAACGTCTCGCCCCTGGGGGCCTCGATATGCCCCACGCCCTCGCCCACCGGCACGTCCTTTATCCTGGCGTCTATCTCGCCGCCGGGGAGGTTGTTCAGGCAGTGCTTCAGTATCTTCACCGACTCGAACATCTCCAGGATGCGGACCACCGCCTTGTCGAAGACGTCCCCGTTCTCCGTGACTATCATGTCCCAGTCCATGTCCTCGTAGCAGCCGTAGGGGGAGTCCTTCCGAACGTCCCGGGCGACTCCGGAGGCCCTGGATGTGGGCCCGAGGGCGCTGAACTCTATTGCGTCCTGGTATGAGAGCACCCCGACGCCCTTCAGCCTGGCGTGCAGCACCGGGTCGTCCAGGACCGCCTTCTTCAGCATGTCCAGCGTGGGGAGTATCGAATCGGTCTTCTCCAGGCAGATCGGGATGTCCTCGGCCTTAATGTCCCGCCTGACGCCGCCGGGCTTGAACATGGCGTAGTTGTTCCGGTTGCCGGAGAGTATCTCCATGACGTCCAGTATCTCCTCGCGGAGCTTCCAGGCCCACATGAAGACGGTGTTGTAGCCCAGGAAGTGCCCGGCCAGGCCGAGCCAGAGGAGGTGGGAGTGTATCCGCTCCCCCTCGGCGATGATGGTCCTTATGTACTTCGCCCTCGGGGGCACCTCCATGGGGAAGACGTCCTCCACCGCCCTCGTGTAGGCGAACGGGTGGCTGGTGGAGCAGATGCCGCATATCCTCTCGATGACGAAGGTGCTGTTGTCGAAGACCTTGGTCTCGGAGAGCTTCTCTATCCCCCTGTGGTTGTAGCCGATGCGGACGTCTATGTCCACTACGGTCTCGCCCTCGACGGTGAGGGTGAAGAACTCCGGCTCCTCCTGCAGGGGATGGTACGGACCTATCGGGATGACGGTCTTGCCCACGTCACACCCCCCTCGTCCTGTCGGCCTTCTCGTCCCATTCCTCGTAGTCCTGCCTGAGCGGGTAGACGCCCTCCGGCCAGTCGTCGGAGAGCAGGAGCCTTCTCGGGTCGGGATGGCCGACGAAGGTGATGCCGAGGAGCTCCGTCATCTCCCTCTCGATCCAGTTGACCGCCTCTATCTCGCGGCCGAGGGATCGGATGGTCGGGGCGTCCCGGTCCAGCCTGACCCTCACGTTGACCATCAGGTTCAGGTCCTCGAGGGTGAAGTGGTAGATTATCTCGAGGCAGGTCATGGCGTCGGAACCGGTGGCTATGTTGAACCTGGCCCCCAGCTTCCTGAAGAGGTAGACGCCGACGTCGATTATCGCCCCGGGGTCGAGGTCGACGTAGACCCTCGAGGGGGACTTGTCGTAGACGGAGAGTATGCTCTCCCCGAAGCGGTCCTTCAGGTCCGCCAGCACCGCTTCCCTGGTCATGACCTCTTCGCTCATGTGGAACCGCCCACCTTCTGGATGAGCTTCACCGCTCCGGCGATGATCGCCTCCGGCTTCGGGGGGCACCCGGGGATGAAGACGTCGACCGGGATTATCTGGTCGAGCGGGACCGGGCAGTTGTAGCTGTCGATGAACATCCCCCTCGAAGCGGTGCACTGACCGATGCCCACGACGAGGCAGGGCTTCGGCACCTGCTCCCAGAGGCGGAGCATGCGCTCGACCGACATCCTGTTGCAGGAGCCGGTCACCAGGAGGACGTCGGCGTGCTTGATGCTTCCGGCAAGGAGCATGCCGAACCGCTCTATGTCGAACCGCGGGGTGAGGCAGTCCAGCACCTCTATGTCGCAGTTGTTGCAGCTCCCGGTGGAGAGGTGGAACACCCACGGCGACTTCAGGAGAGCTTTCAGCTTAACGCTCATTGTGGCTCCGGTATCGTCCTTCCGGCTTCACTGGTCCCGTAAAGCACACCCTAGAGGCCGTTCAGGGCGAGCAGCACGGCTATCGCCGAGACCACCGCCATCGGGCCCCAGAAGAACCTCACGGCCTGGTCGATCCTGACCCTGGGGTTCGTGTTCCTTATCACTACTATCAGCGCGACTATTCCCACGTACTCCAGCACGCTCCAGAGTATCTCGATGCCCCGGAGCCTGATGCCGCCGAAGAATAGCACCATCAGGAAGAACGGGAGGACGAAGAGCAGCATGTTCTTCATCAGCTTGAAGAGCGCCAGGCCCGGCCCGGAGTACTCCACTATGGGCCCCTCGACTATCTCGCACTCGGCCTCGGGGATGTCGAAGGGCACCAGGGCCAGCTTGGCCTGCACGCACATGAGGGCGACCACGAAGGCCAGCACCCCGGAGAGGGAGCCCATGAAGATGCCGCCGTCCTGTGCCGTCAGTATGCCGGTGAGCTCGAAAGAGCCGGCCTTTATCACCGGAACCAGCGCGGCCAGTATGAACGGCAGCTCGTAGGCCAGCACCAGCTTCATCTCCCTGGAGGCGCCTATGCTCGCGAGCGGGTTCCGGGAGGCGAAGCCGCCGAGGATCAGGCTGAGGGAGGGCACCACCAGCAGGTATATGAGCACTATCCAGTCGCCGACGAAGCCGCCCTGGAAGAACTGGTTCACCCAGAGGACCGTGGATGCGGCGACCACGCCGGCCACACCTATCATCGGGGCCGCGAGGAACATGCCCCTCGAGGCGCCCTCCGGTATGACGGTCTCCTTGCCCAGGAGCTTGACGAAGTCGTAGAGCGGCTGCAGGAGCGGCGGGCCCACCCTGTACTGGACCCTCGCGGTGACCTTCCTGTCTATCCAGCTGGCGAGCATGCCGATGAGCGCCGTGCCCAGGAAGCCGAACGCCACCAGGTATACGATGCTCATGCCCTCTCCCTCTCCCAGTGGGTGGAGCGGACCACCAGCCTGTCACCTATCAGGAACTCGTGCTCGTCCTTCGGCTCGTAGTCGGCCGGAACGGCCTTCAGGGCGCCGTGGGGGCAGGTGCTTACGCAGGTCGGGCCGCCCCTTTCGGCGCAGTAGTCGCAGATGTTCGCCAGATGCGTGAGTATCTCTGGGTAGATAGTGCCGTACGGGCAGGCGTGGGAGCAGGACTTGCACTTGACGCAGCGCATCCTGTACCTGACGACCAGGCCGTCGCGGTCGGTCCTCTCAAGAGCCTCTACCGGGCAGGAGGCGACGCAGTGCGGGTTCTCGCAGCGCCTGCAGACCAGCGCGAAGGTGGCCAGCTCGATCAGCGATATCAGCCCGTTGTTGACCGGGTGGAAGAAGTAGCTGCAGTCGACGACGCACTCCTCGCAGGTGTCGGAGCAGCAGATGTCCAGGTCGACGTAGAGCCTCCCCCCTTCGCAGGGGGCCGGGTCCACTCCGACCCCGTAGGCCTGGTCGAGGCTGGTGAGCGGTCTGGCCATGCTCTACTCCCAGATCCCGGGGAAGTCCCGTATCTTGTCGTAGGTGAAGACGGGGCCGTCCTTGCAGCAGTAGAAGTTGCCCAGCCTGCAGTGCCCGCACTTCCCGAAGCCGCAGGACATGTTCTTCTCCATGGAGAGGTAGATGCTGGAGTCCGGAACGCCGAGCTCCTGCAGCTTGTAGGTGGCGAACTTCATCATTATGGGCGGGCCGCATACAACCCCGGCCGCCTTCGCGAAGTCGACGTCCATGTCGTCCATGATGGTGGTCACGACGCCGACGTTGCCGTCCCAGCCGTCGTCCGCCTCGTCCACCGTCAGCCTCATGTCCAGGTCGGGCCTCTTCATCCAGCTCTCAAGCTCGTCGCGGTAGAGTATCTCGCCGGGGTTCCGGCAACCGCCCCTGTAGACGAGCTTCGTGAGCCTCTCCCTCATGTGGAAGAGGGAGTACATGAGGGTCCGGAGGGGGGCCAGCCCGACGCCGCCGCCTATCACCAGGACCTCACGACCCTCCAGCTCCTCCAGCGGGTAGCCGCTTCCGAGGGGGCCCCTGAGGCCCACGGTCGAGCCGGGTTTCAGCTCGTGAAGGCGGTCGGTGACCTTCCCGACCCTGACGATGGTTATCTCCATCGTCTCCTCGTCCCTGCAGTCGGAGGAGGGGGTGAACGGTGCCTCGCCGACGCCGGGGACCGACAGCTCCATGAACTGCCCCGGGGCGAAGGTCATCCTCTCCTTCGGCCTCAGCCTGAAGGTCTTGATGGTCGGGGTCTCGGTCACTACGTCCAGCAGCTCGGTCTCGACCGAACGGTAGGGATTCCTCATGCTCCCGCCAGCCTCGCCAGTACCTTGCGTATGTCTATCTCGGCGGGGCAGGCCGCTATGCACCTGCCGCATCCGGTGCATGCCACAGCGTCCTCCACCGCCGGGAAGAAGTCGAACTTCTTGTCGAACCTGTTGCGCAGCCTCATCCAGAGGTGGTCCCTCGGGTTCTCGCCGCCGGCCACCCTCGCGAAGTCCTTCAGGAGGCAGGAGTCCCAGACGCGGAACCTGCCGGACTCGCCGTCGACCAGCTGGTCGTAGAGGAAGAAGCAGTGACAGGTCGGACAGATGGTGTTGCAGGCCCCGCACTCGACGCACGTGGAGGCCTCGTCCCTCCAGAGGTCGGCGTCGTCGTACCTGGGACCCACCAGGCCGGAGAGCCCCTCCGGGGGAGGCATGCCGATATCGGCCGCGTTCTTCTCCACCTGGCGCTTCACGGTGCCTCGGAGGTTCTGCCGGGCCTTGATCCTCTCCTCGCCCGCCTCGGTGAACAGCGACGAATGGGCCTCGGTCACCCGGCGCCCCTTGTCGCTCCCCACCTCCACCACGTAGCCGCCCTCTACCGGGGAGAGGTTCAGGTCGAAGCCCTCCTCCGGCCAGGGCTTCACGCCCACGGCGGTACAGAAGCAGGTCTCTATGGCTCCCGTGCAGTCGGAGGAGATGATGAGCCCCTCGCGCCTGGCGCGGATATAGGTCGGGTCTCCGGACTCCTCGTCCATGAAGACGCTGTCCAGTATGACGAACCCCTTCAGGTCGCAGGACTTGACGCCTACGAGGCAGGGCGGGGAGCCGAAACCCTCGGGCGGGTCGGGAGAGAAGCCGGAGGCGACCTGCTCGCGGCCGCGCAGGAAGAAAGCCTTCACCGGCTCGAAGGCCCTGACGTCGCCGATGACCATCTTCTCACCTTCGGCCGGGTACCTGGTGAAGGCGAGGCCGCCGGGACGCCTGACCGGGACGAAGAGCTCGTAGTCGCTCTCCAGCCCGTCAAGCAGATGCTCCAGATCACCCCTCTTTAGAAATAGCATGCAGAAGAAATAGGCGTCGTATTCAAGCCTGTCAAGGGCATCCGTGACGTTCCGGGGACGCCTTTTCATCTACTTGCGGGAGAGCGCGTTATGGACCGGTCTCCGGGTAGAGCGCCCGGTAGGTGAGCAGGGCGTTCATCACGTTCCTGACGTAGGTCTTGGTCTCGTTGTAGCTGATGAGCGTGTACATCTCCTCGGTTGAGAGGTCCCCCGAGCCCCACCTGGCTGCGTTGTGGGGACCGGCGTTGTAGGCCGCGGCGGTGCGGACCGGGTCGCCGCCCATGTCCGCGTATATCCCGGAGATATAGGCTATCCCGTACTCCAGAGAGACCTCCGGCCGGTACAGCCTGTCCGGGCTGTACTCCTCCCACCCCATGTCGGCGGCCAGGTACTCGGAGGTGCTGGGTATCATCTGTATGAGACCCCTGGCTCCGGCGGAGGAGTAGCAGTCCGGCTGGAACATGCTCTCGTTCCGGACTATCGACCACGCCAGCAGGGGGTCCAGTCCGTAGTCCCCGCTGAGGGGGAGGACCAGCTCGGGCCACGCCCTCTGGTAACGGAGCATCCAGAGCTCCCTGGGCCTGGGGGAGTCCTCCCCGGCGGCATCCCACATCCTGTATCCGGAATAGGGACGCCTCTCCCAGACGTCGTTCTCCAGGTAGAAGGGCGCCAGCCTCTCCGCCCCTCCCACCTCCTCCTCCGCGGCGAGCAGCTCGCCCTGCGCAAGGCTCCGGAGACCGACCCGAAGGAGGAAGAGACCCCGCAGCGCGCTCTCCGGCGGCTCGGCCGGCTCGATGCCGTTGGCCCTCATCCACTCCTCGAGCGGCTGCTCCGTCAAGGAGGGTGTCCATGGGGGCATGCCGAGGTAATCCCTGGCGAAGTGGGAGAGCAGGCTCGTCGGACGGTCCCGGACCAGGTCCCGCAGCACCTGCTCGCCTGACTCTTCCTCCCCGGTCTCCACGAGCAGCCTTCCCAGCCAGTACCTGGCGGAGGTCGCGTAGATGCTGCCCGGCCGAGAGGCGGCGAAGGTCTGGAGCTCCGCCACCGCCTCGCCGGGCCGCCCGCAGGCCCGGAGGGCGTAGCAGAGGTAGAAATGGGCATCGTCGGCGGTCACGTTCCCCGGGTGCTCGGTGATGAGCTCCCTGAACAGGGGAACCGACTCCTCCCAGCGTCTGGCTCCGGCCAGGAGGTCTCCCAGGTACCAGGGCAGGTTCCCGGTCCGGTGGTGGTCCGGCCAGGTCAGGGCGTACTCGGCGAGGACGGCCATGCCTTCGTCGACCATCCCGGCCCTTCCCAGGCTCCTGCCGAGGTTGATGGCGGCATCTGGCGCGTCGGGGCCTTCCGGCCACCTCTCCAGGTACTCCCCCTGCATGTCGGCGGCGAGCCTGTAGAAGCCCAGACGGTCCCTGGTCCTGGCAGCGAGGTACCAGAGGTGCGGCGGCGGGTCGTCGGCCGAGACCGCCATGTCGAGCAGCTCGTTCCAGAGCCCTCCCTGGTAGAAGGGGTCGGCTACCCGGGCGGCCAGCCCCGGGTCGGCCAGCAGCTCATGTCGCAGCGCTTCGTAGGCGCCGGCGTGGACCGGGGCGGCGGGCCAGAGCCGGAAGGACTCCACGAGGTCGTCCCTGTAGCCGGCCTGCGCGGCCGCCATCCGGTGCAGACCCCTGACGGACAGCAGCAGGGAGAGCAGCTCGTCGTCACCGACGCCCCTGGCGGCGGCCAACAGGGAATCGGCAGCGGCCGGGGCGCCGGCCAGCAGGCTCGCGGAGCAGAGCAGGACCTCCCTCCGCCTCTCCGCGGGAGGCGGCAGTTGCTCGGGCACGCGGGAGAGGGCCTCCAGGGCCTGCTCCCCGCGGCCGGCCGCCACCAGCGTGTCGGCCAGCAGGAGCATGAGGTAGCCGGGCATGTGGAAGGCTGTTGAATCGGCGGCGGAGAGTATCTCGTCCGCCACCCCTCTCCCGACCGACATCAGCAGCTCGTAGGGAGCCTCCGGCTCGGGAGAGGAGAGGGCGAGCTCCAGGAGAAGCGGGGCGGAGCGCTCCCCGGTCTGCGAGGCCGCCTGGCCCGCCGGCTCCAGGGCCGTCTCCTGCCTTGCCGGTGTGCAGGAGGCTGCCGGCAGGAGCAGCAGGAGCAGGAAGAGGGGCGGGAGCGCCGGAGCGGCCCGCCTCAAGAGCTTCCCCGGCAGGTCAGGACCCTTCCCCGCCGTCGGCCTCCCCCGCCTCGTACATCGATATCTCGGCCTCCACCTCCGGGTGGCCCGGGGCCAGCTCCCTCGCCCTCTCCAGAGCCGCCAGCGCCTCTCCGTGGCGGTCGGCCGCCGCGTACGCCCTCCCGAGGGCAAGGAGCACGTTGGCGGAGGGAACGCCGTCCTCCTCCTCGAGGAACTCCCTGAGGAACTCGATGGAGTCCTCCGTCCTGCCCATGTGCATCAGGGCGGCGCCGAGGCCGGAGACCGCCGGCGAAAGACCGGGCTCCAGCTCCAGGGCCCTGCCGAAGAGCTCCCGTGCCCTCTCCAGCTCACCCCTGGCTGCCTCGACATGCGCCAGGTTGGCGGTCAGCCTGGCGTTATCCGGCTGCCTCTCCAGCGCCTCGGCCAGGAGCTCGGCTGCCGGACCCGGCTCTCCGCTGTTGAAGAAGGAGATGGCCCGCCTGTTCAGCTCCCGCACCTCGTCGTCCCTCATCTCCTCGGCCCTGAGACCTATCATGCGGCCGAACTCCTCCAGCCTCTCGCCCTGCTCCCTGAGGGTCTCCACGACGACGTCGGGGACGGTCCCGGACTGGCCGCCGGCCATCTCGTCCAGCCTTCCCAGTATCTCGCCGGCGCTCCGCTCGAGGCTCTCTGCTACCGAGCCGACTCCGGTGACCAGCGGCTCCAGCCTCTCCTCGAGCAGCTCCGCCCTTGCCCCGTCCGACCGGGAGACGGCCTCCCTGAAGGCCTCCTCGATGGAGGAGGCGGACTCGGTGAGCCTCTCGGAGACGCTCTCGATGGACTCGAGTACCGGCTGGAGGTCGATGCCGGTATCCTCCGAAGCGGAGAGCTTCCTCACCGCCTCGTTCAGGTTGATGAGCACGCCGTCCAGGTCTCCGAGGCGCTCCCTGACCCTGGCGAGTGATTCCTCGACGCCGGCGGACGAGGAGTCCATCCTCTCGAGCACCCCGGTGGAGAGCTCATCGAGGGTCTCTCTGAGGGAGCCTATCCCGTCGGAGACCCCGCCTGTCCTCTCCAGCAGCTCGCTCAGCGTCCCGGCGAGACCCTCGAGGGACTCCTCCATCTTCCCGGTCCCCTCCGGGGCGGCTCCCGCCGCACCCTCCAGCCGCTCGCCCAGCGAGTCGACGGCTCCGGCTATGCCGGAGAGCAGCTCCCGGGTCCCGGATGCTGCCTCTCCTATCGCTTCGAGCTTCTCCGCGACCCCTGCCGGGAGCTCCGATGCGGCCCCGTCCCCGCCCTCGGCGACCTTCGCCTCGGCCAGGTCCTCGCGTATGCCGCCGAGCAGACCGGCGACCTCCTCGAGGCCCCTACCCAGGCCGGAGAGCTCCTCAACGCCCCCTGCGATGGCCTCGAGACGGCCGTCCATCCTGAGGATTACCTCGTTCATCGAGTAGAGGAGCTTACCTATACCGGTGAGCAGCTGCTCGCTGGTGGGGTCTCCCTCGTTGCTAGGCTTCTTGGACATGCTGTTCCACCCTCTCCCCCGTCTCGGGAGCGTTCATCCCGGTTATCGTCTCCAGTGGCGGGGCCGCACCGGTTGCGACCTCGGCGGGTATCATCCCGGCCATCTCGGGCATCCTGTCGGCCACTACCCTCCTCAGCGCCAGCCTGTCGGCTCTGCTGCCCGCCTGCTCCAGCGCCCAGGCGAGCCTCCGGAGCGGCCTCTCGCCACGCGTCGTCCTGTAGTCCTCGAGCCAGGCAGCGATGGCCCTGCCGCGGAGACCGCTCATCCAGAGAGCCAGACCCTTCGTGTCGAGGACGTCCGATCCTTCGTCGCCGGACTCCCGCAGCGTCTCCAGGGCCGCCGACGGGTCGCCGGCAAGTATCAGGTCCCGCGCGGTGGCGGCCGGAGGTCCCTCGGCAGGGTCCTCCCTCCGCATCCGGGCCAGACCGGCCCTGACGATTGCCAGGGCCCTGTCGCCGCCGGACCGCCTGGCCAGCCGGGAGGCTTCCCCGAAGAGCCTTCCCCTGACCAGTATGCCGACGAGCCGGTCGATGTCGGGAATCGGCGCCGGCTCGGCGGCGCCGACCTCGTCCGAGGCCTGCTCCTCAGGCTCGTGCGGCTCCTCCTCCCTCTCGGTCAGCGAGCGGTAGGCATCGAGGCAGGCCTGCGCCAGCTGCCTGGAAAGCTCGGCGTCATCCGGAGGGAAGAGCTTCGTGTCCTCCGCCAGCTCGAAGAGCCTGGACGGGCTCGGGCCGGATCGCAGGACGGCGGCCGCTACTGCCGGGGCCTCCTCGGTCGACAGGCCGCCCAGCCCCTCGGGGAGGAGCTCCTCCAGCGCCCTGTCGATGAGCCGGGGAGACCTTACCGACCGCCAGAAGAGCCCGGGGGGGGCGTCTCCATCGGCAACCGCCCTCAGCAGCCTCTCGGAGGCCATGCCGGCCCAGGGGTCGACCTCGCTCTCCGCAACCTCCGACAGCGCCTTCCTGGCCCTGTCGTCGAGCCCAGCAGCCATGGAGTGCTCGCAGAGCGCCACGAGCGCCTCGGCCTCCATGGAGGGATCCCAGCTCTCCAGCGCCCGGTCCACCAGCTGCGGGTTGACCGGTACGTCGGCCTCCGGGTGCTCGCGCATGACCGCGGCGAAGGCGGGGGCGTCCAGCCTGGCGAGCGACAGCAGCGCCTCGGTCGCCGGCTCCAGCGGTCCGTACTCCTCCAGAAGGCCCATTTCGGCCTGGCGGGGCTCCAGCAGCACGGCCCTGGTGAGCAGGCCGTCAAGGTCGACCTCGACGTCGAACCTCCGGGCCACGGACGCCCCGTAGACGTATGCCTCGCCCGCCTCGGTGGCATCTCCCACCTCCCTGGCCATGGCGACGACGTCCGGGGCGGCCCCCGGGTCCAGGTCCAGCAGCAGCGAGGAGTAGCGCCTGAAACGCTCCAGGTCACCCCGGTCGGCGCTGGTCCTGGTCAGCAGGGCCGTGGTGGCGGCCTCACCCGGGTGCTTCCTGCCGAGCTCCTCCAGCATCTCCATGACGCCCTCCTCCGGGAGTACCGGCGAGAGCACGGAGGCGAGCTCGTCGAAGCGCCTCTCGGTCTCGAAGGAGCGCGCGATGAGCTTCCTTATGTCCGTCTCCCTGGCCGGGGCTATGGAGATCATCCCCTCCAGCACCATCCTGGCGAGGGAGCTGGTCCAGGCCCTGGTGACCGGCTGCTCGAGCATCTCGATCGCCCGGTCGACCTCGCCGTCGGCCACGGCGGTGCAGGCCCCGGCGACCGCCCTTATCGAGGGGTCGTCCGTGCTGGACGGGTCGAAGGAGGATCCGGCGAGGAAGAGCCTTCCGTTGCCCAGGAGGTACCTGAGGCGGAAGACGGCCTCCTCCGTCGGATCGCCCCAGCGCAGCTCGGTCGCCAGCCTCAGCTTCCAGTCCTCCCTTCCGCCCAGACGCTCGATGATGGCTGCAACGTGTGCAGGCGCCTCTCCGCCGGTGAGCCGGGGGAGCAGGCCGGCAAGGTCCAGCGCGGCAAGCTCGTCGTCCTGGAGCCCGGCGAGCCTCTCGGCCAGCGGAGAATGAAGCTCGGGGTCCTGCAGGGCCGCTTCCACGTACCCCGAGGCCATCTCGGTCTCCCCCTCCCTGAGGCAGACCAGCGTGGCTGCCAGGGCGGGGAAGGGGCTCTCGGGAGCGAAACCGGCGCTGCGGAGGTCCGACGCCGACCCGGCCCTGACGGATGGGTCGAGGAGCAGCCGCCTTCCCTCCTCCCGGGGTATCCCACCCTCGAGCAGGAGCCGGAACCAGTCCCGGGCGGCCGCCTCCCTCCTGCCCTTGCGGAGCCTCGCGAAGGCCCTGCTCTCCCTGAGGCCCGGGTACCTGGAGACCTGCTCGGAGAGAGAGTCCAGCACCCAGGCGGTATCCTCGATGGACTGTCTGTCCTCCCTGGCCTCGAGGTGCTCCAGGGTGGCCCCGGCCTTCTCCGACTTGCCCGTCTCGTACAGGACCACGGCCAGGAGCGTCAGCACCATCGCGTTGGTCTGGTCGCGGCCTATGAGCTTCTGTACCTGCCTCAGGACCCAGTCCGGATCGGTCCCGACTATCGGGAAGAGGGCTGTGACCGCATCCCTCAGCTCCCCCCTCTCCACGAGGGTGGATGCGAGGCTGAGCGCGATGGGTCCGGTCCTGTCGCCGGTCCTCTCGATGAGCTGCTCGGAGACCTCGATGAGCCTGGCGCTGTCTCCGTCACCGCTCTCGAAAGCCCGTTCGAGGGCCTCGGTAGCGGCCCCCACGTCGTCCTTCTCCAGGGCCAGCCTGGCCTTCAGGACGAGCGGGGCCGCGCCGCTCTCCGGGTGGGAGGCGAGGCCGGAGATGGCCTCCTCCAGCTTCTCCCTGTCGAGGGTCCTGCCGTAGACCTCCTCCAGTACCCTGGCAGCCGTCTCCAGCTGACCGGCGCTGGTGTACAGCTCCGACAGTATGGCCGAGGAGCGTCCGGAGCCGTCCACCGGCACCATGTGCTTCTCGACGACCGACGCCGCCTCGATGGCGTCGTCCCTGGCGAGGTCCGACCTCACCAGGTGGCCCGCGCACTGCAGCGCCTTCTCCATCTGACCGGATACCGCGGCTATGCCCATCAGGGCGGTCTGCCTCTTCTGGTCCAGGTCCTCGCGGTCTCCTATCCAGAAGGCCAGTAGCGGCACGTCCCGGTGCGGAAAGTCGACGCTCCTGCTCAGCTTCCAGAGGAAGTCGACAGCCTCCTCGGCCCTCTCCTTCCTGTAGAGGCAGAGGGCCCACGCTATCAGGCTGGGCTGGTCCGCCTCCGGGTGGATGCTGCCGTCGAAGCGCATCGAGCTCTTCATCCGGTCCTCTATGCCCTCGATGAGCCTGGTCTGGGCGAGCTTGTCCCCCATCCCGAGGGCCTCCAGGGCGCCCCTGAAGTCGTGCCTCTCCAGGTGGTACCTCCAGAGCACCCGCAGTAGCTCGGCGGAGCGTGAGAAGTCCACCATCCTGTCGGCTATCAGGTCCCTGACCGAAGGGGCGATGTCCCTGTGCCTGCGGAGTACGTCCTCCGACACCTCGGCGGCCAGCGCAGGGTGACCTATCTCCAGCAGGAACTCCACCAGCTGCAGGGCTACGTCCGGCTCCTCCAGCAGCTTCGCCTTCTCCGTCCTCACCATGGAGGAGGCCTTCTCGACGCCACCCTCGGCGGTAATCTTCCTGAGCTTCCTCAGGAGCTTCTTCGGTCCGGATTCGAATAGAGCCATGCAGCCTCCCTACTCGGGCCTTATGAGGAGCACCTGGCCTATGGACAGGTTATCGTCCTCGAGGGAGTTCAGGAACAGTATCTGTTCCAGGGGTACATCGTAAGTCACCGCAAGGTCCCAGAGGGTGTCGCCCTCCAGGACGGTATGCTCGACCCTCCCGCCCCCGGTCACGACATCGGCCTCGTCGAAGGAGCCGTCCGGCTCGCCGGAGGTCTCCGTATCGGCTTCAGTCTCCGGGGTGGAGGAAGGATGCCTGAGCCTCAGCACGTCGCCGGGGTATATCGTGTCGTCCGGGGACATGTCGTTCCACTCGGCCACCTCGCGGGAGCTGACCCCGACCCCGGCGGCGATGCCTCCCATGGTGTCACCCATGCGGACCGTGTAGTCGAAGTAGCCCGGGTCGGCTGAGGTCCCGGCGTTGATCGGGGGGCGGGTGCTCTCCGGCAGCGTCAGGACCCTTCCGGGCGATAGGGAGCCGCCCGGGTTGCAGCCGGCGAGCAGGTCCCCGTCGACCCCGAAGGCCTCCGCCAGGGACGACCAGGTATCACCCTCGCGCACTGTGTAGCCCTGCCTGTCGGTCATGTTCCAGGCGGAGCGCATGACCGGCACGGCCCACCGCCTGGGGACGACCACCTGCCAGGCCTCGCCGTCGGTGGGCGTCCGTTCGCGGAGATACTCCCTGTTCAGGGACATGAGCGTGTCGATGTCTATGCCCGGGTCGGCTCCTAGCAGCCTCAGGTCCAGCCCGGGCGGGACCCATGCCACCGCCAGGCCGGATGCCGGCTCGTCCAGCCGCCGGTACGCGGAGACTGCGCTGGCGAACCTGGGCACGAACGCATCGGTCTCTCCGGGCAGGTCGATCTCCCCGAAGGTCCGGCCGCCTGCCGCCATGCCGCTCTGCACCCTGCCGGGGCCGCAGTTGTAGGCGGCGATGGCCAGCGACCAGTCCCCGAACATGCCCTCGAGCTGCCTCAGGTACCTGGCCGCGGCCCTGGTCGAGGTGACCCAGCCGTACCTCTGGTCCACCTCGGAGTCTATCCTGAGCCCCAGGTAGTCGCCGGTCTCCCGCATGAGCTGCCAGGGCCCCGCGGCGCCCATCCTGGAGTAGCAGCCGACATGGTAGTCGCTCTCTATCCAGACCAGGGCGGCCAGCTCGGTGGGGAGCCCCTCGGTCCTCAGGACCGATTCGACCAGCCCCCTCACCTGGTCGTCGCCCGGGAAGTGCTCCTCGCTGTACCCGACGTCGCTCATCGCGGCCAGCTCCTCCCGGACGAGCCCGGATCCGGTCCCGGGATGCCCCTCTCCGCCGAGCACCGGCAGGGTCAGCCTCTCGGCCATGGCCGGAGGGGCTCCGCCCCCACCCTCCGCGCCGGCTCCGGCGTCAGTGGTGACGACCCTGGCGCCCGAGCACGAGAGCATGGCCAGGCTTGACCAGAGGACCGCCGATAGCATCTTACGCACATGTCTTCCGGAGGAGACGCCAATCGCTCCGTAGGTGTGGTCGGGGCCACCGGGCTGGTGGGCCGCGCCATGATGGATGTGCTCGCAGAGCGAGGCTTTCCTGTCGGCGAGTTCCACGCGTTCGCCTCCAAGGGATCGGTCGGCAAGAAGGTTCGCTTCCGAGGCATCGAGCACCCCGTTCAAATAATATCGGAGGAGGCGGTCCGCAAGGGAATGCTGCTGCTCGGGGCGACCTCAGCGGAGGTCGCCAGGCAGTGGGTCCCGATGTGCCTGGAGAAGGGAGCCACGGTAGTCGACAACTCCTCCGCCTACCGCATGGAGGAGAGCGTGCCGCTGGTTGTACCGGAGGTGAACGGCGGGCTCCTCTCCAGGGGCCCGGGACTCGTGGCCAACCCGAACTGCTCCACTATACAGCTGGTCCTGGTCCTGGCCCCGCTTATGCAACTGGGCGAGGTGGAGTCGGTACACGTGGCCACCTACCAGTCCATGTCGGGCGCGGGCGGTGCGGCGCTTCGCGAGCTGGCAGCCCAGGAGGCGGGCATGCCGGAGGTCGGACGGCCGCACTACCACAGGAACGTCGTGACGCGCATCGGCGAGCCGGACCCTGACGGATACTGCACCGAGGAGCTGAAGCTCATGCGGGAGGTCCCCAGGATACTCTCCCGGGACATCAGGGTCTACGCGGCCACTGCCAGGGTGCCGGTGGCCGTCGGTCACACCGAGGCGGTCACAGTCCGTTTCCGCGGCGCCGTCGACCGGGCCGGCGTCCGGTCGGCTCTCGAGTCCGCGCCCGGCCTCTCCCTCACATGCTCCGGTCTCACGCCAAGGGACGTGGAGGGGAGCGACGAGGTGTTCGTGGAGCGCCTCAGGGTCCATCCGGGTGACCCTTCCGCGGTCCAGCTCTGGGTCCTGGCGGACAACGTCAGGAAGGGTGCGGCGCTCAACGCCGTCCAGATAGCGGAGCTGCTTCCGGGACCGGGCAGCGCGGGGTAACGCGGAGGGGGCCGGCGCCCGCTCGGGCGCCGGCCCCCGGAAAGCGGCGGTCTCTCTGCCCTAGAGGTCGACGTCCACGTCGTCGAAGTCGAACTCGTCGTCGAGGTCCTGCCCCAGGTCCTCGAGCTCCGCGTTGCACTCCTCGCAGACGACCAGGTGCGGAGGGTTCACGTGCCCGCAGCTCGGGCACTTGTTCTCCTCCGTCTCCGATATCTCCTCGAGCTCGTCCTCCTCCAGATCGAGCTCCTCTATCTCCTCTATCTCCTCCTGGCCGACCTCCTCGAGGACCTCCTCCCCGACCTCGGGCTCCTCCATGGCAGCCTCGGCCGGCCTGGTGGGGGGTCCGCCGGGCACGCCGGCGGCGGTGGCCTCGTCGACGTCCTTGAGCACGCCGTTGAGGTCCTCTAGCTCCTTCTTCAGCTTGTTCAGCTGTCCGGCGGTCCTGTCGCGGCTCGACTCCGCCTCGCTGAGCTCCTTCTTGTACTCCTCGTTGCCCTTGTCGAACTCGCCCAGGTCGGCCCTGATGCGGAGCTCGTCGACCTTGTCGGCCTGCTGCTGGTGGGTGCTCTCCCTGTCGCTTATCTGCTCGGCCAGCTCGCGGGCCTTGCTCTCGAGGGAGCCCCTCTGCTGGTTGATCTGCTCTAGGACGTCCTGGAGCTGAGCGCTGTAGTCCTCCCGGATCCTCCAGTAGACCCGCTCGTTGGTCTGGGTCTTCATCTCCTCCAGAGAAGTGAGACGACGGACGAGCTCCTCCCTGAGCCCAAGGAGATCAAGAACCTGCTTCTCAAGGACCTCTGCCATGCTCTCCTCCTAGGATCGACCACCGCTTCCGACGTGGTTCGGATTCACCTTCAGGGCCAATTGTCATTTATGCCAGGCTGCTTGTCAAGGCAAAGACCAGCCGCGCCAGCGACGTGAACGGCTCTCCGCCGGACTTCAGGCTCTCGTCCGTCCGGGAGAAGGCCCTGACCGCCGCCAGCGGTCTGTCCCAGGCCGGCCCCCTGCATGTCCGCATGAGTCGCTCCAGCATGGGATAGGAGGAGCCGGTGGCCCTCGCCACCTCCCGCTTGTCCCCTCCGGCGTCCAGCACGTCCCTTGCTCTCATCCCCCTGCTCCACTGTGCGAACAGGTAGGCGTTCATCGCCACCGGTGACTCGCCGTCCCGGAGGAGAGCCCTGAGCAGCGCCAGCGCCTCCCCCCTGCTCCCGCCGAACAGGGCGTCGCCCAGCTGGAAGACGTTCGGTCTGTCCCTGCCGGCGAGGACCTCCATGACACCGGCTCCGTCTATCCGGGTACCCTCCCCGTGGTAGAGGGAGAGCCTGGAGAGGGCGTCCGCCATGCGGACCAGGCTCCTGCCGGAGTAGTCGCCCAGGGCGTGCGCCGCCTCTCCGGAGAGGGTCACCCCCTCCTCCTCCGCCAGCCTCCTGGCCCAGCCGGCCATCGCACGGGGGAAGGGCTCGTAGCATATGTAGGCCGGCATGTCGGCCGAGAGCTTCCTGACGGCCGCCGACTCTCCCGGCTTCCTCGGGGAGAACAGGAGCATGCCCCCGCCGTGCAGGCCGGAGGCGGCGGCCTCCCGGACCTCCTCCAGCGGTTTCTTCCCCATCCCGTGGGCCTCCCTGACCAGGAGCAGCTTCCCGGTGGAGAACATCGAGCTCTCCATGAGCGTCCTGCTGACGTCCCCCTCCGACATGGAGCCGCCTTCCATGCGGACCACCTCGAATCCGAGCCCCTCCCTGAACCTGGTAACGGCAACCCGCTCCAGGCGGAGGGCCTGGTAGGGCTCGGGACCGCAGACTAGGCCGCAGTCGCCGGGCCCCGCGGAGGAGAGGAGGGAGCTCATCTCCCGGAAGTCCCTTACCTTCACCGGAGTCACCCCGTTCGCTCTTGATGCCTCCCGGCCCCGGGAGTATTGTTGCTGCCTGTACGAGACGAACTTCCCGAAGCACGCGGGAGACGAAAATGCTCACATGGCTCCGAGACAACGCTAAGATATTCCTCATCATCACCATTGTCATATTCGTGGCCCTGGTCTTCCTGCAGTGGGGCATGGACGCCGGCAGCGGCCCCTCGGCCGACCCCTACCGCAGACCGGTCGCGGTGGTCGACGGCAAGGAGATCCTCCCCGCCGAGTACTCGGAGACCCTGCAGGCCTACAACCGCAGCTACAGGAACGAGCTGGAGGCCACCGGCCACCCCGACCCCGAGGCGGCCATGATGCTCCTGGGAGAGAGGGTCCGGGAGGAGGCCTTCCGGGGGATGATAGCCGGCCGCCTGGAGGAGAGCTACCTCTCGGAGAGGGGATGGGGGAGCCTGACACCCGAGCAGGCCGAGGCCCTCCTCGAGGCCCAGGTCGGTCTCCAGGGCGAGGGCGTAGACCCGGAGGAGTACGTCGACCGTCTCCGCTCGGAGCAGCCCGGGCTGTACCAGCAGTACCTGGTCCAGTCCTACCAGTCGGCATCCGCCATGCGCTACCCGCTGGCGGTCGGCCTGCTGACCATGGCCTCCGGCGAGGAGGTCTCCTTCAGCCTGATGGACTCCCGTGGCACCATGACCGCCAGGTACGTCACCTTCTCCCCGCAGGTCCCCCTGCCGGAGGAGGGGGAGCTGCTGGCATACTACGAGCAGAACACCGGGGAGTTCTACAGGCAGACCGGCTCTCTGCTCCGCTACGTCACCGTGCTGGTGACCCCGGACGAGGAGGACGCGGAGGAGGCCAGGGCGACGGCAGACTCCCTCTCGTTCGCCACTGCCGGCGAGCTGGCGGCGGTCACCAGGGGACAGCTGGAGGACTACTTCGGTCCGGGGCTGGAGCTGACCGTCGGGGAGAGGACGATGCCCTTCGCCGCCCCCTCGGGCATGAACCCCTCCATAGAGGCCTACCACGTCATCCTCACCGACTCCGTGCACCGCCCGCAGGGAGTCGACACCGCATCGGCAGCCGACACGCTCTACCTCCGTCTCTGGGAGGCCCCCGTCCTGCCCGGCTACGGAACGGTCAGGAGCACTCTGTGGGACATGCAGGACTCCATGGAGGGAATGCTCGCCGCCACGGTCCCGGAGGTGCCGGACACCCTGCAGCTGGTCTCCTTCGGCGAGATGATGATAGACTCGGCTACGCCGGTGACCGGCGACGTGACCAGGGCCATGAAGGCCTTCGCCACCGATACCCTCTGGTCGGACGACACCGGTCCGGTCTTCTACCACCCCCAGTACAGGGGAGGATACCCGGCCCTGACCGTCATGAGGCGCCTCGAGTTCATGCCGGCCGACACGCTCTCGTACGAGGAGGCCATGGAGACCGGGGAGCTGCTGCAGGCCGTCCGCTCCGCCCGCATACGGGAGGAGGCCCTGGAGATGGCCACCTCCGCGCTCGAGGATATGGAGAGGAGCGGCGTCAGCCTCTGGGCATGGGCCGAGCAGGAGACGCTCGCCGTCGAGACAACCCCGTCATTCACCGCCTCCCAGGTCAGATCCTCGGCCGCCGTCGATGCCGACCCGCCGACCGGCCTCCTCTCCTCGGAGGAGTTCGCCTATGTCGCGCTCACAGCACCGGAGCTGCAGGTGGTCGGCCCGTTCGTGATCCGCTCCGGATGCGTCCTGGCCGAGATAACCTCGCGGCAGGCTCCCGCCGACAACCCCACCCTTCGCAGCATGGCCTACGCGGCGACCGAGACCGGACGGGAGCAGTACGCCAGGAGCGCCCTCCTCTCGGCACTGAGGGAGAGCGCGGAGGTGCGCGACCTGAGGGAGGAGTGGCAGGACTACGCCGAGGCCGTGGAGGACTCCCTCTCCGCCCTGGAGGAGCAGGAGGAGACGGAGACCGACTAGCTCCCCCGGCCTCCCGAGCCACCGGGACCTCCGGAGCCCAGAAGAAGCACCAGGAAGAACGGCCCTCCGGTAAGTGCGGTCACCACGCCCACCGGCAGCTCCGCCGGAGACAGCACCATCCTGGAGAGGGCGTCGGCCAGGGTCATGAGGAGCGCCCCGCCAAGCGCCGAGGCCGGCAGCAGAACCCTGTAGTCCTCTCCCGCCAGCCTCCTCATGGCGTGAGGCACGATAAGGCCGACGAAGCCCACGGGTCCTATCACCCCGACAACGGCGCCGGCCAGCACGGCTGCGGATGCCAGGAGCAGCCTCCGCTCCCGGGTCACGGGGACGCCACGGGAGGCTGCCAGGTCCTCTCCCAGGGCCAGCTGGTTGAGTATCGCCCCCCTCGAGACGGAGAACGCGGCCGCTGCGGCCACCAGCGGCAGCAGGAAGAGCGGCTCGCTCCATCCGACAACGGAGAGGTCCCCCATCATCCACCTGACTATCTCCATGACCCTGGTCGCGTCCGCCAGGTACTCCATCAGGAGGAGCACGGAGGCCCCGACCAGGTTCATGGTCACCCCGGCCAGGAGTATCGAGGTCCCGGACCTCCCCCGTCCGCCCAGGCCGGCCAGCAGATAGACAGCCAGCACCGCGGCCAGCGAGCCGGCGGTCCCCGCCAGGACCATGCCCATCGCCGGCACCACGACCCCCGTGACTATCACGGTCCCGGCGGTGAGGGCCGCCCCGGCGGAGATGCCCAGGGTGTAGGGCGTGGCCAGGTCGTTGCGGAGCAGGGCCTGCAGCACGCAGCCGGAGACGGCCAGACCCGCCCCGGAGAGGAGGGCCATGACCAGCCGGGGGAGCCTCAGCTCCGCCAGGACCCAGCCGCTCCGCACCCCGAGCGGGCCGGTCAGGAGGGAGAGCGCCGACGCCGCCGCGACCAGCAGCAGCAGACCCAGCCATAGCGCCCGACCGGGACGCCTGCCCAGCCGGGGGGCTACAGCGGCTCCTCCGGCACGACGGCCAGGGCACCGGAGGAGGGGCAGCGGCAGACGCTCATCCTTACCCGGAACGAGCGGGAGAGGACCTCCTCGGTCAGCACCTCGGCCCCGGAGCCCGAGGCGGTCACGCCACCATCCGCCAGTACCGTGATCCTGTCCATGAATCGCCCTGCCACCGATACCTCGTGGGTGCTCACCAGGACCCCGATGCCGCCCCGGGCCAGCCTTCGGAGCAGGGTCCAGACGATCAGCCGGTGCCTGAAGTCCAGGGAGGTCCCCGGCTCGTCGAGCACGAGCAGGGACGGCTCCTGGGCCAGGGCCGCCGCCAGCAGAACCATCTTGCGCTCCCCCCCGGACAGCGTCGAGAAGAGACGTCCACGGAGCTCCCAGGTGCCGGTCTCCCTCATGCAGCGCTCCGCCACGCGCTCGTCCTCGTACGACTCGGACCATCGCCGGCCCCTGTAGGGATGCCGGCCCAGCAACACCGTCTCCGCGGCGGTCAGCCTGGAGGAGTGGTCGTGGTCCTGCGGCAGGTAGGAGACCAGCCTGGCCCGCTCCAGCCTGCCGAGGGTGGCGTTGTCCCTTCCGCAGAGCTCTATCCTGCCGGTGCTGTCCACGCCCAGGTCGGGGATGGTGCGGAGGAGCGTGCTCTTGCCGGCGCCGTTCGGCCCTATGAGACCGTGGACCGTACCCGGCGGGACTGCCAGGGAGACGCCGGAGAGGACAGTCCTCGAGCCGTATCCGGCTGATACCCCCTCCATACGGAGGACCGGCGCGGCGCTCAGAGCAGCGCCTCCACCAGTCTGCGGGCGGTCTCGGGGAGCCTCGCTCCGGGCACCAGGAGGTAGGGCTCGAAGAGGTGGACCACCCTCTCACCCCACCCCAGCTCCTCCCACATGCGCATGTCGGCCGACAGGTATGCGGAGCTGTCCCGGCAGCCGGGCAGCAGCAGGAGGACACGGTCCGGCGCGAGGGCCATCATCCCCTCGATGGAGACGGTGGGCCAGTTCGCCGATGCGGGGGCGGCCGCTTCCACGCCCACCTCCGAGAGCAGCCCGGCCAGGAAGGTGCCGCCACCGGCGAGCATCATGCTGGAGGAGCCAGGCTCGTGGTGCACGACAAGCGCCGCGGAGGGCGGTCCCCCCGGGAAGGAGTCGGCAACCACCGTGGCGAGGGAGTCCAGCGTCCGCGAGAGCTCCGTCCTCAGGGGCTCCGGCTCCGCCCCGAGCTCCCTCTCCAGCCTGTCCAGCGTCGTCATGAAGTCCTCCAGGGAGTCGAACTCGTAGGTGAGGTAGGGTACGTCCAGGCTCCCGGCAAGCTCCTGCAGCACCGGGCTGCGCCCGACGGAGAGTATCGCGGTGGGCTCGGCTGCGGCTATCGCCTCGAGGGACGGATCGAGATACCCGCCGACATCGGGCAGCTCCCCGGCCTCCGGCGGCCAGTCCGAGAACCTGTCGACCGCGACCACCCGCCCGCCCAGGCCGCAGGCGAACGCGAGCTCCACCAGCGACGGCCCCACGACCACCAGCCTCCGGCCTCCAGCCCCATCCGTCTCCCCCGGGTCCGTCTCCTCCCGGCCGGTGCCGCAGCCGGCCAGGACGAGCAGCAGCAGGGCGATGGAGGCGGCCCTGGTCATCCGTCCTCCCCCCGGAGGAGACCGTGACGCCGGAGCTTCGCCAGCGCACCGGACTCTATCTGCCGTATCCGCTCCCTGCTGACGCCGAAGACGTCGCCGAGCTGCTGGAGGGTGCAGGGGTCGCCCCCGTCCAGACCGAAGCGGAGAGCCACGATGGTCTTCTCCCTCTCGGACAGATCGGCCAGCGCCTCCCGAACCCTCCGCCTCCGGTCACGCCTGACAGCCTCGCCGTCGGGGGGGTCGAGCTCGGCCGCCATGAAGTCCGCGAGGGTGCAGTCCTCACCCGAGCAGGTGCCGTCCAGGGAGAGCTGCGGGGCGGAGGCGCTCCTCAGGCGGGTGACCCGCTCCGGCTCGGTACCCATGTACTCGGCCAGCTCCGAGTCGTCGGGCCGCCGGCCGTGCTCGCAGGTGTAGGCGGCCTCGGCGCGGCGCAGCTCGGACTGCTCTTCCTGGAGGGAGCGGGGAAGGGTGACCACCCTCGACATCCTGGAGAGCGACCTGAGGATGGCCTGCCGTATCCACCAGACGGCGTACGTGGAGAAACGGCTGCCCCTGTCGGGGTCGAACCTCCGCGCCGCCGTCATCAGGCCCCTGCAACCCTCCTGCACCAGGTCCATCTCCTCCATGGCGCTGCCCGTGTAGTATCTCCTGGCAATCGAGACCACGAGGCGCAGGTTGGCCTCCACCAGCCGCTCCAGTATGCCGTCCTGGTACCTCATCGCACCGGAGAACCGTTCGGCGGCGGCGAAGTAGTCGGCCACGGGGCAGCCGGTCCGGACCTCGAAGGCCTCCAGCTCGGCCGTGACCGCCTGCAGGGCGGGGCTGCGCAGCCAGGCTCCGTACGACCGGTCCCCGGATACCGGGGTGCAGAATCCCACGGCCCGCTCCCGGGTGCTGCCGCCCTCCCGCGAGAGGAGCGACTCCCTCCGCTCCAGGAGAGCTTCGCACCTCGAGGTCGCGGAGAAGAGCTCCCTGCCCGCCCGCTCCACGCCGGACCAGGAGAGATGAAGACCGGCCAGCCGCTCCCCGGGCAGAGGGTCCTCCTCCAGCGCCGAGGCCATCGACTCCAGCTCCCGGCGCTCCGCCTCCGGGAGCTCGCCGTGCCTCGTCTCCCACCATGTGGGGTCCAGCAGCGCACCCTTGCCGATCCCTCCTTCGAGCAGGTCCCGGACCGGCTCCAGGACTGCCCTGCGGCCGCGTGGGACGGCCATCAGCGCACCGAGCATCTCCAGCCTGGCCTCGGACTGGAGACCGAGCAGCCTGGCCTCCTCCTCGCCGGACATCCTGGGGACGACATCCAGCTCCCTGTAGAAGAGGGTGCTGGATGAGAGGTCGCGGTCGCCTGTCAACTAGCCCTCCCCCCTCCCGCCGTGGCTTGCTCCGAGTATCGCCCTGTCCAGCTCGGCCTTCCTCCTCAGTATCTCCCGCGCCCGCTCCGGGGCGGCACCGCTCAGCTCCCGCTCCAGGAGCGACCTCTCCCTGCGGAGCCTCTCCAGTCCGATGCGGGACATCACCGCCTCCCGGCTCATGTAGGCGTCCTCGGTGCTCTCCGTCATTATCCTCCCGAAAAGGGATCGGCTGGTCTCTTCCATGGCTGCAGGCTCCGGCCTGTCCATCCCCTCCGAGCGCTGACGCGACAGGCAGTCGAGGAGCTCTCTCGCGCTGTCCGAGCGGAGATCCTCCGGCTCCAGGAAGTCCAGCAGCGGATCTCCGAGACCCTCCGGTGAGGTCAGCAGGACCGCCAGTATGCTCCTGTCCCTCGCGGGGGCCTCCACCGGCGCGCTGCGGATGGTCCTGCCGGAGCCCCGCCTCTCGGCCTCCCGCATGCCGACCTCGAGCGAATCCAGCCCGTAGCCGGTCTCTTCGGATATGACCCGCTTCAGCTCCTCCCGGACGAGAGGGTCCGAAGACCTGCCGGCTATGTCCACCAGCCTCCTCATGACCCTCACCCGCCTCGAGGTCCCGTTTACCCCCTGCCAGCCTCCGAGCAGGGAGAGGGCGAACCTGACCGGGTCCATCGCCCCTCGTGCGAGCCGCATTACCGCGTCCTGACCTTCGGAGACGACGTAATCGTCCGGGTCCATCCCGTCGGGAACCCGCGCTATCCTCGGCAGGACTCCCTGCTCCAGCAGGACCTCGGCCGCCCGGACGGCGGCGCGCTGCCCCGCCCTGTCGCCGTCGTAGCAGACTACGACGTCCACGCCGGGGACTGAGAGCCTCCTCGCCTGAACCGGTGTCAGCGCGGTTCCGCAGGTGGCGCAGGAGCATGGGAACCCGGCCTGGTGGAACCTCGCGTGGTCGAAGTAGCCCTCCACGAGCACTATCATGTCGAAGTCCCTGGCGCTCCTGACCGCCTCTCTGTACCCGTAGAGGGTATCGCCTTTCCTGTAGACAGGGGAGTCCGGCCCGTTCATGTACTTCGGCGCCTTGGCGTCGTCGTCCAGCAGCCTGCCGCCGAAGCTGAGCACCCTGCCCTTCCGGTCCCTTATGGGGAATGTTATCCTCCGCCTGAACCTGTCGAAGAGGCTGCCGTCTCCCCTGTCGGAGCTGAGGCCCAGACCGCTCTCGGTCAGCTGGCTTCCCGAGAACCCCCTGGAGGTCATCTCCCTGCAGACGGCGTCTCCTCCCGGCGCCCAGCCTACTCCGAGCTCCTCGATGGTCTGCCCCGTCAACCCGCGCCCGGCCAGGTACTCCCGGGCCACGGCGCCCTCCGCCGACTCGAGGCGCATCCTGAAGAAGGCCTGGGCCTCCGCCAGAAGGCCGAGCAGCGGATCGGTACGTGACCTCTCCCCCCCCGAAGCGGTTCGTTCGAGCTCTATCCCCGCCTCCGCCGCCAGCTCCTCCACCGCCTCCGGGAAGGTCATGCTGAGGTACTCCATCATGAAGGAGAAGACGTCTCCGCCGGCTCCGCAGCCGAAGCAGTGGTAGGCCTGTCTCTCCCTGGAGACGTGAAAGGAGGGGGTCTTCTCGCGGTGGAACGGGCAAAGACCCTTCATGCTGCTGCCCGAGCGCTTCAGGTCGACGAACCTGCCCACGACGGCCACTATGTCCGTGGCCTCCCGGACCCTCTCGATGGAGCCGCCGTCGAACCTGCCTCGAGCGGACACGGCTCAGCCGCTCCTGGGCCGGAGCTCGAGGACCGTCACGCCGGTCCCGCCCTCCGCGGGCGCACCCTGGCGGTGGGAGACCACCCTGGGGTCCCTCCCGGCCATGTCGGCAACCGCCCTCATCAGCGTGCCGGTGCCCTTTCCGTGTATCACCAGGAGCGTCCCCGAGCCGGCCAGGAGGCATGCGTCCAGCTCCGAGTCCAGCTCGACCAAAGCCTCCTCGGCGCTCATTCCGCGCAGGTCCACCTCTCCCGTGGAGGCGGACGAAGTCTCCCAGCTGGCGGTGACCGCGCCGCCCTCCGGCTCCGGGGCCCTGGTGAGCTCCTCCAGCGGACGCCTGAGCCTCAGGCTGCCCAGGAGAACCTCCGCCTCGCCCCTCCCCATCCTCTCCACCCTGCCGGCGCCGGACCATCCCCGGACGTTGACCCAGTCGCCCTCCGAGATCTCTTCCGGCGTGGCCGCGCCGCCATCGCCCTCCCCCGTCTCACCGCCGGGATGCTCCTCCCCGCCGCCGGTCAGCTCCCTTATCTCGGCCCGGAGCTCGCGCCGCTCCTCCCGCTCCGCCATGGACATCCTGGCGAGCAGTGAGTCGGCCCTGGAGCTTATCCTCCGCAGCTCCTCCCCATGCTCCCTCTCCAGTCTGCTCCTGGCAGCCTCCAGCTCGCTGCTCCTCCTCGAGACCTCCCCCTGGAGCCTGAGCGACCTGCTCCTCTGCTCCGCCCGCTCCCGCCGGAGCCCGGCCAGCTCGTCCTCGGCCTCCCTGCGGGTGGCGGTTATCTCCTCGAGCATCCTGTCCAGCCTGAACGAGCCCTCCGACATGGACGCCGCCCGCTCCAGCACCTCCTCCGGGAAGCCCATCCTGGCCGCTATCTCGAAGGTGAACGAGGAGCCGGGGAGGCCGGCATGGAACCTGTAGTCCGGCTCGAGGGTCTCCTCGTCGAAGCTCATCATCCCGTTGTAGAAACCGGGGGAGCCGCCGGCCAGGGTCTTAAGCTGTCCCAGGTGGGTGGTGACCACCAGGCGGAAGCCGCGGTCGGCAAGGGTGGTGAGGAGGGCGGCCGCCAGGGAGGCCCCGGTGAGCGGGTCGGTACCCGCCGCAGGCTCGTCTATGAGCCCGAGCAGCTCACCGTCCCCCTCCCCCGCCTCCAGCATGGTGAGCTGGTCGCGCAGCCGGGCGGAGTACGTGCTCAGGTGGTCCCTGATTGACTGCATGTCGCCGATGCAGACGTAGACGTCCCGGAAGAACGGAATGGTGGAGCCCTCGCGGACACAGGCCCCCAGGCCCGCCCGCGCGCAGGCGGAGGCCAGGCCGACCGCCTTCAGCAGAACGCTCTTCCCCCCCGCGTTGGGTCCGCTGACCACCAGCAGCCTCCAGTCGTCCGGAAGGGCCACGTCGTTCTCCACCACCTCGTCGGCCGGTATGAGAGGGTGCCGGAGCCCGAGCAGCGAGAGCGGTCCCTCCTCCGGGAAGACAGTACGCCTCGAGAGGTGCCAGGATGCCCTGGCGAAGACCGCGTCCAGCGCGGCTGCCGCACGGGCCCCGGCCTCGAGCGCTGCCGCCTCGGTCCTCAGCCTCCCGGTGGCCTCGCGGAGTATCCGCCTGCGCTCGTGCCGGATCTCCAGCTCCAGCTCCCTGAGCTCGTTGCCCTCCTCCACTAGCTCGGCCGGCTCCACGAAGACCGTGGCGCCGCTGTCGGAGCGGTCGTGGACTATGCCGGAGACCTCCCGTCTCCTGGCCGAGAGGACCGGCAGCACGAACCGGCCGTCCCGGATGGTCGGCGGCGAGTCGCGGAGCACCCCGGAGCCGGCGAGCGAGGAGGAGAGCGACTCGACCCTGGAGGAGATGCGCCTCCGGAGTCGTTCGGCGCTCCTTGCGAGCCTGCGCAGCTCGGGGGAGGCGTCCGGCGAGAGCTCCCCCTCGGCGGTGGTTATGTCGAGGAGGTGGTCGGCCAGCCCGTCCAGCTCCGGAAGGGCGTCGGACCAGGCGGAGAGCGCTTCGGCGGGAGCGGACCGCCCGGCGTCGGAGACCGACCGGAGCGAGGTGAGGAAGTCGCCGCAGCCGGAGAGGAAGAGACCGGCAGCCCGCAGGTTCGACGGCTCGAGAGCGGCAGCGCCCGAACCGAGCTGGCGGATTACGTCCATCATCCCGTCGAGAGACCCGACCGGCGGCAGAACGCCCAGCTCGCGCAGCCCGGCCGCCTGCGTCGTCGCGGCGGCGAGTGCCTCGGCATCATCCCTGCTCCCGGCCGGCCCGGCTTCCAGGACCATCTCCGCCCCCGCGGCGCTGCGGGCCAGTCCGGCGACCTGCTCCAGGACGGGGCGGAGCCCCAGGCGGTCTCCGGCGCTACCCGCTGAAGGGCCGCCGGGCAACCTCAGCTCCCGTCGTCGCGGCCTGGGGGTGCCAGCCTGCCCTCCTCGAGCAGCTGCTCGAGCAGCTTCCGGTCCCGGCGGGGCACCTTCCCCGGGACGTGTATCCCAGCCCTTACGACTACGTCGCCCCTCCCCATGCCCTGCAGGTGCTTGATGCCGCGTCTGCGGACGACCATGCGCTCACCGTGGGAGACCCCCTTCGGGAGCTCGTAGTCCTCCCTCTCGCCCTCGATGGTCGGCACGCTGACTCTGGTGCCCAGGACCGCCTCGGGGAAGGATAGCTCGACGTCGTACACCAGGTCGTCCCCCTCCCGGGTGAACTCGCCGTAGTCTATCGAGGAAATGCCGGCTATCAGGTCGCCGGGAGAGCCGTCACCGGGCGGCATGTGTCCCATGCCGCGCAGCCTTATGTAGTGGCCCTCCGTGACCCCGGCCGGTATCTCTATGCGGACCTTCCGCTTCCTGGCCACCAGTCGCCTCCCACCGCACTCGGGACAGGCCTTCCGGATCCGCACGCCCCTGCCGGCGCAGCTCGGGCAGGTGGTGACCGACCGCATCGTGCCGAGCATGGTCCTCCGGTACCTGGTGATCCTGCCGGTTCCGTCGCAGTCCCGGCACTCATCCGTCCCGACGTCCGGGTGGGCCCCGCTGCCGTCGCAGACCGGACACCTCTCGTCCCGCTCGATCTCCATCTCCCTGGAGCCGCCCAGCGCCACCTCCGAGAGCTCCAGGTCCAGCTGGACCCTGGCGTCGGCGCCCCGCTCCTCCTCGCCCGGGGGGCTGCCGAAGCCGAAGAAGTCACGGAAGGCCCGCATGGCGTCGTCCATGCCGAAACCGCCGAACATGTCCGACATGTCCGGCATACCGTCGGTCCTGCCGGTCTGGTCGAAGGTCCTGCGCTTCACCGGGTCGCCCAGTATCTCGTAGGCCCGGGTTATCCGCTTGAAGCGCTCCTCGGACTCCAGGTCACCCGGGTTCCTGTCCGGGTGGTACCTGAGCGCCAGCCGGCGGTAAGCCCTCTTTATCGCATCGGGCTCGGCGTCGCGGGGGACGCCGAGCACCTCGTACGGATCGCCGTCCATAGGTCTCCCGGGAAGTCAGCTCACGGCCGCGGGGGCCACGCTCCGGGATGCCGTCCCGTGTGGGGCGTACGAGAGGGCTTCCCGTGGAGCCGCTGACGGGTCAGAGCTCCAGCGGCTCCTGTTCCTCGCCTTCCTCATCCTCGTCCTGATCGCTGTCGTCTACGACGAGCATCTCCGGCTCTTCCTCCCCGGACTCCTCCGTGGACTCGATGAGGTTGACCATGTTGCGAAGGGACGAAAGCAGCGACGTTGTCCTGCTTATCGCCCTGGCTATCTCGGCCCGGCTGTTGCCCTCGCGGACCTCCCGAAGGGTGGAGAGGGCGCTCTGGAGGTCTCTCAGGCTCGAGGCGCCGACCTGCCCCTTCGCGGAGTTGAGCAGCTTGTTGGCCTCGTATATGACCTGGTCCGCCGTGTTCCTCGCCTGGATTATCTTGACCCGCTCCCTGTCCTCCTCGGCGTGGTGCTGGGCCTGCCTGGCGAGCCTGCTTATCTCCTCCTGGGAGAGGCCACCGCTCGGGTTGACCTTCATCTCCTGGGCCTTGCCAGTGACCGAGTCCCGGGCGCTCACGAGGAGTATGCCGTTCGCGTCTATGGAGAAGGAGACCTCCACCCTCGGCACGCCCCGGGGGGCGGGGTTGATGCCCACCAGCTCGAACCTGGCAAGGCTCCGGTTCTGCTCGGCCAGATCCCGTTCTCCCTGGAGCACGTGTATTCCGACGACCTGCTGGTTGTCCACCGCGGTGGTGAACATCCTGCTCCTCTTGATGGGTATGGGGCTGTTCCTCTCGACGATGGGGGCCATGACCCCTCCGAGCGTCTCTACCCCGAGCGTCAGCGAGGTCACGTCCAGGAGGACCAGGTCCTTCCTCTGACCCTGCAGGATGGAGGAGGTGATGGCGGCGCCCATGGCGACCACTTCGTCCGGATTGACGCTGTGCACCGGCTCCTGGTGGAAGATGTCCTCGGCAAGCTGGCGTATCATGGGTACCCTCGTGGAGCCGCCGACCAGTACGACCGAGTCCAGCTCCTCCGGCGTGACGCCGGCGTCCTTCATGACCTGCTCGCACAGAGGCCTGGTGCCGTCGACCAGGTCCTTTATCAGGCTCTCGAGGAGCCCCCTCGTGATGTTCATCTCGAGGTGTACGGGTCCCTCTTCGTTGGAGGTGATGAAGGGGAGGTTCACGGTTGTCTCGAGAGCGCTGGAGAGCTCGCACTTGGCCCTCTCTGCAGCCTCCCTCACCCTCTGTGGAGCGACGGGGTCCTCCCTGAGGTCTATCCCCTCCTCCCTGGTGAACTCCTCCATTATCCAGTCGACCAGCCTGGCGTCGAAGTCGTCTCCGCCCAGCTGGGTGTTGCCGGTGGTGGCCTTGACCTCGAAGATGCCGTTGACCACCTGGAGCACGCTTATGTCGAAGGTGCCGCCACCGAAGTCGAACACGGCAATCTTCTTCCGCTCGACGGCGTCGGTGAAGGCGAGCGCGGCGGCGGTGGGCTCGTTCAGGACCCTCTTGACCTCCAGGCCGGCTATCTGGCAGGCCGCCTTGGTGGCCTTCCGCTGGACCTCGTTGAAATACGCCGGGACGGTGACCACGACGTCAGTCACCTTCTCCCCCAGGAACTCCTCCGCCCTCGCCTTGAGCTGCTGGAGGATCATCGCGCTCAACTCCTGCGGGGTGTATGTCTGGTTGCCTATCCTGACCGCCGCGTCTCCGTTGTCGCTCGGCACGATGTCGTAGGAGACGTTGAAGGTCTCCCGCGACAGCTCCTCGTACTTCCTGCCCATGAGCCGCTTGATGCTGGAGATGGTGTCCTTCGGGTTGGTTATGGCCTGCCTCTTGGCCACTATCCCGACCAGCCTGTCACCTCCGGGGGTGAATGCGACCACCGACGGCATGACCCTGGGGCCCTCGCCGGTCGCGATGACGACGGCGTTCCCCCCCTCGTATATGGCCATGCAGGAGTTGGTTGTGCCGAGGTCTATGCCGATAGTCCTGCCCAAAGCACGCTCCCTTGCTTGATGCCAGTCCGGTTGGCCGTACCCTCTAGAACTCGGACTTGATGTGACCCCATGTAGCCGGAGTGAGCGCACCCTCGCCCGGATCTATCTGGTAGACCATGGCGCCGGAGGCGACGTACTCGGTCAGCCAGAGGTACTCGCCGTCCCAGGCCAGGTCCTGCGGGGTCTCGCAGGGCGCGGTGAACATCTCCCACGGGTACGGGTCTCCCGGGACCATCTGCATGACCATCTGGGTCTCCTGGTCGGTGACCCAGAGGAAGAAGCCGTCGTACGCCAGACCGGTGAGCCCCTCGTAGTCGAATGGGGGCTCCTGGGGGAAGAAGTAGCTGAGGATGTCGCCGTTGGCCGGGTCGACCTCGTAGATCAGGTTGTCCTGCCAGTTGGTGCTCCAGACGGAGCTGCCGTCCCACGCGAGTCCCTCGTTCACGCTTGCGCCCGGCGCCGGTATGGAGTCTACGACCGTGCCGTCGTCCGTCTCCCTGAAGTAGATCATCGGGTGGCAGCAGGAGAGCAGGTGGCTGCCGTCGTAGGTGAGACCGGTGAGCGAGATGTCGTTCCCGTGGCCGTCGATGGTGGTGAGGACGGTCCCGTCGTCCGGGTCTATCTCGTAGATCTCGAAGTTGTTGTCGCTGGTAATCCAGAGGTTGCCGTCTATCCAGGTGAGCCCGTCCGGGTTGCCCGCGGGAGCCGGGATGGTGCTGATAACGTCACCCATGTCAGCCGCTGCGAACGCGGCGACGAAGAGAATGAGAACGACTGCCTGCTTCACTGTGCACCTCCGCTGTGAGTAAAGTACGCACTATCTGTACAAGCAAGTGTAGCCTATGCCCACTTCCCTGTCAACTCGCCGATGCGCCTGTCGAAAGGCTGGCGGAGGACCCCCTCCTCGCAGATGATGGCGCTCACCAGCGGCGCCGGGGTGACGTCGAAGGCCGGGTTCCAGCAGCCCGCCCCCTCCGGAACGAGGACCCGCTCCCCGAGGGATGTCAGCTCCTCCCCGCCCCGCTGCTCTATGCGTATGCCCCGGCCGTCCGGGGTGGCCGGGTCGAACGTGGAGAGGGGCGCCGCGACGTAGAATGGCACCCCGGCCTCCCTGGCCGCCAGGGCCAGCGGGTAGGTGCCGACCTTGTTGGCCACGTCGCCGTTGGCGGCTATCCTGTCCGCTCCGGTTATCACCGCGTCCACCTCGCCGGAGAGCAGCAGGGAGGCAGCAGCCGAGTCCGGCTGGACCCGCACCGGTATGCCCTGCCTGCAGAGCTCCCATGCGGTCAGCCTCGCCCCCTGCAGCAGGGGCCTGGTCTCGTCGGCGTAGACCATCCTCACCCCGTTCCCCTCCGCCGCCGCGTAGATGACCGCCAGGGCGGTACCCAGGCCTGCCGTGGCCAGGCCGCCGGCGTTGCAGTGGGTCAGGAGGACGCAGTCCGGCGGGAGGAGGGCGGCGCCGCTGCTTCCCATGGCCCGGCTCGCCTCGAGGTCCTCCCGACGCATCCTGTCTGCAGACTCCAGCAGGCGCTCGCGGAGCTCGCCCGATCCGCCGCCGCCAGCGAGCACATCCCGCTGGACCGAGAGGCAGGAGAAGAGGTTGACCGCCGTGGGCCTCGTCGACTCCAGCGTCCGGATACCCCGAAGGGCGACCTCCACGGGGTCCGGCGAGCCCATGGCCTCGTCAATGGCGATGACCGAACCGTATGCGGCCGCCACGCCTATCGCCGGGGCGCCCCTTACCGTCAGCGTGCGGATGGCGTGGGCCAGCTCGTCTACCGTGCCGCACTCGATGTAGACCTCCCTTGCCGGGAGCTCCCTCTGGTCGAGAAGCCTCAGGGCGCGGCCGGTCCATTCCAGGGTGGGTATCGGCTCCATCAGCCCTCCCCCCTGCCGAGGAGCCGAAGGCAGACCTCCAGCACCTCGGAGGGCTCCATCATCCTGCCCTCCCCCTCGGTGCCGCAGGCGAGCCTCCCGCTCACCGGCCCGGCCAGGACCACGCCACGTTCCGCCAGGATCGCCCTGTTGGCCCTGGTGGCCGGGTTCCGCCACATCCTGGAGTTCATAGAGGGGGCCATAACCACCGGCGCCTCGCAGGCGAGGAGGCAGGAGGTCAGGATGTCGTCGGCCATCCCGGCGGCGGCCCTGGCCATCAGGTGTGCGGTGGCCGGTGCGACCACCAGGAGGCTGCACCCCTCGGTTAGCCTTACGTGCGGCACCGGGTCTCCCGGCACGTCGGCGAAGAGGCCTCTGCAGACCGGCCTCCCGGTCACGCACTCGAGCTGCAGCGGGGCGACCATCTCCATTGCCCGCGGCGTCATCACGGCGTCCACCTGCAGCCCCTCCCTGCGGAGCATCGAGGCCAGCGCAACCCCCTTGAAGGCGGCGGCGCTGGCCGAAAGACCAAGGACCACCCTCTCAGCCATCCGGCCTCCCCTCGTTCCTCTCGCCAATCATGTCTATCCCCACGAGCGTCATCTCGGGGACCACCCTGAAGCGGCTCTCGCACCTGGAGGCGATGCCAGGAGCCCATCCGCCGGTGGCCCAGAGGGCCGGCTCCGCATCCATCTCGCGGGAGATGAGTCCGACGATGCGGTCCGCGGCGCCCACCGCGCCCTGCAGTACACCGGAGCAGACCGCCTCGGGCGTGCTCCTCCCGATGGCCCGGTCCGGGAACTCCAGGTCAACCGGGTTGAGCCTCTCGGCCTTCTTGAACAGCTCGGCCGCGGCGGTCCCGACGCCCGGCGTTATGGCCCCTCCCACGTAACTGCCGTCGCTGCCCACCACGTCGAAGGTCGTGGCGGTGCCGAAGTCGGCCACTATCGCCGGAAGAGGGCCGAGGCCGGCGGCTGCCACGGCGTTGGCCAGCCTGTCCGCCCCGAGCTCGTGGGGATACCTGTAGCCGATGGCTATCCCGGCTGTATCCGGCGTCACCTCCACCGCTCCGGCTCCCAGGTACCGCTCCGGCAGCTTCAGCAGCGAGTGCCTCACCTGGGGGACAACGCAGGCGAAGGCCAGCGACTCCGTGCGGAGGAGGTCGTCCATCAGGAGGCCCCTGAGGACCACCAGGAGGTCGTCGGTGGTCCAGTGGGCGGTGGTCACCCGGAAGCTCACGGTAAGCTCTCCCGCCTCGAAGAGCCCGATGTTCGTCCTCGTGTTGCCGACGTCCAGCACGAGCCTACGCATCGCCCCTCCAGTCCAGGCCGATGTCGGAGGCGGGTGCGGAGTGGGTCAGCGCTCCCACCGATATGCCGTCCACGCCCGACTCGGCGATCGCCCTGACGTTATGCAGCCCGACGCCACCGGACGCCTCGACGTATACCCCGCTCCCCCGGCACCTCTCCACGGCCCTTCGCAGCAGGTCCGGTCCCATGTTGTCCAGGAGGAGCCGGTCCGGGCCGAGCTCCAGGGCACGCCCCAGCTCCTCCGGGTCGTCGACCTCTATCTCCACGGGGATGCCCTCTGCCCTGATGCGGGAGACCGCCTGACCGAGCCGTCCGATACCACCGGCCAGGGCCAGGTGGTTGTCCTTGAACATGGCCATCGCGGAGAGGTCGAACCTGTGGGAGACCCCTCCGCCCATCCTCACCGCGTGGCGCTGGAGCGCCCTCATGCAGGGGGTGGTCTTCCTCGTGTCCAGAATCTCCACTCCCGTACCCTCTACGGCCTCCACGTATCGGGCGGTCAGGGTCGCCGTGCCGCACATCCGGGAGAGTACGTTCAGGGCCACCCTCTCTCCGCGCAGGATGGCCTCCGCGGGGCCCCGGACGATCCCGGCGGTCGAGCCTGCGCCGAGCCGCTCGCCCTCGCGGGCGCTGCGGGTGCAGTCCGCTCTCCCGAGGCCGATGGAGGCCAGGATGTCGAAGGTCATCTCCAGCAGCTCCCAGCCGGCCAGAACCAGCTCCTCGCGGGCCCTTGCCACGCATTCGTGGATGCCGCCGGCCCGTTCCCCCAGGCTCCCGGTAGTCACGTCAGCGGAGGCTGCGTCCTCCTCGAGGGCGGCCCGCAGCAGCAGCTCCCCCGCCTCCCGCATGTCGCTCCAGTCCGTTCGCAGGCCGGCTACTTCCGGCATCACGCGCTCCCCTCCGGCAGCGAGCCGCTCACTACGTCTCCGCCGCAGATCGTCGCCAGCACCTCGATATCCTCGAATCCGAGGCTCCCGACGGGAGAGCCGGAGAGCACCGCCAGGTCGGCCGGCCTTCCCGGGCCGACTGGCAGCTCCAGCCCCCGCAGCCCGCTGACGGCGGCCGCTCCGGTAGTATATGCAAGCAGCGCGGTCTCCCGGTCCAGGCGCAGCTCCGGGCAGGGATGCCCGGTGGCCCCAGGCAGCCCGTCGAGGGGACCCATCGGCATGCCGTCGCTCCCGAAGCAGAACCGGACTCCGGACTCAGCGACCCTGCGGAACGGGTTCAGGCGTCGGACCGCGTCGGGGGGCATCCTGCTCTCGTACATTCCTCCTGGCATCTGCCACCGGGAGACGAAATTCGGCTGCATGCAGAGGAGGTGGACCTCAGGGTCCCAGCTTCCCGGCCAGACCGGCAGCAGCTCCTCGGCATGCTCCACCCTGACCGCCCCGCCGGCCTCCCGGCCGGCCCTGGATCCGACTTCCGCCGCCAGCTCAAGGGCCCTCCCGCCAATCGCGTGGAGGAAGGGGGTCAGCCCCATCCCGAAGGCCTCCATGATGTGATCCCTGAGCTCCCGGGCGCTCATCAGCACCTCCCCGCGGGTGCCGTCCAGGTAGCTGCCCGAGAGGGCAGCGGTTCCTGCGCCTATCGAGCCGTCCAGGAACGCCTTGAGCCCGGTGCATCCCTCCGGCGCTCCACCGTGCTCCGCGAAGACGGGGCCGGGCTTGAGCACCGTCCCGATGCGCAGGGGGGAGGCGCCCTCCATGACCGCCCGGAGGGAGTGCCGCTCCTCGAAGGCGAGGACGCCGGTGATGCCCGCCGCAAGCGCCGCCCTGACGGCCTCCGCCACCGCTCTGTCCACCAGCCCCCGCTCAGGCGGGTGCTCCTCGTCGAAGCTGAGCGCGAGCCCCTCGGTGATGATCCCGGCCCTCCGGTCGACCCCCGGGCTCCCCTCGGGCACCATCGCGAGGGTGCCGGAGTTGACCAGGGCCCTGTGCCCGCAGACCCTGCGGAGGAAGAGCGGCCGGTCTCCGGTGACGCGGTCGACCTCCGAAAGGGTCGGGAGCACCGGCTCGGGCCATCCGGTCTCGTCCAGCCCCTCGACCCGGAGCACCTCCCCGGTGTCCTCTCCGGAGGCCGCCTCCAGCATATCGAGAAGCTCCTCCTTCGAGCCGGCTCCGGACATGTCCGGGAGGATGCTCCTCATCCCGGTCCAGGCGAGGTGCAGGTGCGCGTCCACGAAGGAGGGGATGACGAAGGTCCCCGGGCCCGGGCCGGACATGGGCTCCACCGCCTCGACGGTACCCTCCGAGATGAGTATCCGGCATGGCCCGAGCGTCCCGCCGGGAGAGCCGGTCCATAGTCCGGAGCAGGAGAGGCGGGTCCTCAGAGCCCCCTCACCTCCAGGTGGTGGAACATGAGATCGAGGACATCGGCCTCGACCTCGAAGGTGAAGAAGGTGGAGCCGCCCCTGCGCTCGACGCCTGTAACCCTGCCCCTTATCTCCGCCGTGACCGGTCCCCCCGACGGGACGGGACCCTCGGCCAGCTCCCTTATCCCCCGCCCCGGGTCCGATATCTCCCGGGCCTCTATCTCGGTCAGCTCTCCCCGGTGCCTGAACCACCGGGTGAGGATGATGTAGCTCCCCTCGCCCACCGAGGAGTGGGCCGGGAACCTGACGTCCAGCGTGACGGGCGGGCTGTCGTCAGTCCGCTCCGGCTCGAACGCAACCGCCCGGTTGCGGCCCTCCTTCTTCGCCCTGTAGAGGGCCTGGTCGGCGGCGACCATGAGGCTGCTGCCGTCGACGTCCGGGAAGCAGCTCACGCCGAGGGATACGGTTACCGGGAGTGGTACGGGGCCTTCGTCAGGCTCCCCATCCCCATGCTCCGCGGCCGGCGCCGCACCGGGAGGGAGGGTCAGCGGAGAGCCGTAAACCGCCCCCCGAAGCCGCTCGGCGGTGGCCATCGCCTCGCTCATCTCCAGGTTCGGCATTAGGATGGTGATCTCTTCGCCACCGTACCTGTAGGCCTCCCCCCTGTACCTGACCGCCCTCCGGATGAGGCCGCTGACGTGCCTGAGCACCCGGTCGCCTATCTCGTGGCCCCACCTGTCGTTGAAGTTCTTGAAGTGGTCTATGTCCACCATCACCGCGGCGAGGCCGAGCCCCTCCCTCCCCATGGCCCGCAGCAGCGCCGGGAGGTCCTCGTCCAGGGCCTTCCGGGGGGGCAGGCCGGTGACGGCGTCCAGCTCGCCTCCGCGGGGGAAGCGCAGCCGCCCACCAGTCTCTCTGCCGTCTGGCAAGGGGTACCTCCGTCCTGGGTACGGGTTCCGGTGTTCCGCAGGCCCGGCATGACGATAATAACACCGACCGGCCTCGGCGTGCGAGCGAGTCGTCATTGACGAGGGCAGACGGATTTCCAAGAGTTATCCTTCCCGGAGGGAGGGCCGATTGAGGACGGGAACCATCGCAGCTCTGGCGACTGCAGTGATGCTGATGTCCTGCACGGGCGATGAGGCGAGGGAAGACGTGACCGCGGCCTGGGAGCAGGTGGCAGCCGCACGTGATTCATCCGACTGGGCCTCCCTCTACCGTCTTCTGAGCTCCTCCACGCGGCAGCTCCTCGAGGCGGAGGCCCGGCACCTGACCTCGCTCGGCGTTCCAGGCTGCGATGGCGGTGCCGAGCTGCTGGCCCTGACCCTCCCCGAGTACATCGACCTCGAGGGAGAGCTGATGCTGACGGTGGTGGAGGGTGGCACCGCAACCCTCAGGATAAGGACCCCCGAGGGCCACTCCATCTCGCTCTACATGCGCCGGGAAGGGTCCGGCTGGGGCCTCGACCTGGAGAGCCTCTATCTCACCAGGCTCCAGCTGGAGGTCGCCGGTACCCCGCTCAAGCAGGAAATCCTGCCGCCTTCGATCTGACGTTACGATGACCGATCCCGGTCCCCGGAGCCGGGGACCATACCGTTCCCATTAGGAAGGGAAGCAGATGAGAAAGAGAACGATGCTCGCGATGCTGTCCGTCCTGCTGCTGGCCGGCCTGGCCGCATGCGGCGGCGGAGAGGATGGCCAGGACCAGCCGGTGCAGGAGGGCGATGCCGCGGCTCCCGTTGAGGAGCCGGAGACCAGCATGGCCGAGGTGACCATCACCAACGACCTGGAGGCCTGGGATATAGTCGAGGTCCTCGCCGATCCCACCGACGAGCCCTGGGGCGAAGACCGCCTCGGCGGGGAGATACTGGCACCGGGCGAGAGCGTAACCTTCGAGGTCGAGCCGGGTGAGTACGACATCTCCATAACCGACGAGGACTTCGACACTTACACCCGCTGGGCCGTCGAGATCGGACCCGCTGGCTACGAGTGGGGCATCACCCTGGACGACCTGGACATGGGCATGGACATGGAGCTCGACGAGCCGTTCGTCGCCGAGACCGGAGAGGGCACGGCCCCCGTCACCATCGTCAACGGGCTGGACCCGTGGATCATCGACTACGTCTGGGTCGACCCCTCCGACGCCCCCTGGGGCGAGGACAGGCTCGATGACGACTTCCTCTTCCCCGAAGACATGATAGTCGTCTGGGTTGACCCCGGAACCTACGACATCCGCGTCGAGGACGAGGACGGCGACACCTATACCCTGTGGGGCGTGGACGTCGACGAGACCGGCTACGAGTGGGAGGTCTCCCTGAGCGACATCGACTAGCGGCCCGGGTCAGGCTGCCGTCGGCTCATCGAGAGAGGGCCGGGGCGATCGCCCCGGCCCTCGTTCTCTGTACCGGTCTACGACCTACTTGGAGTAGAACTCCACGACCATCCGCTCGTCCACCTCTATCGGGACGTCCTCCCTCGCGGGGAGGGCCTTGAAGGTTATCTTCCGCGAGCCCGGGTCCACGTCCAGGTAGGCTGGGACGCCTATCCCGGCGCCCTCGGCGATGTTCTTCTCGACAACCTTGAGATTCCTGCTCTTCTCCCTCAGGGAGACCACGTCGCCGACCTTGAGCGAGTAGGAGGGTATGTCCACCTTCCTGCCGTTCACCGTGACGTGTCCGTGGCCGACCATCTGCCTGGCCGCGGGTATCGTGCGGACGAAGCCGCTGCGGGCAAGCACGTTGTCGAGCCTTCGCTCTATCAGCTGGAGCAGGTTGTGGCCGGTCTCACCGGTCATTGCGGCGGCCTTGGAGAAGTAGTTTCGCAGCTTCTTCTCGGAGAGGCCGTAGTTGTAGCGTATCTTCTGCTTCTCTATGAGCTGGAGCCTGTAGGTCGAGGAGCGTCCCCTCCGCCACCTGCCCCCGTGCTCGCCCGGCGGGTTCGGGTTCCGCGGGTCCTTCCTGGTGAGGCCAGGAAGCGGTCCGAGCGACCTGACCTTCCGCATCCTCGGTCCTCTGTAGCGCGCCATTCAGACCTCCGTCTGGTTCCGCACCCCGCCGCATCCTCCGAGGCGGCGGTCCGGCGCAACATCCCCGCCCGGGGATGAGCCGTTCTGAGACGGTCGCTGCCGGATCGACCCGCAATGAACTACCCAGTCCCGCGGGCAAGGTGCAAGCGGGCTCTAATCTCCTGCCTGACGCCCTTCCCGTCAACCCTGCGCCACACGAGGAGCGGAGGGGGTCGGGCCAAGATAACTAAGAAAGCTGACCATATATCCCCCATCTCAACAGTAATTGAAGCGCTATCCTTTGCTAGTGAAATAATCCGACGGCTTTCTTAGTTATCTTGGCCCGACCCCGAAAAGAGGGAGCCCCGGGGGTCCCGGGGCTCCGCTCTGTTCAGCCGTTCGGCTGTGCCGTCGGTCAGTCGATCATCAGGCAGGTCCTGGTGAGGGAGCCCTCACCGGTGTCGAGCCTTATCATGTAGACGCCGTCCGGCACCCTAGTGCCGCCGGAGTCCCTGCCGTCCCAGACCATGCTGTGCTCGCCGGCGGCGTGCTCTCCGCTGACCAGCGTGGCGACCCTCCTGCCCGACATGTCGAACACGGAGAGCTCTGCGGTGCCGGCGCTGCCGGTGGCGTAGCCTATCACCGTGGACCCCCTGGCGGGGTTCGGCGAGGGCTGCGCCAGCGAGAGAGTCGCCGGCGTCCCGGCGTAACCGCCGCCCACTCCGGTACCCGGTGTGGCGCTGCCGACGTAGGGATAACCGTTGTGGTACGTGCAGGTGACGATGACGTCCTCGCCGCTGGGCACCGCCGGTACGTCGAGGGTGAGTATGCCGTCCGCCCCGGTGAAGCCCCTGGCCAGCAGGCTGTCATCCTGGACCAGGCCCACCAGTATGCCCTCCTGGGCCGTCCCGCCCAGGTAACCGGTGAGCGTCCAGGAGCCCTCGTAGATGTAGTCCGGGTGTTCGGCCGTAACGTAGGGCATGGGTGATGTCTCGGTGAAGATGTCGGTCTCGGGGCATCCGAATATCATGTGCATGTTGTTGTTGCTTACCGCCCCGGAGCCGTAGAAGACCTCCACCATCATCTTGCCGTAGTCGACGGCGTTGCCCATGCGCCAGATGTCCTCCTCGAAGTAGCCCCTGAAGGTGTACTCGGCGAGGCTGTCGGTCTGGCCGACCGGGCTCGCGGTGGTGGCCGCCATCATGCCGATGGCACCCTTGGGGTCGGACGTGGAGCCCTCGCCCATCCAGGCCTCGGCGAAGCAGTAGCCGTCATCGAAGGCCCCGTTGTAGCAGGCGATGGAGTTTATCCACGGGTACATTGGACCGTTGGAGAGCGCCTGGACGTCGGAGATGTCGCCGCAGGAGGGGCTGGACCAGCTGGTCATGCTGCCGTGGCCGATGAAGCTGATCAGCGACTTGCCCTCCTCTATGGAGTTGAAGACGTTCGTCGGGGTGGGCGACATGCCGCCCTCGCTGCAGAAGTAGTCCACCGTCATACCGGCGCCCATGAATATCTGGGCGTACTCCCAGGAGTGCTCGGGGTCGTTGAAGTCCGTGGAGCCTATGCTTATCGCGTTCTGGAACCAGCTGGTCGCCGGCTGGTGCGGGTTCGACTCGTACTCCTCTATCTTCCAGGCGACGTAGGCCAGGGCATCGGTATCTCCACCGCACAGCCTGCCCACGTGTATGGAGGGCACGCACCCGGAGCCGATGACCCCGTATTGGTTGTCGGCGGCGTTGCCGCTGTAGTAGGGGGTCGGGACGACATCCTCGTCCCCGACTATCAGCACGTACTCCGGCGGGACGTCCCAGGTGTTGAAGGCGTCCTCGATGTAGTCGTCTATCGCGGAGGCTGTGCTGCCGATGTCCGGTACCCTGCCGAACACCACCGGCCAGCCCTTCTCACGCTTCCAGTCGACGAGGCTCTCTACGTAGCCGTAGCCCTCGTCGGTGGTGATGACCAGGTAGCAGCCGTCGCCGGTGTCACGGGAGTCGTCGAAGCCGAGCACCTCGCGGTACATGGGCATGAAGCTCCTGGTGAGGGTGCTGGACCTCCTCCTGAGCTCGTTCTCTCCCTCTCCCGCGCTGACGAGCCTGACGGTCACCGAGGTGGTGAGCCAGGTCTCGCCGGTGACCGGGTCGACCCTCACGGGGTTGTAGGTGAGCCATGCGACCCTGATGTCCCTGAGTATCCGTACCGACTCGAGGGTGACCGGCTGCTCGGGGAAGGGCCCGGGGGAGCCGTATACGCTCTCGTCCATCCTGTAGTCCGGCCGGTCGCCGCTCCTGGTCGGGGAGCCGATGTAGGGAGCGACGTCGTAGATGCCGAGCAGATGGGTCTCCTGAGAGACTATCTCCACCTCCACGCCGCCAGTCTCCGGGACCTGAACCATCCTGCGAACGACCGGCAGGTCCGGCCTGCCCAGGTCGGCCATGAGGCCCTCTCCCGGTATCCTGAAGGTGGTGGCGCTGCCGAAGCCGTCCTCCGGCTTCGTCTCAGCCGTGAGCAGCGGGAGGTCGAACCTGACGAGGGAGCCCTGGTCCCGGCCGAGCCACTGGGCCGGCTCCTCGACCTCCGGAGCCCTGTAGACCACGCCCGCGCTCGCCATCGAGACGACGACAAGGGCTGCGAGAAGGATCTTCGGCATTGCGTACCTCCGTCTTGGGGATGCTACGGGACCCTGGGGTCCCGCATCGAGCGTTTCTGTATCCGTATAGAGCCAACACGCGGTGCTCGCGTCGGTTCCCGGCAAGATTCAAGCATGAGAGCAGGGCGGGGCCATGTCAATGAGGCTCCTCTGTTTCGGCTGCGTAATCAGGTTGCCGAAGTCGAGATGGCTCTCCCTTCCCCGCAGGGTGCCGCCGACCTCTGGCAGGGGCGTCGAACTGATACGGATGACATGCAGCAGGACGGACGCTGCTCCGGGGCCCTACTCCAGGAGCTCCAGCGCGATGCCGGCGGCCGCCTCCAGCTGACGGTCGATGCCCGAGGCGGCGTCCCCCGGCAGCTCCACCACCCTGACGTCCGGGGCGACGCCGGTGTTCTCCAGGTTCGTGCCCTCTACGGTGAACCACCCGGTTGAGGGTATCCTGAAGGTGGCGCCGTCGAAGAGGTCGACGTTGACGGTGCCTATCACAGCCCCGTACGTACTCTCCCCCACTACCGGCCCCAGGTCGAGCTCCTTCCATCCGGCCGGGAATATCTCGGCGTCGGAGTAGCAGCGCTCGTTGATTATCAGGACGAGCGGTCCCTGCCATACGCCGAGCGGCTCGAGCGTGGAGTTTCCGTAGCGGTCCATCGAGTAGCTGTAGACGGGCCTGCGCAGCTCCCTCAGTATCTCGTCGTGGGTGCTCCCCCCGCCGTTGTCCCTGATGTCCACGATCATCGCCTCCCGGCCGAGGCCCTCGGCGAAGAGGTCGCTCCTGAAGTCCTCCACTCCGGAGCCGCTCATGGACGGTATGTGGAGGTAGCCGACGCTGTTGTCCGTAAGGCGCGAGACGGCGCGCCTGTTAGCGTCGACCCAGGCCTCGTAGGCGAGCCTGGATATCTCCCACGCGGAGACCGGATCGATGACAACCTCGACAAGCTCGCCGCCGCGTCGGACCTCGAGGACGGTCTCCGTGCCGGACCGCTGCAGTAGCGCCCTGCTCAGGTTGGCTCCGGGGCCGACCTCCATCCCGTGAACGGAGAGTATCCTGTCCCCGGGCTCGAGCCTGCTCCCCTCGAGGTCCGCGGGGGAGTAGGGTATGACGCTGTCCACCAGGATCCCCTCGCCGGTCCAGCCGTAGTCCGGCAACACGCCCAGGCATCCGGCCCGGGGAGCCGGGTTGTAGGACCACGGACCCCAGATTCCGAGGTGAGAGGCGGAGAGCTCGCCGAGCATCCTCCTTACCACGTCGTTGAACTCCTCGTCGGTGACGCACGCCGCCGCCCTCTCGCGGTACCTCTCTCTGGCCGCCGTCCAGTCGGTGTCGTGCATGGCCGGGTCGTAGAAGCCGTCCCTCAGCAGCCTCCAGGCCTGGTCGAACTTGACGGCCCTGAGCGCCGGCAGGTCCCGCCAGACCGGCATGCGCCAGCCGTAGGTGCTCTGTGAGCCGGCAACCGTGGCGGAGCGGACCGCCCCACCGGCCGAGACGTAGTAGATGGTCTCGTCCTCGGTGACGGTGATGTTCCAGGGACTCTCCGAGGACCATGTCAGCCGCTCCAGCGACTCCCCCTTCCAGTCCACGGTCCAGAGGTCCATCCTGTCGCTGCTGTCCCAGCCGGGGAAGGCGAACAGGCGGCCGTCCGGGGAGGCCCCGTAGAAGTCGTACCAGCCCTCCACGGTGCAGAGGGTCTCGGTCCTGCGCCGGATACCATCGAAGTCGATCTCCACAGCCTGGACCGGCGAGTCGATGAGCTCCTCGCGCTCCTCCTCGTCCGCATCCCAGTCCTCCCGCCTGAGCCAGACCTGCCTGAGCATGTACTCGCCGTCGTCCGTCCTGCTGGCGAAGACCAGTCGCCTGCCGTCCTCGGGCCAGAAGGGCTGGAAGTCGTCGTTGGAGTGCCTGCTGACGTTGACCGGCTCTCCCCCGGTCGACGGGACGACGAAAACCTCCTCCCGATGGGCCAGCACGGGTACGCTGAAGGCTATGTAGCGGCCGTCCGGGCTGAACGCATGGTGAAGGATGTCCGGCGTGTCGCAGACCTGCTCGGAGCCGCCAACCCCCGACCGGACCACGTGGAGCCTGCCGCTTGCGTCCAGGAAGGAGATCATCGTGCCGTCCGGAGACCACGCCGGGTCGCTCGCGACATCCGTCTCCGTCTCCAGCACCTCGATCGTGGGGGAGCCGCTCTGCCAGAGCGCCGTGTCGCCGGGGGCCGGGTGCGCGATGAGGAGCTCGATGCGGCCGCCGGACTCCCTGGTGAAGGCGAGAAGGTCGCCGTCCGGGCTCCAGGCCGGCGAGGCCTCTATGGCCGGGGTTGAGGCGACCACGACCGGGTCCTCTATCTCGCCATCCGATATCATGCCTGCGAAGAGGTCGCCATCGGTTCCGAGGGCGATGCCGGTACCCTCCCTGTCGACGTCGATCTCGCCGGTGTAGTACCCCACGGTCTCGCCGTAGGACTGGTTAACGGCAAGATCCGCCGACGGGTCTACGGAGAGCTCCCGGACAGTCCGGTCCCCCGTGTCGACCAGGACTATCCCACCTTCGTGCTCGACGGCCACGAGGCCTCCGTCCGCAGCGATAGAGGGAAAGGTCAGGTCCCCCTGGACGGAGACGAGGAGGGCCGGCTCGCCCCCCCGGACAGGGACGCCCCATATGGCGGCGTCACCCTGCCCGTCCTCGCGGACGTAGAGGAGCATCCCCGTGCCGCGGTCGTACATCGGCCAGGACTCGTCCAGCCCCGTACCGGCCAGGAGGTCCCACCCGTCGCCGCTCCGTATCCAGAGGTCGCGCGAGGCGGAGCCCTCGTAGCGCCGCCTCCACCAGGGGGTGTAGCCCCGCTCCACGACAAGGCCCGACGGCGTGGGACAGGCTTCCTCGGCACCGACGCGGGCAGCCGGCACCGGGGTGCCGCCCGATAGAGGGACCGACCAGACCCAGGGCTCGGTCCCGTGCCTCGAGGAGACGAACAGCACGCTGTCGGAGCCGGCGGACCAGCCCACCACCCTGTCCTCCATCGAATGGAAGGTGAGCCTGGTGGAGATGCCGCCGCCGGAGGGCATCACGTAGACGTCCCCTCCACCGCTCCTGTCGCTGGTGAAGGCTATCATGGAGCCGTCCGGCGACCACTCCGGCGCGTACTCGTAGTGCTCGCCGCCTGCCAGGAATCGCATGTCCCCGCCCGCCGCGGGGACCATCCAGAGATCTCCCCTGAGAGAGAACGCCACCCTGTCGCCGGCCGGGGAGAGGCTCGGGTAGCGCGGGTCGTTGCCGCCGGGCTGCAGACCCCCCAGCAGGGCTGCGATAGCAAGGATGATCATCGGTCACTCCTCCATGCAGGCCATGAGCAGGAGCCTCGGGGAGAGGCGTCCGGCCCACGGCGAGCGGTCGTAGTCGCCCCAGAGGCTGCGCACGGCAAGGCCCGCCCGCCTCACCTCGGATATCAGCTCCGGTGCCGTGATGGCGGCCAGCTCCAGGGTTATCCTGTCCGGCTCGGTACTGCCGCCCAGGTAGTAGCTCATGTCGAAGATAACTGTTCCCCCGTCCGGGGAGCGCCTGACGGACTCCACCAGCACCATCCTGCGTCGACCGCTCCCGCTCTCGTACCTGCGGGTCGGCGGCTCCGAGGGCCTTGTAGCGAAGGCGGGGCAGGTCTCGAGCAGGAGACATCCTCCCGGGGCGAGCACCCTGCACGCCTCGCGCAGGAGACCCTCCCGCTCTGCCGGGTCCAGCACGCAGTGGATTCCGTTGTACCCGAAGACCACGAGGTCGAAGGCGCCGTCCGCATGCGGGAGCAGCGCGCCGGTCCCTCGGACCCTGTGCACACCGGGTAGAGCCTCTCCGAAGAGACGGAGCATCGCCTCGGAGGGCTCCAGGGCGACCGTCTCGCAGCCGGAGCCGGCAAGGCAGCGGGTGAGCCTGCCGCTGCCGGCGCCGAGCTCCAGGCAGCGGCCGGGAAACCCGGCCCTGACGTCACGGTAGAAGGCCTCCTCCATGGGGTCGGGAGGGAAGACCTCCTCCTCCTCCCTCACGAAGTAGGGCGCGTATCGGTCCCAGAGCGAGCCGGTGCGGCCCTCCTCACTCACGCCGGGGGAAGCCCCCTCAGAAGACGGACTCCTCCGGCCCGGTACCGACGATATAGTCCTCCGGGTCGACCTGTACCCCCTGTATGAGCACCTCGTAGTGCAGGTGAGGCGCGACCGACCTGCCGGTGGAGCCCACCCTGGCCAGGAGGTCCCCCCTCCTGACGCGCTGACCCACGTTGGCGCAGGCCGAGGAGCAGTGGGCGTAGCGGGTGGAGAGGTCCTCGGTGTGACGGACGACCACGTTCAGACCCCAGCCGCCGGTCCAGCCCGTGAAGGTCACCACGCCGTCGGCAGGCGCGTAGACAGGTGTGCCGGACGGCGCCGCTATGTCGATGCCCTTGTGGTAGCGAACCGCACCTGTGAAAGGGTCTATCCTCGGTCCGAAGTCGCTTACGAAGACACCGTCCGTCGGCCAGATGGACGGCACCTTGCACAGCTCGTCGGAGACTTCGACAAGGTAGGAGGAGAGGGAATCGTAGGCCAGGAGCTCCGCCTCGGCCAGCCTCTCCGCCAGCAGCAGCCTCAGCTCCAGGTCGTCTATGTAGCTGAACAGCTCCTTCTCCGGCGGCTGGACCGGTCCCCTCTCGGCGGGCAGAAGGCCGGAGAAGTCCATGTTCAGGCCTGCCCCGGCCATGAGCACCTGCTCCTCCCTGGTGGATATCTCCTCGAGGGTCTCCGTAACCAGGGAGACCCTCTGGGAGAGATGGAATAGCTCTCCCCGGAGGAGCTCCATCTCCAGGTCCTCCTCCCGGGAGGACCTGTCGACACCGCTCAGGTGGCCCAGGTGGAATGAGACCGCGGATAGTCCGGTTACGATCAGGGCCACCAGCAGGATGACCGTCCGCAGCCTCGCCCTGGTAACGCGGAATGGCCGGCCCCTGTCCCCGGACCCGTGCGGAATCCAATGGAGGGTACCCAGGGGCATGGTCGGCCGGCTAGCTGAGGTAGAGCAGCAGGTTCGTGCTGTCGCTCTTGTCGTGGAGCTTGGAGATGGCCCTGTTCTTCAGCTGCCTGACCCTCTCCCTGCTGATGCCCATGGTCCTGCCTATCTCGGCAAGGGTATGGCGCCTGTCCGTGTTGATGCCGAAGAAGAGCTGGATGATAGTGCGCTCCCGCTGGTCGAGTATGTCCAGCATGCCCTCCACGCTCCGCTTCATGGCGGTCTGGACCACCGCTTCGTCCGGCGGGACGTCCTCGTCGTCGGAGATCATCTCCTGGAAGGTCTTGTCGCTGCCCTCGTAGACGGGGCTGTCCAGCGAGAGATGGGTGCTGTGGATGGACATCATCCCCTCGACGTCCCCCCTTGAGACGTCCAGCTCCTCGGCTATCTCGTTGGTGGTGGGATTCCTGCCCAGGGCATGTCCCAGCTCCCTCGCGGCGCGGCCCATCTTGTACAGCTCGCCCACCCTGTTGAGCGGGAGCCTGACTATGCGGGACTGCTCGGCGAGCGCCTGGAGTATCGCCTGCCTGATCCACCATACGGCATAGGTGATGAACCTGCAGCCCTTGGTCTCGTCGAAGCCCTTGGCCGCCCTTATGAGACCGACGTTGCCCTCGTTGATGAGGTCCTCGAGGGCGACCCCCTGGTTGGCGTACTGCTTGGCGATGCTCACAACGAACCTGAGGTTCGCCTCGGTGAGCTCGTTCAGGGCATCCTGGTCGCCGGCCCTTATCCTCTTCGCAAGGCTGGCCTCCTGCTCGGAGGTGAGCGTCTCCTTGCAACCTATCTCCCTCAGGTAGAGCTCGAGAGACCTGCCCTCAGTACGCTTCGTCGCCATTGGCACCGCCTTCCGTGCTGGGCTGTGACCGCAATACCGCGCAACCGTTATAATCAGCTCTCGGCATGATGGTTCCCGGGCGCCCGGCAAGCTCCGAATCTGTCAAGGGGCCTGCGTCTGTCAAGCCCTTGACGGCTTGAGCACCTCGGGGCGCCCCTCCCGGGTCCGGCGAGGAGCAGATGGACTGGAGCGGATTCCCGAGGGAGGAGACCGACTGCATCCTGTGCGGTCACGGCTCTCCTGTCGACCTCAGCGTCCAGCGTTCGTGGCCCGTGGTCCGCTGCCCCGGGTGCGGGCTGGTCTACCTGCGCGAGAGGCCCCGCGAGGACGCCCTCCGTGAGCTCTACGGCCGGGCCTACTACGAGGACGGCGACGTCGGATACAGGGGTTACGTCGACACCTTCCACAGGTACGGGGACATCTTCCACCGGATATTCGAGAGGCGGCATCGCGACCTCCGCAGGTGGGTCGGCGGGCGAAGGATCCTGGAGGTCGGCTGCGCCTACGGCTTCCTGCTGGACCACCTGCGGGAGCGGGGCTGGGAGGTCAGCGGCGTGGAGGTCAGTACGCTCTCCTCCCGCTACGCCCGCGAGGAGCTGGGCCTGGAAGTCACGACCGGGACGGTCGCCGACCTCGAAGGCGGCCGGTTCGACGCAGTCCTTCTGCTCGACGTCCTGGAGCACCTCCATCGCCCCTACGAGACACTGGCGGACATCGCCGGCGTGCTTGCGCCGGGAGGCGTCCTGGTCGTCCAGTGCCCCTGGGAGCTGTACCACTGGGAGGAGATAGGCGAGGCGCTCCTGAAGGGGATGCGTCCGGGCACCATAGAGCCGGACTCCGTCCCGGCTCACCTCTACTTCTTCCAGCCGCAAACGCTCGAGGGCGTCCTGAGGCGGGGGGGCTACAGGATAGTGGGAAGGCAGTCGGGCAATTACGGCGAGGTGCGGAGGAGGGTGTCGCCACCCCGGATCGCCGTAGGCTCCCCGGCGGAGAGGCTCTTCAGGCTCGTCTACTTCCGGATGGGGCTGCAGAGGCTTCTGTACGGGGTCGCCAGACGCGTCGGCCTCGGAAGCGGCATAATCCGCTACGCCGTGCGGACCGAAGACGGCGCATGGAGCGGCCCGTGGGACTGAGGGTGCTCGTTCTGGCCCAGGGCGTCCACGCCCCGCCCCGCTGCCTGCGGGACCCGGCAAGGCCGGGATGGCCCTCGGCGGCCCCTGCGGGGGTGGACCTGCTGGGTCGCATCCTGAGGAGGGCCGATGCGGCGGGGGCGGAGCGGGTGGTGGTGGCATCGGAGACTCCCGCCCGGAGGATGGAGAGGCTCCTGGGGGAGCATCCGCACGGAGGCCGTGCTGCAGCCCTGGAGGCCGGCGCCGACGAGCCGGCCGCCGAGGTGCTGCTCAGGTGCCTGGACATGCTGGGGGAAGAGCCGGTGGTGACCTCCTCCTGCTGCCTGGAATGCAGCGACCTCTCCGCCCTCCGGGTACCCGACGGCGCCGAAGCGCTGCTGCCGCTGGCCTCCGGGCGTCCATCCGCCGTCCGCCCCGCCCTTCTCACGGACGCCTCCGGAATGGTCACCGGCGAGGACGGGGGGGGGAGGACCACCAACCTCCTCGCGTCGGGGACCCTTGCGGTGAGGGCCGAGGCGGCGCGCCGGGCTGGAGGTGGAGGCTCGCTTGCCGCGGCGCTGCTGAGAGCAGGCGTCCGCATCCGCGCGACCCTCGCCGGAGGCCGGCCGGCGGCCGCCACCGATGCGGAGTCCTTCCTCCGGCTCTGCCACGAGATCCTGGCGGGCGCGGCCCCCGGAGGGGCGGAGACCGACCACGACCGCGGCAGGCTTCTCGAGGGGGAGATCGACGCAGGCTCCCTGGAAGCCTCCTCCGGAACCCTGTGGGTTGCGCCCGGGGCCTCGGTGAGCCGCGGCGCCGAGCTGCGTGACTGCATGGTGATGTACGGCTCCGGGGTCGGCGAGGGATGCAGGCTCAGGAGCTGCCTCGTGCTGCCCCGCTCGCACGTGCGGCCGGGAACCGATGCGTCTGACAAGTACCTATCGGTTATCGGGAAGCCCCCGGGGAGATGAAGGGAGACTCAGGAATGATCGGGACGATAAGGAGCTACCTGGAGCAGGTGAGCAGGCTGGTGTCGGAGATACCGCCGGAGAAGGTGAACCGGCTCACCGGGATACTGCTGGACGCCTACGACAGGGGCTCCACGGTGTTCGTGTTCGGGAACGGGGGGGGGTCAGCCACCTCCGGGCACTTCGTCTGCGACCTGGCAAAGGGTACGGTGATGGACGGCATGCCCAGGTTGAGGGCCATGAGCCTGGCCGACAACATGCCCCTGCTGACCGCGTGGGCCAACGACACCGACTACACGAACACCTTCGGAGAACAGCTTCGGAACCACGTGAGGGCCGGGGACATCGTGATGGGTCTCTCCGGCAGCGGCATGAGCCCCAACGTCATCAACGCCTTCCACGTGGCTAACGAGTCAGGGGCGGTGTCGATACTGCTCTCCGGGTTCAGGGGCGGGAAGGCCGTCGAGGTGGCCTCGGAGTCCATCGTAGTGCCCTCGGAGGACATGCAGCAGATAGAGGACGTGCACCTGATGCTCTGCCACATCATCTTCAGGTGCGTCCGTGACGGGATAAGACAGCGCGCCGGGCTCTCCGGGGCGACGCCGGTATAACGGTCAGGAGGGCGGCTCCCAGTCGGCGAAGGTCTGCCCGTCGCCGATGAAGTCCTCAAGAGCGTTCGAGAAGACCTCCGGTTCCCTCTCGGCCTCCTCCGGGTAGCGGCTCTGCCAGAGCTCCCAGGAGCGCTGTATCTCCGAGGCCATCTCCTCCGGCACCCTGTTCTGCCTGCGGGCCTCCTCTATCTGCTCCCTGTTGTAGACGAGCATGTCGCTGGCGAGCACCCTGGCGAACCTGACCGCTCGTCGCTCCTCCCCCTCGACATCCTCCGGGATGGGGGAGACATCGGGGATCGAGCTCCTGTCCGGCGGCTCTATCACCATCACGTGGGAGCAGCTCCTGCACTTGAGCTTCTTCGGCCTGTCCCCTATCCTGTCGTCCGGTATCTTGTACTTCTTCCCGCATTCCGGGCAGCTGACTATCATCTCCGGGTCCTCTCCTCCAGGAAGCCGCCGAGGCGGGCTATCCCCTCGCGTATGTCGGCCTCGGAAGCCGCGAACGATATCCTCACGTACCCCTCGGTTCCGAATGCGGCACCGGGGATCACGGCGACTCCGCAGTCCGAGAGAAGCTCTGAACAGAAGGCCATGGTGTCAACCTCTCTCCCGCCTTCCGCGCGTATCCTCGGGAACGCGTAGAAGGCACCTTCCGGACGGACGAGCTCGAGGCGGTCGATGCCCTCCAGGAGCTCGCAGACCTGGTCCCTCCTCCCGGTGAACGCGTCGAGCATCGCGAGGCGCTCCCGCTCCGCCTCGCCGGTCACGGCGGCCAGGGCCGCCCACTGGGAGACGGAGCAGGGGTTCGAGGTGGAATGGGCCTGGAGGTTCACGGCCCTGCTCGTCCAGTCGGCGGAGGCCAGGCTGTAGCCTATCCTCCATCCGGTCATGGCGTACGTCTTCGAGACGCCGGTCACCACCGCCACCATGTCGGCGAGGTCCGGCCTCGCCTCGAGGATGTGGGGTGCGCCCCCGGGGAGGTAGACGAGGTCCTCGTATATGTCGTCCGATATCACCCAGACGCCGGTCTCGGCCACGGCTTGTGCTATCTCCTCGATATAGGCCTCCCCCGGGACCACCCCGGTCGGATTGGAGGGGTAGTTCAGGATGACGCCGACCACTCCCTGTGCGGCGGCGTCCCTTATCTCCCGGCCGGATATGCGCTCCTCGGGCAGCACCGGGACCCCGCCCGCGGCCTTCACCATCTCCGGGTAGCTCACCCAGTAGGGCTTCGGCAGGAGGACCCTGTCGCCGGTCTCTACGGCCGCTGAAACCAGGTTGAAGAGGGAGTGCTTGGCCCCGCAGCTCACGAGGACGTTCTCCCTGCTCCACTCGATGCCCCTCCGCTCGGAGTAGCTCCGGGCGACGGCGTCCCTCAGCTCAGGTATACCCGCGCTCGGGGTGTACCCGGTCCTGCCCTCCCGGATGGCCCTTATGCCGGCCTCGGAGATTGGCGGGGGAGTGGGGAAGTCCGGCTGTCCCGCGGAGAGGGAGATGATGTCCCTGCCCTGGGCGGCAAGCGCCTTCGCCCTCGCGCTTATCTCCAGTGTGGCCGAGGGCCTCAGTGACGAGATGTTCGATGAGAATCTCATGTTCGGCTCCTCCCGCCTTCGCCCTCTCGGGCTCCGTAATGTTCCTCCAGCGCCTGCCTCACGCTCGGCGTCACCAGGTTGCCCAGCTCCCCGCCGTACATGGCTATCTCCCGCACGAGGGTGGACGAAAGGTACATGTTGTCCTCCGAAGGCATCAGGTAGATGCCGGTGATGTCCGGCGCAAGCCTCCTGTTCATCAGCTGCATCTGGAACTCGTACTCGAAGTCGCTGTTCGCGCGCAGCCCCCTTATGAAGACATCGTGACCGCTCTGCCTCATGTACTCGACCAGCAGCCTGTCGAATCCGGTCACGGTGACCCTTCCCCTTCCGGCGAGGTCGGCCTCCTCGACGGAGCTCCTGACCATGGAGACCCTCTGGTCGAGGGGGAATCGGACGCCCTTGTGCCGGCCTCCGGCGACCGCCACCTCTATCTCGTCGAAGATACCGAGCGCCCTGGCGAGAATGTCGAGGTGCCCCATGGTCACGGGGTCGAAGGTCCCGGGATATACTGCTCTCAAGTGCTCTCCTCCATGCGGCCGGGCCGCTCCGGCTCGAGGATGTGCAGGACGCTCTCGCCGTAGGTCCGGTGAATCCAGCCAGGAAGCTCCGTCTCCGGGCCGGACTCCACAAGGACCATCCCGCCGGTAGCGACGGCGCAGGCCCAGTCCTGCTCGAGTATCCACTCGTACAATGTCCCTGCTGCGTAAGGCGGGTCAATGTACACGACGTCCGGCTCTCCCGGTAGGTCCTCGACGCTCATGACCCGGAGGTCCGCACGGAGGAGCTGCGCCCTCCCCAGGGCCCCCCGCTCATCGAGGAAGCTCTCCAGCTCCCGCAGGGATCCCCTTCCCCTGTCCACGAAGAGGCAGCCGGAGGCCCCCCAGCTGAGGGCCTCGAGCCCGACCGAGCCGGTGCCGCAGCAGAGGTCCCAGAAGAGCCCCCCCCTTACCCTGCCGGCTCCGGCTATGTCCATGACGGCCGAGGCAACCACCGACTTGGTGGGGCGGCACCAGGAGACGGGGCGGAGGGAGTGGCCCTTCCACTCCCCCCGCCCGATGCGCACCAAGGTCCGCTAGTAGGGCCTGATGATGTGCGGTGTGACGAAGATGACCAGCTCGGTACGATCCATGTTGTCGGCGTTGTAGGAGAAGAAGATGTCTCCGATGATGGGGATGTGCCCGAGTATGGGTATCTGCTTCCTCGTCGTGGTGTGCCGGCTCCTCATTATGCCGCCGATGACCGCAGTGGCGCCGTCGTTTATCATGAGAGTGGTGTTGGCGTTCTGGGTCAGGATTATCGGCTGCTGGTTGGCGGTCGCCTCGTTGGAGAGCTCGCTCACGTTGGGCGAGAGCTCCAGCGTGATGTTGTTGTCGGCGTTGATGTGCGGGGTGACCGTCAGCTCGACTCCCACCTGGTACATCGAGACGTAGGTGTTGCCGCTCTGGTCCTGAAGGGTCAGAGGCACCTGCTTGCCCGACACGACGGAGCCGGTCATGTTGTCGATTATCGCTATCCTGGGCTCGGAGAGGATGTGCGCGTGGCTCTCCTCCTCGAGCGCGCTGATCGTGGCGTCTATGTCGAGCATGTTGGTGATGGTGCCGAAGGAGAGGGACGCGGTCTGGCCTCCGACGGTGAGCCCGTTGGTCTCCATGCCCGCCTGGATGAGCTCGTTGGACCTGCTCGTGTTGCCCACGGCCCAGTCTATCCCCAGCTCGTTGGCGTAGTTGGCGTCTATCTCAACCAGCTTCGCCTCGATCATCACCTGAGCGGTGGGGCTGTCCAGTATCGGTAGCAGCGATGCCACCTCGTCCAGCTTGTAGGGGATGTCGGTGACGATAATCGAGTTGGTCCTGTCGTCGACGGATATCTGTCCCCTGTCGGACAGCGTCGACTGCAGGGCGCCGGTTATGCTCCCGGCGGTGGCGTACCGGATGACGTAGACCTCGGTCTGGAGGTCCTGGAGGTTCTCACGGTCCCTCCTGGTAGTGGCCATCTGGTTGATCTCGCTGTAGAACTCGTTCCTGGGCATGACCCTGAGGACGTTCCCCTGCATGCTGGCCACGAGGTTCTGGGAGCCCAGTATCGCCGTGAGGGCATCTCTCCATCCGATGTTCTCGAGGTTGGCCGTCACGGTGGACTGGTATCCCTGCGGCAGCATGATGTTCATGCCGCTGACGTCCGATATGGCCCTGAGTACCGTCCTGATGCTGGCGTCCACCACGTCTATGGTTATCCGCCTGCCGCCGGTACCGCTCCACTGGACGGGGAACCCGTCGTCTATCTGCCTGTAGGGCTCGCTTATCCTGATACCCCTGGAGGTGGAGCTGGCGTAGGTGCCGGTGACCGTGGATGAGGTGGGGCTGGTCAGGGGCGGTACGCTGCCGCTGGTGACGGTCGGCTCGACGTACTCCGAGGTAGCCGACCAGGCTGCGAACGGGGTGCCCGAGGGGTCGGTCTGCATCTCCAGGACGAGCTGGTTCTCCTCCGCGGTTGTGGTGTAGTTGAGGAGCTCGCCGCTCACGTCGACGATCACCCGCACGATACCGTCCGGCGGAGCCTTGTACTGGCTCGTCCTTACGGATGAGACGCCCCCCCTGCTCACGGCGAACTCCGTCGCCGGCAGAGAGTGGACGGCATCCCCGAGGTCCAGCACCACCCTCATCGGGTCGGTGAGGAGGAACCTCTCGTACGAGATGGGCCCGTCGGCGGTTATGGTGACCTGAGTCATGTCCCCTTCCGGGACCACGGAGATGTCTGTCACCCTGTAGGCCGCCGAGGGGAGCGCCATCAGCAGAAGCACGCCTATTACGGTTGGAAGACGCATCACAGACCACCCTCTTCATGCAGACGCATGGAGTAGATCGTGGGTATCGTGGTGACCCCCCCACCCGTCGCGCTATAGTCGACTATGACATCCTGTATCACTACTACCTCGTTGGAGAGTATATCGGCAACGTGGGTGTTGTTGGCCAGCTCGGTCCCTTCGTAGAGGACGTAGGAGACGCCTCTCCCGTCCTCGACCATGGCCTGGTCGCCGCCGGTCGGGTCGAGCGTTATGCCCACGAGCCTGAACTCCTCTATGGAGATGTCCTCGAGCTCGCGTCTGACGTCCCGGCCGCTGGCCGGGAACTCCGAGAAGGGGTCCGGCCTGGACGAGACCGATTCGTATATCCTGAACGCGCCGCTTGCGGAGACTATCATCTCCTGCATCGACTCGGTACCGGTTGCGTCGACGGAGTCGGCCGCCTGTCCCGCGAGGGAGCAGGTGAGCCTCTCCGCCTCGTAGTAGGGCAGGCTGGTCTCCATACCGTCCAGCGAGCCCCATACCGCCATGCCGTCGTGGTCCATGGCTATCATCACGTCTTCCCCGCCCTCCGCTGGAAGGAGGCGCTCCGGGAGGAATGATGGCGGGGAGCATACCGTGGAGGAGGGGTCGGTCACGTCGTAGACGCCGCCGGCCGTCAGTACGCAGCCGCTCGCGTAGAGCCTTCCGCTGGAGGACTCCTCCCAGGTGCCGGCGGACGTCCGCACCATGACCGAGCCGTCGCCCGAGGCGAAGAGGCTGCCGTCCCTGCTTACCAGGGGAGCGTCCACCGCTGCATCCTCCAGCTGCCAGAGGTCGACCGAGGTGTCGACCAGGGCGAGCCTGCCGTCCGAGGTCAGGAAGGCCCAGTCCGGACCGAGCCTGGCCAGCGCGCTTGCCGGCCGGAGCTCCTCCGTCTCATGCTCCGTGACCTGGAATCCATCCTGGATCCCGCCGAACGCCAGCCTGCCGTCCGAGGAGAGCACTGCCATCTCCCCGTCACGGACCATCATGCACTCCGGGTCCAGCCCCTCGGGGAGAGGGACCGTGGAGACCTCGTCGGCGACCGGGTCCAGCTGCGCCACCCCGGTACCGGTGAGTACAAGGACGCCGCCGTCCGAGACCATCATGTCCCTGGCGGTCCCGGCTCCCTCCAGCTCCCAGGTGCTCCATCTGCCCTCTCCCGAGTCGAGACCGAGGAGGGTCCCTCCGGTGAAGAGCATCCATACGTCGCCGTCCTCGGCGTCTGCCAGCAGCGGCGACACCTCGGAGACTGCCAGGTCCATCCAGCCGCGCACCTCTGGATGCTCGACCACCGTAATCGACCTGCCGGCCGGAAGGGTCCGCTGCACGCCACCCTCCCCGGCCGGCGCAAAGAGGCCGAGGAGCGCCGCGGCGCAGACGAGAAGGGTCGCGAGCGCTCCGAACATATAGAACCGCTTGCTCATGCTCCCTCCCCTCACATCTGCACGTAGGCGGAGACCGTGAACGTGCACTCCATGTTGTCGAAGCTGCCGTCGGAAGCCTTGACCTGCTGAATGGAGAGGTCCCTGACCGACGTTATCATCTGCTGCTGGGTGAGCTGGTCGAAGAAGACCCCCAGGCGATGGAAGCGCCCGGTGAGCTGCATCTGCCAGTCGTACACCAGGTACTCGCCCATCGGGGAAGGGGGCAGCGGCGTGAGCGCGAGTATGGTGAGCCCGCTGTTCTCCGCCTTCTCCGTCAGCACGGACATGACCTGGTCCTGGTCGTACTCCCGGGGCAGGAACCTGTCCAGCTCATCGAGCTGCTGGCTGAGCTGGTTTATCTCCTGCTCGGTGACCGCCATGTCCTCGGCCGAGCTCGCCTGGAGCCGCTCCAGCTCCGCCTGCTGCATGGCGAGCTCCTGCTCCGCGGAATCGATCCTCTCCTCCACGTCGGAGGCTATCTGGTTCGGATAGACCCATGCGAGCGCGGCGATGAGGATGAGGCCGAAGATGAAAACGTACAGCCGGGGGTCCTTAAGACTTATAGCCATGTCTCGACCCCTTTCTCGGAATCTGCCGCAGCGTCCTCGCCGCCTGCATCACTTGGGTCCGGACTCGGACTCGAAGTCTGTGAGGCTTATCGTGGGGAGGTAGAGGGTGTCTCCGCCCTCCACGATGAAGTTGGCCCCTGCGCCGTACTGGAAATCGTCCTCGCCGTTGAAGGCGCTCACGGTGAAGTGGGCGGTTCCGGGAGTCGACTCGTCGGTGCCGATAGGCCTGCCGCCCCCGCCCTGCTCCTCCGGGTAGATCTGTATCTCGATGAAGAAGCTTCCGCTGGCATCGGTGTAGTCCCAGATGGTCTGGTTGGCTCCGCTGACCATCACTCCCACGCCCTGCGCTGGAAGCGCCCAGGTGGAATCGACGTAGATCGTCCCCGTGGTGTATACCTTGAGCTCGTCCGTGCCGAAGGGGTTGCAACCGGCAAGGCCGATCGCTAGCAGTGCAGCCCCCGTCAGCAGCAAGTACCTTCTCATGATGCCTCCCTAGGTTCCTCGGGCCGTCCGCCTTCGGCTCCCTCTCTGCGCTCGGGCAGCTCCACGGTGACTCCTGCGAACTCGGTCACCAGGGGAGCGAGAGCTGTCGGGTTCACGCCAATGGTCATGTTGAAGCTGTATCTGTTCTCGTTGCCGCCGGCCTCGTCGGTCAGGACGTACGTCTGTCCGTAGTCCTCCAGGGTGAAGAGGGTGTTCCTGCCGTCGGGCGTCACCTCCACCAGCCGCTGCTGGAACTCGACGATGTCACCCCAGGTCTTGGCTACCCCGGAGATGGCCATCTGCTGGTTGCCGAGGTTCAGGCTGCTCAGGTAGAGCCCCTTGTCGACCTCCCCGGTGGGCGTGGCCTGCTGGGGATAGAGTGCCCTGACGAGGTACTCCAGCGTGTAGACGGTGCTCTTCTGGTTGAGGGAGAGCTGCAGGATCTGCTGCTGCTTCATGGTGACCTGCTCCTCCAGGTTCTGCACCTGGCTCTCCTGCTCCAGCTGGATTCCAAGCTGCGATATCTGGCTCGCTATCTCCTCGCTCTCCTGCTGAATGGCGACCTCCTGGTCCTCCAGGTCCTGGTAATCCCTGTAGGCCAGCACCACCCCGGCTATGAGCGCGAGGTAGGGGAGGATGGCGAGCACCGTGAGCAGCGGGGATGCCGGTCTGGCGGCAACCGCCTTCTTCCTCTTCCTGGCCGGCCGCTTCCTGCCCTCCGGCTCCTCCAGGATGTTGATGTCGACGAGGCCGGTCTCCCAGCCCCTGAGCGCCAGGCCGATTGCCACCGCGAGGATGGCGCTGACGCTCTCACGGTCGGTGTCCGGTATGACGTCCGCCGACACCGTGAGGTTCTGCAGCGGCTGGAAGTGCTCCACCGGGAGTCCGTGCTGCTCGCTGAGGACCGTCGCCAGTCCGGGCATGAGGGAGCAGCCGCCGCTTATGTACATCCTGTCGATGCGAGTGTTCTCGCCGGAGGCCTGGTAGGTGATGAAGGAGCGCCTGATGCTCGTGGAGAGCTCCTCTATGACCCTGCCTATGGAGACCCTTACCTCCTCGCTGGAGATGCCGTCGGGGATGTTGCCCTTGAGGACGCCGAGAGCGACGTCGTAGTCGAGCCCGAGCGACCTCTGGAGCGCCTCTATGAAGCGGGTCCCGCCGATGGAGAGGTCACGGTTGAAGCTGGGCAGGCCGTCCCTGACCACCACCATGTTCGTCACCTCGGCGCCGATGTTCAGTATGGTCACGCAATCGCCGTTGGCGGGGCTGTAGGCGTGCTCGTAGGCGCGCTGGAGGGAGAACTGCTCCAGCTCCACCGAGTTGGGCTTGAGCCCCGCGCTCTGGAGGACGCTCCGGTGGAGGTCGACCACGTCCTTCTTCGCGGCGACGAGGAGGACCTCCATCTGTCCCGGAGAGAGCTCCTCGTTGATTATCTTGAAGTCGAGGCTGACCTCGTCTATGCGGAAGGGGATGTGCTGCTCCGCCTCCCACTGGATAGCCTGCCTGGCCTCCTCCTCCGACATCTTCTCCATCGGTATGCGCCTGACGATGACGCTTCTGCCGGAGACGGCAGTGCTTATGTTCTTCCCCTTGACCTTTATGTCGGCCTGGCGAATCACGTCGCGTATGGTCTCTATCAGGTGCTCGCGGTTCACGACCTCGCCGTCGACGATGGTGCCCGGGGCCAGCTCCCTGACCGCATAGCTCGAGAGGCTCAGGGACTTCCCCGACCCCGTCAGCTGCACCGCCTTGATGGAGTGACTGCCGATATCAAGACCGACAGTTCCCCTGCCTGATCCTCCGAAGATGAACATTATCTTCCCTTCCCCGGGCAGCTGTCCGCCTCGTATATGCCGAGATTCGAGAAACCAGCCGAATCATTATATGGAAACTCCGTCAAGGCAATAGCGTGCCGTCCGTTCATGCTCCACCCCCGCGTGGCGGTCTTCCTGCAACGGAGTTTACTCCATGTGAGATGCCGCGTCAATACCCTAACTTCATAACTATGGAACTTCATAATTCCCTTGACTCGGGCCCCCCCTTCCCCTATTGTCGGCCCCGGAGGTCAGTATGGAACCCAGGGACGATGACAGGCTCATCAGCAGCGTCAGCGACATAATAGAGGCTTCCGAGCCCTCCGTCAGGCTCACGGTCCCGGTGCGTCCCGACCAGGAGGAGCTCCTCACCAGGATAGCGAGGACCATCACCCAGAACCGTGACCGGAAGCACAGGAGCCAGAGGATAACCAAGGCGAGCATCATCCGGGTCTACATAGACGCCCTGGGCAGCCTCCCGATAGATACCGCCAACGTCAGCGACGAGCGGGTGCTCCTGGAGAGGGTCCTCGAAGCCATGCGGGAGAGAAGCGGTTAGTCCGGGAGCCTCAGGAGCACCATACCGTCCGTCGACGCCACCGGCTCCAGTACACCGGCTGTAAACCGCCTCCATTCAGCGAGCCCCCCTCCCTCGAGAACAGTGGGAGTATTAGCAGAAGTCCACATCATGTCCACCGCCACCCACTCCGCTCCCGTGCTCCTGATCCAGGATGCCATGGAGTCGGCGTCGGCCCCGCTCCACAGCCTGTCCAGGAGCTGCAGCGGCACCCGGCGCCTGTCGTACACGGCGTGGGAGGGGAAGTAGAAGGCCCTGTCCATGCTGACCAGGTACGTGGTGTCGGAAGGGGGTACGTGCTCCGCGCATTCCCGGTAGAAGTCCCAGTAGAGCGTGTTGGCGCCCAGGTACTCCTCCCTGCTCGGGAGCAGCCAGGGGCGCTCCAGGACGTAGAGGTCGAGGAACCTGTCCAGCGACCAGGCTGAGCACCCCAGCACCAGCACCCCCGTCAGGATCGCCACGGACCTCCCCCTCGCCAGCAGCCCCTCGCCCAGAGCCATGGCCGCCGGCAGCGACAGCATGACCAGAGCCGGGATCATGTACCTCGTCCGGACGGCACCACCGCCGAGGACGAGCGCCAGAGCCAGGTAGACGAGGGGCATGGCGAAGCGCCACCGCCTTCGCCGGACCAGCACGACCGAGAGGATGCATCCCGCGAGAAGCAGAGGTCCGCTGGCGCCGTCGAACCTGGATGGATCGTCCCACTCGCCCCAGACCGACATCCTGACCGGGAGCAGCAGCAGGTCCAGCGGGCCCTGTACCGGGCTTCCGTAAGCATTGGCCGCCATGTACTCCGATGCCCTGGCGGTCATCTCCACGGTCGGTCCGAAGACCCCGCGCATGAGCGGGTAGACGGGGTTCCCCCACTGCAGCAGGTTCGGCACCGCCCACCAGCCGGAGGTGATGGCGGCAGCCACCAGCAGACCGCCGAGGGTCCTCCGGTCGAGCCGGAAGCGGAACGGCAGCAGAAGGAGCACCGCCGCCAGGACCAGGATGCCGTTGTACTTGCAGCATCCGGCCGCGCCGGCCCAGAGCACCGCTCGGACCGGGCTCCCCCGCTCGCCGGTCATCTCCACGTATGCCATCAGCGCGAACATCGCGAGGAAGGTGTCCGAGTAGCTCCAGGTGGCGTTCCTCACCAGCTCCGGTATGCTGGCCAGAACCAGCAGGCCGACCAGCGCCACCCTCCTGCCGCCGGTCCTGCGCAGCGCCTCCCAGGCCACGGCGCCGATGCCCAGGAAGCCGAGCAGGCTGACCGCCCTGGAGGCCTGGAAGCCCACCGTTCCCCCGACCAGCGCGTAGAGCGCCTCGACCAGGTAGGGGTAGCTGAAGTAGGACGCCCATTCCGGCCTGGCCATCCCGCCGGACTCGAGCCAGATCCTCGGCAGGTAGAGATGGTGGTTCATCGCGTCCCTGGATATGGGCGGGAGCATGACAAGGGGTATGAGCGGCAGGGCCAGCAGGAGCAGCCATGCCCAGCCGTCGGGCAGGCCCAGGCCCGGCCTCCAGCAGAGCAGCAGGACGCCCCCTCCCAGGACCGTCCAGAGCATCCAGCCTTCCAGCAGACCGGCCCATGCGGCTGAGGACGTCAGGAAGAAGAGCAGGAGGATGCCTGCACCGAACCTCCGGGACCAGGGTGCCCCCGAGGAGGGGGGCAGGGCCAGCGAGCCCCAGCCCGAGGCGGAGGCGGCGAGCAGGAGCAGCAGCAGCGGGGCGAGTATCGTCATGGCAGGCAGGAATGGAATACAAAGGGGGGGCCGGGGCAAGTGCCGGGCTGTCCGGTCCGGCCTCCCGGGCTTATTATCGGCGCGGGTCGGAGGAGGGAGGCATGATGAGGCTCCTCGTGGCCATCCCAGCCCTTGACGAGGAGAGCACCATAGCCGACGTGGTCTCGGGCGTCCCCCGGAGCATACCGGGAATATCCCGGGTGGACCTGCTCGTGGTGGACGACGGCTCCACGGACGCCACCGCCGGGCGGGCGGAGGCCGCAGGCGCCCCGGTCGTCAGCCACGGCAGGAACCGTGGGCTCGGGGAGGCGTTCAGGACCGCCCTCCGCCACGCCAGGCGAGGCGGCTACCACGTCCTGGTCACCATTGACGCCGACGGACAGTTCGACCCGGCCGGGATACCCGACCTGGTTGCCCCGATAACGGCCGACGAGGCGGACCTGGTGACTGCGAGCCGATTCGCCGACCCCTCCATGGTGCCCGAGATGCCCGCGATGAAGCTGTGGGGCAACCGCAGGGTCGCCTCCCTCGTAAGCAGGCTCGCGGGGGTCAGGGTCCACGACGCCACATGCGGCTTCCGCGCCCTGGGGCCGAGGGCGCTCGAGAGGCTCTCCAGCTTCAGCAGGTTCACCTACACCCAGGAGGTCATCATAGACCTCGCGGGCAAGGGCCTCAGGCTCCGGGAGGTCCCGCTGCGGGTGCTCGGGGAGCGGCCCGTGGGCAGCTCCAGGATAGCCGGCAACCTCTGGCGCTACGCCCTGCTCTCCCTGGCGGCCATGTACTCCACCGCCCACGACCACAGGCCATGGCGCTTCTACGGCCTGCCGGGCACCATCCTCCTGGCCATAGGCGTGGCCGCCGACGCGTTCGTACTGGTCAGGTGGCTGGTCACCGGGGCGGTCAGGCCCTTCGCCGGCATCGCGGTGGGTGGCCTGTTCCTCATCACCTTCGCCGCCCTGCTCTTCCTCTTCGCCTCCCTCGCCGACACCGCCAGCCACAACAGGAGCCTCCTGGAGGACGCGGTGGCGGACAGGACCAGGCGGCACCGGGCCGAGGCGGACGGCGCCGGTGAGGAGGCCCGGGGGGGCGATGCCTGACGGCGCCGTATCCCTCGAGCGGGTGACAAAGTCCTTCCCCGCTCCCCAGAGGCGCAGCTACATCCCCCTCCGGAGACGCCCCAGGCGGACGGTCCTGGAGGAGGTCGATCTGCACGTGCCGCTGGGCTCGGTGCTCGCCGTCACCGGGCCGAACGGCTCGGGCAAGAGCACCCTCCTGCGGCTCATCACCGGCTCCCTGGTCCCCGATTCCGGACGGATAGCGGTCCTGGGCACCGACCCGATCCGCAGGCCGGACGGGACCGCTGCGGTCACCGGGTTCATGACCTCCGGGGAGCGGAGCTTCTACTGGAGGCTGACGGTGCTCGAGAACATGCGCTTCTTCGGAAGGATGCACGGGCTGTTCGGCGCCGGGCTTGAGCGTCGGATGGAGGAGGTTCTCGGGCGGACCGGCTGCTCCGTGGTGGCCGAGAGCCGCTTCGAGACGCTCTCCACCGGTTTCAGGCACCGCCTCTCCCTGGCCAGGGCCCTCCTCCACGACCCGCCGCTCCTGGTGCTGGACGAGCCCACCAGGAGCCTGGACGGCGCGGCGGCCGCCGCCTTCCGATCCCTGCTGCGGGAGCACGCCGCGGACGGTGACCGGACCGTGGTCATGGCCACCCACGACCGGGAGGACCTGGCCATCAGCGACAGGGCCGTCTCCCTCGAGGACCGCCGGCTGGTCGACGGGGCTGCGGGGAGGCCATGAGCGTCCTCCGCAGGGTGGCGGCCGTGGCGGGCAAGGAGATGCGCCTCGCCCTGAGCTACAGGCTCTCCTTCCTGATGGGCGTAGCCGGGGTCTTCATGTCGGCGGCGGTCTTCCACTTCCTCTCGAGGCTCGTGGGGGAGTCGGCCGCACCGTTCCTCTCCCCCTACGGAGGCTCCTACTTCTCCTTCGTGCTCATAGGCATAGCCTTCCAGAGCTACCTCGGCCTCAGCATGGGCTCCATGGCATCCTCCCTGCGGAGCGAGCAGCTCCTCGGCACGCTGGACGCGGTCGTGGCGACGCCGACGTCCCTCACGGTGTTCGCAGCCGGGGCGGCGCTCTGGCAGTTCGTCTTCGCCACCTACAGGGTGGTGGTCTTCATGCTCTTCGGAGCGCTGCTGTTCGGCATGGACCTCACCGGCGCGAACATCCCGGCCGCGCTTCTGGTTCTGGCTCTGAGCATCACCGCCTTCGGCGGCGTGGGGGTCATATCCGGCAGCCTCATACTGGTGCTGAAGAAGGGGAACCCGGTCCAGTGGCTCTACGGCAGCGCGGCAACCCTGCTCGGTGGCGTCTACTACCCGGTGGCCGTCCTGCCGGACTGGCTGAGGCCGCTCTCGCTGCTGTTCCCGATAACCTACTCGCTCGAGGCCATGCGGCTCTCACTCATCGGGGGCGCCGGCATCGGGGAGATAGGCACGGAGCTGCTGGTCCTCGCCGGCTTCTCCGTGGTGAGCGTACCGCTGGCGGTACTCTCCTTCAGGCGGGCGCTCCTCCGGATAAGGCGGGACGGGACCCTCACGGGGCACTGAGTCAGCGCGGCCTTATCTCGCTCTTCCCCCCGGGCAGGTCGCTGACCGAGTAGCCGGCCTCCTCCAGCCGCCCGCGCATCCGGTCGGCCTCCTCGAACCGCCTCGCGGCCCGGAGCGCCTCCCGGGACCTGGCCAGCTCCTCGAGGAGCACCTCGGTGTCGGCGCCGGAGGAGCCGGAGGAGAGGTCCAGCCCCAGGATGTCGCCGGCGAGACCGTCGAGCAGGGAGGCCATCGCGCCCCGGTCCGCCGCCCCGGCCCCCTCGTCCAGCAGGGCGTTGCCCGCCCTGACCATGTCGAAGATGGAGGCCAGCGCCGCCGGGGCGTTCAGGTCGTCGTCCATCGCCGCCGAGAAGTCCCTGGCCGTCCTCTCCGTCAGCTCCCCGCAGGCGGCGGAGGGCTCGCCGCCGCCGGCGTCCCCCAGGCGGGACCTGAAGGAGGTGAGCCTCTGCATGCCGCTCCTCGCCGAGGCGAGACCCTCCCCGGTGAAGTCCAGCGGGCTCCGGTAGTGGCTGCGGAGGACGTAGATGTCAATGGACACCCAGATCCGCGCAGTTGGGGGACATCCAGTTCCGCGCACCTCATGCAGAGTCCCCCTGTCGTCATGAG
>CAYREX010000002.1:0-322856 GCA_964423505.1 uncultured bacterium | reverse complement strand
GAGTCCAGTGTAACTTTGTACTGGGTCATCCGACATCCCTTTCCAGGTTGGTGGTTCAACTGGGAGACCAGGGACTAGGATGACCCTCTTCTAGGCCCTACGCAACCCTCCGGAAAGTGCACACCATAACGGACGTGACTCATTCCATCTCTCCTTCGGACGAGGATGGTTCCAAAACCTGATGGCGCTCATGTCAGGATGGTCACAGATGGCGTATCCCTTCCTCCTGGCAATCCGCGACCCAATCCGTCAGAACCCCCTGAGCGGCCTCCCGGACATGGATGGAATCGTCTGCGAGCAGGGGGATGATGCCGGGTGCATAACTCAGGTCACCACGCTTCCCGATGGCTTCCACGGCACGGTATCTGGGATGCTCTGACTCATCCCTCAGGAGGGAGCAGAGGGTCTCGATCGAACCTGTTCCTTCTTTGCCCGCAAGATACCTTGCGGACAGCGACCTGACCCATGGGCTGGGGTCGTGTGCAGCTTCCACAAGCAGTTCCGTCGAGGTGTCGTCTTCGATGTGCCCGAGGACGATTACCGCTGCCAGCCTTGTTTTCTCACAATCCCCGACGAAGCAGGGACGGAGGTCATCCGGGGAAACCTGATTGCCGGACTTGATGAGATTCAGGGCCAGAGCCCAGAATCTCCAGATTGACTCGTCATCGAACATGCCGGACAGGATGGATAGAAGAGCATTCACCCCGGCCCGGCTTCCATTGCGGGACATGTGGCAGGCAGCAAGGAAGCGAATATCCTCGTCATCATCCTTCAGGGCGTCCAGGAGGAGTTCCGTATCGTTGAATCCCAGAAGGACCAGCATTCTAAGCAGACCGTAGCGACCCGCGGGATAGCTTGCCGTCGTATCATCCTCGAAATACAGGAACCAGTTCTTGAGGCAGTCGATGAGCTCGTTCCTGTCCGGACCTTCCAGAAGGGCTTCTCGCATGCCGTAACCCTCTTGCTCATGGAGTAGTGATATCGACCTGTGCCTGTTCCCGAGATGCCTGCTTATCAGGTAGTCGAAGCCTTCGAGAACCCGACCTATGGTGAATGCATCGGCTCCATCGCTCCTGGCCGCCTGTAGGAAGACACGTATCACCCTTGGATCACTGCTCTTCTGGAGATAGTCAATCTCTTTCTGGGGATAGCCCTCTACCGGTCGAACCCCGTTCTTCAGACAGAGCTCCAGCACACGAGGGTCCTCATATGATGTCAGATCGCCCAGGAGATACCCGTAGGGGATTGCACCGGGGGCATCCAGTTGGTCAAGCAGAGCTTCAAGGAGATCTTCGCCATGGAGCCCATCCAGCAACTGGTAGCAGGCCGAATCGAAGTTGTTGTCCGTATCACCGGGAATGTGCTCCTGCTTAAGGCGAAGGAGATCGGAGACGGATAGCTCTCCCAGTCTGAAGAGGGCTCTGGCTGCAGCGTCCCAGTAACCAGGCTCCTCATTGTATACCTTCCATATCTCATCGACTACGCGCCTGTCGCCGCATTCCCCCAGGGCATCGATCACCGCCCATCGTTGGTCTTCGTCACTGCTCGACAGAGCCTGGAGAAGCACAGGTACGCACTGAGGGTCTCTCCCTTTCGCCAGAAGCAAGGCCGCACCAAGCCTGGATGCCGGGGCCTCGCTTTCAAGGAGCTCCCGCAGAGCCTCGCAGGGCAAATTCTCCCGAGGGAGATCCTCCATCATCATGAAAGAGCCCTCCAGGGTATCCGCGGAGGCTACACTCAGGGCCTTTGCCACAGTCGAAGTATCGGGCTTCCGATAATCAACGAGAGAAGGCTTCCACAAGACCTCATAGCATGCCGCCTGCACGACGCTCCTGTCTCCATCGAAGAGGAGTGCATGCATAAGCTCAGTGGATTCCTGTCCATAGAGCTGGGCATAGGCCTTGACGGCCGGCAATCTCGTATCTTCATCCATCCCCCCAATAAGTCTGAGCAGATAGTGCCTGAGCCTTTTGTCGCTTGTATCAATGCTGATATCGGTCTGCCGCGCCAGCACGGCCAAGCCGTGGAGGGTCTCCATGAGGATGAGCTCTGCCGGAATCTCGATTATGCTTTCCATCAGCACACTACCTTCGCTACTCATGAGCTGGAGATGAAGTGGAGTAAAGTTGCCAGCGAAGAATGGAGTGCAATTCGATTGCCATGCGGTTTTCTACTATTTACTCCTGTATTGTGTCTTTTCGTGATTGTAGCGCCATAGTCGCATGTCAGATACTGAAGCACGGTATGAACATCTGAGGTGCTCACATTCCGGGTAGCGTCCGGCAACTCGGTGTACCAGCGTCCACGCATCCAGGCTCTTCCGCTGTGGGTCCTGCGGCAAGCCCCTGACTGCGGGGAAGTCAAGGGGCAGAGGTGGATCTTGCGGATACTACCGGTGCTACAACCCGAAGTGCTACGAAACCAGGAAACGGAAGGAAGCTCTTGAGCAGGAGTTCCGGGACCTCCTTGACCAGGTACGTCTCAGGCCTCACCTGAAGGACCTGTACGGAGCTGTTCTCCGTGACCCTATCATCGAGAGAGAAGACGATGTCGAGGAGGAGATGGACTCCCTCCTGAAGCGCAGAGAGAAGCTGGTGAGGATGCGCGACCGCCTCGTTGACCTCTACTGCAAGAACGGCATCGACAGGGCCGAATTCGACGCGCGAGGTGATCGCTACCGGACTGAGATCGAGAGTGTCGACAGCAGGCTGGTTTCACTGCAGGCCCGGATGGGGCACGTAGAGGAGCTGTCTTAACCCACCTAAATCTTTGGCCTTCAGCATGTTGTCCATGCTGAAGGCCTCAGATCCAGAGATGGTAGCGGGGGCAGGATTTGAACCTGCGGCCTTTGGGTTATGAGCCCAATGAGCTACCAGACTGCTCCACCCCGCATCCGCGACAGCTAGTATAGAGGCTGGACCGTCCCTGTCAAGGGTCCCCGGTCATCTGTAGAGCCAGCGTCGAGAGCGCTCGCAGAGGGCTGCGCGGCTCCAGAGGCGCCAGGCCCAGGGATCCCGGACGGTCACCCACAGAGTGACCCAGCAGGGGTCCCTCGATGAGCGGATGGTCTCGCTCAGACCCGACTCGTCCCGGTAGTCTACCCCCCATGTCTGAACGGGCATGCACCAGCTCGGCGCCTCCCCGTAGCAGACGACCAGCTCGCCGAGGGAGTCGGGGTGCCAGGAGGCAAGGCTCTCCGCAGCGGCGTAGGGCACGAGGGGCCAGTCGACGGAGTCCCCTTCGGCGTAGTGCTCCGGCACGCAGCCGACGCCCATGTTGTGGGAGCTGACCGTTGCGGCCGGGTAGTCGCCGACCGCCTCGAGGGCGTCCAGCATGCCCCCCTCAGGCCGCCGCCTGACGGTCTCCTGCAGCTGTATCATGGAGAGCAGGAGGACCGAGCCGAGCAGCGCCGTCATGACCCGGTCCGAGAGCAGCCTGCGGATGCCCAGTGCGCCCATCAGCAGGAAGGGAGGCAGGAAGGGCATCATGTACCGCTCCTGCAGGTCCAGGTCGCGGACTGCGACCAGCAGGGCCGGCAGGAGACCGAGGAGGAATGGACCGAGGCAGGCGCTGCCGCGCATGCCGGTCCTCCTCCAGGGAAGGCTCCCCGCGAAAGCGCCTATGCCCACCGCGGCCGAAGGGCCGGGGAACACCATGACCAGGTAGAGGAGCGAGAGGGCCAGGTGCTCGGCCAGGTGCCCCGGGTCGCCCAGCTCCCGCACGCCGCTCAGGTAGACCATGTCCATCTGCCGGAGCATCTCCCCGAAACGCAGGAAGTAGTGGGGGAAGAGCGCGAAGGTGCCGAGGAGTGAGAGCCCGGCATACATTCCCAGCCTCCTCCAGCCCCGGGTCTTGCGCCTGCGCGCATCGGTCGCAAGACATGCCGCTGTGACCAGAACCAGCGCCGCCAGGGTCAAGACGGCGAGGCCGGTGAAGGACTCGTTGTCCAGGAAGGTGGCGGCCAGACCGCAGGCGACAGGGAGGCCGAGCAGGGCCCAGCGCCAGACCAGCCTCAGGGCGGTGCGGCCCTCCGTCTCCCGGGCGATGACCAGGGGCACCGGAAGGGCCATCAGGATGGCCGTCGGGCGGAATCCGGCCAGGAGGACGGTCAGGACCGACATGAGCACCACGCCCCTGCCGGTGCGCATGTACCTCAGGCAGGCGAACAGAAGCCAGGCCGTCACGGCCCCGGTACCGGTCTCCGGGGTGGGCTCGAAGGACTCCAGCAGCAGGTAGGCCGACCCGGCGCAGGCCAGGAGGACCGGCAGCAAGGAGAGGCGGTCCGACCCTCCCCTGACCTCCCGGTAGGACATCGCGATGCCGGCTACGCCGGCCGCCCCGATGAGCACGTTGACCACCCGGAGGACGTGGAAGGAGGCGGTGCCCGCCCCGAAGAGGGAGAAGAGCTCGAGCAGGAACGGGTTGACCAGCCCGTAGAGCATGTAGGTGCAGGCGAAGTGCCCCCGGGCGCAGAGCCGGGCACCGGCGCCCATGGTGAGCAGGGCGTCGCTGTGCAGGGGCATGGAGCGGACGCCTAGCAGGAGGATGGCCCATGCCGCCAGCATGAGGCCGGCGGCGCCCCAGAGCAGGCGCACGGCAAGCCGCCCGGGGCCCTCGGCCCTCAGAGTGCTCTCCTCAGGGCTGGAAACCTATGAACCACCTGGTCTTCACCTTCACCGGGTGCAGCCTGAACCAGAGGTCGTCCGGGAGGTAGATGGAGGTGTCGCAGTACTCGCATTTCACTAGCCTGTCGGTGCCGTCCACCATCAGGGAGCCTGCGCACTGCGGGCAGAAGAGGGCCACCGGCTCGGACGCCTCCTCCGGCTCCTCCGAGCCCGGCCGCTCGGCGCCCACCACCTGCTCCGCCCCCTTCAGCATGGAGCGCACCCATTCGGGCGGGTCGGTCACCGGCACCGCGATGTCGCAGCTCGGGCAGACGAGGACGCCACCCTCCGACATGTCCGCATCAATGTCGAAGTCCCGCTTGCACTGCCTGCAGTAGGGGACCAGGTCGCCGTAGAGCATGCTGCAGCTCAGCGAGCCGAAGATTGTGCTCTTGGTTCCCTCCCCCTCCTCCAGTTCCTCCAGGACCGCCTCCCTGGAGTCCTTCAGGATGTCCTCCCAGAAGTCGTCCCCCAGAGGGGTCTCCGTGCTGCACCTGGCGCAGGTTACGCTCCGGAACGGCCCGTTCACGTGGACCGGGGCGCCGCAGCCGGGGCAGTCGATGCTCATCTCGTACATCACGTATTCAAGTGCCACCGGTCCTCCGTCCTGTAAGTGCTGGTCGGACGCTCCCCGTCAGCCCACCTCTGACCGGAGCCACTCAAGGTAGCCCTCCGAGACCCTGTCTACGCTGATGCAGATAATCTCAGGGGTCTCGTAGGGGTGCTCCTCCTCCAGCACGGCCATGAGCTCGTCCGCGTAGAGCACCGAGGTCTTCATGGTGCAGAGCCATTCCCGCTCGCCCTCCACCTCGCCCCGCCAGCGGTAGATGCTGGCAACCGGGCCGGATACCTGGACGCAGGCGGCCAGCCTCCGCTCCACGGCCAGCTCCGCCAGCCGGTCGGCCTCCTCCCTGGAGGAGACGGCAGTGACGACCTGCACCATCCCTCCCTCGCTCATCCGGGCAACCCCCTCTCAGGGTTGAGCCTCCAGAGACCCCTCATCCGCCTGGACAGGGTCACCCAGAGGACGTAACAGACAAGGAGCAGGAGGGCGGTCAGAAGCAGCGCTCCCGGTGAGGTCCACCCTCCACTGAACAGCCTCTCGAACGTGCCGAGCAGCGCCGGGGGCAGCAGCGGGAGCAGTACCTTCAGGAAGAGGGGCACCCCGAGCACTATGACTATGAGAACCACGGAGAACCACTGCTGGCCGGTGCGCACGGTCGGGACCCGGAGCGAGGTGTGCAGCCCGGCCAGGGAACCGATGACGGCGGTGAAGAAGCCGGCGAGGACCACCGTGCCGTAGGCGCCCGGGGCAGGCATGGTGCCCCCCCTCAGAAGGGTCATCACGGTGAACAGCAGCAGTGCCGACCAGGTGGTCGCCAGCGAGAGCATCACCGGGAAGAGCGCCTTGCCCCTGAGAAGCTCCCGCGGGGTGACAGGTGAGCTGAGGAGGGTCTCCAGGGTCATCCTCTCCCTCTCCCCCGCGAAGGCATCCACCGCCATGGGCCCCGCGGCGTAGAGCGGCACCACCGCGAACATCACGATGGCGGAGGATGGGTCGCCGAACGCGCCGGGCACCAGGAGGCCGAATACCGCCAGGTAGACACCGAGAAAGCGTATCATCCCCATGCGTCCCATCGCCCTCCGGAACCGGAGCCACTCGCGGAGCACGATTACCCGCGTCATCCCCGCCCGCCGCCGGTCAGCTCCAGGAAGACGCTGGAGAGCTCGCGGCGCCAGGGCCTGAACTCAACCACGTCGTTGCCCTCCGCCAGCAGCTCCCTCAGCAGCTCCGCCGGCTCTCCCGGGCGGCTCAGCCGGAAGCTGCCGTCCGGCATCGGCTCCAGCTCCTCTCCGCGGTGGACCAGGCTGCCGCTGCCCGTCCTGACCGCGTAGAGCCCGGACGAGGCCTCCTCCAGCTCGTCCGTCCTGCCTGTCAGCAGCACCCTGCCGCCATCCATGATGGCCAACCGGTCGCAGAGCCGCTCCGCCTCCTGGAGGTTGTGCGTGGAGAGGAGGACCAGCCTGCTCTCCGAGAGCACCTCCACCGCGCCGCGAATCTCCTCCGCCCTCACCGGGTCCAGGGAGGATGTGGGCTCGTCCAGTATCACCATCTCCGAGGGTAGCATGAACGTCCTGGCCAGGCCGGCCAGCCTGCGGTTGCCTGTGGAGAGGTCCCCGACCCGCTGCTCCGCGAGCTCCAGCACGTCCAGCCTCTCCAGCACCGCCCCGGCCAGGCTCCGGGCGCCGCTCTCCGGCACGCCGTGCAGCCCGCCCCAGACGCGGAGGTTCTCGGTGACGGTGAGGAAGGGCACGAGCCCGTCCTCCGCGAAGAGGACCGATATCGGCCTGCCGCACCGGTCCCTGGAGGAAGGGTCCGACCCGAGCACGGTGACATCGCCGGACTCCGGCTCGACGAGCCCGACTATCGCCCTGATGGCGGTGGTCTTCCCGGCGCCGTTCCGGCCCAGCAGGCCGAAGACCCCCCGGGAGGGTATCTCCAGGGAGAAGCCGTCCAGGGCGAGGACCGGCCCGTACCTGACGACCAGGTCGCTGAATGAGACCGAGGGGGCGTCAGGCGTCATCCTCCCCCTCCATGGAGCGTAGGGTCGCCTCCAGCCTGGAGACCAGGAAGCGGAAGTACTCGCGACCCTTCTCCTCCGAGACCTTCGAGAGGTCGGAGCCGGCGCCGCCTTCCGGGTAGCGCTCTCTCCATGCCTCCGGGGAGAGCACCTCCCCCGGGGACGGCTCGGGTGGGTAGGCGAGCCGCCGGAATTCAGGCATCTCCTCCCCCATGAGCCACCAGACCATGGAGACCTCCTGGACGGTCACGTGGTAGCCGCCCTCCCCCCCGAAGAGCTCCCGCTGCCTGGACACGGCGCCGGGCAGGTCCCAGTAGGCCATGTACCGGAGACTAGCCCCGGGAAGCCTGCGCGCGGCCATGTCCAGTCCGGAGAGGACCCCCGCTCTGTTGCCCCCGTGCCCGCTGAGGAAGAGGACCCGCCGAAAGCCGCCGCCGCAGAGGGAGAGCGCCACGTCCCGTGCGAGCATGGCCAGGGTCTCCGCCCCCAGGCTCACCGTGCCGGGAAAGCCCGAGTGCGGCGTCGAGCACCCGAATGTGAGCGCCGGGGTATATGCGGTGCCGGTCCTCTCCCCCGCCTCGGCGCAGAGCCTCACCGGTATGATGGTGTCGCATGCCAGAGGGGCGGCCTCGCCGTGCTGCTCCATCGAGCCCACCGGCACCATCACCGTTCCCCGCCTCCGCAGATGTTTCCCGACGTCCACGGACCTAGCGCCGGCCAGGTTCACGCTAACCTCCTCTTGTAGCTCGTCCCCCATGGAAGCATAGTCGCCGGGAAAGGTCGGTGGCAATGAAACAGGCTGTCGTAGAGGCGGGCGGACACAGTTGGCTCCGCATCCCGGTGAGGACTGGGCTTGTGCTGGCGGGGGACGACCTGCTCTCCGCCATCGCCGAGGGGCTGGAGCAGGCGGGCGAGCGCCCCGGCCCCGAGGACGTGCTCTGCGCTGCGGAGAAGGCGGTGGGGGCCAGCCAGGGCAGGTACTTCCTGCTGGACGATGGGGAGATAGAGCCCCGGCCACTGGCTCGCTTCCTCAGCCGCTACGTCTCGAAGACGCCACACGGCATCGGCCTCGGGATGCCGGAGACCATGGAGTGCGCCCTGAGGGAGTGCGGGGTCCCGAGGATACTGCTGGCCTCCGTGGTCGGCGCCCTGGGCAAGCTGGTCGGCCGCAGGGGCGACTTCTACCGTGTGGCCGGGCCGAGGGCCCGGGCCATAGACGGCCCGACCAGGGGCACCATTCCCCCCTTCGACAGGGCGGTGAGCCTGGCCCCGGAGGACCCGGACGGCGTATCGAAGAGCATCGCGGAGCGGTTCGGGTGCCGCGCCGCGGTCGTGGACGTGAACGACCTGGGCGGCAACATCCTAGGCGCCTGGCCGGAGGACCTCGACCGTCGTCTGCTCGCGGCCGTCCTCGCGGACAACCCGCTGGGGCAGGGCACCGAGAGCACGCCTGTCGGGATAGTCAGGCGGGTGGGCTGAGCCCCGCTACTCGCCCTTCCTCCCCGTGAGACCGTCCAGTACGCTGTTCAGCACGGACACGATGATTGCCGCCAGCACCGCCCACCAGAAGTTCCTCACGGTGAATCCCCGGACTATGTCCCTGGCGATTATCAGCACCAGGCCGCTCACCAGGAACCGGGAGAGGCCCAGCGTCAGCAGGTAGACCGGACACGTCAGGAAGTTCAGTATCGGCGCCAGTATGTAGTTCATGAGACCGACCACAGCGGCGGTCCATACGATGGGCCAGAAGCCGTCGAAAACCATGTTGTGACCGAGCACCAGCGACGTCAGCCAGAGGGACAGCCCAGCCACGAGCCATGCCCCCAGGAGCTTGCGCATGCTACCTCCTTCCGCGAGACTGGGCCTAGTATACAATGTACGGACTGGAGGTGGGTTTGATCCACGCCCTGCTGATGGCGCTGACCATCGCCGCCCTGCAGCCGGAGGAGCACTTCAGGGGGGAAGCGCTGGAGCTGGCCACCTGGCTGTCGGACAGCTCCCCCTGCCCGCAGGCGGGCCTCCTGCTCTACGTCGACCATGTGTACGGCACGCTGGAGGCGGAGAGCATATGGTTCGGCGGCCTGCCGGACACCCTCCTGACCGGGTACGTCCTGGACTGGCGCGTGATGGACGAGGGGCCGACAGCCTGGCGCACTCCCCTGGCCATCCTCTTCGGCAGGGAGATATCCGGCTATGGTGACCCCGGGCTGGCAGCGGGCGAGGTGATGGAGGCGGTTAGCCGTCTCCGCTGGGAGTCCGGATACCCGTCGGGCGAGCCGGCCCCGCCGGAGAGCACGCTTGCGCGCGGCGGCGGCACCGGGACCGACCTGACCCTCCTCCTCTGCGCGGGGCTCCGCTCGCTGGGTCTGCCGGCGAGGCCGGTGCTCCTCTGGACGCGGGGCGCGATGCCGGGCCTCCGCTGCGCGGCGCAGGTCTGGGATGGCGTCGGCTGGGCTCCTCTGGTGCCGGACGACGTGGAGCGGGAGGACATAGCGGCAGCCCTTATCCCGAGACGCCGTCGGCCCGAGGCCGCTCCGGTTCCGCCGGGCACTCCGGAGAGCCTGCTCGCCGCCGCCCAGTTGCCGCCGGTCATCCTGAACGTGACGTCCCGCTTCACGGAGACCGGCACGCTGATCACCGCGCCGGTGACGGACACCGCCCGGGAGGGATGGAGCTGCAGCATAGCCATGGAGATGCCGGACACGACGGTCCACATGGCCCACCTCGCCCCCGACCCGTTCTCCCCGGAGACCCTCGCCCTGGGCACGGGGGAGTACGTTATTGCATTGTATCACTCGGACGGCAGGCAGGGTCGGGGCTGGGTAAGCCCGGTGATAACAGTGGCGCGGGACTCGGTCTCGCACCTGGACCTCTCGCAGGCACTCTACGCGATAGCACCGCCCCCGGAGGGGGGCACAGAGAATGCGGAGACGGAATGAGTACCAGGATTCTCATGGCAGCGGCACTGATTGCGCTGACGGCACCGGCAGCAGCGGTGAGCGGCTCCGTCGAGGAGATGGGGCATGTCCGCGTCCTCAACCTCTGGGGCACCTGGAGCGAGATGGGCTACGCCCACGGCTACCTCATGGGCCCGGACATAGCCGAGCTCTTCGAGGGCTACTTCATGGAGATGATAGGCGGCGCCTCCAACTACGAGTACGTCCGCGGCTGGTTCAGCTCCTACTTCCTGGTCCCGCCGGAGCTGCAGCAGTACGGCGCCGGCATCATCTCGGGCGCCGCGGACACCGTCAGTCTCTACTCCCCCTCCCTCGGCAGGGACCTTGACGTGGTGGACGTCTACGTGGTCAGCTCCGTGCCCGACCTCTCCGCCCTGGCGGTGGTCCAGGGTCCGTCCTGCTCCAGCGTGAGCGCCTGGGGGGAGGCCACGGAGGGGGATCCGGAGCTCTCCGGCTCACCGGCCGTCTCCCGGAACCTCGACTACTACGTGGACAACACCGGCACGGTCCTCGACCACTGTCTGCTCGTCACCTTCGACCCGGACGAGGGGCAGGACTGGGTCTCCATCGGCTTCCCCGGTTTCATGGGCAGCCTCTCCGGCATTAGCGAGGGGGGGGTATGCGCCACCCTGAACATGGGCAACCACCAGGGCACCACGCAGTACCCCGGCGCCTTCGTCCCCATCTGCATGGCCCTCGCCCAGGGGCTCTACAGCCCCGACTTCGACGGCAGCGGGCAGCACGACGTGGAGGACCTGAAGACCGCCCTCACCACCTACCACAGGTCCAACTCGTACGACATCCACGTGGTCGGAAGGCGCGACCTGGCAGGCGAGGACAGCTGCGCCACGGTCGTGGAGGTCTGCAACCGCTACGGCCACGACTTCAGGTACTCCTCCGACGAGCCGGACATCGCCCCCTTCCGGATGATACTCACCAACCACCACAGGGTACTCACCAGTCCGGTGTCATGCTACCGTTACGCGATGCTCCTCGACTCCCTGACCGCCGAGCCGGACGTCGACCTGGAGAGACTCTGGGGCTTCATGGCCGCCGTCGGTTACCCGCCCGTACCGGGCAGCGGGGGAACCCTCCATACAATGCTGTTCGCCCCGGAGCAGATGGAGATGGCAGTGGCCTTCGCCGGACCTGGACAGCCATCCTACGAGCGGGACCCGGAGGTCATCGCATGGGACGACCTGTTCCCGAACCACGGCCCGCAGGGGGCCGGTGAGGGCGCGTCGCCGCGGCCGGGGCCAATGGTCTGGCCGAATCCCGGCAGTGGCGTGTTCAGCCTCCAGGGGGCACCGGGGGCGACCTACTCGGTGCTGGACGTCTCGGGCCGCTCCACGGGCATCACGGGCACAACCGCGGCTGACGGCACCGCCGGGCTGGACCTGACCGGTCTGCCGGCCGGCATCTACACGGTGCTGCTCTTCTCGGCCGACGGCCCCGTCCCGGTCCAGCTCCTCCACCTGGAGTAACCGACCCATACCGCCGGGTGGTACCTGGCGGAGTTGATTCGACTACTGCGGCTTGCAGAGGGAGTGCATGCAGTATTCGGGGGCTAGACTCCCAGCCTGTCAGCCTCCTCGGGACTCTGGTCACGGAGCAGGTCGAAGAAGGCGTACTGCGTGATGATGTTCAGGTCGGCAATCATGTTGGCCACATCGGCGTCCACCGATATGTAGTGGCCACTGACCTCGGTCAGCCAGTCGATGTCGTAGCCGTAGAGCTCGCTCATGACCGACCGGCCTATCTGGTCGATGGTCTCCTGCTCGTGGGTGGCCACCCTGTGGCCTATCTCCACGAACACGTCGATGTACCGGTCCCTGAGCTGCTCCAGCTCCGGCCTCAGGGCATCCGGCTCCGGGAGGTCCGCGGTCAGCTCCTGCAGTTCGTCCATGCAGGCCGTGTAGTTCTCCACTATCTCGTCCGTGAGTGCCTCCGGGTCCGTTGACCCTCCGGAGGCGGCCCCGGAAGCACCGTCAGAGCCGTCGGCGCCAGGCTCGGCCTCTCCACCACCACACGCTGCCAGGCTCAGGAGGCACACGCTCAGTCCAGCAAGGAGCAAACGCTTCAACATCTTATCCCCTCTCAGACAAGTTGCGGGTAAACCCTGGATTAAGAATACACTCAATTCCCTTTCAAGACAATGGCACGGAGCTCCCGCTGCTTGACAGAAAACGACGGGGAGGCCTATAGTTACGCCTCTGCTGGCGGGTCGTCCAACGGTAGGACTGCGGACTCTGGATCCGTCAATCGGGGTTCGAATCCCTGCCCGCCAGCCACATAAGCTGAGGCCCCCGGAGGGGGGCTTCTGCGGATGTGGCTAATGGTGCGATTCGGACCTTCGTTCGAAGACCGAACTGGTGAGTTTACCCTGAGCTTGTCGAAGGGAATCCCTGCCCGCCAGCCATCCCTGAAGGAACCCGCTATTGGTACTCCGGATGATTCTCCTGCAGCCAGTCCAGCACGGTACCCCTGAATCGGGTGAGGAACTCCAGGAGCTCCCCTACATCGTTCACCTTAGCGCAGCCGGCGTAGTCGTACTCCAGGGTATTCCGCTTCATTCGGCACGAGTCCAGGTACTCCGCATCCTCCCGCCAGTCGCTTCCGAGTATCTCGGGCAGGGCCATGATCGTCCTGCGGTGGTGGTCACCGCTGCACGTCCTGTATCCAGAAGCCCTGAGAAGAACAGCGCACAGCTTCAGTGCCGCATTGTGGCGATGCCGAACTGCCAGTTCGTTGACACTCCGCCCCGGGAATCCTCCATGTCCCGATCAGCGATAGCCAGCAGGTTCCGGATCTCCTCCCGACTTGTCGGCTTAGCTCTGAGCCAGCCGTTCTCCTCCCATTTCGTCAAGCTCATCTTCACTCCCGACGATGAACCATCGCGGTCCCCCTATGACATTCACAGCGAAGTGGTCGTTGACCTTTCTCCTCCTGAAGTACTCATCCGCCGTCATCACATGAGGATTGATCTCCCTGCCCACTTTCTCCGAGACCCCGGAGAGCCTTCCGCTCAGGTCCCGCATTGCCAGATCCCCGAGAACCATCAGATCCACATCGCTGTGTCCGGTCTCCATCCCGGAGGCGATCGAACCGAAGATGAAGGCGGCATCGATACCTGGTCCAACGAGCGCTTCCCGGAGCACATCGACCAGTCCTGAGGTCTTCAGCACGATTCTCTGGATATCCGCATACAGCGGGTGCTCCTGCATGGCACTGTAGTACAGCCTGTTGCCGTCCCTCCTGCTGCGAACGAGACCCATACTCTTCAGATTCCTCAACTCCTGTCTGACTGAAGCTTCCGAGAGTTGTGCCCTGCGCGATATCTCGCGGATGTGTAGTTCGTCCGGGTTCAGACCGAAGAGAAGGGTAAACACTTCTGCTCGGGTCCTCGAGGAAAGCAGTCGGCTCAGTATCTTCATGATGCGTGTATATACCACGCATATGCGTAGTTTGTCAACGCATTTCTCAGTCCCGGAGTACTCGCGTCGGAGAACTGCCGAATGCTCACCGAACTCAACGAACTCAGATACCTTTCTCGTGCCTGTGTTCGACGATCTTCCGGAATCACGAATTCGCAGGATAGCAGGAATGCAATAACACCCGTCAGGGACCGTCCTGAAACTGCCCTTCCGCGTTTACCTGCACCATAGCCAGTTGTGCAATCCAGTCCATGAAGGCGTTCCACATTTCGGACAGGTGGCCAGCCACCTATAGCTTAACTGCTCGCAATGATGCCAGTCTTCCACCGGAAGCACCCCGCACCTCGTAGGTGCCGGCGGGCAGCTCCTCTCCAGAGCTGTCCCGGCCATCCCACAGGAACGTATCCGCACCGGTGCTGAAGAGCGACCTGACGATGCGGCCGGAGATGTCGTACACGACCAACTGGCTTGGCACGAGAGAGCCCTCGCAGGTGATCGTGATGCTCTCTGCGAAGGGGTTGCCGGAGTGGTGCAACGAGAAGTCGGCGGTCTCAGGTGGAAGCCCCTCACCCTCCCCAACGCCCACCCAGTTGTGGTCGAACCAGCCCATGACGATGTAGTAGGCGTTGGGGGGACCTCCGGGGGGGGCCGGATTGTCGCAGGTCCCGGCCGCGCCTATTGTCCTGGTAGGCCGAAAAGGAAAGGGGTGGGGTCATGGACGGTTTCTGCGCGAGCAGGTCGCGCTACGCTTCGGCTCTCCTTCTCTGCGCCTGGCTGCTCCTCTCCGGGTACGCGCCGGCGGCGGGCGAAGTGCTGAACGGCGACTTCCAGGAGGGCAACGAGGGCTTCTACACCGACTTCGCATACAGCCCGGGGGACATATACTCCGAGTACACCTACGACATCGTTTCGGACCCCTCGCTCGTCCATCCGAACGCCGCTTCCTACTACGACCACACGCTCGGGAGCGGAGACGGGCTGATGATGGCGGTGAACGGCATCGACGAGGCCGGCTCTCCCAACGTAGTCTGGTCGCAGACCGTGGATGTACAGCCGGGATACGCCTACCTCTTCACCTGCTGGCACTCCCTCTGGGCGGCAGGCCCGGCGGGGCTGCAGGTGCTTGTGAACGGCGTGCCCCTCGGCCCGCCATTCGAGGCCGGCGGAGAGCTCGGCGAGTGGGTCTGCTACGAGGCCGTCTGGCATGCGGGGACATCCACCGAGGCGGAGCTCTCCATACTCAACACGACCGTCTCGCAGGTCTGGAACGACTTCGCGCTGGACGACATAGCGTTCTGGATGCAGACGCCGCTGCAGCGCGACACCTGGGCGGGGATAAAGGCCGCCTGGTAGCCCCCGGGGGGGGCCTGCCGGGTCCCCTCCTCTCCGGGTACGCAGCCGCGGCATCGCCAACAACTCAGGTTGCGGGCTATCCCGCTCTTGACCGGGAGCTCGGTCAGTCCAGCAGCACCACCCTCGCTGAGAAGGTATCGCCACCCGACCGGATGACAAGTAGGTAGACCCCTGGCGGCACCCCTCCGGAGGGCTGCTGCACGTTCCAGACAAGCTCGTTCGTCCCTGACGGGAGCCAGTCCCCATCGGCCAGTGTGGCTACCGACCTGCCGGAGGTGTCCATGACAACTGCGGTGACCGGCCCGGGCGAGGCGGTACTGAAGGTAACGGTCGTCGTCGAGACGAACGGGTTGGGAGAGCAGGACGGTTCGGCGACTGCCGGCGGCAGGCCCTGTTCCACCGATGTGGGGTCGTAGACCAGGCAGGCGAAATCCGGCCGGTCTATGAAGGGGTTCCTGTTGCCCTGTATGTCGTAGACCGCCTCGTTCCTCTCCAGCTCCTTGTCGCTCACCGGGTCGGCGGAGTGCCAGTCCAGGAGCATGTCCACGGCCCACTCGTCAAGCACTGCGCCGTCCGACATGGGGCCTCCCGGCCAGGAGCCGTCCTCTCCGTAGTACCTGGTGGCCATGTAGAAGTAGTTCCGGGCCATGTCGCCCTTGTACTCGTCCCTCGGCTCGAAGGCGGTGCCGGAGTACCCGGGGGTCGAGCTGGGGCCGAGCCTGGATCCGTTCAGGGAGGTCCAGGTCGGGTAGCTCACCTCCGCGAAGGGGTGGTTGCTCCGCCTGTTGTTCACGTAGATGTCCGTGGGCACTATCTGGAAGAGGTCGGAGTTCATCGGTGAGACCTCGCCGCCGAACCAGCTCCTGGGCCAGGAGTGCTCGCGGTTGTAGCCCTCCCCCTCCTGGCTGGCCGACCCGCCCTGGTGCACGCCGAAGGTGTACTCGTAGGGCGGTGTGCCGCCGGGGACGTCCGAGTACATGTCCCAGACCTTGCCGTTAGGCTTGTCGTCGGTTGTGTAGAAGGCGTCCCAGACCGCGTCGTAGCTTATGGAGGCGTGGTCGTCGATTATGTCGTGCAGCGCTGACTGCAGGGCCTCCCCGGTGAGCCCCTCGGCCGGGTCGTAGTAGCCGGGCGGGATGTCCGCCGGGACAGCTGCGGACAGGCAGAGCAGAACCGACAGCAGAAGGATGCGGTGCCGCCCGGTGCGCATCATGAGATCCTTCACCCTAACGGAGTCACCCGCCCTGCGCGCCTCCCGTCAGCCGTCCGAGCTCCTCGCCCATGAGGATGTGGGCGTAGGTGCTGTCCGTATCCATGGGCGCGGTCAGCTCGAAGCCGGTACCCTCCTGGAAGAGGATGATGAAGTCGGACCCGCCGAACAGGAAGTTGCCCAGCATGTCGCCCTTCTCGAGGGTGTTGCCGACGGCCACTTCGTCCTCGAAGTTGACTGACGAGACCATGGCCATGCCCATCGGAATCAGCGCCACCAGCCCGTGCTCTCCAGTGTCCACGATGACGTATCCGAGGGTCTGGGAGAACTGCCATCCGGTGGAGTCCAGCGGGACGTAGATGCCCTGCTCGTCGTCCCATGTCACCTCCAGGGCGACGTTCCTCGTGAGTATCTCCTTCTCCAGGACCTCGCCGCCGACGGCGAAGTGGTAGCGATGGTAGTCGTTCACGTTCAGGAAGACATGCGTGAGCGCTCCGCCTGCGAAGGCGTCGCGATACTCGCTGTCCGACTTCAGCAGGTCGTGGATGCTGTAGTACGTAAGGACCTTCACCGTGAGGCCGCCCTCGACCTCTATCTCCGAATCCCGGCTTATCGGCCAGACGCCCTGCGGCACGCAGTCCGCCGGCGACGCTATGACCGAGGCGTCCCCCGGAGAGGCGATGGGCCGCACGTCGGGCGAAGAGAGGTACCTGGAGAAGAAGCGGTTGAAGGTGTTCCAGTTGGACGGGTCCTCGTACCAGCCGTTCTGCAGTCCGAAGTCCGGGTCGGCGAGGACGGCCCGGTAGACCTCCTCGCTCCAGGAGTCCTCGGTGCTCATGTACTCGCCCTGTGCGACCGCGAAGTCCCTCATCCACGAGGCGAACGGCTCGTGGTACTGAAGGGAGCTCGAGAAGAGGCCCATGTCCTCCAGCTCCTCCAGGGGCTGGCTGACCAAGAAGTGGTGGTAGCAGATGCCCTGGAGCATCCTCTCCCTCATGGTCATGTCGCCCTCTATGGCGAGCATGTCCTGGGGAAGGCTCTGCACCGCATGGTCGATGAAGTCGTAGTAGTCCCCGATGCTCTGGACGGGGTTCGTTGCCGGGTCGGGGTTGGCCTCCTTCGCCCTGGCGATGGAAGCCTCCAGCAGCTCTCCCACCTCGGGGTTGTTCTCGATGAGCGCAATGAGCTGCAGCGTAATCGGCTGATGGTCAGCATCATCTGCCTCGGGCGTCCCGGGCTGGTCCGCGGGCTCCTCCCCGGGAGCCCCGCATGCCGCGAAGCACCCGGCGAACGCCAGGATCACCATGGACGAAAGCATGGTCCTGAACAGTCTGCGGTCTCTCATGGTCCCCTCCTCATGGCGACCGGTCGGAACAGATCTGGCCGAGGACCTCTGCCGTGGCTGCCAGACAGCTCCTTACTGTCTTGCCTGCGGCTGTCGCTGTCAATGGAAGGCGCTCCGTCAGGAGTCCCGGGGAGCTCCGTCGGTGGGGAAGAGACACAGATACTCTCTCATGTTGCAACCATGACGTGAGTGGCGTCCTTCAGGGGCACATGGCCTGGAGGATGTCGGCAAGCTTCAGGCCGTAGTCCGGGTCGGCGGCCCAGGTGCCGGCCAGGGCCCAGATGTCCGGGACCCTCCCCCTGGGGCTGACCAGGTCGAACCTGGGGTCGACCAGCTCGTGCTCCAGCGGCTCCGTGGAGGCGTACGCCTTCATGTGCTGCACGTGGGCCCTCACGCCGACCCGCTCGTCGGCGAAGGAGTGCCCCGGGCTCCCGGGCCCCGTCGCGCCGAGGCCGCAGAAGTTGTTCTGGTCCGGTGAGACCAGCCCGCCGAACCGAAGGAAGCCGGTCTCGAGGCACATCTGGGCGAAGGCCACGTCGGAGTTGACGCCCTCGACGGCGCACTCCTCCACGTAGAGCCCTGCCAGCAGGGCGACCCTCTCCGGGTCCGCGTCCGGGTTGGTCTCCAGGAGGAAGGCGACCAGCTCCTCCGCTCCCAGGCTCCCGGTACCCATGAGCATCACCGGGTGATCCGCATCCGCCACGGGAGCCTCTCCGTAGGCTGAGGCGGCCTCTCCGCTCCCGGTATGCTCCTCGTCGAAGGGGGAGTCGAAGGGGTAGACCTCCACCTGCTTCGGGCGGATGCAGGCGGGAGCGGCCCGGAGGCAGAAGACCGGGATGAGGAGGAGCGGGAGGCACCATCCGCGGGGGCCGAGGGAGGTCACTCCAGGTCCTCCAGCATCTGCCGGGCGAGACGCTCCTGCCAGGAGCTCTCCGGCCCGGAGTCGAGGAAGTCCTCAAGGTCGTCGGCAGCGCCCGCATGGTCACCCAGCTCCTTGAGGCAGAGCGCCCTGTGGAAGTAGGCCTCGCACATGTCCGGGGCATTCTCCAGCGCCGTGGTGAGGTCGTCCACGGCCTCCCGGTAGAGGCCCCTGTCGCCAAGGTAGATGCCCCTGTTGAAGTGGTAGCCGGCCGATCCCTCCGGCAGCCCTACGAAGGTCTCCAGGTCCGCGATGACCAGCCCGAGTGAGTCAGGGTCCCAGCTCGTTACGTAGCCGGAGTCCCCGGCCCGGAGCCTTTCGTATCCGGCGAGGAGGCTCTCGTGCGCCTCCTCGTATCGGCCGAGCTCGAGACAGCAGCCGCCCAGGATGAGGTGGAGCATCGTATCGTCGTATCCGAGGTCCTCAATGGCCTCCCTGGCATGCTCCGCCGCTATCTCCGGATGGCCGGTGCCGGCGGCGCTCATCACCAGGCTGCAGTATACCTCCTCCGTAGCGTTTCCCATCTCGACGACATCGAGGAGCAGCTCCTCCACGTGGTCCGGCTCCCGGCGCCACTGGCGTATCTCCGCGGCCATCGTGTACGCATGGACGCAGGTTGTGTCCAGCTCCATGGCCCTGTCCAGGGCCGCCAGGGCCGAGTCGTCCTCGCCGCAGTACCAGAGGGCCTGGGCGCGGCGTGCCAGCACCTCCGGGTCGTCGGGAGCCAGGCCGACGGCTGCCTCCATGTCTGCCAGGGCCAGCTCCGGGTCGAACAGCTCCTCCGAGAGATGGAGAGACGCCCTCTCCAGGTAGGCGTCCAGGAGCAGCGGGTCGGCCATTATCGCATGCGAGTAGCTCTCCAGAGCATCCTCCGGCATCCCGGAGTAGTTATAGATCCGGGCCAGTGACAGATGGGCGGAGCCGCTGTCCGGAGCGACGCGGACGCCCTCCCTCGCGTACCAGGCGGCCTCGCTCATACGGCCGGCGGTCATGAGGATGCTGGTCATGTTCCCGTAGGGCAGCAGACTGTCCGGACACATCTCGATCTGCAGCGCGCAGTCCTCCTCTGCCCGGTCTGCGTCCCCCTGCATCATGGCGGCGAACATGCGCAGGGAGAGGATCTCGTAGAGACCCGCGGAGTCGGTCTGGAGAGCGACCGCCATGTCGGCGTGCTCCCGTGCCGCATCCGCATCCCCTGCTGCCAGGTAGAGGGAGGTCAGTGCCACTCTCAGCTCCTGGTCGTCGGGGTTGGCGTCTAGCAGCACCTGATAGGCCTGCTCCGCCTCCGCGAACCTGTCCATGTAGAACAGCAGCCCGGCCTTCTCGAACAGGAGGTCCCGGTCTCCCGGACGGAGGAGCAGCGAGTCCTCCAGCGCTGCCAGCATGCTGTCCGGGTCGCCCGCGTCATCGCGGGTAATCACGAGGTCGCTGTCGAAATCGACATCTGAGGCTTCTGCACTGCAGGGTGCGGGACCGGCCGGGGAAGCAACGCAGAGGAGGAGGTACAACCCCGCCCCCAGGACCTCCGGGACGAGGTTCACTCGCACTGCGGTCTACTCCAGGTCCTGCAGCAGCTGCTCGGCCATACGCTGCCTGACGGAGCTCGACGGCCCTGACGCCAGGTATGCGCGCAGGTCGTCCAACGCTCCCCCGGCATCTCCCAGGCTGCTGCGGCAGAGCGCCCTGTCGAAGTAGACCTCCGGGTCGCATCCGGACATCGAGAGAGCCTGCGAGAAGTCGGCCTCGGCCGCCTCGTAGTCGCCGAAGTCCGAGAAGTAGTAGCCCCTCTGGGCGTGGTACTCGCAGGATCCCTCCGGATGGGCCAGGAAGCGCTCCAGCCCGAGGCTCATGGCCTCCACGAAGTCGAGGATGCCCCCGGGGCCGGCAGAGCCGTCCAGCACCATTCCGCCGAGCGACAGGTAGCGAGAGTCGAAGCTGCCCATCTCCCCGCTCTCCAGGAGCTCCGCGGCCCGCCCGTAGTCGAGCAGCGCGTCCTCGAACTCGTGCAGGAGCATCTCGTTCACGATGGCCCTGCAGACATGGCTGTAGGCGTCATCGGGGTCCAGGGCGATGACCCGGTCGAGCAGGTCGACGGCGGTCCCGGTCTCGCCCAGGTTCATGCAGAGCATGCTGGCGTCGTGGTAGGCTGCCGTCTGCGTAGAGTCCAGCTCGATGACGCGCTGGAAATCGCTGAGCGCGATCTCCTCCTCGCCGCTTCCGGCATGTAGCAGACCCCTCAGGTACCAGGCTCGTACGAGCGAGGAATCCACCGCCAGGGCGGCATCGGCATCTTCGAGGGCAGCGGCGGCGTCGCCGGTGGCCATCAGCAGGCCGGCCCTGGCCGTGAGGACGTCCGCGCCGTCGGCGTCGGCCTCGAGCGCCCTGTCGTACACCTCCAGCACCTCCTCCTCGTCCGACCCGGTCATGTACAGCGCCGAGGCGAGCACGACCAGGAACGAAGCCTCTCCGGTAACTCCATGGGGGTCGTCGCCCTCCAGACCCTCCACGTAGGCCGAGCACTCCCCTGCCACCTCGGGCCACATGCCCCTGCTCAGGTAGGACGAGACCACGATGTAGGTGGAGAGGTTCCGGAGGAGCTGACGTCCGGTCCTGTCGTCCGGCGGCCACTCATCCAGCGCGATGGCGCCCTCCTCCCGGTACATGCCCCCCGAGACGGCCAGGAACAGCTCGTCGGAGGGGGAGAGGAAGGCGATCGAGATCTCAGTGGAGTCCGTGTCGGCGACGGAGAGCATCGCAAGGGCGTCGATACCCGTATCCGGCCGTACGAGGAGCTGCTCCGCCTCATCCGGCGAGAGCGTGGTGTCCCGGGTCAGGACACCGAAGCCTTCGCGGCCTTCGACCTCGACCGCTATGAGGGACAGCAAGCTGTCCTCCAGGGTCCGTTCCGCAGTCCCGGACTCGCCGGTGGGGAGCAGCAGTACGGCGATGCCGTCAACCTGCTGCCCGGGCCCGGAAGCCGTGGAGAGGATCAGAGTTGCCAGGCCCAGCGCGAAAGCCCCCATGTCTACCCCCTGTCGCCTCGTCGGATGCCCCGTCCGAGGGTGGTGCCAGCCGCCTGCGCATGGTCCTATCTTCCTGCGACGCCCCCCTCCGGTCAAGATGCCGGCGGCGCTGGACCGCGCTGCCTGACTTGGTCATACTGACCGTCGAGCAGATGGCGCATAGACCGAAGGGGGTAGAGGTGTTCGTTACCTGCGTGCACGTATGGGTGGAGGAGGAGCACATCGAGGACTTCGTGGAGGCGACGGTCGCCAACCACGAGAGGTCGGTGGAGGAGCCGGGCAACATGAGGTTCGACGTCCTCCGGAGCAGGGAGGAGCCGGGCCGGTTCCTGCTCTACGAGGCCTACGGGTCGGAGGAGGCGGCGAAGGCTCACAAGGAGACCGCCCACTACCTCAGGTGGCGGGAGACGGTGGCCGACTGGATGGCCAGGCCAAGGGAGGGGGTCCGGTACGACTCGATCCGGCCCTAGCGCCTTGACTTCCGGCCTCGAGCTGGCCCGGGTGCCCCGCGTGCTCATGGGCGCCGGTGCGTCGGGACGGCTTCCGGGGGAGGCGGCCCGCCTGGGTGGCTCCGCCCTCCTGGTGACCGGCTCCGGCTCTCTCGGGCGCTCGGGCGGGCTGGATGGTATCGTCCGTGGCCTCGAGGGAGCGGGGCTCCGCGTGACTGTCCGGAGCGTGGCCGGCGAGCCGTCGCCGGAGACGGTGGACGGCATGGCGGAAGGGCTGAGGGGCGAGGTGGACTTGGTGGTCGCCGCGGGGGGCGGCAGCGTCCTGGACGCCGGCAAGGCGGTCTCCGCCATGCTTGTGCGGGAGGGGCCGGTCGCCGGCTACCTGGAGCGGGTCGGGACGAGGCCCTTCCCCGGCGGCAGGTGCCCGCTGGTGGCCTTGCCCACCACCGCCGGCACCGGGAGCGAGGCCACCCGGAACGCGGTGCTGTCCAGGGTCGGGCCCGAAGGATTCAAGGCCTCTCTCAGGCACGACGACCTGGTGCCGGACCTGGCGGTGGTCGACCCGGACCTGGCGCTCTCGTGTCCTCCGCACGTGACCGCCGCCTGCGGCATGGACGCCCTCACCCAGCTTCTCGGCTCGCTTGTCTCCACCGGGGGGAGCCCCTTCACCGAGGCGCTGGCACTGAGCGGCCTGAGGCGTTTGGGAAGCGGCCTGACGCGGGCCTTCCGGGACGGGGATGACCCGGAGGCCAGGGGGGACATGGCCTACGCCGCGTTGCTCTCCGGGATAACGCTCACGGACGCCGGGCTCGGCGTTGTACACGGGTTCGCCTCATCGGTGGGCGCCAGGTTCCCGATTCCCCACGGAGTTCTGTGCGGGACGCTACTCGCAGCCTGCACCAGGGCCAACGTGGAGGGCCTGCTCGCTGCCGGGGCGACGGGCAGGCCGTTCCTGCGGCTCTACGCCGCGGCGGGAGAGCTGTTCTCCGGCGAGGCCACGGGAGACGTCGAGGGCTCGTGCGCCCTCCTTCTGGAGCTCCTCGAACGGTGGACGGAGGAGCTCGGCATGCCGCGACTGGGCGACTACGGCGTGGGAGAGGAGGATCTGCCAGGCCTGGCGTCGGCCACCGGGCTGAAGAGGAACCCGGTGGAGCTCACCGATGACCGGCTGGAGGAGATACTCCGGTCAAGGCTCTGACCCGGCGCCGTCTCCCCTCCGCAGCCCGGCCAGGGCGCCCCAGACCATGAGCGCGAACCCCGGCAGGTAGAGCCAGAGGGGGAAGGCGCCGGGGGTCGAACCCTCCATCACCGGCAAGGCGTTGTACAGGAACGAGGCCAGGGCCAGCACGCCTCCAAGCACCATGAGCACCCGGTCCGCCGCCTCGTACCGGGCGGGGCGCCTCCGCAGCAGGATTACCGACGGAACGGCCACGAAGAGCAGGGCTATGAGCACCGGTGCCCAGACCGGGGAGGTCCAGGGAGCCGGTATCAGGAAGAGGATGTCCCAGGTGCCCGGGCCTCCGGGCCATCCCAGGGTCAGCTGCAGGAAGACGTAGTAGAGGATGTCCCATATCCCGAAGGCTAGGAAGAAGACCGGCAGGACCTCACTGCGCCTGCGGGCCGCCGCCAACGCCACGCCCGCGAGCATCAACAGGCTGGCCAGCTCCCTCCCCAGCTCCACCGCGACAAGGGAGGAGCCCAGCTCGGGGAGCGGGAAGCCGAAGCCCTCCGGGAAGACGATGCGTCTCAGGTAGACCACGATGGCCGCCTCGAAGTAGCCGAGGGTCACGCCGAAGAGCCAGATGCCAAGGTAGCGGGAGGTCGGGTAGCGTCCGCGGGCGGCGCCTTCCCGGGCGGGCAGCTTCCGGGTCACGGACCTGCGCTCAGGGCGCCGGCAGGTCCGGCATGGGGAGGACGAAGAGCTTCGGGTAGTCCGGCGACTGCAGCGAGTAGGCCAGGATGCCCTGCGGCTGGACCTTCAGCAGCGTGTAGTCGTAGGTGTCGGGGTCCGTAACCCCCTCCACGGCGACCACGGCCAGGTGCTCACCGTCCGGCGAGTAGACGTCCATGACGATGCCGTCTACGGTGCCGTTGCGGACCCAAAGCCTGCCTTCGCCGTCAACGCCGAGCCCCTGCGGTGTCACCATCCACCTCCAGGGGTCGGCCTCGAAGCGGTTCATGTAGTCCGGGATGCCACGCTCGCGGAGGATCGCCTCCATGAGCGCCTCCTCCTCCTCGATCTCCTCCTCGGACTTTGCCACCCGGGGCAGCTCCCGGGTGATGGTGCCGGTACTGGTACCCTCCCTGTCGAAGACGTCTATCCGGTACTCCTCCGAGGAGACGGGGGCGACGAAGACGGTGCCGTCCCGCCCGGCGGCAAAGGCCACGGAGAAGACCGACTGGGTGATGAAGCCGGCCATGTCCGCGTGGTCGAAGGGGAACCGGTGCTCGTGGTAGACCACCTCCGGCTCCCTCTCCGTCTCCCAGCGTCCGACCCTGTAGACCATCTCCAGCATCCCCCCGGTCATCTCGTCGTCCAGATAGGCCGCGACGAAGGCGCAGCTGTCCACGCCCCAGGCCCACTGGGGCGACCCGTCGCCCATGAAGTCGATGTGGAGGGTGTCGAAGCTGCCGTCCGGATGGAAGCGATGCACGCCGCCGGTCTGGGTGTCCATCAGCGCGAAGGAGGAGTCGGAGAGCATGGCCAGCCCGCCGGGGTGCCTCACCTCGCCGGGGCCGCTGCCGCTGCGGCCCACCCTCATCAGGAACTCCCCCTCCGGGGAGTAGACCTTCACGCAGGCATCCACCTCGTCCAGCACCGCGATGTCGCCTCCGGGGGTGTAAACCGCCTCGCCGATGGTGCCGAAGACGTAATTGGAGTCGCCCATGAGCACGCCGATGGTGTCCACCGGCGATATGACCACCGTGTCCGGCCCCGCCGGCCCGGTGGTCGCCGAGGCGCCCTCCGACGGCCCCCCTCCTCCGCAGCCTGCGGCCAGCAGGGTGGACGTCAGCAGCGCGGCCACCGGTCCGACCCGGCCGATCATCGGAACCCGAAGAACCTGGCGGCCAGCTTCAGCGCCAGGTTGCGTCCGAGGAGACGGACAGCCCAGTAGGCCTTGCGGGCGTTGCCGCCGACGATGTAGACGAAGCGGGGACGCCTCCCCAGGACGCCCTTCAGGATGACCCGGGCGACCCGCTCCGGCGCGATGCCGTACCTGCTGTCTATGGTGGAGACCACCCGCCTGTAGGCGCGGTCGACCTCCGAGGCGCCCTCGGCCGGGTACTCGTTGCCGGTCTCGTTGAAGCCGGTGTTCACGTTGCCCGGATGGACCAGGACGCACCTGAGGCCCCTGCCGCCCAGCTCTATCTGCATGGACTCGTAGAAGGCCTCCATGCCCGCCTTCGAGGCGGAATAGAGGGAGGACATGGGTACCCCGACCCCGGCGGCGATGGAGCTGACGCCCACGATCCTGCCGTCCGGCTCGAGCAGCGGGATGAGGTCGCGGACCATCTTCACGTGGTCGGTCAGGTTGCAGGCCAGCACCCTCTCCACCAGCTCGTCCGGCAGCTCCTCCACGGGGTATGTGCTGTGCACCGCCGCGACCATGACGGCAGCCCTGAGCCGGACACCGCCGCGCTCCAGGCGCTCGACCAGGGAGAGCACCGCCTCCCTGTCGGTGATGTCCAGGACGACCCGCTCGACCGACCCGCCGCCGGGCATCCCCGAGAGCCGCTCCTCCAGCCTCCCGCCGTCGACGTCGGCGGCCAGGACGCTGCAGCCCGACTCCAGCAGGAGCCGGACGGTCTCTCCTCCTATGCCTCCGGCGGCTCCCACCACCAGCACGAAGGGCTCTTCGCCGGGCATTCCTCCTCCAGTCCCAGTCCGTCGGGCGCGCCGCTCTCCCTGCGCCCTCCGTGTCAGAATGACGTCTTTATGCTGCCCCAGGTCGACCTGTCCAGAGCCACGCCCGTCTCGCAGGCCCACTCGACGAAGTTGTTGGCCAGCACTTCGTTGTCTGACAGGTTTATCATGTTGTCCGCGAACATGTTGTGGTCACCGAACACCAGTATCCGCCCACCGGCGGTGAACCCGGTCCCAGGCTCCATCACTATCATGAAGTCGTCCCCCATGCCGTTGTTCCCGATGAGCAGGGCGTCCGACCCGTAGCTGTAGGTGCTCTCCGTGTTGTAGCGGTAGCCTGTTACCCCGGTGACTATCGGGTGGCTACCCACCGGCGTGCCGGTGGAGTTGTTCCCCAGGTTGGCGTAGCCTGTCACGCCGTAGTGGGCGGTGAACGACTCGTACGCGGCGAGGGGGAAGATGTCCGCGGTGACGACCAGCGTCCCTCCGGCGGATATCCAGCCCTGGAGGGCGGCCTGCTCCGCCGAGGAGAGCTCGCCGGTGGAGGTGCTCAGCAGGGAGGTGTAGAACACGTCCACGTCCGCCAGGTAGGTGGAGGTGAGAAGAGGCGTCCCGGCGAGCACTGTCCCGCCGTGGCCTGCGATGATGCTCCTCAGCGTGCCGTGTACGCCCCCGTTCAGCGTGCCCTCCGAGTAGTTCACCCTGGAATCGTCGAAGCTGCCCCAGTTGCAGTCGTCCGCCACCGCGGCGGACGCAAGCGCTAGAGCCAGTGCGATCGCAGCAGTTCTCATGTCCGACCCCTTTCGTCTCAGTGTGCATTTCCCCTGTCGTCGACTGTAGAGCCGCCGCCTTCGGTCGTCGGCCGCGGCCCGGTCCTCTTCCTCTCCTCCTCCCACTCCACCTGCAGCCAGGCGATGAGCAGGACCCACAGTAGGGTGAACCTGTAGTTGGTCATGACCGATGCGAAGGCGGACGCGAACATGAGCATCACGAGCGCGCAGAAGATGCCCATCGCGATACCGGCCCTCGCCCTGCTCTCCGCCCCGAGGAAGAGCCGGGCGGCCCTGACCGTGGCCGTAAGGTAGATGGCCAGCAGCAGCGCTACGCCGATGAGCCCCATGTTGAGCGCGGTCTGGAAGTAGGAGCTGTCGACGTACGGCATGGTCCGGACCTCGCCCCAGTCCGGCCTGAAGGTGGTGTAGGTGGCCCCGAAGCCGTACCCGGTCAGGGCCCTCTGGCCGCTGAGCATCTGGGTCACCGTGGCCCAGGCGAAGAGCCTGGCCATGATGGAGGCGTCCGTGAGGTAGTTGCCGGACTCGCTGCCGGTCCTCTCGGCGACGTCAGCGGCGGAGATGATGCCCGCCGCGGATATGGAGAAGACGACGAATATCACCATCAGGGCCAGGGCGGTGAGGGAGACAAGCATCCTCTTCGAGAGCCTCACGCCGTCCCGCCTCCGGAAGAGGTTGAGGAGCCAGGCGGCCGACAGGGCGAGGAGGATGCCGCCCCATATGCCCCTGGTCTGGGAGACCAGCACCGCCGTCCCCATGACGACTATCGCCGCCAGGGTCAGCATCAGCGGCGGCCTCCGCTCCCAGTCCTTCCAGAGCCTGCCCAGGAAGAGCAGGAGCACCGCGGCCACCGCGTTGGGCTGCCTGGTCGCTATCCGGAGCCCGGTCTCCCTGTAGTAGACCCCCTCTCCCCTTCCCATGAGCCCCTTCAGGGCGAATATCACCCCACCCAGCACGCCGCTCCAGAGCAGAACCCGCCAGACGAGCCTCCTGGCCCTGGCCGAGGCGAGGACCCAGAGGAGGGGGAAGTACATCACGTAGGCCCCGAAGGTCTTGAGCTGGACCATGGCAGCCGCCCGGTCGTCCCCGCCGGTAATCCCGCGCAGCACGGCCACGCCGGAGAGGAGAACGAAAGCTGCGACCAGGGTGCCGGTCAGGCCGGGGCTGACCCTCTCCCCCGCCCCCTGCCGGGACCGGTCGGGAAGGGTGAGCACCCAGAGGAAGAGGAGCCAGAGGGTGAGGAGGTCGTCCATCCTCAGGGCGAGGCTCCCGATGTAGAGCCTGGCCACGCTGAGCTGGGCGTGTGTCAGCACTATCTGCAGGGCAAGGGTGGCCAGCAGGACTCCGAGGGCATCCCCGGCGATGATGAAGAGGACGAAGAGGCCGGCCAGGGCCAGGGCGAGAGGGACGAACACGTCCATCAGGAGCCCGGCCACCAGCAGGGCGCCGATGACCCCGAGCCCCACCCATTCGGCGCCGTAGCCGCGCCACCTCCCCGTCCCGGTGATGCTCATCTCACCGGTCGCACGGAGTCCGGCGGGTCCCGCGGAGGGATTCGGTCAGACCGCTCATGATGCAAGAATAGCCGCAGCGGCGCCTCTTTGTCCATGCCGGCGCCCCGGTAGACGGGTGGCCGTCTCACCGGGACGGCAGAAGGCGACGGGACCCGGGGACGCTGGACAATCGCCCCCGTTTTCGCGAGCTTTGACCGGAGTCTCCCGGGCCTTCCGGCCGGGTCTCCCGTGACGACGGAGGGGGATATGCTCAGGGACATAATAGACCTCAGAGGCAGGATCGTGAGCGTCGGCACGCCGGTGCTTGTAAGCCACGCCATGAGGATACTCTGGGGTCTCTTCTCCATACTGATAATCAGGGCGCTGCCCAGGGACGCCTTCGCTGCCTACGCCGTGGCCAGGAGCATAGAGCTGATAGCCGTCATGCTCGGAGGCGGCTTCGTCATGCAGGCCATCACGAAGTACGCCGCGGAGGGGGACGGCCCCCGGGAGAACAGGCTGGCCAACGCCGGCATCCTCTTCGCTCTTCTGCTGGCGGTGGCCTTCGGGGCAGCCATAACCGTCTTCGGCGGCGTGCTCAGGTCCTTCTACTCCGACATCGACCTGGAGGGCATCCCGGCGGCCATAGCCCTGCTCGTCATCACCAGCACGACGGCGACCCTCCCCCACAGCATCCTCCGGGCCAAGGGCAGGATGACCCTGATGATGTTCGCCGACCTCTCGTCCATACTCCTCCGCATCGGGATAGTCCTCGCGTTCCTTCTCTCCGACTCGCTGGACTCCCCGCTGCAGATATTCGGGGCGATGATAGCCGGGAACGTCCTCGGCACTGTCGTCGGCGGGATACTCAGCTGGCGCTTCGTGGACCCGTCCGTCGGTCTGGACCGGAGGGAGCTGAGCGCCGTCTTCGGCTTCTCCGTGATAACACTGGGCGCCAGCCTGGCCGGCAAAGTCTACTCCAGGACGGACATACTGATACTCGGCAAGATGTCCACCGAGACGGAGGTATCGGGTTACTCCGCCTGCCGGACGCTGACGGCACTTGTCGACAACCTGAACATGGCTGCGAAGACGGTGATGCTGCCGCTCGTATCCAGGATGTGGGCGAAGGGGAGGGGCTCCGAGGTCATCAGGAGGACCATGAGCTCCATCCTGCTCATCTCGCTGCTGCAACTGCCTGTCGTCATCGCCTTCGCCGGGTTCCCCAGACAGGTGCTGGGCCTTGCCTTCGAAGGCAAGTACGACGGCGCGGCGCCTGTCCTGGTAATCCTCGGGCTCCTGATGGTGGTCAAGCCGGTGGGGAGCATGTTCTCAAGCCTTTCGGTGGCCATCGGGAAGCCCTCGTACTCGTTCTACAGCATACTCTCCTCCGCCCTGCTGAACGTTGTGCTGAACATCGTCCTCGTTCCCCGGTACGGGGCCATCGGCGCCGCGTGGGCAACGGTGGCGGCGGTGCTGGTCGGTACGGCGGTGGTGGTGCACCTATCGATAAAGGCCGTGAGGATGAACCTCCCGGCCTGAAGGCCGGTGGAGAGAGAGCTGGAAGGAGGCCGGATGGGCCGGGAGCTCGAGATGGTCACCTGGAACGTGAACTCGGTGAGGGCCAGGCTGCCCTCGGTAATGAGGCTGCTGGACGAAAGACGGCCCGACCTGCTCTGCATGCAGGAGACGAAGGTGGAGGACGACGGCTTCCCCCGCGAGGCCTTCGCAGAGCTCGGCTACCGGGTCCTCGCCAGCGGGCAGAGCAGGTGGAACGGCGTCGCCATGGCCTCCCGAATGCCCCTGCAACCGGTGGCCACCGGCCTTCCCAGCGGCTTCCTGGCCGACCAGAGGAGACTGCTCTCGACGGAGGTCTCCGGCATCGCCGTCATATGCGTGTACGTCCCCAACGGCGGCATGGACGAGCGGAGGTTCCTGGAGAAGCTCCGCTACCTGGACGAGCTGGGGGAGATGGCCCGTGAGACGGCCTCCTCGACGCCTCTGGTCCTGCTTGGCGACTTCAACGTCGCCCCCGGTCCGGATGACGTGCACGACCCGGAGGCGCTGGACGGGACCGTCTGCTACCACCCGGACGAACGATCCCGGCTGGCGTCGATGCTGGAGGCCGGGCTGGTGGACGCCTACAGGCTCTTCAATCCGGCGGGAAAGGCCTACAGCTGGTGGGACTACAGGGCGGCCGCTTTCAGGAGGGACATGGGCATGAGGCTGGACCTCGTACTGCTGGGCGGCGGGGCGGAGGAGATGGCCGGGAGCTGCTCCATCCTTCGGGAGGCGAGGGGCTGGGAGAGGCCCTCCGACCACGCCCCCGTCGCCCTGACGATCTCCGTACCGGCGGAATAGGGGCCGGCCCGCGGATGTAGAGCTACCGTAGAGAGGAGGCCGCCATGCTGCCGCTGCTGTTCGCCGCGCTTGCCGACACCGTTATGGTGCCCATTGACGAGACCGATATCGTGGAGATGCACGAATGGGGGGTCATAGAGCTGTCCGTCTCGTCCGCCGAGGTGGTCGGGTCGCCGGTGGTGGACATGGTCCCGCCGGACCCCGACTTCTGCGTGGAGGCCCCGGTCATATGGTTCCACGGGGTGAGCTTCGACGGGGAGCTGACCGTGCACGTGCCCAACGGCAGGGTGACGGTGACCTACCCCGAGCCCTCCTTCTCGGTGGAGGGCGGCGACGGGGTGCCCGCCTCGGTCTCCTGGGAGCTGACGACGTGGCCGCGGGAGCCGGACACCGCGGACGGGCAGGCCATCCCGGCCGAGGAGTACATCCCGGAGCTCGGCGCCTACTACGACGCGGTGGCGTCCTGGAGGGCCGTCCCCTCCCGGCAGGTGGCCTCGCCTGACGGCTCCTGGTCCGACCGCTTCGTCTACTACGAGTGCGAGGTGGAAGACCTGATGGGCGCCCCCCCGGCGGGGGCCGGGCCGGAGTGGCTGCTCCGGGACGTCCATGCGCCCGGTCTGCTTCTGCGCACCTCGGACTCCGGTCTGCCCGAGCAGAGGCCCTGCCTGGTCGACGGCGGGTTGCCGGAGCCGCAGGGCGACTGGGCGCCGGTGGAGACCGGGGAGCTGGAGTTGACGATGTGCTCGTGGTCCGGAGGGGTCTTCAGGACGGAGGAGGTCTCCGCGCTCGTGGAGACCTGGGAGGCCGCGATGACCTCGGTCCCGGCGGGGGAGCGTCTCCTGGTGTTCCCGCTTCCCCGCGAGCTCTACGGCTCGGTCAGCCTGCTCGCCCTGACTACGGAGCGGGGGCACTACGTTGTCCAGAAGCGGTTCTTCCTCTGCATGACGGCCCTGGAGGGCTGACGCCCGCCAGGGCCGCACGCCGAGAGCTCCCGGAGATCCTAGCGGTTCTGCAGGACGCAGCCCTCCAGACCCACCATGTCGAAGGACTCGCCCTCGACGGTGCCCAGTATGACGACGCCCTCACGCTCGGCCACGAGGAGCGAGTCGGACTCGGGTGATATCTCGTCCGCCATCTCGCAGGCCACGAGCTTCGTGTAGGGATCCCTCCCGGAGGTAAGGTCTATCCTGATGGTGGTGCCATCCGAGGTCGTGGAGGTCGTTGTGGAGTGGTACCTGCCGACGACTGCCACCTCTACGCCCTCCAGGGCGGTTGCCAGCTCGACCATCTGGTCGACCGGCACCACCGTCCCGGCATCGTAGACGTAGGCGCTGGTCTCGACCGGCTCGAGGTCGGCCGGCGGCTCGACGATCTCCGCGCCGGTTATCTCGAGGCCGGTCCAGGTCATCTCCAGGGTGCCCCTCACGGCCACCGGCTCTCCCCTGTACACCGTAACCGGCGAGGGGTCCGCCAGCTCCGCGACCAGCAGCTCGTCGTTGGAGTCCGGGTCGGCCACCAGCTCCAGCTCTCCCTCCACCTCGGAGGAGTCGCCGTACCAGATGTCGGGGTAACCCGCTACGGTCACCTCCATGCCGTTCCAGGCGAAGTAGGCCTCGAAGAGCACATCGGCCGGTACCGGGACATCCGGGTCGACCGCCTGCGGGTCCAGCGTGCCCTCCGGATAGAGGACCACCTCGTCCGGCACCGCGGCGACGGTCTCGTCAGGGCCGTCCGCGTCTGCGCCGGCGTCATCGGTGACCTGCTCTCCCGGCTCGACCACCGGGGAGCCGGCATCCTCGGCAGGCTCCGGCTCATCGCCGCAGCCGGCGGCCAGAAGAGCCAGGACCAGCAGCGAGGCCACAAGGGCCTGGATCCTTCTCATCGTTCCCTCCTGTCGGTCTGGTTGGAGCGGGGAGGGGCGCTGCCTGCCCGGCCCCGCTCCGTCCCCCCTTGTCTTGACGGGCGCCGGAGAGCGCGGGCCTTCCGCCCGCTCACTCCCCCTGCTGCCCGACGAAGCCCATTATAGTCAGTCCGGTGTCCGACGGCGTACCCGCCTTCTGCGAGAGGAAGGCGGCCCCGAGCTGCTCTATGTGGTCGGCGATGTCCTCGAAGTAGTTCAGGTGGACCTGCTCCTCCTCGATGAGCTTCTCGAATATCCTGGCGCTTATGCTGTCGCCGTTCTCCCGGCAGACCTCGAGAAAGGAGTTGTAGTCCTCGATGGTGTCGTCCTCTATGCCGGAGTCGTAGCGGTAGATGCTCTCCACTTCCTGACCGGGGACGACTTCCGCCGCCCTCTCCGTGGTGGGCTCCCCGCCGAGCTCCTTCACCCGCTCGCCCAGCTCCTCGGCGTGCTTCATCTCGTCTATGGCGATGAGCTTGATCTTGGCCGCCAGCTCCCCGTAGTCCATATCGTCCAGCCCGTAGTGCTGGTTCATGTACTGGACTATCGCGTGGAGCTCCATGGCCCTGGCGCGGTTGAGGACATCGATGACGGCTTCCCTGCGCTGCTGTCTGTCGCTCATTCGGCATCCCCCTTGATGCGTGTGAGAACCGATGTAAGGCGTAACGGCAGTAATATGCACGAAGACGGGGGCGTCCGGGGGGGCGGGCCCGGGAGCCGGCGGCTTCCCGGGGTTGCGCTCCCCCGCGGGTGAGAACGCCCCACCCTGACGCGGGTAAGGGTATGCAGCGCCGCAGGTTGGGTGGACGTACACATTGACAGTCCCTCCCGGGCGGGTGATAGAATGGAGGAGGAGCGAGGGAACGGGAGGAGGGAGCGACCATGAAGACAGCATTCGCCGCCGTGCTCCTGATCTGCGCGCTGGGCCCGGCCGACCCGGTGGTGGACAGGACGCTTGCCGCACCGGACGGAGACATAACCGGCCTGGGCTTCGGGGAGGGCAGCCTGTGGGCGGTGGACAACGTCTCGGAGACGGTGTACCGCCTGGACCCGGTCACCGGCTCGGTGGAGGACTCCTGGGTATGCACCCAGACCGGCTCCAGGATAGCCACCGGCCTCACCTTCGCCAGCAACGCGGTATACGTCGCAGCGGCCACCGGGTCCAGCTACTCGGACCCCTACTGCTACCGCTACAGCACGTCGGGAGGATACCTGGGCAGCTTCGACCTCGACTGTTGAGGCAGCGACCTCGACCAGGGGGTCTCTGGTCTCGCTGCAGGGCCGAGCAATGTTTTCGGAGCGGGCATCGACACGTACACGATGAACGAGACGGTAGAGCGGTTCACCTTCTCCGGCAGCATCATGAGCGGGCCCTACCTGTTCCAGCCCATCGGCCTGCCGGTCTTCCACGACATAGCCTTCCGGGAGGGCGACTCCGGGGAGATCTGGTTCGCCTGCGACGCGTCCGACTCGCCGGTGAAGGCCTTCTCAACCGGCGGGAGCCTCACGGACTACATCGAGGACGAGGTCATTCCCGCGGCGCACGGCCTCTGTTTCGAGAGCGACAGGTACCTGTGGGCCAGCAATATCCATGCGGACGAGATATACCGGATAGACCTCGTCCCGACGGGAGTGGCCGGCGGCAGCGGTGCGGCTCTCCCGGGGACGGCGCATCTCGAGCTATCGGGCGAGAGCCCCTTCTCGGAGGGCGTAGCCGTATGCGGGGAGGGTTTCGGTCCGTCCGCTCGCGTGGAGGTGCTGGACATCTCCGGAAGGGTGCTCCTGGAGGACCGCTTCCCCGGCAGCTACGCCTGGGACGCCCGGGGATACCCCTCCGGCGTCTACGTCCTCCGGGTCTACGGAGAGGGGGAGAGCGCGGCTCTGACGGTCGTGAAGCTTTAGCGTCGCTCCGCCGCCGCCCGTGTCCGGCACCCGATGGCGGGCGCCGGCTCCCGCGGAGGGCATCCGGCTACCGGCTGCCGGGTGCATCGAATAGTATCGGGGGCAACCGGGTGAGACGGGAGACGGGAGGCCGATGAGCGACAGGAGCGGCAGGATAGGCAGGATAGGCGGCGGCCTGTTGTGCCTCGTGATGGCGCTCTCCGTCCTGCTCATGCTCTCCTGGGAGCTGAGCAAGGTATGGAGCTTCGTCAACATGGGCGACATCTGGAGCATGCTCGCCCTCAGCGACGAGCCCGGGGCCGAGTTCAGGGAGGTCGCCCGGGAGGACTTCCCCGACCCGCCCAGGCCGTCCGTCGGAGACAGCCTCCTCGCCATCGAGGGAGTGCCTGCCACCAGGGACAACTACTTCGACTTCTTCTCCCCAACTACGGAGCCGGGGGCCAGGTTCGAGATAGACTACCTCTCCATGGAGACCGGAGAGGTGCTCTCCACCATGGTCGTTGCGAGCTCCATCCCCACCCCGGTCGCCGCCCAGGTGCTCCTCCTGACGCTGCTCAGGGTCCTCATCGTGCTGTCTCTGGTGGGGATAGCGGCATGGGGGCTCGTCAATCGCGGCGGCTCGGTCACCGTAAAGCTGCTGGCGGTCTTCTGCCTCGGCATAGCGATGGAGATGACCGTGAGCGTCTCCCTCTCCGAGGCCTACGCGGTCTTCTCCATGCCGGGATTCCTCGCGGAGCATCTCCCCGGGCTGAGCCTCCTGGCGCCGCCGGCCTGGCTGCTCCTAACCCTCAGCTTCCCGCGCCCCAACCCGTTCTACGAGCGTCACCGGACGGCGGTGCGGCTCGGGCTCCTGGCGGTCGTGGCGGCACTTGGGGTCTACTCCGTGGTAGGCCCGGACAAGCCGGATGGGATTGCAACTATACCCTACGTGGTCTCCGTCGTGCTCTTCGCCCTGGGCGTGGCCATCCTGATAAGGAGCAACAGGCGCGCCGAGGTCCCCCTCGAGCGGCGACAGACGCGGCTGGTCCTGTTCGGCGTCATACCCAGCATCGGCTCCCGGCTCGTCTTCCTGGGGCTCATAGTAGTGGCGGCCCAGGTCATCCAGAGGCTCGGCTTCGTGGAGAGGATGCTGGTCTTCAACGCTACGTTCCTCCTGTTCCTGCCCCTGCCGGTGATGCTTGCCCTGGCCATACGCCGCTACCGCCTCCTTGAGCTGGAGGCAAGGCTGAAGCGGGGAACCCGCTTCGTGGTCGTCAACATCCTGCTCATCGCGGTGATGCTCGGCATCGTCTTCGGTTTCGCCCAGCTCCTGCTGGAGGGACTGAAGATAAGGAGCAGGACCCCTACCCTGGTGGTCGGCCTGGCTCTGGCGCTCGGCTTCGTGCCCGGCCAGCGGCGCATCCGGCGGTTCCTGGACAGGCGTTTCTACCCCGAGAAGAACAGGCTGAGGAAGCTGCTGGGCGAGTTCCTGGAGAGGAGCTCGGTCTACACCGACGCGAGGGAGTTCTGGACGGAGCTCGACGAGCAGCTGGCGGTGGGGCTGGACACCGGCAGCGTGAACCCGGTCATCCCGGCGAGGGACGGCCGGACCTTCCTCTCGGTAGAGGGGGAGGAGACCCCGTTCTCGCCGGAGGACGACGTGGTCACGAGGCTGGCGGAGAGGGGGCAGCCGCTCCTGACCGACGAGATAATGGCCAGCGGCAAGGTAGACCTCTCGGAGGCGCAGCGGGACTGGCTGACGGAGCGGGAGAGCGCCCTTCTACTCCCGCTCAGGACCAAGTCCGGCCTGGTCGGCTTCGTCTCCCTCGGAAGGAAGACCACCGGCGAGGACTACGGCACCGTGGAGCTGGAGCTGCTCCACTCGCTGGGCGTCCAGATGGCCGTGGTGGTGGAGAACCTCTCCCTGCTCGAGGAGAGGATGGAGAAGCGGAAGCTGGACCAGCAGATGGAGCTTGCCAGGAGCATCCAGAAGGGCCTCCTCCCCACCGACCTTGACTCAACGCCCGGGATACGGGTCGAGGCGCTGGTCCGTTTCTGCCTGGAGGTCGCCGGGGACTACTACGACGTGTTCTCCCTCAGAAGCGGGAAGAAGGTACTCGCCGTTGGCGACGTCGCCGGCAAGGGGATGGGTCCGGCCCTTCTCATGGCGAACCTGCAGGCCTCCCTCAGGACCACGCAGGAGGTGGGCCTGAGCCCTTCGGAATCCATGACCAGGATGAACAGGCTGATACACGACAACACCCCCTCCGACATGTTCATCACCCTCTTCCTGGCGGTCTACGACCCGGGCGGCGGCGTGCTCCGGTACGTCAACGCCGGCCACAACCCGCCGCTCCTCCTCAAGGGCAGCGGCGGCGTGGAGCGACTCGACCGGGGCGGGCTCCTGCTCGGGGTGGACCCCGATACCGGCTACGAGGAGGGATGGCTGGCGCTGCGGCCGGGCGACACCCTCCTGATGTTCACCGACGGAGTCACCGAGGCCATGGACGACTCGGGAGAGGAGTTCGGCGAGGAGAGGCTGCAGCGTGTCGCCTCCGAGCTCGCGGACGGAGACCCGGCGGAGATGCTCTGCGGCGTAGAGCGGGAGGTCGTCCGCCACTCCGGCAGCAGCGAGTTCGCCGACGACTTCACCCTGCTGGTACTGAAGAGGCTCTGAGAGTTTGAGCGCCGGCGGCGGAAGAGAGGGCCGCGAGACGCTCGAGCTGGTTCCCTCCTCCGGCCGGGCGATGGATGCGTCGGTCGGCCCGGAGAGCTTCGTTCTGGACCTGGAGGACCAGCTCTCGCCGTTCCTCGACCGCCTCGGCGGTCTCCTCCCCGACGGCGCCATGGACGCCCTGGGCTGGGTGCTCATGGAGCTGGTCTCCAACGCGATGCTGGCGCCGCTGGGCAGCGCGCTCCACGACAGGCTCGGTCTGGACCGCGACCGGATGCTCGCCCTCCTCGGGACCAGCGCCGTCTGGCCGGGTCCACGCTCCATGAGGCGGGCGGGGCCGGAGCGGCTGCGCGAGCTCTTCCGCTCCCGGGTCGGCATGGACGTGGACGACTGGCTCGACCTGCCGCTGCGGGAGAGAATGGGGGCACTCGGGGTGGAGACCGCCGCGGACCACGTGACCGTCAGTGCCGCCGGTGGGCCCGCCCGGCTAGAGGTCCGGGTCTCGTCGTCGCATCCCCCTCTGCCCGGAGACCTGGAGGCTGCCCGGGAGAGGATAGGTGACCCGGCTGTTGCGGAGACCATAGCGAGGGAGAGGGCGCCCTTCGAGGACGGGGATGGGATCTTCCACATGCCGTCGCTCACAGGTGGTGGCGGCTTCGGCCTTATCTGCTGCTCCCGGCTGTGCAGGGAGAACGGCATCGACCTGGAGGCCCTGCTGGAGGGCGACCCGCCGAGACTGTCGATGTGCCTGTCATGGACGGGAACGGATGGAGGGGAGACACGGACATGCTCGAGCTGCTGATGCTCTTCAGTGCCGCGTTCGCTCAGGGAGAGGCCATACCGGTCGAGTACACCGCCGACGGCGCGGACATCTCGCCGCCGCTTGCCTGGCGGGCGGAGGTCGAGCCGGAGTCGTACGCCCTGGTCTGCGAGGACCCTGACGCGCCGGGTGGCACCTGGGTGCACTGGGTCGTCTACGACATCCCGCCGGAGGCCTCCGGCCTGGACGAGGGCCTGCCGGGGGAGGAGACCCTCGAGGACGGTACCACCCAGGGGGAGAACGACTGGGGCGAGACCGGCTACGGCGGGCCAGCCCCTCCCGAGGGCAGCGGCGCCCACAGGTACTTCTTCAGGCTCTACGCGCTGGACGCTCAGCTGGACCTCCCTCCCGGCCTGACCGCCGACGAGCTCTACGAGGCCATGGGCGACCACGTGATGGCCACCGCCGAGCTGATGGGCACCTACTCCCGCTGACCCCCTCCCCCCCGTACCGCTTATGGGTTTAGTTTGCATATCTAAAGTAAAGCGTGCTATCTTATGAGCCACATAGCTTCGTTACTTGAGAATACTGGATTAAACTCATAAGCGGTACGGGGGTGCGTCAGGCGTAGACGAGGCGCCAGGAGGAGGGGAGGGTCTCCTCCTCAAGGGCCGCGCTCATGGTGTCTATCTGCTCCCTCTCGACCCCGTGGACGTTCCTGCGATACGCCGTCTCCGGGTCGCAGCTCACGTGCACGATGGTCGGCTCGAGACCCATCGCCGCCGCGAGGCTGTAGTAGGGGGCTATCTCCCAGGAGCGCAGGCAGGTGTTGTCAACCACCACCGTCCCCTGCTCCCCGGAGGAGAGCAGCTCCACGAACCTGAGCAGGCAGTCGGAGTGGGCCTCCTGGAGCCTCGAGGGGTCGAACCGGTACGAGCCGTCCTCGCCGCGAAAGAAGCTGTCCGCGGAGCAGACCCTCGCGTCCGGCCTGTTGTCCCGGACCCAGGTGGACTTCCCCGCCCCGGGCAGGCCGCGCATGATGATGACCTCGGGCCCGGCTTCTACTCTATCTCCTCCAGCACGCCGAGGAAGTCCTCGTAGGGCAGCGCCTCCCAGCTCTCCGCCTCCAGGGCGCCCTCGGCCCTGGATATGAGGGAGACCCGGTGGGCCGTCTGGACGTCCGGCGCCTCGTAGACGTCCATGAAGTCGTACGGGCCCAGTATGGCGTAGTGGGATATCCAGCGGACCCCCGGGCAGGCGCTCCTGACCTTCTCCAGCCACTCCTTGCCCATGCGCTTCCTGCCGGCCGCGTTCCTCAGGCTGTCGGGGCTGTGCCTGGTCATCAGGACGAAGGTGGGCATCTCGGCTCCTCCTTCCGATCACAACACGTGGAACCTGTTGAGAAGCTGATACGAAACCCCGCCCGGCGCAAGCCCTCAGGCGCCGAACGCGTAGTAGACGAGGGAGAGCCCGGAGAGCACCCACATCCCCGCCGGGACCTCCCGGACCCGCCCGGCCAGCAGCTTCACTAGAGGGTAGGCGACGAAGCCCGCGGTCATCCCCACCCCGAGGTTGTAGGTGAAGCTCATCAGCGTGATGGTCAGGAAGGCCGGGGCCAGCTCGGTCATGTCGTCGAAGGGCAGCTCCCGTACCGGCTTGAGCATGAGCATGCCGACGACTACGAGCACCGGGCCGTAGGCGCTTGGCGGGACCGCCGTCAGGAGCGGGGCGAAGAAGAGCGCGGAGAGGAAGAGCAACCCGGTCACCACGGAGGTCATCCCGGACCTCCCGCCCTCCTCGATGCCGGCGGCCGACTCGATGAACGTGCCGGTGGTGGATGTGCCCAGCAGGGCTCCGACAACGGTTGCCAGCGAGTCGCACAGCATCGGCTTCTCGATATCCGGCAGGTTGCCCTCTTCGTCCAGCATCCCCGCCCTGTAGGAGAGGCCGAGCAGAGTGCCCATGGTGTCCACGAAATCCATGACGAACACCGTGAGCAGGACGGATATGAAGCCCCACGAGAGGGCTCCCGCCAGGTCGATCTTCATGAAGGTCTCCGCCAGGGAGGGCGGGGCGCTCACGATGCTCGAAGGGGCGGGCGCGGCCCCGGTGAGGAAGGCGGCCACGCTCGTTGCGGCTATGCCTATGAGGAGCGCCCCCCTCACCCTCAGCGCCAGGAGGACCAGCATCACCAGCAGGCCGCCCAGCGCCAGGAGGGGGGTGGCCGAGGAGAGGTCGCCCAGAGCTACCGGAGCGCCGGGTACGCCGATGGCAACCACTCCGACGTCGTTCAGGCCTATGAAGGCCAGGAAGAGACCGATTCCCACGGCGAACGCTATCTTCAGGCTGGCGGGTATGGCCCCTGCCAGCCAGCCCCGGGCGCCGGTCAGGGTAAGGACAGTGAAGAGCACGCCGCCGAGGAAGACGGCCCCCAGGGCGGTCTGCCAGGTGTATCCGAGGACGGTGACCACGGTGTAGGCTATGAAAGCGTTCTCGCCCATGTAGGGGGCGACTGCGAAGGGGCGCTTCGCGTACACCCCCATGAGGATGGTGCCGAAGGCGGCGCTCAGCACCGTGGCGACCATGGCCGGTCCCTCCGGTATCCCGGCGGCCGACAGGATGGCCGGATTGACGATGATGATGTAGGCCATTGTCAGGAAGGTGGTGACGCCTGCCACCAGCTCCCGTCTCCATGTGGTGCCCAGCTCCTCGAAACGGAAGTACCCCGAAAGACCCATCCCGCCCCCTCTCAGGCTTCGTCGGCCGGTACGCCATAGAAATGAACGGACGGGGCGGTGCGGCGCAACCCTCCCGGCCGTGGACCGGCAGGGGGCTGCTAGTATCTTACCGTCGGGAGGAGGGGAACATGGACGGAACCGCGCCCTGCAGCTTCGGCGCCCCCTGGGGCAGGGCCCTGGTCGTTATCAGCATCCTCGGCGCAGCGATCCTGGTCGGCATCCCGGTCTACATGATGCTCCAGACCGACGCGGAGGGGGTGCCCCTCGTCATCACCACCGCCGGCTGCCTGGGCCTGCTGGCGACCTGCGCGCTCTTCACGGTAAGGGGCTACGAGCTGCGGGAGGGGAGGCTGCTGGTCCGGAGGCTCCTCTGGACCACCGGGATCGACCTCTCGGGGGCGGACTCGGTGGAGGTAGACCCGGATGCGATGAAGGGGAGCATCAGGACCCTAGGCAACGGCGGCCTCTTCAGCTTCTCCGGCAGGTACAGGAGCAGGCGGCTGGGCTCCTTCCGGGCCCTGGTGACCAACCTCCGCGACACGGTGGTCATCCGGCTCCCGGACCGGCCGCTGGTGGTCTCTCCGGACATGCCGGAGCTCTTCGCCGAGCGGGTCCGCGGTGCCATCGCCCGGTACCGGCGGGCGGCCGGAGGGGGCGCGGGGTTTTGAGCGGAGGGCCGAGCTGCGCCTCCTGCCCCTTCGAGCGGGGACGAAGGCTCTGTCTCTCGGAGGAGGGCCATGGCCCGGAGGGCTGTCCAACCAGGGACGGCGGAGCGCTCGAAAGGGCCATGCGGAGGCTGGAGGACCCGGAGACGCGCCGGCTGGCCAGGGAGTCCTCGCTGCAGGAGGCGGAGGGCTACGGCGGACGCGGCCCCGATGTCGAGTGCCCCAGGCCGGTGATGCCCAGGCTCCTCGAGACGGTGATGCTGGCCCGGAGGATGGGCTGGTCCAGGATCGGCCTGGTCTACTGCGTGGGCCTGGAGAGCGAGGCCGGAACCGTCTGCTCCCTCCTCGAGGAGGCCGGACTGGACGTCCGCTCGGTGATGTGCAAGGCGGGGAGGGTCCCGAAGGAGCACCTCGGGCTCCGGGAGGAGGAGAAGATAAGGCCCGGCTCCCCGGAGCCGATGTGCAACCCCCTCATGCAGGCAGAGACGCTTAACGGGGCCGGGACCGAGCTCAACGTCGTGATGGGCCTCTGCGTCGGACACGACAGCCTCTTCCTGGGTGCCTCGGATGCACCCTGCACCGTGCTGGCCACGAAGGACAGGGTCTTCGGGCACAACCCGCTGGCCGCGGTATACACACTGGATAGCTACTCCCGCTGGATACGCTCCGTGGCCCGCGGGGAGCGGGAGCGGTAGCCCGGGGGACCAGCTGCTGTTATCTTCCTTCGATGCACTCCGCCGGAGAGCGCTCTGCCGCCCCCTCCCCGGCGCGATGCGATGCGACACGGGAGGTGCGCCGTTTGAACGACTACTCCACGGAGCTCCCGAGGACGGAGCTGGGACGCCGCAAGACGCGCGCCATGATACTCTTCGGCCTGGTGCTCCTGGTCACGGCGTTCGCGATAGCCTACCTCTTCCGCCTCGGACCCGAGCCGCCGCCCGAGATAATCCTCACCGACGTCGACGACTTCCCCGAGGGGCATGTCTGGATCAACGCAGACGAGCCGCTGAGCGTCTACGACGAGCTCAGGCGGCACGTCGTGGTCATACTCTTCTGCGAGCTCGCAACCCTGGACGACCTGGCGGCGGTGGAGAGGCTGGAGGGGGTTAGCGACGCCTTCTCGGGCGAGCCGCTCGCCACCATCATGGTCCTTCGGACCGATGAGACCGACCCGGCGATACTGGAAGATACTGTGACCGACTGGGGAATAGAGTTCCCGGTGGTCATCGACCATGCCGGAATGGTCTCCGGGAGGTTCGAGGTCGGCTCCTACCCGGTGCTCCTCATCCTGGACGCCCAGTCCAGGGTGTCGGCCAGGTACTACTCCGGCTGGGAGCAGGCGGACATAACCGGCATCGTGGAGGACCTCCTGCAGCAGGGCAGGGCGATGAGGATGTCCGCCCCGCACGTCTTCCAGCCGGGCCGGGGGGTCCACGTACCGGACAGCCTGGCCCCGGGCACCTGACCGGGCGAGCGGAGCCGCCCCCTCCTTGACCCATTCATCCGGCGCTTTCCCGGACCGGCTCCGACCGGAGCGACTCTCCGGCATGCTGGCCGGAGGCGGTAACGACCCCGAGCTGTTCGAGGCAGCCGACGCGGCCCTCCGGGCCTCCGTCGGCGACGGGGTCTACCTACGCGGGCTCGTGGAGGTCTCCAGCAGGTGCGGGCGGGGCTGCCTCTACTGCGGTCTCCGTGCGGGCAACCCGGAGGCTGTCCGCTACGAGATGTCCCGGGAGGAGGTCGTCCGGGCCATCCGGGGCGGCTACGGGCTGGGCCTGCGTTCGTTCCTGCTCCAGTCGGGCGAGCTGCCCTCGAAGTCGCTCCTGGAGACGGTGACGGGCGTACTGGAGACCGTGCGGGAGGAGATGCCGGGCACCAGGATGGTCCTCTCCATGGGCGAGCTGCCCCCCGGTCTCCTTGACCGGCTTCGCCGAGCCGGTGCGCACAGATACCTGCTGCGGATGGAGAGCTTCGACCCTGGGCTCTACGCGAGGTTCCACCCGGAGGAGGACGGCACGTGGGAGGGGCGTCTCCAGGTCCTCCGGCACCTGCGGGACACCGGGTGGCAGACCGGTACCGGGGTGCTGGTCGGCCTTCCCGGACAGACCACGGAGAGCCTGGCCCGGGACCTCCTGGCCATGAGGGAGGCGGACGTCGACATGGTGGGCATGGGCCCGCTGGTCCCCTGCGAGGGCACCCCGCTGTGGGAGGAGAGGGACTCGCTGCCGGGCCCCGATGCGCGAGTGCTGCTGACGCTGAGGATGACAGCCCTGCTCAGGCTCATGGTGCCCGACCTCAACATAGCGGCAACGACGGCCCTGCAGACCCTGGCCACGAACGGCCTGGAGAGGGCGCTCTCGGCCGGCGCCAACGTGGTCATGCCGAACCTCACGCCGGAGCCCTACAGGAGCGGATACGTAATCTACCCCGGCAAGGGAACGGTTGCCGACTCACCGGCGGAGCTGCTGGACGAGCTTGCCGGGAGGAGCGGCGCCATGGGAAGAAGGCTGGTCCTCGGAGACTCGGGCGACCCTCCGCACTACGGCAGCAGGATGAGGCGCATGCCCCGGGCCGGTGGGGGCTTGCGGCCGGGGACGGTCGGCAGGTAGCTTCCCCCGGCACAGGGGGCACAAGAGGAAGCGGAGGGCGAATGTACCTGATAACCGGCGGGGCCGGCTTCATCGGCAGCAACATAGCGAGGGAGTGCCTGCGGCGGGGCCTGGACGTGAGGATCCTCGACAACTTCTCCACAGGACACTGGTCGAACATCCGGGACATCCGGGAGGACATCGAGGTGGTCGAGGGGGACCTGCGCAGCTACCACATAGTCCAGAGCGTCATGCGCGACGTCGAGGTGGTCTTCCACCAGGGAGCCCTTCCCAGCGTGCCCCGCTCGATAGCAGACCCCATCACCACCAACGACGTGAACGTCCAGGGCTCCCTGAACGTGCTCCACGCGGCCCTCGAGGCCGGCTGCAGGAGAGTGGTCTTCGCCTCCTCCTCCTCCATCTACGGGGACGCACCGCAGCAGGTGAAGAGCGAGGACCTCCACGTGAGGCCCCTCTCCCCCTACGCAGTGAGCAAGCTGGCGGGGGAGAAGTACTTCCAGGTCTTCAACCACATCTACGGGCTGGAGACGGTCGCCCTGCGCTACTTCAACGTGTTCGGTCCCCACCAGGACCCGTGCAGCCCCTATTCCGCCGTGATACCCCTCTTCACCAGGGCCTTCCTGGAGGGGAGGAGCCCGGTCATCAACGGCGACGGGGAGCAGTCCCGGGACTTCACCTTCATCGGCAACGTCGTACACGCCAACCTGCTCGCCGCGGAGGCGGAGGAGGCACCGGGCATGGTCATCAACGTGGCCTGCGGTGACAGCATCACGGTGAACCGGCTGGCCGGCTCCCTCTCCGAGCTGACCGGCAGGACGGACGTCGAGCCGGTCCACGGACCCGCTAGGGCGGGGGACGTACGCCACAGCAGGGCGGACATCTCCCTGGCGCGGCGGGTACTGGGCTACGAGCCGGTTGCGGGCTTCTACGAGGGACTGGAGCGGACCGTCCGGTTCATGCGCGACGGAGACGGCAGTCCGCGTCCAGGCGGCTGATACCTTGAACCGGCCGGGACCCGGCCGCTCCCGCAGGGCCCTCCCGGACCCGACCGGCGGCGAGCCGCTCCTGGCCGACGGCGCCATAGGGCAGTTCCTCTTCTCTCTGGGATTCCCGGCAGGCTACCTGGCCTGCGAGGCCGTGGTGAGAGCACCCCAGATACTCGCCAGCGTCCACCGGGACTACGCCGGCGCAGGCGCCAGGTTGATGACCACCGACACCTTCGACGCGAACCTCAGGAGGCTGGACGCCAGGGGGCTGGCGGAGAGGTGCCGCGAGATAAACGCCGTGGCGGCCGATCTCGCGCGGGCCACCGGAGACTGCCTGGTGGCCGGCTCGATAGGCCCGCTGGACCCGGAGCACTCCTTCCGTCCGGCGCAGAGGGACCCGGCAGTGCTGAGGGAGACCTTCCTGCCGCAGGTGGAGGGGCTCCTCGACGGAGGCGCGGACCTGCTCCTGCTGGAGACCCAGGTGGACCCCCTGCAGGCCATGGGGATACTGGACGTAGTCCGAGCGGTGGATACGGCCGTCCCGGTGGCGGTCAGCTTCACCTTCGGCCAGGACCTGGTCACTCCTGCCGGCTACTCCCTGTCGAAGTGCCTGGAGGTCTTCGCGGGCTCCGGGGTCTACGCGCTGGGCGCCAACCACGGGATAGGCCCGCTCCAGTTCCTCGACGTGCACCGAAGGCTGCTCTCGGCCTCGGACCTCCCGGTGCTGCTCGAGCCGAACTCCGGGGTAGGGCGGTACATGGACGGCTCATTCGTCTTCCCGGACAACCCGGCCCACTACGTCAGGTGCATGCTCTCGTGCCTCGACCGCACCGCTGTCGTGGGCGGCTGCTGCGGCACCACCCCGGAGTTCATCTCCCTGCTTGCCCGGCGCCTCCGCTCCGGGGAGAGGACCCGGGTCACGATCTCCTGGAGCGGCGAGAGGCCGGCATCCGCCCGGCGCGCGGAGGAGGCTCCTCCTCGGCTCGCCGCTGCCATCAGCTCGCGCACCGCGCTGGTAACGGAGCTGCTGCCCCCGAGGGGAGGAGACCTCTCCCGCTTCCTGGAGAGGGCCGCCAGGCTCTCCGCGGTCGGTCCGCTGGCGGTGAGCATCCCCGACTCCCCCATGGGCCGGGTGCGGGTCTCCCCCTCGATAACCGGTCTAGCCCTGCGGGAGAGGCTGGGAGTGGAGCCGGTGGTACACTTCGCCCTGCGTGACAGGGGCCTGACCAGGATACAGGCGGACCTCCTGGCCATGGCCGGGGCCGGGCTGAAGACGGTCTTCCTGATATCCGGCGACCCGCCCTCGCTCGGCGACTACCCCGAAGCATCGGCGGTGTACGACCTCTCCACCGACGAGACGCTGGAGCTCATCGAGAGGCTGAGGGAGGGGCGCGACCTGAACGGCAGGAGCATCGGCGCCGGCGCCTACCTCTTCCCTGGCAGCGCCCTCTCCCTCGGCTCCGGCGATGCCGCCGCGAAGGCGGCCAGGCGCTTCGGTGCCGGCTGCAGGTTCTTCATAACGCAGCCGGTCTTCTCGGCCCGGGAGCTTGACGTCCACGCCGAGCTGCTGGAGGAGATGCCGGTCCTGGTGGCCCTCATGCCGTTCCGGAGCTTCGCCTCCGCCTCCTACCTGGCGACGGAGGTGCCCGGGATACGGGTACCCGAGCGCGTTCTGGATGAGCTCTCCGGAATGGACGACAGCGGGGTCGCATCCCGCTCGGAGGAGATGACGGCCCGGCTGATGGAGGAGCTTTCGGGCCGCTGCGCCGGGGTCTACCTGGCCGGCGGCTTCGGGACCGTGAGGAGGCTGTCGGAGACATGGACCCGGCTGTCAGGCTGATAAGTCCCGAGCCGCATCTCGTCGCACCGGGGAGCCGGCAGGTGCTCGCCAGGAGCGGCTGTCCGCCCCAACGGGCGGAGGGCCTGGAGGAGCGCGTGGAGAGGGCGATATCGGCTCTGCTGGACCTGGCCGCACCGGTCGGGAGGGCAAGGCTGTCCGATGTGGAGCGCATCGACGAGGATGCTGTCCGGACCGCCGGCTCCGTGCTCCGCGGCAGCGGCCTGGGAAGGCGCCTGCAGGGCGCCGTGCGGCTCTCGGTACACCTGGCGACCCTGGGGCCCGCCCCGGAGCGGGTGGTATCGGAGCTGGCCGGCTCCGGCGAGGAGCTGGACGCCTTCCTGCTCGACTCCGCCGCCTCGGTGATGGTGGAGAACCTGGCCCGGGAGACCAGGAGGGCGCTCGCGGCCGGGGTGGCCGGCCTCGTGCCCGGGGTCAGCATCGCGCCCGGGTACGGCGACCTGGACCTGTCGGCTCAGGCCACCATAATCGATCTGCTGGGGGGAGACGGGACCGGCGTCTCACTGCTCCCCGGCTCGTTCATGATGGAACCGGTCAAGAGCACCACGGGGGTGACGGCATGGCTTCCGCGAACGGGCTGAGAAGGCTGCTCTCCGAGCGGGTCGTCTTCCTGGACGGCGGTTGCGGCACCCTCCTTATGGAGTGGGGCATGCCGCCGGGCGTACCCACCGAGAAGTGGGCGCTGGGCCACGGAGGCCTGGTGCGCAGAATGCACCGGGAGTACGTCGAGGCCGGGGCGGACGTGGTGCTGACCTGCACCTTCGGCGGCACTGCGGCGAAGCTCGGCAGCGACCGCCGGGCGGCGGAGGCCTGCTCCGCCCTGGCCCGCATAGCCCTGGAGGAGGTGGGTGACCGGGCGGTAGTTGCCGCCAGCATGGGCCCGACCGGCCTCCTCATGAGGCCCTCGGGAGAGCTGGACTGGGCCTCGGCATACCGGATGTTCTCGGCGCAGGCGGAGGCGCTTGCAGGAGAGGGCATCGAGGCGTTCTTCCTGGAGACATTCTCGGACCCCGGGGAGCTCAAGGCCGCCGTCCTGGCGGTGCGCGACGCGGTGCCGGACGCCTTCGTATCGGCCCAGATGTCCTTCGAGAGGGGCGGCGTCTCGCTGACCGGCTGCTCTCCGACCGCCCTGGCCCTCCTGGCGGGGCAGCTTCCCGTCGACGCGGTCGGGACCAACTGCGGTACCGGCCCGGAGGCAATGCTCCCCGTGACCCAGCAGCTGGTCCGGTTCTCCGGCAGGCCGGTAGTCGTGGAGCCGAACGCCGGCCTTCCGACAGGTGGTCGCTACGAGCTCTCCCCGGAGAGGATGGCCGGGTGGGCGGAGGACATGGCTTGGGCCGGCGCCTCCGTGCTTGGCGGGTGCTGCGGTACAACCCCCGCACACGTCGAGGCGATGGTCCGGACCGTCGGCCGCAGGCCGGCCGAGGAGGTGGAGCGGGAGGAGCTCCGGGCGTTGACCTCCATGGACAGGATAGTCCCCCTCGGCCGCCGCACCCTTGCCGTGGGAGAGTCCATAAACCCCACCGGCAGGAGGAGGCTGCGGGCATCGCTCCGCGCCGGCGACTTCATGGCGGTCACCTCGCTTGCCAGGGCCCAGGGGCGGGCGGACGTCATAGACGTGAACCTGGGCCTCGAGAGGATGCTCCCCGAAGGCTTCGTGTCGGAGGTCTTCTCCAGGCTCGCCATGGGCCCCCCGCTCTCCGTCGACCTCTCCTCCCCCGGCCTGGTCCGGGAGGCCTTCGAGTCGCTGGCCGGCATAGCCCTGCTGAACTCGCTCACCTGCGAGCCGGAGGTGATGGAGCGGCTGGTGCCTGTGCTCCTCAGACACGGCGGCTACGCCGTCCTGCTCCCGCTGGACGCCGAGGGTCCGGGGGAGACGCCGGAGGAGAGGGTCGCGAAGCTGGAGCGGGGCATCCGCACGCTCGGGGAGATGGGGCTGCCAGCCGGAAGGATAGTGGCGGACCCGGTCGTGACGCCGGTCGGCTCCGGCGGGGACGCAGGGGTCACCATCCGCACCCACGCGATGCTGAAGGAGAGGGGGCTGCTGACGATCGCCGGCATCTCCAACGTCTCCCACGGGCTGCCAGAGAGGTCCGTCGTCAACGCGGCGCTCCTGTCGACGCTTGTGGCGGCCGGCCTGGACCTGGCCATCATGGACGTGCTGGACCCGGTGGTCCTTGGCGCATGGAAGGGGGCTCTCGTCCTCACCGGCGGTCTGGATCCGGTGGAGATGCCCTCGCCGGACCTCGTCCCTCACGGGGAGGACCCGGACTTCTGGGAGATACTCCGCCGCAGGCTCATCACGGGAGACAGGAGGGGCGTCTCGTCGGCGGCAAGGGAGCTCCTGGAGTCGGGGGAAGCCGCCGGCGAGATACTGGAGAGGGGACTCGCAGCCGCGATGTCGGAGGTGGGCAGGCTCTACTCGGAGAGGAAGCTCTTCCTGCCGCATCTCATAGCCGCTGCGGAGGCGGCGTCGGACCTCATGGGGGAGGTTACCCCACACCTGAAGGAGAGCGACAGGCCCAGGACGGGGAGGGTCGTGCTGGCCACCGTCCGGGGCGACGTGCACAGCATAGGAAAGGATCTCGTGGGTCTCTTCCTCCGCAACGCAGGTTTCGAGGTCATCGACCTGGGCACCGATGCGGCTGCCGAGCTGATAGTCTCCTCGGCACGGGAGGAGAGGGCCGACCTCATCGCCCTCTCCGCTCTTATGAGCACCACCGCACCGGAGATGGAGAAGGTGATAGGCCTGGTCTCTGAGGAGCTGCCCGGAGTCCCGGTTCTTGTCGGAGGCGCGGTGGTGGGCAGGGAGTACGCCGAGGCCATCGGGGCCTCCGGCTACGCCGCCGACGCCCCCGGGGCGGTGGACGAGGCCAGGAGGCTGACGGCCGGGGAAGGCTGACCGCAGGCGGCCAGACGGTCCCCGGTCATCGCTGCCCCTCCACCGAGAGGAGGGCGGCGCCCCCCTCGGACGCTGCGGCCACATGGTGCCTCTCCCCGGGGGAGAGCAGGGCCGCGTCGCCGCTGGAGAGGATGCTCGTCGCTCCGTCGCCGTCCATGAGGATCACCTCCCCGGAGAGGACAAGCAGAACCCGCTCTCCGGACATACCGCGCCTGGGCGTGGTGCCCTCCGGCCCTAGGGTGACCATGCGCACCGTGAAGCCGTCGATGCCCTGCGCCTGACCGGCCAGCACGGCCTGCCTGCCGCCCCTCCAGCCGGGTGCCTCGCACCTCCGCAGCCTCCTGTCCGAAGCTCTCCTGACGACGGCCATGCAGCGCTCCCTCCGGGAACCATTGTGGAAGCCCACGGTTAGCTCAGATGCAGGACAGGTGGGTATGCGCCTGCAGGGTCCTGTCTTTACCGGCAGGCCCATCCGGCGTATCTTACCTATCCGTGCGCGAACATACGCGATGATATACGTGATTGCATCAATATCCCCCCTCCCTGCCGAAAGGAGCTAAAGTGAAGAGGCTCGCTATCCCCCTCCTGGCCATCGCAGGCTGTGCGCTTGCCAGCGGCCTTACGCTGACCGAGACCGCGCCGGAGGGCGCAGTCCTCGAGCTCAGCGCACCACAGCCGGAGTTCAAGACGCTCAGCATCAGGGGCGAGTACTACGTGCTCCCCTCGATGGAGGGCGCCGAGAACCTGGCCGACTTCTCGATGCCCAGGGTCCCGGTCTACCGGGCGTGGCTCGAGATCCCCTGCGGCGCCGAGGTGCAGGTAAGCATCAGCGACGAGACCGTGGAGTCGATAAGCGGACCCGCATGGCCCATCCAGCCGGGCATCGAGTCCGCACCGAAGAGCCAGCCTCGCGACAGCTTCATCATGGAGATGAACGACGAGGTATACGAGACTGGCGTCGCATACCCCCACAACTGGGTAAGGGTCACCTATGCGGGCGAGATGCGGGGCAGGAACCTCGCCCTCGTCGAGGTCATGCCGCTCCGCTGGAGCGCCGCCTCCGGCACCTGCGACCTTCTCGCCGAGGCCACCATCGAGCTCGACTTCGTCGGCGGCGACCTGGCCAGGACGTATCAGCGGGCGGAGCGAATGTACGCTCCCCCCTTCGAGCGCATGCTCTCCGGCATGGTCGAGAACTACGGCATCTACGAGCAGGGCTGCGACACGCCCCCGGCACCCTACCTCATCATCGGCCACGAGGACTTCGTGACCACCGGGATGGACGACTTCGTCGCCTGGAAGGAGAGCATCGGCTTCGACGTGACCATGGTCGACCTGAGCGTCACCGGAACTCAGGACACCGATATCCAGGCCTACATCCGTGACGCCATCGAGACCTGGCCCAACCCTCCGCAGTACGTACTGCTGGTGGGCGACGTCGAGTACCTCACGGAGTTCGATGCCACCCAGTGCAGCGGCACCGACCTCTACTTCGCCTGCCTCGATGACGGCGGCTACTTCCCCGATGCCTTCCTCGGGCGGTTCTCCGTCCAGGAGACGGGACAGGCCGTCATGATGGGCGACAGGGTCATCAACTACGAGGAGAACGTCTCCGGATCCACGCCCTGGGTCCAGAACACCTGCTGGATAGCCAGCAACGACAACTACGACATCTCCGAGGGCACGCACAACTACTGCATCGACAACTTCTTCGCGCCCATGGGCTACACCTACGACAAGGTCTACCCCAACTCGGGCGGCAACGCCTCCGACGTCATAGCCAGCCTCAACTCGGGCGCCTCGATGCTCACCTTCTCCGGTCACGGCAGTCAGACCAGCTGGGGCGACATGTCCTTCGGCCAGAGCGACTTCAACCAGCTGACCAACTCGGACATGCTCCCGGGCGTCTTCTCCCACTCCTGCCTCACCGGCGCCTACAACGACGTGACCACCGCCTGGTGCGAGACCTGGACCAGGACCCCCGGCAGGGGCGGCCTCTGGTTCTTCGGGTCGGTCCCGTCAACCTACTGGGACGAGGACGACATCCAGGAGCGCGCCGAGATGGAGTGGTTCCTGGACGACGGCGTGCACTGGGCCAAGGGCTTCTGCAACGGCGGGCTGCTCGCGGTCTACGAGTACTACAGCGGCGGAGGCCGCTCCCAGTACTACTGGGAGGGCTACAACCTCATGGGCGACCCGTCGGTCCAGATGGCCGTCTGGGGCGTCACAGGAATCGAGGACCAGAGCGGCGACGTCGTACGGCCCTCCTCCGCCATATCCGTCCCCAACCCGGTCAGGGCCAGCGCAATGGTCACCATAACCGGCGACGGCCCGGCCACCCTCGACGTCTACGACGTCACCGGACGGCTCGTCTCCACCCCCTTCAGGGGCAGCGTCACCGGCAGCCACAGCGTGAGCTGGAGCACCGCCGGCCTGACCCCGGGCGTCTACTTCCTGCACCTCGACCAGGCCGGTCAGGTGTCCACCGCCAGGGTGATGGTGATAGAGTAGCCGGACGGCCGATACCGTGAAGACGGGGCGGGGGACTTGCTCCCCCGCCCTTTCTTCGTACCGCTTACGACTTTATTATGAAATCGAGCAATGATCGAACAAGCGGCTATCCGTTTCCGGGGCGTTTTGGAGCTTTACTTTGGATTCGGACACTAAAGTAGTAAGCGGTACGTGATGCGGGTCGGGGTGCAGACGTGGGGGAGCGAGGGGGATGTCCGGCCGTTCCTCGCGCTCGCCCTGGGACTGTCCGAGGCCGGCCACGACGTCACCGCCGTGGTGACCAGCATGGAGGAGAGGGACTACGCCCCCATGCTGGAGGGCTCCGGCGTCGGACTGGTGCAGACCGCTGGTCTCGGAGCCTCGGAGGAGGAGCTGGCGGAGCTGGGTCGCATCTCCATGCGGGGGAGCCCGATCAGGCAGTTCTCCTTCGTCACGGAGAGGCTCCTCCGCCCTTCCACGGAAGCCATGTGGGAGGCCTCGCTGGAGCTCTGCCGGAAGAGCGACATGGTGGTGGGACACCTGTTCGCCTGGACCCTTCCGGTGGCCGCAGAGCTGACCGGCACCCCCAGGGCGGCGGTACTCACGACGCCGGCGGTGCTCCCCTCCCGCCACATACCGCTGGTCGGCCTCCCCCCCCTCGGCCCCCTGCTTACCGGCCTCATCTGGAGGCTGGCCGCCCCCTTCTTCAACCGCATGGTCGCGCCTGTCGTCAACGGCCTCCGGGAGAGGGCGGGGCTGCCGAAGGCCCGCTGGATACTGGAGGAGGTCCTGATAGGAGACGCGCCCCTGATGCTGGAGGTCAGCCCCTCCCTGCTGGAGAGGCCGCCGGACTGGCCCGACTACATTCTGACCGGACGCTTCCGGCATCCGGCGGTCGAGGGGGCCCTCCCCATGCCACCGGAGCTGGACTCCTTCCTGGAAGACGGGAAGCCCCCGGTGTACTTCACCGCCGGCAGCATGATGGCCTTCGACCCTGACGTCCCGGCGCTCCTCGGAACTCTGGCCGAGGCGTCGCGGAGGGTCGGCTGCCGGCTTGCGGTTCAGTGCGACAGGAGCGAGGCCCGGGACTTCCGGGGCGACGGCATCATCGTCGTCGCCAGGGCCCCTCACGAGGGGGTCTTCCCCAGGTGCGCCGCCGTCGTCCACCACTGCGGGGCCGGCACCACGCACACGGCGGCTGCCTGCGGAGTCCCATCGGTTCCGCTCATGTACGGCGTCGACCAGTTGTTCTGGGGGCCGCACCTGCACAGAATAGGACTGTCATCCCGGCCGCTCGGGAGGTCGGGGCTCCGGCCCCGACCCCTGGCGAGGGCCATGGAGGACGCCCTCACCTCGGTCGAAATGAGGGAGAGGGCAGGTGCGGTGGCCGTTTCCATGGCCGAGGAGGACGGAGTGGCAGAGGCCATCCGCCACCTGGGCCTGTGACGAGGTAACCGCCGGAGTCGCCGGCGGAGAAAGGGAGGGGACTGGAATGAGGACGGCATACCTGGTTCTGGCAGCGGTGCTCGCGACGGCCGGGGTAGCGGGAGCAGAATGGCTCTACGCGATAGACGGCGACGCGCTCTACTCGGTTGACCCGTCCGACGGCAGCTGGGAGGCGCTCTCGGAGACCTGGAGCGGCACGGAGCTGCTCACCGCCTGCCAGGGCGGTCTCTACGCCATACAGGGCGACAACCTGTACTGGGCCAGCCCCTACGACGGCACCTGGGAGTCGCTCTCCAGCACGTGGTACGGCTCGCAGGCCATCACCGCCGGACCGGACTACGTCTACGTGGCCCAGGGCGGCAGCATATACCGGGCAGACCCGGCCGACGGCGCGTGGGAGAGCCTCTCCGGCTACTACGATGGCACCACGCACCTCGCCTGGGCCGGCGGGGCTCTGATGGTGCTCCAGAACGACGTCCTCTACAGGACCGACCCGGAGACCGGCGACTACACGGATCTGCCCCACAGCTACGCAGGCACCACCGCCATGGTCGGCGACGGCGAGGACCTCTACGTGGTCCAGGAGGACGTCCTGTACTGGGTGGACCCCTATACCGGCGACTTCGAGAACCTCGGCGGAGGCTACGGAGGCGTCTCGCTTATGGCCGTGGCGGACGGCCGGGTCTACACCATCTGGGAGGGTACCCTCTGGGTCACCAACCCGGTGGACGGCTCCTACGAGGCCCTGACCAGCGGATGGGGAGGCGCGACGGCCCTCACGTCGCTGTAGCCGCTCCGGGGCAGGCGGGAGACAGGAGTCAGCCGGGCGGGGCGACCTCGCGCCAGGCGGAGGCCCTGAGGAAGACCAGGTAGCCCCGGGCCGGCTCCCCGAAGAGCCTCTCCATGTCCCGGATGTATCCACGCTGGGTCTCCGAGTACTTCTCGACCAGCCGGTCGACGGCAGCGGGCGAGTCGGCCTCGTCGGTCTTGTAGTCCACAACGGCGAGGCCCCCGGGCGTCCGCAGCAGCAGGTCGATGCGCCGGCTCTGCAGGCGCCCGGAGTCGTCCAGGGTCGAGTAGGCGTACTCCCTCCCCAGCACCTCCGAGGAGGAGGGGGCGAAGGGCAGGTCCATTCGGAAGAAGCGCAGGCAGAGCTCGCGCACCACCCCAGCATGCCCGCCGAAAAGCTCCTCCAGCGCCTCCCCGTTCTCGTCCAGCCACCTCCCGGGAGCGTTCCAGTCCAGCCTGGAGAGGGTCTCGTGGACCAGGTCGCCGACAACCGCCCCCTCCGGCTGCCACCCCTCGACCTTCGGGTCCACCTCGAAAGAGGGAGGCGCGAATGATGCCCGGCCCGCTGTCATCCGCCCGGCGGCGCCGGGGCCGGTCGAGGCCGAAGCCAGGCGCTCCCAGTCGACCTCCGCCCTGACCGAGGCGGACGGCGCGGCCGCCAGGGCGGCCTCCGCGCACCTGTACGCGATGGACTGCGCGGAGGTGCCGCTGCTCCCCGACGGCTGAGTGAACAGCACCAGCGACTGCCTGGGGCGGGTCAGCGCCACGTAGAGCAGCCTCCGCTCCTCGGCGACGCCCCGGTGCTTCAGCGTATCGCAGATCCCGCTCCAGTGAGGGGTCCTCGCCGTCAGTTTCTTTCCGCTCGTCCTCAGGGAGTAGCCGAGGTCGAGGGCGGCCCTCCGGCCGCTCTCATGCGACAGGACGTGCCCTCTGCTTCCCCCTGTGGAGCCTTGGTGCGTAGGGACCACCACGTGCTCCCAGGCCAGGCCCTTGGCCTTGTGGATGGTGGAGATGGTCACCGCACCTCTGCCGCCGCGCTGCGACGGCTCGTCGGTCCTGGAGGGCGCCAGCTCGTCGTCGAGCTCGAGGAGCAGGGCGTCCAGGCTCTCCATAGAGCCGGTCATGACCTCCTCCAGCAGGTGCTCCATGTTGGAGAGCCTCCTCCCCACCTGATGCCGGGACAGAATCAGTCCGGGCAGCAGTGCGGTGCCCAGCAGGAGCTCCGGGAGGAAGTCGCGGAGCGGCAGCGACCTCGCGGACTCCCTCAGGCGCCGCAGCACGGCGTTGGCCCGTCGGACGGGCCCGGGACAGCCTTCGGGCTCGCACGCGTACGTACGGCAGCCGGAGGCCAGCGCCAGGGAGATGTCATCGTCCGCCACGCCGAAGAAGCCGGACCTGAGCGTCTGCACCCACGACCTCTCGTCGGAGGGATCCCTCAGGCATCGGACCAGTCCCCTCAGGTCGGTCACCTCGAGCCTTCTGCGGAAGTCCCTGGTGGCCTCGACGAAGTAGTCGATGCCCGCCCCCTCCAGGGCCTCGACGTACCTGTCCATGTGAGTCCCGCTCCTCAGCAGGAGGGCGTAGTCGCCGGGGCTGTCCCCCCTCTCGATACCCCGAGCGACGTAATCGGCGAACCAGGCCGCCTGGAGCTTGGCCTTGCCCTTCGCGTCTGCCAGCCCCTCCGGGAGCCCCGACAGCTCGATGACCTGCACGGGCTCCCCCCCGGAAGCCGCCGGCCCCGGGTCTATTGGCCTGTAGTCGCAGGCGAACGGCTCCTCCTCCTCGGTCCTGCCGCCGAAGAGCTCCCTCCCGAACGCGTTCACGAACTCGACTATCCTTCCAGTGCTGCGGAAGTTCACGGTTATGTCCCGCAGCATCGCCCCCTCCCGCTCCATCCGCCCCTCGAAGGCGCGGTAGGTCTCGATGTCGGCCCGGCGCCAGCCGTAGATGGACTGCTTGTCGTCGGCGACAACGGTCAGCGAGCCCTCCCGCAGCCTGCCGCCGTCGTCCAGCATGGCCTCCAGCAGCCTGACCTGCTCGGCGCTGGTGTCCTGGAACTCGTCGACCATCACGTGGCCGAACCTGGACCCGAGGAGCTCCCGGAGGGCCCGGCCGCGCTCCAGGCTGTCCGCGGCGATCCCGAGCAGGTCGTCGAAGGAGAGCCGGCTCCTGTCCGCGTCCCAGTCGCTCCGCATCCCCTCGGCGAGCGCTCCGCAGAACCGCCAGCAGCCATCCAGTGCCGGTGCCGCGAGCAGGGCGGGGGCGATGACGCTCTCGTACTTCTTCCTCGCCCTCCCGAAGACCTTCTTCGCCTCCTGCTTGCTCTCCCAGCTCGCCTTCTTCCCGCTCCGGAGATTTATCGTGGATATGGGCTTCGCAAGGCTCTCCTGGTCCGGCTCCGGCATGCCGCGCATGACCTCCCGCACGGACTCCACGAAGGCCCTGGCGCCGGCGTAGAGGCCGTCGGTCTCGTCCCGGCACTGCCGGAGCATCCTCTCCGCATCGGCCAGCTCCTCCCGCCCGAACCGCTCGAGGAGGGTCTCCGGCGGCTCCCCCAGCATGGCCCGGTCGGTGAGCCACCTGAGACGCTCGAGGCCGAGCGCTATCTCTCTGAGCACGTTCGCGGGGACCCTGACCAGGGCCTCCCAGTCCCTGGACAGCTCCTCCCGGCCGGCCCGGAGCAGCCACTCGTCCCACCTCCGGGAGACCTCGCGGGGGCTGTGATGGCTCTCGGTCTGGACGAAGTCCGGGTCGGTGCCGGTGAGGTGGAAGAACTCGCGCAGCAGCCTTCCGGCGAATGCGTGGATCGTTCCTATCCAGGCCATCGAGAAGCGTTCCAGGGCCCTCGCGCACTCGGAGGACTCCCGGCTCTCCTCCCGCAGCGCCTTCCTTATCCTGGTGCGCAGCTCAGCCGCGGCGGTCTTCGTGAAGGTTATCACCACGAGCCCGTCGACCGGCAGTCCGGCCCGGACCAGCCGGACGAACCTGTCGACCATCAGCCTGGTCTTCCCGGTACCGGCGCCGGCGGAGACGGAGACGTTCACGTCCCTCGCGCCGCGGACCTCCTCCCGTACCCGCTCGTCGAGAGGCTTCGGGGCCCCGCTCAACCCGGGACGCTCCGCAGCAGCCGGAGCCTCTCGTCCGCGTCGGCCTTCCACTCGAGCCTGTCGGCCGGAGAGAGCCTGCACAGCTCGTCGCATGAGCAGAACCGGCAGGTGTCGTTCGAGGGACAGGGGGGGAAGAAGCCCTGCCTGATCAGGCCGGCCAGGACCACTATCCTCTCCTCGGTCGCCCCCATGATATCCTCGAGCCAGCCGGAGGCCATGAAGACCCGCTCTCCAGGGGAGTCGCCGCTCACGGAGACGTAGCCGACCCCCGCCAGCTCCTCGTCCGGGAAGGTCTGCCTCGCCAGGGAGTAGTAGACGGGCGGCTGGTAGCGCCTACCTTCCTCGACGTCCCTTTCGGAGGGGAGGGACCTGCCGGTCTTGACGTCGAGTATGAGGAGCCTGCCCTCTCCGTCACGCATCAGGAGGTCCACCCGGCCGGAGAAGGCCTCTCCCGCCACCGTTCCCGCAACCGTCTCCTCGGTGGCGACGACAGTCAGTCCCGAGGAGTCCAGCTCCCCTATGGAGCGGAGGACAGCGTCGGCCTGCCTGTCCAGGAAGACGCCGGCCAGCGCCCGGCTCCCCATCGCCCTGGCGAGACCCGCCCTCTCGGCCGCCCGCTCCAGGTATGTCTCTACCGCGTCCCGGGGAGGCGAGGTGCCGAAGTCCTCCAGGAGGGAGGCCACGACACCGTGGACCAGCCTGCCCCTCTCCGACGGCTCGGCCGAGGTGGTCACGTCAAGCGAGGGCCTCTCGCCGACCTTCCAGACCCTGTCCAGGAGGTAGCGGAAGGGACATCTCACGTAGGTCTCGAGGAGGGTCGCCGACAGGGGCGACGGGTCGTGGTGACCGGGACCCAGCACGCCGTCATGCGGTCCCAGAGGGGCTCCGGAGAGCCGCTCCCGCTCCGCCGTCGCAGCTTCCGCGGCGAACGGTACGGATGCCGGGTCCGCCGTCATGGCCAGCTGGCCCGGGTGACCTCCGCCCAGCATCTCCCGCTCGGCGGAGCCGTCCCGCCTGACGAACCACTCCGGCCGCTTCTCCAGACGCTCCCTCTCGCACAGGGGGGAGATGAAGGGGGACGGATAGAGCTCCCTCCCCTCCGAGTCCCTCTCCATCCATACGATATCCAGCCCGGCCGAGGCGCACTCGGCGGCCTGCCGGAGCAGGAAGGCCTCCTCCAGCTCCCTCCGCTCCGGGAGAGAGAGCTCGAGCCTCTCCAGGAGCTCCCGGGGGAGCCTGGGGTCCTCCCTGGCCATGGAGGGCCATGTCCCCTCCTCCAGGTCCAGGAGTATCACGTGCTCGAAGAGGGAGCCCCTCAGGCTCTCCGGCGAGGTGACCGTGAAGCCTGCCGGGTCTCCGCTCCTGAGCGTCACCGTCACCCTCCCGAGGTGGAGCCGGAGAGCGCAGTACATCCCGGCCGGGCCGACCTCCGCCTTCGAGCGGAAGACACGTCCGGAGAGGGGCGCGTCGAGGAACGGCGCCTTCAGGCCGCCGGCGGACAGCTCCCGCATCAGCTCCCTCAGCCGCCCCGCATGCTCCGCCGGGGCGGCGCGGTCGGGCATCTCCTCGGCGAACCGCGCCAGCAGCCCGACCGTCTCGGCGAGGGGGCCCCGGGCGCCGGCAGCCCAGCCGGCCCAGTCCCGCCTTCCGCGCCGGATGCCCGATGACAGCACCGAGTCGGCGACCATGGAGGGGCTGAAGTCGAACCTCCCGGCGAGCAGCCCGGAAGATGCGAGGGCCGCCAGCGCCGTGTGGTGGAAGTCGCTCTCCAGCACGTCCAGGACCGCCAGGAGGCCCAGGCCGGCCGGCAACTCGGAGAGCGGCGCACGGAGCGGCTCCGCCACGGGCACTCCTTCGTGGTGGGCCATCCTGACTATCATGTCCTCGTCGCTGCGGCGGACTACCGCCACTCTCGAGATGTCGCATCCCGCATCCGCCAGCTCAAGGACCCTGTCCAGTACCGCCCTCGCCCTGCCCATCAGGCCGGAGACGGCCGTCAACCGGAAGCCTTCCCGCGGTGGAGTGACGGCTCCTCCGCGGAACAGAGACTCCACCAGGCGGGCCTGCTGCGACATCTCCGAGGGTGCGCCTCCCCGCATGGAGGAGAGCCCGACGCGGCCGGCGAGCGAAGAGAGGGGGCCGGCGAGTGGGCTCCAGTGGGAATCCTCCCGCCGGATGGGGGAGAACACGTGGACGTCCAGTCGGTCCATTCCGCACAGGCGCGCCAGGTAGCCCCTCTGGGCGGGGTTCGGGTCGTAGAAGCCGTAGACCAGCAGAGTGCCGGAGAGTCCCTCGGCCGGCTCGGAGGCCATCACCCTCTCCCTGGTCCGCCGGTAGACCCTCGCCCTCTCCCCGCAGTAGCGCTCGAAGCACCTGAGGACCACCTCGCCGGTTGCCCGCGCGGGCCCATCCTCCAGCATGTCCAGGACGATGGCGTAGACCCCGGGGTCGATGCCCTTCTCCAGCAGGCTCTCGAAGAAGCTACCCAGCGAGAGCGCGGTACCGGGGTTGTCACGGAGCGGATGGAGGGGCTCTCCCGGCCTCAGCTCCAGCATGGAGGAGAGCGCCAGCAGCGAGCGGTCGGCCTCCGAGACCCGCTCCTCGACCAGGGGGAGTCGGCCGAGCCTTGCCGGGAGCAGGTGTATGCCGGAGAGCACCTCCACCCCGGCGAGCACGCGGCGGCCGGTCTTCTCCATGAGGAGCCGGGTGAGCCTGCGGGCCTGCGCGTTGCCGGCGGTGACCAGGAGGACGGGGGACCGCCGCTCCAGCAGGGGAAGGGCGACGTCCAGCAGCATCCGCTCCAGGTCGCGGTAGTGCCCCTCGTGGAGCAGTCGCGCGCCCGGCATCTCAGGCGCCGCTCCGGCGGCTCTTCTTCCCCTGTCCCGTCATGGGTCCTCCCCCCAGACTAACATATGCGAAGGGGCAGGGGCGCCCAGCCGCTGACGCGGGTGCAGGCGGCATCCTATCTTCAGCTCCACCCGAGCGGGAGGGAGGCGCATGGGCAGAGGCGACGAGTCGAGGCTGGGCAGGCGGCTCATGGCCCTCAGGGGCAGGCTCGCATCCGAGACCGACCGGAAGGCGAGAGGGCCGCTCCGGCTCAGGGAGATGAGGCTCCTGGCCGAGCTGGGCAACACGGAGGCGGCCCTGGAGGCGGCAGACTCGCTGGCGGCGGACGAGCCGGACTGGCCCAGGGGTCTGGCGGCCGCGGCGGACCTCAGGTGCCGTGCCGGCGACTGGCGCGGCGGTGAGGAGCTCTTCCGAAGGGCCGCCGGGGCCGCCTCGGAGCGGCGGGACGCCGACGGGGCCGAGCGCATCCGCCTGGGTCCTCTCTACAGGCTGCTGGAGGCGAGGGGCGCCTTCCGGGAGGCCGCCGACGTCGCAGGCGGTCCCTCCCCGCTGGCACGGGTGCTCCTGGCCCGCGCCCGGCGGCTGGCCGGCTCGCCGGGCATCGCGGTCGCGGTGGAGGGCGAGGGTCTCGCCGGAAGGCTGGCAGCGCTGGAGGCGGCCCACCGCGGGGCGAGCCCCCGGCCGCTCCTGGAGCTGGTGCGGAGCTGGGGCGGCGGAGAGCCGGAGTGGCGCTGGCGCGTCCTCGTGGAGGGCGTGCGACTCTGGGAGTCGGAGGGGCTGGAGACCGGCGCCTGGCGCCGCCCTCTCCGGGAGACCGACGGGCCGCTGCCCGACCCGAGGTACCGCCGGGAGAGACGGGAGCTGGAGTCCCGGCTCTGACTCGCCCTTCATTGTTGAGGGCGTGCGGTATGGTTAGATTCCTGCAATACAAGGTCATTCGTCACCCGGCCCCGCCTTGGGGACGGCAGCCCACTGCACAACGCTGGAGGCGCTGAAATGGTAGAGGTTCGACCCTTCCGCGGCCTTCGTCCCAGGAGGGACCTGGCCGAGAGGATAGCATCCCCCCCCTACGACGTCCTGGACTCGGACGAGGCCAGGGAGATGGTCAGGGACAACCCCCTGAGCTTCCTCCGGGTGGTCAAGCCGGAGGTGGACCTGGACCCCTCCGTCGACCTCTACTCGGAGGAGGTGTACGACCGGGGCGCGAGGAACCTCCGGCGCCTGATGGAGGAGGGGGCCATGATACAGGACCGCAGGCCCCTCTTCTACCTTTACAGGCAGGTGATGGGCGACCACTTCCAGGTCGGCCTGGTGGCCACCGTCTCCGCCGAGGACTACCGCGAGGGCCACATCAAGAAGCACGAGCACACGCGCAAGGCCAAGGAGGAGGACCGCATCCGCCACATCATGGCCCAGAACGCCCAGTGCGGCCCGGTATTCCTCACCTACCCGGACGTGGAGCGGATGGACGAGCTGGAGAGCAGGGTGACGGCCTCCGGCCCGGAGTACGACTTCACCGCCCCGGACGGCGTACGGCACACCTTCTGGACCGTCGACCGGGACGACGACATCGAGTCCGTCTCGGCCACCTTCCGTGACGTCGACGCCCTCTACGTGGCCGACGGCCACCACCGGAGCGCCGCCGGCACCCTGGTTGCCGAGAGGCGGGCCGCCGACAACCCCCGCCACACCGGCAGGGAGGAGTACAACTACTTCCTGGCCGTCATCTTCCCGGAGAGCCAGATGAAGATACTGCCCTACAACAGGGTGGTCGCCGACCTGAACGGCCTCTCCGCCGGCAGGTTCCTGGAGAGGGTGCGGGAGAAGTTCCACCTCTCCGGTGACGCTGACCCCTCCCCCGCCAGGGGCCGCACCTACTCCATGTACCTGGACGGAAGCTGGTACCGGCTGGAGCCGAGGCGGGGCACCTTCCCGGAGGACGACCCGGTGCGGAGCCTGGACGCCAGCATCCTGCAGGAGAACCTGCTGGACCGGGTCCTGGACATAGACGACCCGAGGACCAGCGAGCGGATTAAGTTCGTGGGCGGAATCAGGGGCACCGGCGAGCTGGAGCGGCTGGTGGAAGGCGGCAGGTTCTCCGTGGCCTTCTCCCTCTACCCCACCAGCGTCGAGCAGCTCATGCGGGTGGCCGACAGCGGCGAGGTCATGCCGCCGAAGTCCACCTGGTTCGAGCCGAAGCTCCGGAGCGGACTGGTGGTGCACGTACTGTGACGGCGATGCGCGGCGAGCTCCTCGCGGCCGCCTCGGCCGCCCTCCTCCTCATCTCGTGCGGCGGGAGCGAGACCGGCGCTTCCGCGGCGGTGGAGTCGTTCGCCCTCGCCCTCGCCGACTCCTCCTACCGGGAGGCCTGGGAGCTGCTAACCCCCGAGACTCAGGCACGGTACGACTCCACGGTCTCCGTGCTACGCCGCTTCGGCTGGACGGAGAGCCGGGAGGCACTGGAGGAGCTCGCCGGCGGGGTCCCGGAGGAGGAAATGGACACCCTCTCCGGGGCGGGCCTCTTCGCCAGGATGGTCGCCTCGGCACCGGATGCACATAATCTCTCCACGAGCCTTAGCTCCGTCTCCTACCCCGACTCGGGCCTGGGCGTTGTCGTGGTGGAGACGACGGACGGGCTCCAGGAGATACTAGTCAGGAGGGTCGATGGAGCCTGGCTCGTCGACCTCACCACCCTCGCCCCCCCGGTCGCGGGAGTGGAGGAAGGAGGATAGGATGGCTCACCGTAACAGGGCTCTCACGATATTCGCCCTCCTGCTGGGAGGGGCCGGCGTCCTCTTCCTGCTCTGGGGGCTGGACGTCAACGTCGGCAGGTGGTGGCCGGCCATATTCGCCGCCATCGGCCTCGCATCCTTCGCAAGGGGGATGCGGGAGAGGGGGAACGTAGTCGTCGGCCTCCTCCTGGTCGGATGGAGCGCCGCCGCCATACTGGCCCTCCACTCGGAGGACCTGGGGATAAGCCACGGCATCCCCTTCTTCATAGGCGTCTTCATCCTCTGGATGCCGGCTACCTGGCTGCTGGCCAGGGTGCTCAGCCCGGGCAGGCAGCCCTAGGGGCTCAGGGCAGCCCCAGGTACCTGGTACCTATGCCGGTGTCCGGGTCCAGGAGCCCCCGCAGACCGGCGGGCAGCGCGCCGCCGCCCGGCAGGCCCAGCGCCCCGGGGAACGGGGGCGTCGGGTAGACCACCACGTCCGGGGTCTCCCTCTCCCTCATGCCCGAGACCGAGGCGGCGTAGGAGATGGCGTCCACCACCCCGCCCACCTCGTCGACCAGGCCCAGCTCAGCGGCGTCGGAGCCGGCCCAGACCCTGCCCCTGCCCACCTCGTCGACCTCCTCCACCGTCATGTCCCTGCCCTCGGCGACCGTCTCGACGAAGAGCTGGTAGCTCTCCATCATCAGGTCGTGGCTCAGCTCCCTCTCCTCCTCGCTGAAGCGATCGTAGGGGCTGTACATGCCGGCCCTCTCGCCGGTTGCTATCTCGACCACGTTCACCCCGAGGCTGTCCAGCAGGCCGCCCCAGGAGAGCTTGCCGGTGATGACCCCGATGGAGCCGGTCACCGTCATGGCATCGGCGAAGACCCTCTCGGCGCCGCAGGCCATGTAGTAACCGCCTGATGCCGCCGCCCCGCCCATGGAGACTATGACCGGCACGCCCCGCTCCATCACCCGTCCGACGGCGTGGTGCATGTCGTCGCTGGCCAGGGCATCGCCGCCGCCCGAGTCTATCCGCAGTACGATGGCCCGTACCCCGGGAGTCGATGCCGCGGTCTCCAGCATCTCCCTCACCGTCTCGCTGCCCATGGTCCGGCCGAAGGGGAAGAGCGTGCCGCTCTCTCCCTGCTCGATGTAGCCGGTGGCGACCACTACGGCCACGTGCTCCCGCGGGCCCCAGGCGTCCTCGGCCGGCAAAGCGGCGGCGTAATCCTCAAGCGATACTATCGCCGGGGAGTGGCCCAGCTCTGCGCGGAGCCTCTCCTCCACCTCGTCCGAGTAGCAGATGCCGTCGACCAGGGCGGTCGAGACAGCCCCCTCGGCCGCGTACGGCCCGGACCGCATGACCAGGTCCAGCTGTGCGGGCTCCAGCCCCCTGCCGCCGGCAACCCCCGTCACCATCTCGGCCTGCATCGCCTCCAGCATGGCGGTGGTGGCCTCCCTCTGCTCGTCGGACATGTCCGACCTGGTGAGCATGTCCGAGGCACTCTTGTACTCGCCCACGTGGAGCAGGTCTGGGTAGATGCCGAGCCTGTCGAGGAGCTCGCGGAGGAAGAATGTCGTGCTGCTCAGGCCGGTGAAAGAGACCCGGCCGGCCGGGTGCATCCATATCCGGTCGGCGCAGGAGGCCAGGTAGTAGGGGCCGGTGCCGCCGCTGACCAGGTAGACGTAGACACCCCTGCCGGAGTCCCGGAGCCTGCCGAGGCCGGCCCTCAGCTCCTCCAGCTGGGCCAGCGAGCCGGCACCGCCGCTGACCTCCAGCAGTACCGCCTCCACCCGGGGGTCCTCCCGCATCCTGGAGAGCATCACCGCGAGGTCGGTGAAGCAGGGCGAGACGTCGCCCAGGAACGGCCGGGCGCGGAGCTCGGGCGTCTCCTCCAGCTCTATCCGCACCACCCGGGGTCCGCAGTCGAAGAGGTCGGGCCCCTGCTCGGAGGAGAAGCGGAGCACCGCCCTGCCGCCGATCGGGTCGATCTCGGCGTCCGCGGTGCCGGACTCGGCCAGGGAGACCCTGCCCATGTGCAGCTCCAGGCCGGCATCGACCCTGCTCTCCGTCACGCCCAGGCGCAGCGCCAGGCCCTTCAGCGGCCAGGCCTCCAGCCCGCCGCCCAGCTCCGCGCTCCCCAGGTCGTCGTCGGTCTCCAGGTCCAGGGAGAGGGTAAGCCTGTCGCCGACAGGACGGACTGCCACCCCGCCCCCTATGGTCGCGCTTGAGGGCTCGCCGGGCAGGTCGAGCCCCTCCCGCCGGACGAGACCGATGCTGAGGAAGCGGGACGGGCGGGTCAGGAGACCGAGAGTCCACGCGTCCTTCCCCTCCCACGGGCTACCGGGGGCGGTCGGGTCGAGCCAGGTGTACCCCGCTCCCAGGGCGAGGGTGCCGCCCAGGATGGATACGCCGCCGGCCGTCTCGAAGCGGCGCATGCCCAGGTCGTCCTCCCACCAGCCGGAGAGCCAGGAGCCGGGCACGGTGAGGGTGACCCGGTCCACTCCCTGGAAGGCGCTGTCGGAGACCGATGCGCCTATGCCCAGCTCGAACCCGCGGGCGAAGCCGAGCGACGCCGGGTTCACCATTGGCTCGCCGGAGGCCTCCGGGTAGCCGTTCCACCCGAAGGGCACCAGCGGCCCCGGACCCTGACCGGCCGCCGCCATCGACAGCGACAGCAGAGCGACTGCTGCAAGCTCTCTCATCTGAAGACCTCCCGGTGCTGGTGCATGGGCAATGGGGGTGGCGGGAGCCGGGCCGCACGACAGGGGGGCGGCCCGGCAGCGCCCGGGTCAGAACTCGAAGAGGTCCTTGCCGCCGGAGGGCGCGTCCGGCGTCCAGGTGCACGCCCGACCCTTCCCGAGCCTGTAGAGGGCGAAGGCGGAGAGCCCGTGCTCCTCGACGATGGGCTTGAGGAAGGTGAACCGGGTCTCGACGATGCTCCGCTTCAGGTCGTCGTCTTCCAGCTCCTCCATCTCCCCGCGTATCCTGAGCTGCTTCTTCTCGTCGGGGCTCCAGTAGCAGAGCTCCACCGACGGGTCGTCGGAGAGCTGCCTGCCCACCTCCTTGACCTTCGAGGTGAGGAAGTGGATGCCGGTCTCGTCCACGTGGGCGGTCTCCATCTTGCGGACCCTCGGCTCCACCCCCTCCACCGGGGCCAGGCTGGACGTGGGGTTCCGCCTCACGAAATCGAGTATCTCTTCCCTGTCCATGGTCTCCCTCCCGTCGACCCTGCCGCTGGCAGTCGGAGTTCGGGCGGCGCGCCGGGCCCCACCCGCGTATATTGTTACATAATGTGGCCGGGGCGTGACGGGAATGGCGCCGCGCCCCCGATAACGGACAGGGAGGTTTGCATGTACCGAGCTGCCGCTCTCGCCGGTCTGCTCGTCCTCTCGGCCTGCGGCTCCGGCGGGTCGGGCGACTCCGCGGATGATGGCGCGCCGCCCTCCGCGGGCTCCCTCGAGATTGACGGCTTCCGCCTGCAGGTCTCCCTGGAGGGGGAGGAGCTGGAGATGACCATGGAGGCCCCGACCACCGGCTGGGTCGCCGTCGGCTTCGACCCGGAGGCGGCGATGCGGGGGGCCGACATGGCCGTCGGATACGTCGAGGAGGACGAGGTCCACCTGATGGACCACTGGGGCGACGGGGCCACCAGCCACCGGGCCGACTCGGAGCTGGGCGGGTCGGGAGACCTCACCCCGGTCTCCTGGAGCGAGGCGGACGGCGCCACCACCATCACCTTCCGCCGCCCGGCGGCGGCCGGCGACGCGTACGACAGACCGCTGACCCCTGGCGGGACCCATACCGTGATAGCCGCCTACGGCCGCGACGACGCCGACGACTTCGAGAGCCACCACGCCTGGGCCGCCCTGGGCGAGGTGACCCTGCCCTCCGAGTAGTGGGCGGAAGCTCCTGGTAGAGGTCGACCGTCTCACCAAGAGGTACGAGCCGAGGAGGACTCCGCCCTGGAGGCCGTCCGGGGAGCCGGTGGAGGCGGTGCGGGAGGTCAGCCTCACCTGCTCTCCCGGGCGGGTCTTCTCCCTGCTCGGGCCGAACGGCGCAGGCAAGACCACCATCCTCCGCACCATGGCCACGCTCCTCTCACCGACTTCGGGCAGCGTCAGGGTCGCCGGGTACGACGTCTCCGGGGAGCCCCGGGAGGTGCGCTCCCGGATAGGCTTCCTCACCGGCACCACCAGACTCTGCGACAGGCTGACGGCGGAGGAGCTGGTGCTCTTCTACGCCGACCTCCACGGCATGGAGAGGGGGAGGTTCCGCGAGCGGATGGACGAGGTCTTCGGCCTCCTGGGCATGGAGGAGTTCTCGGACAGGCTCATAGGCAAGCTCTCGTCAGGGATGAGGCAGAAGGTATCCATCGCCAGGACCATAATCCACGACCCGGAGGTGGTCGTCTTCGACGAGCCGACCAGCGGGCTGGACGTCATCTCCTCGCGGGGCATCAGGGAGCTTGTCTCCCGCAGCCGTGACGCCGGACGGACGGTTGTCTTCTCCACCCACATCATGAGCGAGGTGAGCCTGCTCAGCGACGACGTTGGCATCCTCCACAGGGGCAGGCTGCTCTTCCTGGGCACCATGGAGGAGCTTCGGGGGCGGACCGGCGGCCTCAGCCTGGAGGAGGGCTTCATCCGGATACTGGAGGAGGGGGAGGTGACGTCCTGAGCACCGCCCTGACGGTCTTCAGGACCGATCTCCGCGTGGCGCTTCGGGACCGGAAGACGCTTCTGATGATGCTCCTGCTCCCCCTGCTGCTCTTCCCCCTGCTGATAAGCGTCTCCACCTTCTTCATCTCCTCACACGAGGAGAGGGCCCGGACGAGGCGGCTTCAGGTGGGCGTCGTCGACGGGGCGGAGGCGGGGCCGTTCATGGAGGCCGTCGGCGGCGACAGCGTCGGCTTCACCCTTCTGCGCGGCGGGGAGGCGGGCAGGGAGCTTCTGATGCGGGACAGCCTGGACGCCGTGGTGGTCTTCTCCACCGGTTTCGGCGAGGAGGTCTCCGCGCTGGGGGCCGGCGGCGTCGAGCTGGTCTACCGGGGGACCACCGAGAACGAGATAGAGGTACAGAGGGCACGCCGGCTGCTCTCGGCCTACGGAGGGATGCTGCGCGAGGAGCGCTTCCTCTCCCTCGGGCTCGCCCAGGACGTCGACTCCGTGCTGGACGTCGAGGAGACCGACCTGGCCACCCCGCGCGAGCACGTGGCGGACCTCGTGGGAGGGATGCTGCCTTACATGTTCGTCATCTTCTGCCTCATGGGCAGCATGTATCCGGCGCTGGACCTGGGCGCCGGCGAGAAGGAGCGGGGTACTCTGGAGCCGCTGCTCACGGCCCCGGTCTCCAGGTTCGGGATACTCCTGGGCAAGTTCGGGGTGGTGGTGGCGACCGGGGTGACCTCCGCCCTGGTCTCCCTGCTCGGTCTCTACCTGGGGATACGGTACGTCAGCGCCTTCCCGGGCGAGCTGGTGGACATGGTCATGACCCTCCTCCGGCCCGGCTCCATCGTCTTCCTGCTCTCTCTGCTACTGCCGCTCACCGCGCTGTTCGCCGGCCTGCTGCTTACCGTCTCCTTCACGTCCGGCTCGTACAGGGAGGCCCAGAGCAAGGCCGGCCCCCTCTTCCCCGCCGTGATCGTCCCCGCCTTCATAGGCATAATGCCCGGGATGTCCCTCTCGCCGGTGACCGCCCTGGTCCCGGTGCTGAACGTCTCCCTCGCCTCCCGGGCGATACTGGCCGGCAGGGCCGACCCGCTGAGCATACTCATAGTCTACGTCTCGCTGGTGGCCTGCGCTCTCGGCGCCCTGGCGCTCTGCTCCAGGACCTTCGGACGGGAGTCGACGGTCCTGGGCTGACCCGCCTCACCGACCCTCCCCCCATTCCCGGTATAGTTGAGGCAGCAGGCCGCCTCTCTCCAGTCAATCGGAGGCACCATGCAGGACAACGACACGCCGGCCGGGGACAGGGACATCATCCTCGACTCGATAACCGAGGGGGTCTTCACCGTCGGCCCCGACTGGCGCATCCGCTCCTTCAACCGCGCGGCGGAGGAGATAACCGGCGTCCCGAGGGAGCGGGCCCTCGGCCAGCCCTGCAGGCAGATACTGCGGGCCGAGATATGCGAAGGCCGCTGCGCCCTGGCGGAGACCATGAGGGACGGCAGGCCGATAGTCGGCCGAAGGGTCACGATACTCGACGCCGGCGGAGAGCGGAAGCGCATCAGTATCAACACGGCCCTGCTGAGGGATGCCGGGGGCAACGTGGTCGGTGGAGTGGAGACGTTCCGGGACGTCAGCCGCCTGGACCGCCTCCGCAGGGAGCTGAGCAGGCGCTACAGGCTGGGCGATATCGTCAGCCGCAGCCACGGGATGAGGGAGCTCTTCGAGATAGTCCCGGCGGTTGCGGACAGCCTCAGCACACTGCTGATAACCGGCGAGAGCGGGACGGGCAAGGAGCTCCTGGCGAGGGCGGTGCACGGCACCGGCCCCAGGAGCGAGGGCCCGTTCGTGGCGGTGAACTGCGGAGCCCTGCCGGACACGCTTCTGGAGTCGGAGCTCTTCGGCTACGTCAGGGGCGCCTTCACCGGCGCCGAGTCGGACCGCCCCGGGAGGTTCGCCGCCGCCGAGGGGGGGACTCTCTTCCTCGACGAGGTGGGCGACATATCCCCGGCCATGCAGACGAGGCTCCTCAGGTTCCTGCAGGAGAGGGTCTACGAGCCGCTGGGCTCCTCCGGGAGCGTGAGAGCGGACGTCAGGGTGATAGCCGCCACGAACCGGGACCTGGAGGAGCTGGTGGCGGAGGGGGGCTTCCGCGAGGACCTCTACTACCGGGTGAACGTCGTCCGGCTGGACATACCGCCGCTCAGGGAGAGGATGGAGGACGTGCCCCTCCTTGTGGAGCACTTCATCGAGCGGTTCAACGACACGATGGACCGGGACGTGACCGGCATCTCCGACGACGCCCTGGCCTGCCTCATGTCCTACGACTTCCCCGGCAACGTCAGGGAGCTGGAGAACATCGTGGAGAGGGCCTTCGTCCTCTGCAGGTCCGGCCCCCTCGGCGTGGAGCACCTTCCGGGGCGCGTCTGCGGACTCTCTCCCGCCGAGGGCGGCGGTGGCCGGGAGGCCATGCGGAGGATGGAGGCGGCATTCCTCATGAGGGCGCTGCGCAGGAACGACTGGAGCCGTACCCGTACGGCGGAGGAGCTCGGGGTGCACCGCACCACCGTATCGAGGAGGATACGCGCGCTGGGCCTTGACGTCCCCCTCCCCGGGGGGCGCAGGCGGAGACGGGACGCCGGAGCATAACCGTAGCATCCTTGCTACATATGCGAAGGACAAGCGTAGCATATTTGCTACATTCAGCCGCGTGCGGCTCCAGATGACATGATCCCCATGTAGTTGACCTCCAATGCATTGAGCTCGCAGAGCTCCGCCTGCCGCGATCTGGCAAGCCACTTGCACATGAACGTGTCATGGGAAAGCTCGTGGCGATACCGGTCTGGAACGGCATGGTGGCCACCGTCCTCGACTTCGCGGAGACGGTCAGGCTGCTGAGCATAGACGAGGGCCGGGTGGTCTCGGAGAGGGACCTGGAGCTGCCGCGGTGCTCACCCGCCGAGCTGGCCGGATGGCTGAGTCGGAAAGGGGTGGACGAGCTTGTCTGCGGAGCTGTCTCGAGCCATCTCGAGTGGCTCCTGGAGAACACCGGGATCGGTGTGACCCCCTTCATCAGCGGGTCGCTCTCGGAGGTGGTGCCGGCACTGCTCGAGGGCAGGCTGGACGACCCGCGCCTCAGGATGGCGGGAGCCCCTGGCGGCCCCGGCAGGAGGCTTAGATGGAGGGGTGGGCGGGGAGACCGCCGCGGCCGGAGATGAGTCAGGCGGGCCCCGCCTGGCGGGGTCCGGCGAAGGGGAGAGAAGAGAGGAGAGGTCATGCCTGGAGGAGATGGAAGCGGACCGGACGGGATGGGACCGATGACCGGGAGGGCCGCCGGCTTCTGCGCCGGCCATGGCGTCCCCGGATACGCCAGCCCGCTGCCCGGCGGGGGCGGTCGGGGAATGCGGCTCGGGCGCGGCCCGGGCAGGGGCCGGCGAGGCGGCTTCGGCCGCGGATGGTTCGGCTTCGGCGGTTACCGGGGCTACGGCTGGCCGCAGCCGCCGGCCGGTCAGGACCCCGGCGCGGAGGCCGACCGCCTCGAGGCCCGGGCGGACTCACTCAGAAGGGTCCTGGGCGATATCGAGGAGAGGCTCGCCGAGCTGCGGAGCGACGACGACGGAGAACGCTAGGGAGAAAGGAGGCTGCAGTATGCCTGGACGCGACGGCACGGGCCCAGACGGCGCCGGACCGGTGGCCGGCGGGGGAAGGCCGCCCGGACGGGGCAGAGGAAGGGGAGGGGGGTTCGCGATGGGCCCCGGAGGCAGCTGCGTCTGCCCCTCCTGCGGTCAGAGGACCCCGCACACCAGGGGCAGGCCCTGCAACAGCATCACCTGCCCGGAGTGCGGCACCAGGATGACCCGCGAGTGAGGCCGGGAACGACCGGGAGCGCGGCGGCATCCGTCGGCCCCGGACCACGGGTAGGGGAGGTGCACGGCTGAGCTACGAGCACCTGTTCGGCCCGCTGCGGTCGAGGAGGTTCGGCCGGTCGCTGGGAGTGGACCTCGTGCCCTGGAAGACCTGCACCATGGACTGCGTCTTCTGCCAGCTTGGCCGGACCACTGACAGGACGGTCATCCGCGAGGAGTACGTCCCGACGACACGGGTGACGAGGGAGCTGGACCGCTGGGCCGATGAGGATGGGGAGGCCGACTTCATAACACTCTCCGGCTCCGGGGAGCCCACGCTGCACAGCAGGTTCGGCGAGGTCCTGGAGCACATGGGCAGGGTATCGTCCGTGCCCAGCCTCCTCCTCACCAACGGCAGCCTGCTGCACCTGCCCGAGGTCCGGAGGAGCGCCGCCCTGGCGGACGTGGTCAAGGTCTCTCTCTGCGCCTGGGACGCCTACTCCTTCGACACCGTCAACAGGCCCCACCGCGACCTCTGCCTGGAGGCCCTGGTAGAGGGCGAGGCCGCGCTCGCCCGCGAGATGGAGGGCGAGCTGTGGCTGGAGGTCTTCCTGGTCCGGGGGCTGAACGACGGCGAGGCCGGGGTCAGGAGGATAGCGGAGCTGGCAGCCCGCATAGGCCCTGACCGGGTCCAGCTGAACACCGCGGTCAGACCGCCCGCGGAGAGCTCCGTCAGGCCGGTCCGGCAGGAGAGGCTCGCCGAGCTGGCGACGCTGTTCGACCCGCCGGCGGAGACGGTCGGGGATCGGTCCGGCCCGCCCGGTGGCTCGACCGGTCGGACCGACGGCGCCATCCTGGCGCTGCTCCGGCGCAGGCCGGCCACGCTCGGGGACATCGCCGGGGCGTTCGGCATGAACCCGGGGGAGGTATCCAAGCGCCTGGGCCACCTGGCTTCGAAGGGCCTGGTCAGAGCGGTGCAGACGGAGGGCGGCAGGTTCTTCGAGCCGAGCCGCCGGGAGCCGGAGCCGGCGCCGGACTCGGAGTCAGAGGGGGGAGGTTGAGCGCGGGAAGGCTGGACCTGGTGGTGGCCAGCGGCAAGGGGGGTACGGGAAAGACCACCCTGGCCGTGAACCTGGCCAGGATGCTCGAGCTGGACGGACGGACGGTCAGGCTTCTGGACTGCGACGTCGAGGAGCCTAACGCCGGCCTCTTCCTGCGCCGGGAGGCCACGGGCTCCGCCGAGGTGACCGTTCCCAGGCCGGAGCCGTACCCGGAGAAGTGCACCGGCTGCGGAGCCTGCTCCGCCGCCTGCACATTCAACGCCCTGGCCACGGTGGGCGGACGGGTCCTCGTCTTCGAGGAGCTCTGCCATGCCTGCGGGCTCTGCATGCTGGTCTGCCCGGAGGACGCCCTGGGCGTGCGCCGGTCCGGGATAGGGACCGTCAGCGAGGCCGGAGGCCGCGGGGACAGGCTCTCCATGGCCTGGGGCGAGCTGGACATAGGCCAGTCGCTTGCCCCGGAGCTCGTCCGCCGGGTGCGGGACATGGCGTCTGCCGGCGCGGTGAACATCGTGGACGCTCCGCCGGGGACGGCGTGCCAGGTGGTCGCGGCGGTCGAGGGCGCGGACGCGGCCATCCTCGTCACCGAGCCGACCCCGTTCGGCGCGTCGGACCTCGAGCTGGCGCTGGCCCTGGCGCTGGAGCTGGGCGTGCCGTCCGGCGTAGTCATCAACCGCTCGGGCGAGGGCGACCGCCTGATCACGGAGCTGGCGGCGAGGGTGGGGGTGCCGGTGCTCGGACGCATACCGTTCGCCCGGCGCTACGCCGAGACCTGCTCCCGGGGCGGCCTCCTGGTCGACGAGCACCCGGAGGTTACGGAGATGCTGGCGGGGATACTGGAGCGGGCGGAGACGCTTGTGGGCACGGAGGCGCCTTCGCCGGTCGCGCCGGCCGAGCTCGAGGTGGAGCCGGGGGGCGAGCCGCCGCCGGCAGGCCCCCCGGGGCCCGGCTGCCGCGAGGTCACCGTGATAAGCGGGAAGGGTGGCACCGGTAAGACCACCCTCGTGGGCGCCCTGGCGCATCTGCTGGACGACAAGGTCCTGGCGGACAACGATGTCGACGCCGCAGACCTCCACCTGCTCCTCTCGCCCAGGGTCCGGGAGGCGGGCGACTTCTTCGGGGCCAGGGCGGCGGCCATCGACCGGTCGGCCTGCATCTCCTGCGGAAGGTGCCTCGAGGTCTGCCGCTTCGGTGCCGTAAGGGTCCGCCCGAACGACCCCGTCGATGCCCCTCCCCTCTACTTCGTGGAGCCCCACCTCTGCGAGGGGTGCGGCTGCTGCGGGGCGGTCTGCGAGGCGGGGGCGGTGAGCTTCCGGGAGAGGGTGACGGGCAGGTGGTTCGTCTCCGACACCGACTCCGGCCGGATGGTCCACGCCAGGCTGGGAATCGCCGAGGAGAGCTCCGGGAAGCTGGTCACCATGGTCCGGGGCCGGGCCGCCGGGGAGGCCGGGGCAAGGGGTGCGGGCAGGGTTGTCGGCGACGGCCCGCCGGGCACCGGATGCCCGGTCATCGCCTCGGTCACCGGCTGCGACCTGGCCGTGGTGGTTACCGAGCCGACCGTGTCCGGAATCCACGACCTGGAGCGCGTCCTCGCCCTGGCCGGCCATTTCGGGGTGCCGGCGGCCGTGGTGGTGAACAGGGCGGACCTCAACCCGGACATGGCGCTCGAGATAGAGGAGATGGCCGGGGCGGCCGGGGCCGCGCTCCTCGGGCGGATACCGTTCGACGAAGCGGTGATCGGGGCGCTGATGGACGGCCGCTCGGTCATCACCGAGGGGGGTCCGGCGGCGGATGCGCTGAGGGAGATAGCCGCGAGGACGGACTCCATGATGATGCGAGGCCTGCGGGCCGAGGAAGGGAGAGCGGAGATATGAGGATAGCCTTCACTGCCACCGGCACGACACTCGGGGACGAGCTGGAGCCGCGCTTCGGGAGGGCTCCGTACTTCCTGCTCGTGGATACGGAGACCCGGGCGGTCGAGGCGGTGCCGAACCCGGGCAGGAACGCAAGGGGCGGGGCCGGCATCCAGTCGGCGCAGCTCGTGGCCGACCGGGGAGCCGGTGCAGTCCTCACCGGTAACTGCGGCCCCAACGCGTTCCGGACCCTGCAGGCCGCCGGCATCGAGGTTATAGTCGGCCTGTCCGGGGTCGTCGGCGACCTGCTGGAGAGCTTCCTTGCCGGGGAGCTGGAGGGTACCGGCGCCCCCAACGTGGACAGCCATTTCGGCATGCGCTAGAAGCCGGCCCCGGTCTCCCCGGGGCGGCCAGCCCCGGGAGGACCATTGAGCGGAGCTGCCGAAGTCAGGGAGTGGCTCCGCGACTATGCCGGCCGCTTCATCGGGCCGGACGGCGACCTGGACCCTATGCTCCGGCTGAAGCTGGACCACTCGCTCAGGGTCGCCGCCGAGATACGCGGCCTTGCTTCGGACCTCGGATGGGGGTCCGGGGCGATTGCGGCCGCCGAGTCCCTCGGGCTCCTGCACGACGCGGGCAGGTTCAGCCAGTTCATCGAGTACGGCACGTTCCTGGACTCCGCCTCCGTCGACCACGGCGAGAGGGGTGCGGAGGTGGCGGCCGTCGGGGGAGCCGCACCGCTCCTCGACCCCGGGTACAGGGAGGCGGTGCTCACGGCCGTCAGGCACCACAACGACAGGTTCCGCCCTGGCGGGCTGAACCCGTTGACCGACGCGCTCCTGAGGCTGGTCAGAGACGCTGACAAGCTGGACATCTACCACGTCGTGCTCTCGGCGATCGAGAGGGACGGCTTCGCCGACCTTCCGGCGATGCTCCCCCACCTATCCACCGACCTGGCTCCATCTCGCCTCCTGCTGGAGGAGCTCGAAGGCGGACGGGCCTGCTGCACCCTCTCCAGCGTCAGGACGCTGGGCGACTTCCTGGTGCTGCAGCTCTCATGGGTGTACGACCTGGGCTCGGCGCCGGCCGTGAGCCGCTTCCTGGAGAGGCGCATGGCGGAGAGGCTCTCCTCGGCGCTGAAGCTGGGCGCGGCGGAGGTTCGGGGCCTCCGGGAGCTGGTGGAGGGTGCCGCGGAGGAGAGGCTGGCCGGGAACCGCATACTCTCGCCCGGGGTTCCCCTGGACGATAACTTACAAGGTGACTAGTGTTTCCGGTGTGCGCCAGGCAGGTCCCGAAACAGGGAGGAAGAATGAAGCTCTGCATCTGTACCCTCGCCGCCTGCACGGCCCTGGCGATGGCCGGGCCGCAGGTGGTGAACTCCTTCGACGCGCCGGACACGGACATCACCGGTCTGGCCTACGCGAGCGGCGATCTCTACGTCCTGTCGTCGTCCTCCAAGACGGTCTACCGCGTGGATACCGACGACGGCACCGTTCTCGGCTCCTTCTCCATCTCCCCCGGCAACGCCAACGGGCTGGGCTACGCCGGCAGCTCTCTCTACGTCACCAACGGCACCAGCAACGTCTACGAGTACACCCTGGGAGGCTCCTCCCAGGGGACCACCTCCCTCTACTGCCCCGGTTGAGGCGGCGGCACGTACTACCCGGCGGGTGGTGCAGCAGGCAGCTCGACCTACGCTTTCTTCCTCAGCAACAACAACCAGATACTCAGGTGCTATCCGCTCCCTCTGGGGAGCACGGTCAACCCCGGCCTCCTGGGCTACATCCCCTACTCGGTAGGGACCTACGACATAGCCTACGAGCTCGCGGGCAACTCCCAGGGCGACATCTGGGCGGCCACCGACCACGCCGACTCCCCCATAAGGGCGTACAATCCGGCCGGCAACCTGACCTACGCCTGTGACGTCGTGGACGAGGTCCGCGGCATGGCCTTCCACGAGGAGGGCGGCCACAGGCATCTCTGGGTGAGCAACCCGGCTGACGGCGTGATATACGAGATAGACCTCGACGCCACCGGCATCGGGGAGTCGGAGGGAGCCGCCGTGGAGCAGCTCTCGCTGGACGTCTCCGAGAACCCCTCCTCCGGCTCCGTCACCTTCTCCGGCAGCGGGTTCGGCATCGGCTCCGTCATCGAGATCTACCAGATAACCGGCAGGCTGGTGCTCAGCGCCGGCTTCGACGGCACGTACACCTGGGACGGGTGCGGCTCCTCCGGAGAGCCCCTCCCCATGGGTACCTACCTCACCCGGGTCTCCGACCCGGCGGGCGGAGAGGTGAAGCTCACCCTCTCACGCCTGTAGAGCGCACGACCGGAGACAGCGGGGCCGCGCCACCCGGCGCGGCCCCAAACTCGTGCCATCAACCTGACGGCAATTGGTGGGTGGCACGAATCACGGCACTGGTCAGGTGTCCAGCACCTCCCGCACCCGGCCGGCCAGCATGCGGGCGGAGAAGGGCTTCTGGAGGAACTCCACCCCCTCCTCGATGATGCCGTGGTGGGCTATGACGTTGTCGGTGTAGCCGGACATGTAGAGTACCTTCATCTCAGAGTGGTCGCGCAGCAGCTCCTCGTAGAGCTCCCTGCCGTTCATCCCCGGCATGACCACATCGGTGAGCAGCAGGTCCAACCGCTCCCCGTGCGACCGGGCCAGCTCTATGGCCTCCGCCCCGTCCGACGCGGAGAGGAGCGTGTAGCCCCTCTTCTCCAGCAGGCTCCTCGTCAGCTTCCGCACCTGTTCCTCGTCCTCCACCAGGAGGATGGTCTCGCTCCCCCCTCCGTCCGGCAGCTCCGGTGCCGGATGCGGGGCCCCGGCCGCCGGCTCTCCCGGGACCGGCAGGTAGACCTTGAAGCTGGTCCCCTCTCCCGGCTCGCTGTAGACCCAGATGTTGCCGCCGTGCCGCTTCACTATGCCGTAGACAGTTGCCAGACCCAGGCCGGTCCCCTGCTCGTCCTCCTTCGTGGTATAGAAAGGCTCGAAGGCATGCTCCAGGATGTCCGGGTCCATGCCGCAGCCGTCGTCGGAGACGCAGAGCATCACGTACTCCCCCGGCAGGACACCCTCGTGGGTCTCAGAGTACTCACGGTCCAGCTCCACGAGGGCGGTCTCTATGGTTATCCTCCCCCCCTCGGGCAGCGCGTCCCGGGCGTTGACAACGAGATTCATGAGCACCTGCTCCAGCTGGCCTATGTCGCCGGTCACCGGTGGCAGCTCTCCCGGCGGGACGAGCTCTATGCCGATGCTCTCCGGTATGGTCCGGCGCATCAGCTCAATCAGGTTTGACACCAGCTGTCCGATGTCCACCCTGCGCAGCTCCAGGGCCTGCCTTCGTCCGAAGGTGAGAAGCTGCCTGACCAGATTGCGAGCCCTGACCGCCGCCCTGACTATCTCCTGCAGCGGCTCCCTCCGGTGGTCCCTTGCGGTGGTCTCGTCCAGCAGCATCTCGCCGTAGCCGAGGATGGGCGACAGCATGTTGTTCAGGTCGTGCGCCACGCCGCCGGCCAGCCTGCCTATGCTCTCCAGCCTCCGCGCCCGGTGCATCTGGAGCTCGAGCCTCCGGCTCTGCTCCTCGGCTCGCTTCCTCTCGGTGATGTCCAGGAAGATGGTCTGCGTGGCCGGGGCGTTGCCGAACTCGATGAGGGTGCTGTACATGTCGACCCAGCGGACGCTCCCGTCCCTGGCGACTATCCTGTACTCGTTCCTCTGCGGTACCGGCTCTCCCGCGAGCCTCCGCCTGAATCTCGCGAAGAACTCCTCCCTCTCCTCCGGGTGTATGAGCCCCGCCAGCTCGGCCGGTCCCATGGAGGTGAGCTCCTCCGGTGAGTAGCCGGTTATCTCCTCCATCGGCCTGCTGGCGAAGCTGAGCCTGACCGGGTCGGCCTGGGCTATCACCAGCCCCTGTATCGAGCCCTCCACCAGGGAGCGATAGCGCTCCTCGCTCTCCTTCAGGCCGCGCTCCGCCCTCATCCTCTTGGAGATGTCCTCGAAGATGGTGGCGAACCGCCCCTCCTCCGGGCTGAACGCGCTTATGGAGAACCACCTGTCCAGCGCTTCTGAGTACTGGCGGAAGCGTATCGGCCTGCCGGTGAGCGCGACCTCCCCGTAGAGGCCTATCCAGTCCGCCGGGTCCTCCGCGATGCCGGGGATGACCTCGGTGACGCGCCTCCCGACGGCGCTCTCCGCGGCGATGCCGGTCAGCTCCTCGAACGCCCCGTTCATCTCCAGGAAGACGTAGTCCGAGGGGTTCCCCTCGCCGTCCAGGACCACCTCGTGCAGCGCGAAGCCGTTCAGCATGTTCTCGAAGAGGCTGCGGTACTTCTCCTCGCTGGCCCTCAGCTCCTCCTTCGCCCGCTTCCTGCCGGAGATGTCTCGCACCACCGCCATGGCGCACTCCCTCTCCTCCAGGGGGAGACTGCTCAGGCTCACCTCGGCGTCGAACTCCGACCCGTCCAGCCTCGCGTGCCTCCACTCGAAGCTGACCGGGTTGCCGGACATGGTCGCCGAAAGCAGCAGCTCCGCCTTCTCCTCGGAGCCGACCCCGTCAGGCTGCACCTCCGGAGAGAGGTCCCGCGGCCTCGAGCCGAGGATGTCTCCCCTGGAGCCGCAGCCGAACATGGCGAGGGTGGCGTCGTTGCAGGCGATGAAGCGGCCATCCTCGATGAGGAAGATGGCATCCTGGGCGCACTCGAAGAGTACCCGGTAGCGGGCCTCGCTCTCCAGCAGGGCCTCGAAGGCGGCGTCCCGCTCCCTCTCCAGCCCGATGCGGTCCAGGGCGAAGGCCAGGTCGTCCGCGACCTCCCGGAGGAGCGCCAGCTCCTCCTCGTCACGGATGAACTCCTTCGGCACCGATACGACCAGCACGCCGTAGACGCGGGAGCCGTGCTCCATCCGGACCGCCGCTGCGCCGCGCCCCGCGTAATCCTCCGCGAGGGGGCACCCGGCGCATGACTCCTGCGGGTCATCGCTGATGAAGGCCTCTCCCTCCTGCAGCACACGGGCGACGCACTGCGGCATCCGGTCCAGGCTCAGCTCCTCCGCCCGGTCGAAGGTGCTGTCCAGACCCGCCCCGCAGCGGAAGGTCGGCCGGCCGGCGGGGTCCACCAGCACTATCCAGGCGTTGTGGTAGCCCCGGACGTCCCGAAGGAGCTCGCAGGCCCGGGTGATGAGGCGCTCCGGATCGTTCTCCCTGACTATGAGCTGGTTGACGTTGTTGATGGACCGGAGGACCCGGTTCAGGTGTCGGACCCGCGCCTCCGCCCGCTTCCTCCGCTCGACCTCCTCCGGGAGCCGCTCGCGGGGCTCGCCGTCGTCTAGCGGGGACATGGGTGAGTCGTGAACCCGCTCCGTCCGGAGCGGGAGCAGGCCGATGGTCTGAAAAGGCACGGCATCATAGCCACCTGTCCGGTATGGGACTACGGGGCATTATCGAACATCCGTTCCCGGCACGCAAGCGCGGAGCGACTACCGGTCCAGGACCTCCCTGACCTTGGCCGCCAGGGCTCTTATGGTGAACGGCTTGGGGAGGAACTCCACCCCGTCGTCCACTATCCCGTGATGCGCAATGACGTTGTCGGTGTAGCCGGACATGTAGAGCGCCCTCGTCTCCGGGCAGAGCTCCCTGAGGCGGCCGAACAGCTCCCGGCAGTCCATGCCGGGCATGACCACGTCGGAGAGCAGGAGGTGGATATCGCCGTCGTGGGCCTCGGCCACTCGAAGGGCCTCGCGCCCGTCGGCGGCCGGGAGGACGCTGTAGCCCCGCTGCTCCAGTATCATCCGGGTGAGGTTCCTGACCTGCTCCTCGTCCTCCACCAGGAGCACCGTCTCCGAGCCGCCGCGGTCGGCCTCCTCCGTCTCTCCCGTCTCCCGCTCCTCCGCCTCCCCCTCGGCTACGGGGAAGTAGATCCTGAACGTGGTCCCGGCTCCCGGTTCGCTGTAGACGTTGATGGAGCCGCCGTGCTGCTTCACTATCCCGTAGACGGTAGCCAGGCCGAGCCCCGTCCCCCTCTCCTTTCCCTTCGTGGTGAAGAAGGGCTCGAAGATGTGCTGCATGACCCGCCTCTCCATGCCGCAACCGGTGTCGCTGACCGTCAGCATGACGTGGGGGCCCACGCTCACCCCCTCGTGGGAGAGCACGTAGCCCTCGTCCAGCATCTCGAGCGATGCGGAGAGGGAGAGCCTCCCGCCGCCGGGCATGGCGTCCCGGGCGTTCACGGCCAGGTTCATCACCACCTGCTCGAGCTGCCCCGGGTCTCCCATGACCGGAGGGAGGTCCGGCGCCGCTGCGACCTCTATCTCCACGTCCTCCCGTATCGTCCTGCGGAGCAGAGACTCAATGTCTTCCAGCAGCTCTCCCAGGTCTACCCGCTGGAACTCCATGGTCTGCCTGCGACCGAAGGCCAGGAGCTGCCGCACCAGGTCCCTTGCCCGGAAGCTGGAGCGCACCACCTCCTCGATGGGCGCCCTGCGCGGGTCGCCCTCCAGCGTCTCCTCCAGGAGCATCTCGCCGTATCCCAGGATAGGGGTGAGGAGGTTGTTGAGGTCGTGCGCGACGCCCCCGGCCAGCCTCCCGATGCTCTCCAGGCGCTGGGTCCTCTCCACCTGCTCCTCCAGGCGCTCCCTTGCCTCCTCCGCCTCCCGCCGGGCGGTGATGTCCTGGCCGAACTCCACCAGGCCGGTGACCTCTCCGTCGGCATCGATGACCGGATAACCCCTGATGGACCACCACCTGCCGTCCGGGGTCCGCTTCTCCAGGCTGACCGGCTCCCCGGCCTCGGCGGCCTCCAGGACCGGGCAGTCGGAGCAGGGCTCATCCCCGTCAGCCCATATCCCGTAGCAGTGCCGGCCGACCAGCTCCTCCGGGCTCTCCCCCACCGATTCGCCGGCCGCCCTGTTGGCCCAAAGCACTCTCAGGTCCCTGTCCAGGTAGGAGACGAGCTCGCTGGTGGAGTTGAGGATGAGCTCCTTCTCGCTCTCGCTTGCCTCAAGGGCTTCCTCGACCCTCTTCCGGTCCGTTATGTCGGCGATGAAGCCCTCGAGGGCCTCCGGCCCACCGGCCTCTCCAACTACGGCCTGGCCCTGCTCCCATACCCACCTGACCTCGCCCCCGGCGTGGATTATCCTGTAGACCAGCTCGAACCTCTCGCCTCTCTCGACGGCACGCGAAACGGTCTCCTCGACGCAAGCGCGGTCGTCCGGATGTATGAGCTCCGCGAATGGTATCGCCCCCCGACCGGTCATCTCGTCCGGTGAGTAGCCGGTCAGCTCCAGGCTCCCGGCGCTCACCACCTCCATGCTCCAGTCCGGGCTGACGCTGCACCGGTAGGCCATTCCGGGGAGGTTGTCCATGAGGAGCTGAAGCCTTCGCCTGTTCTCCCTGAGCTCCTCCTGCGCCCTCTTCCGCTCCGAGACGTCGTTGCCCTGGAAGATGACGCCCACCACCTCGCCGGTGTCGCCGGTGTAGGGGAAGAGCCTGCCGGCCATCCAGACGTCCCCCAGGCCGGGGAAGCCGAGGACGGTCTCGAAATGCACGGTATCGCCGTCGAGACACCTGTCGATGTGGGGACGGACCCTCTCGAAATCCTCCCTGCCCATCAGCTCCTCCATGGACCTTCCGACTATCTCCGGGAGCGGTCTGTCGTAGAGGACGGCGTAGTAGTTGTTCACCATCGCGTAGCGGTAGTCCGGCGTTATCAGGCTGATTGGCTGGGGTATCCTGGATATGATGTCCTCGAGCTGAAGCACCCATTCGTTCATCTCAATGCGGTAGAGGGCGGAGGCCAGGTCGTCCGCCAGCTCGGAGAAGAGCTCCTGCTCCCTGGAGTCGGCGGCGAAGCTCTCCGGGACAGAGACGCATGCGAGCCCGAAGACCCTGCCCTCCCGGGAGAGGCGCTTCGCCATCGCCGCCCGGCCGGCGTACTCCTTCGAGAACGGGCAGCCGCCGCACTGGGTGACCGGTTCCCCGATAACCTGTAGGCCCTCCTCCCGTAGTACCCTCTCGACCGTCGGCGGGAGCTCTCCCGCCTCCAGCCTCTCCCGCATGACACCCGGGTCCTCCAGGCCGGAGGAGGACATCATGACGAGCTCACCCGAGGGGGAGAAGAGGGCCATCCAGGCGCTGTGGTAGCCCATGCCCTCGGCGAGGGTTTGGCATGCCCTCTCCAGGAGCCTCCGCCGGTCCCGCTCCTTGACCATGAGCTGGTCGACCTCCCGGATGGTCATTAGGACCTGATTTATGTGCCGCTCCCGCTCCTCCGCCCTGCGGAGGCGGACCACCAGCTCCTCATCGCTTCCGAGAATGCTGTCCACCTCGCCGCTGCGCAGGGCTTCGAGGGCTGACTCGGCCTCCTCCAGGCGCCTCTCCAGCTCCTTCCGGGAAGGGGGGGGCGCTTCCGTCATAGGCTTCCCTCGAGCAGAGCCGAGAGCCTGCCGATGTCCCGCAGGTTGCCGAAGACCATACCCGGTCTCCCGGGGCCGAGGACCTGGAGCGCCGGAGTGAGGTATACGCCGCACTCCAGGGCCAGCGACGGGTCGTCGCGAACGTCTACGACCCGGAGGTCGACCTCCACGCCGTCTTGCGCGAGCCGCTCGATGAAGAGTTCCAGGTTCCGCACGGCCTCCATCGAGTTCGGCGCTCCCTCGACCACGAAGAGCCTGAGGGTCAGCCCGGTTCGCCTGGCGGTCCCGCCCGGTGCGTCAGTGGGCATCGACCACCTCCCGGGAGTCGATCCTGATGCCGTCGTCGGTTATCCTGAAGTCGTGTATCAGCGAGGAGTGCCTCCTGCCCCGGGACTTCAGTATGCCCAGCTCCCTGCGGAAGGCGCCCTCGACCTCCCTGTTCCGCAGCAGGATGACCGTGTCGATGACGGACGAGAGGTCTATCCCGGTTATCTCCCGCTCGGACTCCCTCGAGGTCGTCAGGTTGGTCAGCAGGGTCGTTATGCCCCTCTCCTTGCAGTGGTCGATGAGCCGCAGGAGGTAGTCGAAGGCGGCCTGCTCCGAACCCATCCTGCTGCAGGCCGAGATGGCGTCGACTATAACGTTGGAGGGGCCATACTCCTCGATGGTACTGTAGGCGTCTATCAGGTGGTCCTCCACCCCCTGCGACTCCGGCATCCTGGAGAGGAACCGGAGGCTCCCCGAGTCCAGCGCCGGCCGGAGGTCTATCCCGGGGCTCGTCATGCTGGAGAGCAGAGCGTCGCGGGACTCCTCGAAGTCCAGGTAGAGAACCTTGCCGCCACCGGAGGTCACCGAGTCGACGAAGGAGCAGGCGAAGGTGGTCTTCCCGGTGCCGGAGCTGCCGGAGATCAGCGTGCAGGAGCTGCGCCTGTAGCCGCCGCCCAGGATCTCGTCCAGCCCCTCTATCCCGGTCGAGACGGACTCCCCCAGCCCCCTGTGCCCCAGGGATGCCTGGGTGACCGGGATGATCCAGATGCCGGTGTCCCGTATGCTGAAGGGATACTCGTTCCTGCCGTAGGAGGAGCCGCGGTACTTGACCACCCTGAGCCGCCTGGTGGTGACCTGGCTCTCCACCCTCTGGTCGAGGTATATGACGCAGTCGGCCATGTAGTCGAGGAAGTCGTACATGGGCACGACGCCGTGGTCCCTCCGGGACTTGACGGTCATCATGGAGGTCAGTCCGGAGTCAATCAGCCATTCGTGCATGCCCTGCAGCTCCGCGCGCTCCCTCGGCAGGTCGCCCATAAGCCTGAGGAAGACGTCCGGCGCGTCTATCAGTATTCTCTCCGCGCCGGTCTCCTCGGCCTTCGCCGAGATGATGCCGAGTATCCCCCGCAGGTCGAACTCGCCGGAGAGGACCGCGTCCGGCCCGATGCTGGCGCTCAGTACGAAGAGCATGCCGCTGGCCTCCAGCTCCCGGAGGTCCCAGCCCAGGGCGGCGGCGTACGTGCGCAGAGCATCCTCCCGCTCCTCGAAGGTGAGCATTATGCCCGGGTTCCCGGCAATCGCTCCCCTGATGAGGAACTCCATGCCCAGCATGGTCTTGCCGGTACCCGGCCCACCGCTGAGCAGGGTCAGCGAGCTCTCCGGAACTCCGCCGGCGAGTATATCGTCCAGCCCCCTGACCTGCGTGGGGACCTTGCGTACGGCCTGAGGCAGGCCGCCGGCCCCGCCGCCATGGGTCATGATACGGTTCCTTTCGCATGGGTGCTCACGGGGATACAACAGCAAAAAAGTAAGTGATGCGGGCGGCGCTGTCAAAGCTGCGGAGCCGAAGCCGGCGCCCCCTTCCGCCCGTGCCCCCGGGTTGCGATATTCGCAGGCGGAAGCTGAAAGGAGCCGGATGCTTCACCTGGTTTCGTTCCTTGTCTCGACCCTGGTGCTCACCATCGCCCTCTTCGTGGCGATGAAGCTGACCGGCGTTAGCGGGTCGTTCCTCCACGTCCTGCTGGCGGCGGCCATCGCCAGCCTAGTGGGGCTGGTCCCCGTCCCGTTCATAGGGGCGCTGCTGCCGGTGGTGGTGCTGGTGCTCCTCCTGGAGAAGTGGACCTCCGGGGAGGTCTGGCCGGACATAGTCCTGATGGTCATCGTGGCCTGGGGGCTTACCTGGGTCTTCTCCCTGCTGGTCCTGGCCGGTCTCCTGAAGACGCTCTAGGCGGCAGAGCCGGCCGGCCGCCCGATGACCTCCGAGTTTGACAGCCGCTCCGGTCGGCGCAATTGTCAGCCCGGGTCCGTCCATCCATCCTGCAGCCGGAGGGGAAGATGAAGGCTCCGCTCCTGTCCCTCGTGCTCATGGCTGCCGCCGGTCCGGCCGCCGCCGTCACAATGGTCCAGACCGACTGGAGCGGCGGGCCCGGCGTGCAGGGTCCGGTCACCCGGTGGGGCTCATCATTCTGGTCGGACAGCCTGACCGACTGCACCTGGTCCGGCGAGGTCCGTCTCGACGTGGCCTACGACCCGGTTGTCCACGAGGTGGACGGCGACTACCAGGCCTGCGATCGCCTGGCCACCGCAGACCTGGACGGCGACGGCGACATCGATATGGCCGCCGGCAACCTGGCCGGGGACGGCCAGCCTGTCTGGTGGGAGAACGAAGACGGCTCCGGCACCTCCTGGCGGAGGCACGACCTCTCCGGGAGCGCCGCCTACGTGGCGTGCGGCGACATCGACGGCGACGGCGACGCGGACATCCTGGGGGTCATGTGGAGCGGGCAGGGCCGGGTGGTCTGGTGGGAGAACGACGGCGGCTGGACCGGGCACGTCATCGAGGGGCAGTTCGTCGGCGGCAACTCGGCACTCCTCTCCGACCTGGACGGCGACGGCAGTCTCGACGTCCTTGCCACGGGCGAGTACGAGTACATGACCTGCTGGCTGAACGACGGGACAGGCGGCTCGTGGGAGAGGCACCGCCTGGACACCGGGACCGCGGCCTCGAGCCCGGCGGTCGGCGACCTGGACGGCGACGGAGACCGGGACGTCGCGGCTGTCGACTACAGCCGGGGCGACCTCTACTGGTGGGCGAGCTCCGGCGACGGCACCGGCTGGGTCAGGTATCATGTGGCCGGGGGCCTTCGGAGCCCCCTGGGAACATGCATCGCCGACCTGGACGGCGACGGCGACATGGACATCGTCCTCCCGCAGCTCGGCGCGGACAGGCTCTCATGGTGGGAGAACGGCGGCTCCGGCACCGCCTGGACCGAGCGGGAGATAGCGGGCGGCTTCGGCGGCGCCTGCTCGGCCTGCGCCGTCGACGTCGACGGAGACGGGGACATGGACGTCCACGCCACCGCCCAGGACGACGGGGAGCTGGCCTGGTTCGAGAACCGGGGCAACAGGTGGGTGAAGCACCTCCTGGAGTCGGACATGACTTGGGCCTCCGCGGCCACCCACGCAGACGTCGACGGCGACGGCAGGCAGGACCTGCTCGGCACCTCCTACTACAGGAACATCGTGAACTGGTACTCCCCCTGCAGGATGCCACTATCGGCAACGCTCACCTCCAGCGTCCTGGACACCGGCGGCATCCCCTCGTGGGGGGAGATGTCCTGGACCGCCCGCATCCCGCTGGGCACCTCGGTGGGCTTCCAGGTCCGGGCGTCGTCGGACTCGGTCTACATGGGTGCCTGGTCGGACACGCTGCAGCTCCCCGGCGAACTGGGGGACGTGCTCCCGGAGGGCTTCCGCTACTTCCAGTACCGGGCGGTCCTCAGGAGGATGACCACCGACCTTGTCCCCGCCGTTGAGAGCGTCTCGGTCAGCTACGACCTGGGCGCCGCACCGGGCGTCCCCGAGGGCTACCAGCTCCACCCGCCCTACCCGAACCCGGCCGAGGGCTCCGCCTCCGTCGGCTTCGACCTGCCCATCGAGGGACGGACCACGGTCAGCGTCTTCGACCTGACCGGCAGGATGGTCTCCAGGCCGATGAGCGGCATCACCCTCCCCGGCTCCTACAGCGTGGTGATAGGAGACCTGGGGCCCGGGGTCTACCTCGTCAGGGTCGAGTCCGACCCCTGGAGCGAAAGCGCGACACTGCTGATGCTGTAGCCCCCCCGCCGGAAGCTCTCTCCGGGTGGAGCGAGGGTTTCTTCAAGGCGCACGTGTCGGGAGGTCAGCCTCTCCGGGCGCGCACCCAACGGACCAGCCTGACCACCATACCCACGGCCAGGCCGGCGGCGCCGCCGTAGATGCCGAACATCACCCCGTTCTCGAACCCCTCCTCTATCATCATCCCGGTCTTGGAGACGAAGAGAGCGTGGAAGGTGCCGTAGAAGACCCCGGCGACAGCCCCGACGAGCGCCCCGCACAGCGTCCCCCAGCACCCGGGGCCGGGCTGCCTCGGCTCCCTGTCGCTGCCCGTCCCCGTCCTCATGCGGGCTTCAGGCAAGGCTGCGCGGGCAGGCTCATACCCTGAACCTGCGCCCGACAGTCTCGGTGGGCCTCATCAGCTCCATCTCCTCCGGCTGCAGCTCCACCAGGCAGTAGGTGGGGTCCTCCGGCGTCTCCCAGAACTGCGAGAAGAAGGGCATCAGCTCCGCCACGGCCGCCTTCTCGGAGATGTCCCGAACGAAGCGCACCCTGCCGGATATCCGGAGGGAGCCCAGGCTCTCCTCCCCCTCCAGTATCATGGAGACCTCGAAGACCGGGTGCTCCCGCATCTGCGGCACCTTGGCGTCCGAGCAGCCGGTGGAGACCCACATCCTCTCCCCGTCGCATATCATGCTGACCGGTCTCACCCTGGGTCTCTCCCCGTCCCAGGTGGCCAGATGCACGGTCTGCATCTTCCCCAGGTGTCCCAGCACCTCCCTCTTCAGCTTCCCGTCCGCTGACATGCCGCCTCCGTTCACGTGACTACTCCTCTACCCTGTTCATCACCATCGGCCGGCCCTCCATTACCATGGAGAACGAGTCGTCCCCCTCGAAGGTCAGCTCGGCGGTCCCCTCCTCGTTCCCGTCGGAGTCGTAGATGGTCAGCATCGTCGTCTCCCCCTCCGACAGGGTCCAGGTCCCGCTCTCCCCCTCGAGCGGGAAATCCCAGGTACCATCCTCCCGAAACTCTATCCGGGCCCCCGGGCCGTCCATCTCCCAGGTACCCACCAGCTTCTCCTCGGCGGTCATCCCTCCGCAGCCGGTGAGCAGTACAAGTACAAGGAGCAGAGCTCCCGCCATGAAACCTCTCATAACAGCCCTCCTCTCGATTCCGGTCAGCACCTTCCAGAGCGGCCGGGATCAATTCTCCGAGCCTCTCCTGTACTCACTCCTCCACCCGGTGGAAGACCAGGGTCTCTCCCTGCATCGTCAGCGTGAACGCGTCCTCCCCCTGGAAGACCAGCTCCGTGACGCCCTCCTCGTTTCCCTCCGAGTCGAAGACGGTGAGTATCAGCTCGTCCTCTCCCGCCAGGGTCCACCTGCCGCTCTCGCCCTCCTCCGGCAGGACCCAGGTGCCGTCCTCCCGGAAGACGATGGTCTCCTCCGGCTCCATTATCACCCAGTAGCCCGCCAGCCTCTCCTCCGGCGCAAGCGCCGTCCCGCAGCCGGCCGCCAGCACAATCAGCAGAGCTCCGCAGAGTGTCCTCTTCATATCCAGCTCCTCTCTGTTGTTCTCGAGGCACCTGCAACATAGCACGAGCCGTCTGCACATCCGTAGCGTTGCGCAACAGCTTATGTGTCTCTCCAGAACAACCCCGCATCTCGTCATGGATCATGCCGAGATAACCCCTTGTTTCGTCGGATCCAGCCTGAAGAAAGGGTTATCCCCGGGCAGAACCCGCGACCTTGGGATGACCGTTGTTAAGATTCGGGCCCCGAAATCTTAATAAGGCCTGCGCTGTGAAGGTTGGTCTGGATAGGCTGGTCCACCGGGTGCAGCAGGCTGCACCGGGGACGGGACAGAGGGTCCATCGCCGACGAATCGATAGGAGGCCTCTCATCCCCTGCCCGAATGCCAGTTGCCGGGCCGGCACTATTTCGGAATACTCCATGAATGAGATTGGTTCTCCTGGCACTCCATGCCGGCTCCCGAAGGGATAGCATGAAAGCACTGATGATGATGGCCTTGCTGGCCCTGCTGATGTCATGCGGCGGAGAAGCCGAGCAGACAGAGGCTCCCGTCGATACCGGGCTGTCTGCCGATACCGCTGAACCCGCAACCCCCGCAGACCCGGTCGACCCCGAAACGACGATAATCCTCCCCGACCCCCCCGCGGTTGATTCCGTCGAGGATGTCGAGGACATCACGTACTCAACGATCGAGGACTACGGCTTGATCGAGAGCAAGGATCAGCTGATTGCGGAGTTCGGGGAGGAGAACCTCACGGACGGCGCGACCTGGTACGCAGAGGGCACCGTGAAGGTCGAGCACACGGTGCTGACAGACCCGAGCAGCGGTCGGGTCATCATGTTCTTCTGGGAGGAGGACGGCAGGACCAGGAGTTACCTGGAGGCCGCCTACTACCTCTTCGACGACGACTACTCGGTCCTTGGCACGCAGGAAGTGGAGAGCGATTGCGGGGTCTACACCGGAATGTCCCTGCAGGAGCTGCGGGAGTGGAACGGCGCCGACTTCAGCTTCTTCGGCTTCGGCTGGGACTACGAGGGCGGCATCCTCACTGGAGAATCCAGGATCACGGATGCTCCCGTCCAGATGAAGCTCTCCTTCGACCTGGAGGTCGAGATACCCGAGGAGTACAGGGGTATGTATTCGGACGGCGTGTTCAACACCGCGGACGACATCGCCCGGGGAGCGCCGGTGCTGGTGGACAGGCTGACCTACTACCCCTGACGGAGCCGACGAAGCAGTCGTACTCCATGCAATGGGAAAGACTCAAGCATGCACTTCCGGGGCATGCTCACCGCTCAGTCTCCATCCTCTTCGAAGACCTCCTCGGAGTCGGGCGGCCACCAGTCGATCACCGTTCCGCCGCTCCGGTGGAAGTAGGGACTGACCAGCATGTTCATCCCGTGGTCCCGCACCACCCTGTACTCCCGTACCGTGAACGGCCTTTCCTCGTGTATGTCCAGCATCTCCTGGTCCATCGGCGGAACGGGCAGGAACGGGTAGAGCTGCCTGAAGACCTTCTCCCTCTCCGCTGCCGGGATGACGTACTCCTCCACCGTGCCCGTCGCCGTCTCCATGGGACGGGTGGGGTAGGGCAGTCTCTCCTGATCGAATTTCATGTATCTCTCCATCCCCTATCGGTGCCTGCAGCCGCAGCTCCTCCCGGCCAGTAGGAGGGGCCAGTCATCGGCTGCCATCATACTCGCCCCTGTCGATCACCCTCCGGGTCGAGGCTCTCCCCCTGCACTCCGCGGCCACATGTTCCTGTCCCTGCCGGCGAAGGGGCAGGACTTCTCCATCTCCGATAGCGAGAGCTTCCCCGGGAAACGCATAATCGCCCGTGTTGTCATGGCGGTCTTCGCACCCCTTCCCGTCGGGGGGACTGCATCGATCATGTTCCCGAGCTCCCTCTGCGCCTACAGTAGTTCTCCCCGGAAGCAGGTCACCTGTCAAGCATTCATTGCCCCGCATGGAGGTTCCCGCACCTATCACGGGGTAATGACAGGCACCCATTCCTCTGTTATTGAGCGTATGCGCTGCCCCGTTCGGCTCTCGGATGATGCCGCACAGGCGGATCCCGCATGACTTGACCCCGACCGCCGGGTATACATGGAATGCAGGTTTCTCCCTGCTCGATGGAAGGTCACCTCATGCACAAGACTATCCTGGGATTTCTCTCGCAGTTCTACTCCCTGAGCAGACAGGGCGAGGTGCTCTGCACCCAGGGCCTGGCCTTCATCCTCGGGGACCCGGCGGCGAGCAGGGCCTTCTCGAAAGCCCTCGAGGAATGGACGGGCAGACCCGTCCCGAAGGACCTGCAGTGGAAGGCGGAGGCCTTCCAGGAGGAGGACGGGGGCAGGCCGGACCTGGAGGCCACCACTCCCGATGGCACTCCCGCAGTCAAGATAGAGGCCAAGCTAGGCGCCGCCCTCAGCGAGGCACAGCTCAGATCATACGTAAAACACCTGATAGACCTTGCGGGAGAGGGTATCCTCGCAGTCCTGGTGCCCCCTCAGCGAGTCGGTGAATCCACCAGCAAGGTGGAGGAGACCTTCGGAGTGTCGGGAGATGCCCCCTGGCAGCCACCGGACTACCCCGGGATAGCCATCACCGTCGTGTCATGGGACGATGTCATCCTTACGCTGACGGAGACGGACTCGCCCCGTTCCCGCAGAAACCTCGAGCAGCTCTCCGAGATGGTCATGGTAATGACCGGACGCATGATCATGCCCCTGACAAGCGAAGAGGATTTGATCAACTGGCGGGAGAGGGTCGATCAGCTCATCAGGCTGCTAGACCTGACTACACTACGTCTGGCAGAGGAGCTGAAGTTCTGGTACGGACCCTTCGGCCAGGATACCAGGAACTGCCCTGACGATGACCTGGAACACTGGTACTACCGGCGCTACCTCTGCGGACCGCTGGGCGATACGAAGCCATGCTTCAGCGTAGGCGTGCGTCATCCCTTCGAGGCGGAGACCACCCCAATCTGGCTGCGGTTCCACCGCGACACACCCCTGTACGACCTTATCCATAGGCGACTTGAGGCATCAGACCTGAGCAGGCGCCTGGTCATCAGCAGCGGCCATTCCTGGTACCCGCTGGATATCCCGCTGAGCTCGGACGCCGAGGAGATGATCGGGGCACTACTGACCCAAGTGAAGGCAATAGTCGATATCGCCTACAAGACCATCGAGTCAGCCTAGACGCTCCATAAGCGCACGGTAGCTCTCAACCCTCAGCAGCACATCTCACGCGGGTACCCCCGGAAGACCTCCCGGACGTGCCATTCGGTGAACTCACCATCGGGCCTGAATGAGCTCCGCAGGGGCTTCTTGATGAGCTCTCCGTGGTACTGCATGAGCCAGCTGTCGAATCCCCTCGAGCCGTGTGCGCTCTCGGAGACTATGAGCCTCCGCTCAGTGTCGAGGGTGAAGGCTCCCCGGTCGAACAGCTTGTGATGCAGCGAGCAGAGGGCCAGACCATTCGGCTCCTCGTCCGGACCACCGGCCTGATGCCATTTGATATGAGCAGCCTCGAGCCCGATGGGCCTGCTTCCAAGCCGTACATCGAAACCGCAGACCGCGCACCTGTATTCGTAGGCCCTCAGGACCCTCTCCCTGAACCGCGGATCGCGCACTCTCCGCTCCTCCGCCTGCGCAGCGGTCTTGATTACCCCGGCAGGGGCCGCTTCCAGACCGACCGCCTGCAGGATGTCCTCATGCAGCGTATCCGGGAAGTTGTCCGCGAGAATCCTAGAAGCCACCTGGCCTATCATCTCCGGATGCTCGACCAGCGCCCTCTCGATCTCCTCGGGAAACCTGCCTCTGACATCCTGCTTCCGCAGCATAGTCTTGGTTGTCTAGTCTAGATGGAAGTCACAGAGTATTCGGGACTTGATCCGTTCTTCTCTCATAGGAATACTACTTGTATGAGTTCTCTCAGTGCTCTCTGTAGCATGAATGTATGGCGCGACTCGGGCGGTTGGGCAATCAACAAGCCTCTATTTTTGCTATTGGTATTACATCTATATCATAATGGCGCTGATAGACTTATTCCATTTAGATCTGTTGAGTCTAAGTTGAGGTGCCTACTCAAGCGAATGAAGCCTTCTGTTTCTCAACAACACCCGGAGTATCCATATTGGTATATGAGAAATGAGAGCTTCTGGGAACTTCACAATCTAGATCCAAATCTAAAAACTATGGCCGGAACACCAACTGCAGAGTCCCTACGAGAATCCCATGTTACCGGTGGTATCAAGCTCAGTATTTACCGGCATCTTATGTCCGATAAGAGCGTTTTGTTGCAGTCTGTTAGAGATATTGCATTCAAGTACTTCTCTGAAGCAGACGCCAACTTTCTTCTTGATGAGCTGTTTCCTAATGTCAAGACTGAGACTTTGTCTCCATCATTAGCTGCATATGATCTAAGCACATTGCGTGACGATCCAGCTTACTGGGTTCTTTCGATTGCTGGTTGCCCCCTATCTGCCCATGAGTTTGCAGATGAAGCGAGAAGGCTAAGGATTGTCGATGGATCAGATGTGAGTCCATTAACCAAAGCTTATCATCTCATGAGAAAGGAACACAGAGTAGCAAAATCTGATTCGCGTTTCGTTAGACTAGCTGACGGCAAATGGGCTCTAAATGAATGGAGTACCGATTGCGAAGATTATCGCTCAAGTCCGATATTCCGCAAACTTGCCTTTGACGCCAGGGAAAGGATACATGCAAGCCAACGGCCGATGAGGGGCCATGAAATTGCACGGCTTCTCAGAAGCAAGAAGAAGTACTTCTGCCTAGCAAAGAAGTCATCTCTGGTCGACTATGCACTATCACTCGAAGTCCTACTCTCACCAAATCCAGTTGTTATAACTCGAGATTTCAGAGTCTGGGAACTTCCTGAACTCCACTGTGATGAGCCGCCATACAAGTATTTCAGTAACGGAAAATGGGCACCCAGAGCCGACAGCAAGCTTGACATGAGGATTGTCCCCGCAATTAGGAAGGTGCTATCTCAAGCGGGTCAGTATCTACACTACCTGGAGATCGGGAGGCGCTTGTTATCAGAAACGCTCATCTCTTCCCGATCGGAGTCAGTAGGTCAGGCATACTATGCAATAGCATTGGAAAAGGCTCTTGTTGATTCTGTTGGGTTCACCCGCCTCTGCCATGGAGTTTGGGGAATGCGTAATGAGCAAACAGAGTCCATTTCTAGCTTAGCAAGTGTACTTCCCGAAACATCGCTATCTATTCTTCACCGTCGGCGTTGTGCAATGGCAGTCAATGAGCTGATTTCAACACTTGCAGATCTGCGGTGCATGCGTAGGTATACTCCGGATGAGATAGAAGCAGAATTCAATGAAGTGGTTATCGGTAATTGTACCCCTACGGATAACAGATTTCTACTTAGAGATGGTGTAATGTCAGTTAACTATAAATACTATGATATGGATAATAATACCGTTAATGGATGTAATGTGGGTTCATCATGTGGAAAACCAGCTCCTGAGGGAAATCGCGCAAATCAACGATATACAAATACTTATGAGCATGAAGAGGCTTCAACCAGAAATATGTTACCATTGACAGCAAGGGACTTGCTAGATTCGCTTGATATCGATGTAGGAGATTAGCCATGCACTTCTTCTATAGAACCCGCTATCGTTTCCCACGCTATATCTTCTGTGAGATGACTCCACGATAACCTGACCGCTCCATGGACTGTTTCTTCAGGAAGCTCCATTGCCGTAAGGACATGGCTTGGCTCTAGGCTACTCGATGTGCATGCAGAACCTGTTGAAGCGCTGATATGACCCTTCAGATGCAGTAGAAGCGCTTCGCCATCTATACCTGGGAAAGCAATGTTGAGAACGTGGGGAAGAACCCTCGCGCTGCCTCCAATCACAACAGGGTTTAGCCGGCCTAGAGTTGCAAGCGCCTCTTTTCTGATTTGCATGCATCTAGCCTCACGCTTAAAGTGGTCTCGTAGGGCAATTCGTGCAGCCATACCGAGTCCGGCAACTAGAGGTGTGGGGATTGTTCCTGGTCTTACCCCGCCCTGCTGACCGCCTCCGTACATTATCGGGTCCAAGGGTGGACTGTCGTAATCCCTTGAACGTAGAATGAGGGCACCTACTCCCATTGGCGCAAACAGCTTATGTCCACTAAGACTGATCATATCTATCCGCTTATGACGAAGCTGATCAAGCTCCTTGCCATATCCCTGGGCAGCATCGGTGTGAAGGTAAACGTCCGGCTGAGCACTGTTCTTCAGTCCATCGGCAATTCCCGAAAGCTCCTGTACTACACCAGTCTCGTTGTTCACATGCATAACCGAGACAAGAACTGTCTTGGGGGTGATCGCGTCCAGGACCTTAGTTGAGGGAACTACTCCTGTCTCCAAAGGAGCTACATGCGTGACCTCGAATCCTCTGCTCTGCATTGCTCTAACAGGCTCAAGAACTGCCTTGTGCTCAATGGCTGATGTAACGATATGAGTCTTGCCAGTCCTGCGAGCATACTCCTCTAGGCCTAGAATCGCGATGTTGTTTGACTCGGTTGCTCCACTGGTGAACACAACCTCGTCTGCGCTAGCATCGACAACCTCTGCAACGAGGGATTGGGCCTCCGATACAGCTCGACTCGCCCTTAGGCCATACTGGTGAGACCTACTACCTGGATTGCCGTACTCCTCCGTAAGGTAGAAGCGTACAATCTCCAGCACTTCTGATTCAATGCGAGTGGTCGCGTTACAGTCCAGATATATCATTACTTTCTGCTCTCTCTATTATTAGGGGCGTGTTCGTACGCACCAATGGCATTGTACGTAAGACTTTACTTTTCTCCGATAGAAGTGTACAATAGCTGTGTCGGTCGGTCAATGGAAACCTAACGGAGCACTTTCCATGCCAAGGTCATACGAGTACGTCTTTCCCTCCATGCGCGGAACCCAGGCCGGGAGGGAGTACTACGTCTCGATCTGCGAGCTCAACCTGATACCTAAGCTGTTCCTGTTCGATGAGGAAAACCTTCCGGCAAACCTGCGTGCACAGAGACGCCTCAACCAAGCAAGGATACCAGAGATCGCTCGGTACATCAACGACAACCAGGACTCGTACGTATTCTCAGCGCTAACTGCATCTGTTGATGGCCCTATGGAGTTTCGCCCGTTACCTGAGAGCGACGACGACTCGGCAATCGGCTATCTGCACATCCCAATGTCTGCCAGCTTTGTTATCAATGATGGCCAGCACCGTCGTGCTGCCATTGAACTCGCATTGCATGAAGACCCTACCTTGGCCCACGAAACAATTGCGGTAGTTTTCTTCTCCGACCCTGGCCTGGCTAAAAGCCAGCAGATGTTCGCAGACCTGAACCGATATGCAGTGAAGCCTTCCAGGTCCCTGTCCATACTCTACGACAGCCGAGATGACCTTAGCGAGCTCGTTCGGAAGCTGGTCTTCGATAGTGATGCCCTTCGGGGTCTTGTTGACCTTGAAAGGACAAACCTATCCGTCCGTTCCGGCAAACTGTTCACTCTCAGTTCCATATACACGGCAACGAGAGCATTGCTTAACCAATTAGAAAATGTAGATATAGATGATCTTGCGCTTGAGTTCTGGGACAGCATAGCTGCTCAGTTCCCCCAATGGAAGATGGTCCAGTCAGGCAAACTGACCGCAGGAGAGGTTAGGCAGGAATACATACACCCGCACAGCATCATACTCTCAGCGATTTGCACTGTTGGTAATTTCCTATTCAGGAACAGCTACGGTGACTGGACTGAACGAGTATCTCATCTTCGAGAGATCGATTGGTCTCGCCATAACTCAGCTCTCTGGGAAGGAATGGTCCTTCAGGGTGGTAGGATAGTGAAGTCCAGGCGAACGTTGAAGCGTACTGTCTGTTTCCTGAAGCAAACGATGGAGATTCCTCTATCGGATTCAGAGAGTGAGTTCCTGCACTCCGAGTTGGAGTTGCATAATGGCTAGTAGTCACAGCTCTGCTTTCGAAGAGCTTGGGCTTAAGACTGCTGTAGAAGCTCTCCTCAATGAAATCAAGGATCTGTACCTCCTAGATGACATTCCATGGGTAGTCGGATACAGCGGGGGTAAGGACTCAACTGCAACCCTTCAGCTGGTCTGGATGGCAATCCGAACCCTCCCTGTAGAAGAAAGACAGAAGACAGTACATGTCATCAGCACAGACACCCTTGTTGAGAATCCAATCGTCTCCAGATGGATGATGCTGTCTCATGAGGGGATGCAGGAAGCCGCTGGTCAGAACGGAATGCCAGTTGTTCCTCACTTGCTGCAGCCAGCCATTCACGACTCTTTCTGGGTCAACCTCATTGGCCGCGGGTATCCTGCTCCGAAGCGGAACTTCAGGTGGTGTACTGAGCGCTTGAAGATTAAGGCATCGAACAGCTTCATTCGGGAAGTCGTGAAGTCCAGCGGTGAAGCCATAGTAGTCCTAGGAACCCGAACTGCCGAAAGCGCCTCCCGTGCAAGGGTAATGAAGAGGTTCAAAGAAGCCAGGACAAGAGGACGTCTCAGTCCGAATCCCTCGCTTCCGAATTCACTGGTCTTCAGTCCGATCGAGGATTGGACGAACGATGACGTCTGGTTGTTCCTCATGCAGTATCGGAATCCCTGGGGACATTCCAACAAGGACCTGCTCTCGATGTACAGAGGGGCTTCTGATGACAATGAGTGCCCCCTGGTTGTGGACACGAACACCCCCAGCTGTGGAAGCAGCCGCTTCGGTTGCTGGGTATGCACTCTCGTGGACCAGGACAAGTCCATGCAGGCAATGATCCGCAACGATGATGAGAAGCGATGGATGAAGCCACTTCTCAGACTGCGAGACAGGCTTGCGAGCCAGGATGACCGTGATCTCCGGGATTTCCGAAGAATGCATGGACAGATACAGCTCTACAATGACCGTCTTATACATGGCCCATACACGCAAGAGAGCAGGGAAATGTGGCTGAGGGAGCTGCTGAAGGCACAGAAGTGGATACGTGATAACGGTCCAACTGAGTTCGCTGATCTAGAGCTCATCACGCACGCTGAGCTTAGAGAAATCCGACGCATCTGGGTCACTGAGAAGCACGAGATAGAAGACAGACTTCCTCTTATCTGGCAGGAAGAGATGGGAGTCGCTTTTCCTGACTCCCAGGGCTACGATACCCTGCCATTCTCGAAGACTGAGCTAAAACTTCTTCTTGATGTATGCGGCGGGGATCCCCTCAAGTACGAACTCGTCCGAGAACTGATAGATGTAGAGAACAGCTACAAAACCATGGTGAAGAGAGCTGGTCTGTTCGGAAGCCTGGAGAAGACTATCAGGAAGTCTTTTTACCAGGACAGTGACGATGCTCAGGATAAGGCAAGCCGAAGAAGGCAAGCCCTGCTTGCTGCGGAGGATGGCGTGTACCGGCAGATGTCCCTCTTTCCATTGGACAGGGACAGCTCATCCAATGATGGGGATAGCACCTAATGATGGATACGCAACCCAGACCTAAGGGCGCGGTCTAGAGTGGTATTCAGAGAGCTCTTTCTTGAGAACTATGGACCTTATGCGGGAGTACAGCGGCTCGATCTTTCCCCGGTGTCCGATGATAAACCTGTAATCCTGATTGGCGGAATGAACGGTGCTGGCAAGACAAGCATCCTAGATGCTGTATTGCTCGTACTTTTCGGGAAACGAGCTGACTGTGCCGGCCGGAAGCAGCTTTCCTACGGGAATTTCCTTAAGGAATCGACTCACCGAAGCAGGAAGGGAGAGGTATCCTCCATCACCCTTTCCTTCGAGAGATGGAACGCAGGCAAGAAGGAGGAAGTCAGGGTCAAGCGGGAGTGGATAGCTAACGGTAACCTTACAAAGGACAAGGTCACCGTGGAGGTCAATGGAAAGCACAGCAAGTTTCTCAGTGACTCGTGGGATAATGTTGTTGAGAGTTTCATACCTTTCGGGGTTTCTCACTTGTTCTTCTTCAATGGGGAGAAGATCAGAGAGATGGCTGATGTCAAGAACTCCGCTTCTATCATCAGAACTGCCACACATACGCTGCTTGGCATCGACCTGATCGATCAGCTGATCGCTGACCTGCACGCTCTTGAGCGCAGAAAGTCTCTGGAAGCCGTCCCGGCGACTCAGAGGGATGAAATCGATTCAACAAGAGAAGCCATATCGAACAAAGAAGACCAGCTTGCATCGAAGAAGGAGGAGATACACACACAGCATATCCTCATTCGTAGAGTGCAGTCCAGGATTGAATCGGTAAACGAGAAGTTTCTTGCTGAAGGAGGCGACCTCTATTCAAAGAGAACTGAAATGGAGGAGGAGTACGAGGAAACCCTCAAGGACTTCGAGGAAGTTCAGGAGGCTCTCAGAAAGCTAGCTGCGGACATCTATCCCCTCTTCCTGGTCAGTGAACTCCTGGAGGAGGTTTCGTCTCAGGCTGAAGCCGAGGTTGAGGCGAAGCTTCAGCAGAGATTCCTTGATGAACTGGTCTTGCGCGATAAGGAGATCATCTCCTCTTTTTCTTCTATAACCGGTTCCGAGGCAGAAGCTCTCGCAAGCTTGCTTCTTGAGGACAGAAGAGAACGGGCTTCTGCTCTTGACGTTGAGGCCTACCTGGAAGCCGAATCGCAGGATGCGCAATCTCTGTATCACATCTTACATAGAACTCTGCCCGAGGCCCACCGAGAGGCAGAGAAGAAGCTAGATGAGTACGAGTTCCTGGACCAGAGATTAACCTCTATCGACCGAGCTCTCTCCGCTGTTCCTGAGGCAGAGCGTATAGCAGCCATTATTGAAGAGCGCGATGAACTGAGTCAGCAGCTTGATCATGCGCAGAAGTTTCTTGAGAAGCTGCAGGAGGATACTGAGAAGCTAACCGCTGAGATTGATGCCTGCCAGGATGCGCTTTCCTCGAGTATTCGTGGGTTGATAGAGAGCGATTTTGAGAATGAAGACCTTCACAGAGTAACCCATCACTCCGAACTTGCACGCAGTATTCTTGATAGGTTTCGGAAGGATCTGGTAAGGCGGAACATCTCCGTCATCGAGCAGTTGTCTCTAGAGAGCGCCGCGGAGTTGTTCAGCAAGGAGAGCTTGTTCTCCAAATTGTCAATCGACCCGACCGATTACACCCTCACTCTTCATGACGATGCAAGTGACGAGCCGCTCTGTGTTGCCAAATTATCTGAGGGCGAGCGTCAGCTGCTTGCAGGTTCAATTCTGTGGGGACTGGCAAAGGCTTCGGACTATCCCCTGCCTGCCATAATCGATACTCCCTTGGGTAGGCTGGACTCAACCCATCGCAGGTACCTGATGGAGTCGTACTTCCCAAACGCTAGTCATCAGGTGATTCTCCTCAGTACCGATGAAGAGGTAACGGAAAAAAACCTCAAGAAGCTGAAGCCAAGGATCAGTCGCATGTACTACATCGACCATGACAAGAAGAAGAAGCAGTCATACATTCGGACGGGCTACTTCCCCTGGATTAGGGTCGACTGATGTTCATCGAAACGATAACCCTGTCCAACAAAGCTCGTAGCCAGCTGATCACACTTAAGCGCCATACCGGCATCAAGAACTGGAACACTCTATGTCGCTGGGGATTCTGTACATCGTTGGCAGATGAAACGCGACTCCCTGACACATCGATCCCCGCAGATAGCAATGTTGAGATGACTTGGCGTGTTTTCGCAGGCAACATGAGCGATGCCTTCGTCATGTTGCTTCGACACCGATGCAGGAAGGACGGATTGCCTCTTGATGATGCTACCCTGGCAACCCAGTTCCGTTTGCATTTGCATCGTGGGATTTCTCAACTGGCTGGAGAGCGTGAAATCAGGTCAGTAGCTGACCTCCTTGCGTACGCGCTTAGCAATTGCAATGACGGCGAAGAGTAGCAAACCCCATATCAGACGTCATCGCACAGCGATCAACCGCACTGGTTTCTCTCTTCCCATCAGGAAAGCACTTGAAGGCGGGTTGATCAACTCTTCTACCTCCGTGTTTGATTACGGATGCGGAAAGGGAGAGGACGTACACCGCCTGCACAAAATCGGCATTGAGGCAACCGGCTGGGACCCTGTTCATCGACCCGAAGAAGAGCTCAGCCAGGCTGACATCGTCAATCTGGGCTACGTGCTCAACGTCATTGAAACTGCTGAAGAAAGAGTAGTGGCGGTCCAGAGAGCCTGGTCATTAGCCAAGGTAGCTCTTCTGGTCTCCACAAGGTCAGACACTGAGAGTCATGGACTCAAGCACAAGCATCTTGATGGCTACCTTACCGGCCATCAGACATTCCAGAAGTTCTACAGCCAATCGGAGTTGAAGGCCCTACTCTCAATCTCAATCAATCAGACTCCCCTTGCCGTCGCTCCTGGGGTTTTCTTCGCATTCAAGTCTGACCAGGCGAAGTTGTCATTTCTGGCAAAGAGCCTGATACCTACTGAGTTCTCAGCAGAGGATATTCGGCTTGAGTATGGCAGTGTTCGAGAAGAACTCGTCCCACACCTCAAGCGTCTTCGTGAGTTCTTCACGGCACATGGTCGCCTCCCTACAGTCGATGACTGGCCCGAGGATTACACAGAGTTCCTCCGGCACTTCGGCTCAACAAGGAGAGCGCTCAGTGTCATTCGCAGAGCTGAGTCTGATGACTGGTATGAGGATATCATCCAATCTCGAAAGAATGATCTACTCATCCTGCTAGTTCGGATGCTCTTTGAATCAAGACCAAGATTCTCGCATCTACCGTCTTCCCTGCAACGAGACATCAGGGCTCTGTTCTCTAGCTACAAGAAGGCATGCGCGGAAGCAGATTCTCTTCTTTTCTCTGCTGGGGAAATGTCACTGATCACAGCAGCTTGCGATTTCTCAGAAGTTGGTAAGCGAACACGCTCAGCAATTTACGTGCACAAGTCTGCTCTCGATTCAATGCCACCTGTGCTTAGGGCATACGAAATCTGTGCACGAGTAGTCGCTGGAGAGATACCCGAAGCTAACATTATCAAGTTGTCCACCCTAAAGCCGCACATATCTTATCTTGCTTATCCCGATTTTGATTCGGATCCTCATCCTTCCTTGACGGATTGTTTCCTTGTGGATCTTCGTGCTTACTACTTGAAGCATAGGTCCTACTCTGAAAGTGGGAACCCTCCGATTCTTCACCGAAAGGAGCTCCTAGTTGCTGACTCATACCCAAGAAGAGCTACATTCGCCCGTCTTTCTCTTCAAGAAAAGCGCCATGGACTATTAAACCACGCTAAGATCGGCACTGTCTACTCTTGGAAAAGCCGATTAAGGCAGCTCGGACTCGATCTTAGAGGGCACCGATTGATCAAGCTCCCTACTGAGTAGCATTATCAGTCATCTCATCGAAAATATGCTCAAGAACTAATGTCACGCAGCTATCCTTCCCCCCCCTCCGATCTTTACCCCTTATTAGTCGTCCTAGACCACTCTCTATCAGGTCCCTTGCTCCCTCTAGGTTCCCTGTATCTGGATACATCTCATCGTTCTCATCCTCGATGAACCACTTCACTATCCATCCATCCTCACAGTGCTCCTGTTTGCACTCCCATAGCACAAGTAAATCTATCTTATCAATCGTCTGTGGATCGAACTCCGAGTCGCGTTCAAAGTAGCATTTCAGGGAATACTTGTACTCCACAGTAACCCATTGCATATCATCATCATAGCGCTTAAACAGTCCTTCGGGATCTAATGCTGCATCGAATGTCCTCTTGGAATGGACAGCCATCCACCTTACATCAAGCGATAGCCTCATGCATAGTGCACTGAATGCCTGGATCACATCATTCTCTGACCAGGGAACTGTGACCCGTCCAAAGTTCTCAGCTAGGATTGATGCTCTCAGCGCATCATTAACACGATGCAAATTAAACTCCTCTACTGTGAAGTCGTTAAGACTTATGGGTTGTTGTAAAGTGTCCTCTCCTAGTAGATATGCTACTCTATCTATGTTAGCCCAAATGGCCTCAAGTAGCCTATCGATACTCTGTATTGCTTTTCTTCCAGCTACAACTTGCCCGCTTGGATACTGCCCTGTAGGTGTTTTATTCCTTGTTAGTGTCCCATTGTAGTCTACCACTATATGAATTGCCTGGCGAAATCCGCTACCGGGATTCCTGAGGTCCTTCGAAGTAACTAGCCCATTGACACTTGCTCGAATCTGCCCAGGGCGAGTCATCGTAAAACGTCGAAGAACGTCTGATTTCGCAATCACTAGCAGTATTCCGTTTATACTATTCAATGCATATCTATGCTCGTCCTGCAGACTGCGATCAGGCTCGCTCAAGTATATATTGCCCTCTTTCTTACGGCGCCTACCTAGTAGCCTCTTAACATCCTCTGATCTTAGGATAGTGCAGAGGATCCCTCCTGTATACCGACTACGAGTTCCGTCATACTCCAGTAGCTGGAATATTGATTCTGCCACCAGCCTATGCGCCCTTCTCTCTCCTCGGTTTGTGATCTGAGAGTACTTCTCCCTCGGATCCCAATATCCTATTGGAAACGTACATACTTTTCCATTTAATACGGGAATAGTGACTCCTCGATAACTGCATTCTCTATCATTCTGAATCGACACCATGATCTTCAGGGGAGGTACGTCGATGAGCTGATCATCCTCCATCGTAGAATTCAGAAGTCTAGTCATGCAGTTCGCATAAGATTCCGTCCGGAAGTACCACTCTATAATGTGCTTTAACTTAGGTTTAAATGTTGATGTATAGCCTTTTTTAGTTTTACACCCACTCTCCGTTACTACTAGTCCGCAGTTATCTAAATAGCAATCTATCATTGATTGAAGTAGCCATAGTGGTGTTACCTCATTATTGCTATGTATAATCGTGACTTTTGTGCCACATTCAATCGGATCTACTCCGGATGTACGTTGGAACTTCCAATCATACCCATCGCTTGCATAATCGCTCGCATTGCTTTTCCAAATGCTGATACTCTCATCATCCGATGCGCGTGTAGTAAGCTTGAACATCCTTGAGGAGTATATGGTCGACTTCAGACCAATGCCTGCATGCCCTTTCATCTGCCTCTTCTGTTCTCTTGTTAGAGAACTACGATCCTTCGTGCTACCACCTGGCATAACAAGGAGTTCTAGCGTTTCGCTGGAAATACCAGATCCATAGTCTTGGATAGTGAATTCACTAGAGGTGAAATTCAGAACAATGTTGATGTGGTGATTACGCTTAGGAACACCATCAATAGGAACTAAGGAATCATTATGACGTATAATGAAAGAATCAATAGCGTTTTGAAGTGGTTCATGTAGAACTTGCCAGTCAGGTGGATACTCGCCCACTACCTCGCGTACCTCTTTAATCAATCTCTCTCGTTGCATCCGGTCGGATTTGTAACTCTCCAAGGCATCAAGGTACTCAGGCATTTCTCGTTTACCCCTCTGTACAGCACAGATTAGATGCTACTGAGGTAGTGTGTTATTCTTCACTAGTATGAGCGTTGCTGCATCTAGTGCATCAACTTGACCTTCACAAGATGACGCTAGTAGTTCAAAACCGCCATTGGCGTATGCCTCGAATATCACTACCCTCTCTGATTCGGCTTCATCGTTATCAGCTAAGACATGTGCGTCTGATGTGCGGTAGAGTGCAGCAAGTTCAATAAGTGAGTAGAGATTCTGATTGCGAAAGATCTCTGTTCGAATCGGTTCTGGGTCTCTACAGTGATCTTGGAAGGGAGTCCAGGCATCATGAGCAACTCCATAGGCAGCCGCGAATCCTATTGCGGCCGCATAGGATCTGAATGGAGGATGCTCTGTCTCCGAGGTGGATGTTAGTTGCTTAACGAGTTCAGCCTTATCCTTTGCTATTCGCACTCTTCTGTCAGCCATGAGCCACCTCGATTACTCTCGTGTACTCATACTCGTTGGAGCTCTTCCTGATCAGTGGGTAGCTCTTGCCCGATATCTGAATGACCTCATCAGGAATGTTCTCTTCAGGCGAGTGATACTCAAGCACGTACTGCTTCCCAAGACTACTACTGAGTTCATCCTCAACTTCGCCGCGCCATTGCGTGAGGGTCACAAGCAGAACCACTTGATCTGCAAGCTCAGGTACGTGCTTGGAAATCTGCTCTCTGTAGTAGGGATCCAGACTTCCAAATGGAGAGTCCATTACAATCGGGTACTTGCTTGTGTCAAGATGATGGATGTCATCCTGCTTCTGCTGCCACTCTCGCGCGTATTCGATGATAGTCGCCAGGAATGCAAAGCTCATTAGCTGGCATTCTCCCTGCGATGCGGCTACAGGCATGGGATCACCTCCCGCAGATTCCAGGAGGGATATTGAGAGATCATCAGATAGCTCCGGTACATATGGCACATAGGTCATACGCTTGAAGTGTTCTTTCAGCTTCTTGTCTATGGCTTGTATGTTCCGGACTTCAAGCGATAACCGCATTCGTTTCACAACTTCATGAGCCTCGCGAGCAGCCGAGTATCGCCTCTTGGCCAACTTGCTCTTTGCCTGCTTTTCAGCACACTTCTCAAACTCGTCCTCAAGTTTCCCTATGGCTGCCCTTGCTCTCTTGCGGTCTGCCTGAATCCCTCCTAGCTCTAGAGTCAGGTCTGATACCTTATCTTCAGCTTGCCTCGCCCTCGCCTCAAGCTCTCTCACATGCACATCAGGGCTATCTCCAAGCTTCCCATGCACCTCCTCGAGCTCCTCTTCTATTGCCGACCTTTGCATTCGACATTTCTCTATTCTCTGAAGAAGTTCCTCGAACCTCGAACAGAAGTCGGTCTTCTGGGCACCGAACTCGGCCACCCTTCCACCGAGTTTCAGGAGCTTCTCTTCAACATCAGGGAGGCCTGCCTTGGCTAGCCATGCTTCTATAGCTCGTCTGTGCTCGGAGTCCGCAGAAAGGTCCGTCCCACAGATGCACTTCTCGGCCTCTAGAAGGTCTTGCACAAACTGCCGCTTGATACCTGCCGGTAGTTCTCCTGATTGACGCAGCGACTCTTCAAGCTGATGGAACTTGGCGAGCACCTTGTCTAAGAATACAAGATATCCTTTCGCTGAGATTAGCTGTGCCAGCTCCTTCTTCCGTTCCTTTTCATTCCTTACAAGAGCATCCCTATCTCTCTTCAATCGATCGCGAGTGGTCTGAAGCTCTGCAGTTTCCTTGTTCTCCCTGAGCTGTTCCTCGATGAGTTCTTTCTGCTTTCTTTCTGCCTCAATCTCAAGCTCTTTGCTAGTCTCTGATGCATTGAGACCTTCTACATATCGCTCTAGCTTCTTCTTTCTTTCTAGGATTTCTTTTGTGCCAGGGTCACCAATTGCATCGAGCTCCTTCTCGAAGTGCTTCTTCACTTTGGTAAGGTGTCGCTCGGCCCGCTCAAGGGGTTCTATTCCAAGGAACTGCTTCAGGGCTTTGCTCATGTCTTTCTTCTCATGGTAGGCTGGATTGAAGATCTTCTCAATCCGCTCACCATCGAAGAAGAAGTAGAAGTGGAGGTCCTCGGGGAGAATCCTCCCGATTACATCATCAGGTCTCTTCTCCTCTTTCCACTTGCCATCAGCATCACACCACTGCATTTCCGGACCAACGGTCTTCGGCTTTCTAACCGAGCTGTTTCCCTCTGCCTTCTCTGCTCGGCACGTCTTGGTGATCAAATAGCGTTTCCCTATGTGCTCGATCATGAGCTCTACTCTTGCTTCTACTGATTCACCAACACTAGCTTCTCTAATCGCTCTCTTGTTGATCAGCTGCTCCTGCTGTTGAAATCCTGCACTGAACTCCCCATACATGAGCCAGGTGAAAGCATTGAGGAGCGCCGTTTTCCCAGAGCCATTGTAGCCATGGATGACTGTAACGTTTTTCTTACCGTGTGCGAGTTCGATCTTTGGAGATGTCCCATAGAACTGCCTGAAGTTGTGCACACGGAGCCAGTGTAACCTCATTGTACTTCCTCTTGGACAATCTTCACTATATCGTCCTGCACTCTGGGCCTATCTTGGTACATTTTCTCGTACTCAAGCTTGAGAGTCCGCCGGATGATACGCTGTACTTCCGGTGCGGCTTCTTCGAGAATGGTGATATGGTCAGTTTTTCTGGCGTCTTCAGTCACTCTCAGCTCCCCCCCAGATTACATATCAAGCAGATTGTACTTCCTAAGCATGTCAAGAACAAGCATCTTGGCTTCACCGCTGTTAATAGCTGACTGAGTGAACTCCAAGTACCTCTTCAGTTCTTTCCTGAGCATCTTTGATTCTACTTCAGATACAGTCTCCGCATCAGGAGGGAGTACGATCATATCGTAGATCAAGGCTTTCTCTTTACCTTCACTTCGTCTAAGAATTCGTCCTCGGCGCTGGATGAACTGCCGAGGATTACTTGAACTAGACATGATCACCGCGGTCTGGACTGCGGGTATGTCAACTCCCTCATCAAGGCAGCGAATCGCTACAAGCCCCTGAAGCCTTCCAGATGCCAGCTGCTCCTTCAGAGAGTCCCTCTCTTCAGGTGTAGTCTCCGCTACGAACTTGTTGATGCGAAAACCTAGGTCTCGTCCAAGAAGTTGGCAAACTCTGTCGATGTACTTCGTTTCCTCGGTATCGTCTTGGCCTGCCAGCTTGCCTGCACCACAGTAGAAGAGGTGATGAGTCTTCTCCAGCCGCGGTTCCATCAACTGCTTCAATGCTTCAAGCTTGTTCCTTGCTAAGCCTATTATGCGAGCACGCTTGAATAGGAGTAGACTAAGTGCCTGATTCTCCTCGTCTTCCATACTAGCTCCACCAGCAATCAGTCGGCTTATCTTCTCTGAAACGACAAGGTAAGTGTCCATTTCATCTTCTGTGAGACTTACGAAGATTGGGTGATACTCGTACGGGGTCAGAGCTCCTTTTCGGATGGCATCCTGGAGTGTGAACGGTGGGTCCAGTGGTGAACCGAAGTACTCGTAGAGGCTTCTTGTACCATCGGCATCGAACCATCGCTCAGGCGTCGCTGATAAACCAAGTCGCATACGAATCTTTGTCGGGAGCAGTTTTCGGATCTTCTTTGCACCAAGGTTATGAACCTCGTCTGCAATGAGCATCGTGTTTGGGGGGAAGTACTCTAGCTTGCTCTGAAACTCCCGGCCTGTGAATGTGGAGTTCGTAGTAATGACACAGAGGAAGGGGGCATCGCCCTTACCAGCTCGGAAGAGCCGGCTGGTTAACTTAGGTACCCATTCTTTTGCACTCTTGAAGGCAAGCACCGGTCTCATCCCAAACACTTGGCAGTCTTTCTTCCACTGCGTTACGAGATGTTGGAAAGGCACGATCACGATCAAGGCATCAAGCTCATCCTTCTGTGCAACTTCTGCGGCAGTACCTAGCGCAGTGTAGGTCTTTCCACTACCTGTAGCCATCTCGTAGATACCGCGACAATCGTTGCTCATCCAATTCCGGATGGCCTCTTGCTGGTAATCCCTCAATGCAATCGTAAGCGGGATGCGGGGTGATTCAGGCCGAGAATCTTGCTGGTCATCGATGGATTCTGCTGGATCCAAGGTTGGTCTTCGGGTTTGTTTGAACCTCCCAAGGAGCCGATCACTCACTTCCGTGAAGTCTACAACATGCAGCTGGTCTGTCTCATTCTTCCATAGGTGTGCGAAGTTCAACTTCTTCAGATCACATCTCTCTTGGTCGCGCCAAGAACAGAAGACATCCACTGCCTCAAAATTGGAAACCAGACCTCCAACAGTTTCATTCGATGATCCGCTGAAAGCTACGGAGTTCCCTTCTATATCGGAGAAGATCCCTAGCTTCTCGTGGTAGATGCCGCCGACTGGGAAGCCCTTCCTATCAACTCTGATTGCGAGCTTGATTTGCAATCGCCCTTCTGCGATCAACCATGCAAGAGCTCCCAAGCGGTCTCTCACAAGGTGGTTCTCAATATCCTCGAACTGCCTTTCGGCAGATCTGAACAGAACCGCATCTCTTTGCCTTGTGCCTTCGCGAATGGCCGTAAGATCATCTTCTTGAAGTGCAGGTGAGCATACGAGCTGTATCTGTCCAGCCCTCGATAGGAGGTGTGCGATCCCTTGTGCCGCTAGGTTCAGTCCGTTGCTGGTGAAGTATCCGACGGCACGTTGGTAGGTCTGGGTTCTCTTGAGGAGAGGGATATAGAAATCCGTAATGAGATTATCCTGGTCTGACCTGTAGGAGTACTTAAGCTCCAAGTCTGCTAGGGTCGCCATGAGAACCAGTTTCTCTGTTGGGATCTCCCCTGGGATGAGTTCTAAATTGGATGAATGATCGGGTCCTCCTTCAGGGCGCGGCTGAGGATGAAGGAGGCGCGGTCGGCCTCGTTGTCCGGGAGGACGACGAAGACGCGGTTGCGGCTGGCGGCGATGTGGAGGACCTCCACGCGCTCCCTGGAGAGGGCGCTGAGGGCCAGGGTCATGGTGCCGAGAACGGTCTCGCAGACGGTCTGCTCCAGGTCGAAGGAGAGGATGGAGAGGGCGTGCTGGATGGTGACGTTGTCGGCGCAGACATCGCCCCTGATGTCCGAGAGGACCTCCTTGACCCGCTCCGTGTCGTGCTCGGTGACGCTGAAGGAGATGTCCCCTTCGTCCTCGCCGTGGTCGGCGTTGAACATGTGGATGACATTGATGCCCGCCCTGCCGAGGGCGTTGAAGAGCTTGCCGGCCATGCCCGGTCTGCCGGGGACCTTGTGACAGGTGAAACGGGCCATGCGCCGCCTGCGGGTGAGGAGGACCTCGCTCATTCGCGTCTTCCTTTCCTCCCGACCCGCTCGTTGTCTGCCGCGGGCGGGAGGGGCGGCCGGCTTCCGTGTCCGGCCGCCCTCTTCGTAGCCTAGCTTACTGCGTCGACAGCTATCTTCACCGCTTCCTCGATGAGGTCAAGGGGCGGCTCGGGGATATCGCCTTCGTCCATGAGCTTCTTGACCAGGCCCCGTGCCTTCTTGATGTCCCTGCGGGCCTCCTCGAGGACCTGCTCGCGGGTCTTCTCGATGCGCGCCACGCCGTCGGCGATGGCCTGCATCGCCACGTCGGCGGCCTCCTCCGGGAAGACATCCGCCTCGTCCATGGTGGGGATGATGTAGTCCGGGGTAACGCCGTTCCTGATGGCGAAGTTCGCCAGGGAGCGGGCGGCGGCCACGGCCATGTTGTCGGTGATCTTCCTGGCGCGGACCAGGAGGGCGCCCTTCAGGATGCCCGGGAAGCCCAGGGAGTTGTTCACCTGGTTGGGGAAGTCTCCCCTGCCGGTGGCGACGATGTGGGCTCCGGCCTCCTTGGCCTCGTAGGGGTAGATCTCCGGCACCGGGTTGGCGCAGGCGAAGACGATGGGGTCCTTCGACATTGAGCGTATCCACTCCTGCGGGATGAGGCCCGGGCCCGGCCGGGAGACCGCTATCAGGGCATGGGCGTCCCTGATGGCCGCCTCGCGGGTCTGGTGCTTCTTCGGGTTGGTGGCCTGGCAGAGCTCCCACTTCCTGTAGAAGCGAGGGTCGGAGGAGATGTCCTGCCGGTCCGTGTGGAGCGCGCCCTTGGAGTCGAACATCACCATCTTCTCCGGGTCGCCGCCCGCGGCGATGATGAGCCGGGCGATGGTGGTGTTGGAGGCGCCCGCCCCCTCAAAGACCATGTGGATGTCGCCGATGTCCCTGCCCTGCACCTCGAGGGCGCCGAGGAGGCCCGCGACGGTGACGCAGCCGGTACCCTGGGCGTCATCGTGCCATACCGGGATGTTGCACTCCTCGCGGAGGGTGTCCAGCACCTTGAAGCAGTTGGGCTGGGAGATGTCCTCGAGGTTTATGCCGCCGAAGCTGGGCTCGGCCATCTTCACGAAGTCGATGATCCTGTCCGGGTCCGGCTTGCCGTCGGCCCCGCGGTTGTTGATGCAGAGCGCCACGGCGTCCACGCCGCCGAGGTACTTCATCAGGAAGGCCTTGCCCTCCATTACTCCCAGGCCGCCGGGAGGGGTGCAGTCGCCGTCGCCCAGGACCCTGGTGGAGTCGCTGACCACGCCGATGAGGTTGCCCCTGTTGGAGAGGTCGAAGGAGGCCTCGTTGTTCTCGCGGATGGTTGTGGAGACCTTGGAGACGCCCGGTGTGTACCAGACGTTGAACCAGTTGAAGCCGTAGAGGCCTGCCTTCGGGACGGTCATCATCTTGCCGCGGTAGAACCTGTGGGTACGCAGGGCCAGCTCTTTCAGGAAAACCGTCTTGGCTTTGGCCTTCTGCTCCTCGGAGAAGCCCTCCGGGAAGAGGCTCCCCAGGTCCTTCAGCGTAAGGTCGAACTCCTTCATCGCAGCCTTCCTTGGTTGGTGTCAGCTGCCGCGGCAGTACTCCGCGACACCCTTCTCGAAAAGGTCGTTGCCGTCCGTGTCGTTGACCACGAAGAGCGGCATTTCATCTACGGTGAGCTTCCTGATGGCCTCCGGGCCCAGGTCCTCGTAGGCGATTACCTCCGCCGCCTTGAAGGAGGAGGCGATGCCCGCGGCCGCGCCTCCCACCGCCGCGAAGTAGACCGCCCTGTGGCGGACCATGGAGTCGCGCACGGTCTGGGAGCGGGGCCCCTTGCCGATGGTGGCCTTCAGGCCGTGCTCCAGGAGCAGCGGCGTGAAGGTGTCCATCCTGTAGCTGGTGGTGGGGCCGGCGGAGTTCATCACCTGGCCCGGCTGGGCCGGCGCCGGTCCCACGTAGTAGATGACCGCTCCACGGATGTCGAAGGGGAGATCCTTCCCCTCCTCGATGAGCTTGACCAGCCTCTTGTGGGCGGCGTCCCTTGCGGTGTAGACGCTGCCGGAGAGCAGGACCTTGTCGCCGATCTCCAGCCCGGTGAGATCCTCGGTCGTGAGCGGCGTCTCGAGCCTGACGGTCTTCATTCGTCCCTCCCTCCTAGAGCACGGTCTCGCCGTGCCTGCTGGCATGGCACTGGATATTGACGGCCACCGGCATGGAGGCGATGTGGCAGGGGACGGCCTTGATTTGGACCGCCAGCGCGGTGGTCCGGCCTCCAAGGCCCTGGGGGCCGATGCCGAGGTCGTTCACACGCTTCAGGAGCTCCCTCTCCACCTCGTCGTACGCCGGCTCGGGGTTCGGGGTGCCGATGGGCCTGAGGAGCGCCTCCTTGGCGAGCATGGCGCAGCGCTCGAAGCTGCCGCCGAGGCCGACGCCGACCACCACCGGCGGGCAGGGGTTGCCGCCGGAGCGCTTCACCCTGTCCACCACGAAGTCCTTCACTCCCTCGATACCCTGGGCCGCGGTCATCATCCTGACCTCGGACATGTTCTCGGCGCCTCCGCCCTTCGGAGCGAAGGTTATCTTCACCTTCTCGCCGGGGACGATGCGGGTGTAGATGACCGCCGGGGTGTTGTCGCCGGTGTTCTTCCGCTCGATGACCGGGTCGGCCACGATGGACTTCCGCAGGTAGCCGTCGGTGTAGCCCTGCCTGACGCCCTCGTTCACGGCGTCCTCCAGGGCGCCGCCGGTCAGGTGGACATCCTGCCCGACCTCCAGGAAGACCACTGCCACGCCTGTGTCCTGGCAGATGGGCATTGCGTTCTCCTCGGCGATGCCGTGGTTGTCCAGGATGACCTGCAGGATCTCTTTGCCAAGGGGCGATTCCTCTGTCTCAAGCGCTCTTCTCAGCGCGTCCTTGGCGTCGTCCGCGAGGTAGACGTTGGTGCTGATGCACAGGTCCCTCACGGCCTTGGTTATCTCCCTTACGTCCAGCTCTCTCACTGCGCTCCTCCCAGTCGTTCGGAGACCAGCTCGACGACTTGCTCGATGGTGTCGCCGACCGGTATGCCACTCTCCCTGAGTGCGGTGACCTTATCGGCTGCCGTGCTGCCCGCGCCGGAGACGATCGCCCCGGCGTGGCCCATGCGCTTGCCCGGCGGCGCGGAGCGGCCCACGATGAAGCCGACCACCGGCTTCGGGAAGCGCTCCTTCACGAATGCTGCCGCGTCCTGCTCGTCGGACCCGCCTATCTCTCCCACTATGACCACGGCCTTCGTGTCGTCGTCCTCCGCGAAGAGCTCCAGGTAGTCCGCGTACTTCATGCCGATGATGGGGTCGCCCCCCATTCCGATGGCGGTGGACTGGCCTACTCCGGCGGCGGTGAGCTGCGCCACCACCTCGTAGGTGAGGGTGCCGCTCCGCGAGATGACGCCCACCGGGCCCTCCCTGAAGATGCGGCCGGGCATGATGCCCACCTTGGACCGGCCCGGGGATATGAGGCCGGGGCAGTTGGGGCCGATGAGCCTGGTGCCGAGCTCGGAGAGCTCGGCGTAGACCCGGGCCATGTCCAGCACCGGTATGCCCTCGGTCACGGCCACCACCAGCTTCACGCCGGCGTTTGCGGCCGCGAGTATGGCGTCGGCGGCGGCCGGGGCCGGGACGAAGAGGACGCTGCAGTCCGGCCTGGTGGCCTCGGCGGCCTGGATGGCGGAGTTGAAGACCGGGAAGCCCTCGAACTCTTTGCCGCCCCTGCCCGGGTGAACGCCACAGACCACGTTGGTGCCGTAGGCCTTCATCTGGGCCGCGTGGAACGAGCCGTCCCGGCCCAGGCCCTGGACCATCACCCTGGTCTTCCCGTCGATGAGGATGCTCATGCCTGCGCCTCCTCTCCGGCGGCCAGCGCGATGGCGGTCCTGGCCCCCTCGGTCATGCCGGTCACGGCCTCGATGCCGGCCTCTGACAGGATGCGCCTGCCCTCCACCTCGTTGGTGCCGGTGAGCCGGACCACCATGGGGAGCTTCAGCTCTATGCGGGTGAGCGCCTCCAGCAGGCCCCTGGCAACGTCGTCGCAGCGGGTGATACCGCCGAAGACGTTGATGAAGATGACCTTCACGTTGTCGTCTCCCGTGAGCAGCTCCATGGCGTGGACCACCTTCTCGGGCGAGGAGCTGCCGCCGATGTCCAGGAAGTTGGCCGGGGTGCCGCCCAGGTGCTTGATGACGTCCATGGTGGCCATGGCCAGGCCGGCGCCGTTCACCATGCAGCCTATCTCCCCGTCCAGCCGCACGTAGCTCAGGCCGTGGGCCTTGGCTCGGAGCTCCTTCTCCTCCTCCGGGGTGGGGAGGCGCAGCTGCTCCAGCTCCGGGTGCTTGTGCAGGGCGTTGTCGTCCAGCACCATCTTGGCGTCCAGGGCCACGACTCCGCCGTACTCCCTGGTGACCAGCGGGTTTATCTCGGCGAGGGAGGCGTCGCAGCCGCGGAAGCAGTCCCAGAGCTGCACCATGATGCGGGCCGTCTCCAGCGACTCCCTCTTGGTCTCGAAGAGGCGGAAGGCCAGGTGGCGCGCCTCGTAGGGCCTGAGGCCCCGCTCCGGGTCTATCTCGTGGAAGAATATCTTCTCGGGGGTCTTCGCCGCGACCTCCTCGATGTCCACGCCACCCGCCGCGGAGGCCATCAACACCGGTACCCGCTTCCTCCGGTCGATGGTGATGCCGATGTAGTACTCGCCGATGTACTTGATGGCGGTGTCGATCAGCAGACGCTTCACCGTGAGACCCTTGATGTCCATGCCCAGGATGGCCTCGGCTGCCTCCCGGGCGGCCTCGGTGTCCCGGACGAGCCTCACGCCGCCGGCCTTGCCCCTGCCGCCCGCCTGGACCTGGGCCTTGATGACCACCGGGAAGCCCGTCTCGCGGGCGCGGTTCACCGCCTCGTCCACCCGGGTGACCATGACGCCCTCCGAGGTGTTGATGCCGTACTGCCTGAAGAGCTGCTTGGCCTGGAACTCCTCTAGCTTCATCATCCTCCAAACTGCGGGGCGGCGGGGTCGGGAACCCGCTCCGGATGGGGTTCCGGGCCCCCGCTGCCGGTACCGAGGAGACTCAGCGGGTACAATACCAAGCGCGGTGTTCCGGGAACAGGCGAAAGACGGCCGCGGGGAGGAGTATCAGTCGTTGAGAGCCTCCGCCAGCCCGCCGGCGAAGTCCCTGGTCATGGGGCCGGTGATTGCTGCCCTGCCGCCGGTTACAGGCTCCATGACGACCGGGGCGCTCATCAGCTCGGCGTAGGCCACAATTGCGATGCGCTCGCCGACCCTTGCGGTGGTCATCTCCCCAAGCAGCGCCATGCCCAAAGGGGTGAGGAGCAGGTCCACCCGCAGGCCGTTCCCGTCGTGCACCACGTGCGCGTAGGCGACGTGCTCCTCGGAGAGGACGGGGTCCGGTGCGACGTAGAGGGTCTCCCCCAGGGTCGGCTCCAGCATGGGGACCCAGTCTGGCGCTTCCGCTTCGCTGGAGGCCGGGGCGATGTGGAGGAGGCCGAAGGCCGGCTCGGGCGGCGGCTCTTCGAGGGGCTGGGCCGCAAGGATCAGGATGAGCAGCGCTGTCATGTGCACCTCCCGTAGGCTGATGGCGGGTCTGTCCCGTTCGGTCCGGTCAGAGGTCGTCCGCGAAGCGTCCGTCTCCGTCACCCCACGGTTCTACCACGAAAATCCGGCACGTCAATGTAGGGTCTTCATGGCAAGTGCAGGGGGGCGGTGCGGCTTACGGCGGAGGGGGGAGCCCCTATATTCCAGAGCGTCGCATGCAGCGGGAAGGAGCACATGGAGACGGATAGGCGGAAGGTGAAGACCAGGCTGGCGCCGTCGCCCACCGGTGACCCGCACGTGGGGACGGCCTACCAGGCGCTGTTCAGCTGGGCGTGGGCGAGGAAGAACGGCGGCAGCTTCGTCCTGCGGATAGAGGACACGGACAGGGAGAGGTCCGACCCGGAGTCCGAGAGGGCCATAATGGATGCTCTCAGGTGGCTGGGGCTGGACTGGGACGAGGGGCCGGACAAAGGCGGGCCCTGCGGCCCGTACAGGCAGAGCGAGCGCCTGCACATGTACCAGGAGGTGGTCTTCCGGCTCATCACCGAGGGGCACGCCTACCCCTGCTTCTGCTCGAAGGAGCGGCTGGCCGAACTGCGCAGGTCCGGCAGGTCGGGCAGCGGCGGCGGCTACGACAGGAAGTGCCGGGACATCCCGCCGGAGGAGGCCACGGAGCGCGTGGACGCCGGTGAGGAGTTCGTGGTCAGGATGAAGGTCCCGCTGGAGGGCAGCTGCAGGTTCCGGGACCTCCTCCGGGGGGAGATAGAGAAGGACTGGGCCTCCATAGACGACCAGGTCATCCTGAAGGCCGACGGATACCCCACCTATCATATGGCGGTGGTGGTGGACGACCACCTGATGGGAATCACCCACATCATCAGGGGCGAGGAGTGGATAAACTCGGTGCCCAAGCACGTGTTACTCTACAGGTACCTGGGATGGGAGGTTCCGATCCTCTGTCACCTCCCCCTGCTGCGCAACCCGGACAAGAGCAAGCTGTCGAAACGCAAGAACCCGGTGTCGGTGGACTACTACCGCAGCATCGGGATACTGCCCGAGGCGCTGCTGAACTACCTCGGCACCATGGGCTGGAGGCCCACCGGGGCGGAGGACCAGGAGAAGTTCCCGCTGGAGACGATGGTCGGGGAGCTGGAGCTGACCGACATCAACCTGGGCGGGCCGGTCTTCGACGCCGACAAGCTCAGGTGGCTTAACGGACGGTACATAAGGGAGGATCTCTCGGAGGAGGAGCTGCTGGAGCGTCTTTCCGCGTGGGGGCTCAACCGGGAGCGGTTCGGGAGGATAGTACCGCTGGTCAAGGGAAGGATGACCGCCCTCTCCGACTGGGGGCCGATGACGGGGCACTTCTTCTGCGCCGACGTGGAGCCGGACCCGGAGGAGATGGTGATCAGGGACCTCTCTGCCGAGGAGACCGCAGAGGTCATGCAGATGGTCCTGTGGGAGCTGGAGCGGCTCAGGCCATGGGATGTCGCAGGCATTGAGGCGGTCTTCAGGCGGATGGCGGAGCTGCTGGACATGCGGATGAAGCACCTGGTGGCGCCCTTCTACGTGGCCGTAAGCGGCACGAAAGTGTCCACGCCGCTCTTCGACTCCATGGCGATACTGGGAGGAGACCTAAGCCGCGTGCGCGTCAGGACCGCCGTGCAGGTGCTCGGGGGCCTGTCGAAGAAACGCCTCAAGTCCCTGCAGAAACGCTACGACCGGCTGACGTCGGGGGGTTGACCGGAGAGCGGGCTGCCCCGATATTCCCGGCCGATATTCCGGTGCTCCCATCGTCTAGTGGTTTAGGACGCTGGCCTCTCACGCCGGAAACCGGGGTTCGACTCCCCGTGGGAGCGCCATAGCATGATGTGCCTTCCGTTCGCGGGAGGCACATCTTGCTATATCGGTTGCTCGGGACATCCTGCCCCCGGGTCCCGGCGCAGGCCAGCCGGAACCCCAGCCGACGGAAACCGGGAATCCTAGCCATTTCCTTGCCCCGGATCTGCGAAGTCTCTAGCCAATGGCCAGCCGAGCAAAACCGGGGTGAGTTTACCCTGAGCGAGCATTAGCGAGTCGAAGGGACTCCCCGTGGGAGCGCCATACAGTGAAGTCCCCCGCTTGCGGGGGGCTTTGCCGTATACGATGCCCGTCAGGGTACTCCCCGGGTACTCCGGCACTACGGTTGAATAAATTCAACTCGGGGTCCGACCCCGTGGTTGAATTCGGCTGCGGTGTTTCGTTACCGGAGTACGGCGAACTTGCCGATGGCCCTGTCGTCTTCGGTCTCGACGCAGTAGACGTAAAGGCCTGTGGCCACGGAGCGGCCGCTCCAGTTCTGCAGGTCCCAGTACTCGGTACCGCTCGACCCACCCGCGTCCCGGTGCTGCAGGGTACGAACGTGGTCTCCGCTGAGCGTGTAGATGTGGATGTCGCAGAACGCCGGGAGGTTGATGAAGGCGAGCCTGCTCTCGTGCGGCAGCTCCCATTCGGCGGAGCCCCTGTAGGGGTTGGGCACTACGGACACCGAGGAGGTCCAGTCCGGGGAAGTGGCCCAGGAGGGGACGACAGGGATGGGGTTCCCGTCGGCATCCTGCTTGTAGTTGATCCTGGCGCTCTCCACGCCCGTCTCGGCATCGAACGAGCAGAGGGCGTAGTAGTACGGGTAGCCGTTGGATGCGCTCTCGTCCATGTAGTAGCTGGAGCCGGGCTCGAACTCCTCGACGAGCTGCCAGTTGTCAGAATCGAAGACGGACCTGTACAGCCGGTAGCCGCCGAAAGGCTCGTAGCTCTCGGCGTTGTCGGCCCAGACGAGCTCCACGCAGTCATCACCCGCCTCGTAGAAGAGCACGGGAGACGGCGGAATGTCGGGTACACCCCATCCACCGCCACGGTAGTAGGCGTCCAGCAGGACATCCGCCTGCAGACGGAGTCCCTCGAGTCCCCTGGCCACCATCCAGGCACCCACGACATGAAGGCTGTCCCCGTCAGCCAGGTCGACAGGGCCCATCGTCTGCAGGAACCTGTAGTCATACACTCCGTAGTCCAGCGAGAGCGGGTTCGCGTGTACGATGGGGAACGGACCGGGGTTGTCGGGCTGGAAGGCGTTGGGAGCGCTCGGGTCTCCCATCCAGTCCGCCAGGTATGCCGGGCCGCTGTACCTGCCGCTGCCGTCCTGGTTCTCGCCCCAGGCGTAGTCGTACTTGATATCGTCCGTGCTCGCGGGAGCGATGGTCGATATCCACCAGCTGTGGGAGAGGGGTATCGGACATCCCAGCACGTCCACCGGCCGCTCCAGCGTCCCGTCCGCCCGCCGCACCCAGCAATCCAGCAGGCGCCATCCTATGAACCCGTTGCACGGGGGAGAGACGTCCCACTCGCCGCTGTCGTCGGCGGATGACTCCGGGTCGTCGCCGTCCCACATGTAGCTCATGCTCCGCGGCACCACGGCGTAGACCGTATCGCCGACAGTGTGCTCCCACCAGCTCCCCGGCCTTCCGTCAGCGAAGAGCTCCAGGCCGGTGTTCTCCTCCTCCGTGTAGACGGTGTCCTCTCCGGAGACCCTGAACAGAACCGTGAAGTGGTCGGAGACGCCGTCGCTGTTGACATCCGCGTCCACGATTCCGTCCGCCCCTCTGTAGTTGTAGAAGTAGAAGATGTCGTCTTCCGGGCTGGCGTAGGAGGCATCCCGGTTCTGGCGATAGACGTACCTGTCCGACCGGCTTGCCCTGGTCCCGTCGTCGAACATGTAGTCAAAGGTCGCGTCCGGGTCGTTGCACCAGATGGCATGTCCGTCGTAGAACACGAGGTCGTCGAACCAGTAGTCCGGGTCCCGGTCGGCCGATGCCGGGTCGCAATCACCGCAGATGGAGAGACAGAACGCATCCAGTGGCACCCCGGGGTTGCCGTGCGAGCTGTGATGAGTGACCGTGATATCGTTGACCAGGAACTGGTCGTAACCGGGAGTGCTCCAGCTGTAGGCCCGTTGGGTCAGCATTACGCCCATGGGCCGCGAGTTGGCCTCCGGGCACCAGTCGTCCTCGGCCCAGCGGGTCTCCTCGAGGGCCACGGGCCCCGGGCTCTGCTGCACGAGAGGATGACCCTCGCTGGGCATCAGCTCCCGTTCTATCGGCTGGCTGGCGTAGAAGCAGCTGACGTACGCCCCCTCCTCGGCGCTGGGCGTCACCTCGCCGTATGCGGAGGCCCAGGGACCCCCGAAGTACAGGTAGCCGGACCCCTCCCCGCCTGGCCATTCCATGGTCGGACCTATCCAGATATCGCCGTACATCCCGGTGTTCTGGAACATCGACCAGAGGTCCGAGAGATTGTGATGGGCGGTGATTATCGGCGGCCTGTCGTCCAGCCCGTTCGGAGCGGGGAGTTCGGCCGGCCGGTAACGCCCGGAGGGCTGACCCGCAGGCGGGACCATGCACAGCGCGGCGCAGAACAGGACGAGCATCAGGCCGGACATCAGCCTCCCGCCCCCTGCATCGTCTCGATGACCTCCAGGAGGTCGAGCATGAAGTCCGGCGATCCCGGGTCCAGCTCGAGACCGTACCCGGCCCTCCTGCAGAGGAACCAGGCGAAGGAGGCCTTCTCGCGGTAGAAAGCCTGCACCGCCCCGCTGGCAGCCACGTCCACGATATCCACGTCCAGCGCGGATTCCCGCAGGGAATCGCCCTCGCCGAAGGCGTAGTCGGGGTCTATGGTCAGCAGGGCACCCGCGCATGCGGTCGCCTGGAGGGCATCTCCCTCGTCGTACATCGACTCGTGGAACAGCGTCCAGCCGGCGAGCGCGTCCCTGGTGATCTGTCCGGCAGAGGCATCCGTGCCCAGGGTTGCGTAGTCGTAGCCGACCGTCTGCCCCGCCATTATCCAGGAGTAGTAATCCTCCTCCCCTATCTCTATCACCGTAAGGGGAGCGGTCAGGTAGATGAAGCCCTCCGAGATGCTGTCCCCGTCCAGGAACGCCGCGCTCTGGACGTTATGGAGGTCCATGCAGGAGAGCGGCATCGTGTGGAGCGGGCGGAACCTGTAGGAGAGGCCGGTATCCAGGCTCTCCGCCTCCAGGTAGGAATGGATCCTGTTGCTGACCCATACTATGCCTGAGTCCGCGGTCAGGCTGAGCCAGCCTTCCAGCGAGTCCGGCGGCAGGTCGGGGTCGACGCACTGGAAGACCGTCCACATCGTGTCCTGGGTCTGCACCTCGTCCAGCCTCTGGAAGACGGCGGACCGGCCGATGTCCTGCTGGACCGCGGCTGCGAGATACTCGTCGACCCTGTGCCTGTATCTCCCCAGGAAAGCCCCGCACAACCCTGCGCCGAGGAGCGCCTCCGGCCTGGTCACGTCAACCTCTATCGCGCTCTGGAAGTAGTCCATCGACTCCTCGTGCCGCCATTGGACGAACGCCTCCCACCCGAGGTCGACAAGGCCGTCGTAGCCTTCCACTCCCGGGAGCCCGGAGGGGAGTTCGGCACAGGCGGCAAGCAGCAGGACCAGAACAAGAAGGACGGTGCGAGGCAGGGAGCCCATCATTCCGCCACCTTCACGACGGTTACGGCATCGGACCAGCCGCCGGACTCGACGAGGCAGATGTACATCCCGGCTCCCGCAGGCGAAGCGCTGGAATCGACGCCATCCCATACGAGAAGGTTCTCGCCGGCGTGAAGCCCTTCGGCACGGAGCTCCCTGACCACCCTCCCGCTCATGTCGTAGACGAGCAGCCTGGCGGAACCGGGGTCGGGAAGGTCCAGCCCGATGCCCACGGCCGTGGAGAAGGGATTCGGGGCCGGGCTCCGAAGCAGAGGAGAGGCTGCTCCCGGGACCGGTCCGGCAACGGCTCCGGCAGCGAGCGCGAAACTTCCGCCGCCAGAGACCCCGCAGCTGACGCTCCCTCCCGAGTAGGTGCTCGGGACCCGCGTCCACTCTCCGTCTCCGCATGCGTAGATGCAGCAGTCCTCGGTGGTCTCGAACGAGAGCGTACCCTCGGCTTCCGGCACGCGGACGGGGCCAGCGAGGATCTCGATTCCCTCGGGCGCACCGGTGCCTGAGAGGATGGGGCCGTCATCCTCACAGAGAACCAGCATTCTGCCCGGAGGTGCTCCTCCCGCCGGGACGGTGAGAGCAGCACCGGGGACGGAGAGCAGAAGGTCAGCTCCGTCCGGGTAGGCGGCCGAGAGGTAGCGCACCGTCTCGTGGCGCACTCCGAGGCTGTCGTACCCACCGCAGGAGACCCGGTAGTCGCCCGGCGACCAGAGCTCGAGGATGGCGGCCCAGAGGGTCCCCTCGAAGTTGTCCATGTCCACCGTGGCCGTGCTGTCCGGGATGCCGCCCTCCCCGAGCAGCGATACCTCGAGCTTGGGGCCGACCCAGTCGAAGCCGTCGGGTACCCTGGGGGCTTCCCTGTAGAGGGACGCGTACATCAGCAGGTATCTGGGGTCCATGGCGTTCTGCAGCATGGAGACGAGGACCGACCTCTCCGCGTCGTCCTGGCTGACCGTGAACCGGAGGCCGCTCGGACCTCCCGGGTTAGCATTGGTCAGCGCAAGGTAGGTGGCCGAGCCCTCCAGCTCGAAGGTCATGTTGAACGGCGCCTCGGACGGGAGCTGCTCGACCGAGGAGAGGCTCCCCTGGCCGTCCAGGACGATGCGGTGGACCTTCCATCTGCCGTCCAGGCTCGGGCCGGAGCCCTCTCCCCTGTTGCACATCCCGTTCAGGTAGACAGTCGTCTCGCCGCTCCCCGCGTAATCACCGGTGAACTCGACGTACTGGGCGGCGAACGAGTTCGTGCTCATCCCGTACGGCGCGTAGGCTATCCATGTCGGGATGGGGTACTCCTGGAACTCCGCGACGAACGAGGCAGGGCTGCCGATGAAGCCGAACGAGTGGCCGGTACCCTCGAGGAACTCGTACTCGTAGATGCCTCCGCCGTAGCCATCCGCAACCTCGGAGACGAGGTTCGCTATCATCCAGTCCTCGTAGACCGGGAAGACCACCTCGGTGAGGGCAAGGCTGTCGGGGACCGTGCTGTCGACAGCCGCGGCAACGGCCATCATCCCTGTCCGGTCGGAGGAAACCAGCCGAGTTATCACCCCGGCGCCCTCCCTCTGCTCGAGGTACTTCATCCAGAGCAGCCCCGCTCCCCGGTTCTCGGCGAAGTCACCCGGCTTCTGTCCGGAGCGCCACCAGGTCAGCTCGATGCTGCCGGCGGTCCGGAAGACGTCCAGGCAGTACACAAGGCCGATGCGGTCGTTGAGCGCCGTGGTGAGTCCGTAGCACATATGCTGGGCGTATGCGCCCAGGCTGCGGACGACCCAGCGATCCTCTGTGCGGTTGTGTGCCGTGCGCAGGAGCTGCGCGAGTCCGGTGGGAACCGCCCACGTCCGTATGTCCCGACGGATCCCCTCCCACATCTGACCTTCCATGTTCTTGTAGACGCCCAGATTGAGATAGACCAGGTCGTGGTTGTTCCCGGTAATGGATATCCCGTCGAAGTCCTCCGGCCAGACGTAGGCCCAGCTCCCCACCCTGGTCGGCGGCGTCTGCGGGTTCGGGTAGTAGTCGCGGTAGTCTGTGAAGGCCATCCATATCCTGTCGTCGCCGTTCACGGTCTCGGGCATCTCTCCCATGAGACCGGTCACGGTTCCGTGGACATCCACGGCGGCTCCCTCGAACTCGGCCGTGATGCTGTCCAGCGAGGACTGGTCGAAGACGTTGCCCCAGACGAGCTGGAACGCCCCGGTAGTGTCCGGGAGGTCTATGAAGGTGGTGTCCTGGACCAGCCAGTACGCATGCTCGGTCACCGCCCTGCAGGTGAACTGCCTGGTCTGCTCCGGCTCGGGGAAGTAGGAGATGTCGGGCAGCGTGAGGTCGACGGTATCTCCCGGTTCCAGCGAGAGAGCGCTCCCGGATGCAAGGGCCAGCGCGAGCATCCAGAGAATCATGAGACCACCTCGAGGGAGCAGGGATTCTCCGAGTCTTGCCGTGTGAACATGCCGCGGTGTAGTTTCATCCGGGTGGAGGTCCCTTTTCCCCCACGGCCTGTCCGAGTGGAGACGGAGACATGAGAACAGCAGCCGGCACGGTCACCTCCATTCTCGCAGCACTCGTCCTCTCGAGCTGCATAGACAGCCCTGCGACAGTTCCGGACCCGGACCTCCTCGAGTCGGAGATGCTCCTCGTCTGGGAGCTGTTCGACGAGCGGTACGTGGGGTTCGAGCACCGCTCGGTCGACTGGGGCCAGGCCTGGAACATCTATTCCACCGGCCTGGATACGGTAACCTCCAGGGAGCAGATGCTCGCCCTCACCGCCGGGATGCTCGGGGAGCTTCAGGACGTGCACGTCTGGCTCTCGGATCCGTCGACCGGTCGCATCGCCACTTACGACCCCCCGGTCCATGACAACTTCGACATGGACGTGCTGATGGAGTACCTGCAGCCATGGGGGTTCGAGTGGAGCGAGGAGGACGTCTGGGGCTGCTGCCTGGCCGGCCCGGACAGCATCCCCTACTTCGTCATCGCCTCCTGGGAGTTCGACATGAACATCAGCCTCTTCGACAACACCCTCGAGCGGATGCTCGACGCACCCGGGCTGGTCCTGGACGTCCGTATGGCGGAGGGCGGCTCCGAAAGCCCCGTATCCAAGGTGGTCAGGAGGTTCGTCGACCAGCAGCGGGTCGGCCATCTCCTCCAGTACCGGCAGAGTACCGGGAACCACGACCTCACAGCCCCCGAGGAGGTCATCCTGCACCCCAGGCTCTGGCACTTCGGGAGCGAGGTTCTCGTTCTGGCTGGGGAACGGAGCTCCGGGGCGGCTGAGCTCTTCGTCTGCGACCTCGCCGAGCTGCCTCACGTCACGGTTGTCGGCGACACAACGAGGGGCGGGGCGGACTGGCCTGCCGACAGCTGGCCCCTCACCGAGGGCTGGTGCGTCACCTGCCCGTCCCGGACTGTTCTCAGGGCAGACACAACGGTCATCGAAGGGGCAGGGATTCCACCCGATATCTACGTTCATGCTGACAGCAGCGACTTCCAGAGCGGCATCGACCCCATCCTGGAGTACGCTCTCGAGCGTCTCGCCGGGTGAGTCGGGAACCTGTTGCGTCTTCGCTCCACCACTGTCTTCGGCGGGTTGACTATCAGTATCATTATTGATACTATAACTCATGGCTGGTATCGAGAAGCTGCTCGAGCGCATGCGGAACAGCCCGGAGAGCATGAGGTTCTCGGAGGTCTGCAGGGTCTGCGAGCACTTCTTCGGCGAGCCCAGGCGGTCAGGGGGCAGCCACAGGGTATACAGGACACCATGGAAGGGTGATCCGAGGGTCAACATACAGGAGCGGAAGGGCATGGCGAAGCCGTACCAGGTCAGGCAGGTCCTGAAGGCAATCAACAGGCTGCGGAGCGGATGATGCTTCCGAACGACCATTACACTTACCGGGTGACCTGGTCCGATGAGGACGGGGAGTACGTGGGGCTCTGCACCGAGTTTCCCAGCCTCAGCTGGCTCGCGGAGAGCCAGGAAGAAGCTCTCGTCGGCATCAGGCGTCTGGTCTCCGACGTGGTGGAGGACATGAGGGATAACGGGGAGGCGGTTCCCGAGCCTTTCTCCACCCGGCGGTTCAGCGGCCGGTTCGTGGTGCGGATACCGCCGGAGCTCCACAGGAAGCTGGCGGAGACCGCCGCGGAGGAGGGCGTCAGCATGAACCGTCTCGTGAGCTCCAGGCTCGCCGAGTAGCACCGGGGACCTAACCGAAGACTGCAATCCGGTCTCCGTCGTCACCGGACGGCTTCGGCTACGCATCAAAGCTCCGACGTGAGCACGAGCACGTACTCGCCGTTGGCGTGCGATGTGATGTCCCAGGGAAACCCCTCGAGCTCGCAGTAGTCGATGACCTCGGCGGTGAAGTAGTCTACCGCGGTCACCCGCGATGTCCCCTCCCCCAGATAGCTCAGCACGTAACAGAGGTTCGTCCCCGGCACGCTGCAGAGGTCTGTCGGGTGACCGGCAATGTCGATCTCGGTCATCTGCGGCAGAGAGAAGCTGTAGCAGAGGGTGATGCTCCCGTTCTCGCCGTACCAGTCCGGATGCACCACTGCCCATATCGATTCCGATTGGAAGGCGGCCATGTCGGTTCCCGGAGCGCCGACGTAGGTCTCCGAGGAGTAGAACGTCCCGAGGGTTATCCTCTCGACCGTTCCGTCCTCGTCGGCGCAGCAGACAAGGAGGTACTCGTCGAGGAAGGTCTCCGCCGAGAGCGCCGTCGGTACGGCGCCGAGCGGGTCCGACTCCCTGAGGACCTCGTTGCCCGAGGGGTCCACCTCCCTGACCCTCAGATCGCTTCCATCGGCCACGTAGAGGTAGCCGTTGGAGGCCGAGGCGCAGAGGGCCACCGGGAAGGGTCCGGCCTGGAACTCGTCGACGACCATGCCCTCCTCGATATCCACCTCGAGCAGGTTCCCGGCATCGCCGACGGTGTAGACGTAACGGGAGCCGGAGCGGACGGCCTGGGAGTAGCCGGAGCCGCTTCCCGAACCGATGACGTATGAGGTGTCCAGGATCATCGACTCGGAATCGAAGCCGTACAGCATGCCGGACCCGGCCAGAACGATGAATCCGGTACTCCCGACGGAGCAGAGCGCCCTGCCGTCCTCTATGCCGGCGACGGAGCCGACCACGGTGTTGTCCGGCACGCTCAGCTTGATGACCCCGCACTCCAGCGTGGTTGAATACTCCACCGGCTGGTGACAGCCGGACAGGAGCGCTGCCAGCAGGGCGGCAGGGGCTACACGGGCACGGCTCACCATTCCACCCCGAGCTCGAAGAGGAAGTGCCTGGCCGGGGACCACGCCGCGGGATTCCCGATGATGCCTCCGGGGTCCCCGGTCTGAAGGTAGTATGCCGGATCGTAGATGGTTACGATGTTGCGCCTGTCGAACAGGTTGTAGACGGTCATCTGCAGCTTCAGCTCCGTGCCGGCCAGCCATATCCTCCTGGAGAGCCCCAGGTCGGTCTGCATGGTCCAGGGGTAGCGCTCGGCGTTGATGGAGGGCAGGGAGTCCTCCGACGGTGCGCTGTACGGGTAGCCGCTGCCCCAGCTCCAGTCCAGGCTGAGACCCATCCCCTCGAACGGCCGGAGTCCTCCGAGCGCGGGTCCCTCGCCCCGCTGCAGCTCCAGCCCCAGGTGCGCATCGGCGGAATGCCTCTGGTCCCAGTCCAGGTAGCTCTCGTCCTCCGGTATCACCGAGAAGCCCTGCGAGGAGTACTCGTACTGCTCGGTGGCCGAGGAGTACCTGCCCTCGGCCAGCGAGTAGGTGTAGCTCAGGCTGCCCGACCAGAACCTGCCGGGAAGCCTGCCAAGGGTCAGCTCGATGCCCTGGGCGGTGGCGTAGCTGTCGTCGTTCTCGTACTCGTAGAAGCGGTCCTCGCCGCTGCCGGAGACGGGGGCCGTACGCACAAGGCCTGTCATCTCCTTGTGGAAGGCGGAGAAGGCCAGGGTGGAGAGCTCGTCGAACCTGTGCCGCAGCCCGGCCTCGTACGAGATTGTCCTCATTGCCTCCAGGTCCGGGTTCCCGACAAGGGAGTACTCGCTGGCGAGGTTGTAGTCGGTGCCGAAGAACATCTGGTTCATCTCCGGCATCTGGAAATAGTGGCCGTAAGTCGCGAAGAAGACGTCCCGCTCGGATACGGGATGGGTCATCCCGAGGCGTGGGCTCACCTGCCATTTCACCGGGACCCTGGACTCACCCGCCTCTCCGGCCACTATCCGCGACCAGTTGGGGTCGAACATGTCCAGCCTGAGTCCGGTATTGAGGACCATTGCCCCGGAGAAGTCGGCCGACGACTCCAGGAAGGCAGCCGCGGATCTCGGAGAGGCGCTCCAGTTGCTGACGAAGGTCTGCCCCGGCCCCTCGGCGAAGACGCTGAAGTCGTAGATGTCGTAGAGCCGACCCTCGAGCCCGACCCTGAACTCGACATCCGGGCTTATCATGGTGGTGACACCCGCCCTGCCCGAGAGGATCTCGCTCCTCGACTCCAGCCAGACCTCGGGGTGAACACCGGCATGGTAGAACCCCAGAGAATCGGCGACTCGCTCCTCGGGGAACATGAACCCGAACCAGGCTGCCGGGGTCAGTTCTTCGCCGACGTAACCTCCGGTCTCGTCCCGGATGCGCCGCCACCTGCCGAACACGCTGCCGTCCACGAGCAACTCGAGGAAGGTGTTGTCTCTCAGCATCCTGGAGAGGCTCAGGGATAGCCCCCAGTCCTCCTCGAAGCGTACGGGCAGGGCGTAGTCCACGTTCCCTCCCAGGTAGGGCTGCCCCTCGATGTAGGCCGGGGTGTCGTACATGGACCAGGCCCACTCGTCCCAGCCGCTCTGCACGTAGGAGTACCGACCAAGCACTCCCAGCCTGGTGCCGGCCCCGGGACGGTAGGTCAGGTTGATTAGGCCGGAAAGGCTGTTGGTCCAGTTGTTGTCCCTGTACCCCCTGCTGTCCTCCAGGTCGAAGCCGCTGCGCGACCACTCGCAAGCGCCGAAGAAGCGCGCCTCGCCCGGGATGTCCACCCCGATGGCCGGGAGCAGGATGCCCGTTACCGGCTCGGGACCTCCGAGGGCAAGCTCCCCACCCAGAAGGTCGCCCTGGTAGTTGCTGGTCTCGCTGGCGCCGGAGTAGTTCCGGGCCTCGCTCTCTCCGCCGAACCTGGTCCTATCGCCTCCCCTCAGCTTGACCTCGCCCCGCAGCGTGGGGCCACCCTCCCTGGCGGCCATGACGACCACTCCGGACATGGCATTGCCGTACTCCGTGCTGAAGCCGCCGGTGGTCACGGAGGTCTCGGAGATCGCGGAGAGCGGTATGCCGGTGCTGAATGTGTTGGTGACCGGCGACCTAAGGGAAACCCCGTTCAGAAGGAAGTCGACCTCGCCGGAGCGTCCGCCTCGGACATGGATGCCCCCGCCCTGGGAGCTTATACCCGACTGCCCCGCGACAACGTCCAGTATGCTGGCCACCGGCATTGTCTCGACCTCGCTCCGGTCGATCACGTGTATCGTCGAGGGCAGGCTCTCCAGGATGAGGTTCCGCTGTTCGGTGACCTGGATGACGGTTTCGCCGACAGTTTCCTCGCTCATGGCAATGTCAATCCTGGTGGTCTGGCCGGAGATGACCGTGACACCTTCCAGCCTGACCTCGCCCATGCCGACCATACGGGCTATAAGCGTGTAATCGCCGGGAGTCAGCTGGGTGACGTAGTACTCCCCCTGTGCGTTGGTCATCGAGCCGAAGCTGCTTCCCTCGACCAGCACGCTCGCACCTACCACCGGGGCGCCTGACCCGCCGGTAACCACGCCGGCGATAACGCCCGTATCCGATCCGAGAGCGACACCGAAACAGACAGGGAGCAGAAGCAGGCAGGCGGGGAGCGAGAGAAGAGGGCTTACGCCCCCGGCAGGACAAGCCATGGCCAACTTCCCATTCATCGTTTCAATCTACCGTTGCGGGCGGGGTATTCCAAGTGGCTCCGCTGCTCTCCGCTTGCCGTGTACCTATCCGCATTGAGCCCTCGTTCTCGGGGAAATTGCTGTATCTGATTCTCGTCACGGGACTCCCCGGGTGCTCCGGCACTGCGGTTGAATAAATTCAACTCGGGGTCCGACCCCGGGGTTGAATTCGGCTGCGGTGTTGCACGGGTTGACTTGGGGCGGGGGTTGCTCACTATTCCGAATGGAGCGACTGGAGGTGAGTCATGGCGACAGTGCGGATTGTTCTGATGATGGTCCTGGCCGTCTGTTCGGCAACGGTCGCAGGGCCTCCGGAGGTGCTCTGGACCTCGGATCTGCAGACGGACCACGACAGCCGCATCTGGGACCTCACCTTCACCGACGAGGGCGGCGTCTTGGCCGTCGGCTCCCACGGCACACCCGACGAGGACCTTACCACCATCCTCATCATGAAGACAGACCCACAGGGCGATGTGCTCTGGTCCCGGAGCACGGGTCTGGGCCTCTCCGCCGTCGGCCGGGACGTACTGCCCGTCCCCGGAGGCTACCTGGTCTGCGGCAGCGTCCTCTCCAGCACCGGCCTGGACGCCTTCCTGGCCATGTTCGACTACTTCGGGGAGATGACCTGGAGCAGGACGTACAGGGAACCGGGGGACAACGTCCTCCACTGCATGGAGCGGGTCCCCGGCGGGGAGGGCGTGGTCTGCGCCGGCTATACCGAGTCCATGGGCGCCGGCGGCAAGGACTTCTGGCTGGTCCACCTGGACGAAGAGGGAGACGTGCAGTGGTCTCGCGCCTACGGCACGGCCGGCTCGGAGGTGGCCTACTCGGTGCAGGCGCTCTCAGACGGCGGCTACGCTCTCTGTGGGGGCAGCGACGGCAACTTCCACCTGGTTGCGACCGACTCCGAGGGCAACGGGAGCTGGGCCGTCTCCTTCGACAACGGGGGGCACGAGATAGCACGCTGCCTCCTGGAGTCGGACGAGGGCGGCTTCCTGCTGGCCGGCTCCACCCTGGAGGAGGGCGGGCACCAGATGGACATCTGGCTGGTCAGGACGGACGCCTCCGGTGATGAGAGCTGGACCCTGGTGCTTGGCGGCGAGGAGAACGACTCGGCCTGGGACGCGGTGGAGCCGGGCACCGGCGGCTTCGTGGTGCTGGGGAACACCATGTCGGCGGGTGCCGGCAGCTACGACGCCTCCCTGTTCCGGATAGACCCGTGGGGAAACGTCATCTGGGAGGTCCTGGCCGGGGACAGCAACTGGAACACGGCGGCAGCCATGGTGAGGGACGGGGAGGAGGGCTACATACTCGGGGGGAGGAGCTGGTCGCCGGACTTCCGCGCCTACATGCCGTGGCTGGTGAGGACCGGCCCGGAGGATCTGCTCAACTGGCCCTGATCCTCCCTTGACAATCTTTCGCTATCGATGTGCCGCGGCATCCGCCGCCTCGCGCAGCCCGAACCTGTCACATGGAAGGAGCGCTGATAGACTTGGGACGTGAGCTATTGCGGTCGAGATGGGAGCTGCTCAGAGGATTCGAGAGCGACCAGTCGAGGGGCGTTCCCATGCCGGACGCCCAGAAGCCCGTCCCGGAGGGGGCGGAGGTGATACCCCTCCCGAAGCCGGACCCGGAGCTGTTCCCCGACGAGCCGATCTGGAAGGTCATCGACGAGAGGCGGAGCATCCGGCGCTTTCGACCGGAGCCGATAGGGCTGGGTGAGCTGGCCTGGCTGCTCTGGGCCACCCAGGGGGTGCAGAGGCTGCTGAGGGACGGCACCGTCACCCTGCGGACGGTCCCATCCGCCGGGGCCAGGCACCCCTTCGAGACCTACCTCTTCGTGAACGACGTGAGCGAGCTTGCGCCCGGCCTCTACCGCTACCTCCCGCTCGAGCACGCCCTGGTCAGGCTGGGAGAGCGGGTCCCGCCGGAGGACGTCGCGGCAGCCTGCCACGGCCAGGCCTTCGCCGGCGAGTGCGCCGTCTGCTTCGCCTGGTCGGCGGTGCCCTACAGGACGGAATGGCGGTACGGCCCCGTCTCCCACAAGGTGATAGCCCTGGACGCCGGGCACCTCTGCCAGAACCTCTACCTGGCCTGCTCCGCCTCCGGCATGGGCACCTGCGCCATAGGCGCCTACGATCAGGACGCCATGGACGACCTGCTGGGCCTCGACGGCGATGACGAGATGGTGGTCTACGTGGCGCCGGTGGGGAGGGTCTGAGCTGGGGACGTTCCACCTCTGCGCCGCCGCTGCGCTGATGTCCCTCGCCGGCGGCCCCCTAGACCCGTCCGACGCCGTGCTGGCGGTATCGGACTCCCCCTCGGGGCTGCTGGTGACCGACGGCAGGCACGCCGGCCTCTGGCTCTGCAGGCCGGACGGCTCGCCGGAGATGCTCTCCGCCTGCGCCGGCGCCGGACGGAACGTGACCGTGACCGACTCCGGCATCCTCTTCAAGGAGTGCGAGGGAGCCGTCCAGAGGGCCGTGCTGCTCACCGCGGAGGGGGAGCGGGTGGTGCTCCACGAGTCGCAGGCCTTCAGCGGCCCCTTCCCGGGCGCGGAAGGCCGCGTGCTCCTGGCCGAGGAGGGGCACATCATCGAGGTATGCCCCGGCGGCGGGGAGAGGAGGAGATGGCATATCGGGGAGGACCCCGCCTGGGCGGCGCTCTCCGGGGAGACGGTCTGGTACACCGGCGAGGCCGGCGGCATCCGCGTATTGGACATCGTGACGGGAGACGTCGCCGAAGCTGGGCCGGGGGAGCAGGACGGCCGGACCTTCAGGCGAGTCGAGGCCGGCCCCGGGGGGATGGTGCTGGCGGAGGACGCTGGCGGCGGCTTCCTCGTCTTCCGCGGCGAGGGCGGCGTCGCGCTCGAGGTCGGTGACGGGCTGTTCCCCGCCTGGCTTCCGGACGGCAGTGTGATGTACTCGGCCCTGGAGCGAAGCGGGCTAGCCCCGGTCGGCGGGGCGGTGATGGCCGTCTCTCCGGAGGATGGTGCTCCGGAGCCGCTGCTGGAGGGGCCGGCCGCCCTGCGCCCGGTGCCGCTCTCCGGTGGCGGCGTGGCATGGACCGACGCGGCGAGCGGCAGCCTGCGCGGGTTCCCAGGCGCCCCCGGGCACCTGGAGCCGGCCGCCTGCATCGAGCACGACTCCCCCGCGGAGCACATCGAGGTGCCCTACATGCACCAGCGCTGGGACACCCCGAACTCCTTCGACGGCAGCTGGAGCTGCGGCCCCACCTCGTGCCTCATGGCCACCCAGTACTACCGGAGGCTCACCCCCGACTCGGTCTGGGTCTCCTACCCGGAGGGTCACTGGAGCGAGTGGGGCAACTACGTCCCCCGCGTCTACACGTTCCTCGGATACACCTACGACGAGTGGGGAGTCAGCCCCGGGAACGTCTGGGTGCAGGGAGCACACGGCTACATCTGCAGGGAGTACGGCGGGGCGGTATGGGCGTACATGGTCGGCTTCCTGGAGCAGCACGGCATCTCCTCGGCACAGGAGGGCACATCCTGGACGACCTTCACGGGCGAGATAGACTCGCGGTACCCGGTGGTCTGCTCCTCCAGCGTGCTGGGCTACGGGCACATAATCCTTCTCCGCGGCTACTACGAGGACCACACCGTAGTGGTGAACGACCCCTTCGGGGACGCTAATGAGAGCGGCTGGGGAGACCACTACAACGGCGAGGACGTACTCTACGACTGGCCCGGCTACAACAACGGACATGTCGAAATCGGGGTGGCCCAGCTCTTCCGGGCCCGCTCAGCGGTACCCTCCCCGCCCACCACCCTCGTGGACGACAACAGCACCGGCTTCGTCAGGTACGGCGACTGCCGCTACTGGCACATGGTCGGCAGCGGCTACGACGGCGACGCCTGGTGGACCTACTCCACCGGCGCCCCCCCCGACACCTGCCTGGCCTACTGGCTGCCGGACCTGCCGGGGACCGGCCACTACACGGTCTCGGTCCACGTCCCGCCGGCCCACGCAGCAGCCACCGGCATCTACAGGGTGGAGACCACCGGCGGGCCGGTCGAGGTGACCCTGGACCAGGGCGACTACAGCGGCGAGTGGGCGGAGCTGGGCACATGGGAGTTGGCCGAGGGGGCCTGCCTCAGGCTCGGGGACTACACCGGGACCGTTGGTGAGCACATTGCCTTCGACGCCGCAAGGTTCGACCCGGTCACCCGGATATCGGACAGCGCCAGCCCCTTCAGCGGGCCGCTCCCCGTCCTGGCGCCCAACCCGGCGACCGGAGCGTCCGTCATCGTGCGTCCACCCGCGCCGGAGATGCCGGGCGGGAGGGTCGTCTCCGTCTACGACACCGCCGGCAGGCTGGTTATCGAGGATTCCTTCGAGGGCGACGCGCACGACCTGGACGTGGGGAGGCTGGCGCAGGGCCTCTACGTGGTCAGGGTGGTCACCCGGGGTGGCCCGACCGCTACCGGGAAGCTGACGGTGGCTCGCTAGCGGGTTGCTGGAAACTGCCGGACAGACGTATTCTAGGCTCCACAGATCCCACGCGGGCTGATGCTATGAGGAGGTCCGTCATGTACCTGCTGCTCGCCGCGCTGCTGGCCCTCTCGCCGCCGTCGGAGGCCGGCTCGCCGGAGGGGGAGCCTGCCCCCTCGGTCACCCTGCTCGAGCCGGGCAGCGGCGTGACCGCCGACATGCTGCTCCCCTGCCCGGGCGGTGATGCCGAGTGGACGGAGGACGTCGACCCGGGCGTCCAGCCGGAGGGCGACTACCTGATGGACATCGCCTGGATTCCCGACGGCACGCGCTTCGTTGTCTGCAACTACATGAGCGGCACGGTGAGCGTAATGGACCCTCTATCCATGGAGATAGACACGACCGTAGCCCTGGACGGCTACCCGGGCGGCGTGGCCTGCACCGGCGACTACGCGGTGGTCGCCTTCCCCTTCGAGGATCGGGTGGACGTCTACTCCCTCTCCGACTGGTCCCTGGAGCTGAGCTTCGCGTCCGGGGAGCAGCCCTGGGTCGTGGAGGTCTCCGGGAGCGGAGACAGGGCCTTCGTCGCCTGCGACATCGACGATGTGCTGGAGGTGGTCGACCTGGTCGGCATGACCCGCGAGAGGACGGTACAGGGCTTCCCCGTCTGGCTCTCCAGCTACGGCTGGGGCAGCGAGAGCAACAGGTTCTACGCGAAGTTCTCGCCGATGCTGCCGCTTCCGGGGGATACCACGCTGGCGGTCGGCGACGGCGACATGACCGTCTACGTCTACGACGTGACCACCGGTGAGCGGGTCGACTCGGTGACCGTGGCCGAGAGCAGGGGGCTCGCCCTCTCCGGCGACGGGTCGAAGCTGGCCGTCTACTGCGGTACCAACCCGGTGCACGTGACCCTGGTCGACCTGGCCTCGATGACGGTGGACGCGGCGGTGACGCTGAGCGGATACTCCACCGGCATGACCACCGGGATGGCTCTTAACCAGACAGGTTCGAAGGCCTTCGTCTCCACCAGCGGCAACTGCAGCCACATCGTTCGGTTCGGCAGCCTCGACTTCGTGACGTTCACCCAGACCTACTCCCCCTTCTGGATAGGCTCCTCGCCCGACCACTCCCTGGCCGTGAGCGGCCAGTACCGCTACTCGGTGATGGACCTGGCCTCCGAGACCATGGTGGCGCAGCACCAGGGCAACTCGCAGTACATGGGCGAGGTCTCGCCGGTCGAGATGTTGAGCGGCAGCTACGACCCGACCCGGCACGAGGGGGTCTACGTCTACGACTTCGACGGAGCTTCGGTCAGCTACGAGGGGGACATCATCTCCGGCTCCCCCGTGGAGGGGGACGGTACCAGGAGGGCGGTCATCGCTCCGGATGGCTCCGTGGCCATCCTCTCCAACACGCTCTCGGACAACGTCTCCCTGCTGGACCTGGGCAGCCTGCAGGTGGACACGGTCGTGTACGCCGGGGACAGGGTGCAGGACGCCGCCATCACCCCCGACTCCCGGTGGGCCGTCATCTGCGGCTTCGGGACCGGCTCGGTGCTGGTCATGGACCTCCGGGAGGGCGAGGTGGTGGCCGATGTGCCCACCGGCACCAGACCCGGGGTGGTATCCATCACGCCGGACGGCTCCCACGCCTACGTGGGCAACATCTCGTCGAACACCGTCTCCGTGGTCGAGCTGGACGGGGCTGCCAGCAGCGAGGTGGCGGAGTTGCCCTGCGGCGTCATCGGCGTCTCCTGGGCGGCCTGCGGCGTCTCGTCGGACGTGAGGGTATCGCCGGCCGGGGCACACTGCCTGGTGGCCGCCTCCTTCGACGACAGGGTGAAGGTCATCGACACCGCTACCAATACCGTCGTCGCCGACCTGCAGGTGGGCGACTTCCCGCTGCAGCTTGCCTACTCCGGCGACGGGACTAAGGCCCTCGTCTCCAACTACCTTGGCGACTCCTACTCCATCATCCAGGTGGACGGCGCCTCCTCCGGCGTTCTCGGGACATGGGGCGGGGTGGACGGCCCTCTGCGGGTCGCCTGGGACCCGGCGTCGGAGAGGTTCGCCGTCTGCTCCTACTCGGACCGGTCGGTGCTCATGGTCGACCCGGAGACCGGGGAAGTGACGGACACCCACGACTACTCGGCTTGGGGGGCGGTGCTGGACCTGGAGTTCACCCCGGGCGGCAACCGCATCGTGCTGACCGGCCCCGGCAGCGGCACAGACTGCGCGCTGCACAGGAACGGGGAGCCGGTGACCCTGTCGGCCTCCTCGGTCCACTTCGACCACTGCCCGGCCGCGGACGTCACGGTGGCGGCGGCACCGGGCCCGGACATCGCCTCGGTTGTCGGATGGACCTCTCAGGGAGCGGGCGCCGGCTCGGGGGGGGCAGCTCTCCCCCTGCGGGCCGGGCCCAACCCCTGCTCCGGCGCCCTCTCCATAGGGCTCGCCCTCGAGGGGCCGCGGGAGGTCAGGCTGGCCGTCTACGACCTTGGCGGGAGACTGGTCTCCGAGGTGGTCTCCGGCCCGATGCCCGGTGGGGAGCACGCGCTGGGCTGGACCGCCCCGGAGCGTCTTCCCTGCGGCGTCTACCGGCTGAGGCTCGATGCGGGCGGCGTCGCCTGCAGCCTTCCCTTCGTGCTGGCCAGGTAGGACAGAGCTGGAGCACCTCCTCCTGGCAGTCGCCTGCAGCTCCTCCATAGCCCTCGTCTTCCGCTACAGCGAGGGACGCGGGATGGACCGCCTGGTGGTAACGGCGTCAAACTACGTGGTGGCCTCGCTGGTCTCCCTGGTCATGCTGCTCCTGGGCGACTCCCTCGGCTCGCCGCTGGAGTGGCCGGGCGCCTTCGTCGACGGCCTTCCAGGCGTCCTCGAGGGTGGGAGCTTCGGCGGCGACGGGAGCGCCGGCTGGGCGGTGGTGCTCGGCGTTCCCACCGGCGTGGTCTACTTCCTGGGGTTCATCCTGCTGCAGAGGGCGGTGAGGGAGAGCGGGGTCAGCCTGGCCGGCAGCTTCTCCAAGCTCGGCGTGCTGGTACCCATGAGCCTAGCAGTCCTGCTCTGGAGGGAGATACCAGCGCCGGTGCAGTGGGTGGGGATAGCCCTGGCCCTGGCAGCCATACTCCTGGCGAACCTGGACCTGCGGAGGGGCAGGAGGCTCCTCGAGGGGCTCAGACCGGTGCTCATCCTCCTCTTCCTCACCGTGGGCGTGGCGGAGTTCTCGAACAAGCTCTACCAGCGCTACGGCCTCCTGGAGGTGAAGAGCCTCTTCCTGCTGGTGGTCTTCGGCACCGCCCTGGTCACGGCATGGTGGAGGGTGCTCGCCTGCAGGCGACGGCCCGCGTGGCGGGACGTCTCCACAGGGCTGGTGGTCGGCGTGCCCAACTACTTCGCCTCCCACTTCCTGATACTCTCCCTCTCGCGGCTGGACGCTGCGGTCGTCTTCCCGGTCTACAGCGCCCTGACGATAGTGGTCATAAGCCTCGCCGGCCGGCTTGTCTTCGGAGAGCGGCTCAGGGGCAGGGAGCGTGCGTCGGTGATAATGACGGTGGTGGCCCTCGTCCTGGTGAACCTGGAGTAGGCGGTGGCCTCCGCGGTATCACAGGCGGAGCGGACCAGGCTCCTGGGCACCCAGGCCGTGCCGAGGCTCCTGGTGAGGCTCTCCGGCCCCGCCATCGCCGGGATGATGGGGAACGCCCTCTACAACCTGGTGGACACCATCTTCGTCGGCCGCGGCGTGGGCACCGAGGCGCTGGCCGCCCTGGCGGTGAGCTTCCCGATGCAGATGGTCCTGCTGGCGGTGGCCCAGACGGTCGGGATAGGTGCCGGCTCCATAGTCTCCCGCAGGCTGGGGGCGGGGATGGAGGAAGAGGCGGGTCGGACCGCGAGCGGCTCCTTCCTGCTGGTCGGCGTGCTCGGGCTGGTCATATCGGCCCTGGGCCTTGTCTTCCTGGACGACGTACTCCGCCTGTTCGGGGCGGGGCCGACGGTGCTGCCGTACGCCAGGCGCTACCTCTCGGTGGTGCTCCTGGGAGGACCGCTCTTCACCATGGCGGTCTCCTCCAACGGGCTGGCCCGGGCGGAGGGGAACACCAAGGTGGCCATGGCCGGGATGTTCATAGGCGCCGGGGTGAACATCGTGCTCGATCCCGTCTTCATCTTCCTGCTTGACATGGGCATAAGGGGGGCGGCGCTGGCCACCATAATCGGCCAGGCCTGCGGTTTCACCTGGATAGTCCGGTACTTCCTGTGCAGGAGGTCGAATCTCAGGCTTGCCCGAAGGCACATCCGTCCGACCTGGCGGATGGCGCTGAACATCACGAGGACCGGCTCTCCCTCCTTTGCCAGGCTCCTCTCCGGCACCATCATGGCCATCGCCGTCAACAACTCGGTTATGCACTACGGTACCGCCACGGAGCTTGCGGTCCTCGGCGTCATAAACAGGACCCTCATCTTCGCCTGGATGCCTCTCTTCGGCCTCGTCCAGGGTCTGCAGCCGGTGGTCGGGTACAACTACGGCGCCGGGCACTACGGAAGGGTGAGGGAGGCTCTCTGGTGGGCGATGGGCCTGGCCACCGGGCTGACTGCCTTCTATACCGGCGTCTTCCAGCTCTTCCCCTCCTTCGTCCTGGGCGTGTTCAGCACCGACCCGGAGCTTGTGGAGGGGGGCAGGAGCATACTCCGGACCATCGTGATCCTCATGCCCCTGATAGGAGTTCAGATAGTCGGGGCCGGCGCCTTCCAGGCGCTGGGCAAGGCGGCGACAGCGCTGGTGCTCTCGATCGCCAGGAGGGTCCTCTTCCTGGTGCCGCTGGTACTGCTGCTCCCGACGGTCATCACACCATCGCTCAGGGGCATCTGGCTGGCCTTTCCCGGCGCGGACATACTGGCGTTCACGGTCACCGCCATCTTCATGGTCCGCCTCCTGGTGCGGCTCGGAAGGGACGGCGGCGGAACCGGCGGCGACCGAGGATCTTACACCGATGGAGATTGACGCGGGATCGCCGCAGGGCTTAGTATGAAGCGGTACAGACATTGCGTGACAACCCGGAAACGGCTGGAGGAAGCATGAGGTATCTGATTCTGCTCTGCGCCCTGCCGGTGGCTGCCCTCGCCGCGCAGCTCGACACCCCGCACGATGCCGCGAGGTACGTGCTGGACGAGATGCTGGACGGCGACGTCGGGGGTCGGTCCATCTACTCGGGCCACCGCATCCTCTCCGAGGGGGAGACGGTGCTCTCCTGGCACGACGAGGTGACGGTGCCATTCGACTCCTGGCTCGTCCTGGTGGACGACATGGCCTACGCCAACTGGGAGCACCCCTGCAGGTGGGTCTTCGTGGCCCAGGACGGCACGATGGAGGTGGTGGAGCTGACCACCCCTCCCGAGCTCATGCCCCGGATGACCATGGAGTACACCTGCCTGCCCGACCACGGCACGGTCGACGTACGGTCACGTCTCCTCGACTGGTTCGAGCCGAACCCGATGGTGACCGACGTCGAGAACTGCAAGGCCCTGATAGTCTCCGGCGGCGCGAACTCCGGCAACAACCACATCAGGTACTACGGCGACGTGCAGTTCCTCTACCTGACACTGACGCAGGACTACGGCTACACCAACGACGACATCATCATCTGCTTCGCCGACGGCCTCGACCCCAGCCCCGACCAGTCCGGCGGACAGAACTCCGACCCGGACCTGGACGGCGACGGGATAGACGACTTCGACTACGACGCGACCCTGGGCAGCGTCAACAACGCCATGGCGGAGATGGCCGCGTTGGCCGGCCCCGACGACCACGTGCTGTACTACTGCACCGACCACGGCGGCAACGGTAAGCTCGTTGACAGCCCTCCCGAGGTCTACCTGAACCTCTGGAACAGCCAGACTCTGGACGACGACGTCTTCGACACCTTCATAGACACCTTCGACTGCGCCTCGCTGCACGTCATAATGGAGCAGTGCTTCTCCGGCGGCTTCATGAACGAGGTCTGCCCGGCCCCCGGTCAGGAGCCGCGCACCTTCGGCTCCGCCGCCAACGCATACGAGTCCTCCTGGGCGGGAGCTACCTACCCCGACTACGACGAGTGGGTCTACTGGTGGACAGGCGCCCATCACGGCTCGGTCCCCCCGGGCGGCGATTATCCCGGCGGTCCCCTCCCGTGGGATCCCGACGCCAACAGCGACGGATACGTCGACTACGGCGAGGCCTGGGACTGCGCATACGCCTGGGACTCCTACGCCCAGAGTGGCCAGGAGCACCCGCAGTACGACGACGACCCGGACTCCTGCGGCTCCGACTACTGGCTCGGCGGCCTCATACCGCCTCCGGGGGTCGAGGAGCTCGGCAGCCCCATACCACCTCCGGTGTCCGGCCTCGCCATCGCCGGCAACCCGGTGGGCTCCGGCACGGCGGTGACCTTCGGCCTCAGCGCGCCCTCGGCGGTCGAGCTCTCCGTGTTCGACCTCGCCGGCCGCAGGATACAGACCCTGGTCAGCGGCGAGCTGGAGAGGGGCGACCACAGCGTGGCCTGGGACGCCGACGCTCTCGCATCGGGAGTCTACGTCATCCGACTCCGCGCGGGCGAGCATGTGGAGACGCTAAGGGCGGTGCGTTTCTAACGTGCCACGCGCCTCGCGGTCGGCCGGCAGGCTGCCGCGTGCGCGGCACGACACGCTTCCGCGATAGCGTAGTCATCGAGCAGGGGGAGCCTTCCCGGCTCCCCCTCTTCTCGTCAGCGCAGGTTGTTTAGTCCGTTGTTTTTAGAAAGATGGATTAAAGTAGTAGGCGGTACGGCTAGATTCCTGCCAGGATGTCCTCCAGGGCGGAGACGTACGCGGCCACCGTGGGGGTGGTGCCCACGATGCGGTCTATCTCAGTGCCGTCCGCCCTTGCGATGACCACGCACGGGATGGCGGAGACGCCGTACCGCTGGGCGTAGGTGCCGCCCTCCTCCGTGTCCACGTCCAGCTTCAGCAGGACGAAGCTCGAAAGCACCGGCTGCATCTCCTCGCTGGGGAAGTACTCCTCTCCCAGTGTCACGCAGGGGCCGCACCAGTCGGCGTACATGTCTATCAGCAGTGGCTTGCCGGTCTCCTCCGCCACGGCGACGGCCTCGTCCCAGGTGTGATACCACTCGTTGGCGGCGGTCTCGGTTCCCTCGCCGCTCCCGCAGGCGGCCGTGACCAGCCCCGCGAGCAGCAGCACCGAAGCGTAGCCGATCGATCTCATCCCTCTCCTCCCGTCGGTCGGTTTTGCCTCTCAGCACGGTCTGCCGATATATACACTGCGAGGCGACTTTGTTCCAGTCGTAACAAATGGAGGCCGCATGAGACCGGTTACCCCGCTTCTCACCGTTGACGCCCTCATTCTCCTTCCGGGCAGGCGACTCGTGCTGGTCCGCAGGAGGAACCTCCCCGCCGGCTGGGCCCTGCCGGGCGGGTTCGTCGACCCGGGGGAGTCAGCCCTGGAGGCGGTCAGACGCGAAGCGCTGGAGGAGACGGGGCTCGAGATAGAGGTGGAGGCCCTGCTCGGCGCCTACACCCGCCCCTGGCGCGACCCGCGGGGAGACACGGCCAGCCTGGTCTACGCCTGCCGGGCGGAGGGGGAGCCGGAGGGGGGCGACGACGCCGCGGAGGCAGTGGCGTTCTCACTGGACCGGCTGCCCCTGGAGGAGCTTGCATTCGACCACGGCCTTGTGGTGCGGGACTACCTGCGCTACCTGGAGACGGGAGAGTCGGCTCCCCTGGACCGCTAAGGCCAGGGGGCAGAGGTCACCACGAACTCTATGCGCCTGTTCTGGGCCTTTCCGGCGGCCGTGGCGTTGGAGGCCACCGGCTGGGTCTCGCCCATGCCGGAGGTGGTCAGCCTCTCCGAACCTATCCCCCGCTGGACCAGGTAGCTCCTGACGCTCTGGGCGCGCCTTCGGCTCAGGTCCTGGTTGTAGCTCTCGCTGCCGTCGGAATCGGTGTGGCCGACTACCCTGACGGTGACGGTAGAGTTGCTCCGGAGGAGCTCCACTATCTCGTCCAGCACGGCGTAGGAGGAGGGCTGGATTACGTCGCTGCCGCTGTCGAAGTAGATGTTGGCGAAGGAGAGGGTCTGCCCCTGCTGCAGGGCGGTGCCGAGCTCGAAGTCCACCGTGGAAGTCCCGCCGCCTTCGACGCTGACCGTCTGGGTACCCGCAAGGAGCCCCTCCGCCTGGGCCCGTAGGGTCCTGGCGCCCTCGGGCAGCTCCAGCGTGAACAGGCCGGAGCCGTCGGTCTGCGCCGACCTGCCCGTCGACTCGTCGGTGACGGTGGCCACGACCGGCTCGCCGGTGGCGGCTCTCGTGACCGTGCCGGTCACGGTCCCCTCGGGCGGCGCCGCAGGCTCCATCCTGAAGTCGGTCGTCGCGGTCCTGCCCGGGCTCACCGTCACGGTCGAGGAGAGGGGGACGTAGCCGTCCGCCTGCGCCTGCACCACCACGGTCCCCGCTATCACGGGCGCGGAGAAGAAACCGGTGACCGGGTCGGCGTAGGTGGGGGAGACCGGGCTCCCCGGGAAGGAGACCATGGCGCTGTCGAGCGGCTGCCCGGTGGAGGCGTCGGTGACGGTGCCGGCAACCGTTCCCGTGCCTCCCAGGTCATCCCTGCTCACCATGCCCCGGTCGAACCCGAGGCAGAGCATCAGGCCCCAGTCCCCGGGGATGCCCCCCGGAAGGGGCAGCTCGCCGGTTCGGTAGGGGTCGGCCTCGTGCCTGTCGAAGCCGGTCAACCCCAGCTCCCCCACTACGTCCAGGAATGAGCCGTCCGGGTCGAAGAGACGCAGGCCTGCCCCCAGCCGCATCGGATTGCCCCAGGCGTCCGAGCTCCTTCCGGTGAAGGCCCTGAGCGTGTACTCCACGAAGAGGGAGGCCTGTATCGCGTTAAGGGAGACCCCGACGCCGAGGTCCACGGCGCCGTCGGTCCGGGAAACCGTCCCCAGGGTCGAGTCGCCGTACTCCTGGCCGAAACCGCAGTAGCCGACGTTCAGGTTGCCCTCCAGCTCCAGGTCCTCCCCCATGAGCGGGTAGCGGTAGGAGCCGAGGGCCATGATGCCCCAGGAGACGCTTCCGGTGGAGGTGAACGGGCGCCTGGTCTGGAGCATGGGGTCGCCCCTGTCCCAGAAGCCGCCGTAATCGCCGGCCGAGTCGGGCTCCGGCTCTCCGAGCGGAACTCCCAGCCAGAGCATTCCCCCGGCGTGCAGGTCCGGAACAGGCATCTCCATGCCGTACTTGACCGCCGCCCGTGCCCGCCCGAACCCGTGCCCTATATCCAGGATGCCCACGAAGTCCCCCCGCGGGTGGACCTGGTCGTACTGGTACCCGTTGGCCAGGTAGTCGACGGTGAAGCCCGCCTCCACCTCGTCGGTCACGGCCAGGCCCAGTTGCAGGGTCCCGTCCAGGTAGTGCTCGGTGTCGCCGATGGCAAGCGTGGTGTCTATCGGAGGGAAGGTGGGCCGGACGAAGCCGACCGTGTCGTCGACGGCCGCCTTCTGGTAGAGGACCGAGACGAAGAAGGAGTAGCTGCCCGCCTCGGGGGTCATGGCGGAGACGGTCCTGTACATGCCCCTCACTCCGTAGAGCCCGGGCAGCGCGGCCGCGGCCGAGGCGAGGAGCAGGAGGACGGCCGGGAGCGCCGGTGGGCTCAGCCGTGGCGAACCGCGCATACGGGACCTCTTCCCGCGTGGGGGTGGCCGGGGAGGGCGGGGCCCTCCCCGGCGCATGGGCCGTGGCCTAGATGGAGAGGACCGTGAACTCGATCCTCCTGTTCCGGGCCTTGTTCTCGGTACTGGTGTTGGGCACCACCGGCTGGCTCTCGCCGTAGCCCACGGTGGTCAGCTTGCTCGCGGAGACCCCGTGCTGGACCAGGTAGGTGAAGACGGAGTTGGCCCTCTGCTCCGAGAGGGTCTGGTTGTAGCTCTCGCTGCCGTCGGAGTCGGTGTGACCCGCTATCTGGACCAGCGCGTCCGGGTTGGCCATGAGTATCTCCACCATGTTGTCCAGGATGGAGTAGGACTCGGGCCTGAGGTTCGCGCTGCCCACGTCGAAGTAGATGTTGTCGAAGGACATCACCTGTCCCTCTTCCAGGGCCGGCCTCAGGACGAAGTCGACTATGACCGTCTCGTCCGTCGGGACGACCACCGGCTGCGACTTCGTGACGTAGCCCTCGGCCGAGGCGGAGACGGTCCAGGTGCCGGCGGGAGCTCCCATCTGGAAGACGCCGTCCTCGCCGACCTCCGCGGTTATCGGCTCCTCCGTGTCGATGATGGTGACGGTACCGACCAGCGGGTCGCCGTTCTCGAACTCCGTGATGGTGCCGGCTATCTGGCCCGTGTTCTTTTCGAGCTGGAAGTCCACCACAACGTCCTGCCCCGCCTCGAGGACCACGGTTGCCGACTTGGGCGCGTAGCCGGAGGTGGCGACCGTAACCGGGACGCTGCCCTCCGGAACCGTGGCGGTGTAGAAGCCGGTGACCGAGTCGGTGCTCACGCCGCCGACGGCGGTCCCGGGGAATGACACGGTGGCGCTGAGCGGCTCTCCGCTCTCCATCCCGGTGACCATCCCGGATATGGTGCCGGTGGTCACGGTGGGCCCGCGGTCTATCATGTCGGAGGAGAACCCGAACCCGACCGAGACCCCCCAGTCGTAGGTGCCGCCCATGGGCAGCGGCGCCCGCTGCTCCCGCTCGGGCATGGAGACGCTGCCGCTCTGGTAGAGCCCGTGGCCGAAGTCGAAGTAGGTGGGGTCGAAGTCGCTGAGGCCCAGGTGGAAGACCACGTCGACTATGGCCGCCTTGTTCAGGAACCGGATGCCCGGCCTGAAGTAGGCTACGGTGCTGTTCACGTCACGGTCCAGGTGTGTGGTTACATCGACCTCGGAGAAGATGATGGCGAACTGGGTAGGGAACTCCACCGCGAGCCCGAGGTTGACGATGTTGTCCTCCACCTCGGCGCTGACGTACTGAGAGTCTGAGTAGGCGCCGGGGCCGGTTATCCTGTAGTCCGTCATCCCTATCGACTGCTTGGCTATGGCGTACCCGGCGTTCAGGTGGAACCTGAACGGAGTTGTCGACCAGATGTTCACCATGTCCAGGGTCACTAGCCCGTCGATACCGAAAGTGGTGTGACCGGTCGACAGCATTGGTCGTCTCATCGTGTAGAGGGGCATGCCGGGAGCGAAGCGACCGTCGTAGTCGCTTACGGTGACCGTCTCGTTCTGCCTCGGCGCGAACTGGTACCAGTTGGCCAGGCCCAGCCAGAGCACCTCGTTGCTCGGCGTGGGGCAGAAACCGGCCTTCAGTCCGACCATCGCGTCGCCGAGGCCGTGCGCACCGTCCCATTCGCCGGCGGTCTGGCTCCTGGGGGCGACGTCCTCCCTCTGGTAGTAGGTGCCCAGGTACTTGAGCTGGATGGAGCCCTCGAGGAAGTCGGTGATGCCGTACGCCACGTTGAAGGTTCCCCTGCCGAACAGCTCCTTGTCCTCGACGGAGAGGATGGTGTCGACGGAGCTGCCCTGCGGGTAGTAGGGGACGTCCATCTGGTCGGCGGCGCTGTAGTAGCTCAGCAGTAGGTTGAAGGCTATCTCGTTGGCCCCTATCGTCCTGGCGTCGAGGGTCTTCCAGACCCCCGTGAAGCCCAGCGACGACGGTATGGCCAGAGCCAGCGCCGGCATCAGCAGCAGCGCCAGCAAAGACCAGTGATGATGTCGCGACATGGTGTTTCCTTTCGGGAAAATGCCGGTCGGAAGGCCAGGAACCGGCTGTACAGCTTGCGCAGCTTCCTTCGTGCTATTAGAAAAACGGGGTGAATCCTTGTCAACAGGCTGCGCCCGACCGGCGACGGCCGCCCCCGGACTGGAGGTGAACGGATGAGGCAGCTCATCACAGCAGCCGCTCTCCTTGCGCTGGCCGGGACGGCTGCCGCCTACGACCCGCTCTACTACGACAACCTGACGGAGGTCCTGCCCGCCATGGGCGCCGACGGAGACATCGCCCTCGGCTACTTCTCCGCCAGCCAGTACTGGGAGACGGACACGCTGGGCAACAGCCAGCTCTACGATTACGAGCCCTCCCTGGGAGTGGTCAGGTTCCTCGCAGCGGGCAGGTACGGGCTGACGGGCAACCACACCGTCTCCGTCCTCCTGCCCGGCTACCTGCAGACGTCCGGGCCCAACGACTCCACCGGCATAGGGATAGCAGACCCCTGGCTGACGCTGGACGGATGGATAACCAGGACGCCGACTCTCATACTCAGGGGCGGCCTCAGGCTGCCGCTCAAGGGCGCTCTCGAGAGCGGCGGCTACCGGGAGGGGGACCCGCACCTGGCCCTGGACGGCGCCGCCACCCTCAGTCATCCACTGGGCGCCGAGGGCGGACCCCGCATCGATGCCACGGCCGGGCTGAGGATGAGCTTCTGGGCATGGGACGCGCTCCCCTCCATGCCGAAGGACTCGGCGGAGACCCGGCCGCCGGTGCAGCTCCGCCTGAGCGGCTTCCTGGTCTACCCGGCGAACCCGGAGCTGGACGTGCGGATAGGTGCGGAGATAGCGACCAGGGGAGACGTGGACATGCGCTCCGGCGGGACGACGGAGACCCTGGAGAACACGTCGACCTCGACGTACGACCTGAGGGGCGGATTCCGCCTGGCCAACTCCGGCATGGACCTGACCGTGGACGTCTACTACCGCTTCGACGGGGAGAACGCGGACAAGGAGTGGGGGCTGATGGTCAGCGGCACCGGCCTCGACCTGGGAGACCTCTTCGGGACCACCGGCACCACCGGCGGGAGCGGGCGCTAGCCCCGCATGCGCAGGCTCGCCCCGCTGCTGCTCCTCCTCGTCTGCCTGGCGGCGGCTCTCCTGGCAAGAAGCGGGAGCACCGGGCTGGCGCTGCGAGGCCGGGCTGCCGACTGGCTCTCCGCCCTGGACCGCGGTGACCACGCGGAAGCCTGCGGCATGCTGACCGACAGCCTGGCCGGGCTGGTCTCCCCCGGCTTCGTCTCCGGTCTGCAGGGAGCCCCGGCGGATGCCCGGCTCACCGCCGAGGGTGCCTCGGTCAGGGGCATGCGGGTATCGGCACGGCTGCCGGCGGGCGACACCAGGACGGTATGGCTCCGCGAGGGGCCCGGCGGGGAGTGGCGGGTCGGCGGCGACAGCTCGCTCGACAACCTCCTCGGGAGCGCCACCATGACCTGCAGCGCCTACGCCATGGAGCACCTGGGCGAGATAGCGCAGGGGGCTCCGGCATCCGGGTTCTCCTGCCCGGTCTCCGGCGAGCCCTACTCCACGGAGGAGGGCAGGTTGGTCTGCCGGTCCGGTCACCTGGGTGAGGGCATCCCCCTCTCCGGAGGGGAGTGCGCGGCCAGGAGGGAGAGCCTGGCCCTGATGCTGGCCGGGTACATCGAGGAGGGTCATCCGTACCCGGAGAGCTTCGCCGAGGTCTACGAGACCACCGGCGGCAGGCTTGGCAGCAGGGGCGGCTACCGCTGCCCGGTCAGCGGCTACTCCTACTACGGGCTGACCCCGGCGGGCATCCACTGCCCGTTCCACGGAGACACCGTACCGGTACCCGCTCCCGCGACCACGACGCGGCCGGGAGAGGCGCCGGAAGGGACAGCGGAGGACCGATGAGCGAAGCGGACGGCAGGGTCGTATCCACGAGCGGGCAGCTGGAAGAGACCGTCGAGCGTATGCTCGGGGCGGAGGCCATAGCCGTGGACACGGAGTTCCACGGAGAGCACCGCTACTGGCCGGAGCTGTTCCTGGTGCAGCTCGCGGACGAGCGGGGTCCGCTGGTGGTCGACCCGCTTGCGGTCGGGGACCTCTCCCCCCTGGGCAGGCTCATGGAGGCGGAGAGCCCGGTGAAGGTCCTGCACTCGGCAAGGAACGACATAGCCATACTCGCGAGGGAGCTGGGCGTCAGGTTCTCGTCAGTCTTCGACACCCAGCTGGCGGCCGCATTCCTCGGGCACGGCGAACAGACCGGGCTGACCGCCCTGCTCCGGTCGGTGTGCGGCATCCGCAAGCACAAGGGTTACACCCTGAGCGACTGGTCGGTGAGGCCGCTCTCCGACGAGCAGCTGGAGTACGCCCTGGACGACGTTCGGCACCTGCTGGAGATATACCGGAAGCAGCGGGACGAGCTGACCTCCGGGGGGCGTCTGGAGTGGTACCGGAGCGAGGCGGAGGAGCTGGTCGACCCGGAGACCTACGGAGTCCCTCTCGAGCGCCTGCTCCGGAAGGCCAGGTCTGCAGGCAAGGTCAAGAGGTCCCGGCTCCCCCTCCTCTGGGAGCTGGTCCGCTGGCGCGAGCGGGTCGCAAGGGAGCTGGACAAGCCGAGGAACTACATCGTCAAGGACTACGTGCTCGCGGGGATGGCGACAATGACCCCCCGGGACGTCTCGGCCCTCTCCAGGCTGCGTGGCGTCTCCAGGGGATTCCTGGAGCGCTGGGGCGAGGACGTCGTGCAGCTGGTGGCCAGGGTCTCCGAGAACCCGCCGGAGGACGTGCCGGAGCTCAGGAGGACCAGCAACAGGCCCGGGGTCTCCGCGAGGAGGGACCTCCTGCGGATATTCCTGAAGCAGGAGTCGCGGAGGCTCAAGATAGCCCCCTCGATCCTCCTGCCGAAGAGCATCATGGAGGCCATGGCCACAGAGCCGCCGGCCAGCGCGGAGGAGCTCTTCTCAATGCCCGGGATGACCGGCTGGAGGAGCAGCGCCCTCGGCGACGACCTCGTCGCGCTGCTGGGCGGACGGCTAGGGCTCTGCATGGGCCGCGGCCGTAACGGGGGGCTCCGCTTCGTCGAGGTGAGAGGCCCCCGGGAACGACGTTGAGCGGCGACGGGGAGAGGGACGCCAGGGGGATACTCGAGACCATGCGCCGGCACCTGGGAGACCTGGGCGTCCCCGCCCCGGTCAGGAGGTCCAGGGACCCCTTCTCCGTGCTCGTGTCCACGATAGTGAGCCTTCGCACCAGGGACCCGGTGACCGAGCGGGTCTCTTCCAGGGTGCTCGAGAGGTTCCCCGACCCGGCGGCGATGTCCCGGGCGACTCCGGAGGAGCTGGGCGGTCTGCTCAGGGAGGCCGGGTTCCACAGGCAGAAGGCGCGCCAGCTCCTGGCCATCTCATCCATCCTGCTGGAGCGCCGGGGCGGCGAGGTCCCCTCCTCCCGCGAGGAGCTCCTCTCCCTGCCCGGCGTGGGCAGGAAGACGGCGAACTACGTCCTCGGGATGGTCTTCGGCGTCCCGGCTGTCTGCGTCGACACCCACGTGCACAGGATATCGAGGAGGCTCGGTCTGGCTCCGCCCGACGGCGGTCCGGCGGATACCGAGGAGGCGCTGATGGAGAGGCTGCCGGAGGAGGAGTGGACCGGTCTCAATCACGTGATGGTAAGGTTCGGGCAGAGGGTCTGCAGGCCGGTGAGGCCTCTCTGCGCCGGCTGCCCGCTGGGCGGCTGGTGCCCCTCTGCCCGTCACTCGGAGGAATGACTGCGGGAGGAGGCTCGATACGATGAGGAAGGCAACCATGATCCTGCCGGCGGCGCTGCTTCTACTGGCCGGCTGCGGGGCCGCGACCCTGAGCACCGGAAGGTCCGTCGAGGCGGAGCTGCCGCCGGTGGAGAGCTCGCTGGAGAGCGTGCTGCCCGGGGCGGAGGAGCTCCTGCTGCTCTCGGGCTACCCCGTGGACGGCTCCTGGAGGGCCGTGAGCTACGACCTCGGCACAGGGACTGCCCTGAGCATCTCCGCCGGTGCGGAGGAGATGAGGCCGGTCCTCGTGGTGACCGACGGCGCCGGTGGCGTCCTCACCGCGGCCGACGGCTTCCAGGGGGACTCTGACGCGTGGGTGGCGGTGGCCGACCCGCCGGAGGGCGCAAGGCTCCTGGCGTTCGGCATGGACGATGCAAGGGGTTCGTTCTCCCTCAGGGTGGACGAGGCCTCCGCGGAGGACATCAGGGAGTACGGGGAGACCTCCGGCATCACGCCCGGCAGCAGGCTGGTCGGGTACATCGACCCTTCGCGCTACTCCCGCAGGGTCCACTGGCAGCTGACCGACGACATGGGGGAGTGGGTCTACAGCGGCGAGAAGGGGCTGGCCAGGATATACCCCCTCCACCTCGATGAGGGCGGGCTGCTCGACCTGACCCTCACATCCGAGGTGTTCGACCCGGTGCTCGTGCTGGCAAGGGTGGACACCTTCGCCATGTCCTACCAGTACGTGAGCTACTCCGACGACTACGGCGAGGGGCTGGACTCGCACCTGGCCGAGGTGGTCGACGCCGGGAACTACGTGGCCATCGTCATGCCCTACGGGGAGGATGCCCGGGGCTCGTTCGTCCTGGACATGGACCTGGTGCCGGAGAGCGACATGGGGCTGGAGACGGTGGAGGTCTGGGACCTCGGCTCGCCATACCGGGGGAGCGTCGTCCAGGGGGAGAACCTGGCGATAGCAGCCTGGCCGGACATGCTGGAGTACGGCACGTACGAGTCTACGCTGGAACCGGCGACGCCCACGGCCCCCTTCGCCATGAGGGTGGAGGACACGGCGCTCTACAGCTTCACCGCCTCCTCGGACGCCGACGTCTGCCTCACCCTGCTCCGCGTCGAGGCCGAGGACGGATGGCGGGAGCTCATCGGCTACAACGACGACGCCCCGGGGCTCGGCACGGACAGCAGGCTGTCGGCGCTGCTGACGCCCGGCTACTACTACGCGCTGGTCAGCCTCTACTACGAGGAAGAGGAGGCCGTCGTCACCCTCACCGCCGGGCGGGAGGAGATGGAGATGCCGGAGCTGACCCCCGGCCGGTCGGTCGAGGTCGACATTACCTTCGACGAGCCGTCCTCCTACCTCTCCTTCGAGACGGAGCCCGGTTACGACTACGTGGTCACCGCCGAGGACGATGAGCTGGACCCGGTGCTGGAGGTCTTCATGCCGGACGGCACATCCCTCTACGACGACGACAGCGGGGGCGACCTGAACTCCATGCTGACCATCTCCCCCTACGAGGGACAGCTCGGCACCTGCTACGTCGAGGTGAGCTCCTACTGGGGCGACTCGGAGGGGAGCATAACCGTAGGCCTCGAGAGGGAGCTTGTCCTGAGGCCATGACCTCCTCCCGGCCCCTGCCCCCGCTGAGGCCCGGGCTGATGGTTGACGTGACAGCGCCGCTCGGTCCGTCCACCGAGGCCTGGCCCGGCGACGTCCCCTTCTCCCGCATGGCAAGGGAGGAGCAGGGTTTCGTCACCTCCTCCCTGGAGATGAGCGCCCATTCCGGGACTCACCTGGACGCCCCGGCGCACCTGGCGTCCCGCTCGGGCCCCACGGTTGACCGTCTACCCCTGGAGCGCCTGCTGACAGAGGTTCTCCTCAGGGATACGCCCGGCGGGTTGCCCCGCGGAGAGGAGCTCCGTGGAAGGGGGCTGCTGCTCAGGGGCGGCTGCGGGCTCCCGCCGGCGGCGGCCGCCCGCCTGGTGGATGCAGGGGTCGGGGTGGTCGGGGTCGACTCCATCTCGATAGACGCCCCGGGGAGCGCCGGGGCGCACGCGGCGCTGCTGGGCGCCGGGGTGCCGGTGATCGAGGGGCTGGTGCTCAGTGGGCTCGAAGAGGGGGCCTACATGATGCTCTGCCTCCCCCTCCGCATCGAGGAGGGGGAGGCGTCTCCGGTCAGGGTGCTGCTGCAGCCGCTCTAGCCGCTGGCTACTCCGGCGCGTCCGGCGAGGGCATCGTCTCTCCGCCTTGCTCGGTCCCAGGGTCTTCCGGCTCCATGCCGGGCAGACCTCCCACGTAGAGCCTCGGGTAGTCCTCCGGGTTGGCGTCGAAGGCCACGAACCTCTCCTCGATGATCATGGTCATCCAGGTCTCGGCCCTCTCCCCGGCGTCCAGGGCGGCGGTGAAGAGCTTCTCCCCCTGCATGTCGTAGACGTCGAAGACGGCGGTCATGGTGTCTCCCCGGTAGACCCATATCCGTCCGCGGGCGTCCATGTAGAGCCCGGCTATGGCCACCCTGTAGGGGTCCGGCTCCCAGTTGGCCATCTCGGCCGGCATGCCCTGCTGGACCATCCTGGCGTTCACCAGCTCCCGCTCGAGGTCTATCTCCTCCTGGGTCTTCGGAACCATCTCGTAGTCCTCGTCGACGACCTGGAAGAGCTGCTCGCCCTCGGGGGACCAGGCGGTGAAGCGGTACTCCTCGGTGGACATGGGGGCGGTCACAACGGTCCCGCCGGGGTCGGCGGCGAAGCTGACAACGTCCTTGCCCATGCTGCTCATGTCGGTCGGGTCGAAGGGAGACATGGCCGTGTAGTAGACGACGTCCGGCTCGGCCTGCCCCCAGGGCCACCGGGCGACGGTGAACCCCATGTACATCTCCTCGTCGGTCTGCTCGAACTCCGGCTTCATGCCGACGACGCCGCCCTCGATCCCGGCGACCACGGCGGGCGGGGAGGGGAAGAAGCCGATGACGTCGCTGTCGTACTGGTAGGTGCTGTCGTACCGGATCATCTTGCCGCCCATGGCGTCGCTGATCACCATGCCGCCGGAGGGGAGGTAGGTCATGCCGACCGGGAGCTGGAACTCGCCCGGGCCGCTGCCCTGCCTGCCGACGCTGCGGACGAACTCGCCCTCCCCGTCGTAGACGAGCACCGCCAGCTTCTGGATGTCCAGGACCGCCATCTCGCCCGTCACCGGGGAGATGTCGACGCCGGTTATCTGGCCGAACACGTAGTTGCTGTCGCCTATCTCGACGCCGATGGAGTCGGCGACGGTCAGGTACATGTCCGCCTCCGGGAGGATGTACTCCTCATCCTGCGCGACCTCTCCGTTGCCGTTGCCCTCTTCAGCCTCGACGGGCTCTCCGTCACCTCCGCAGGACGCCAGCAGAACGAGCGCCGGCACCAGCATCAGCAGATACCTCATGTCTACCCTCTCCTGTTAGCTTTCGCGCCGGGCTAGAGCCCGAAGTAGAGCTTGTGCTCCAGCGGGTGGGGGTTGCCGTAGAACTCCGCGGCCTCCCTGCGCTTTATCGACATATATGCCTGGATGAAGTCGCCGGTGAACACCTCTCCGTCCATGAGGAACTCCATGTCCCCCTCCAGGGCGTCCAGGGCCTCCTCGAGGGTGGGCGGCAGCTCGGACAGTCCGGAGGTGTCCACGCCCTCCTCGTAGGCGTTCACGTCCAGCGGCCCGAAGCCGAGCTTCGTCGGGTCCAGCCCCCTCTTCATGCCGTCCACGGCGGCCATCTGTATGGCGCTCATAGCCAGGTAGGGGTTGCAGGAGCCGTCGGGCACGCGGTACTCGAAGCGGATGGACTCCGGCGACCTGGCGTAGGAGGGCACCCTCACCGATGCGCTCCTGTTCGGGCCGGAGAAGAAGCGGTACACCGGCGCCTCCTGGCCGGGCACCAGCCTCCTGTAGCTGTTGACGGTGGGGTTGGTGAAGGCGCAGACCGCCGGCGCGTGGTGCAAAATGCCGGCGATGGCGCTGCGGGCGGCGTCGCTCAGGCTGCAGTAGCCCTTCCTGTCGTAGAAGATGGGCTCCTGCTTGTCGGTCATGTACAGGTGGAAGTGCATCCCGCTCCCCGGCTCTCCGGGCAGCGGCTTGGGCATGAAGGTGGCCGCCAGACCGTGCTCGAGGGCAACGCTCCTGGCGATGTGCTTGGTTATCATCACGCTGTCGGCAGCGCTCAGGAAGGGCGCGAACCGCACCTCCAGCTCGCACTGGCCCATCCTGCCCACCTCGTGGTGGTGGTACTTCACCCGGAGCCCGGCGTCCCTCATGTGCCCGGCCATCTCCGAGCGGATGTCGTGCAGGCTGTCCACGGGGGTCATCATGTGGTAGCCGGAGCGGGTCGAGTGGACCAGCCCGCAGGCTCCCGGGTCCTTCCCGCCGGAGGGACCCTCCATGCTGCCCAGCTCGTAGCCGCAGGCGCCCGGCTCGCTCCAGAAGGAGGCCCTGTCGAAGAGGTAGAACTCGAACTCCGGCGACCAGAAGCTGTCGGTGGCCACCCCCGATGCCCGCAGGTGGATTAGCGCCTTCCTGGCGATGCTCCTCGGGTCCCGGTCGAACGGCTTGCCGGTCTCCGGTGAGAACACGTTGGCGAAGATGGCCAGGGTCGGCCGGTCGGTGAACGGGTCCTCGAAGGTCCTCCTCGGGTCGGGCAGGAGGACCAGGTCGCCGGCGTCCACGGAGGTCATGCCGTCCAGGGTTGAGCCGTCGAAGCCGACCCCCCTGGTGAAGAGCTCCTCCGAGACATCGGAAGCGGGTATGGTCACGTGCCTCCAGTATCCCCGGATGTCCGTGAACCTGACGTCCAGCTCGTCGTAGCCGCCGTCGGCTATCCTCTGGAGCTGGACCTTCACTGTGTTCCTGGTCACCAATGCATCATCCTCCCGATGGTCTCTCGTCGTCCTGGCGAATGCTGTCGATCGCTCTCCTCACGGCCTCGGCCATCCCGCAGGCATCTCCGCCCTCCACCGGGCCGGCGTTACGGCCGGCTACGAAGAGCAGGGCCCCGGCGGGCGTGCCTACGAGCGCCACGTCCGCCTCGGCCGCCTCCCCGGGGCCGTTCACCTCGCAGCCCATCACCGCGACGGTCAGCCCGGACTCCAGCCCGGCCAGGCCCTCCTGTACGGCCCGGGCCACTGCCGCCACGTCCAGCCTTGCCCTGGCGCAGGTCGGGCAGCTCACCACCCTCGGGAAGCGCCTCTCCCGGAGGCGCAGCGAGGTGAGCAGCTCCCAGGCGATGCCGGGCTCCATCTCCGGCGGCCCGGAGAGGGAGACCCGCACCGTGTCGCCTATGCCCTCCGAGAGGAGGACCGATAGAGCCGCCGCGCTCCTGACGGCCCCCGAGAGCGGCGGGCCGGCCTCGGTGACTCCCAGGTGGAGCGGGTAGTCGCGCTCCCGGGCCGCCCTCCTGTTGGCCTCGACGGTCAGGAGGGGATCGCTGGCCTTCAGGGAGAGCACGACGTCCTCGAATCCCTCCGCCTCCAGCAGCTCCAGGTGCCGCTCCGCAGCCGCCCACATGGCGTCGGCGGAGACCCCGTACCGCTCCCGGAGGTCGCCCGGGAGGCTGCCGGAGTTCACGCCTATGCGAATCGGCACGCACCTTTCGGCGGCCGCCGCGGCTATGCGCCTTACGTCCTCCGGCCTCCCGATGTTGCCCGGGTTCAGGCGGAGCTTGTGCACGCCGGCCTTCAGCGCCGCCATGGCAAGGCCGGGGTCGAAGTGGATGTCGGCGGCTATCGGCACCGGCGTCGTCTCCAGAAGCCCCGGCAGGGACTCGGCGGAGGAGGCGTCCGGCACGCTCACCCGGACCAGCTCGGCGCCCAGGGAGGCGAGCCGGGAAACCTGCTCCCGGAGGAGGCGGAGGTCGGAGGTGGGTACGTTGGTCATGGACTGCACCGACACGGGGGCCCCGCCGCCCATCACGAGGGCGCCTGCCGTCACCGGCCTCGATACGCGCCTCGCAAATCCTTCCCCCATAGCATCCTCCACGGGCCCGAGCGGGACGAGCGCAACAGCTAGGTAATATGCCGAAGCCCTCCCCCTCCCTCCAACCGCCCCACCGCCCCACGCCGGGCTTGCCTTGTTTGATTTGGTAAGGGTATCTGCGCGGTTGTTTGTCCAGTAACCGGACAAAGGCGCTATCGGGGGGTTCGGCGCCCCTCTCCCCGACCACCCGTCAGCCTCTCGACGGCCGTCGAGATGAGCACTACGGAGAGGGTGACGACGACCGCGCCGTAGGTCTTGTCGACCGAGAACCATCCGAGGCCCTGCGCAGCGACGCTCAGCAGCACCGAGGCAGTCCCCAGCGCGAAGGCGAGCCTGACGCCGGTCGGTGTGACCAGGCGCTTGGCGTAGACGCCCATCACGATGACTATCGCACCGATGGCCCTTATCGCGTAGGAGATGTAGGCTGTGTCCAGGACAGCTCCACGCATCAGCAGCGCCAGGGGAACGGTAACCGCGCTGACCAGGACCACGAGCCTCCTGGCCGTACGCACCACCCGGTCATCGCCCGCATCCCTTCGGAGGATTCCCTGGTAGATGTCCTTGGCGGCTATGGTGACAACCGCGAAGTTCACCGGGCCGACCGTCGAGAGTATGGCGGCAAGCACGCCTGCAAGGGCCAGCCCTCCGATCAGAGGCGGTACGAAGGATGGGTTCCCCAGCAGAGCCGGAAGAGCGTTTCCCGCCCGCTCGATGCTTCCCGTACCTTCTATCAGGCCGCTCCTGGCGAAGAGCCCGAGGAAGGCGGTAAGGACCCCGAAAGGCGCAACGATCACTGCCGCAAGGAACGCCGACCGTCTGGCCGTCCTCTCGTCACGGGCGGCGAACACCGGCTGTATGCTGGCCTGGGCGGCCATACCGCCCAGGAGTCCTCCGAGAAGAAGCGCACCCGCTCTGCCTATGCCCGCCCCGAAGGGGTTGTAGGGGTGGAGCGGTGCCCCCCGGGCAGCCAGCGCCGCCGCAAGGCCTTCCGTCCCCCCGACCTTCCCCAGTCCTATGACGAATGCGCTTCCCAGCCCCGCGTACATGGTAACCAGGTAGACGATTCCCGTGACCGCGAGTGCCCGCATTCCCCCGAAGTAGGTGTAGAGGGTTATCAGGGCTGCCGAAAGGAACACCGCCAGAGACCACTTCAGACCGAGCAATGGCGCCAGGACGCTTGCGCAGGTCTGGAGCTGGACGTAGGCCAGGGTCAGGTACGCAAGCAGGAAGCAGACGGCGGAGACCGACCGGGCCGAGGGGCCGAACAGCGCCTCGAGCATCTCGCTGACGGTATGCACCCGCATCCGCCTGTACCGGGAGGCCACGGTGAAGCCTATCACGACCATCCCGGCTGCGGTGGAGAGGTTGTAGAGCACCGGCTGCAGCGACATGGTCTCGTACGCGCGCTCGCTCACTCCGATGGTGCTCATGCCACCCAGCCACTCCGCCGCCACCATGGCGGCGCAGACGGCCATGCCCAGGTTCCGTCCGGCTATCAGGTAGTCGGCGGAGGAGCCGGAAGCCATCCGCCTGAAGGCCAGACCGATCAGGGTCACCGCGAGGAAGTAGCCGAGGATGATGACCGTATGGATGCTCATGCCCCCCCCGTGGGTAATGCGAGCAGCAAAGATAGGCCCATGGAAATGCGGGGGCAACGATCGGGACTCTGCCCGTGCAATTCGGATTATGCTCCCGCATTCGAGGTTTCAGCCCCGCAACTGCGTGACCTACCGCCCGACGGAAGGGCGGCGGGGTGACTTGCGGGGTGGCCGGGGTCTCGCTCAGTCTGGGAGGCGGTAGAGCAGCATGCCGGCCCTGTCGGCGCAGGTGCAGCCGGCGCATGAGCCCTTCGGGCAGCCCGACGCCACCATCTCCACCTTCCCTCTCCTCAGGAGGAGGTCCATGAGCGGCTCGAGCGCCTCCGGGTCCATTCGGAGCGAATCCGCCAGCTCGCGGAGGGAGAGCACCCCTCCCCGCTCCAGCAGCTCCGATATCCTGGCCGACGGCCGCTCAGCGCTCATGCGGCCATCCGGCCGCTACGGCCCAGGGCCCTGAGGGAGGCCCAGATCCCCAGCAGTCCCGCCACCCCGATGCCGACCCAGACGAGCGAGCTCAGGGGGTGCGATTCGATGGTGGCGAGCTGGTAGAAGATGGTGCTGACTATCCAGGCTAGCGCCGTCAGGTAGAGTGTGCTGAGGACCGCCCATCTAGGGCCGGCCTCCCTGTAGATGGTCGCCATCACGGCCACGCACGGCGCGTAGATGAGCACGAACAGCAGATAGGTGTAGGCGCCAAGCGGTCCGTCGAAGTGCCTCCTCATGGCATCGAAGGTGCCGGCCGAAACCCCGAGCTGCTCCGTCCCCTCCCCTCCGCTTCCGGGAGCTTCCTCTACGGGGTCGCTCACGCCACGGCCGAGGTCGGCGAAGCCCTCCGGTATCGCCGCGAAGGCCTCACCGATGCCTTCCCAGAGGTCGAAGACCTCACCCTCCGGGTCAGCCGGAGGCTGCCCGTGCATGGTGGAGTAGAGATTGTCCAGCGAGCCTATCACCGCCTCCTTGGCGAAGATGCCGGAGAAGAGCCCGACAGCCGCGGGCCAGTTGTCGCCGGATATCCCCATCGGGCGGAACACCGGCGAGATAGCCCTGCTGACCGTGGCGAGCAGCGAGTCCTCCGGGTCCGTCACCCCGAAGGAGAGATCGGTCCCGACGGAGCTGAGCAGCGTGAGGAGGACCACCACGACCACTATCACCTTTCCCGCCCTGAGCATGAAATCCCGGAGCCTGGTGAGGGTATGGTGCATTATCCCGTTCACGGTCGGCATGTGGTAGGGAGGGAGCTCCATGACGAACGTGGAGACCTCGCCCCTGAGGATGGTCCGCTTGAGCAGCAGCCCGGTGGCTATCGCCAGGAGGATCCCGGTCATGTAGAGGCTGAAGAGGACAATGCCGCCACCACCGGGGAAGAACGCCGCCACGAAGAGGGCGTAGACCGGGAGCCTGGCGCCGCACGACATGAACGGGTTCATCATGATGGTCAGTATCCGGTCCCTGTCGTTCTCCAGCGTCCTGGTGGCCATTATCGCAGGGACGTTGCAACCGAAGCCGACCAGCATCGGTATGAAGGCCTTGCCCGGCAGACCGACCGCCCTAAGCAACCTGTCCATCACGAAGGCCGCCCTGGCCATGTACCCTGAGTCCTCCAGGATGGAGAGGAAGAGGAATATCAGGAATATCGGCGGGATGAAGGTCGCCACCGTCTGCAGGCCGCCGCCCACTCCGTCGGCGAGGAGAGCGACGAGGAAGTCCGGTGAGCCTATCGACGTGAGGAGGACGCCGAGGCCGTCCACCAGGATGGTGCCGAAGAGCATGTCGAAGAAGTCTATGAACGGGTTGCCGAGCTGGATGGTGCCGACGAAGACCAGGTACATGATGCCCAGGAAGATGGGTATCCCCAGGACCCTGTTGAGCATCACCCTGTCCAGCCTGTCGGAAACCGTCCTGCGTATCTCGTCGGTCCGGTTGATGACGTCCCTGGCCAGCCCGTGGATGAAGCCGTAGCGTCCGTCTGCGAGTATGATGTCCATCTCGTCGCCCACGTGCCGCTCGACCCTGGAGGTCTCCCTCTCCAGGATGTCCTCCGGGACCCTGTCGCCGCAGAGGGAGCGGGCGTACTCGTCCCCCTCGAGGAGCCTGAGCGCCAGCCACCTGGCGTCGACCCCCCTCTCGCCGGCGATGCCGGCCACGGAGCGCATGAGGGGCTCCACCGCCTCCTCCAGCTCCGAGTCGTATGCCACGTCCGTGGAGGGTACCCGGCCGGTGTCGGCGATGTCGAGGATTGCCGCCCGGAGGTTGTCCAGCCCCTCGCCCCTCGAGGCGACTATCGGGACGACCGGACAGCCCAGGTGCCTCGCCAGATGGTCTACCTCTACATGGATGCGCCGGCGCCTGGCCAGGTCGACCATGTTCAGCGCCACCACCATGGGGACCTTCATCTCCAGGAGCTGGGTGGTGAGGAAGAGGTTCCTCTCCAGGTTCGTGGCGTCCAGGATGTTGACTATTACGTCCGGGCGCTCCTCCAGTATAAAGCGCCTTGCGATGGTCTCGTCCATGGAGAACGCGGTGAAGGAGTAGATGCCGGGCAGGTCCGTGACGTGCACGCTCCGGCCGTCTTGCCTGTAGAGGCCGACAAGCTTCTCGACCGTCACGCCCGGCCAGTTGCCCACCCGCTGCCGGGAGCCGGTCAGGGCGTTCAGGAGCGTCGTCTTGCCAACGTTCGGGTTCCCGGCGACGGCTATTCGGATGTCTGAGGATTCCCGGTCCATCATCCCCCGTCGCGCTCCACCCTGAGGACATCCGCCTCGACCCTGCGCAGTGTCAGCCTGTGGGAGCCCAACTCTATCTCCACCGGGTCACCCAGCGGGGCCCTGCGGACGAGCCGGAATCTGCAGCCCCTCACCAGCCCCATCCGCATGAGCTTGTGCCTGTACTCCCGGCTCCCGCTCTCGAAGCCGGTCACCTCGGCCGTATCCCCTACCTCGAGCTCTCCGACCTTCATCCGATCATCCTCCGGTGTCCGGGAATGTGCGGGTCAGACTCCCGGGCGGGGTCTAGACCTCCTCGACGACTATCCTCCTGGCCATCCGGCCGCAGACCATCAGCCTGCCGCTCCCGATGCCGATGACCATCATGCCCTCGTCGCCCTGCGCCTGCTCTACGGTGACCTCCGTGCCCATGAACAGGCCCATCCCGTTCATTCGCTCCCGCATCCCCCGGCCGCCCTCGACGGACACTATGCGCGCCCTTCGCCCCGGGCGGATGTCCGATAGCCTGGGGCGCCCCCTCGGGACATGACGCCTTCCCCGCCTACCCCTGCGCATCGTCGTCACCGCCGCTCAGCCTCTCATGCTCCTCGCGACCGCACACGAAGCCGCGCCCCTCCACCCACTTCCTGCCGCGGTAGCGGCACTTCTTCTCCGAGTCGAGGTAGAGTGTGAAGCGACGGACAACCTCCTCCGGGATCACGTGCTCTATCCTGCATGCGCACTCCTCGGCCGTCTGCCGGTCCAGGGCGAGGACCTCGACCAGGAAGTCGCTGAAGACCGAGTGTCGCTCCGCGACCGCCCTGGCCACCTCCTCCCCCTTCTCCGTGAGGGTGATGACGTCGTACGGCCTGTGATTCACGAGCCCCAGTTCGACCAGGCTGTGGATGGCGGAGGTGACCGAGGAGTTGGCCACGCTGCGCTTCCTGGCGATCTCCGTGGCCCTGGCCCCGCCCTTGTCGCTTACTATCTCGAGTATCGTCTCCAGATAGTCCTCTAGGCTGGCGCTCAGCTCCATGCTGCTCCTTCATTTTTAGACGCAACTAAACTATTCCGGGCAACCGATTCGTCAAGCCCCCGTGCGGAGGCCGTGGGAGCAGCATGCTCAGGAGTTAGGGGATAGCGACGCATCCTGTAATGAGTTATCGTGCAGTCAGGGAGAGATGACGGCTCCGAATCAGCCGGTCGAAGGGAGGAGCAATGCTTCGGATTCTGGACGGTAGCGGAAACGGTGTTCTCGCCGTGGAGATAGAGGGCGGGTATACCAAGTCTGATTTCGAAGCCTGCCGTGACGCCTTCGAGGAGCAGCTGTCACAGGGGCACGACAAGGTAGACATCCTCCTGAAGCTCGACAGGATGGACCTGGGAAGGACCAGCACCGTCGCGTTCGTCGAGGACGGGCGCTACGCCCTCGGGCACATGGAGAACATCGGACGCATAGCGGTCGTTGGGCACAGCGGCCTGACGAGGCTCCTGGTCAGGGGAGACAACGCTGTGTTCGGCCGCCCCGGAGAGAGGCTCGAGGAGAAGTACTTCGACGTCTCCGACATGGACGCCGCCTGGGACTTCATCCGCAGCTGACTACGTGTCGATGGGCACCCAGATCCACGCAGTTGGAGGACATCCAGTTCCGCGCACCGCCTGCTGAGAACAGCACTTTCCCGGTTCTTGTCTCGAGTTCCCGTTGAAAGCTATCTGGTCAGGACTTCTCATCCTCCTTGACCGGAATGGTGAACTGGTCGTTCTGGAAGCGGTCTCCACCGAGCCAGATGTCTATCTTGATACCGCACTGGGTTCTGGAGACGTCAGAGTGCTTCACCTGCCACCCAATGAGGTTCAACCTTGCGTAGCCCGGCAAGTCATGGCCTGTCATGGCGCCGTAGTAAGCGGCAAGTTCGGGTCTTTTCTCACTGTTCAGTGAGCTGTCGAGTATCTTCAGTTCCTCATCGCTGTGAGGGCTGTCGTCGAGTACCGACAGATGCAACCCGTCCTCCTCCTGATGAAGCGATATTACTATCCTCCGGGGATCAGCGTTCAGAAGATAGTTTGTTATCTCTCCTATGAGGTTCAGGATCAGTTCCTGTCTTTGTTTTTTCATTACCCTTCACTCCTAACAAGTATCAGCTTGAACTCGATGACCTGGTCTCATACCATGCAATGACCGAAACGATGAAAGTGGCGGTCAGGCCACCTGCAAACCCATTGTTGTATAGATTTATTGTCCCCTGCCATGAGCCGGTCTGATAGACCATGAACAGATGGATGAAGCCGGCGGTCATACCGATCAGTATGCCGAACTTACCTGCAAGGGGACCCAGAGTTGTGCAGAATATCGCCGCCAGCATAACCCCGGGAGCGGTCAGGGGTTTTCCGAACAGCAGGGCGGCCATCACCACCCCGACCACCACCGGCCATGAGTTCCTTAGATGAGTTCCAAAGGCTCCGAATCCTATGATAGTCAGCAGACCGCCCAGGGTCGGGCCGTTGAAGTCACCGCCCACCAGAAGGATGTAACCGGATCCTGCCAGCCCCACAAGACCTGCATTGAGCAGGGCTCCCGACATTGATTCCATGTCCATGAAGTCCGATGGAAGTCTTCCCGAGTGTTTCTGAATGGCCATCATGCTGCGGAAGCTTCCCCAGCCGCCGGATATCATGGCTGCCATGATAAGGCCTGCGGACATCACCGGAACCAGGAGAACCAGTATGGGCTGGTTTCCGGTATGCCATTGCATGATCCCCTGGAACTCATGACCCCCGGCCCTTGCCAGTGATGCGGCGAACAATGCAAAAAAGCCGCATGTCATGCCCAGGTTGTAGAGGTTGTATCCCTGGTGAAAGTGCAGCATTGCCACTGCCAGGGAGGGGAGCAGGAAACCGGTGGCCAAACCTGCGGCAACACCCACTGCAACGCCGGAAAGGCCAGATAAACCCATCTCGAAGGCGACCAGGGACACTATCGGTCCCAGGGCCGTTCCGAAAAGGGCGATGATCATGTACTCCGAGGGTTTTCTCCCTATTGCCTTTCCCGCCAGAAGAACACCAAGGATCACCGGTGTGATATTCAAAGGAGTCTTACCGAACAGGGCGAATCCCATCATGGTCAGCACAGCGGCAAATGTTGGTCCGGATAGTCTCACGCCTGCACAGGTTATGAAGGCAAGTCCCACCGCGCCCACAGCGGCGGAGTTCAGAAGGGCTGCACCGATGCCCTTGCTTTCAGTGAAGTCGCTTATCAGCCTGGCCGGCTGAAACTGAAGCTGGGTAAAGCCGGAGAATGCCCTTCCGGGTCCGTCGGCCATGATTCCGGTGACGGCAAAGCCAATGATGATCAGAAGAAGGATGATCAGCAGAGTTCCATTGCGGCTGGCTATGGGTTCCCTCCTAGAGTAAAGACCGGTGATTTCGGCTTTTGTAAACAAACGAAGCTGGATTACACTACTTCCGTGAGCCGCTCCGTGACCATGCTAGATGACCCGCGTTTTCGCGCATTTTCACGAATCTCGGTGCTTGATTGTAAATGCCATAGCGGAATCAACCAGATAAGCAGTGATGAAACGCTGAACTGAAAGACTATTCTACGTAGATACGCCTACCCAGATCAAGATCTCATTCACCCAACCTCTATCTCAGGAACCTCATCCCTCCAAGGAACATAGTCCGCATCAGGTTCACATACTAGCTCGAGCGGCGCGGGCGGTGGCCTGGGCTCCTCCTCCATTCAAAGGCCGGGATGCTCCAGGATGCGCCTGATGACCGTAGGGCGCTCTATCACCGAGATGGCTTTCATGAGACCTCCGCAACTGGGACACCTGAGAGCGTCGATGTTCCACACCCGCTTCAGAAGGATGGCCCACATGCGCCGCCTGCGGCTGGAGCGGGGAGAGGTATTCTCTTCCTCAGGCAACAGGGTGACCGGATGCGCAACGTAATTGACATTTGGACGTCCAAATGCTAAATATGAAACCATGATCCAACGACCGTACTGGAAGCAGCGTCTGGAATCGGCCTGGAGGACCCGACCCATCGTCTGGCTCTCCGGAGTCCGCAGAGTAGGCAAGACCGTCCTCTCGAAGTCGATCCCGGATGCCGTCTATCTCAACTGTGATCTGCTGTCGACGGTGCGCCGCCTGGAGGATCCCGAATCCTTCTACCGGACTCTACCCCCGGGGAGCACGGTGGTCCTGGACGAAGTACACCGCCTTCCCGATCCGAGCCGTGTGCTGAAGATCGCCTCCGATGCCTTCCCGACCCTGCGGATCCTGGCCACGGGATCCTCCACCCTGGCGGCTACGGGCAAGTTCAGGGACTCCCTCACGGGGAGAAAGTGGTCCGTCTACCTCTGCCCGGTCCTCTGGGATGAGTGTCTGGGGGGATTCGGGGGTCCGGATCTTGATCATCGATTGCTCCTGGGGGGGCTTCCGGAGCTGTTGCTGGCACCTGACCCGATCCCGGGATATCAGGCGGAGTGGATCGACAGCTACTTCGCGAGGGATATCGCCGAGCTGTTCAGCGTTCGGGACCGCTCCGGCTTCCTGACCCTGCTACGCCTCCTGTTCATGCAGAGCGGCGGTCAGGTCGATTACTCGAAGCTCGCCTCCGAGTGCGGGATCAGCCGGAACACCGTGAAGTCCTATCTGGAAGGGATGTCCATCTCACATGCCGTCTTCCTGCTCCGCCCCTTTGCGGGAGGCGGGAGACGGGAGATCGTCCGACGCCCCAAGGTCTACGCCTTCGACAGCGGGCTCGTGGCCTACGCGAGGGGATGGGAGACCCTACGCGACGACGACCGCGGTCCCCTGTGGGAGCACCTGGTACTGGACTCCCTGCGTGCGGTCTTCGACGCCTCGGCTCTGGCCTACTGGCGGGACAAGTCCGGCCGCGAGGTGGATTTCGTCGTCCGGAGAGGAGGGGCCACGGATGCCATCGAGTGCAAGATCAACCCGGACCGGTTCGATCCGGAGAACCTCCGGTTTTTCCGCTCACTTTATCCCGAGGGGATGAACTATCTCGTGAGTCCCAACGTGACGGAGCCCTATGAGCGAGATGTGAAGGGGCTCCGCATCCGGGTGGCTCCCACCTCCCACTTCCTGGAGGTGGGAAGAAGAAACAGATGAAGCAGCCTGAGTCTAACGATAGATCCGATCAGGCTGTCCACCAAACCGTGGCCACTTCACCTGACAGGGTTGTCGTAAGTCCGGACAAATCTACGCCGGTGACCTTCCAGCAGGGGGACAGGATCATAGTCCTCGCCGAGGACTGACATCGCCAGGTCCGTCTTCCAAGGTCTTGCCGACGGATGGCTCCCCTGCCCGGACGTCGGATGTGGGCTCCGGAGAGACCTGGAGGTGGTCCATGTCGACTCACCCTGAACTGGATACCCTCATTACTGAAGCACGGGAAGCGGTGGTCTCGTTCTTCGGCGAGCCGTTCAGCCGGCGGTTTCATCTTGTCATCTGCCGGGCAAGGAAGGACTTCGACGCTGCTTTCCCATCCTCCTGGGAGATCGGTCCAACGGAGGGCTGGATGGTGGCTGCTGGTGTTTCTGACAGGCTGATCCTGCTGGATCCGGCGGTCTGGGGCAGTGAAGCCTCAGGACACGATCCCTCTGACAGCGACCATGTTCGGGAGATACTCGTCCATGAACTCACCCACTGCTACCACGGTCAGCATAATCCCACCGGAGACTTCACCGGGGCGGAGGAGGTCGGCTGGTTCATCGAAGGTCTGGCCGTCCTGGTCTCCGGGCAGTTCCACCGTTCACCCCGGGAGTCTGCGCTGAGGGCCTGCAGGGAAGGGTCACTCCCGGGAACCCTGGTCGAAGCCTGGTCCGGTCCTCACCGGTACGGTGTCTGCGGGTCCATGGCGGCGTTCATCGATACCGTCCATGGGCGGGATACGATAGTGAAGCTTTTGCCAGCCTGTGGTAACGAAGATTTCCTCGATATCCTCGGTCTCTCCGAGAGCGCTTTCCTTGCGGACTGGCGAGCATGGCTTGGTGGTTGCGCAACCCCTGTTCTGTAAATTCATGATCCAGGGTTGATCTCCTTCACGGTCATGTACTTCCTCCCAGTCTCCCACCGGTCGCTGATCTCCATCAGCCGGGCAGTAGCCAGTCTCAGCAGGGATGCCTCGTTCGGCAGGGGGCCGGTGACTCTCAGCCTCCTCTTCAGCTCCCTGTGATACCGCTCCAGCATGTTGGTCGTGCCCATGTGCCTGCGCTCGCTCTTCGCAAGGCGATAGACAGCAAAGCCCTCAGGGAGATTCTCTTCCATCCAGCGTGACAGGCGTGGAGCCGTTTTCTCGTACTTCCTGACGACCAGCTCCAGGTGCTCCCTGGCCTCATCCGGGTTCGATGAGCCAAGTACCGTGCGTATGTCCTCCGCCACCTCCTTCCGCATCTCCACCCGGGGTACTTAGCCTGACGCATTCCTCTGCAGGTGCACATGGCAGCGATTCCACACCGCTCCGTGAAAGCATCCCGAGACAGCCTTCCTAAGACCCTCGTGATCATCGCTCACGATGTACTTCACACCATGGAGGCCACGCTCCTTCAGATCTCGCAGGAAGTCCCTCCAGGATACCTCCCCTTCGCCCAGAGCGATGCAGGTACCCAGCACCGATCGGTGACCGCTCGGGCTTACCCCCACCGCCGTCAGCACCGCGCTGTTCCTCAGCACTCCGTCTCTCCGCACCTTGTGATACGTCGCATCAAGTACCAGCCTCGGACACTCCCCGAGAGGACGGCTCCGCCAGGCTTCCAGCTCCTCGTCCAGCATAACCGTCGCCCTGCTAACCTCCGCAGAGCTGACCTCGAGACCGCAAAGCTCCTCCAGCACCCGAGTGACCTGCGGGTGGATACACCGGTCACGTACATCTCGGCCATGGCTGTCACCAGAGCCCGGTCGCTCCGCATACCCCTCTCGAGGCAACCCGGATATAAGGACACCCCGTCCCGCACTTGGGGCATCCTCAGATCCAGGGCTCCAACTCGGCTCTTGACCCTCTTGGGCTTGTATCCGTTGGCATACCCACTACGGTCAGGAGTCCGCTCGTAAGGTCCCGCTCCCAGTGCCCGACTACGCTCCAGGCGCATCGCCATGTTAAGCAGCAACTCAACCACCCTGGGCAGTCCTTCCAGTCCCTCGCCGATCAGCACTTCCATAATCTCGGCGAAAGTCTTATCGTCCGTCTGCGGGTTGATCATGAGACCTCCTTCGTTGGTGTGGTGACCCGAAGGAATATGATCAGCCCGGGGGGCTGCCGCTGAAACCGGCAGCCCCTCCGCCCATCAGACGGTATCCGAAACTACAGAAGCAATGATGCACAACCGTCTCTCAGCGGAAGACCTTGCCCTGGCGTACAAGCAGCTCATGCGTGTGGAAGAAGCATGGAGGACGATGAAGTCCGGCCTCATGCTCCGGCCCATGCACCACAGGACAGAGGAACGGATCCGTGCCCATGTCTATCTCTGCGTGCTTGCTCTCCTCATTGAGCGTGTTGCGGAGAAGGCCACAGGTGAGACCTGGCGCACAATCCGGAACACACTCCGGACACAGAAGATTGGTCAATTGTTTACGCCCTCAGGACGCATATTTCAGGCCTCGAATCCGAGTCCCGATGTCTGTAAGCTCTACAAGCTGTTAGAGATAGAAGCACCGAAGCAGATCCTGTCGGTCGAGTAACCCCTCTGAGAAATATGGTCACACGCCTCTTTCGGGAGAGTGGACCTTACTGTATATGTGGTAATCAGTTACAGCAGTAGCGTGTGACCATCCGTGTCAAACACCAGTTCATGTCCTGGTCGGTGATGGGTGGCAAGGGGAATGTGTTGCCCTCCCTGTCCCGGCAGGTGTCCGTGAGCAAGGCACGGCGCCTCCGACGTGGCCAGGGGCGGATGGGATGCCCTGGCGGGTCATGAGTTCTTCGGGGAGCTGGAGGTGGACTCGTCCAGCACGCTCTACCGCGATCTCTTCCTGGAGACAATGGAGCTAGTGGGGGAGCGGATGCACGAGATGCCCATGGACCCCATGGACATGTACAGGGCCCAGCTGCTCAAGGACGAAGTGATGACGGAGTCCGTGGCCGGGGAGCGTTGCGTCTTCATATGCGGCAGCTTTCACAGCGACTACCGCTCGGGAATACCGGACCAGCTTCCGGAGGGAAACTCCTTCATGACGGTGAAGGTCCTGGCCGAAGGGGAGGAGCGCATTCCGGAGCTGGCAGACTTCGTCGTCATCCCACCCTGACCGGGAAGGACCCTGCGCCTGGTCCTGCAGCACTAACCTGCCCGCAAGGCATCCTTGGCCAGTCCGTCTGGTGAGACCGAATGGCAGCCGGCTGATTGAAGTCCCGCTCTGTGCGAAGCCCACCCGTCACCATCGAGTGGGAACAGCCCTTACCTGACCAGGATCGTCCTGAGAGTCAGGGTTTCGCCTCCCACCGTCACCCTGCAGATGTAGACGCCCGGCTCTTCGATACCCAGTTCCCGGGCGTGCTCACCGGCCTCGAGGCAGACTTCGTCCTGTCGCAGGGCGGCTCTACCCGCCATGTCGTAGACGACGAGGTCGACTGCCGAAGGCTCCGGCAGGTCCAGCAGGAGCACCGGCGAGGGAGACGGATTGGCAGAGAGGCGTGCTGAGAAGCCGGTCGCATGTACTTCCCCTGCACCCAGCGGGTCCCATGTGAAGGTCACTTCCTGAAGCCATGGAGTTACGTTCCCCTCATGCGTGGAGAGGATGGCGCGGTACTGCAGATGGCTGTCGTACTCCTCTAGGATGCCGGCCAGATCCCATGGCGAGGTGGTCAGGGTATCGGACCACGGCCCCATGTCGAACGGGTCCTCCGATGCCCTGACCTGGAAGGCTACGGAGGTTCCCGCGGGTTCGATGCAGGTCCAGTCTACCGATCCCCAATCCCCGTCGCCCCCAATGTAGAGCACGCTGGACTCCACGAAGCCGGAGCCGGAGCAGTGCTCCCATCCGTCCCACCAGCGCACCTGCGCCTGCCTTCCGGCGACCAGGTCCGGATCACCGCTGCCGTCGATGTCGTCGCAGACCACGAAGTATGCCCAGGTCGAGTCGGAGACGGTGTTGGCCTCCCATTCACCGGAGCCTCCAGGATTCTCAATGATGGCCAGGTCGTCCAGGTCATAGCCGCCAAGGGCGAGGTCCTGGTCGCCGTCTCCGTCGAAGTCCGCTGGGCATATCCGTGCCGAGTACTCCCCGGTCCAAGCGATGTACTCGTACTCCCAGGCCTTGCCGGCCCCGTCCGTGTTCATCCATGCGAACACCTCGAAGTACGGTTGCTCATTCCGTGCAACACTGAACAGGTCCATGTCGCCGTCCGGCTCCAGGTCGCAGGCAACTACTTCTCGATGACCCGTATGGTACTGATCCGAGGGTATCTCGGTCGGGTCCCATGGTTCGCCGGAGCTGCCTGGATTCCGCCACCAGACCAGCATCTCCTCGCCATCCCCTGCTCCTGCGATATCCGTCCAGCCGTCGCCGTCGAAATCCGCCAAAGCCGCTGCGGAAGCATGTTCGAAGCCTGTGACCACGGTGTGCCTGGTCCATGCGCCTGCAGCGCCGGGGTTCTCCAGCCAGGCAATCTCGTGAGCACCGTAGATCGTTACGACGAGGTCCGTGTCGCCGTCCCGGTCCAGGTCCGCGCCGCTGACCGAGCCGGGTATGTCCAGGCCGCTCAACAGGGTGTCCGACTCCCAGTCCCGTCCCGCTCCGTCCCGGTTGTACCAGGCGAGTAGGTTTCCGGGGATTTGCGAGACACCTGCCAGATCGGTGTCGCCGTCGCCGTCCAGGTCCCCCGGGTGAAGGCAGTGGACGTTTTGCTGACCCTGATCCACTGTCCATTCGCTCCAGGAGCTGCCCAGGCCGTCCAGGTTCTCGTACCACCATATGTAGCCGGTATGGAAGTCAAAACCGGCAAGGTCCAGGTCACCGTCGCCGTCCATGTCCGCGGAAACAACGCCGTCCAGCGACCTGGTGGTGACCGCCGCTCCTCTACGCCCGAGCCTGACGTCCCCGGAGGTTGTCAGGACCCCGAAGCAGTGCCAGAAATCCTGGTCCCAGCTGGTGACCGGTCCCCATACACCCCTTTCACCGGACCACTCGGTCTGAGTGGCGGAGTCGGCCAGTACCCGTGCGGTCAGGCAGAGCAGAAGCATGATTACGGCATGCGGACGCATTGCGCACCTTCCCTGTACGGAAGTATCTGTCCGGAAACAGGATAGACTATGTCTTGCAAGTTGTCAACCGGTGAGAGGCCCAAGGCTCAGAACGCCGCCTTGACCGCTCCCCAGTTAGACCGGTCCAGCGAGGTCTGGAGACAGCTTCTCCTCCTTCAGGAGCATCTGCAGCACCAGGGACAGGTCCTAAGTTGTTGATATGCTTGATATGTAGTGGGGGAGCCTAGCTGTTTTGGACACTACTGGGTAGTGGTGCTAGGTGAATGGTCATTAGCTTATTAAACAGAATTTCTTAGTGGGCGGCACTAAGGGTCTGACAGCTACTCGTTCCATCCGCCGGCACGGTCAGACCAGTGAACCGAGGTCCGTCCCACACCCTCGCGGAATCTCTTCCCCTCGGACATTGCGTAGAGGGGATAGTAGAGCACATAGAGACACCTGTCGCTGAAGCTCCCCAACCCGCCTGCGTAGTAGAAGTACCGCAGGTTGGCAGTGGGCCGAATCAGTCCGATCTCCCACCGGAGCAGCCAGGTTCCGACCCAGACGACAGCCAGAAGGACCACAACGGAACAGATGACAATCCACCTGCGGCGATTTGCTGATCTGTACATCAGTCCTCCGGTTCGTCGGCTCCAACCCGTGCTTTCGGCCACATTCTACGGGATGTTCCTCCTATTCACCAGAGCCACCCCCGAAAAGTCGTAACTAGTACGACTTACTGCTACTTGACAATCGGTGTTGATTGAACGACACTAGTATTCGGGGTCATGGGGAGGGACCGATAGAGAGGTACCCATGGTTTCCATGTACATTCGCATTGGCTCTGTCTTCACTGTTCTTTTCTCACTTCTTCTAATCCTGGCCGGATCGCTGTCCGCGGGGCCGCCCTCGGTCACATGGGAGACTCGGATCCCCTCCGAGTTCGACTGCCGTCTCTGGGCCATCGACTTCACCGACGACGGCGGGGCAATAGCGGTTGGAGAGGCGGGAACCGCCGACGAGGAGCTTGAATCCCTCCTTGTGGTCAGCCAATAGGAAACTGGATTCTGCTGCCTCCGAACACGCCTCCCGAGCCCAGTTCCATAGCTCGCTCTCTTCCCACATCCAGCACCGCTTCGTAGCATGTCCGGCATCCCGCGGCCGGTCAACGAATCTCTCGAGAGACAACAGCATGAAAAGGCTCCCCAGGGGCACAGCTCCCCTACTGGCCCAGGTAACTCTCACCCGACCTCGATCTCAGGCACGTCGTCCCGCCAGGGAACGTAGTCTGCATCAGGTTCGCAGACCAGCTCGAGCGGTGCGGGTGGCGGTCTGGGCTCCTCCTCCACCCATAGGTCGGGATGCTCCAGGATGCGCCTGATGACCGTAGGGCGCTCTATCACCGAGATGGCTTTCATGAGACCTCCGCAACTGGGACACCTGAGAGCGTCGACATCCCAGACCTTCTTCAGAAGGATGGCCCACATGCGCCGCCCTGTACTGGACTGGAGAACAGGTACTACGGCGTGCTGCGGGGGAACGACAGCCTGGCCGTCGTCTGCGAGTGGTGGTGGGCCAGCAGGAGAATCCGGTCGCGGAGGGTCCGTCCCGGCGGTCCCCTATCCTCCCCGCGGCTCCTCATCGACCGTTACTGGGAGGATGTCTGCGGGGGTCCCGGGGAGTCGTTCACCATGAGGAATCCCTTGGACTGACCGTCGAGCCGGTGCACGACCCCCGTGCGGACGGCGAGGACGAAGCCAGCGGCTGGCTGGTGAGCGGCGAGGAGAACGGGGTGCCGCGGGAGGTTGCGGAGTTCGTGGCGGTGAGCTGCTAGCCGACCGGACCCCGGTGCAGCGGCTGCAGGCCGGTCCTCAGTCCGAGATCTCGTACAGCCCCTCATAGCCGGTCTCGGTGTCAAGGATGACCGTCCAGATGGCTTCGGAGGCCGGCAGCGTGGTCATGCCGGTCACGATGTAGTACCCGCCGAGGTCCCTCATGGCTACCTCTCCGACCAGGCTCATGTCGTCCGTCCGGTATATCTCCACGGGTGAGCCGTTGTACTCGCAGAGGTAGACGTACACGCCCCCGTCGACCTCGAAGAAGGCTCCCTCGCATGGAACGTACGGAAGCGCGCTTTCACCGAGGCGGGAGAGGGTCGCCGGGTCCAGCTCGTACATGCGGCCTGCGGCTGTTACAACGAAGAGGACTCCATCCGAGGAGAGGAACATGTCCTCCTCCGGTATCAGGTCGCCCGTGGCCGCAAGCTCGCCGGAAGGAGAGGACACCCTGCTCAAGGGAAGCCCCTCGCCCCAGACATAGAGCTCGTCTCCTAGTATCCTGCCCGAATCGAAGGTGTAGTCCAGCGTATCGCCAAGGGTCATGGTCCGCATGTCGAACAGGAGCGAGTACCACCTGCCCCACGGATGTACGATGGCCGTGCAGCCCTCCGGGAAGGCTGCCATCTGAGCCAGCTCGAAGTCCACCCTGGTCGTATCGATGCAGTGCAGCATCACCTCGTCCCTCAGGGCGATCACGCCGTCATGGATCGTGAGGACGGCGTTCATGCCGGGAACATGGGTGAAGCGGAAGTCGCTGCCGAAGGAAACACGCAGCACGTGACTCGAGGAGGGCCTGATCCTGTTCAGGCCGAAGGAGACATAGTCCTCCCTCTCGTAGTAGTAGGTGTCCGTGAAGTAGAGGCAGCTCTCGTCGTCCGAGGGGAGCAGCTCCGACCCGATTGTGTACCAGTCGAAGTACGCCGGTCCGCGCCACCGGAAGTCCGCCAGCCAGGGCAGTCCGAAACCCGGCTCGTAGACCAAAACGTTGCTCTCCGCCCGGTAGCCCCTCTCGTTGCGGGTGAAGACCATATACCACCTGCTGTCGTCCGGCGGCACGTCCGTGTGCGTGAACGTGGTATCGTACCGGCCCTCGAAGGTGCAGAGGGTGTCCATCTGTGAGTACTGACCGTTCTCCAGGCTGACCAGCGTGTAGCTGCGGAAGTCGTCGTCGGGGCAGTGCGTCCAGTGCAGTATGCACTCTCCGAGCGGCAGGTGGTCCGCGGAGAGCACGGAGGGTGTCGGCAGGGGTGAGACCGGCATTCCGATGGAGCCCTCGTCGCTGCGGAGTACCGTGGAGTCCGTATCCACAGCCAGCACCGCGTAGTAGTAGGTCACTCCCCACTGCAGGGAGTCGGAGTCGACGAGGAGGGTGTCCTCGGTGCTCCCCACCGTGCTGCTGTCTGCCGCACCATCCCATATGCCGGGGGTGGTCGCCCTCAGCACGCTGTATACGAGACCCCTGTCTTCATCCGGCGGATGCCAGCTCACGGTGACCTCGCAGTAGGGATCCTCCTGGTCGGAGCCGTCACTGACCGTTGTCGCCGCGGCGAGCCCGGGCAGCGGATCGGGTGTGCCTACGGAATCGCCTGTGAACAGCACCCATGCGAGGAAGAAGTCGGGCAGGTCGGGGTCGGGCGCCGTGGGATCGTCCCCGCAGCCCGCCAGGAAGGACATGATGCATGAGGCCAGGAGGAGCGAGATGGTCGCTGTTCGCGACTCTCCAGGGCTCATGGGATGCCGCAGTCCTTTCCCTGTCGCCGAAAGCGCAGAATGCAATAATAACCAGTATTATTGAGCATACCCGGCAGACCGTGGAAGCACAAGGCTCGATGCATCGTCCGGCTCCGCGGAAGATGCCGTCGGGACCTGCCTGGGACCGGGGCGCACCTCTTCCGTTGATGCCATCCGGCCATGCAGGTACCTATAGGCCAGGCGGAGTACTGGTTCTACCATTCCAGCTATCCGTGGGACACCAGCCTGTTCATCTCGGAGCTACGGCAGGGATCACAGCTTCCAGGTAAGGGTGAGGCGGGGAGAAACAGAGCCGCTAGAGAACTACGACCGCCTTCAGGACACGATCATCTCCGAGAGTAGCAGTCAAGAGCCAGAGACCGGTGGGCAGCTCCATGGTCGTGCTGGCGCGCCGGCCGGCATCCAGATACATCCGAAGGCGGAGTACAAGCCTTCCATCGATGCCGTATGCGCGAATCTCGCAACTCCCCGAGCAGAGTGCGGTGATTTGCAGCTCGACGGGACCGCGCGCCGGATTACCCGCTACGCTCATCGAGAGCCGGGACGACACCGGTGCCACCCCGTCCCGGTCGACCGGGGTCGGATCCCAGGAGAACCCCACATCGTAGACCGCAGGTGAGCTCTCCGACCCGTCGGACCATAGCTCCGCCCTGTACTGGACGTATCGGTCTAGACCTCCCGGCACCTGTCCGGGACAACTGTACGGACCGGACCACTCTCCCATGCAGTCGGGATCGTCCGAAGTCCTTATCCTCAGGCTCATTCCGGTATCGACCGGCTCATCTGAAACCCAGTCCATCGCGGACCAGCCGGGTTGCTCGCATGTATCGAGTATCGCAGACTCGAGCCATCCGGCGGAGTCGTAGTGGGCCATCCGCCACCAGCGGGCCTCGTCTTCGGTGATGGAGCAGGCCACCACATCCGTTATCCCGTTTCCGCTGATGTCACCGGTATCGAGGGCATACGGGAAGCTGAACTCGGCGATGTCGTGCCTGACCCATTCGACGGGATTCCCTCCGCAGTTGACGTAGAGGTAGAGGTTGCACTCGTCCGAGTCGTCGATGACGAACAGATCCGGATCGCCGTCCCGGTCGAAGTCCGCGGCGACCGCTTCCTTCGGCTGGAATAGAGTAGAGTCGATGCAGCGTGCTTCCCAGGTCGTGCCGAGACCGTCCGCATTGTAGAGCGTCCAGAGCCTGTACTCGTCGAAGTCCGGGAAGACCAGATCAGGGTCGCCGTCGCAGTCCAGGTCGGTGCATTCCATCGAGTGGATCCGGCCATCGGTGTAGAAGACGGGCATCTCCGTCCAATCGGTCCCCGCCCCGTCTTCGTTCCGCCACCAGACCGCGTACTTCTCGCTGTTCCACCTGGTCGACGCCCCGACAAGGTCTGTGTCGCCGTCCCCGTCCATGTCCCGGTGAAGTATGCCTACGGGGGACTGGACATAGTCGTCTACATGATGGTGGATCCATCCCTGTCCCGTTCCGTCCGGGTTCTCCCACCATGTGACCCAGCGGTCGCCGGCGGATGCCCCGTATACATCGAGGTCTCCATCGAGGTCGAGGTCTGTGCAGCCGACCTCACATGCATAGTACTTCCCGGCGATGATGTGCTTGACCCAGAGCAGTCCCGGGCCGTCCACGTTCTCGTACCATGCCAGGTCTCCGTCGCCTCCGTTGGCGGCAAGGATATCCATGTCTCCGTCAGAGTCCACGTCCCCGCACTCCAGGTCGGCCGGTACCCTGCAGTCCGGATCGAGAATGAAGACGAACCACTCGTCACCTTGACCATCGGCGTTCAGCAGCAGGCGGATATGGTCCCGTCCGGAGTCGCCGAAGAGCAGATCAACGTCACCATCATCATCGATGTCGCAGCAGAGGACCTTCCTCGGATAGTCCATACCGCCCACTATCCAGCGCTCCTCTACCGGCAGAGGATGTATCCCGAGGAGAATCTCACCGCCCGGCGAGCGGAACGACGTCGAGGAGCAGGCCGAGAAGCTGTCATCCCATCCCTGCACAGGGCCATGAACCCCCGGACCGCCCGACCAGTCGGTCTGGTAGGCCTCGCCCGAGAGCAATACGAGAAGCAGCTGGACCACCGGCGACATCAACTACCTGCGACCACTACGAATCGCAGCGTACGATCGAAGCCCCGCCCGCGGCCGACCCGCAGCATGTAGACACCCGGCGGCATCTCGGGCAGAGTGACGCAGGTCCTGCCCGGCCCCACCGGAACGCCCCGGTCACGGGCGACCAGCCTGCCTGCCGCATCGTAGAGCATCAGGTCGACCGTCGTTGCCTCACAGGCGGTGCAGTAGATCGAAGCGGGACCTGAAACCGGGTTCGGTCGGGGCCCGGTGACCTCGAAAGCCATCGGTGAGGACTCCTCCCCGGAGATTCCCGTTACATGCGCAGTGACCAGGAAATCCTCGAGGACCGGGGTGACGGTCGAGTCCTCCGACCGGAGCAGGAACCTGTACTGGAAGTAGCGGGTGTCCGGCTCGAGGAGGCCGTAGATGTTGCCGGGAGAGTAGACCGTGTCGGACCAGTCGTCCATCACGAGTGGATAGAGAAACCTCTCGGTCCGTACCTGGCAGACCAGGTCGGTCCCGGGTGGAGTGACCGAGGTCCAGTCCACCTCCATCCAGGTCTTGTCGAAGCTGCCCGTGTCCAGGATGGTCGATGTCAGCATGACCGAATCGTGTCTTGCCGGGTCGGTCGGGTCCATCCAGAAGATTCCGCTCATCCCCTGACCCCAGTAGCTCAGAGCGACGGCGTCCGCCATGCCGTTCCCGTCCATGTCACCGGCCTCGATGTAACGGGACCGCATCCACTCCGCAAAGACATGCTCGACGAAGGCGTTCTCCTCGGCGACCCGGTTCTCGAACCATGCAAGTCGATAGCTGCCATTGGCGTAGATGTCATCGTCGCCGTCACCGTCAATATCAAGCACGGTCATCGAGTAATCGACCTCGGTCTCCAGGAAGTGCAGGGTCCATTCCGCAGGCGTTATCTGCTCCAGCCAGCCCGGCCCGTGCTCTGCGGAGTGGACGAACAGGTCGACGTCCGAATCCTGGTCGACGTCCGATACCTGCAGGCCGTCTATCCTGTATACCGAGTCGATACCGATATGAGACCACTCCAGACCCGTATCCGGGTAGGGGTTCAGGAAGCAGAGAACCGAATCCGTGTAGCCGCTCGCCAGAAAGACATCCAGGTCCCCGTCGCCCTCTATGTCGGCGAGGTCCGGATAGAGGGGCTGCAGCACCAGTGGGAAGATGACGTGCTCCTCCCAGCCCAGACCGCTGCCGTCCAGGTTCTCCCACCATGAGAGGTAGTCGTACGTCGAGTGGGAACAGGAGACGATGTCGGGGTCTCCGTCCAGGTCGATGTCGCCGGCAGCCATCTCCCGTGCGCCATTCACCCACGGGTCTATGACATGCCCGGTCCACTCGAGGTCGTCGTTGATGTAGAGGCGCAACATCGAGTACGCACACATGAGCACATCGAGATCTCCGTCGGAGTCTATGTCACAGGTAGAAGCTCTCCTCGGGTTGTAGACATCGTCCTCTATGCTGTGCCTGTCCCAGTTCTCTCCCCCGCCCAGATTCTCAATCCAGCACAGGTCCTTGTCGTACCTGCCTGTGACGAGGATATCCACGTCACCGTCGCCGTCCAGGTCCACGCAGTTCCCGTACTCATCCTCCGCGGTGCTGACGCATATCCAGTTGACTACGCGACCGAGTCGAACCGAACCTGGTTCCGAGCAGAAGTCGATACCCGGGGCAGTGTCGTACCAGTCGCCCCAGCTCGAAAGCGGCCCCTCGGCGCCGTATCCACCGGACCAGTCGGTCTGAGAATAGGTGACGCCGCATGGAGAGGATACGAGCAGCAGAAAAAATGAAGAGCATAGGGCAAACATGCTACCTCCGTAAGAGAATGCTCGAGCCTCGTCTTTGCGTCAATATCCCGGAGGTCTCTCACTGACTGGATTTACAGAACAGATAAGCACCCAAGTGTCTTATCAAATCAAACAAGGAAAGCCCGGCGTCGGCTTCCGGGCGGTGAGGTGGCGGGGGCGGGAGGTGAGGTCGGGGTGGATGCGGACGTCCAGCCAGCCGGAGGACTCCAGTTGCCGGGCGACCTCGCCGGTCTGCAGCGGGTCCAGCTCCATCGCCAGAAGCCCCTCGGGGCCCAGCCTCGCGGGCGCCTGCGCCACCAGGCGCCGCACCTGGTCCAGACCGTCGCGGCCGCCGTCCAGAGCGGCCCGCGGGTCTCCGTCCCTTACCTCCGGCTGAAGGGTCTCCAGCTCGTCCGAGCGCACGTAGGGGAGGTTGGCGACTATGCAACCGAGCCGGCCGCCGGGGCTGAACGGCTCCAGCAGGTCGCCGAGGACCATCGGCAGCCGGACGCCGTGCATCCCGGCGTTGCGGGCGGCCAGCGCCAGGGCCTCCCGGCTCGCGTCGGAGGCGATGACCCGGCATCCGGGCCTCTCCAGGGCCACGGTCAGGGCGATTACGCCGGTGCCTGTGCCAACGTCCAGCAGCGGCGTCCCGGGAGGGGCCAGCTCGAGGACTCTCTCGACAAGGATCTCCGTCTCGGGCCGCGGAACCATCGCTCCGGGGCCGCAGAGGAACCGCCTGCCGCAGAACTCCGTCTCCCCGGTGATGTGCTGCAGCGGCACCCTGGCGGCCCTGCGGGAGAGGGCGGAGAGGAAGCGCCGCTCGGCCGGCCGGGTGAGCCCGAGGCCCGGGTCGAGGCGGAGCCGGTGCCTCGGCAGGCTGGAGGCCCAGCAGAGGAGCAGCTCGCACTCCAGCCGGGCGTCCTCCAGGTGAGAGAGGGTGCGGATGCCCCTCCGCAGGGCCTCCGCCAGGGTCACGTCAGGAGCCGCCGGCGAGGCTGACCTCGGAGAGGAGCCTCTGCTGCTCGGCCTCCGTCAGCGGGTCCACCACCTGATCAAGGTCTCCGCCGAGGACATCCTTGAGGGAGTGGAGGGTCAGGTGAATCCTGTGGTCGGTCACCCTCCCCTGGGGGAAGTTGTAGGTGCGTATCTTGGCGCTCCGGTCGCCCGAGCCGACCATGCTCCGCCTGGCCTCCGCCCTCTTCTCCCTCTCCTCCTCCTGCTTCATGGCGTAGAGGCGGGAGCTGAGGACCTTCATGGCCTTGGCCCTGTTCTTGTGCTGACTCTTCTCGTCCTGGCAGGAGACCACCAGCCCGCTGGGGAGGTGGGTTATGCGAACGGCGGAGTCGGTGGTGTTCACGCTCTGCCCCCCGGGGCCGGAAGAGCGGTAGACATCTATTCTGAGGTCCTCCTGGCTTATCTCCACCTCCACCTCTTCGACCTCTGGGAGGACGGCCACGGTGCAGGCCGACGTATGGATGCGGCCGGAGGTCTCGGTCTCGGGAACACGCTGGACCCTGTGCACGCCGGCCTCGAACTTGAGCCGGCTGTAGACGCCCCTTCCCCGGACGGCGAAGACTATCTCCCGGAAGCCGCCCCGCTCCGACCCGCTGCTGCCGAAGACCTCGACGCTCCAGCCCTTCGACTGGGCGTAGGCGGCGTACATCCTGTAGATGTCCGCGGCGAATAGCGCCGCCTCCTCGCCGCCGGTGCCGGAGCGCACCTCCAGTATCACGTCGCGGGAGTCGTTCGGGTCCCTGGGAAGGAGGAGGACCTTCAGCCGCTCCTCGAGGGCGGCGAGCCGCTCCTCCAGACCGGGGATCTCACCCCTGGCCATCTCGGCCAGCTCACGGTCCTCGTCGTCGAGGACGCTGCGCATCTCCTCCAGAGAATCCTCGGTGGAGGCTATCTCGGAGGCCACCCCGGCCAGCTTCGCCAGGCCGGCCCTCTCCTCGGTGAGCTCCCTTATGCGAGAGGGCACGGAGAGGGTCTCCGGGTCGCAGAGGCTCGCGTCTATCTCGGATATCCTGGCGTCGAGCCGCTCACGCTCCTCCGGGCTCAGCCCCGCCACGTGGAACCTCCTCTCCCTCTTCCTCTCCCTCCGGCTCAGCCTCCGGCTCCGACGCTCCAACCGGCCGGACCTCCTCCGGCTCCAGCGTCCTGACGTCCTCATCCTGCGGCATGCCCAGGGCTGCCCTGAGAGATGCGACCGCCACCTCCACCTCTTCCCGTCCGGCCCTGCGGGTGGTTATCCGCTGCAGCAGCAGGCCGGGCGCCGTGACGGCCCTGGCAAGGAAGGAGGTGTCGAGGTGCCTGTCGGCAGCCTTGAGCAGCTCGTAGCTCAGCCCGAGGACCAGCGGTATCAGCGGCAGGTGGTAGAGGACGCGGACGATGGCGGCCGGGTCGGTGTCGAGGAGGAGCACGACCAGGGAGTCGAAGACGCCGTAGAAGACCACCGTACCCAGCATGACCAGCAGCAGGAAGCTGGTGCCGCAGCGCTGGTGCAGCGGGCTCTCCTCCAGGGCGGCGTCGATCAGCGGCTCCCCACCCCTCTCCCAGGCGTGGATGGTCTGGTGCTCGGCGCCGTGGTAGGTGAAGAGCCGCTTCACCTCCGGCATGAAGGATATGGCGGTCAGGTAGGCGAGAAAGGCCAGGATTCGGAAGCCGCCGGCCAGCAGATGCACGTAGAACTGCTGGCCGGGAGCATCGGAGCCGAGAATCCACTTGCTGGCCTGCAGGGGCAGCCATGCGAAGAGGGCGATGGCCAGCAGGAAGGCGAGGGCGGTCTGGAGTATGGAGCCGAAGCCGGCGCGCTCGGAGCCGTCGCCCCCCTCGGCCACCTCCGCGGACCACTGCAGCGCGCTCATCCCAAGCCTCAGGGTGTCGATGAGCGAGGCGGCGCCGCGGAAGACCGGCCGCTTCCAGAGCGGACCGCGCTTGCCCAGGAGCTTCATGCGCAGCTCCCGGACCAGTATCTCGCCGTCCGGTCTGCGCACGGCGACGGAGGTGCGCTCCGGCGAGCGCATCATGACGCCCTCTATGACCGCCTGGCCGCCGGTGTCGTGGGCGTGGCCGCCGGAGCCGGCCTCACCGGCCTCTCCGCCGGGGCGCTCGGTCTCCTCGGGACTGCTCATCCGGTACGGCCCCTCTCATGTCCAACGGTACAGACGGGCGGCGGAGAGCATCTCGTCCCCGCCGCCACGGAACCGGGCTAGTCCGCTGAGCCCTGCTTGCCGCCCTGTCCGTACTTCCTGCGGTACTTGTCCACCCGGCCGGCCGAGTCGACCAGCTTCTGCTTGCCGGTGTAGAAGGGGTGACAGCTGGAGCAGATGTCGAACCTCTTGTCGCCGCCGGTCGAGCGGGTCTCCAGCTTGTTGCCGCAGGCGCAGGTGAAGACCGCCCTGTCGTACTTCGGGTGTATGTCCTTCTTCAAGTCAATCCTCCATGAGTTTCGGCCACGGGGCCGGTATCATTCAGACATGCCGCCCATGGCGTCAAGGAACCTCTTGTTCGACTTGTGCTTGGAGAGCTGGGTCTTCAGCACCTCCATGGCCTCGACCGGGTTCATGTCCACGAGGATCTTCCTCATCACCCACATCCGCTCGAGGGTCTCCGGGTCCATCAGGAGCTCCTCGCGCCTCGTCCCCGACTTCGTGATGTCTATCGCCGGGAATATCCGCCTGTCGGCCAGCCTCCGGTCCAGCACTATCTCCGAGTTGCCCGTTCCCTTGAACTCCTCGAAGATGACCTCGTCCATCCTGCTGCCGGTATCCACCAGAGCGGTACCGATGATGGTCAGGCTGCCGCCGTCGACGATGTTCCGCGCCGCGCCGAAGAACCGCTTGGGCCTCTGGAGGGCGTTGCTGTCGACTCCTCCTGACAGGATCTTCCCCGAGTGGGGGATGACCTGGTTGTTTGCCCTGGCCAGCCTGGTGATGGAGTCCAGGAGGATAACCACGTCGTAACCGCTCTCCACGAGCCTCTTTGCCTTCGCCAGGACTATGTCGGCCACCTGGATGTGCCGCTTCGGCGCCTCGTCGAAGGTGGAGCTGACCACCTCGCCGTTGACGTTGCGCTTCATGTCGGTCACCTCCTCCGGCCTCTCGTCTATGAGGAGGATGATGAGCTTGGCGTCGGGGTCGTTGGCCGTGATGCTCTTGGCCAGGTCCTGGAGCAGTATCGTCTTTCCCGCACGGGGGGGCGAGACAATGAGCGCCCTCTGCCCCTTGCCTATGGGGGTCAGCAGGTCCATTATCCTGGACGAGAGGTGGTCCGGGGCCATCTCCAGGACGAACCTCTCCTCCGGGAAGTAGGGCACCAGGCTGTCGAAGGATGGACGGTTTCGCAGCTCCTCCAGGCTCCTGCCGTTCACGCTCTCTATCCGGAGCAGCGCGTAGTACTTCTCCCCGTCCTTGGGCTGCCTCACCTGGCCGGCGATGGTATCGCCGGTCTCCAGAGAGAACCTCTTTATCTGCGACGGCGAGACGTAGATGTCGTTGGAGCTGGGGAGGTAGTTGCTGTCCGCAGACCTCAGGAAGCCGTAACCCTCCGGCAGGACCTCCAGGACCCCGGTTGAGAACTGATAGCCGTTCCGCTCCGTCTTCTCCTCCAGGATCTTCCTTATGAGTTCCCCCTTGCGTATGCCGGTGACCCTGGAGATGCCTTTCTCACGGGCCAGGTTCTGTAGCTCGACGAGGGTCATTCCCTCGAGCTCGCCCAGCGTAGGCCCACCTACAGGCTTTCGACCCATATGTCCTCTTTTTCGGTTGCAGGGGCTGCCATCCCTGTTACAGATGTGAAGCTACGTAGATGCATGTATGGGCATGTCCGAGCGCCCTTCGTATAGATTCTGCCCGAATCCTTTTTCCTTGTGGAATCTACATCGGCGGCCGAGGTGGCGCGGACTTGTGTCTCACGGCTGCCGTATCGATAAGTGCCATAAGATTCTCATTCCCCATTTGCGCGTCAACCCCGTACCGGAAAGTCCCGTCTTGATGCATAGTACGGGATGCAGAGCCTGGCGGCGGGGAAACATGGCGAGATTCCGGGAGCGGGCCGATGAAGGCTCTCAGGGGAGCCGCCTTCATGCTCCTGGCGGGAGGACTGCTGGTACTGGCCTCGGGGGCGGTACTCGGGGCCTCCCGGGAGATGGATCCTCCACTGCGCTACCTGGTAGGCGGAGGGCTCCTGTCGCTCGCTCTGGCCTCCGGCCTCTACGTCTGGCGCCGCGAGGACCCGCCCTCCAGCATGTCGGTCTACTGGATGACGCTGGGCGTGATAGCGGCCGTTCACCTCACCGGCGGTGGCGCAAGCGTGCTCTACCCCTTCTACTTCCTGCTCCTCCTCTGGGTGGCCCTCCCCTCCGTGGGTGTCTCCGCTACGGGCACGGGTTTCCTCGTCGGCCTGGTGGACTGCCTGGCCGTCATGCTCGCAGCCGTGACCGACTCCGAGGGCCCCTTCCTGGACGCCCTGGCCGGCAGCCTGCTGCCTGCCCTCGGGCTGCTGGCGACCCCGCTCCTGTTCGGCCTCGCCGCGGAGTGGCTCATGGATGCCGAGCGGACCGCGAGCCTCCGCGAGCGTCTGATGCCCGGCGGCGAGGGGCTCCTCCGCAGAAGTCAGCCCCGTCCCGCGGGCGGAGGCGAATGCACCGCACTGGTTCGTCTTCTCCACCGGGCCGGGAACGCCGACATCACCTGCATGCTCGGGGCGAGGGCCGGCGCGCCGTTGCGCCCGACCGCCTGCGTGCCCGGGGGAGCGGTCCGCCGCCCACTTCGGCAGGACGGCAGGCTGGCGAGGATGGTGGCCGGGGCCGACTGTCCGCTGGTCATAAGGGCCGAATCCGAGAAGGAGATAGCGGAGCTGTCTCCCTCGGGAGGCTCGACCCACCGTGAGGGCGGGTCGGTCTGGATACTGGCGGCCTCCGCCGGGACCGGCCGGGAGAGCAGCTCCGGGACCGCCGGCATCCTCGTGCAGGAGCATGGAGGCGGTGAGCCTTCGGACCGGGAGGTCTCCCTGCTCGGAGAGGCGGCAGCCATGATGGCGGCCGACCCCTCGGAGGGGGGGACTGAGGAGCGCTCGGCCATCGGCCTGGTCTCCGAGCTCGTCGGGGCAGCCGCCGAGGGGATGAACGCCGTGGTCACCACCGCGACCTCGGTCCTCTCCGGGGCCCTGGACGGAGCCACCGTATCCGTCGCTCATGTTGACGGGGACGGAGGACACCTTCGGATATGGGCTGCGCGCGGACCGCTGGCCACCGGGGGCAGGAGGAGGATCTGGTCGGTGGAGAAGGGGGTTGCCGGCTGGGTGGTCAGGAACCGCGCACCCTGCAGGAGGAGCGGGCCGAGGGACGGCGGACGTGGAATAACCGCCTTCGGGAGCGGCGACGGTCACTCGGAGGAGGCCGGGAGCTGCCTCGGGGTGCCGGTGATGGCGTCCGGGGAGGTATTCGCCGTCATCATCGCCGAGCATGACGAGCCGGAGGCGTTCGACGGGAGAACCGAGGAGCTGCTCGCGGCGGTAGCGACGATAGCCTCGATGACTGCGGACAGGACCGTCATGGCCGAGCGCCAGAGCGACATGGCCGAGCGGGATCCGCTTACCGGGATGCACAGGCTGAGCTGGCTGCAGGAGCGGATGAGACCCCTCGCCGGCGGAGTGAAGCTCAGGGGCGGCTCCGTCGGTCTCCTTGCCGTCGACTTCGACCGGTTCGGCGAGCTCTGCTCCAGCCTCGGCTACCGGGAGTGCGACGCCCTGATGAAGAGGGCGGCCGACCGGCTCCGCAGAAGCATACCGGACAACTCCCTCTTCGCCAGGTCCGGCCCCGACGGCTTCGCCATCTGCCTCCCGGGCGCGGACATGGCCGAGCTGGAGGCGGTGGCCCTGAGGGTCTCCGAGGCGCTGGGGTGGCCCTACGACGACGAGAAGAGCGGGGGCATCGAGATGAGCGTCTCCATCGGGGGCAGCTACACGAGGACCGACAGGGACGTACTGAGGCTCATCCCGGCAGCGGAGGAGGCCCTGGCCAGGGCCAGGGAGTCCGGTCCCGGCGGCATGGTCCTCCGGCCGCTCGGCCGAACCGCGGCCAGGGAGTCAGGGAGGTGAGCCGTCTCCCGGCTCCTGTGAGGTGGGCGCTGCCCGTCATCGTGGCCGGCGGCATCTTCTACCTGAGCGACCAGCCCTCGCTGGACGCCGTGCCTCCCCTCTTCCCGATGCAGGACAAGGTCTTCCACGCGGTCGTGTTCGCTCTCCTGGGCATCACCCTCGCCCTCAACGCGGACCGCTCCAGGCGATGGTCGGTACGCCACGGGGTCCTTCTGGCCGCCGGGGTCTCCTGGGCTGTGCTGGACGAGCTGCACCAGAGCATGGTCCCCGGAAGGGACTGCTCCGCCCTGGACCTGCTCGCAGACCTCGTGGGACTGTCGGTCGCCTTCCTGCTATATTCACGCGGGAGGAGGGCCGGAGAGAAGCACGGGAGGAACCGCACAGGCCGGGCTGGTCGAGGTTCTTGACGCATCTGGACCTGTGTGGTTAAGCTTCTATATTAGATTGCCCGAGTGTGGCGGATGCGCCGCACGGAGGCGAGCGGGGGGGATACCCTAAACATCCGAGAGCAACGAAGACCGAAGGAAGACAGCGTTCGAACGCGTGAATCGAGAGGAGGTGCCAGGTATGCTCAAGACCAGAACAGGACTGTTCTGTCTTGGACTCCTGAGCGTGACTCTGCTCTTCGCGGCCTGCGGGCCGAGCGCAGAGGAGATCCAGGCCAGGGACGAGGCCAGGGAGGCGGCTCTCGCCGCTGAAGCCAGGGCCGACGCGCTCGAGGCCGAGCTCGCGAGCCTTCCAGGCGAGATCGCCGAGCTGGAGGCAGAAGTAGCAGCTCTCGAGGCCGAGCTGGCCGAGCTGCAGGAGGAGTACTACGCACTCGGCGGCACAAGCCGATAGCAAGGGAAGGGGAAGTATCATGAAGCGTACGCTTACGATAGCTTTGATGCTGTGCCTCGGCCTTGCGTCCACGGCTCTCGCCGAGACCTGGACCGCCGAGGAGCTCTCGCAGTACTCGCAGGACGAGATCGAGGCCATGGGCGACGACGACATCCACCTCCAGATAGCCTACTGGGAGTGGAGGAAGGCCGTCGCGGACGAGCGGATAGCCGAGCTGGAGCCGCAGGTCATGCCGCTGCGCGAGCAGAGGGATGCCCTCGAGGCGCAGGTCGCCTCGCTCACCGCCGAGATCAACGCCCTCCGCGCAGAGGTCAACCGCCTGCGCAACGCCGGCGTGCAGCACCTCATCATGGAGGGTGAGAGCCTCTGGCTCATCGCCTCCTACCACTACTACTACGGCGACGGCACCCAGTGGCCGCTTATCTACGAGCGCAACAGCGACACGATAAGCGACCCGGACCTCATCTACGCCGGTGACTACCTCTGGGTTCCGGTGCCGATGGTCAGCTCCTACACCGTCATCGAGGGGGACTACCTCGGCAAGATCGCCGGCTATCCGGTGGTCTACGGCGACAGGGGCATGTGGCCGATGCTGTACGAGGCCAACAGCGGCATCATCAGCGACCCGAACCTCATCTACCCCGGCCAGGTGCTGGACGTACCGCGCACCGCCGGCATGGGCGGGTCACGCTAGATCGAGACCCCGCGCAGGGAGGCTCTCCGCCGCGAGGCGGGGGGTCTCCCTGTCTGAGTCAGACCCTTCACTGAAAGCCTCCATGCCTGATACATCCGAGTCCGGCGCACCGCTCTCCGCGGAGGTGGCCGGCAAGCTGTTCGGGCCGCAGGACGCCAATCTCAGGAAGATATGCGAAGGCCTCGGCATATCCGCCGTCTACCGCGACGGCAGGCTCCTGCTGTCGGGGGAGAGCGCTGCCGTCGACAGGGGGATGGCGGTGATCTCGCGCCTCAGGCACGAGATCGAGGTCTCCGGCGGCCTCAGCCCGCACAGCCTCGACGCCGCCATGGGCTTCCCCGACTCCCACGACCGCTCGCTGGAGCTCTCGGTACCGGGCAGGGCCGGGAGGATAATCCCGAAGACCGCCGGCCAGGAGAGGTACCTGAGGGCCATGGGCGATTCGGAGGTGGTCTTCTGCATCGGCCCCGCCGGTACGGGCAAGACCTTCCTGGCGGTGGCCAGCGCAGTTGCGGCGATGAGCGAGGGGGAGGTCGACCGCATCATCATCTCCAGGCCGGCCGTGGAGGCCGGCGAGAGCCTCGGCTTCCTGCCTGGGGATCTCCAGCAGAAGATAGACCCCTACCTCAAGCCGGTCTACGACGCCCTGGACGATACCCTCACACCGGCAAGGGTCCGCCGCTCCATGGACAACAGGGTCATCGAGGTCGCCCCCCTGGCCTACATGAGGGGTAGAACCCTGAACAACGCCTTCATAGTGCTCGACGAGGCCCAGAACACAACGGTTACCCAGATGAAGATGTTCCTCACCAGGCTGGGGTACCGGTCCAGGGCGGTCATAACCGGCGACATCACCCAGATAGACCTGCGCCCTCCGGAGTCCTCCGGCCTGGTCAGGATGCCGGGCATTCTCTCCGGCATACCCGGCGTCGACTTCGTCCGGCTGGACCAGCAGGACGTAGTGAGGCATCCGCTGGTCCAGCGTATCATCACCGCCTTCGAGGAGGCACTGGGAGGAGGTCCGGCAACGTGAGGGGCGGACGGCTGAAGAGGACTCTCGCCTACGCGATGGGCACGGTGGCCTTCCTCGCCGCCTACTACTTCCTCTTCATGCCCGAGACGCAGGTGGTTGACCTGGAGCTCGTCCCCGGGAAGGAGCTCTCGAGGGACCTGGTCGCCCCCGTGGACTTCGAGGTGCCCTTCTCTCCGGAGGAGCAGGCCTACCACGAGAGCGTGGCCAGGGAGAACGTCCCGGTCTACCTGCGGAGGGAGGAGGGCGCCTGGGAGGAGATGAGGTCCCGGCTCTCGACGATGCTGATGGATGCGGTGGCCGACTCCCAGTTCACCGCGGGCATCCTCGGCGAGCTGGGCAGCCTTTACGAAGACCCGGGGGTATTCTCCCTCTCCCGGGTCAGGGAGCGCTACCAGGGAGACGATGTGGTCCTACTCTCCGGCGGCACCACGCAGGACAGGTCCCTGGTGGACCTGAACGAGCTCCAGGAGGTCGGTGAGCTGCTGGAGAGCAGCCTGGGCCGCTGGGACATCGGCGCGGGCAGTGTAGAGGAGATGCGCGAGGTGCTCGAGCCCAACCTCGTCCCCGACGACTCCGCCAGGCAGGCGAGGACCGAGGCGGTGGTGGGCTCGCTCGGCACGACCGACACGCTGATAACCGCCGGGAGCGTCCTGCTGGAGGCGGGCGAGCCGGCAACCGCCAGGACGGTGGAGTTGCTCGGAGCGCTGCGGGACTCCGGTGGAGACGGGGGAGACACCGCCAGGGGCATCGCGGTCCTGCTGCTGGGAGCCCTCCTGCTCGCCCTGGGCATCATCTACGTCAGGGAGCTGATGACGGAGACATGGGAGGCGGTGAACCGCTCCCTCCTCCTGGGCAGCATCTGGCTCATCGCCCTGCTCTCCACCGGCGTCCTCTGGCTGGCCCTCAGGGAGGCCTACGGATTCCCCTACGCAACCCTCGTGACCTTCGGGGCGGCCCTGACCAGCATCTTCTTCCACAGGCGGGACGCTTTCTTCATGACGGTTCTGTTCAGCCTGGCCGTGGGCCTCGCCCACCCGCACCCCTTCTCCGTGACCCTCGTAACGCTCGCCTCCGGCACGCTGGCCGCCATGACCGCCTGGGACGTGCGGAGCAGGAGCAGCATCCCCACCGCGGCCGCCCTGGCGGCGCTGGTCGGGATGGGCGTCTTCCTGCTCCTGGAGATGCTCCATTCCTCCATACAGACCGTCTCCATGCCGATATCCATGCTCGAGCTGCTCCTCGCCCCGGTCGTCGGAGTGGGCGCGGCAAGCGCCATGCTCTTCCCCATGGAGAAGCTGTTCGGCGTCTATACTGCCCTCTCCATCGATGAGGTCAACAGGACCGACCACCCGCTACTGAAGCGCATGCGGGAGGTCGCCCCCGGCTCCTGGAACCACTCCCAGATGGTGTCGGAGCTGGCCGGGCAGGGCGCAGAGGCCATAGGCGCGTGGTCGACCCTCGCGTCGGCCGGCGGCTACTTCCACGACCTGGGCAAGATGAAGAGACCGGAGTACTTCATCGAGAACCAGCGGGACGAGCCGAGCCCCCATGAGGACCTGAGCCCCTGGGAGAGCGCCAGGATCATCATCGAGCATGCCGCAAACGGCGTGGAGATGGCGGAGAAGGCCAAGCTGCCCCTGTCGGTGGTGGACATCGTCCGGCAGCACCACGGGACCAGCCTGGTGCGGTACTTCTACCGGGCCGCCCTCTCCGAGGCGGCCGACCCCGACTCGGTGGACGAGTCCGAGTTCCGCTATCCGGGTCCGAAACCGACCTCCGTCGAGGCCGCCATAGTCATGCTGGCCGACCAGGTCGCCTCTGCCACGAAGAACCTCGGCTCGGCGGACGAGGTCGCCGGGGTGGTGAGCCGGGTGATAGAGGAGAAGGACCTGGAGGGGGAGCTGGACGACTGCCGGCTGACCAGGGGCAACCTGAAGACCCTGGCGGAGGTGTTCACCAACATCATCGAGGGGGCGTACCACAAGAGGGTGGACGACTTCCCGGAGAGCGGCGGCGCCGGTGCCGTGTGAGCCGGTGGTGCAGCTTGACCGTCCGGCCTTCGACGGCGGGGAGCTGGAGCGGGCGCTCTCGGTGGACCTCCCCGGCGCGGTGGAGGTCGTGGTCACCGACCCGGGGACGATGCGCGTCCTCAACTCCAGGTTCCGTCACGTCGACAGGCCTGCGGAGGTCCTCAGCTTCGACCTCTCGGAGCCGGGAGGGGCCTTCCCCGAGGGTACGGTATACGTGAACGGCAGGCTCGCTCCCCCCCTCTCCAGGCTCCTCCACAGGATAGCCCACGGCTACCTCCACCTCTCCGGCTACACGCACCACGAGGAGGAGACGCACGCCAGGATGGAGGAGGAGACCGGCCGCATCCTCGACCTCATGCTCGAGCGGGCCGAAGGGGGTGGAGGAGTATGACCGGGCCCCTGGTGCTGGCGGCCGGCTTCCTGACCCTGTTCCTCTCCTCCGGGGTACGCTCCTGCCTGCCGGAGATGGTGCAGGGCAAGGGGAGGGACACCTCAGAGCGCAGGAAGGCCGCCCTGCTCGACCTGCGGATACTCTGGATAGCGAGGTTCACCGGGCTCCTGCTCTGCGGCGCGGGGGCCGTGCTCGTCGGAGGCGGCCTGGCCCCCCTCCTCTCCGTGCCCGCCTGGGCAGCGGTGGTCATCCTCGCCCTCCTGGTGCTCCTGCTCGGCGAGATAATGCCCTCCCTGCTGGTGGGGGCCGCGCCGGACACCTGGATGAGGATCCTCAGGTATCCCTACTCAGTCATCAGGCTGGTCTTCGCCCTCCCCGCTCTCCTGGTGAGGACGACCCAGGGCGAGAAGCAGCTCGAGGACTCGGGCTGGCTGGTCACGCCGCCGGACGTGATATGGCTGGAGCGCAGGCGGGAGAAGGGGGACCCCGGGGAGTTCGAGAAGGAGCAGCAGCTCATGGACAGCATCATCGACTTCTCCGACACAATAGTCAGGGAGGTCATGGTGCCCAGGATAGACATGGTCTGCGTGGAGCTGCAGGATGACCTGGAGCAGGTGGTCAGGCAGGTCCGCAGGGCGGGTCACTCCCGGATACCGGTATACAGGGAGAAGATAGACGACATAGTGGGCGTGCTCTACGCCAAGGACCTCCTGGCATTCATCTCGGGCGGCAGCGGGAGGTTCGTGCTGGAGGACCTGCTGCGGGAGGCATACTTCGTCCCGGAGTACAAGCGCATCGACGAGCTGCTGAGGGAGTTCCAGAAGCATCGCATACACATGGCGGTGGTGGTGGACGAGTACGGCGGAACGGCCGGCCTGGTCACCATCGAGGACATCCTCGAGGAAGTCTTCGGTGAGATCCTGGACGAGTACGACAAGGAGTCGCTCCTCGTCCAGTCCATAGGCCGGGGGGCGTACAGGCTGGACGCCAGGCTGCCGCTGGACGACCTGAACGACCTCCTGGGGACCTCCTTCTCCGGAGAGGACGTCGAGACCCTGGCGGGCATGCTCTACCAGGCGCTGGGCAAGATACCCAGGCCCGGTGAGAGCGTCGTCCTGGAGGGACTCGAGTTCACCGTGGAGAAGGTGAGGGCCCAGAGGATACTCCTGGTGAGGGCGGCGCGGGTCGAGGAGTCGGCCGACCCGGATGGCTAGCCGCCCGCTCTCCCCGGCCGGGGCCGGAGGCTCTCCGGGCCGGGCGCCCCTGATCGCGCCTTGAGGGGGTTCACCGAGGCTTTCGTCCTGAGGCGGGTCAGGTGGAGCGAGTCCTCCCTCATACTGACCCTCTACTCCCTGGACCACGGCCGGATGTCGGGCATGGCAAAGGGAGCTCTCAGGCCGAAGAGCCCCTTCTACGGCAGGCTGGAGCAGTTCTCCCTGGTCAGGGTCGGCTACTCCCGCAGGGAGGGCCGGGAGCTGGACACCGTAACGGACGTCGACGTACTGCAGCACTACGAGCCGCTCAGGTCCGACCCGCTGGCGTTCGCCCACGCCTGCCTCTTCGCGGAGTGGATGCTGGTAACGGTGAGCGGCAGCGTGCCCTCGCAGCCGATGTTCCACCTGCTGGGCGGGGTGCTTTCCGGGCTTGCCTCGGGCGGGCCGTACTGGCCGGTGTTATGTTCCGGCATCGAGAGGCTGCTGAGGCTGTCGGGGCTTGCCATGGAGGTCGACCGCTGCACCCGCTGCGGCGCCGACGCGGCCGATTCCGCAGCATGGGACGGCCTCTCCGGCGGAGTGCTCTGCCGGGACTGCGGAGCCGGAGGGCCCGGACGGGTCCCGGCCGGCTTCCTCTCCTTCGTGCGCATGTCCAGGAGGACCGACCTGGCCTCTATGGAGAGGCTCAGGCTGTGGAAGGGCGGATTCCGGGAGTCCCTGGAGATAATGAGGGAATTCGCCCAGGCTCACATGGGCGTGCGACTGAGACTGAGATCACTAGCGGTGGTGGAGGACCTTGAAGATGACCGATAGAGACGACAGGATGAAGAAGCTCGTGTCCCTCTGCAAGCGACTGGGGTTCGTCTACCAGTCCGGCGAGATATACGAGGGGCTCCAGTCCGCGTGGGACTACGGCCCGCTGGGAGTGGAGCTGAAGCGCAACATCGTGGAGAGCTGGTGGGACGCCATGGTGCGCACCAGGCCGGACGTCGTCGGGATGGACTCGGCCATCATAACCCACCCTGACGTCTGGAAGGCCTCCGGCCACCTGGAGCACTTCCACGACCCGCTGGTGGACTGCCTCTCCTGCCGCTCCAGGTTCCGCCAGGACCAGCTGGAGGGGGATGTCTGCCCGGAGTGCGGCGGGGAGCTGACCGAGCCGAGGGAGTTCGGCCTGATGTTCCGTACCAGCATGGGAGCGGTGGAGGGGGAGTCCGCCACCGTCTACCTCAGGCCCGAGACCTGCCAGTCCATCTTCGCCAACTTCCGGAACGTGGTCGGGTCGACCAGGATGCGGCTGCCTTTCGGGATAGCCCAGACCGGCAAGGCGTTCAGGAACGAGATAACCGCCAGGAACTTCGTCTTCCGCTCCCGCGAGTTCGAGCAGATGGAGATGGAGTACTTCTGCCTGCCGGAGGAGTCGGGCAGGTGGCTGGAGTACTGGACCGACCGGCGGATGCAGTGGTACCTGGGCCTCGGCATACGGCGGGAGAACCTCCGGGTCCGCCCGCACGGAAGGGAGGAGCTGGCCCACTACGCGAGCGCCTGCGTCGACATCGAGTACGCCTACCCGTTCTCCCCCGGCGGCTTCGGGGAGCTGGAGGGGATAGCCGACCGGACCGACTACGACCTGGCCGCTCACATCAGGGAGAGCGGCAAGGACCTCTCCTTCATCGACCAGGTAGGGAACAGGAAGATCGTCCCCCACGTCGTGGAGACCAGCGGAGGGGTGGGCAGGACCTTCCTCGCCGTGCTCCTCGACGCCTACCGGGAGGAGACGGTGGAGGGGCGCCTGAGGGTGGTCCTGGCGCTGCATCGCGACCTGGCCCCGATAAAGGCCGCCGTCCTCCCCCTCTCGCGGAAGCTAACCGAGGATGCCGAGCCGGTGGCGGAGATGCTCCGGCCGGTGCTGCCGGTCAGCTTCGACGTCACCGGCTCCATCGGCAAGCGCTACCGGAGGATGGACGAGGCGGGCACGCCCTTCTGCATCACCTACGACTTCGACTCGACGGAGGACCGCCAGGTGACCATCCGGGAGCGTGACTCCCTCGAGCAGGTGCGGGTCCCCATCGAGGGGCTGGAAGGTCGCATGCGCGATCTCATGAGGTTGGGATGGGAAGAGGCAGCGGCCGCCATATCCTCCTAGCCCTCCGCGGGCTGGCCTGTCCGGCGCTCCTGCTCTGCTCCTCCTGCACCCTCTCCGCCGGCGGCGGAGGGCCGGAGAGGGAGAGGGCCCCTTCGGAGAGGCCCATCCCCGACCTTCATCCCCGCTACGCGGAGGGCCCCCTCGAGGGGATGCTCCTGGTGGAGCTGCCCCGGGGGAGCTTCACCATGGGGGCGCCGGAGGACGAGCCGGGCCGCCACCCCACCGACGGCCCGCAGGCGCGCGTGAGCATCGGCCCGGGCATCGAGATGATGGCCACGGAGGTCACCCAGGCCATGTGGCGCCAGGTCACCGGAGAGGATATCGTGGACCTGCGGGACCGCATCTCCCCGGAGTGGCCGCTGGCAGGAAGGAGCGCCCTCCACCCGGTCTACTACGTCTCGTGGCGGGACTGCGTGGCGTTCGCCGAGGCGCTGTCGGAGATGGACCGGGAGTACGTCTACAGGCTGCCCACCGAGGCGGAGTGGGAGTACGCCTGCAGGGCCGGCACCGTCACCCCCTTCTACTGGGGAGCCGACAGCTCCGGAGCGGCCATCCGCAGCTGCTGCCGATACCAGGGCAGCGAGCCGCCGGAGGGTCCCTTGCCTGTCGCCTCGCTCAAGCCGAACCCCTGGGGCCTCTACGACATGAGCGGCAACGTGTGGGAGCTCTGCCTAGACGGCTGGGTCCGCGACCTTCGGGACATACCCCCGGACGGCTCGGCCCGCGAGGGGGCCGACCCCACCCTGGCGACAGGCAGGGGCGGCTGCTGGCACAGCGCCCCGGAGTTCTGCCGCTCGGCATACCGCGGCTGGTTCGACAGGGGGCTCCGGGACACCGGGCTGGGCTTCAGGCTGGTGAGGACCCGGAGTGGCCGGCAGGGCCGGGCCGCCCCTCACCCGGGGGGTACTCCATCTCCAGCGAGGCCGTGATGCCGGGGCAGCCGCCCGTCAGCAGGGATGCGGCCCTCTCCGGGGACATGGTCAGGTCCCGGGGGACGCCGGGCGGCGCGTAGCCTCCGCGGAGCACCCCGGGGTCCCTCCCGACGCGGGTCAGCAGCATCTCCGCGAAGGCGGCACGGGACTGGGCGTACCGGGCGGTGAGCACCAGGACGCCGGAGGCGTCGCCGTCGAGCAGCTCGCAGACCGAGGATGCGGCCCAGCCGACCGGTGTGTGGTTCCTGAAGCAGTCCACGAAGACGGCGGGGACGCCTCCGGAGAGCAGCGCCTCGGAGAATGTGGGCCTGGCCGCCCCCACCTCTCCGAACAGGACGGAGGTCCTGGCCACCAGCGCCCCGGGGAGCGCCGCCAGTACGAGCCGCTCGCCCAGCAGCTTGGTCCAGCCGTACCAGGAGGAGGGGACGGCCGGCGAGCGCTCCGCGTACGGCGGGGTTCCCCCCGAGTGGACCAGGTCGGTGGAGAGGTGGACGAGCCGGGCGCCCCGCATGCGGCACTCGCGGGCCAGCCGGAGGGGCCAGAGGGAGTTGACCCTGAAGGCTCCCCGGGGGTCCGCCGCGCAGGCCGCCGGCGATGAGACGGCCGCCGCGCAGACCGCCCTCCCGAAGGGCATGGAGAGCAGGCGGGAGATGTCCCCCCCATCGGAGAGGTCGGCGGCGACGGTCTCCCCGGCGCCGCTCCGGGTCTGGGCAAGGACGTCCGTGGTCCGTGAGAGGAGGGGCCGCAGGACTGCCCCGAGCCTGCCGGCCGCGCCCGTGAGGAGCACCGGGGAGGGGTCGGTCAAACGCCCTCTCCACCGGGAAGGGCGACGAAGGTGCCGGTAGCGGTGGCCCTCTCCTCCCCCTCCTGGATCACGTCCGCCTCCAGGCGGATCAACCTTCCCCTCTCCTCCACCACCCGGGCGCTGGCCCGCAGGGGGACCTCCGGGCGGACCGGCCTGCGGAACCGGACGGTTATCTCCCTGGTGGCGCAGAAGCTCCCCAGGCTCATCGCCGCATAGGCCATGGCCTCGTCAAGGAGGGTGGAGACCAGCCCGCCGTGGACTATCCCATCCCAGCCCTGGTGCTCCCTGCCCGGGGTCCAGTCTATGGAGGAGGCACCCTCCGAAGCCCGGGGGGAGAGCTTGAGCCCGCAGGAGTTCATCCTGCCGCAGACGAAGCAGCCATCGTCGTTTCGGAGCCGGTCGGACATGCTCAGAGCATCTCGCCCGGCCGGGACACGATGTACTCGAACAGCCCCTCCGTCCCCACTACCACGCTGGAGGTGGAGTCCATGACCGACTCCAGGGTCTCCAGGGAGCGGATGAAGGTGTAGAACTCCGGGTACGCCTCGAAGGCTTCGGCGTAGACCGCGGCTGCGGTGCTGTCCGCCTGGCCCATTATCCCGAGCGCCTCCATGTTGGCGTTGGCCAGTATGGAGTCGACCCTGAGGTCCGTGTTGGCCACTATGATGCTGGACATCCTCTGCCCCTCGGCGCGGTACCTCGTGGATATCCTGTTGCGCTCGGCCTGCATCCTGCCGAAGACGGCCGTCAGGTTCTGCTGCGGGAGGTCCGCCCTCTTGATGCGGACGTCCACCACGTAGATGCCGTACTCGTCGGCCATCTCCCGGCAGGTCTCTGTAACCCTCCCGAGGATGGACAATCGTCCCTGGTCCGGCGGCAGCCTCACGAGGCGGATGGTCTCTATGACCTCCCCCTCCTCGTCCAGGTCTATCTCCGGCAGGGTGTCGGTGTAGGTCACCGTGTTGACCAGCCGTACGTAATCGCCCAGTCCGATGGGGTCGTTGGTGCTCCGGACGATCTGGATGAGATTGCTCTTGCCCAGCTCCTGCCGGAGGGTGGAGTAGATGATGTCGTCCAGCCTGGAGATGGCCCCGCTCTCCGTCCGCACGCTCCTGAGGAGCTGCAGGGGGTTGTCTATGTGCCACCTGGCGTAGCAGTCGACCTGTATGTGCTTCTTGTCCTTCGTCACCACGTCCGCCGGGGCGTCGTCGTACTCCAGTATCCTGTCGTCGAATATCCTGACCTGCTGGAGGAAGGGAATCTTGAAGTAGAGGCCGGCACCGGAGCTGAGAGCGACGCCCGGGGCGTTCTCCGCTATCCAGGTCTCCAGCTCCTCCAGCTCCTCCTCGGTCCTCTCGCCGACTATCACCCTCATAGGCTCGCCCAGCTGCAGCAGCACCGCCTGCTCGGTCTCGCTTACGGTGTAGAAGGCGCCGGTGACCACCAGCAGCGCGAACAGGACGACGACTGCCAGGGCGGCCCTCCTTAGCTTTCGAGCCATGCTCATCGCGCACCTCCCGTCAGCCCGTAGTGGGTGAGCGCGCCGGCGGTCCCGTCCACCACGGTGACCGTGACGGTGTCCAGGACTGCGGCCATGGTCTCGAGGTGAAGCCGGACCGCCGTGACCCCGGGGCTCTTGGCGTACTCTGCGGCCACGGAGGTGAACCTCGCGGCGTCGCCCTCGGCCTGGTTTACCCTGGTGGCCGAGTAGCCCATCGCCTCCGTCACGACCTCCACCGAGTCGGCCAGCGCCGCGGGTATCATCTGGTTGCGGTAGCTCTCAGCCTCGTTGATGTAGGCCTGCATGTCCTCCCGGGCCGTTGCGACGTCCTTGAAGGCGTCGGAGACCTCCGAGGGCGGCTGGACGTCCATCAGCTGGACGGCCACCACGTCTATGCCCAGGCCGTAGTCGTCGGCTATCTGCTGCACCAGGTCCATTATCCGGTTCTGTATCTCCAGCTTGCCGGTGGTCAGCACCGCATCTATGGCGTTGTCGCCCACCACCAGCCTTATGGAGGCCTCGGAGATGTCCTTCAGCGTGGCCTCCTGGTCCCTGACGTTGAACAGCCAGTCGGCCGGGGCGGCTATCCTGTACTGAACTATCACCGCACAGTTGATGATGTTCTCGTCGCCGGTGAGCATCTGTGCCTCGCCGAGCATCTCGTCGTCGCCGGTGAAGCTGATGTACTGCGGCGGGTCGTCGGAGATGGTCCTGAAGCCTATCTCCACCCGCTGCACAACGTTCACCGCCGGGGTGTAGACGACCTGGACCGGCCAGGGCCACTTCAGGTGGAAGCCGGGGCCGGTGGTGGCCGTGTGCCTGCCGAAGGTGAGCACCACCCCGAGCTCCTCCGGCTCCACGATGTAGAAGGGCCCGCCGAGGACCAGCCACAGGACCACGGCGAGCAGGAGGACCCCGAGCCTGATCCAGGTCGAGCCGTCTACTCCGGTCGTCTTCAGAACTCTTGGTCTGGTCACTACATCTCCTTAAGCTTCCTCTGCAGGGTACGCCTGCCGATGCCGAGCAGCTCCGCCGCCCTGGTCCGGTTGCCGCCGGTCAGCTCCAGCGTCCTGCTTATGGCCATCTCCTCCAGCTCCTCCATGGTGACGGGCAGCTCCGTCCTGAGGACCACCGACTCCCCCGATGGAACTCCGGCCATCTCCACCGGAAGGTCCTCCCGGCCGATGGTCCCGCCGCAGATTATGAGAAGGCTCTCCATCAGGTTCCTCAACTGGCGAACGTTGCCGGGCCAGCCGTAGGAGACCAGGCATGCCAGGGCCTCCTCGGTGATCTCCGGCATGGGCAGCCCGTGCTTCTCCGATGCCTGCCTCAGGAAGGCCATGGCAAGCATCGGGATGTCGGACCTCCGAGAGCGGAGCGGCGGGATGTCTATCTCCACCACCTTAATCCTGTAGTAGAGGTCCTCCCGGAAGGCGCCCCTCCGGACTGAGCCGGCGAGGTCGCTGTTGGTGGCGGCTATGAGCCTGACGTCTATGGGTATGGAGCGGTTGCCGCCCAGCCTCGTCACCTTCCCCTCCTCCAGTATCCGCAGGAGCTTCACCTGCGTGTCCAGCGGCATCTCCCCTATCTCGTCAAGGAGAAGCGTACCGCCGCTGGCGGCCTCGAACTTGCCCTGCCTGCCGGTCTCCGCCCCGGTGTAGGCGCCCCGCTCGTGGCCGAAGAGCTCGTCCTCCAGCAGCGTCTCCGGGATCGCCGCGCAGTTGAGCGCGAGGTAATCGCCGGCCCTGCCGCTGAGAGCATGTATGTACTTGGCCAGTACATCCTTGCCCGTACCGCTCTCTCCGGTTATCAGGACCGTTGCCTTCACGGGAGCGACCCTCCGCGCCTTCCGCACCACCTCCGCCATGGCCCTGCTCCTGTAGAGCAGCTGCGGGAGATCCTCGCGGGAGCCGGCCCCGTCTGCGCTCTCGTGATAGCGGGAGGAGAATGCGAATGCGCGCTGTATGGCCGACTGGAGGGCCCTGTCGCTCTCGACGTCCAGCAGGACGTCCACGGCGCCGCTCTTCATCCAGGAGACGGCGTCGGCGGCGCCGACGTTCCTGCCGTAGATGACCACGCCCGCCGCCAGGTTGGCCCTGCTCATGGTCTCCAGGAAGGCCGACGGGTGCATGTCGTCTATCGAGGCGGAGAGCAACGCCACGTTCACCGACCTGGACCTGAGCCTTCGGAGTGCGGACCTGGCGCTCTCCTGGATGCTGACGGAGTAGCCGAGGGAGGATATCCTGCTCCTTAGCGCATCGGCCCTCTCCGGGGCGTCGTCGGCGACCAGGACCGTGCCCCTCCCCAGTACGGTCACCATGGGAGGACCCTCCCTGCCGGAGCGGTGCGGGCTGCCGCGTCAGCTCCGCTCACCGGGCTCCTTGAGCAGGAGGAACGGGGGCATCACCAGCGCGTCTATGCCGGTGCCGTAGAAGCATCTGATCGCGTCGACCGGAGTCGTGACTATCGGCTCGCCCTTCACGTTGAAGGATGTGTTCAGCACCACCGGCACGCCGGTCCTCCTACCGAAGCTCTCTATCACCTCGTAGTAGAACGGGTTCACGTCCCTCGCGACGGTCTGGACCCTGGCGGTCCCGTCGACATGGGTGACCGAGGGAATGACGTCCCGCTTCTCCGGCACCACCGGATAGGTCTTTATCATGTAGGGGGCAACGGTGCAGCCCTCGAAGTACTCCCCCGCCACCTCCTCGAGGCAGCTCGGGCAGAACGGGCGGAAGGGCTCCCGGTGCTTCACCAGGTGGTTCACCTTGTCCTTCATGCCCGGGTCCCTCGGGTCGGCGAGTATGGAGCGGTTGCCGAGGGCCCTGGGGCCGAACTCCATCCTGCCGTTGAAGAGCGCCACCACCCGGCCATCCTCGACGAGGGAGGCGGCGACGTCGGCCAGATCGTCCGGCCTCCTCCAGGAGAGCCTGGCCATCTCCAGCGCGGAGCGGACCTCCCCCTCGTCGAAGGAGGGGCCCAGGTACATGCTCTCCGGCGTGGTCAGCGGCACGTCCGGGAACATCCTGCGGTGCACGCTGACCGCCGCTCCCAGGGAGGTGCCGGCGTCGTGGGAGGCGGGCAGGGGATAGACGTTCTCGAAGCCGGACTCCCTCTCCAGCAGGCCATTCATCACGCAGTTGAGGCCGACCCCGCCGGAGACGACCAGGTTCCTCTCCCCGGTGATCTCCCCGAGGTGCCGGGCAAGCCCGAGCCCGACCTCCTCCAGCGCCCTCTGGGCGGAGCAGGCGACGTTCCTGTGAAGCTCGTCGAGCGGCTCGTCCTTCCGCCTCGGAGGTCCTATCCGCCTGGTGACCTCCTCCGGGAAGACGGCGTTGTGAACCCCCATGTGTATATCCAGCAGGCGGGTGTCCACGCGTATGCTGCCGCCTTCACGGCTGATTATCCTGCGGAAGAGGTCGAGGAACTCCGGCTCTCCGTAGCTGGAGAGGCCCATCACCTTGTACTCGTCGTTGTCCGGCATGAAGCCGAGATGCCTGGTGACGGCGCTGTAGAACACTCCCGGGGAGTCGGGGAACCTGGACCTTGCATGGATGGTGACATCGCCCTCCGGGTCAATGGAGGCGAGTATGCTGGTATCGCGCTCGCCGACTCCGTCCATGGTCAGGACGGCGGCGCTTTCGAAGCCGGAGCAGTAGAAGCCGGCTTCGGCGTGGGCGACGTGGTGCTCGACGAAGTGCAGCCTCGCGGCGGTGGCCTCTCCCAGGTGCTCCCTGAGCCTGGACTCGATGGCGGCCATCCTCCTTGCGCCGTTGAGCTGGGAGAGAAGGAAGTGGATGCCGCCCCTGCGGGTCAGGTAGCGCCTGCTGTAGGCGAGGTTCTCCCTCATGACCAGCCGGGGGAGCATGTAGAAGGCCACGTGGTCCAGCTCCCGGGGCTCCAGCCCGGCGCTGTCCAGCACGTAATCGATGGCCATCGCCGGATACCCGGCGTAGTGCTTGATGCGTCGGAACCGCTCCTCGTCGGCAGCGGCGACCAGCTCGCCGTCGACAATCAGCGCCGCGGCGGCGTCGTGCTTGTAGCAGTTTATGCCGAGAACGGAAGCCAAAAGCCCTCCTTCGGGTTGCCGGGGCCTAGCCCCGGTCCAGCTCTCCCCTCCAGGTGAGCGCCAGAGCCCTGCGGCAGTAATCCGCCCTGAAGCGAGCGTCCCGGGCGCGCCTGGCCGGCAGGACCAGGCCCGCGGTCATCCTCGCTGTCTGCAGGAGGGTCATGTACAGCCTGAACAGCGTCCTGGAGCCGGTGCGGCCGTGCTTCTCTAGGAAGCGCAGCTTCCCGGGAATATACCGCAGCATGTTGTCCGAGCCAAACAGCTTCCTGGCCGAGGCGCCCTCGACGTGGACCACCTCCGAGGAGGGGATGAACCACCTCTCCCAGCCCTCCCGGGACATCCTGTACTGCAGGTCGGTCTCCTCGTGGTAGAAGAAGTAGTCCTCGTCGAACCCGCCCGCCGACCGGAAAGCCTCCCTCCTCACGGCCATGACCGCGCCGACCATCCAGTCCACCGGCACCTCCCTGTCGTGAGGGGACCACTTCGCGGCGCGCCTGCGGAGCAGCGGGAGGTGCTCGGCTATGAGGCTTCCGGGGAAGGGGAAGTCCCTCATGGAGCGCTGAAGGGAGAGGTCCGGCCAGAGCAGCCTCGGCCCGGCGAGCCCCGCCCGGGGATGACGGTCGAGACCGGCCAGCAGCTCCCCGAGGCTGCCGGGGAGGAAGACGGTGTCGTTGTTGGCTATCACCGCCACCGGCTCGTCGGTCATGTCCACCGCGGCGTTGACGCCGGCGGCGAAGCCGAGGTTCCTCTCCGAGCGGACCAGCTCGAACCAGGGAGCCGCCCCCCACTCGCTCTCGGCCGCCAGGTCCGACCCGTCCTCCGAGGCGTTGTCGAAGACCAGCAGCCGCGCATCGGAACCCTCGAGCTGGGGGGCGAGGGAGGATATCATGTCGCCCAGGACCTCCATGCCGTTCCAGTTCAGCGCCACGACTACGGCGCGGCGGCGGCCCTGCTCACTCACCACCGCTCCCGCCCCCTCCCGAGAGCCAGTGGTCGCACGCTCGGACGAGCTCCTCAAACTCCTCCATGTCCGCCCCGGTCAGGCTCCTCCTGTAGGAGCCGTAGAAGACGTAGGGGTCGATGGTCCTCTCCGACTCGTCGTTTATCTGGTAGTGCAGGTGGGGGGCGGTGGAGGTCCTGCCGGTATTGCCCACGTATCCTACCGTCTGGCCCTGCTCTACGGTCGTTCCCGGCGCGATGCCCGGCGCGACCGACTCCAGGTGGAGAAAGATCTCGCTGTACCCGCCGTCTATGTCCACCTCCACGCAGTGTCCGTTGTAGTCGGTGTTCCAGTCGACCCTGCCCACCGTGCCCCCCCTGCAGGTCCTTACCGGGGTCCCCGCCGGGGCCTTGAAGTCGACGCCGGCATGGTCCCGTCTTCCCCTCGGCTCTCCGTAGGGCGATGTCATCTCCTCGAAGGTGGTGATGGGCATGTAGTCGAGGAGCTCCATGACCTCCAGGCCGCCGGCGTACCAGAACGACTCGTAGTTGTCTCCGGCGCGGAGGAAGCTGTACATGGACAACTCCTCGCCGGCGGTGCCCTCCCGGGGCACGTAGCGCAGTGCCACGACCCGGTTCTCCCTGCCGGTGGCCCCCTCTGCGTGCAGGACGTAGACCGAGTCCCCGGCGTTCATCGACCTCCACGGGTCCATGTCCCAGCAGAGGCACCTGCATATGTGCGCCCCCAGTATCTCCGGCTCATCGCAATGCCCCTCGAGGCTGCCGTAGAGGGATCCGTTCACCTCGATGGCCAGCCGTTCCCAGGGGCACTCCCCCGGTAGGACTTCCTCCGGCACGACCGTCGTATCGGCGCCCTCCGGGGCCGGCGAGCCGTCCACGGCCGGAAGGCTGTCGACCGGGGGAATGGTCGAATCCACCGCCATGAAGAGCGAGTCGGGCAGGGCGAGGGTGTCGGCCGGGAGGAGGGCCACCGTACCGGCGGAGTCCGGCGGGGGCTGCACCGGGGCGAGGGTGTCCGCCGATGGTGTTCCCCCGGCGGGTGCTTCGTCCCCGGCCCTAATGACTATCTCCTCCTGCGGCGCCTCCCCGCAGGTGGCCAGCAGCGCCAGCGACGCCAGGAGAGCTGCCGCCTTCTCGACACCTGATCTCATGCCTCTTCCCGTCAATATCTTGACTCGCAGGGGCGGCCCTGCGATGATACGAGCATGTCGGAGAACAATAAGAAGAAATTCCGGATACTGGTAATCGACGACGAGGAACACGTCCGGGACCTGCTCCGGGAGATGCTGGAGCTCTCCGGCTACGACTGCGAGGTTGCCGAGAGCGGGAGGGCGGGCCTCCGCAGGCTTCGCGGGCGGGACCCCTACCACCTCCTGGTGACGGACATACGGCTGCCGGACATCTCCGGCCTGGAGGTCCTGGATATCGTCGGCAAGCGGCATCCGTTCCTGCCGGTCATAGTGGTCACCGGCTACGCGACCATAGAGAACACGAAGGAGGCGCTGCGCAGGGGCGCCCTCGACTACATACCGAAGCCCTTCACCACCGAGACGGTCATCTCCTCCGTGGAGAGGGCGCTGGGCTCCTCCCGTGTCAAGGGCGGCTCGGCGCCACAGATAGTCTACCGGAGCAGGCTGATGGAGCAGGTGATGGACCTGGTCCAGAAGGTTGCCAGGACCGACAGCAGCGTTCTGGTAACCGGCGAGAGCGGCACCGGCAAGGAGCTCATAGCGAGGTCCATCCACCGCAACAGCAGACGCTCCTCGCAGCAGTTCGTCTCGGTGAACTCCGGGGCGCTGCCAGAGGGCCTCCTGGAGAGCGAGCTCTTCGGTCACGTGAAGGGGGCGTTCACCGGCGCGGTCCAGACGACCCTCGGCCGCTTCCAGGTAGCGGACGGCGGCACCCTCTTCCTCGACGAGATAGGCAACATGAGCCTGGCGATGCAGGTTAAGCTCCTCCGCGTGCTGCAGGACGGAGAGTTCACCCCCGTGGGGAGCACGGAGGTCCTGACCACCGACACCAGGGTGATAGCGGCCACGAACGCGAGCCTGGAGAGCGCCATGGCGGAGGGCTCTTTCAGGGAGGACCTCTACTACAGGCTGAACGTCATCGAGATACACGTGCCTCCGCTGAGGCAGAGGACCGAGGACATACTCCCGCTCGCGGAGTTCTTCCTGGAGAGGCTGGTGCCGGGTCCGGATCCGCTGGAGCTGAGCGCCGAGGCGGCATCCACGCTGCTCTCCCACCGCTGGCCGGGGAACGTCCGCGAACTGGAGAACACCATGGAGAGGGCGGCGGTGCTCTGCGACGGGCAGACGATAAGGATGGGGGACCTTCCCCCCAGGATGACGCTCCAGGGCCTCCCCGGGGGGGAGGAGCTGCCCGAGGAGGGCGATGTGGACCTGGACGGGGTGCTGTCGAACATCGAGAGGCATTACATAGAGCGGGCGCTCGAGGACAGCGGCTGGAACCGCACCGAGGCCGCGAGGCGGCTCGGCCTCAAGAGGACAACGCTCCTCGCCCGCATGAACCGACTCGGCATAGCGGCGCCGGGGGTCTGAGAGGCTCGGATGACTGGCGGACACAAGGTCCTGGTGGTGGACGACGAGAACCGCATACGCGAGATATGCCGGGAGGTCCTGGAGCTCGAGGACTACGAGGTCATGGAGGCCGAGAACGGCCGGCGTGCCCTGGAGATAATGAGCGAGAGCTCCTTCAGCCTCGTCCTGAGCGACATAATGATGCCCGACATAGACGGCCTCGAGCTGGCCGCCAGGGTCCGCGACCTCTACCCCGACACCTTCGTCATACTGATAACCGGCCACGGCACCGTCGACCTCGCCAAGGAGGCCATACGGCAGGGCGCCTTCGACTTCATAGCCAAGCCGTTCCAGATGGGCCAGCTGAGCAACATCGTGGAGAGGGCTTTCGAGGTGCGCTCCAAGCGGCTCAGCAGCCTCCCCTCGCCTGTCCTGGAGGACCTCTACGGGCTCTCCGTCGATCTGGACCCCTCCGACACCGACCCCTCGGGCTACCTGGACGAGGTCTGCCGCAGGGTTGGCCACGCGTTCGGGGGGGACGGCACACGCATATACCTCACGGACAGGCCGGGGGGAGAAGAGCTCTCGCTGAGCTCCTCCTCCGGGGACTGCTCGGTGCTGGACGACGACGCATGGGCCAGCTTCGCCGGGGACGTCATGTCAGACGGAGGGCTGCTGGCGGGGGAGGGCGCTCCGAGTCGGCTCCCGGAGGGCTGCGGCGCCGTCTCCCTGATGGCGGTGTCCATACCGAGCGTTGACGGCCCGCTCGGCGCCTGCGTCTCGGTCAGGTCCAGCACCCCGTCCGGCTTCACCCCCAGGGACCTGCAGCTCGCGGGGCTCTTCGCCGCCCAGGCCGGGAACCAGATGATGAACTACAGCATGACGGAGGACCTGAGGCGCCACGCCTCGAACCTCTCCAGGATAAACGTGCTCAGCGGGGAGTTCTCCTCAACCCTGGACACGAACCAGGTGCTCTCCTCGATAGGTACCGGCCTGCGCTCCATGGTCCCGTTCGACCTCTTCGGGGTCTTCCTGCGGGGGGAGGGGATGGACCCGCTCAGCTATGTCCTGGCCCGGGACGACATGCCGGACTGGATACTGGAGAGGGACATAAGGCGCCGCCTGGAGAGGCACCGCAGCGGGGAGATGGTGGAGGAGTTCCTGGAGTACCGGATAGAGGAGGCCTTCCGGTGCGACCGGGAGGCTGACTGGGAGAGCGGCATCGAGATGAGGGTGCTTGACCTGGGCGAGTTCGGCCGCTTCAGCGGCATGATAGTCCTGGCCGGCTGGTCCTCCGGGCATCCTTCGATGGAGACCTCCTCCTTCCTGCCCATAATCGTGAGGAATGCCGCGGCAGCGCTGAGCAACGCCTATCTCTACGAGTCGAGCGAGCGCAACTACATACAGGCGATAACCGCTCTCGCAGGCGCGGTGGACGCGAAGGACCCCTACACCAGCAACCATTCGAGGAACGTGGCGGCCTACTGCGTGGCCCTCTCCGAAAACCTCGAGCTCTCCCCCAGGCAGAGGGAGCTGGTCCACAACGCCGCCCTGCTGCACGACATCGGCAAGATAGGGGTACCCGAGGCCATTCTGAACAAGCCGGGGTCACTGACCGCCGAGGAGTACGGGGTGCTCAAGCAGCATCCGGACATGGGCTACAGGATACTCCGGCCGGTGACGGCGTTCTCCGGCTTCACAGGCGCCGTGAGGCATCACCACGAGCGCTGGGACGGGAAAGGGTACCCGCACGGGCTAAGGGGGGAGGGCATTCCCTTCGCGGCCAGGATCCTGACCGTTGCCGACGCCTTCGACTCCATGACCTCGGACAGGGTCTACAGGTCCTCCCCCGGCCTGGGGTACGCCAGAGCGGAGCTCGAGAGCGGGGCCGGGAGCCAGTTCGACCCGGACCTGGCGGAGAGCTTCCTCTGCCTCCTGCGGGAGAAGGACCCGCGGGAGATGATAGCCGACTACCTGGGCAGCGGCGGGGGCAGCTTCCTGGGCTCCTGACCGGTCCCGCTTTGCCGCTGCCGCTTCATCCTTATGTTATTCCCGTCGGACCGGAACCGACCGGTCGCCCGGCGCGCCTGCCGGCCATTGCAGGGCGGCCGTCCGGGCGATGGAGAAGCCGGATCCGGCTAACCGGTATCGGGTTTTCGGTATTCAGCCTCCAGGGGGATGCAGGCGGACGGAAGGACGAGATGTCAGAGATAACTGCTCTTCATGCCAGACAGATACTCGATTCGCGGGGGAACCCGACGGTCGAGGTGGACGTGCACCTGGAGAGCGGCGCCTGGGGCAGGGCTGCCGTACCCAGCGGCGCCTCCACCGGTGCCCACGAGGCGGTCGAGCTCCGCGACGGGGGCGATGTCATGGGCGGCAAGGGCGTGACCCTGGCGGTGGCCAACGTCGAGAGCGAGATAGAGCCGGCCCTGCTCGGCCTGCCCGCCCTGGAGCAGACGGTTGTGGACGAGGTCATGATCGACCTGGACGGCACCCCGAACAAGGCCTCCCTCGGCGCGAACGCGATACTGGCCGTCTCCCTGGCCGTGGCCAGGGCAGCGTCCATGCACCTCGGGATACCGCTCTACCGGTACGTGGGAGGCCCGGCGGCGCGGATCCTGCCCGTCCCGATGGTCAATATCCTCAACGGCGGCAAGCACGCCTCCGGCCCGATCGACCTTCAGGAGTTCATGGTCGTCCCCGCCGGCTTCGACAGCGAACGGGACGCCATCGTGGCAGCGGCGGAGGTCTTCCATTCCCTTCGGGCCGCTGTCAGGAAGCGGGGATTCGGCACCACCGTCGGCGACGAGGGCGGCTTCTCTCCGGAGCTGCCGACGAACGAGTCGGCACTCGAGCTAATCGTGGACAGCATCATGAGCGCGGGCTACGAGCCGGGGCGGCAGGTCTGGCTGGCCCTGGACCCGGCCGCGAGCGAGTTCTTCCGCGAAGGCCGGTACTTCATGCACGGCTGCGACCCGGACGGTCTGACGCCGGAGGGCATGGTGGACTACTGGGAGGGTCTGGTGAACCGCTTCCCCATCGTCAGCATAGAGGACGGCCTCGCCGAGGACGACTGGGAGGGCTGGCGTCTCCTGACCGAGAGGCTTGGCAACCGCATCCACGTGGTGGGAGACGACCTCTTCGTGACCAACCCGGAGAGGATAGGGAGGGGGATCGAGGAGCGCTCCGCCAACGCAGTCCTGGTGAAGCTGAACCAGATAGGCACGCTGACCGAGACCCTGCAGGCGGTCGACATGTCGCACCGGAACGGCTGGAGGACAGTGGTCAGCCACCGCAGCGGAGAGACGGAGGATACCTTCATAAGCGACCTCTCGGTAGCCGTCGGCTCCGGGCTCATCAAGACCGGCTCCACCTGCAGGACGGACCGGACCTCGAAGTACAACCAGCTGCTGCGCATCGAGGAGGACCTGGATGCCGCGGCGGTCTTCGCCGGGACCACGGCGCTCCCTCCGGGACTGGACTGACGTGACCGGCCGGGGCGGCTCCCACCGGGTCCTCTACGTGACGCTGGCGGTGGTGCTCGTCCTGGTGGTGGTCACCATAGTCTTCAACCGGAACGGCCTCATGGCGCTTGCCAGGGTCCGCGGAGAGATAGAGACCGTCGGCGATGAGATAGACAGCCTGCGGACCGAGGTGGACTCCCTGGAGGCGGAGATAGAGCGTCTCACCTCCGACTCCCTCTACATGGAGCGGGCGGTCAGGGAGATACTCGGGTGGGGCCGGGAGGGGGAGCACGTCATACGCTTCCTCGGCCCGGTGCCCGAAGGAGGCTCCCCCTGAGCGACAGATGCCGGAAGGGAGACCCGGCCGCCTGCCGGGTCTCCTCCGTCTCCAGGAGCGGCGTACATCTCCTCCTGCCGGATGGGGAAGAGGCCTTCGCCGAGGTGGCGGGACGGGTCTACCGGGAGAGCGGGGTAGTCCCGGGTGACCTGGCCCTGGTCGAGGACCTGCTGGGCACACCGCTGGTCACCGGGGTGCGCCCGAGACACGGCGTACTCGAGCGGCATGCCCATGGCGGCAGGCGGAGGGTCGTGGCCGCCAACGTCGACCTGGTCATGGTGGTGGTCTCCCTTCGGGAGCCTCCGGTCAGCACCGTCTTCGTCGACCGTGCGCTGGTCGCCTGCGAGTGGGCGGAGCTGGCGGCTACGGTGGTGCTGAACAAGATCGACCTGGCGGAGGGGGACGACGCCGGCCTGATCGAACGGCTCGGCTCGGCATACGGCTCCGGTGGAGCGGGATACGGCCTTCACGCCATCAGCTGCGAGACCGGAGAGGGCGTCGAGCGGCTGGCCGGGAGCATCGCCGGCAGGACGGTGGTCATGACCGGTCCTTCGGGCGCTGGCAAGACCTCCATAGCCAGGTGCTTCGTTCCGGGCCTGGACCTGGCCGTGGGCGAGGTGAGCCCCGGGACGGGTCGGGGGCGGCACACCACCGTCTCCGCGCGGCTGGTGCCGCTCGGGGGAGGCGCCATGCTCATGGACACGCCGGGGCTGGGGCTCTTCGGGACCGATCACGTGCCGAGGGACATGGTGGCCGCCTGCATGCCCGAGCTGGCAGCCCTGGCGGGCAGCTGCCGCTTCAGGAACTGCCTCCACCTGGCCGAGCCCGGGTGCGCCGTCAAGGCCGCCGTGAGCGCGGGAGAGCTCCCGGCGTCGAGGTACGGGAGCTACAGGGACATCATGGAGGCCGGGGAGGGCTAGTCTCTGGAGCGCCGGCTCCTCCGGCGCAGCCTGAGGTCGTCGCCGATGTCCCTCAAGAGATCGTTCCACCTCTTCCAGTCCTCCGGCCTCTCCTCGCGCATCCGCGCGAAGTTCTCCCGGGCGAACAGGAAGCCCGCCACCCCGAGGAGGGCGAGCAGGAAGACCTCTATCCAGATGTAGAGCTTCTTCGGCTTGCTCTTCCATCCGGGGTGCCTCGGCGGGTCCAGCACCCTTATCGGCACCGGCTCCCTCTCCTCCTCGAGCATTGCCTGCTGAAGGGTCAGGCGGGTGATGCCGGTCATCTCCAGGAGCATCTCGTAGTCGGCCCTCAGGCGGGCGTACTGGAAGGTCACCTCGGGGAGCTCGTCCATTGGGACGGCGGGGACGACCTCCTCGTACCCCGGGGGCACGTCGCCGGTCTCCAGCATACCTATGACGTCCAGGAGCGCCTCCGCCTCCCTCTCCCGGAGCAGGGCGGTTGCGCTGGTGCCGCCGGAGATGCCCCTCCTGATGGCCTGGGCCTGGGCGCGGAGCTCCATGTAGCTCTGCTTGAGCTCGGCCAGCGTCCCGATGAACGCCTCCATCTCCTGGTCCAGCGCCACGATGCCGTGCTCCTCCTCGAACTCGCGCAGCTCGTCCTGGGCCACCGCCAGGAGCGACTCGGCGGTTCCGTAGCGCATCTCCAGGAACTCCCTGGTCTCCCGGGCCCTGCTGACGTTGACGGAGGTGTTGATGCTGTCCAGCACCTCCACCACCCTCTCCGAGACCTCCACGGAGTACCAGGGGTCTCCGGTGGTCACGGCTATCTCGATGAAGCCGGAGGGGGTCACCCTGGCCTCGTAGTTCTCCCGGAACTTCTTCCTTGCCCAGTAGAGTCCGAGCTGGGGGTTCTGCATGTAGCGCTCGTACTCCTCTACCTCCTGAAGGTATCCGGTGGAGAGGATCACGCTCTCCACGAGCGTCCTGCTGTTCAGTATCTCCTCGTAGACGTCCGACATGGTCGTCATGAGCGGCAGGGAGAAGCCCATCCCCCCGCTGAAGAAGCCTGCGAACTCGGAGAGGCCGAGGCCGCCGAGGGAGAGACCGGGGCTGGTCTGCGTCTCCGGCGGCATGATGGTCGTGGTGACCGTGAACTTCTCCTCGAGGAGGTAGGTGACGACTATCGTCGGCACCATCACCACAAGCAGGCTGACGACTATGAACCAGCGGTGCCTGAGCAGGACGTACAGAATCCAGGAGGGCCGCTTCGAAGGTCTCACTCGAACACGCTCTTCCAGGCTATTACTATCGAGGCGAGGCTGGTGACTATCAGGAGCGGCTCCTGCCAGCCGACCATCAGCTTCCTGGGGACGTGGACGTCGGAGCCTGCCGGGACCACGTCCACCTCTCCACGGTCCAGGGTCGTGCCGGAGGGCGTGGTGACCCGCGTGCCGGAGACGTTGCCCTCCCGGACCGCGCCGCCAGCCTGGCTGACGTAGTACTCGACGCCCATGCCGGCCGAGTAGGCGTAGAGCCCCGGCGCGCTCACGAAGCCGGTCACCGAGACCGTCGGGGGTATCCCGGGACAGACCACCCTGTCACCGGGCTGCAGCACCGGGTCGACCATCGGGTCGTCCAGGGGGGCGGGTATGCGCACCTCCCCGCCGTCATCGACCTCCCGGACTACGTAGCAGCTGTCCCGAAGCGCCCAGGACTTCGTCCCCCCGCTCCTGCCTATCAGCTCGCTGGCGGTCTCCCCGGGGATGTACTCGGTGATTCCGGAGACGCTCTCCGACCACATGACGGTGCCCTCTCCGGGGGAGAGGACGGAGATGTTCATGCCGGGGAGGTGCAGGGCGCCCTCCAGCTGCACGAAGCTCTCCGCCTCCGGCACCACGATGCGGTCTCCCGGGCGCAGGGACGGGTTCAGCGACGGGGTCCCCTCCACTACGAAGCGGGCAAGGTCCACGTAGGAGGTGTCGCCCCTCCCGATGACCATTATCGAGGTCCATGAGCCCGCCGCCGAGATGCCGTTGGCCGCCTGCAGGGCGTCGGTCACCCTGTCCGCTCCGCTTATGGTCACGAGACCGGGCGAGTTCACCCTTCCGGTCACCGGCACCCGGAAGTAGCGCAGCCCCGCCAGCCCCACGCTGGCGGTGATGCCCGGGAAGGTCCCCCGGAATCCGCTCTCGAGGACATCCGTGGCCTCGGCGAGGGTCAGGCCGCCCACCGACCAGGAGCCGGCGCCCGGTATCACGGCGTGACCGTCCGGGGTAACAGTCATGTACATGATGGTGCCCCTGGTGGTCATACCGGCCAGCTCCTCCGGCAGGCCGCCGCGCACGCTGAGCCAGAGCACGTCTCCGGGGCCGAGGATGTAGCTCTCGGGGTCGAGCTGCTCCAGCATCGGCGGTATCTCCGGCACCAGCTGGGCGGGCTCATCCGTCGCACCGACGGCGGCCTGCGCTGCGAGCATCAGAATCGCGAGGAGCATGGTCCCCCCCTCCCGGACGGGCCGGACACGGACGCGGGCATGGGCCGGGGCAAGCTAAACCGGCAGGGCACCACTGTCAACGAGTCCTAGAGTAGCGTTGCGGCCATCAGCGACTTGATGGTGTGCTTCCGGTTCTCCGCCTGGTCCCATACGACCGACTGCCTTCCCTCGATCACATCGAAGGTGACCTCGTTCCCCTTGACCGCAGGCAGGCAGTGCATGAACAGGGCCGGGTCGTCCCCCGCCAGGTCCATCATCCTGTCGTCCACCCTGTAGGGCTGCAGCATCTCCAGCCTCTCCGAGGCGCTCTCCTCCTCGCCCATGGAGACCCAGACGTCCGTGTAGATGACGCTGGCTCCCGGGACCAGGCGCTCCGGGTCGCTACCCAGCATCAGCTCCGCCCCGGTAAGCTCGCAGCGCTCGCGGACCGTCTCCACCAGCTCCGGGTCCGGCATCAGGTCCTCCGGGGCCAGGATGGCGCAGTCCATACCCATCATGGTGGTGCCTATCATCAGGCTGTTGGCCATGTTGTTCCTGCCGTCACCGACGTAGACCAGCTTGAGCCCCTCCAGCCCGCCTAGGTTCTCCTCGACCGTCATCAGGTCGGCGAGAACCTGGGTCGGGTGGAACCTGTCGGTGAGACCGTTGTAGACCGGCACGCCGGAGAAGCCGTAGAGCTTCTCCACCGTCTCCTGCTCGAAGCCCCTGAACATGATGGCGTCGAACATCCTGCCGAGGACCCTGGCCGTGTCCTCGATACTCTCCTTGGCGCCGAGCTGTATGTCGCTCGAGGAGAGGAACACCGGATGGCCGCCCTCCTCGCCGAACGCGGTCTCGAACGCGCACCTGGTCCTGGTGGACCGCTTCTCGAACAGCATCGCCAGGGTCTTCCCGCGGAACCGCTGCCCCACCTGGAACGAGACCCGCTCGGCCTTCAGCACGTGCGCGAGGTCCAGCAGGTAGCGCACGTCGTCCGTGGTGAGGTCGAGAAGCGTGAGCAGGCTCCTGCCCTTGAGGTTCACGGCCATTCGACACCCCTTCCGGGACTGGTAGGCATGTTACTCGTGATCGGCTTGCGGAGAATATAGCGACGACGAGCGCAACTGCGGGGAGGGCGCGCCAACCGGCGCGCCCTCACTGCCGTCGGGAGCTCCCGAGTGGCGTCAGAAGCTGTAGTAGGCGCCTCCGAGTATCTGCTCGGATCCCCATACACCGAAGTCGGTGTACTTGAGGTCGTTGCCGTCGTTGTCGGTGGTGGCGCTCATGTACCTGGCGCCGAACTCGGTGAAGAGGGCGAACCTCTCCGCGCCCGGGATGGCGAAGTCGACCCTGAGAATCGGGTAGATGGAGATGCCCGTGGTGCTCGGGCCGTCGTTGCCGTTGGTCTCGCCGGAGGCTGTGCTGTAGACGAAGGAGGCGCCCATGCTGCAGACTGTGTTGGCCGGGCTCGCTATCACGTAGAAGGCTGAGCCGCCGATACCGAAGGTCGACCCGCTGGCGTCGGCATCGTTGGCCTCGTCCTCCCATGTCCACTTGTCGTATCCACCCAGCAGCTCGATGCGGAAGTCCTCCGATGCGGACCAGCCCACGCGGAGCATTGGCACGCTCGTCGTGCTGTACGGCTCCGAGCTCATGCTGGAGACCATGTTGGGCAGACCAAGCGGCTTGAAGCCGATGGAGAAGCCGGCCATGGCGGAGCCGGCGAGAGCGAGGAGCATCGCGACGGTCAGCATCTTCCTCATGTCTGTTCCCTCCCTTGGCGACGGAAGGCGGACCATACCACCTTCGAGTGTATTCTTCCGACTAGTCTACCGAGGAAAGGGCGTCAGTGCAAGTCCTGCGGGGTGTTCATCGCGGCCGTCCAGAGCAGCAGCAGAGCCAGGTCGCTCTTGCCCGGGCAGCAGAGATCGTCCGTCAGGAGGAGGAGCCCGAGCTCCCGGCCCTCCGGCGAGACCGCGGCGAGGACGAAGCTCCTGTGCTCGGCACCCGTATCGACCCAGCCGGAGAGCTCCCAGCCGTATCCCACGCTCGCCGCCTGCCCTTCCCCGAGGTCCAAAGGGCCGGGGATGGCCCGCCTTCCCTCCTCCCCGGAGAAGAGGAGCCGCAGCGCGCAGGCGGCGTCGGAGACCGAGGTCGAGACCGGCAGGCCGCTCTCCGGGTCCACCTGCGTATCGATCATCCCGCGGGCATCCAGCCAGCCTGCCAGGCCGCCCTCCGCTTCATCGGCGCAGACGCTGCGGGCCAGCAGGAAGACCTCTCCGCTGCCGACCGGGAAGCCCGCTCCGTCGCGGATGGCCAGCGTCTCCCCGGAGGCCAGGTCGATAACCGCGGCGCCGATGCGCGCCCCCTCCAGCGAGACGACCTCCTCCAGGTCCGCCCCGGCTCCCGGGGTCAGGGCCGCTGCTGCGGCAAGCGCCAGCAGGGCGTGCAGCAGATGCGGGATGCCCGGGCTCACGACATCCGGGCTAGGGGGAGGCCCGGTCGCCGTGCCTGACCGAGATGGTTCCCTCGCTGTAGTCTGACTCGGTGTAGGCGCCCTCGTAGAGCAGCGCCCTGACGTAGTAGTCCCCCTCCGGGAAGAGGGAGCAGTCCCAGAGGAACCCGGTCGACTCCACGGAGAGCGACTCCGCTATCTGCACCAGCCCCTGCTCCGGGTCCAGGTCCGTGTCGACGAAGAGGTCTATGCCGTTCGGACGGTGGTCGCGCACGGAGAGGGTCCACTCTATGATGTAGCCCTCGTCGGCGGTCGCCCCGGCGGGGGGCGGCTGGTTTATCCTTATCTCCAGCCCCGGCCCCCACGGGTCGCTGCATCCCGCCAGCAGGGCCAGCGCCAGGGGGGCTGTCCCGAGTACGGATCTGTGTCGCCTGATCGTCTCTCTATTCATCTGAACGTCTTCCTGCGCCGGTCTGCTTCATCGCATTAGTCTGTTTATGCCATCCCAGGTGCCGGTTTCCGGCATGCAATCTTAGCTATCTTGGCCCGACCCCTAGAGGCTGCGGAGGATGGTGGAGAGGGCCTCGTCGGCGACGGCCGGGGAGGTCAGCTCGTCGGCCAGGAGGGCTATGCCGTAGGCTCCGCCGTCACCGGTGACCGCGATGAGCTGGTAGGATTTCGCGTCGCCCTGCGCCGATACCCAGCCGTATACCCGGACGTCTCCGAGGCCTTCCAGCATACCCTCCGGCAGGTCCGGGTCGCTGACTATCCCGACCACCTCCGGCCTGTCCATCCTGGCGTGGATTATCTCCAGCATCTCCAGGGTCTCCTCCGGCGTTGTCAGGTTGGGGTCGTAGGTGGGAGCGCCCTCCCACTCGTGGGCTATGCCGTGCACCTCCGTATCCTCGAAGCCGGAGTCGGCCAGCCACTGGCTTATCCTCTCGATGCCCAGTATCTGCAGCACCCGCAGTGTCTGCTCACCCGGGGTGTTCTGTATCAGGTCCAGCGCGTTCCATATGGTCTCGTCCCTGGAGACCACGCTGTCCGGGTCGACTACTCCGAGGTCGCTCATGTCGAGGCAGTAGGCGGTCGGGACCAGGTTCGGGTAGGGGACGTTGAACCTCCCGGACTCCTGCTCGATGACCGTCTCGCCCGATATCATGTCCCGCACGCCCACGCCGAAGTGACCGCCCTGCATGTCGACCACCTCCAGCACGGCGGCGCTGATGGCGCCCGGGAGTCCCTCCGCGTCGCCCTCCTGCCGGAACATCTCCGGGTCGAGCACGAAGTAGGGGAGGGTCTGCTGCTTGGCCGACCCGGAAGGGGCCATGAGAACCAGGCACATCATCAATGCTTGCATGTCGTCCTCTCATCCGCAGCCGTCGCGATGGCTCTCTCCGCGGGGATTATACACCGCGGGGGGCGAGGGTGTTCCTCCCCCTCCGCCGCGGCCGCCCCGGAGCGGACATGGAAGAGAGCGGGGCGTCCGCGCCCCGCCCCGCTCCATCAGTGCCCACTTCGGCTAGTTGGTGCGGTCGTTGGTGAAGAGGTAGAGGCCCTGGATACCCTGTATCTCGTAGGTGAACCGGACCTCGGTGCCGTTCTGGCTCTGCGGCTCCGCCTGGACGGTCATGTTGAGCATCTTGGCGTAGTAGCCGTCGTAGAGCTCGCAGAAGATGACGTCGTTCGAGTAGACGCGGAAGTTGGTCGTCCAGGGATTCGTCGGGTAGCCGGCCGGCTCGGTACCCTCCGACCATGTTAGGTTGGTGGCGTTGCCGTTGCCGAAGGCGCCGTAATCGCCGCTGTAGAGGTAGACGTCGTCGTCGCCGTCGGTGCCCCTGGTCGGGTCGTAGGCGTAGATGTCCTGGACGAACCCGGGCGAGCTGGCCTGGCCGGTCTGGCCGCCGCCGAAGCCGAAGATGAAGCCGGTGTGGTAGCTGGCCGGCGCAAAGTTGTCGTAGATGGAGTAGGTGGTCGTGATGATCACCGGCATGGTGCTGACCACGTTGGAGTTGCCCGAGGAGTAGTCATCGCCCCTGTAGGCGAGCACGACGTACTGGCCGGCCTGGTCGGCGGTGTGGTTGTAGGTCGTGCCGGTGACCTGGCCGACCGAGCTGTAGGTGCCGGAGGCGCTCGGGTCGAACCTGACCTCGTACCCGTCGACATCCTCCCCGGTCACCGCGTCCCACTCCAGGACTACCGTGCGATCCTCGCAGGCGGCGGAATAGAGCCTGAGGTTCTGCACGACGGGAAGCTCGCCGCCGCCACCGCCGGGGGAGTCGTCGGACACCGGTACCTCGTTGCTCCAGGCCGTGTTGCCGGCATCATCGGAGGTACGGAGAACGTAGTAGAGGGTGTCGGCATCGAACGGGCTCTCGTCCGTGTACGTGGTATCCGCCGCGGCGCCGATGGTGGAGAGCAGCTCCTCCTCCAGGGGGTCCTGGCCGATGTCGCTATCCTCCGACCTGTAGAGGGCGTAGCCATGGAAGTCGGGAGCCGTGCACATCGTCCAGGTCAGGTCTACGTCGTCTCCGTCCATCTCGGCGGCGAGGTCCGAAGCCTGTGGTGGCTGGGTATCCGGCTCGGTCGCCGAGTCGTCCCCGCCGCAGGACGTTGCGACCGGCAGGAGCAGCGACAGGGCTCCGACCATGATGATCGCTGCCGTTCTCATTTCCTCTCTCCATCCCGTACAGCGCATCCGTTCGAAGCGGCTCTTCACCGGGCCGCACCGGAGCGCACATGCGAGAGGGCGGGGCGTCTCCGCCCCGCCCCGCTCTCTTCGTTCCCTCTTCCGCTAGTTGGTGCGGTCGTTGGTGAAGAGGTAGAGGCCCTGGATACCCTGTATCTCGTAGGTGAACCGGACCTCGGTGCCGTTCTGGCTCTGCGGCTCCGCCTGGACGGTCATGTTGAGCATCTTGGCGAAGTAGCCGTCGTAGAGCTCGCAGAAGATGACGTCGTTCGAGTAGACGGCGAGGTTGGTCACCCAGGGGTTCGACGGGTAGCCTGCCGGCTCGGTGCCCTCGGAGTAGGTGAGGTTGGTGGTGTTGCCGTTACCGAAGGTGCCGAAGTCGCCGCTGTAGAGGTAGACGTCGTCGTCGCCGTCGGTGCCCTTGGTCGGGTCGTAGGCGTAGATGTCCTGGACGAATCCGGGCGAGCTGGCCTGGCCGGTCTCGCCGCCGGCGAAGCCGAAGATGAAGCCGGAGTTGTACTGGGCCGGCGCGAAGTTGTCGTAGATGGAGTAGGTGGTCGTGATGATCACCGGCATGGTGCTGACCACGTTGGAGTTGCCCGAGGAGTAGTCCTCGCCCTTGTAGGCGAGCACGACGTACTGGCCGGCCTGGTCGGCGGTGTGCTCGTAGCTGGTGCCGTTGACCTTCTCCACCTCGCTGTAGTTGCCGGAGGCGCTCGGGTCGAACCTGACCTCGTACCCGTCGACCTCCTCCTCGGTCACGGCGTCCCACTCCAGGGCCACCGTGCGATCCTCGCAGTCGGCGGAGTCGAGCCTGAGGTTCTGCACTATCGGGAGGTCACCGGTGGGGCCGCTGGGGTCGTCGCCAGTGCAGGCGGCGAGCACCGCGATGGCGATAGCTGCTGCTACAAGTCCGAGTCTCTTCATTTATTTCCCTCCTCATGGGTTAGTTTCCGAGACACTGACACAAGTTGCAAAATACGTCGGCATTCCTCCGGTGTCAAAGGCGGGGGACGATCAGGGCCGCTGATCCCCCCCGGCCTCGCCCTCCTCGCGGGCCTCGTCCAGGAGCTCCAGCGCCCTCTGCGCCGCAGAGCGGACGTCAACGCTCCGCTCCATCGCCATGGCCTCCAGCAGCTCCCGGCCTTCCTCAGCCCTCAACTCGCCCAGGGCGACAGCCACCTGCCTCCGGACCCTGTCGGAGCTGTCCGAGGCGAAGGGGACCACCGAGAGGTAGAAGCGCTCCTCCCCCGCCTCCCCGAGGGCTCGCAGGGCCCCGACCCTGAGGCCGACCGAGGCGGTGTCGCCCGATGCGGCGAGGAAGCCGGCAACCGCCTCCGCCGCCAGCGAGTCGCCCGCCTGCCCGAGGAAGTGCATGGCGTTGCCCAGCTCCCGCGGGGAGAGGGAGTCGCAGGAGGCCAGGAGCCCCGAGAGCAGCTCCACCGAGAGCTCCCGGGAGGCCTCGAAGACCTGCTCCATCGCCCGGACCTCCAGGCCGTCGATGGTGCCCAGGTGCTCCTCCAGCAGGTACCGGACAGCCTCCTCCCCCCTGGAGGCCAGCTCATCCCTGTGTGCCCGGACCCTCTCCCGGTTGGGTCCCACGCCCCACTCGCCGGCGACGCTGAAGAGCGAGTCCAGCCCCAGCTCCTCCGGGCTACCCACCGGGTCCTGCGGGTTCAGCCCGCCGGGGGTCTCCCGGGCCATGTCGATGCCGGCGCCGTACTCCGTTGTCGTCCACCTGAGCGAGTCGGCCCCCTCCCCCAGGTAGACGTCGTCGTCGGCCAGGTCCAGGAAGGCCGATGCGCCGGAGGAGCCCCGGGCCCAGTGTGCGCTGCCCTGTCCGCTCCCCCTGACCGCGTAGGTGTCCGCCCCGGAGACGTCCAGGAAGAGGGCCGCCGAGTTGGTCAGGGAGAGGGCCTGACCGCCGTCCGAGCAGTACCAGTCGTTGCCGCCGCCGTCAACCAGAAGGCCGGTGGAGAGGTCGTGGGCGCTGCCCTGGGCCGGGCCGTTCCTGGAGAAGTAGGAGTCGTCGCCGGAGCCGTCCCAGAGGCACCCGGAGGCGAGGTGGATGCCGGAGCCCTGGCTGTACTGCGCGGCTGCGTAGCAGTCCTGCCCCCCCTCGTCGTAGAGCATCCCCAGCCCGTAGTAGTAGGCGCAGCCCTGGCCGAAGACCTCCGCCCTGTAGGTGTCGTTGCCGACCCCCCTGTCGGCCAGAAGGCCGATTCCCCCGGCCACCAGCGGGCGCAGCCCCATGGCGAAGCCCTGGGACATCGCCTGGTTGTCCTCCGGCAGCAGCGGGTCGTGCGGGTAGGTGAAGCCGGCGAGGTAGCAGTCGCTTCCGCCCGCGTCGTGGAGGGAGCCCTCGCCGCCGGGTCCGCCCAGGCCCTGGCCGAAGAGCTCCGCCCTGTAGACGTCGTCGCCGGAGCCGTCCAGGAGCATGCCCCGGCCGAGGCAGCCCGCCCCCTGCGTGAAGGTGCCACCCTCGTAGAGGTCATCCCCGGAGAGGTCGACCAGGAGGCCCTGTCCGGCGAGGCCCGCCCCCAGCGAGGCGTTGCCAGCCCGGTAGACGTCGTCCCCCTCGAGGTCCACCAGCGCCCCCAGCCCCAGAAGGCCGCACCCCAGCGATACCGGGCCGCCGGCCCCGTACCTGTCGTCTCCCTCCAGGTCGACAACCACCGAGACCCTTCGGCCGGCCGGGCCGCAGGCTCCTGCCGCGGCCAGCAGGTAGACGTCGTCCCCTCCGGTGTCCACTATCAGCTCGAAGGGGCAGTCGGCGGTGTAGACGTTGCTGCCGGCGCCGCCCACCACGTACCTCACCGGACCCTCGAAGCTGAAGGTCGCCGTGGTCCCGCTCACGCCCGGCAGCGTGACCGGCAGCTCCTCCGGCCATTGCACCTCGCGCAGCGCCAGCGCCGCCGCCAGGAGCTCCCCCTCCGGGAGCGGCTCCGGACCCTCCCGGGCCTCGAGCAGCGCCACCAGAGTCTCCGCCTCCATCTCCTCGCCGTCCAGCACCGGCAGTCCCCAGTCGGACATGACCGAGTCCCAGTCCAGCGGGTCCTCCCCATCCATCCAGATGGCCGGCAGCAGGGCCGCCAGCGTGTCCGACAGCCCCGGCGCCGCGGCGATGGCCCCGGCGTAGGCCGAGTCGGCCCCCTCCAGCATGCGGAGCAGGGCGGGGAAGGGAGGGCCGTCCGTCCGCGTGTCCGGCCGGAGCTCGAGGCCGGGCAGAGCCTCCACCCTGGCTGCCAGGATCCCGGGGATGGAGTCCAGGTGCGCGATGGCCTCCAGCACGGTGGAGTCCAGCAGGGCCACCCCGGTCGCCCAGTGCCTGTCGAAGTCCATCATCGACCTGTCCATGTCCAGCGTGTCCAGCGCCAGCGCCAGGGCGGAGTCCGCCGCCTGCGGCATCGGCTCCCAGGGCTGGAGGGACGTCATGGAGCAGAGCAGCGAGAGAGCCACGAGCGGAGCGTGCATCCTACCTCCCCGGTTTCGGTGTCGGGCTAGATAACAGGGAGGCAGCGGGCGGGCAAGAGACGCCCGGCGGCGTTGACGCCGGGAAGGGCCTTCCTTAGCTTCGCCGTCAGGATTGGGGGTGGCGCTCGATGGGCGCCTGAGATCAAACCCCTGGAACTTGACCCGAGTCATGTCGGCGTAAGGAAATCCGGAGGTCTCACATGGATCCCGCACGCGTATCGTCTTCAGGTCTCCGCGCCCTCAGGGAGGCGCGGCCAATGGTCCACCACATCACCAACTCCGTGGTGACCAACCTCACTGCCAACGTAACCCTCTGCTTCGGCGCCCAGCCGGTCATGGCGCCCTGCATCGACGAGTCGCCGGAGATGGTCCGCTTCGCCGGCGCCCTTCTCCTGAACATAGGCACCCTGGACCCGCCCCTCGTCGAGAGCATGCTGGCCGCCGGCAGGTCCGCCGCGGAGCAGGGGGTGCCAATCCTCCTCGACCCGGTTGGCGCCGGGGCGACCGGCCTGCGGACGGAGGCGGCCGCCCGGCTTATGGACGAGCTCCCGGTCTCGGTGGTCCGGGGCAACGCCGGCGAGCTGCTGGCCCTGGCCGGCGCCGGCGGCGCGGTCCGCGGGGTCGACTCCATGGACACCGTGGAGGGGAAGCTGGAGGCCATCTCGGCCTACGCGGCCGGACGGGGAGTGACCATCGCCGTGACCGGCCCCTCCGACTACGTGACCGACGGCAGCAGGACCACGAGGGTCGACAACGGCCATCCGATGATGGGGATGGTCACCGGCACCGGCTGCTCCGCCAGCACTGCCGTGGCCTGCTACATGGCGGCGGTGGAGGACCCGGTGGAGGCTGCGGTCGGCGCCCTGGTCGCCTACGGCATAGCGGGGGAGGCGGCCGCGGAGGGCGCCGCCGGCCCCGGCTCATTCGTGCCACGCCTGCTGGACGCCATACACCGGCTCGACTCCGGGGTCATCGGCGGGAGGGCAAGGGCGGAGGAGCTCTCCTGACCGGCGGGGACGGACTCCGGGAGCTGCTCCGCGTCTACCTGGTGACCGACCCGCGCCTGCCCGGCGGCAGGTCGGTACCCGAGGTGGTCGACGAAGCCCTGGAGGCCGGTATCCGGACGGTGCAGCTGAGGGACAAGGACGCCCCCACCGGGGCGCTTCTGGAGACGGCGGACCGGCTGGCCCGGCTCTGCCGCCGGCAGGACGCGCTCTTCATCGTCAACGACCGGGTGGACGTGGCGATGGCCTCCGGGGCCGGCGGCGTCCACCTGGGGCAGGAGGACATGCCGGTGGGTCGGGCACGGGAGCTCATGGGGGGGGAGGCGGTCATCGGCGCCTCCGTAAGGACGGTTGCCGAGGCGGCTCGCGCCGAGGAGGAGGGGGCGGACTACCTCGCGGCCAACATGGTCTTCGCGACGCCGACGAAGACCGACCTCCCCGGCCCGCTGGGCCTGGAGGCGGTCTCGGAGCTGAGGCGCGGCACGCGGCTCCCGCTGGTGGCCATAGGCGGCCTTGGGCCGGGCAACGCCGGCCTGGTCCTGGACGCCGGGGCGGACGGAGTGGCGGTGGTCTCCGCCATAATGTCAGCCGGGGACGTGCCGCTCGCCTGCAGGGAGCTCATCCGGGCCTGCGGCCGGTACGGCCTTCAGTGATCCGTCACCGGGACCGAACCCGTCGCGCCGACCTGGAAGGAGCCTGCATGAGAGCTCTGTGCGCGGTCCTGCTCCTGCTCGCGGCCGGATACGCAACGGCCGGTTTCCGCGAGATAGGCGAGGGGGGGAGCCTCGCCACCAACAGGCCCTTCTGCGGATCTTGAGGCGACCCGGGCAGAAGGTACCAGGTCCTGGTACTGAGGGATGAGCTGGGCGGGCCGCTCGAGATAACCGGAATAGAGCTCTTCGCCACGCACTCCTCCCATTCGGAGGGCAGCTTCTACGACTTCGAGCTGCTGCTCTGCGAGACCGACGTATCCTCCCTCTCCAGCGACTTCGAGGCCAACTACGGCGGCGGCACGCCGGCGAGGGTGCTCCGCCTCGATACGCTGTCAGTCGACTGGAGCGGCTCGTCGCCCGGCTGGAACGGTTTCCTGCTGGAGGAGCCGTTCGTCTTCGGGGGCGCCTCGAACCTGATAGTGGAGTTCCGCTACCTGGGAGACGACGGCCGGACGGTAAACGCCAGGGCGGCCGACCTCCCCTCCGCCGACCGCTGCCTCTCCGGGCCGCATCCGCAGAGCGCCACCGGCTCGCTCATGTCGTTCCTGACCTGCATGAGGATACACTTCGACGGGCAGGGCCTGGCGACGGCCACCTTCGGGGGCATCAAGGCTTTTCTGGGCCGCCCGTGACCTGCGGGGAAGGGTCCGGGGGTATCTCGCCCGGGTCGGGCAGAAGCGCGAGCGGACGGAACTCCGCCAGCAGCCGGTGGAACCTCAGCACCCCCCCGTTCCTCGGGTAGTACCTGAAGGCGTCCGCCATCGGAGCGGTCAACGGGTGCCCCGGCCCTCCGGGGGGGTGGTCCTCCCGCAGGACTACGTCGACGAACTTCCTCCGCACAGAGTCCGTCGACAGCCCCTCCCTCCGGAGGTAGCCGCCGTCCATGTACTGCTCGCACGCGATGAAGCGGGTCAGCTCCTCCTCGGTGTAGACCCCCTCCTCCACCAGCGTCTCCAGCAGCAGGACCACCGGGTCCTCAGGCCGGGGGAGCGTGTCCGGGGCGAGCAGGAGAGCTAGGCAGAGAGAGCACGTCAGCATCGGAGCACCTCCATCGTCTCCCGGCGGCCGGGCCGGTCGGGAGCGGGTCGGCCGGCCGCCGCAGCTCAGCGGTCCTCGGGGAACTCCAGCCCCTCCCCGTCCTGTCCGGGAAGCCAGCTCTCCGGCGACTCGACCTGGTCCTGTACCCAGCCGCTCTCGAACCCGAGACGGTGGAGGGCTTCCAGCGCCTCGTCGTACTCGGCGGGCAGCAGGCGCCTGTGCAGCGGCGGGCGCTCCCGGGCCAGGTGACACGGATGGTACTGGGACATGAGGCTCACGGCAACCTCGCTCCCCAGCTCCGCGGCTATCCACCGGAGGGCGTCGGGCGTGTCGGAGAGGCCTCCGGGGAGGACCAGGAGCCGGACCAGCATTCCCGATACCGCGGTCCCGCCGGGTCCGGTCTCGAGGAGCCCCACCTGCCGGTGCATCTCGCGGAGAGCCCGTCTGGCGGCCTCCGGATAGCCGGGGGCGGACGAGAGCTCCAGCGCCGTCCGGCCGTCCATGTAGCGGAGGTCGGGGAGGTAGATGTCCACCACCCCCTCCAGCAGCTCCAGCAGCTTCGGCGAGTCGTAGGCCGAGCTGTTCCAGATGAGCGGCACCCGGAGCCCGCGGGCCGCGGCGATCGAGAGGGCCTCCAGAAGGTGCGGCGCGTAGTGGGTGGGGGTGACGAGCCCCACGCAGGGGCAGCCGGCCTCCTGGTAGCGCAGCAGAAGGAGGGCGAGCTCCTCCGGGGTCGTCCGCCAGTCGGGCCTCGGTGCCGGGCCCGGGGAGCTTATGGCCCAGTTCTGGCAGTAGACGCAGGACATCACGCATCGGGCGAGGAAGACGTTGCCCACCCCGAAGCCGCCAGTGAGCACCGGCTCCTCGCCTCCGTGCACGCAGGAGGAGGCGATCTCCAGCTCACTGCCGGCGCCGCAGAATCCGACCTCGCCCCGGGTGCGGTCCACACCGCAGCGCCTGGGGCAGAGCCTGCATCCCCGAGTCAGCTCCCGGGCGGCGGCGGCCCTCTCCAGGAGGCCGCCCTGCCCCGTCCGCGCGCAGGCCGCCGGCCGGTCAGGCGCCATGGTCGGTCATCTCCGTCGCCAGCACCATCCTGTACAGCTCGCTCTCCCTCAGCAGCGCCCGGTGGGTGTCGAAGGCGACCATCTCGCCGTCGCTCACGAAGAGCACCCGGTCGCTGCGCCTGACGGTCGCCTCCCTGTGGGTCACCACCAGCACCACCGCATCGCCGGCGGCCCGGGGCAGCTCCCTCCAGAAGGCCTCCTCCCGCTCCGCGTCCAGCGCGGCGGTGCAGTCGTCCAGGAGCAGAAGGGACGGGCGGTCCACCAGGGCCCGCGCGATGGCTATCCGCTGCTTCTGTCCGCCGCTGACTCCCACTCCTCCCTGGCCGAGGATAGTGCCGGCCCCTGCAGAGAGCTCCACGTCGGGGAGGCCCGCGATGTCCAGCGCAAGCCTGACCAGGCCGTCGTCCAGGTCCCTGCCCAGCCTGACGTTGTCGCCCACCGAGTCGCTGAAGAGCACCGACTCCTGGGGGACGTAGCCCACCTCCCGGGTCAGGCACTCCAGCGATACCTCCCCGATGGGGGTGCCGTTGAGGAGCACCTCCCCCTCCCTGCAGGGCAGGATGCCGGCCAGCATCCTCACCAGGGTGGACTTCCCGCTGCCCACCTCGCCCACGACCGCCACCACCGACGGGGAGGAGACCTCGGCGGTAACCCCGGACACGCCGCCGCCGGAGGAGGGATAACGGAAGCCGGCGGAGCGGAGGGAGACCGTCCGCACCGGGCCCACGTCACTGGACCCGCCCCACTCCGGGGCGTCCGGGAACTCGAGTATCTCCCGCTCCCGGTCGATGGACGCGAAGGCCTGCCTGCTGGTCACGAAGAGGTTGGGGATGTCCATCATCGGCGCCAGGAGCATGTCCAGATAGACGTAGAAGGCGTACAGCTCGCCCAGACCTATCCGCTCGCGTATGACGAATATGCCCCCGACGAGCATGACGGTCACCTTCCCCACCTGGCCTATCACGGAGTAGAGACCGTGGACAACCATGACCAGCTTCGTGAGCGACAGGTCAATGCCCAGGCGCCTGTCCAGTATCTCCCGCAGCCTCCGCGCCTGGCCCTCCTCGGCGCAGTAGGCCTTGACCATGGGGATGCCGGCGAAGGTGCTGTCCAGGAGGTTCCCCGTGTGGCTGGTCTCCCTCCTGCTCTCGGTGACCCTGCGGCCTATCCTCCCCTCCACCCGCACGAAGATGGCGAACATCAGGGGAAGCGGCACCAGGGCGATGAGGGTCAGCTCCCAGCTCATCAGGAGCATCACGCCGAGGCAGAAGAGCAGCCTGGACGTGCTCTCCAGCGCCCTGAACACGGCCGAGCAGGAGAACCACGCTATCCTGGGGTAGTCGGCGATGTCGTCGGTCAGCCGCGTGGTCAGGTCGCCCGGCCTGAACCTGCTCCAGAACCGCCAGTCCTTGCGGAGCACGCTCTCGAAGACGGTGTCCCTGACCGCCAGGCCTATCTTGCTGTTGAGCCATGCCCTGGCCCCGGGGTAGAGCCCGGCCACGAACCGGGCGAGCGCCAGCGCGCCCAGCACCAGGAGCACCGTCCGCAGCTCCGATGAGCCGCCGCTGCCGAGCACCTGATCCACGTTGTCCAGGACGTACCTGAAGACCAGCGGGAAGGAGAGGGCCACGGCGCTGGAGACGAGGGTCAGCACCGCCAGTACCGCCAGGTGCCGCCCGTGAGGTCTCCAGAAGGCCGCTATCCACCGGAGGTAGCGTCCGTACTCAGGCATCCGCCCCCCCTCCCAGCTGCAGCCTGCAGAGGCCGGCGTAGATGCCGCCGGCTGCCACGAGCTGCTCGTGTGTACCCCGCTCGGCTATCCTGCCGCCCTGCACCACGACTATCCCCGTGGCGTGGGTGACGGTGCTCAGCCTGTGGGCCACCACCAGGGCGGTCCTGCCCTCCAGGACCAGGTCGGTTGCCCGCTGCATCCGCCGCTCGGTGCCCGGGTCGACCGACGACGTCGCCTCGTCCAGGACCAGCAGGTCCGGCTCCCGGAGCACGGCACGGGCGTAGCTGACCAGCTGGCGCTGTCCCATGGAGAGGTTGGAGCCGCCCTCGGATATCTCCCCGTCCAGGCCGCCGGGCAGCTTCCCCAGAAGGTCCTCCGCCTCTATGGCGGCGAGGGCCTCCCTCTGCCGCTCCCGGGGGATGGTGGGGTCGAAGACGGTGAGGTTCTCCGAGAGGGTCCCGGGGAAGAGGCTCACGTCCTGAAGCACCAGCCCCAGCCTGCGCCGCCAGACGTCCAGCCTCAGGTCCCTGACGTCCACGCCGTCGATTGTTATGCGCCCCTCGTCCGGCTCGTAGAAGCGCAGGAGCAGGCTCACCAGGGTGCTCTTGCCGCCGCCGCTCGGCCCGACCAGGGCCACGAGGCCGCCCCGGGGTATCTCGAAGCTGACGTCCCGGACCGCCCACTTCCCGTCACCGGACGCGTACCGGTATCCGACCGACTCGAAGCGTATCTCCGACCAGTCCTCCGGGAAGGCCTCCGCGCCCAGGGTACCGTCCGGGGTCAGCGTCTCGGTGCCCAGTATCTCGAAGAGCCTCTCCGCCGAGGCCACAGCCCTCTGCACCATGTTCAGCGTCTCGGAGAACATCACCACCGGCCCGAAGAGCCTCCTGGTGTACTCGACGAACATCACCACAGTGCCCACGGTGACGGCGCCGGCACCGACGCCGCCCCTGCCCGCCAGAAGGATGACCAGTACCGCCAGAATCTCGCAGCTTCCCAGGAAGCTCCAGAAGCCGTACTCCCAGAAGTAGGCCCGCACCTCCCGGTCGAGGTACTCCCTCCCCTCGGCGTGCATCCTCGCAGCGGCCATTCCGGTGGCCCCGAAGACCTGCAGCACGGGCACCGAGCGGACGTACTCCGAGGCTATCCCGGCTATCCTGGCGTACGCCGACCTGCAGAGCCTGTAGAGCTTCCTCATGCGCCTGAGGACGGGTACGGTCAGCAGGGCGACCGGCAGCAGCAGGAGGATTACCCTGAGCGTGATGCCCGGGTCCGCCGCCATCATTATGCCGAGGGTGCCCATGACCATGGCCAGGTTCCGGAGCAGCGCCATGGAGACGTCGCTGAAGAGCATCCTGACCCGCTCGGCGTCGCTCTCCACCCTGGCCATGAGCCGTCCGGTCGGGTGCCTGTCGAAGAAGGACATGGAGAGGGTGAGCATGTGCCTGAAGACGTCGCCCTTCAGCTCCCTCACCACTTTCAGCCCCACCCTGGTGGCCATTATCACCTGGAGATAGGAGAGGGCCATGGCCATGGCGAAGGAGAGGGCGAAGAGGGCGGACCAGAGGATGACGTCGGGTATGGAGCCGGCGGGAATGGCCCTGTCTATGACCCTTCTGAGTATGAGCGGGCCCAACAGCTCGAAGCCGACCGACAGCAGCAGCAGCACCGCGGCGAGGGCGAACGTGCCCCGGTGCTCGCGGACGTACGGGAGCATCCTCCCGACTACCGCCGCGGTGGACGCGCGGTCGTCCGTGCTCTCCTCGGGGATGTCCTCGAAATCGTAGTGCATATGACCCTGCCCTGTCCGTGGTCCGCGGCCCGCTCCGCGCGGCGATCGTGGTGCGGGATCACACAGCCTCGGCTGCGGATTTCTCTAGATGGACAGCTTTCCGGTCATGTTGCACTTCCTCTCGGTCGGATGCCCGAAGATGAAGCCAACGGGCGCCCGCGTCAAGAAAAAGGTCGCATATCGTTGGCGATGAAGACTATACGGAGAGGCTGGATGCGGTCTCGTCGTCCGCCGGGCCGGTGAGGACGGCCGGGCCGCCCTCGACGAGGACCTCGGCGGTCTCCCCCGGCGGGACCTTGCCGTACCTGGCCACGAGGGAGGCCAGCAGGGGAAGGCCGGAGGGGTCGCCCAGCAGTATGCCGGTCGGCCCGGGCCTGTCCGACAGGGCGATCCCCTCCGAGCCGGATGCCCGCTCCAGGGCGCGGTTGTCCCCCCTGGACCTGCCCACGAGTCCGACGGAGGAGGGGCCGAGCCTGAACATCCTGCCGTGCCTGGCGAGCCTGGCGGCCCTCTCCGTGAAGAGGCCGGCCTCCATCAGGGCCCGGAGCCTCCTCGAGAACCCCGGGTCCGTGAGGACGCATCCGCCCCCGGGGGTCTCGTAGTCAATCCCGTAGGCCTCGGCGAGCCGCATCTGTCGCTTCCTGCCCCTGCCGCTCAGGTCGAGCAGGCGCTCCCGGTCCACCAGCCCCTCCATCTCCGGGCGGGTCGGCTCGAGCAGCCTGGCCGAGAGCGGGCGGAGGAGGATGTCCCCGTAGCCGGAGAGGTTGGCGACCCTGTTCAGCGAGCCCCTGTTCTGGGACATGGGCCTCTGACCGAGCACCTCCCCGGTGAAGACCAGGTCCGCCCCCTCGGCGGCGGCCATGTCGCCGATGATGCGGACCATGGCCGCGTGGCAGTCGATGCAGGGGTTCATGTTGCTGCCGAAGCCGCTGGGCGGCTCCTCGAGCAGCTCCATGATGACGCCGGTCATGTCGACGGTACGGAGGGGCATACCCAGCCGCTCCGCGCCCTCCCTGCCAGACCGGGAGGAGAAGAAGGGGCTGTGGAAGGTGACCAGCTCCACCTCTATCCCCTGATCGCGGAGGAGCAGCGCGGCCAGCATGCTGTCCAGCCCCCCCGAGAATGCACCCAGCGCCCTCACGCCCATCTCGCGTGCTCTCCCCCGACCGGCACCGTCCAGCCATGCTCCCGGGCGAGCCCCAGGAGCCTGCGGTCGGGGCAGACCGCGACGGCGCCCCCGCATGCCTGCATGACGAACCGGTCCGACCAGGAATCCCCTGCGGCCATGCATCTCTCCATCGGTATGCCGCTCCTCCGGCACTCCTCCGCTGCCAGCTCCCTCTTGTTGCGACCCCAGGGCCTGGGCCCGTCCAGCCTGCCGGTCAGCCTGCCGCCGCGGACCTCCGGCCTGCTTGCCACCAGCAGGTCGACCGGGAGGTCGCGGACCACGCTCCCGGCGAGCGGCTCCAGGGAGGCGGTCATGATGACGGTCCTGCATCCGGCCCCGGAGAGTCCTTCCACGGCTCCCCTCGTCCATGGCCTCATCCTGCCGGCCGCTATCTCATCGCCGACGCCGCGCGCCTGCTCCACGAGGTCCCCCTCCCCCAGGCCCCTCAGGTAGGTCCTGTTCCATCCCTTTCCCTGCCGCAGCGTGCGGGCCGGATGGAGGGCATAGGCGAGAAGGAAGCCGAGAAGGGCGAGCGTCCCTATGCTGCCGGAGCGGACGAGCCGGGCCAGCAGGAGCTTCTCGGTTGAGAGGTCCACCAGGGTGCCGTCCAGGTCCACGAAGACCATGTCCGGCGGCTCTCCGTCCGGGAGGCGCGGTATCCCCGGGCTCAACGGCCGTCAGGTCAGCTCGGGGGCTATCCTGACACCCCTGCCGGTGCCGGGGGAGTTGTCGAACACCGCCGTCACGTGTACGAGTATCCCGGGGAAGAGCCTGGGGAACTCGCCGTGGAAGAAGGAGTGGGCCATGTTGGTGTAGTCGACGATGTCGCGCGCGTAAGCACCGGCCTCCGGGTCGCCGGGGGAGACCAGCTGGCCTATTCCCCTGACCTCGTAGGAGCTGCTGTCGAGGAAGACGAGCGAGGTTGCCGGATGCTCCATCAGGTTCAGGAAGGTGTGCGTCTCGAACTCCTCCGTGGTGTATAGCTCCAGCGATACCATCTTGGTCAGGTCGAAGTTCCCCGGGTCCGAGTAGAGCTCGTCCAGCATCTCCAGGCGCCGGTCCATCCCGGAGCCCATCGCCGCCTGCATGTCCTCCATGACGTCTCCTATCAGGTCCCGCCTCGGGCAGAGGCCCATGCCCTTGAAGGCGTTGTTCACCCTGAGGCGGCTGTCCGCCCTGAGCGCGCCGGTGGTGGCCATGGCCGCGTTGTGGGGACCTGCGAGGGAGGGGGGGCCGCCCCGGCCGCCGAGCATCTGCGAGATGCTGTCAAGCACCTCCCGCCTGGCCGAGAGGTTCCAGTCGAGGAAGGCCTCCGGGAGCTCCACCGTCTCCAGCTCGCTCCAGGTGCCGTCGAGCCTGGCCCTGATTATCCCCTCCGCCTCCCGGGAGGCGTCGACGCAGTCCTGCCGGAAGCTGCCGGCGCTCCAGTGATCCTCCATACCCTGCTCCCATTCACCGGCCAGGGCCCTGCCGGCCATCCCGGTGAGCAGGACCGCCCCGCCCAGCCGGCCGGCACGGCCCAGGAACTGCCTCCGGTCCATCCTGTTCCCGTCCTCCCGGGACCCGTCGCTCATCTGGGGCACCTCCCCGGGTTCTCTTCCGAGAGCCCTTCCACGCTGTTATCTTCGATACTCCACTCCAGACAGGGAGGAAGATTGTCCAGAGCTCTCGAATCAGCAAGGGCGGGACGGGTCGGGGAGGTCGGAGACCTCTGGTTGGAGGAGATGTCCGCCGGCTCCATTGACGGCACGCAGATGGCCGAGGTGCTCCGGCTGCTGTTCGACGCGGACAGCAGGGACCTGGCGGAGAGCCTCCTGGAGCTTGCCATCGAGGAGCTCGATGCGGAGGGCGACGAGAGGCTCCCGGTGCTGCTGCGCGGCGCGGCCCCGCTCTTCGGGAAGATGGAGCCGCTGAGGCGCGCCCTGGTGGAGTCGCTGCGGGACGAGCATCTCATGCTCCAGCCGCTGGAGCTCTTCCTGGCGCGCAGCGGCCTCTCCCGTAAGGGTACGGACGTCTCCCAGGGGTGGCGGGCGTTCGGCCGCCTCATGACCTACCGCGATGGCGGGTTCCTCCACCACGGGACCTTCGGCACCGGAGAGGTGCGGAGGGTCAGCAGGAAGTCCATCACGGTGGACTTCGAGAAGGCCCGCAACCACGACATGATGCTGGAGGTCGCGCTGGATACTACGGTACCGCTCGAGCCCGGCTCCCTGATGGTGATGCGCTGGCGGGACCCGGACGCGCTTGCCGGACTGCTGCGGGAGAGGCCGGAGGAGCTGCTGGGGAGGCTGCTCGAGGAGCGCGGCTCCGAAAGCGGCCAGGTCACCAGGGAGGACCTGGAGGCCGTCCTGCCTGAAGGCCTGGAGGCGACCTCCTCCTGGAGGTCGCTCCGGAGGGCGGCCTCCTCATCCTCCGAGTACGAGGACATGGGTGACAGGATAGTCCCCGCGCTCGGCTCGGTGCCCCTCCCGGAGAGGGTGCTCGGGATAGTGTCGGACAGCGGGATGTCCGTCTCCGACATGGTTCTGGAGGTAAGGGCCCTGCTGCGCTCCGCCGGCGCCCCTGCGGAGCCCGAGACCGGGGAGGCCCTGAAGGCGGTCGAGTCCTCCAGGAGCCCGGAGACCGGCTCCCTGTTCGAGCTGACGGAGCTGCTGGGCGGAAGGGGCGAGCGCTTCCTCGAGCCCACCGCGGTGCGCGCCGCCAGGGCGCTGGGCGAGATCCGCTCGGCTCCGTGCCGAAGGCGCTACCTGGAGGTCTTCCTGGCGTCCGGCGCGGACAGGGGGGAGAAGCTGGCCCTGACCGGCCTTCTGAAGAGGCGCATGTGGGTCGTCTCCATGGACCTCCTGCGGGAGTCGGACCGGGAGCTCTTCCGCGACGCCATGAAGGCCGCGGCGGAGAGCAGGAGCGAAGTGGACCGGTTCCTCTGGAGCCTGGAGTACAGGAGCGGCATCCCGGAGTCGGGAGAAGGCGTCCGGCTCCCCCCGGTCGAGGGCGACCCGGTGGAGCTCATGCTGGAGAACCTGCTCTTCGCCAGGGCGGAGACACAGAAGCGCATAGCCTCCCTCCTGACCGGGAGGCTGCGCAGGGAGCTGGAGACATACCTGGCCGGCTGCGACCGGAGGACCCTCTCCACCATGCGGGACAACCTGGAGGGGAGCGCTCCGGCCCAGAAGGGGGGGCTGGTCCTGGCGGTCGGGCGGGAGCTGGCAGGAAGGCTGGAGTCCAAGTCGGAGAGGGGGAGGAAGAGGCACTTCTGGGAGGGGGAGGCGCTCTTCGACTCCAGGGAGGCGATAGCCCGGCGACAGGCCGATGCGGAGGAGCTTCGCAGCGTGCTCATCCCGCGGGCGGCGGATGCCATAGCCGAGGCGGCCTCCCACGGCGACCTCTCCGAGAACGCGGAGTACGCGGCGGCCATCGAGCGGCGCGACCTGCTCCTGGACAGGCTGGCCAGGTGGGGCGAGGAGATGCAGCGGCTCAGGCCGTACCCGGAAGGGGAGATAAGCGACTCGGTGGTCTCTCCGGGCACCGGGGTAGTCCTCTCCTCCGAGGAGGGCACCAGGTCGCTGGACATCGTAGGACCGCTGGAGGCCTCTCCGGAGGATGGCAGGGTCAACTACATGGCTCCTCTCGGGGCGGCCCTGCTCGGCAGGGGGCCGGGGGACACCGTCACGCTGCCCGACGGCGGGTGCTGGAGAGTGGACGAGATAACGGTGCTGGAGGAGGTGGGGGAGCGATGATCTGCAGGGGCTGCGGCCACGACAACGGACCGGGTACCGTTGGCTTCAAGGCGGTGTGCGAGAGGTGCGGGATATGGCTCCACTCCTGCACGCAGTGCGCAGTCTACGACGCCTCCGCCGGGAGATGCAGGTCCATGACCACCGACCCGGTCCGTGACCGCGGGGAGCGAAACTACTGCGAGGAGTTCATGCCCAACACCGTCCCCCCGGACTCGTCCCACGGCTCCTCCGGAAACGCCAGGGAGCGCTTCAGGCGACTCTTCGGCGAGGAGCCCTGACCGGGTGAGCGAAGGGCGGTCGACGCTAAGGGCTGGAGTATGCAGGCTCGGCCCCGGGGGGGTACTGCTGCTCCTGCTCCTGACCGGCGCATGGTTCGGTCTCTACTTCTTCTTCCCCGGCGACTTCAGGCTTCCCCTGCTGCTCTGCGTCGCGCTGGCCGGCTTCGTGGCCGCGGTCCCCGACCCGGTCAGGTGGGTGCCGGCGATGCCCTTCGTCTTCGTCCTCGGAGGGTCGCTGGTCCCGCTCGGCGGCTTCACACCGGCCATGTCCACGCTGGCGGTGTTCGGTCTCTTCGCCGTCTGGCTGACGATGAAGCTCGCCTGGGACGAGCCCGTGGGCGGTGTCTCCCGCCCCATGCGCCTCTTCGGCGCGGCCATGCTCCTCCAGGCGGCGAGCGTGGCCGTGTCGGTCCACTTCCTGGGGCAGTACCCGCTGAACGCGCTCCGGGAGGGGAGCAGCACCTTCCTGGCCTTTCCCATGGCCCTGATGGTCGCCGACTACTGCGACTCCGACCGCCGCCTCACCCGGATGCTCCGGTCGATGGTCCTGGCGCTCCTGGTGGCGGGCGCCGCCGGCATCGTGGAGTACCTGGGTCTATCCGGCTTCACCAGGGTGGACGTCTCCATAGGCTACCTCTACAGGGGCAGGGTGGGCGGCTTCTTCAGCCAGCCCAACGTCTTCGCCGGCTACCTGGAGATAATGGTCCCCATCGCGGTCGCCCTCATGCTCCGCGAGCGGAGCACCGGCTGGAGGATAGTCTCCATGGCCGCCATTGCCGGCGGCGTCCTGGGCGTGCTGTACACGTTCTCGAGGGCCGGGCTGGCAATGGTCTTCGCCGGCTCGGCCGCCGTTCTCTTCTACCACTTCAGGCGTAAGGTGTGGGTCCCGGTCGCGATCGGCCTGATATTCGTGCTGGTCCTCCTGCAGAGCGCCGAGGTCTTCGAGCGCCAGCTCAGCTTCTTCATGTCGCCGGAGGAGGCCCTCTACCAGCCGACCCTGCTCCACAGGGCGGTCTCCTACAGGGGCTTCATGAGGCAGTTCTCGGAGGCGCCGGTCACCGGAGTCGGCTGGGGCGCGAGGGAGTTCTACTGGGGAGGGACCAGCCTCTACAGCTTCTGGGAGGTGAGGCACACCGCGAGCTACCGGGAGATAGTCCACTTCGGCGGACTGAACAGCCTGGTCTTCAACCACGCGGTCAAGGGCGGCATCATCTCGCTAGCGGCGCTGCTCCTGCTCGCTGCAGGGGTTGTGCGCGCCTTCGCCATGGCCTACCGGAGGTACCGCGACATCACCGTCTTCGCCATCATGGCCGGGCTCGTCGTCTTCGCGGGGCACCAGCTCGTGGACAACCACCTCAACTGGCCACAGGTGAACGGCCTCTTCTGGTCGGTCACCGGCATACTCTGCGCCCTGGCCGCGCGCCCCCTCCAGCCGGCGGGAAGATGAGCCGCCCCCTCCCGAAGGGGATAGCCTGGCTGGCCTCCTCCAAGGGACAGGGGACCGGCTTCTCGCTGCTCTCGATGGGCCGCATGTCGGTGGCCGTCCTCACCTACGTGAAGCAGATGCTCATAGCGGGCTACTTCGGCCTCTCCTGGCAGACCGACGCCTTCGCCGTGGCCCACATAGTCACTCTGCTGGTCCAGCAGGTCATAGCCGACTCCGTGGGCACCAGCTTCATCCCGGTCCTGTCGGACGTGATGGAGAGCCGCGGCAGGGAGGCGGCCGACCGCCTGCTGAGCCGGATAATGGTCTGGGTGACCATCATCGGCTCCGCCCTGGTGGTCCTGCTCTTCCTGGAGGGCCGGTCGGTCGTGTCGCTCATGGGCCCCGGCCTCGCCCCGGACACCCGCACGCTCTCCGCCCTGATGCTCCGCATAATGCTGCCGGTGATGGTCCTGAGCACCATAAAGGGCTTCCTGCTGGGCCTGCTGACCTACCACAGGCGCTACGGTCTCCGGGCCATAGGCATCGCCAGCGAGGTCCTCTTCGCCCTCGTGGTCCTGGTCGCCGGGAGGGAGCTGATGGGGGCCGGCATAATCGTGCTTCCCGTGGCCAGCCTGGTCTCCGTCTGCCTCTCCTTCCTGCTCGCCCTCTTCTTCGCCCTGAAGGTCGGGTTCAGGTTCAGGAGAGTGGTGAGCCCGATGGACCCCGACTTCATGAAGCTGGTCCGGATGGCCTCCCCGGTGGTCATAGGGGTGCTCTTCGGGTTCCTGGGGCCGGTCACGGACAAGATGCTGGCATCGCTCCTGGACGTCGACTCCGTCACGGCGCTCACCTACGCGGACAGGATAAAGAACATAGCGCTGGGCGTGCTGATACTGCCCCTGGCCACGCTGGCCGACGTCAGCTTCTCGCGGCAGGCGGCCAGGATGGACATGGACAGCCTGAAGCGGAAGATGCACGCGCACCTAGGCAGGGTCTCGCTGATGATGCTCCCCATGTCGATACTGCTGACCGTTCTTGCGGCGCCGATCGTCTCCGTGATGTTCCAGCGGGGCAGCTTCACCTCCGAGAACTCCAGGCTGGTCGGCTACGCCCTGGCCTTCTACGCTCCCTGGCTGGCCCAGTACGGCATCGGGGTCATGCTGCTGCGGGCCTTCTACGCGGTGCAGCACACGGTCACCACGGTCGTGATAGGCGTGTGGGGGCTCATCGTGAACGTGCTGCTGAACTTCATCCTCATAGGCCCGCTCGGCATCGGGGGCCTGGCCCTGGCGACCACCGTGTCCTCCACCGGCAAGACCCTGATGTACGCCTACTTCCTGAAGAGGTATACCGGACCGATAGGGGGAGGGAGGATAGCGCTGGAGATGGGAAGGCACCTGGGCGCGGGCGCCCTCATGACCGGCGCGCTGCTCGGCATGAGGTGGCTCCTTCCGGTCGGCCTCGACGCGCCGTTCGCGTCGCGGCTGCTCCACCTGGCCGCATGGGCCGTACCGTCGCTCCTGGTGTACGCCCTCGCGGCGAGGATGCTCGGCTCGGAGACCCTCGCGGAGATGACCGGCAAGGTCCGCTCAGCCCTGGCCCGGAGGGGGGGGCGAGGATGAGGATAGGTATGAAGGTCACCCCGCTCTCGGTGCTCAGGGCCGGCATAGCCAACTACGTGCTCAACCTGGTCCGGGGGATAGCGGAGGCCGGCGGACACGAGCTGGTCCTCTACACCAACCGGGACCTGCCGGAGGATGTGGACCTCCCGGAATGCGCCGAGGTCGTCAGTGTGACGAGGCCCAGCCCGGCGATGCAGCTCTGGTTCCACCTGGGCCTGCCGCCGCGCATGCGTCGCGACCGGATAGACCTCTACCACGACCCGGTGTACCCCCTCCCGCTCGGGAGGATGCCGGTCCCCGGCGTGATAACCGTGCACGACCTCTCCAACTACACCCACCGGCAGACCCACACCGGCAGGGCCGGCCTCGGCGGAAGGCTGCTGCCGCTCTACGTGCGCAGGGCCAGGCTGATCATCGCGGTCTCCGACTACACCGCAGCGGAGATAGCCAGGCTATTCCCCGCCCAGGCGGGCAAGGTGAGGGTGGTGCCGAACGGCGTGGAGCACGACCTCATGAGGCCGGCGCCGGCGCGGGAGGTGGAGAGGGTCCGGGAGCGGTACGGCCTGCCGGAGCGGTTCTGCCTCTTCCTGGGCACGCTGGAGCCGAGGAAGAACCTCCCGAGGCTGCTCCGGGCCTTCGACGGCCTGACCGGCCGCATCCCCCACTCCCTGGTGATAGCGGGCGGGAGGGGATGGAAATGCCGGGAGCTGGTCTCCCGGATGGAGGGGAGCGAGCGCGTTCTCGCTACCGGCTTCATCCCCGGGGAGGACCTGCCGGCGCTGCTGTCGGCGGCGGAGATGCTGGTCTACCCCTCGCTGCTGGAGGGGTTCGGCCTTCCGGTTCTCGAGTCGATGGCCTGCGGCACGCCGGTGATAACCTCGAACGTATCGTCCATGCCGGAGGTGGCCGGCGGCGCGGCGCTGCTGGTCGATCCCTCCTCCGAGGAAGAGCTGGCCTCGGCCGTACTCCGGATGGCGACCGATCCGGCTCTGCGCTCCGACCTGTCATCGAAGGGGATCGAGAGGGCCGCCGGCTTCACCTGGGAGCGGACGGTGCGGATGACCCTGGAGGTCTACCGGGAGGCTCTCACCCCCCCCTGAGCTTCCTCGCCACCCTTGCCGCCAGGCCGCGCAGCCCGACCCTCCGGAGGTGCTCTCCGGTCAGCCATGCAAGGAACCGGATGCTCCGGGGGCCGCCCACCGGAGGCCTTCCCACCCCGCCCGGGTCGAACACCGACCTCCGCGGGGCCTCTGCCCAGTCCAGCAGCGGCCGGAACATCCGTCCGGGCGAACCGGGTCCCTCGCACCACCTCCTCTGCGCCTCCGTCACCGCTGCCCTGGCGCCGGCGTCAGCCAGCTCCATGAGGGCGCCGGCCAGCTCCTCCGGCGAGCGTTGGGGCACGGTGATGCCCAGGCCGTGCTCGCGGACGTCCAGGGAGACCTCCGCCCCCTCCGTGCAGACGACCGGTATGCCCCTGGACACCCAGTCCAGCACCCTGGTCCTCGCGCCGAGCTCCGTCTCGATGCAGGGGAGGTCCGCGTAGACGGCGACGTCGGCCGAGCCGTAGGCGCGCTCCAGCCGGTCGCCGTCCACCCAGCCGAGCAGCTCCATCCTGTCCGCATGAGAGCTTCCGGAGACCATCTCCGCGAACCGGCCGTAGGACTCCGGGGAATGGGGTACGGCACCGCCCACCGAGACGAACCGGGCATCCGGATGGCGCTCCATCAGGAGCTCCATCGCCCCGAAGAGCGTCTCTCCGTCGAACCAGAGGTTGAACGAGCCGGAGGAGAGCACGACGAGGCCTCCACCATCGTCTCCCCTCCGCTCCGGCGGGACCGCTGTGGCGCAGTGCCCGATGACGCTGACCATCTCCTCGCCCGTGCCGGAGCCGTCCAGGCGGCCGAGCAGGAGAAGCTGCCCCTCCAGGGCGTGCCGCTGGGGTCCCGAGACCGCGGAGAAGCGGTCGCCGCGCATGAGCAGCCTGGACTGCGCCTCTATGGTCCGGGCTAGTATCTCCCGGGTCGGGGTGAGAGCCGACTTCAGCTGCATCTCGGCGATATGCGCCCCGTTGACGTCTATCCAGAGCGGGAGCCCGGTCCCGGAGCCGACAGCCGCAAGGGCCGGAACCATGCTCACGGCGACCACGGCGTCGTAGCCGCCGCCCGCGAGACGCTCCCGGACCTCGAGGGCACCGCGCGGTCCGGGAGGCGGCGCGAGAGCGTCCACCCGGTGCCCCGCATCCTCCAGCGCGCCGCGGAACCTGAGGGTCCGCATCACGGCGGCGCCGCCGCCCATCTCCGGGGCGAGCCTGGCCTCGGAGTGACCAACAAGGAGCAGCCCGGACACCGTCAGACCGCCCCGCTGCCGAAGGCGTCCACGAGGATGCTGCGCATCTTCTCCCTGGGGCGCTCTATGTCGTACCGCTCCAGGACGAACCGCCTCCCCCTCCTCCTGGATTCCAGCGTCGAGCCCCAGTCCGAGGCGAGCGCGTCCAGCAGCTCGGCCAGCTCCTCCGGGGTCTCGAAGGTCCGTGTGAGCTCCGGCGCCTCCCGGGCCAGGTGGGTCCAGGGCATGACCAGCGGGTAGAGCCCGGAGGCCATGTACTCGTTGACCCTCATCTGGTAGATGAGCGGGACCTTCCGGAAGCATGCGACGCCTATCTGGAACCGGCGGAGCAGACCCGGGAGGGCAAGCCTGGGGACCGGCTCGTGGTACTCGACTCTGCCTCCGGTCTCCCTGCACATCCGCTCGACCTCCCGCCTCAGGATGCCGTCCCCCACAACCGTCCCCCTAAGCCCCGACATCGCGACGCCCCGGATGAAGAGCTCCGGCCTGCGCATGGGGTTCAGCGTGGACAGCATGAGGACCCTCTCCGCCCGGGGGTGCTCGGCGTACTCGAACCTCTCCAGGTCCACGCAGTGGCTTATGGGTACTACCGCCTCCTCGCCGGGTATCTCCACGCTGGGGCCCCTGGTGGCGAAGGCGGCGCCTTCGATGAGCTCACGGAGCTCCCCGGGCGCGGTGGGAGAGGGCGCCCCGTGGAAGCGGAGCGCGTAGGGAAGGCCCAGCCGGACGCACTCCCTCGCGGAGCTGACGTTGAGGCAGAGGACGAAGTCGGCCCGGTGCTCCCGGAATGCCCTGGCTATGGTGCGCCTGAAGGGCGGTGAGGCCAGGGCCAGCCGAAGCCGGTTCAGGGTGGGCCAGTCCCGAAGGAGCCTCAGCGGCCGGGGCACCGACCGGACCCTCACCCCCTCCAGCTCGTAGGAGCCGGGTCTGCCCCGCTTGACCGCGTAGGCCATCTCGTGCTCACCCTGGAGCAGGTCCAGCGGGGTGGCCCAGCCGCCGGAGTAGCCGGGGATGGCGTCGACGGAGGCGACCAGTATCCTCATCGCCGGGCCTCCGGGTGCCTTCGGCCCGACCGGCCGGTCAGGGCGTGGGCGGCCGCCCGGACTATCGCCGGGACCAGCTCCGGCCTGCGCATCTTGAGCAGGTAGAGGGCTATCCTCTTGAGGAGGGTCCCTGCGTAGTAGAGCAGGAACCAGGCGCGCATCGGGAGGGACAGCGCCTCCCGCGAGTAGAAGAAGCGGTTGCGGAAGGAGTAGTAGACCGAGAGCGGAGATATCTCGCCTCCGGCGCTCGAGCCGACGCGGTGATAGGCCGAGGCGGTCGGCAGGAGGTAGACGCGGTAGCCCTCCCCCTGCACCCTGAGGCAGAGCTCGGCGTCCTCGTAGTACATGAAGTAGTCCTCCCTGAAGCCGCCGAGCCGCCCGAAGAGGCCGCTCCTGACCATCATGGCGCATCCGGAGGCGAAGTCGGTCTCCACCGGCCCATCCGGCAGGTCGCTTCTTGTCGGGAAAACCTTCTGCCTGAGATTCGCCCCCCACCTGTTCAGAAGGCCGCCGGCGCTCCAGACGAGGTCCCTCTCGCCGTCGAAGAAGACCGCCGGGGTGACCACGCCGGCGTCGGTCGTCTCCGACATGAAGAGGGCCAGCTCCCGCAGGGTATCCGGCTCCACCACCGCGTCGTTGTTGAGGAAGAAGGTCAGCTCCGCCCCCAGTCTCCTGGACTCCTCGAACCCGGCGTTGCATCCGCCGGCGAAACCCAGGTTGTCGCCGAGGGGGAGGAAGACGTGACCGGGCACGGGATCCCCCGCCCAGCCCGGAATCCCGCCGGGGGAGGCGTTGTCGACGAGCACCGTGACCACGTCGACCCCCCTGGAGGCGCGCAGCGACTCCAGGCACCTCGCTGTCAGCTCCCATTGACCGTAGTTGACTACGACCGAGGCTATTTTCAAGTGGCTCCCCAACTTGAGAGATGGACCTCGCGGTATTAGTTTCCAGCGGACAATATAAGCAATCGACCTTTCCGCACGAGCAGAGCCTGGACGGAGGGAGATGGACGAAGCGCGCCCGGCGGCGAACGTGCCTAGGCTCGGCGTGTTCCACCACCTGCCCTCCGGCGGCGGTGTCAGGGTAGCGGGACAGCTGCTCTCCCGCCTGTCCGGGAGGTTCGAGGTTAGGGTGCACTGCCCGGAGGGGGCCGCGTCTCTCGGGGAGAGCGGGCTGGACGTCCGCGAATGGCCCTTCCGCGCAGGCAGGAGGCTCTCCGGTCTCCGAAGGCTGGCCGCCCCGCTGACCGCCCCCGCCAGGCTGAGGGCGCTGGAGAGGCTCTGCTCGAGAATGGCAGGCGTCCTGGAGCGGGAGTCGGACGTGGTCCTGGTCCACGGCTCCATGCTGGTGGCCGCCCCTCCACTCCTCCGGTACCTGGAGGTACCGGCGGCGTACTTCTGCTACGAGTACCCGAGGCACATATACGAGCCGGACGTAGTGCTCAGGGCCCGCAGCCCCCTGGCCAGGCTGCTCCTCTCGCCCCTGCGGAGGGCCGAGGCGCGGATGGACCGCGAATCGGTGGAGGCGGCCGGGCGGGTGCTGACCCTCTCCGGATGGATGGCCCGCCTGGTCGGGACCATCTACGGCAGGAGCGCCGAGGTGGTCAGCCCGGGGGTGGACCTCTCCTTCTTCCGTCCGGGGCCATCGCCACCCTCCCGGCCATACGTCCTCAGCGTCGGGGCCCTCTGGCCCTTCAAGGGACACGGCATGGCGGTGGAGACCCTGGGCCTGCTCCCGGAGGAGGAGCGTCCCGGTCTGGTGGTGGTCGGCGACAGGGAGCTACCCGGATACCGAGAGCGGCTGGAGGAGGAGGCCGGGAGAAGGGGGGTCCGGCTGGAGGTGCTCCGGGGCGCTCCGGACGGTCGGGTGAGGGAGCTGTACAGGGGAGCCCGGGCCGTGCTCTGCTGCCAGCACCGCGAGCCGTACGGGCTGGTCCCGCTGGAGGGAATGGCCTGCGGTACGCCCGTCATAGCGGTCCGCGAGGGCGGCTTCACCGAGAGCGTCGTGGACGGCAGGAACGGGCTGTTGGTCGCCCGCAGGCCGGAGGATATGGCGGAGGCCCTCTCCCGCGTGATGTCCGACCCCGGCCTCAGGCATCGTATGCTCGCCGGCGGCGTGGAGACCGTGACCGTGGAGAGGACCCTGGACGGGGCCGCCGGACGGCTGGGAGACATACTGATGTCCATGGCCCGGGAGGGCGGACGCTGACTTGACCCCGTTCGAGGCCGTATCTTCCGCCCTGCTCGCCCCGAGATACGAACTTACCGGGAGTGGCCTATGCACCTTCTCCTAGACGCCAGGGCTCTCCAGGCGCAGGTCGACGGCATCGGCCGCTACTCGCTGGGGATAACGTCGCGTCTCCGGGATGTCCGTCCCGGCTGGAGGCTCTCCGTTGCGGTCGGCGCCGGAGGGGAGCGGCACCTCCGGGACACCGGCGTGGAGGTGCTGCTCTGCGACGCGCCGAGGTTCAGGCCCGGGGAGGACCGCGCCGTCGCGGGCCTGGTCTCGGATACCGGCGCCGACGCTTACGCCAGCTTCTCCATGGCCGGGCCGTGCCCGGACGTCCCCTCCATCTACACGGTCCACGACCTGATGGTGCTCAACCTCCCGGGCTACTTCGGTCCGAACCCGGTCCGGAACCTCCCCTCGAGGTTCTACTTCAGGAGGAGGATAGGCAGGTCGCTGGCCCACGCCAGCGGGATAGCCGTCCCCTCCCGGGCGACGCTGCGCGAGCTGGAGGAGACCTTCCCGGGCACCGGCCGCCTGGCCTTCGTCACCGGGGAGGGCCAGGAGCTCTTCGACCCGGAGCGCGAGGGGGGGGAGAGGGAGGAGGGGTTCCTGCTCTACGTCGGCAACGCCAGGGCCTACAAGAACCTGACCAGGCTAGTGGTGGCCTACGGCAGGCTGCACGCCCTGACCGGCGGCGACATCCCGGAGCTGCTCATGGTGGTAAGGCGGGACAGGGCGCTGCCCTCCCTGATGCGGGAGGTACGGGAGAGCCCGGCGGCCGACTCCATCAACGTGGTCTCCGGCATCAACGAGGAGGAGCTCAGGGAGCTCTACCGCTCGTGCGCGGCGCTGCTCATGCCCTCTCTGCAGGAGGGCTTCGGCCTTCCGGCGCTGGAGGCGATGGCGGGCGGGGCGCCGGTTCTCGTCTCATCCGGCACCGCGCTGGAGGAGCTCGTGGAGGGAGCGGGAGTACTCGTGGACCCGACGTCGGTCACCGACATCATGCGCGGCGCAGCGGAGCTGCTGTCGGACCCGGAACTGAGGCGCGACCTCTCCGTCCGGGGAAGGCGGAGGGCGTCCGAGCTCACCTGGGAGAGGGCGGCGGAGGCGTTCGCCGAGGGCGTGGAGGGAGCGATGCGATGAGGGTCTGCGTCGTGAACCCGCCCTTCATGGACGGCCGGTTCTCCAGGACCTCCCGCTCCCCCGCGATTAACAAGAGCGGTACCCTCTACTGGCCCTTCTGGCTGGCGCATGCCACCGGCTCGCTGGAGGAGGCCGGCCACGAGGTCAGGCTTCTGGACTGCCCGGCTGCCGGCATCGGGGAGGGCGAGCTCATGGCAGGGCTGGTGGATATCTCTCCGGGGTTGGTGGTCATGGACACCTCGACGCCGTCCATATACTCCGACCTGCGTCTTGCCTCCATGGCGAAGGCCGCCCTCCCGGAGGCTTTCGTCGTGCTGGTGGGCACCCATGCCAGCGCCCTGCCCGATCACTGCCTGGCGCTCGCCCCCTCCCTGGACGCCGTCGCGGCAGGGGAGTACGACATCACGGTGACGGAGCTGGCCGCGGCCCTGGAGGGGGAGACGGACCCGGCGGACGTGCCGGGGCTCGTCCTCTCCCGGGATGGCGGGACGGTGGCCACCGGCGAGCGGGAGATGATATCGGACCTGGACTCTCTCCCATTCCTGGCCGACGTCTACGGCCGGCACCTGCGGCCCGAGGACTACTTCTTCGCAGCGGCCAGGTATCCGAGCGTGATGACCATCACCAGCAGGGGGTGCCCGTACAGGTGCTCCTTCTGCGTCTGGCCGCAGGTCATGCACAGGGGAAGGTACCGCGTCAGGTCCCCGGGGCACGTGGCCGAGGAGATGGCCCTCTTCGCCGAGCGCTTCCCTCAGGTCAGGGAGGTGGTCATCGAGGACGATACCTTCTCGATAGACAGCTCGAGGGTGGAGGAGGTCTCCGAGGCTCTTCTGCGCGCGGGCAACCGCCTTCCATGGACCGCCAACGTGCGGGCCAACCTCTCCCTGGAGGCCATGAGGAAGATGAGGGCGGCCGGGTGCAGGCTGATAATCGTCGGCTACGAGAGCGGCGCCCAGGAGATACTCGACGGCGTCTCCAAGGGGACGACGGTCGAGCAGAACAGGGAGTTCGCCTCCAGGGCGAGGAGGGCCGGGCTGCTGGTCCACGGCTGCTTCATGGCCGGCAACCCGGGGGAGACGGAACGGACGCTGGAGCAGACCTTCCGCATGGCCGTGGACCTGGCGCCGGACACCGCCCAGTTCTTCCCCATCATGGCCTACCCGGGAACCAGGCTCTACGACGAGTACGCCGCCGAGGGCATGCTGCGGACGCGCAGCTTCGACCGATGGGTCACCCCGGATGGTCTTCACAACTGCGTGGTCGACCTGCCCGGCCTCCCGGCCGACCGGCTGGTCTCGTGGTGCGACGAGGCCAGGAGGCGGTTCTACCTCAGGCCCTCCTACCTCCTCTACAAGGCGCTCCAGACCCTGAGGCACCCCCTGACCGAGGGCAGACGAACCCTCAAGGCCTTCGGCACCTTCAGGCGGCACCTGTTCGTAAGGAGGCGCTGACGTCATGGCGGAGGCGCTCTTCTGGACCTTCCTCGGTCTCTCGGCCTCCTCCTGGCTGCTGTACCCGCTGGTCCTGCTGCTGGCCTCCGTCCTGACCCGCAGGCGCAGCCTGCCGGAGCCGGTCGAGTGGCCGGCGGTCGGCGTCCTGCTGGCGGCCAGGAACGAGGAGGAGCACATAGGCGACAGGATACTGAACCTGCTCGACCAGGATTATCCGGGAGAGCTGGAGGTGCTGGTCGGGTCGGACAGCTCCACCGACCGGACAGACGAGATTGTCTCCGGCTTCGCCGACAGGGGCGTGAGGCTGTACAGGAGCGGACAGAGGCTGGGAAAGCCGGGCATCATCGGCAGGCTCGAGGAGATGTCGGCCGGCGAGGTCCTGGTCATGACCGACGCGGACACCGTGTTCGCCCCCGACGCCGTCAGGCGGCTGGTTGCTCCGTTCGCCGACCCCCGCGTGGGCTGCGTGGACGGGGCCAGGGTGAACAGCCTGGACTCTCCGACAAGCGAGAGCATCTACTGGCGGTACGAGAAGGCGCTGAAGAGTCTCTGCTCCCGTCTGGGGGCGGTCCTCGGCGCCACCGGGGCGATCTTCGCCCTCAGGCGCGAGGCCTACGAGCCTCTCTCCCCCCGCAGGGCCGACGACTTCGAGCTGGCTGCCATGGCCCGTGTCCGGGGCTACCGGTGCCTCTTCGAGGAGAGGGCGGTGGCGGAGGAGCCCTCCCCAGACGACAGGAGGCAGTTCCGCAGGCTGGTCAGGATATCCAGCTGGATGAGCGTCAGCTGCGTGATGCTCATGGGCAGGGCGATGGCTTCGGGAAGGGTCGGCCTCTTCCTGCAGCTCCTCTTCCACAAGCTCCTCCGCTGGCTGACCGGCCTCTTCCTGGTCCTCTCCACCGCAACGGCCTGCCTCCTGGCGGCGACCCCCCCCTATGGAGCGATCCTGGCGGCGCTGTGCGCCTTCCATGCCCTGGCGCTGGCCGGACTGGCATCCGGCGGGAGGCTACCGTCTCCGCTCTCTTTCCCGTATGTGTTCTGGCTGATGAACGCGGCCTCGCTGACGGGAATCGCCAAGACAGCCCTGGGCAGGCCGGTGGAGACCTGGGACAGCAGCAGAGGGGGCGACTCGGGATGAAGCGCAGGGTAGCCCTGATGGGCTTCATCCTCGACGGCATCGCGGTCTTCATGGCCATGGTGGTGGCCGCCTGGCTGAAGTTCGACTCCAGCCTCTTCCCGGAGGCCATGCCCATGGCCCCCCGGATGGTGCTGGAGGGCGCCCTCTTCTCGCTGCCGTTCTGGTGGGCCATCCTCTTCCTCTCCGGCGCCTACAGGCCCCACTGGGACATGAGCTGGGCCGACGAGCTCAGGCTGGTCATGAGGCCGGTCACCACCGGGTTCATTGTCCTCTTCTTCGGTGCGTTCCTGATAGCGCCCTCCACCTCCGTAGGGCGGTGGATAATCATCTTCTACTACGCCCTCCTAATCCTCTTCCTCTTCGCCTCCCGCGGGGTGGCCAGGCTCCTGGAGAGGCGTCTCTCGAGGCGGGGACGGCTCTACAGGAAGGCTCTGGTGGTCGGCACCGGCGAGCAGGCGGTGACCCTGGCGGAGAACCTGAGGAACAACCCGGCGCTCGGCTACCGGATAGTCGGCTTCGTCGAGGCCGACGGCGTCGGGGAGATGGAGAGGGCCGTGCCGGATGAGGCGATACTCGGAGGTGTCGCGGACCTGGAGGAGCTGATCTCCGGGCACGGGGTCGACGAGCTGCTGGTAACCATAGCCTCGAACTTCCACGAGGACATCCTTTCGCTGCTGCTCCCGGCAGCCGTCACCGGCGCGAGGGTCAAGGCCGTGCCGGACCTGTTCGACGTGGTCGCCGGCCACGTACACAGCACCCAGATAATGGGGCAGCCGCTCATGAGCATCATGGCCGAGCGGCTCAGCTACGGGCAGAAGCTGCTGAAGGTGTTCATGGACTACGGCATCAGCATAGTCACCATACTGGCGGGGATGCCTCTGTGGATAATCGTGGCAGCCGCCATCAGGCTCGATTCCAGGGGCCCCGTCTTCTACCGCCAGGAGCGGGTCGGCCTGGGCGGGAAGGTCTTCCGCATATACAAGTTCAGGAGCATGGTGCAGGACGCGGAGAGCAAGAGCGGACCGGTCTGGGCCGGCAGGAACGACCCGAGGGTCACCCGCGTAGGAAAGCTGCTGCGGAGGACCAGGCTGGACGAGGTCCCGCAGCTCCTGAACGTGCTCGCCGGGGACATGTCGGTGGTCGGTCCCCGTCCGGAGCGTCCCGCTTTCGTCGAGGACCTCCGCAAGGTGTTCCCGTTCTACGCCAAGCGGCTGACCGTCAAGCCGGGGCTGACCGGCTGGGCGCAGGTCAAGCTGGAGTACGACACCGACCTGGACAGCGTCGCTGACAAGCTCAAGTTCGACTTCTTCTACATAGAGAACAGGTCGATATACCTGGACATAGAGATCCTGGCCAGGACGCTCAAGGTGGTCCTCACCGGCGCCGGGGCCCACTAGCCGGGACATCCGAGGGAAGGAAGGGGGCGGGCAGATGCCGGTTCCACTGCTCGACATCAACAGGCAGCACGAGCCGCTCATGGAGGAGCTCAGGGCGGTGCTCGACAGGGCCCTGGACAGCTCCCGGTTCGTGAAGGGCCCCGAGCTGGAGGCGCTGGAGGAGGAGTTGGCCTCCTACTGCGGCGTCGAGTACGCCGTCGGATGCGCGTCGGGCACCGACGCCCTGATACTCTCGCTCATGGCGATCGGGGTCTCCGGCGGCGACCTGGTCCTGACCACGCCCTTCACATTCTTCGCCACCGCCGGAGCGGTGGTCCGGGCCGGCGGCACGCCGGTCTTCCTGGACATCTCACCGGCGACCTACAACATGGCCCCGGAGCAGCTCGACGGATGGCTCGATTCCCGATGCGTGGTGACCGACAGGGGGGTCGTGGACAGGGTGACCGGCCGCCGGGTGGCCGCTATCCTCCCGGTACATCTCTTCGGGCAGGTGGCGGACATGGACGCGATAGGCGGGACGGCCTCCGACTGGGGGCTCCCGGTGGTCGAGGACGCCTGCCAGGCCATAGGGGCGAGCTGGCGGGGGGAGCCGGCCGGTTCGCTCGGGGCGGCCGGCTGCTTCAGCTTCTTCCCCTCGAAGAACCTCGGTGCCCTCGGAGACGCCGGACTGGTTACCACCCCCAGCGAGGTGGTCAGGGAGAGGCTGGTCAGGCTGAGGGAGCACGGCGGAAGCGGCTACCTCCACTCGGAGGTCGGCTTCAACAGCCGGATGGACGCCATACAGGCCGGCTTCCTCAGGGTGAAGCTGCCGGCGCTGGAAGGCTGGCACGAGGGCAGGAGGCGGAACGCCGCCTACTACGACGAGGCGCTGGCCGACCTCGAGCAGGTGGCGACGCCGGTCATGGACCGGAGGGCGGATCCGGTCTACAACCAGTACACGATAAGGGCGGAGGACCGCGACGGGCTCCTCGCCCACCTCAGGGAGCGGGGCATAGGGTGCTCAGTCTACTACCCTCTGCCGCTCCATCTCCAGGAGTGCTTCTCGGACCTCGGCTACGGCAGTGGTGACATGCCGGAGTCGGAGCGGGCCTCCGCGGAGGTGCTCTCCCTGCCGGTGTTCGGCGAGCTGACCGAGGCCGAGCTGGAGGAGGTGGTCGGAGCGCTCCGCTCCTTCTACGGATGAGCGGGAACGGCCTGGCCTCCAGCTTCGCCCACGCCCTGGCGGGGGTCCGCGTGCTCTTCTCCACCCAGAGGAACGCCAGGATACACCTCCTGGCGCTGGCGCTCGTGGCCGTCGCCGGGCTCGTGCTCCGGATAGGCAGCGGGGACTGGGCCCTCGTCGCGCTCGCCTCCGCGCTGGTGCTGGCTTCGGAGGCCATGAACAGCGCCCTGGAGTTCCTGTCGGACCACGTGGCCCCGGAACGGCACGACCTGGTGCGAAAGGCCAAGGACCTGGCCGCGGCCTCCGTGCTGCTGGCGTCTCTGGGGGCGATGGCGGTGGGCGCTCTGGTCTTCCTGCCCCGCATCCTCTAGTATCCCGACTGACCGACAGATGACAAGCTCCCGGGGGTGAGGCACATGCTGGACAGACAGCTTCTGAGGAACGACCCGGAGAGGGTCAGACGCGCCTGCGAGGCCAAGGGCGAGCCGTGCCACGTAGATAGGTGGCTGGAGGTCGACTCCCGCAGGAGGGAGCTCCTGACAGGCATCGAGGAGCTGCGCCGAAGGAGGAACGAGCTGTCGCGGGAGGTCTCCCGGATAAAGCGCGAGGGCGGCGAGGCCGGGGAGCTCATGGAAGAGAGCAGGTCCGTGGGGAGGGACATCTCCCGGGAGGAGGGAGAGCTCTCAGAGCTCGAAGAGGAGCTGGGCGAGCTGGAGCTGGCCTTCCCGAACCTGCCGGACGGAGACGTCCCCGTGGGCCGGGACGAGTCGGACAACGCCGTTCTCCGCTCGTGGGGGGAGCCGGGAAGCGAAGGCGGCGCAGCGCCGCACTGGGAGGTACTCGGGGAAACGCTGGACGGCGACGCCGCCGCAGGGGTGGCCGCCGCCAACTTCGTCGTTCTCCGGGGCTGGGCCGCCAGGCTCCAGAGGGAGCTCATCGGCTGGATGATGGACAGGGCCTCCGCGGCGGGAATGGAGGAGGTCTGGACGCCCTTCCTCGCCTCGAGGGAGAGCATGACCACCACCGCCCAGATACCGAAGCTTGAGGAGGACATGTACCTGGTGGAGCAGGACGACCTCTTCCTCGTGCCCACCGGCGAGGTTCCGATAACCAACCTCTACAGGGGGGCCATGCTGGACGAGTCTGAGCTTCCCGTCAGGCTGGTCGGCTACACTCCCTGCTTCAGGAGGGAGGCGGGCAGCTACGGCCGCGAGACGAGGGGCCTGAACAGGGTCCACCAGTTCGAGAAGGTCGAGATGGTCAGGCTGGAGCACCCGGACCGCTCCGACGGCGCCATGGAGGAGATGATCGCCTACGTCGAGTCTCTACTGCGGGAGCTGGAGCTGCCCTACAGGGTCTCGCTGCTCGCCACCGGAGACCTCAGCTTCGCGGCCGCCAGGTGCTGCGACCTCGAGGTATGGTCGGCCGGCCAGCAGAGGTGGCTCGAGGTCTCGTCGGTCTCCAACTTCCGCGACTTCCAGGCCCGGAGGGGCCGAATCAGGTTCCGCCCGGACGGGGGAGGGAAGCCCGGTTTCGTCCACACCCTGAACGGCTCGGCGCTTGCGCTGCCCAGGATAATCGCCGCCCTGGTGGAGAGGGGCGCACGCGAGGACGGCTCGGTACGGCTCCCCCGGGTCATCGAGGAGCGGATGGAGGGGTCTCTGCCCGCCCCGTGAGGCGGGGCGGACTGAGGCGTCGGGGGCGGGGCCGTTCGGCCCCGCCCCCCTGCCTTCGGCTATGGTCCCGGCCGGTCAGCACTCTCCGTGGGTGCACTTCTTCAGGCAGAGGAACCAGTCCTGGCAGCGGTACTCGTCGCCGGCGCCTTCGACGCGCTCGTCGGCGGCGGCGCAGGTTCCCGGCGGGGGGATGATGACGTCGTCGCCCGGATGCCAGTTGGCGGGAGTTGCGACGCCGTGCTCGTCCGTGTGCTGCAGGGCGAGCAGGAGCCTCTTGATCTCCTTCATGTTCCGGCCGTTGCTGAGCGGGTAGTAGAGGATGGCCCTGACTACCGAGTCGGGGTCTATTATGAAGACCGCCCTGACCGCCTGCGTGTCGCTGGCGTCCGGATGGAGCATGCCGTACTTCATGGCGACCTCCATGGAGAGGTCGCTGATAATGGGGAAGCGGACGTCGACGTTCTTCATGCCGCCGAACTCTATCTTCTCACGTATGGTCCTCACCCACGCGATGTGGCTGAAGTTGCTGTCGATCGAGAGGCCGAGGAGCTCGCAGTCGAGCCGGGAGAATTCGTCCTGCATCGAGGCGAAGGTCATGAACTCCGTGGTGCAGACCGGAGTGAAGTCGGCGGGATGGGAGAAGAAGACCACCCACTTGCCGCTGTAGTCCTCGGGGAAGCTGATGGGGCCCTGGGTCGTCTCGGCCTCGAACTCCGGGGCCTTCTCGCCTATGAGGGGCAGCCTGTAATCGTCGCATTCGCACTCGTAGAGCTCATCGTCGAACTCGCACATACGGGTTCTTCCTTTCTCCTGTGGGGCATCTTCTCTCGGGGTACCGCGGGGCCTCTGGAACTGGCGGGACGGGCCTCTCGGCCCGCCCCTCGCTCTGTACGGTGCTACTGCCGGTACAATGCCGCTATCAGGTCCTCTTCTCCGCGCTCCTCCAGCTCGGCCCTCGCGGCGAGTCTGCCTGCGAGTGCCTCGGGAGAGTGGGGATCCCTCCTGAGGGCGCATTCGTAGAGAGCCCATGCGGTCACGTAGTCGCCTTCCTCCATGGATGCCCTCGCCACGACCACGAGATTCTCGGGGGTGGCTGGAGCGGAGGTCACGACTACACCAGCAAACAGCACCGACGGAAGAAGCGTTACCATAAGTAGTGGTATCCACTTCATCTCGAGCACCTCCTCAACCGCCCCGTTCCCGGGGCGGTCGTCTGGCGGCCCGGCTGTCCTTTCCGGTCTCCCGGACTGGGACCCGTGGCTTTGCGTCCCGGGGTTTCCCCCGGTTTGCCTCTGCAAACGGCAACCCGGCCGTCCTTCCACCGTCCCCATGCGGTGGCTGGGACCCGTGGCTTTGCGTCCCGGGGTCTCCCCCGGTTTGCCCGACGGTGCTCTACCGCCTGATTACATTATCGGGGACCAAGGGGTAGATGTAAAGGGGTATCACCCCGGGAGGACCGGCCGACGGCCGGAGAAGGCGCACGGGGCGGGGAGCCCGGCCCGTCGCACCACTGCGAGCCCCTCTCCGAGGCCGTAGAAGAGGTTCTTCCTCGAGTGGGTGTCGGAGGCGAGAGTGACCAGCTCGCCGCCCGTCTCGCGGTAGAGCACCAGCATCCGGGGAGTGGGATAGGTCACCGCCTCTGCCCTCCTGAGCCCGGCGGTGTTCACCTCAAGTGCGATGCCCCTCTCCACGAGCGTCTCCATTATGCGCCTGCACAGGCGGGGCCAGAGGACGACCTCGTCCAGGTCGGTCCGGTGTCCGGCCATTGCCATGCCCCTCCTGAACATCCCCAGGTGGGCGAGCACGTCCATGTCCGCCTCCCGGACCATCTCGAGGGTCTCCGCCAGGTAGGCCTCCACCACCTCGAGCGGATCTGACCCGGGGAAGGCTCCCTCGTCGAGGATGAGGCCGACGCCCCTGGTCCAGTGCATCGCCCCGACCACGAAGTCGCAGCTGTCGTAGTCCACCAGCTCCGAGGCCGCACGGCCGTGCAGGTGGGGCTCTCCCACCTCCACGCCCTTCATGACCGCGAAACCGTCAGGCGCTTCTTCGGCAGCCCTCGAGAGCGAGCGGTCGTACCCCGCGGGGTCGAAGCACCCGTAGCAGTAGTCATCCGGGTCCAGGTCAACGTGAGCCACGAACCCGAGTCCGGCGAGACCACGCTCGACGGCGAGGCCTACCAGCTCCGCGGCCGGGATAGACGCGTCCGGGGAGTCGACGGTGTGTACGTGCATGTCGAAGATCGGTGAGCTCACTTCGGCCGGCACGCCCCAGTCAGTAGCTCACGCCGAACCCGGCGAGGATCATGCTCCTGTCGAGGCCCAGCGGCACGGAGAACTGGAATATCACGGACTCAGGCAGATAGGTCTTCTCCTCGTTCGGCCCGCCGGGCGATCTTATGGTGAAGTGGCAGCCGGCCCGGAGCGCCGCGAAGAAGGTGTTCTCGACGCTGTCCCAGTCGTGGCTGCCTGTCTCCGTGTCCGGGATGTTGGCCAGGTCGGGCCCGTAGCCCATGTCGCTGCCGGCGAAGACCTCCAGGTCGTCGCCGAATATCCTCCCGGCGCAGAGGGAGAGCCGGGGCATGATGACCTGCATGGGAGCCACGTAGTTCATGGTGAGCGTCGCCGAGAGGGCGTCGCGGTCGGTGGAGGGGAGGAGCCCGTACCGTACGAAGGGGCCGACGCCGTAGGCGAAGATGGACCCGCCCAGGTCGATCTGGTCGGTGGCGCCCACCGTGAAGTCTATGCTCGGGTAGGTGGTGAGGTAGTCCTCCCTGGTGCTCTCCGCCTCCTCCCGGTCGTCGGCGGAGAAGTAGGCGGGCAGCGTCGCCCCCGCGGTGAGCGTGATGTGGTCGTCCCCCAGGGTATGCGCACCGTGCATCGCGCCGTAGTAGCACGAGCTGGAGAGCAGCAGGATGACGGCGGCGCATCGCAGCACCAAGGCTTTCCCCCTCTCGGTCGGACTGCAGGAAGATAATCCCGGTACACCGTCCGGGGAAGTGCGGGCTCTGGACCACCGGGGCCCGACTTTGTATGCGTTGTGGGCGCCTTCGGGCGCTGTCTGGATGACCTGTCTCAAGGGTCGGGTTTCGACTGAGGTGCTATCTCTTCCTGAGAGGTGTCGTAATGGGAAGGAATGTGGTCTTCGTACTCGGAGGATGCGGCGTCAGGGACGGCTCGGAGATACATGAGTCGGTCGCGGCGCTCATAGCCCTGGACAGGGCTGGATTCGACGTGACCTTCGCGGCCCCGGACAGGGAGCAGGCCGTGACCGTCGATCACCTGACCGGCGAGGAGGCCGGGGGGGCAAGGAGCGTGCTCGCGGAGTCCGCCAGGATAGCCCGGGGGGAGATAACGCCTCTCTCGGAGGTACATGCCGGCGACTTCGACGCGGTTGTGCTCCCGGGAGGCTTCGGCGCCGCGCTCAACCTCTCCACCTTCGCCACCGACGGGCCGGCGTGCGAGGTGGACCCCGATGTGGAGCGTCTCATAGGAGAGGCGGTGGAAGGCGGCGTTCCCGTTGCGGCGATGTGCATCGCCCCGGTGATACTGGCGAAGACCGTCCCCGGCGCGCGTGTCACCATAGGGAGCGACCCGGACACGGCGGGTGCGATAGAGGCCATGGGCGCCAGCCACGTGGAGTGCGACGTGGACGATGCGGTGGTCGACCGCCGGAACAGGCTGGTCACCACCCCGGCCTACATGCTCGCGAAGGGCCCGGCCGAGGTCTACGCCGGCGCCGTCCGCATGGTCGAGGAACTCACCGACCTCCTCTGACGCCGGGCTTTCCTTACTTGATTTGGTAAGGCTATTTGGGAACGCTTGGGCCTTTATTCGAACTCAGACGGCCTGCAGCATGAGTCGCGACCTCTGAGGATTCTGTGAACCGTGGATGCTGATATCCCGAGGAAGGATGCTATATCGGATTGCGACATGCCAAGCTCTGACATTCTGGTGGTCAGCTTCCGCCTGACTCGCACAAGCCTGCGATCCCGCGCCCCACTTCTCAGAGTACTGACGGGTATCCCGGATTCTGTGGAGAACGAGGACAGCAAATCCTCCAGGGTCCGGTGCTGTGACTCCCTGCACCTCAGCGTTCTCCTGGCGGTTCCTCTGTAGCGGGAGTACATTTTCAGCGCGAAGCTCCTGCTTCCCAGTATCGGGGAAGCCCTGGAGCTCATGACCCCGGTTGCGTACTCCATCAGACCTGCAGGACCAATGCAATACGTACCGCTCTCGAACTCCGGGGCATCATTGTGTAGCCTATTTTCGAGCAAGCACTTATAGCTGGCCCGGAGAGTCCCGATGTCCGTGTTCAACTCCTCTGTCAATCTCCCGAAGGTCAGAATGCCGCGTTCGACTTCGCCCATAATCTCGGAGTGTCCTGTCCAGGGGTATTCCACAAGCTCATCCAAGCCTGCCAGGACCCCGGCTCTGATGGGATTCAGGTGGATATAGGCTATGAGACCGAGATAATAGAGGCATCCCTCCACAAGAATGGATTTGAAGCGTGCATCGAAGACATGGCCGCGTCTGTCCTCTCTCTTGTTGTAGGCCTTGGCGAATCCGCAGAGCAACCGATGCATGGGTCGGGTAATGCCATTCTCGCCAGCCTCCACGAGGAGATGCAGGTGGTTTCCCATCAGGCACCAGGCATGCAAGGCGAGTTGAGATTCAGTGACTAGTCCCGTGAGTCGCCGGACGAAATCCTCCCGAGCCCTGTCTCCGGAGAAGGCCCAGCATCCCTCCACGCAATGCGACATGACGTGGTGTAGGCTACCCGGATGATCCAACCTCATCACATACGGCATACTTCGAGTGTATCCAGGAAACCCACTGGATGCAACAAATTCATTTATCATGCTTGTAGGGGACAAAGATAGCTTACCAAATCAAATAAGGAACGCCCGGCTTAGGTCCGTTTGGCGTCGACCATCTCCTTGACCTTCATCAGGCGGGTGAGGTTGCCCCTGTCCATCTCGTCCAGCTTCAAACGGATGCTGGCGATGGCCTCCTCGAGCTCGGGGATGAGCTTGTACTCCAGGGCGTTCACCCTCCTCCTTGTAGTATCTATCTCCTTGGCCAGCAGGCTTATGGCCTTCTCCTGCTGCGCCAGCCTTATGATGTGGGGCAGGACCTCCCGATATACCTCCAGCGCCTCGTCCAGCTCCGCCGGTGTGTCGAACATCCCGTAGTTCCTGACGTCTCCCTCCAGCGTGACCTCGAACTCCGGCAGCGTCAGGTTCATGACCCGGCGGGTGGTGGTCTGCACCCTGGCCTCGGCCCCCGGGTACCTGAGCGCATCGTCCAGCCCCTGCGGGGTCATGGCGGCCCTGGCGAAGAGGAACTCGCCGTAGGCCTGGGAGAGCTCGTTCTCCAGCTCTCTCCTTGCCCCCTCGTACTCGGCGAGCAGTATCTTGAACTGCCGCATCAGCTCGTCCAGCTTGTCCTTGAGCAGCTTGTGCCCCCTGCTGGCGAGCTTCACCTTCTTGCGGTACTGCAGCAGCTCCATCCGGGTTGCCCGGACCTGGATGGCCATCAGTCGCCACCCCCGCCGGAGCCTTCGGACCCGGCCTGCTCCCCGGCGCTGCCCCCGCCGTCGCCCCCGTCATCCCCGACCGGCCAGTACCTGTCCAGCCTCTCGGGGCTTATCCTCTTCATCTCGCTGCGCGGCAGCATCTTCAGGAGCTCCCAGCCAAGGTCCAGCGTCTCCTCGATGCCCCTGTTCTCGTCCTCCGCCTGGCTGATGTACCGCTTCTCGTACTCCTCGGCGAAGGCCATGTACTTCTGGTCCATCGGGCTGAGGGCGGCGGCGCCCAGGATGACCGCCAGCTCCCTGGCGTCCTTGCCCGCGGAGTAGGCCGCCATCAGCTGGTTGAACAGGTCCGCGTGATCCTCGCGAGTCTTGTCCCTTCCGATGCCCTTGTCCTTCAGCCTGGAGAGGGACTCCATGACGTCCATGGGCGGGTAGATGCCCCTCTTGTGCAGCTCCCGGTTGAGGATGAGCTGCCCCTCGGTGATGTACCCGGTCAGGTCGGGTATCGGATGGGTCTTGTCGTCCTCGGGCATGGTGAGGATGGGTATCTGGGTGATCGACCCGGCCCTCTCCTTTATCCTGCCGGCCCTCTCGTAGATGGTCGAGAGGTCCGTGTAGAGGTAGCCCGGGTAACCCCTCCTGCCCGGCACCTCCCTGCGGGCCGCGGATATCTCCCTGAGGGCGTCGCAGTAGTTGGTCATGTCGGTCAGGATGACCAGTATGTGCATGTCCCTCTCGTAGGCCAGGTACTCCGCCGCAGTCAGCGCCATCCTCGGCGTGGCAATCCTCTCGATGGCCGGGTCGCTGGCCAGATTGAGGAAGACCACCGCCCTGTCCATGGCCCCGGTCCTCCGGAAGTCCCTGATGAAGTAGTTGGCCTCCTCGAAGGTGATGCCCATCGCCGCGAACACCACGGCGAAGCTCTCCCCCTCCCCGAGGACCCGGGCCTGCCTGGTTATCTGGGCGGCCACCGCGGAGTGGGGCAGGCCGTTCCCGCTGAAGACGGGCAGCTTCTGCCCCCGGACCAGCGTGTTTATGCCGTCGATGGAGCTGAAACCCGTCTGGATGAACTCCGCCGGGTAGTCCCTGGCGTAGGGGTTTATGGGTGCCCCGTTGATGTCGACCATCTTCTCGGGGACGATGGGCGGCTCGGTGTCGAAGGGTGCCCTTGGCCTGCCCTGTCCGTCGAAGACCCTGCCCAGCATCTCGCCGGAGACGCCCAGCTCGACCTGCTTGCCGAGGAACCTGACCCGGCTCTCCGTGATGTCGGTGCCGGTGGAGCCCTCGAAGAGCTGGACGAGGGCCATCCGGCTGTCCACCTCCAGGACCTTGCCGTGACGTATCTCGCCGCCGGGGAGCTCTATCTCCACGAGCTCCTCGTAGGCGACGTCCACGACGTCCTCCACCAGCATGAGGGGGCCCGAGATCTCGGTGGTAGTCCTGTACTCCCGTATCATGCGTCCGTCACCCCCTAGGCGCTCTGCTGGCGCTCGACCAGCTCTTCTATCTGGCTGCCCATGGTCTCCCTGACCTCGTCAATCCGTTCCATCTCCGACTCGGGGATGAACTTCATCCTGGCGATGCGCTCCCTTGCGGGAAGGTCGAAGAGCTCCCTGGTCGGTGCACCCTTCCTGAGGGCGTCAACCATGGCCCCGTGGGTGGCCATGATGACCTCCATCATCTTCTTCTGCTTCTCTATGGAGGCGTACGTGTCGACCTCGTGGAAGGCGTTCTGGTGCAGGAAGTCCTCCCTGAGCGACCTTGAGGTGTAGAGCACCAGCTGGTCCTCCGGCGAGAGCGACTCGGCGCCGACCAGCCTCGCTATCTCCTGGAGGTTGGCCTCCTTCTGGAGGAGGGCTATCGCCTCCCTCATCATCGTCACCCACTCGGTGCCGAGCTCCTCGTCGTAGTACTCCCTGAGGTTATCGGTGTAGAGGGAGTAGCTCTCCAGCCACCCGATGGCGGGGAAGTGCCTCATGTAGGCGAGCTTGGCCTGAAGGCTCCAGAAGACCTTGACCACACGCAGGGTGGCCTGCACCACCGGGTCGGAGAGGTCGCCTCCGGCGGGGCTGACCGCCCCGACAACCGTCAGGGCCCCGAACCTCTCCTCTCCTCCCAGGCACCTTATCTTGCCGGCCCTCTCGTAGAACTCGGCTATCCTGGTCCCCAGGTAGGCCGGGTAGCCCTCCTCGCCGGGCATCTCCTCCAGGCGCCCGGACATCTCCCTCATCGCCTCGGCCCACCTGCTGGTGGAGTCGGCCATCAGGGCTATGGAGTAGCCCATGTCCCTGAAGTACTCGGCGATGGTTATCCCGGTGTAGACGCTGGCCTCGCGGGCGGCGACGGGCATGTTGCTGGTGTTGGCGACCAGGACGGTCCTGAGAATGAGCGGCTTGCCGCTCTTCGGGTCCTCCAGCTCGGGGAACTCCTGGAGGACGTCGGTCATCTCGTTGCCCCTCTCCCCGCAGCCGACGTAGACGACTATCTCCGCGTCGGCCCACTTGGCGAGCTGGTGCTGTATGACCGTCTTGCCGCTCCCGAACGGTCCGGGGACGCAGGCGGTCCCACCCTTGCCCAGCGGGAAGAATGCGTCTATCACCCTCTGACCAGTGACCAGCGGCTCCGTGGGGGCCATTTTCACCGCGACCGGCCTGGGAGCCCTGACCGGCCAGGTGTGGAACATCCTCAGCTCAACCTCGCCGTCTCCCGAGTCCATCTTCGCCACCACGGTGTCGATGTCGTAGCTGCCCGGCTCTATGGCCCAGGTGAGTCGGCCCGCCATGCCCGGGGGGACCATCACCCTGTGGGTGATTAGCTCGGTCTCCGGGACCTCCCCCAGGACGTCGCCACCGGAGACCTCGTCGCCCTCGGAGGCTACGGGGGCGTAATCCCAGACCTTCTCGTGGTCCAGCCCCCTGATGGTAATCCCCCTCGTGATCCAGTCGCCCGCGGCCTCCCGGACCTCGTCGAGCGGGCGCTGGATGCCGTCGTATATCGCGGTGAGCAGCCCCGGGCCCAGCTCGACCGACAGCGGCTCGCCGGTGGCGGTGACCGGGTCGCCCGGCTTCAGGCCGCCGGTCTCCTCGTAGACCTGGATGGAGGCCTTGTCTCCCTTGAGCTCGATTATCTCCCCGATGAGCCCGTAGTCGGAGACGTAGACCAGGTCGTACATCCTGGCCTCCCTCATCCCGTCCGCGACCACGAGCGGACCAGCTATCTTGTCGATCGTTCCCTTGATCATCCGTTGCCTCCGAGGGTGTCCATGGTCTTAACCGTCAGGCTCCGTCGCTCTCGGACATCAGGTCGACCCCGACGGCCCTGATGACCAGCTCCCTAATGGTGTCCCTGCCATGCCTGTCCGCGCCCTTGATCCCCGGAAGGACGATCACCGCGGGCAGCGGCCTGTGCAGGACCTCCTCGACCTCCTCCCGGAGGTGCTCTTGCAGCTCGCTCGTTATCATCACCACAGCGACCTCGCGCCTCACCAGGCCGGCGAATATCTCGCGGGCCATCTCGGGGCTCTCCGGCACGAACGTCTCGACGCCCAGGGCACGGAAGCCGAGGACTGTGTCGGCATCGCCCATGAAAGCCACGGTCCCCGAGTCCATGCTCCTCCTATCCCCTGGGAAGGCGGTCCCTCAGCCTGCCCATCCCTATATCCGCCGACTTGGCCGCCAGCAGCAGCCGCAGGTGGACGATCTCCATCTCCCTCCTTGCAACGAAGGAGGCCAGCGGGATGGGGCCGAACACCGGGTAGGTGCCCTGCTCCAGACGCTCGAGCTGCTTCCTGTCGCTCTCCCTCTCGAAGCCGTAGAAGGAGCCGTGCGCGATTGACTCCTCCAGCTCGGAGGCCAGCTCCTCGAGCCCCGGCGTCTCGGCAAGGGTCTCCCCGAGACTGCCCCTCTGGTAGGCCTCGCCCACCTCCTCGGGGGTATGGTGGCCCCCGGGGAGGAGGAGCGCCTCCACCTCGGGCCGCTGCAGGCCGGCGACCCTGCATCTCCCCGCGGTGAGGAAGTTCTTCAGCTCCATCCTGTCCCTGACGAAACGGGCGAACTCGGGACCCAGCGCCGGCAGCTCGGCCAGCTCCACATCGGCGGCCAGCCGGTCCATGCGCCTGTCGATGGCCACTGGCCCCGGGCCGTCCATCGCCTCGAGGTCATCGAGGGCCTCCGAGAAGAGGTCGGGCAGCGAGGAGCGGGCCTCGTCGTCACGGACGGCCCGCCTGAGAGTGTCCACCTCCAGCAGACCATCCCTCTCGGTGGTCACCTCCTCCTCCGGAACGCCGAGGAGGGCCGCCTTCCATACGTACCTGGCGTTCCTGACGTCCCTGCGGCGGAGTATGCCCCTGACCAGGCGCTCGTCCTCCGAGAGGGATATCAGCTCATCCTCCGTGGCGGCCAGGGCGCACTCGAGGCAGGCGTCCAGGGTCCTGCTCTGCATGAACTGCCCGTACCATGTGTCCCCGAGCAGCCTCATGGCCTCCTCCTCGTCGGAGGCGGAGACCAGCATCTGCCACATCCTGCGGTCCAGCAGGGTGGTCTCCTCGCCGGAGACCCTCCCGTTCGCGTAGACGAAGCCCTTGCCGCCCATCCGCTCAGCCTATCTCCACTGGGACCATCTCGGCCAGCGCCATTACGAGGTCGTCATGGGCGAGGGTCGCCAGCATGGCGAAGGTCCCGTTCTGGCTTATGCTGCCCGCTCTCATGATGACTCCGCCGCCCAGGTCGTGCCGCTCCTCGGAGAGGACCAGCTTCCGGTCGCCGTCCGAGTGCCCCTCCAGGAACCGCTGCGTTACCCTGCCCTCGTCATCCGGGGAGATGACTACCTCCACGTCACCCTCGAGGTCGCATCGGTCGAGTATCGCCCCGATTATCGGCAGGTAGCGGTCGTCCGGCAGCGAGGCCAGCCTATCGACCGCGCCGTCGATAGCGTCGTCTATCATCCTCCGCCTGGCGCTCTGGAGCTTTCTCTCCGCCTCCCGGTGCACATGGGTGGAGCCCATTCGTCTCTTCTCCATGGCCTTGGACTGGAGTCGCTCGAGCTCCCTCGAGTACTGCTCCCTCAGCTCCGCGGCGTGCTCCTCCTCGCGGGCACGGCGCTCCTCTTCGGCCTCGGCTACTATCTGCCCGGCCTCCCGCTCGGCCTCAGACAGTATCCTCTCCCGTATCGCCTCTACAGACATCCGTGCGCCGCCTCAGATTCCCTGCAGCATGAGGAAGGAGACCAGGAAGCCGAGGATGGCGTAGAACTCCACGAAGACCGCCAGGATGAGCGACTTGGCCGAGTCGCCGGGCTGCTTGGCCGTCATCATGGCGCCGCCTGCGCAGACCTTGCCCTGATGGATGCCGGAGAGAAGCCCGGAGAGGGCAATGGGCAGGCCGGCCGCGAAAATCGACCAGGCGGTGGCCATGCCCATCTCGGCGGAGACCTTGCCCAGTAGCAGGAAGGCTATGACGAAGCCGTAGATACCCTGCGTCCCGGGGAGCGCCGAGAGCAGCAGCAGCTTACCGAACTTGCCCGGGTCCACGCTCATGACGCCGGTGCTCGCCTGAGCGGCTATACCGACGCCGACTGCGGAGCCGATGCCAGCCAGTGCGGTGGCAAAGGCTATTCCAAGGTAGGCGACTAGCTGTTCCACGAACTGTCTCCCTTCTCGATCACTACAGAATCAGGAAAGGCTCCCCCGGGACCCTATTCCCCTCTTCCCCTTATGTGCACGTACCTGGGACGGTAGCGGAGCGGCCTGAAGGGCACGCCGGTACCGTCGTAGAACTTCCCGAAGAACTCGACGAACTGGAGCCTGGCGGTATGGATGAAGCCGCTCAGGCAGGCCATCAGCAGGTTGAAGAGGTGGCCGCCGGCGACCACCAGCACCGCGAGGACAACGCCGACCACCGGCACGCCCAGCTCGCTCATCAGCATCCCCGCCATCTCGTTTATCACCTGCGCGATGATGGCGCTGGAGAGCGCCAGGGCGAAGAGCCTCGAGTAGGAGAGCATGTCCCCCAGGAGGTTGACTATGCCGTAGACCGCGTACGCCCCCAGGCCGAAGCGCCCTATCCCCTTGGCCTCCCTCCCCCCCATGACGAATATCAGGAGGGCGCCCAGGGCCAGGACGTATAGCAGGGCCTGGTCCACCGGCCCGTCCACCGGGAATAGCTGCCCCGGCATCAGGTACCTGTTGAAGAGCCAGGGGAAGAGGCCGGCGGTGGCCAGCAGCCAGCCGGACTGGTCCAGGACCGCGGGGAGGCCCTCTCCCGCCCTGAGGCGCTTGAAGAGGTTGACTACTATCCCGGTTGTGAGCTGGACTAGCCCGAGCGCCAGGGTGAGGTAGAGGAACTGCTTCGAGACCGAGAATCCCTCCGACTCGCCTCCCGGCACGTAGCCCGGGACGAGGCGGTTCAGCAGCATCGCCGGGGCCTGAAGGAAGCCGGGAAGGCTCTGGAAATCTATCCCGAACCACCCGCCCAGGAAGACGCCTACGAGAATGCTGGCCAGCCCTCCCTGGAAGAGGAGCCGGAAGAGGGTCGGGTTGCCGTGCCTCCGTCTGACGATGGCCCAGCCCAGGGCGGAGCCGGCTGCGAGAGCCAGCCCGTACCCCGCGTCTCCTATGCATATGCCGAAGAAGACTGCGAAGAAGGGGGCCATTATGGGAGTTGGGTCGGGGTCCTTCCTGGTGGGCTGGCCGTACATGTCCGTGAGCATGGTGTAGGGCTGTGCCGCAGGGGGCTCGGTGAGCGGCGATGGAGGGATCTCTCCCTCGGAGAGCGGCGCCTCGGTGACAGCCACTTCCCCCAGCGCCTCGAGTCGCTCCCGGAGCCGGGGGATGTCCCGCTCCCGGACCCATGCGTCCAGCATGCTCACGTGCCTGCTCTCCAGGGACATGCCGGCGGCGCCCATGCGCTCGAGGAGGAGACCGGCGGCGTCCCGGAGGACAACGAGCCGGTCCAGCTCCTCCGCCAGCTGCAGGGTCCTGGCATGCAGGTCCGACATCCGCCTGTCCACGAGGGCTATCTCTCTCTCGACCTCCGAGTGGAGGTCGGACACCAGCCCCTCCCTGGCCCCGAAGTCCTGCCTTACGAAGCCGACCTCTCCGAGCCTTCCGAGCACGTCCCGGGCGACCTCGCGGTGCACCGAGACCACCACCCGCTCCAGAGGTCCGTCAGAGCCCAGCCGCTCTATGTGCACGAGGGGGGTCTCGGCCTCGATGAGCCCTGCTGCCTCCGCGGCGTCACCGCCGAGCGTCCCGGCCGCCAGCGTGACGGAGTCTCCCTCGCCCAGCCTCTCCAGCGGGAGCGGGATGCCGGTCCAGTCCGCGAGGAAGTCGCGCTCCTGCTCCAGCTCCCTCCTGGCGCCCTCCAGCTTGGTCATTGAGACGGCCAGCACCCATGCCCGCCTGGCGTCGGCGATGAGCTCCCGGTTCTCCACCTCGGCCACCAGCTCCGATTCCTCCAGCTCGGTCACGGAGGGCGGCTCGACGCCTGTACGGTCCTGCAGGAAGGATATCGCCCTCTCCAGGCTGGAGAGCCTCTCCGAGAGCTCTGCCGTGTCTATCTCGGCCGGTCTGAGGAATCCGGGGACACCCTCCGGCCCTTCTCTCCCGGGCTCCCCCAGGTCCAGGACGTGGACGCTGCCCATGGACTCGATCTCGGACAGGACCTCGTGACGCCTGCCGGAATGGCAGAGGATGCGGACCTTCCGGACGCTGTCCAGCGCCATCAGTCCCCTTCTCCGTCGGTATCCCCGGCCCCGTCTCGGAGCAGGTGGGCCTCCAGGAGCTCCGCGGCCCTGGACTCGACGTCGCCACGATGGCCCTCCAGCTCCTCGAGCCGCTCCCGGGTACGGCCCTCGAGCCTGTCGGCGAGCCGCCCCATCTCCTCCTCGACGGCCCGGTCGGCCCTGTCGGCCACCTCGGCGAGCTTGCCGTCCTTCCTCGAGTCCATCTCCTCCAGCGCGTCGGGGATGGAGAGACGTATCCGCTGAGCCTCCCTCCTGGCCCTCTCGAGGACCTCGGCTGCCTGCTCCTCGGCCGCTCGGAGCTCTTCGAGCCTGGACATGGACACCAGCCTTTCGAAGGTCCCGGAGCCCGCCGGGTAACCGATCCTGTCGGGCGGGTTCCCGGCTATGACTCCTTGCCAATGCAAGTTGTGGATACAACCTGCGAAACTACTTTAAGTAATACAGTCAAGTTCCTGCGGCACAGTAATTTATGGAGTTATCCACGATGCTCGGTGTTTTTCCACATTTTCCACAATCAGGCCTCGCCGGCCTCCCTCTCGGACATGCTGCAGTTGCCCTCGAAGAAGACGCCCTCCTCGATGACGAGGGACCTCGTGAACACGTCCCCCTCCAGCCTGGAGCCGCCCTGGAGCTCGAGCTGGCTGGTGGCCCGCACGGTACCCCGGATGCGGCCGGCGACGATGGCGGTATCGACCTTGACGTTTCCGGTGATGACCCCCTCGCGCCCGACTGTCAGGGTACCGGTTACCTCCACCTCTCCGTCGACGGTGCCGTCTATCCGCAGCCCTCCCTCGACCTTGAGGGAACCGTCGCAGAAGCTCCCCGAGCCGAGCATAGAGTCCATCGCCTGGGAGCCCTCTCTCTTCGGCATGGGTAGAGTCCTCCTATCGGTTCTGGACCAGCGAGTCCCCTTCGACGGCCTCCGGGAGCAGGGTGGTCATGTTGACTATCGTCTCCCGCGTATCGCCTATGGCCTCGAGCTCGCTCTCGATCCTTTCGAGCCTGGCCTCTATGAGGCTGGAGGACGCAAGGGAGTCCTCGAGCCTGGCTACGCAGCCCCTCAGCTCGGACAGGCGTTCTGCGCTCGTCAGGCCGAATGCCAGCATGGTCACCGCCGCGGCCACCACCAGGAGTATGAGCGCAAGCGCAACCCTCAGGAGCAGCAGCTTGAGCCCGCTGAACTCCAGCCTGTAACGTCTCCTGCCGTCGTGCGGCACGAAGTACGCGGTGAAGCCGCTGCCGAGCATGTCAGGCGGCTCCTTCGGAGCACCGCAAGCCGTACACTACGTCTCCCGCGTTCATGGTGTCAACGAACATCCTAGGCCTTCGCCAGCAGCTCGGCTATGCGCTCCCGGTCCATCCCGGCGTCGAGGGCGGCCATGAGGAAGAGCCTCAGCTTGTGTCCCTGGACGTCACCTGCCATAATCGCGCCCCTCTCCTCGAGGTCGGCGCCGCCCCCCTCGTAGCCGTACACGCCAAGCACCCTCCCCATGTAACACCTGCTCGAGACGCATACCGTGAGCCCCTCCCTGACCGCGGTCTCGACGGCGGCGGCCACCGGCGGCGGGACGTTCCCCCTGCCCATGGCCTCGACGACGATGCCGGCATCGCCCCTCTCCACGCAGTCCAGTATCGGCCTGTCGCCGAAGCCGGAGGCCACCCTGACAAGGGATACGGGAGCCTCCATCCGCAGCTCCATGGGCGGGAGCCTGAGCCTCCAGGCTGGTCTCCTGTGTACCAGCACCCTGTCCTGGTCGACGAAGCCGAGCGGCCCGTATCCCGGAGAGCTGAAGCTGCTGACGTTGCTCGTGTAGGTCTTGGTGACCCGGCCGGCCGCATGGATCTCGTCGCTCAGCACTACCGTAACTCCCAAGTTATGAACTTCAGCATCCGTCGCCACCAGGATGGCGCCCCGGAGGTTCCTCGGCCCGTCCACCCCCATCTCGGAGGGGCTTCGCATTGCGGCGGTGAAGACTACCGGCGGACCGTCGTCCGGGAGAGAGCAGTCTGCCAGGAACGCGCTCTCCTCCAGTGTGTCCGTGCCGTGGGTCACCACTATTCCCTCGAAGTCGCCGCACTCGGTCAGCCCGCGGAGCATGCGGCAGAGCCCGCCCATCATGACGGGCGTTATGTGCGGGCTCGGAAGGCTCGCGAACTTGTGATGGCAGAGCCGGACGCCGTCCGGCACGACCTCGCCGTCTATGGGTAGCGGGTTGAACCTGTCGGTCATGGAGAGGCCCCTGCTGCCCCTGATCATCTCGATGGTGCCGCCGGTCGATACCAGGGCCACTCGTCTGTAGCCGTCAGACATAGTGGAGGCCCGAGTCGGCATCCTCCGTCCAGCGTCCCGCGGCCCTCATGAGCCTCTTCCTGAGCTCCGCGGGCCTGTCGGCCATCGACTTGATGCTCCTCTTCGTCTTGGGGTCGGTCCAGAGCTCGTCGAGCAGCCTGGTCAGCTCGGCGTCCCGGCTGACCGCCTCGAGAAGGGGCTGGTGCGCCTCGACGAGGGCGAGCAGGCTCTCTCTCTCCGGGTCTTGGGTCCACTTGAGCAGGGTGGCCACCGTGTTGGCGTTGTCCCTGTACCTGCGCTTCATGCCCAGGCTTATCGCCCCCGCCTCCGGAGCGCTCACCGCACCGGTTCGCGCACCTACCTCACGGAAGTACTGCACGTAGGTCTCCACTGCCTCGCGGGCGTTCTCCACCATCGAGCCGGAGGCATCCGAGGCGGCGTTGAAGACCCAGACGTGCTCGAGCACCGAGCGGAAGGCCTTGATCTCCGTGGTCTTCCGGCTGAGAACTCCGCTCTCGACCGCTGCGAAAACGCTTCCGTAGCGCCTTGTGAAAAGCAGCCTGTCCCTGGCGGAGTCCTCCTCAGCCAGCCTGTCGAACAGCGCCGAGACCAGCTGTCTGGTCGGCACCCGCCCGCCTACCGCCGCGCTGATGAGCTGGGTGGCGTTCCGCCTCCAGAGAGAGGTGTAGAGGGTCTTCTCCAGGCTCTTCCCGGCGGCCCTGACACCTCTCGATCCCCGGCGCGAGAGGCCGGCGGAAAGCGACCTGGAGAGGTTGTCCAGGCTGACCGGCAGGTCGACTCCGTCGCTTGCCGACAGGTAGCCGACCACCTCTACGAACTCGTCCAGCAGCGAGTCCATCATCTTGAGGCTCTGCATGTCGCTGCAGAGGAGGAGAACGTCCACCATGATGTTGTCCAGCTGGGTCAGCGCCCTCTCCCTCCAGTGGCGGCAGGGATTCTCGCCCTCGGGGGGGGAGAAGCGCTGGAAGAAACCCCTGACCGCGGTCTCCCACGGGGGAGGCGGGTCCGGGAACCCGCTCTCCATGCAGCGGACGACCTCTATCAGGTCGGTGTCCGCGGCGTAGTCAGCCAGCTCGGATACCGTTCCCGCCAGCTCCGGTTCGGCTTCCGGCTCGAGGAAGTCGGCCCGGGCGCTCCCCAGGAGCCCCTCTACGAGCCGCCTGCCCTCGCGGGCGAGTATCCTCCTCCTGGTCCTGCTGGCCAGGAATGGCTTGAGCCTGGATGCGCAGGCCCTGAGTATCACGAAGGCGCTGTTCCGGCTGCCGCTCCAGCCGTCGAAGAGGGCCTGCGGGACTATCCCCTCCGGTATGCCGTCCAGCGGGGATTCGTCATCGAGCCTGCGTATGAACTCCTCAACCAGCTGTCTCTCGAGAACCGGGACCGTCCAGCCGAGGAATGAGTGGCCGGCCGGCTCGCCGTGCATCGACCTCACGCTGAGCCCGGCCATCTCGCGCAGGTACTCCTCGAAGAGGTCCGGCCTGCCGGCCATTATCTCCGCGGAGAGCGGGACTATCCTCCCGAAGAGCTCGACCAGAGTGGCCATCTGCCACCTGGCGACCTGCCTCTCCCGCTCGCCGTCCTGGATTACCTTCCCGAGCAGCTCGCCGGTCAGTCCGCCGGTGAGCCTGTCGGCCATTCCCGGGTTCTCGATGAGGGCGCGGAAGAAGTCCTGGAGCCCACGGGAGAGGAAGCCGCGGAACATCCTGTTGCCCTTCTCCTCGAGCCAGACGGCCTGCCGGGAGAGCTCCTCGCAGAGCTCCCTGGTGCCCTGGATGAGCTCCGATGCCCTGTGGTCCTCTATCCCGGGTATGTTGAGGATGGTCCGCATGGTGTCCTGGACCGCCCTGCTCCTGTCCTCCGCCCTGAAGAGCTTGCCCAGCAGCTCGGTCTCCGCCTCCCTGAGCTGCTCTATCCCCAGATCGCGGTTGTAGGTAGCCACGCCGGAGGAGAGCAGCTCGCTGAACAGCGGGTCCGTCGGGTCGCAATCCACGAGAAGGGGTGTGACCAGCCTGTCGAGGAAGCGGCCCCTGAGCTCCCTCTCCGATATGCGCTCAAGTGACCTGGAGATGTCCTCGGTCGCCTCGCGCCCGGCGTCTCTGACCGGAGCCAGCCAGGCGGGCAGGTCGCCCTCCAGCAGCCTCCTCCTGTAGTCCGCGTCCAGCAGGGTGATGATGTTGGCGAATGCGCCGCACTGCTCGAGAGCCTCGGTACTCCGCTCCCTCTCCGTGCCCCTGAGCAGCATTGTGCAGGAGAACAGGAGCGTCTCCGGAGGGTGCGCGGACTCTCTCACCCGGGCCTTCAGCTCCCTCACGGAGGCGGCCGGGTCGGTGGAGCCGAAGACTGCGTCCATCAGCCTGCCGATGGAATGGACCTTCTTGCGCGAGTAGCCCTCGCCACCGGCCAGGAGCTCCCAGCTCGTCCTCATGAAGTCCATCAGTATCTCGTGGCCGAGGCCGGCGTACTCCTCCCTGCCCCTTCGCTCCTCCAGCACCGAGGCGAGCCCTCTGACAACCCGGGAGTCCATATCGTGCCCGGTTATCTCGAGGAGCTCGTAGAGGTTGTCGGCCATCTCCTCTCCGGGGCCGGCGAACAGCAGCACGTCCGCCAGCGCCCTACCGGTCTCGAGCGGCTCGTCCAGCTCGCCCCGGAAGGAGAGCATGCTCAGGCATATCTCGCTCTCCGCCTTGCGCTTGAGCATTGCGACGGTCCCCCTGGACAGCCTGACGAGAGCATCCTCCATGACGTTGCCCGGCATGTCTCCCACTATCGACAGCATCGTCCTGGGGAGGGCGAACTCCAGCAGCCTCTCCATCTGGCCGCTCTCCTCCATCCTTCCGAGGAAGCCTGCCAGCAGCCTCAGGGTCTCGCGGGGGAGCGACAGCCCCCGCAGGCGCTTGTAGAGGAGCTCGCCGTTCCGGCCGACCAGCCTCCATATCGGCAGGTCCTCCTCCTCCAGCAGGTACCAGCCGATACCCACTGCGAAATCGACCAGAACCGGGATCGAGCCAGGGGAGGCCTCCGGCATGAGCTCACGTGCCCTCTCGATGGCCCTTATCACCGGGGCTCCCCCGGTCCTTATCCTGTCCAGGATGTAGGCGAACCTCTCCGGCCACGTGAAGCCGCACCTTATCAGCTCCCGGGCCAGCTCCATGTCCGCCGGGTTCTCCGAGAGGGTCTCGAAGGCCCGGTAGAGGAAGGCCAGCAGCTCCTCGAACGAAATGCCGGTCGAGGGACCTATCTGGTTCCACGTCCAGCCCAGGTGCAGGAACTCCTGTATGGCCGTGACTATGGCGCAGGAGGGGAGGTCCCGTATCGCCAGGAACCAGTTGACCGCCATCTCCTCGCTGATGGGCGGGGGCTCGCTCATGTGGGAGATGTTCTCGAACAGCCTCTCGGCGTCATCCTCCCGCAGGGAGGAGATGAGGACGGAGAGGGCCCTGCCGGCGGCGGTCCATTCCACTCCGAAGAGGGGGATGGCCTCCACCCTGGCCCTCGTGCCGGGGTCCGCGGTCATGGAGTCGCCGGACCGGGAGGGAAGGCGCATTCCCTTCTCGACAGAGGGGATGGGAACGCTCCGGGTGGCGTTCTCCCTGCTCCAGTACTCGAGCTCCCTCGCTACGGAAGCTCCCGTCTTCAGGCCTATATCCGATCCTCCGCGTCTTCCTCCGCCTGCCGCTCCTCCTCCGGCTCCTCCTCCGGCTCCTCTTCGGCGTCGCAGGCGCGCAGCACGGCGACGTCGACGAGGGAGTCGTCGTCCGGCAGGCCCATGAGCCTGACGCCCATGGTGCTCCTCCTCGTCTCCCGTATATCTGCAACGGGGACCCTTATGACCATTCCCCCGGCCGACATCATTATCAGCTCGTCGTCCTCGGCAACCCTGCGGACCCCGATGACGGGGCCGTTCCTCTCCAGGTTCTGTATGTTGATGACGCCGCCGCTCGCCCTGTGGGTGAGCCTGTACCTGGACAGCTGCGTCCGCTTTCCGTAGCCCCGCTCGGTCACCGTCAGAATGCTCTCGTCCTCCGAGGCCACGACCATCCCCACGACCCTGTCGCCCCGCTCCACCCTTATGCCTGTCACCCCGCGGGTGTACCTGCCCATGGGCCGGACCTCCTCCTCGGAGAAGCGGTTGGCCTTGCCGCTGCGGAGGGCGAGCAGGACCTCGCTGTCACCGTCGGTCACGGAGGCGTCTATCAGCTCCGCCCCCTCCTCCAGCCTTACCGCGAGTATGCCGCCCCGTCTCGGGTGGCCGTAGCTGGAGAGCGGGGTCTTCTTTATCCTGCCGTCGCTGGTGGCCATCAGCACGTAACGGTCCTCCGGGAACTCCTTCACGCATACATGGGCCACCGGCCTCTCGTCCGGGTCCAGCTGGAGCAGGTTCACGATGGCCTTGCCCCTGCTGGTCCGGCCGGCCTTCGGTATCCTGTAGACCTTGAGCCAGTAGCAGCGCCCCCCGTCCGTGAAGAAGAGGATGTAGCTGTGGTTCGTGGTCACGAAGACCTGGTCTATGCAGTCGTCCTCCTTCGGACGCGCCCCCGTGATGCCCTTGCCCCCCCGCCTCTGGCTGCGGTAGGTCCTGACCGGCAGGCGCTTGACGTAACCCTCCCTGGAGACGGTGACCACCATCGTGTCGTCCGGTATCAGGTCCTCCATCTCCAGCTCGTCCGGGTCGTACTCCTGTATCTCCGTTCTGCGGGGAGTCCCGAAGGCCTCGGCTATCTCCCTCAGCTCCTCGGATACCACGTGCATCCTGGAGGCGCGGTCGGCGACCAGCTCCCTGAGCTCGCCTATGGTGGCGGTCAGCTCGTCGAACTCCCTGACCAGCTCCTCCCTCTCGAGGCCGGTGAGCCGCCTGAGCCTCATCTCCAGGATGGCCCCGGCCTGCCTCTCCGAGAAGGCGAACCGCCCCATCAGCTCCGCCGCTGCCTCCTCCGGGCTGTCCGAGCCCCTGATGACGGCTATGACCTCGTCTATCACATCCTGGGCCCGCAGGAGTCCCTCTACGATGTGCCTTCGGTCCTCGGCCTTGCGGAGGAGATACCGCGACCTCCTGAGCACCACCTCGTGGCGGTGCTCCAGGAAGTACCCCAGGAACTCCCTCAGGGTCAGCCGCTCCGGCCTGCCGTCCACCAGCGCCAGCATGTTCGCGCCGAACGTCCTGGTCAGGTCGGTGTGCTTGTACAGCTGGTTCAGCACAACGTCGGACATGGAGTCGCGCTTTATCTCCACGACGATCCTCATGCCCTCCCTGTCCGACTCGTCCCTGAGGTCGGCTATCCCCGTTATCTTCTTCTGCTTCACCAGGTCGGCTATTGCCTCGATGAGCCTGGACTTGTTCACCTGGTAGGGTATCTCCGTGATGATTATGGCCTCGCGACCCTCGCGGACCTCCTCGGTCTCCACCCTGCCCCGCACCCTTATGTGGCCCTTGCCCTCCAGGTAGGCTGCGTGGACGCCGTAGGTCCCGGTGACTATCCCGCCGGTGGGGAAGTCCGGTCCCCTGACTATCCCGATCAGCTCGGAGTCCGGAAGCTCCGGGTCCTCTATCAGCCTGCGGCAGGCCTCCACTATCTCGCTCAGGTTGTGAGGGGGGATGTTGGTCGCCATGCCGACCGCGATGCCCGCGGAGCCGTTGACCAGCATGCAGGGGAACCTCGAGGGGAGGACCACCGGCTCCTTGAGCCTCTGGTCGAAGTTCGGGACGAAGTCGACGGTCTCCATGTCGATGTCGGTGAGCATCGCCTCGCCGACCCTGGACATCCGTGCTTCCGTGTACCTGTAGGCGGCTGCCGGGTCGCCGTCCACCGAGCCGAAGTTGCCCTGTCCGTCCACCAGGGGGTCGCGCAGGGAGAACTCCTGGGCCATTCGGACCATGGCGTCGTAGACCGCGCTGTCGCCGTGGGGGTGATACTTGCCAAGGACGTCTCCCACGACGGTCGCCGACTTCTTGTACGGCCTGCGCTGGGTGAGCCTCTGCTCGTACATCGAGTAGAGGATCCTCCTGTGTACCGGCTTCAGACCGTCGCGGACGTCCGGCAGCGCCCTCGAGACTATCACGCTCATGGAGTAGTCGAGGTAGGAGCGCTTCATCTCCTCCTCTATGTCGACCGCGTCGCCGATCGTCTCCTCCGGCGCCGTCCCCTGCAGCTCCTCAGACGTCAAGGTTCCTCACCTCTGCAGCATGCTCCCTTATGAACTGTCGCCTGGGCGCGACCTCGTCGCCCATGAGCACCGAGAAAGTCCTGCTGGCCTCCATGGCGTTCTCCAGCTTGACCCGGAGCAGGAGCCTGTTCTCCGGGTTCATGGTAGTCTCCCAGAGCTGCTCCGGGTTCATCTCGCCGAGGCCCTTGTACCTCTGTATCGAGACGCCCTCGCCGCCCATCTCCTCGAGAACCTCCTTGAGCTGGCGCTCGGTGTAGGCGTAGGTCACCTTCCTGCCCTTCCTCACCATGTACAGAGGCGGCTGGGCTATGTACACGTTGCCGTTCTCCACCAGCTCGAGCATGTGCCTGTAGAAGAAGGTCAGCAGGAGCGTCCTGATGTGGGCGCCGTCGACGTCCGCGTCCGTCATGATGATTATCTTCCCGTAGCGTAGCCTCTCTATGTCGAACTCGTCCTCCACGCCTGTGCCGGTAGCGGTTATCAGCGCCCCTATCTCGACGTTCCTGAGAACCCTGTCCAGCTGTGCCTTCTCGACGTTTATTATCTTGCCCCGGAGGGGGAGGACCGCCTGGAAGTGCCTGTTCCTCCCCTGCTTCGCAGAGCCGCCGGCCGAGTTGCCCTCGACTATGAACAGCTCCGCCTCGTCGGGGTTCGATACGGAGCAGTCGGCCAGCTTCCCCGGCAGAGTGGCGGTCTCCAGGGCCGATTTCCTCCTGGTGAGCTCCCTGGCCTTCCTCGCCGCCTGCCGGGCCCTGCTGGTCTCTATGCACTTCATGACTATCTTGCGGGCGACGGAGGGGTTCTCCTCGAAGAACTCTGAGAGCCCGCCGTAGACCTGCGAGGCGATCGCCCCCTGGACGCTCCTGTTGCCCAGCCTGGTCTTCGTCTGCCCCTCGAACTGAGGATCCGTCAGCTTCACGCTCACAACGGCGGCAAGCCCCTCCCTGACGTCGCTCCCGGAGAAGCTGTCCTCGCTCTTCCTGAACAGGTTGTTGGCCGAGGCGTACTCGTTTATCGCCCTGGTGAGTGCGGTCTTGAAGCCTGTGAGGTGGGTCCCTCCGTCAATCGTATTGATGTTGTTGACGAAGCTGAACATGTCCTCGCTGAAGCCGCGGTTGTACTGGAGCGCGACCTCGTAGAGCATGACCCCCTCTTCCTCGAGCTCGTACTCCCCTCCGAAGTGTACGGGGTCCTGGTGCAGCACGTGATGGGTCTCGTTGATGTACCGCACGAAGGAGCGGAGGCCCCCCTCGTAGACGAACTCCTCCGACCTTGTCTCACCGCTCCGCCTGTCCTCGAGGACTATCGTCAGACCGCTGTTCAGGTAGGCCAGCTCCCTAAAACGGGCAGCCACCGTGTCGTACCTGACCTCGGCGTCCCTGAATATCTCCCGGTCGGGCATGAAGGATATCCTGGTTCCCCTGCCCCCGGCATCGCCAAGCCTGGTCATCGCCTCAACCGGGTCGCCGCGGCGGTACTCCTGCACGAAGTGGCCCGACTCCTGCCGCACCTCGACGCGGAGCCACTCGGAGAGGGCGTTCACCACGCTAACCCCCACGCCGTGGAGACCGCCGGATGTCTTGTAGACGTTGCTGTCGAACTTCCCGCCGGAGTGGAGGGTGGTCATCACCACCTCCAGCGCCGGCTTGCCGGTCTCCCTGTGCACCCCGACGGGGATTCCCCTGCCGTTGTCGGTGACCTCGACGGATCCGTCCTCCCTGAGGACCACGTCTATCCTGTCGCAGTGCCCCGACTGGGCCTCGTCTATGCTGTTGTCCACGACCTCCCAAACGAGGTGGTGCAGGCCGGTCTGCGAGGTCGATCCTATGTACATCCCGGGCCGCTTGCGGACGGCCTCCAGGCCGTCCAGGACCCTTATGGAATCGGCGTCGTATGCTCTCTCGGGGCTCATCCGCGTACTCTCCCGCGCCCGGACCGGCGTACGGTCCTTATGTCCGTGAACCTCACGCCGCCGGATATCGAGTTGATGGAGCGCAGGAGCTGCCTCCTGCGGCTGGATATCTCCATGGCCGCCGCCGGATGTCCGACCAGCACGCGGAGCACGCTGCCCGAGACACCGCATACGGACGTGACGGAGGCCAGCTCCGGGCCGACCACCTCGTCCCATCTCTCCGATATCTCCGGCAGGAGGATTCCGTGGTCGATGCCGAGCCGCTCCCTGAGCTCGGAGACCAGGACGTCCATCCTGCGCATGCCTGACCTGCCGCCCCGCTCCTTCAAGCGTCCGTCGGGGCTCCGGGACCGGCGAGCTTCACCGGCATGAGCAGGGCCAGGTGGGAGTCCTGTCCCTCCTGCTGCTCCTCGTCGGTGATGACGACGGCGGTGCCCGGGTTCTTCATGGCCATTCGCACCCTGTCGCAGGACATGTTCCGGACTATCTCCATCAGGAACCGTCCGTTGAACCCGATCTGGAAAGAGTCGCCGTCGTACTCCCCGTCGAGGACCTCCCTGGCCTCTCCGGCATCGGAGCTCTCGGCGTGGATGACCGTATTGCCCGGCTCGAGGGAGAAACGGACCTGCTGGGTGGAGGGGTTGGCCATTGTGCTGACCCGCCTGAGGACGGCGAGGAGACCCTCCCTCTCCGTCTTCAGGATGCAGTCGTTGTCCTGCGGTATGACCTTCCTGTAGGGAGGGTACTCGCCGTCTATCGTACGCGAGAAGATGGTGGTATCGCCGAACTCGAAGGATATCTGGGAGCCCTGGAAGCGGAGACCTACGTCCCCCTCGCCGGCGGACAGCCTGGCGAAGAGGTTGAGCGCCTTGGGGGCCACGAGAGCCTTGATGGAGTCATCGGTGCTCACGCCCGGGAGCCGCACGCAGCTCATCCTGTGGCCGTCGGTGGCGACCATCTCGAACCCCTCCTCGCCGAAGGATAGCAGAGCGCCGTTCAGTGTGGCCCTGTAGTCGTCCTTGGCAACCGCGTAGGTGGTCTTCCGTATGGCGTCCGAGAGCACCTCCGAGCCCATGACCGATGCCTCCCCGGAGCCCTTCTCCGGCAGAGTGGGGAACTGCTCGCTGGAGCTGCCGCCCAGAGTGAAGTTCCCTCGGCCGCAGCTGATGGTGATGCGGTTTCCGGTGCCGTCCATCCGGACCTCCCCCTCGGGGAGCTCCCTGGCTATCTCGTGCAGCTTCTTGCCCGGCAGGGTCACGGTCCCGGTGGTGGTGATGGATGCCGGTATGGTCGTGATGACTGTGGTGTCGAGATCGGTGGCGGCAAGCATCAGCCTGTCCCCCTTGGTCTCCAGGAGGACGTTGGTCAGGTAGGGCAGGCTGCTCCTTGCAGGGAGTGCGGTTGCCACGCTGTTCAGACCCTTCAGAAGGTCCGACTGGGAGACCAGGAGCTTGATCATATCGAATTCCTCCACCCTGCAGGATAGACACTCAGAGAGAGAACATCCTTACTGTTGTAATTATACTCGTGGAAATGTCGAGATGCCATACGCAGGCCCTTTGCAGCGTAAACCACGAACGTCGAGAACATGTGGATAGCCGGATAGTGGGAAGAGGGTTTTCCACACCCCCCCGGAGAGGGCCGGTTATCAACGGGGGCCTGTGGAAAAGAGCTCAAAGGCTGGAGAGGGAGCGCCCTACGTCCTCTATCCTCCTGGCGAGGGCCGGGTCCTCGGAGCTCAGCTTCTCGATGCGCTCTATCGAGTTGAGGACGGTGGAGTGGTCCCGTCCGGAGAAGAAGGCGCCGATCTCCTTCAGTGACAGGCTGGTCATCTCGCGAATAAGGGACATGGCCACCTGGCGCGGTATTAGCACCGAGCGCTTCCTCTCCTTCCCCCGTATCTGACCCGGAGTGACGTCGAAGGCCTCCGCCACCCGTGAGGTTATGCTGCCGGGGGTGAGGGCTCTGGAGGAAGCGCCCAGCGACGAGCTTATCTCGCCCTGCGCCATGTCCATGTCTATGGAGCATCCGGTGAACCTGGACGCGGCCGCCAGCCTGTGTATGACTCCGGCGAGCTGACGGACGTTCTTGCGGATCGAGGAGGCTATGTAGTCGAGGACCTCGTCGGGGACCTCCACGGACTCGTCCTTGACCAGCAGGTGAAGGATGGCAAGGCGGGTCTCGTACTCGGGAGGCTTGATGTCGGCTATGAGGCCGGACTGGAACCTGCTCACCAGCCTCTCCTCGATGTCCTCCAGTTCGTGAGGCGGCCGGTCGGCCGTTATCACTATCTGCTTGCCGTTCTGATAGAACTCGTTGAACCTGTGGAAGAACTCCTCCTGGGTCCTCTCCTTGCCCTTCAGGAACTGTATGTCGTCCATCAGGAGGTAGTCCACGTTCAGGTACCTGTTCCTGAAGAGCGGTATCTCCTGTCTCTCCAGTGCGGTCACGTACTGCTGGAGGAAGAGCTCCGCGGAAAGGTACCTGAATGTCCTCCCCCTGCCGCTCTCCTTGACCTTGTGGGCAATGGCCTGGATGAGATGGGTCTTGCCCAGGCCTACGCCTCCGTAGATGAAGAGCGGGTTGTACTTGACCTGACCGGAATCGGCGGTGACCGCCACGGCCCCGGAGTAGGCCAGCTGGTTGTTCGGGCCCACCACGAAGCGCTCGAACGTGTAGCCGGGCCTGAGGTAGTCCCCTCCCTGGACCTTCTGCCTCACCCTGTCCCGGGACCTCGCCGGGGTCATCGTCGGCTCTGCGGGGGGGCCGTAGAAGACCAGAGAGAGGTCGTTCCTGCCGCTTATCCTGCTCAGGCATGCCTGCAGCATCTCGCCGAACCTCGCCTTGGCGTGGCTGGCGGTGAACTCGTTGGGGAACTCGATGACCATCCGGGTGCCGTCCAGCTCCCGGAAGGAGGACTTCTCCAGCCAGGACTGGAAGGACAGCGGGTCCAGATCGTCCCTGGCCCCGTCGAGACAGAGCTCCCAGAGCTGCTCGGGGCTCATTCGGGCACCGCTGCCGTCCGTGCGTATAAACCTAAGTCCCGTAGGGAGGTGTGTTTCTTCTCCACACGGTTATCCACACGTACTGAAAGCCCTAAGAGGCTGTATTGCAATGACTTGTTACCGGCAAGACCCCTGGGGGACGCGACCATTGTTGAAAACCTCTCCTGGCTGCGGGCGAGCTTCAAGTACTTGACGGAAAGGAGCTTCATGGCTAACTTCCAGCTTCGCTGCGCCGGCGGGGAGACCACCGGCCTCGCGGCTTAAGAAACTGCTATCTAGGATGCACCACCGTCAAGGCGGTGCCATTGCACGGAGAGAAGACGGCGTAGAGATGAAGAGGACATACCAGCCCAGCAGGAAATCTCGGGCCAGGAGACACGGCTTCAGGGCCCGGATGGCCACCAGGAGCGGCCGGAAGATTCTGAATGCCAGGCGCCGGAAGGGCCGCAAGCGTCTCGTCCCCTGAGGGGGATGACGCCGGCAGGCTCGCCCTGAGCGGCGCGTGGCGGTTCAGACGCGTGCTCAGGAGCGGCAGGAAGTTCAGAGGCTCCGACTTGCGGGCCTCCTACAGGAAGAACTCCCTGGGCATGATTCGCCTGGGGTTTTCTTTGTCCGCGAAATGCGGCTCCGCCGTCCACCGGAACAGGTTCAGGCGGAGGCTGAGAAGCCTTGCCATGGAGAACCGGTACAGGGTGGGCGCCGACGTGGTGGTGTTCCCGGTCGGGCGCGTGGAGGAGAGCACCTGGGAGGGGCTGAGGAGCGATTTCCTCGGACTCCTGGAGAGGATGGAGAACGAGCTCCGATAGTGGAACGGGCGTCGCGGCGAGGTTCGTCCTCATCGTCATAAGGGCCTACTCGAGGGCGATATCGCCGCTCTTCCCGAGCAGCTGCATATACACGCCGACATGCAGCAGATATGCGCGGGTCGCCATCGAGAGGTTCGGGCTGCTCAGGGGCGGGCTCATCTCCCTGAAGAGGGTCCTGAGATGCCATCCCTTCAGGCGCGGCGGATACGACCCCGTACCGGACGAATGGAAGGATAGGAGATGAGCGACCAGGCAAGGCTACTACTGGCGGCCGGGATGATGGCCGTCGTCCTCTTCTTGAGCTGGCAGCTCATGGGGAGCGGCTCCCGCGGGGATGACGGTCCAGACGGGGCGGCGGGCGCTGCCGCGGGGACCGTGGAGCCTCCCGGTGTTGGGTCGGCGCCCGATGCGGCCTCCGCTGCAGGGGCCCCGGAGGATACGGCCGCTGCGGGCAATGTGACCGGGAGCTCGCCGGCTTCCGCCGCTCTGGATTCGGCGGCATCGACCCCGGATACCGCAGAGACGGCACCGGACACGGCCTGCGTGGCCCCGGCCGACACGAGCGCCATCCTCTCAGACACCACTGTCACCCGGACGCCGGCGGAGAGGACCATAACCGTCCTGGTCCTCCAGGAGGGGGAGCCGATCGTAGAGGCGGGAATATCCACATCGCACGGGGGGATAGTGCGATGGGAGCTGCCCGGCTACGAGGCGATGCCCGGGCTTGCGGGCGGCGGCAGCGTGAGCCTCGCCGCCGGTCCCTGGCTCCGCAGGCAGGTTACGTTCGTCTCGGACTCCCCGGACACCGTGGTGGTGGAGGACGGCAACGCCGTCGTCGGGCTGGAAGGACCGGGGGGGGAGACCGTCGAGTACCGCTTCTCGCCCGGTTTCTACGGGTTCGAAGTGGCATCCTCCGGCCTGGGCCAGACCACGGCCATCGAGGCGGGGGTCATCCCGGTCACGGAGCAGGACGTGGGAATGCGGGGCTACTTCCAGGCGCAGTGGAACGCCGACAAGGTCCGCTCCGAGAGGGCCGGCGGATTCGAGGAGGTCCGTCAGGCGGGAAACGTCCTCTGGATAGCCACAAGGTCGAAGTACTTCGGCATCATAGTGATGCCGTCGAGCTACGAGAGGACATACGCCTACGCCTACCCGGGGAGCGAGGAGACATCTCCCGCCATAGCGCTGCAGGACCCTGCCGCGAGGATATACGCAGGGCCGCTGGACTACAGGAGGCTCCGGGAGCTCGGGGAGGGCACCGGCAACATCGTCGACTTCGGCTGGCCGGTCATAAGGGAGATAGGCAAGCTGCTGTTCTGGTTCAGCACCTCTGTCATCGCCTTCGTCGGCAACTGGGGGCTCAAGATAATCGTCCTCTCGGTGGTTCTAAAGCTGGTGCTGCTCCCCCTCACCACCAAGAGCTTCCGCTCCATGCAGAAGCTGCGTGAGATACAGCCCAGGATGAAGGAGATACAGGCCAAGTTCAAGAGCGACCCCAAGGCGCAGCAGGAGGCGCTCCAGAAGCTCTACCGGGAGGAGGGGGTCAACCCGCTGGGCGGGTGCCTGCCGCTGCTCATGCAGATGCCGGTCTTCTTCGCGCTCTACAGGGTCCTGGCCAACTCCGTCCAGCTCAGGGGAGCTCCGTTCATGCTCTGGATACAGGACCTCTCCAGGCCGGAGATACTGATCCCCTTCGACAGCCCCCTGCTGGGCCTGCACGGGATAGGTATCCTGGCCGTGCTCATGGGCGCCGCCATGTTCGTCCAGCAGAAGATGACCATGACCGACCAGGGACAGAAGGGCATGCTCTACCTGATGCCGGTTTTCATGACCTTCCTCTTCATGCGGTTCCCCGCGGGACTGACGCTCTACTGGTTCACCAACAACCTGCTGACCATCGGACAGCAGGAGCTCATCAAGAAGAAGCTGGAGCGGGAGGCCGGGAGGGCCTCCTGACGGCCTCCTCATGACCGGTCAAGCCTCTCCGGGCAGCAGTTCTGACGCCGGCCGTGACCACCGGGTGGTGGTCTACGCCCAGGCGACCCCCAGGGGCAGCTCCGCCCTGGCGGTGATGAGGCTTGCCGGCAGCGGCTCCCCGCGGATGGTGGAGCGCCTCATGCGTCTGCCCGCCGGCAGGCTGGCCGGGATGAGGAGGGCGGTCGGCCGCGTGCACGACGCCGAAGGTCCGGTGGACGGGGTGGTCGCGCTCTCATGGCCGGAGGGGAGGAGCTACACCGGCGAGGAGATGGTGGAGCTCATCTGCCACGGCGTGCAGGAGCGCCTGGACAGGCTGGCGAGGCTCCTCGAGTCCGAGGGCGCCCTGCCAGCGGAGCCGGGTGAGCTCACCAGGCGAGCGTGGATCTCCGGCAGGATGTCCTCCATGGACGTGCTGGAGCTGGCAGATGCCTGGCGCGGCGAGTGGTCCGGCCCTCCCCCGGGCGAGGAGGCGCGCAGGCTCGAAGGGGACCTGGAGGCGCTCCACGAGGACCTGGCTGGGTCCATAGAGCTGGGCGAGAGGCACGGGGGCGGACTCGGGGGGGAGGAGCTGATGGAGCGGCTCTCCGGCCTGGCCGCCCGGGCCGGGGCGCTGGGAGACCGGATAGCGTCCATCGCATGCTCGCCCAGGTTGGTCCTGGCCGGACCGTTCAACGCGGGGAAGTCGACACTCTTCAACAGGCTGGTCGGGAGGCGGATGGCCCTGGTCTCGGAGCAGCCGGGCACGACGAGGGACGGCAGGAGCGCTCCCGCTTCACTCGGAGGCCTGGAGGTGGAGCTGCTGGACACCGCCGGATACGGCGGCAGCGGCCTGGACGCCGAGGCCTTCGCCCTCTTCCTGGAGGGTCTCCGTGAGTCGGACGTGGTTGTATGGATGTCCCCCGGGGCATCGTTGGAGCCGCCTCCCGCCCTCCTTGATGCCGCCGGCCGCGTGGTTCGCGTGGCTAGCAGGTGCGACCAGAGCCCCGCGCCGGATGCTGCCATCGGGGTGAGCGGAACCACCGGAGAGGGCGTGGCCCGGCTCGGCCGGTCTGTCGCGGAGCTGGTCCGGCTGCGCGGAGGGGAGACCCTGCTGCAGGCGGTCGAAGAGGGTCTTGAGGATGCCGCGGGAGCGATGGGCGACGGTGACTGGGCGCTTTCCGCACAGATGACCGGTGAGGCGCTGGAGCTTCTCCGCAACATGACGGACGGGAGCGGCTGCCTGGAGCGAGCGGTCGAGGGCGCCCTGGCCAGGATGTGCGCGGGGAAATGACGGGCAGGGCTCCCCGCGCGGTAAGGGTGCTCGTGGTAGGCGGCGGACATGCCGGGATAGAGGCCGCCCTGGCCGCGCGGAGGCTCGGGGCCGACGCTACCGTTGTGACATGCAGGAGGAGCGGCATCGGCGAGCTCTCCTGCAACCCCTCCATAGGAGGCATAGCGAAGGGGACCCTGGTGCTGGAGCTCCGGGGTCTCGGCGGCGCCATGCCGGCGGCGACCGACGGGGCGATGCTGCAGTTCAGGATGCTGAACAGGAGGAAGGGGCCCGCCGTCTGGGGCCCGAGGGCGCAGGTGGACGCGGCGCTCTACGCCCGGCTGCAGGGGAGGGCCCTGGCGAGGGCCGGGGTGGAGGTGGTCGAGGACGAGGTGCTCGCGCTTGCCGGCGCCACGGAGAGGCCGGGGGGCGTCCTCTGCAGGAGGCTCGGCGAGGTGAGGGCGGACGCCGTGGTGCTGGCCGCCGGCACGTTCCTCGGCGGGAGGCTCTTCAGGGGAGACGAGGTCTGGAGGGGCGGACGCTCGGGTGACGTGGCGTCAGGGGCGCTGCTCGAGGACCTCGCCCGCAGGATGTTCCACGTGGAACGCTTCAAGACCGGCACGTCCCCGAGGGTCCTGAGCGGGAGCATCGACCGGGAGAGGATGGAAGTCCAGGAGGAGCACGGGGCGTTCTCATTCTCCGCGGACTCGGGCCTCCCGGAGGAGGGGATGCCGTGTTTCAGGACAAGGACGAGTCGGTCCACGTCCGAGGCCGCGATGAGGCACATCGGATCCTCGCCGCTCCTCGGAGGGCGGATAGAGGGAACGGGGCCGAGGTACTGCCCGAGCTTCGAGGACAAGGTCGTGAGGTTCCCGGACAGGGACTCGCACCCGGTATACGTCGAGCCCATGGGCAGGCGGTCCAGGCTCTCCTACGTGAGCGGGCTCTCCACCAGCCTCCCGAGGAGGGCGCAGGAGGAGATGCTCCGCACTGTACCCGGCCTGGAGAGGGCGGTCGTCTCCAGGTACGGTTACGCGGTTGAGTACGCATGCATGAGCGGCGGGGAGCTCGAGGCGACCCTGAGGCTCGCCGGGACGGAGAACGTCTTCGCAGCAGGCCAGGTATGCGGCACGTCCGGGTACGAGGAGGCTGCGGCCCTCGGCCTCCTGGCCGGGGCGAACGCCGCCAGGTGCGCCCTGGGGCTCGATCCGGTGGAGCCGGACCGGGCGGAGAGCTACCTGGGTGTGCTTGTGGACGACCTTTGCAGTGGTCAGGCCACGGAGCCCTACAGGCTCTTCTCGGCCAGGGCGGAGAACAGGCTCTGGCTGAGGCCGGACAACGCACGTAGGCGGATGCTGTCCCTGGCCGAGAGGCTGGGGACCCTGACGGGCCGCGAGCTGGATGAGGCCAGGTCGATGGCCGATGAGGCGGAGAGGTTGAGGAGGGCCGTGGAGGAGGTCAGGATAGATGGAGTTCCGGGGGTGGTTCTCTGCAGGCGGCCGGGGACGTCGACGTCGGAGCTCAGGCGGGCGGAGTCGCTGCGGAATGCGCCGGAGGAGGCTCTCCGCAGCGTTATGCTGGACGTGCGCTACGCGCCCTACGTGAGCAGGGCCAGGGCCAGGGTGGAGCGGATGCGGAGGGCTTCGGGGGTGAGCCTGCGCGGCGTGGTCAGCTACATGTCCATCGACAGCATCTGCACCGAGGCGAGGATGGTCCTGGAGAGGGAGAGACCGGAGAACATGGGCCAGGCCGCACGGCTGCCCGGCGTGAGGCCATCCGACGTGAGCAACCTCCTGGCCTGGCTGTCCGGTGGAGGACGTTCCACGTGAAACACCGGGGCCACGCCCCCCTCCCGCCGCGGGAGAGGATGATGGCGGACGCCGCCGCCCTGGGGCTCGACCTGGCAGAGGGGACCCTGGAGCGGATGGAGACGATGGCCGCCCTGCTGGAGGAGCGCTCGGGGAGGGTGAACCTGGTCGGCCCCTCGGAGATGGGCAGGCTCTGGCCGCGCCACTTCCTCGAGTCCGCGGCGTACGCGCTGCTGCTCGACCCGGGGGTGGAGACGGTGGACGTGGGCTCGGGCGCCGGCTTCCCCGGGCTGGTGCTCGCCTCCATGGGCTTTCCGATGCTGCTTCTCGAGCCGAGGCGCAAGAGACGTCTCTTCCTGGAGCTGGCGGCCAGGGAGATGGGGCTGGAGGGAGTGGAGGTCGTCGGGGAGAGGCTGGAGTCGGCCGCATTCCTCGGCACGCGCCGCCAGTTCGCCGCAAGGGCGGTCGCTCCGCCGGAGAGGCTCTTGGAGGAGATACCCTCCCGGGGCCGCGGGGAGGCGGCGCTCACGCTCACCCTGCGGCTCCCATCTCCGCCCCTGGAGGAACCGGCGCCGGCCGTCATCCTGTCGCTGCCCGTCCCTCCGCTTGACCGTAGCGGGGCGTTGGTGCAGTATCGGTGCTGTCACGGTCCGCCTTTGCCCCATATCCACGAGGACAGAGCCGACGAGGAAGGGTTGGAGCCCGGATGACCCGAACCATCGCGATAGCCAACCAGAAGGGCGGCGTGGGGAAGACCACTACCGCCATAAACCTCGCGGCGAGCCTTGCCATGTACGAGCGCAACGTCCTGCTGGTGGACATCGACCCCCAGGCGAACGCCACCAGCGGTATCGGCCTCTCCGGAGAGGGTGAGAGCGTATACGAGCTGCTCCTCGGCAGGGCAGAGCTGTCCGATGTGGTGAGGGAGACATGCGTAGAGGGTCTCTGGGCGGTCCCCGGCTCCCGGGAGCTGGCCGGCCTGGAGATAGAGCTGGCCAAGGTCGAGCAGAGGGAGTTCCTCCTGGCCGAGGCGCTGGAGGAGCAGGCATCGGGCTATGACTTCGTGCTGATCGACTGCCCGCCCTCACTGGGGCTCCTGACCCTGAACGGCCTCGTGGCGGCGACCGAGGTCCTCGTCACCCTCCAGTGCGAGTACTACGCCCTGGAGGGCCTCTCGCACCTGATGACCACCATGAGGTACGTCAGGAGCAGGTGGAACCCGGGGCTGGTCTTCGGAGGCGTGCTCCTGACCATGTACGACTCGAGGCTGAAGCTGAGCAACGAGGTTGCCGGAGAGGTGGGGAGCAAGCTGGGCGACCTGCTGTTCAGGACGAGGATCCCCAGGAACGTGAGGCTGGGGGAGGCCCCGAGCTACGGCAGGCCGGTTCTCATGTACGATGCCAGGTGCGCCGGCGCGCTCGGCTATCTGAACCTTGCGAGGGAGGTGCTGGAGCGATGAGCGGCAGGAGGAGGAAGGCGCTGGGCCGTGGCCTGGACGAGCTCTTCCCCGGCGTCGGGAGCGATGACGGGACCGAGAAGGGCAGCGTCCCGGTAGAGCTCATCGACCCCAACCCCTTCCAGCCGAGGAGGGAGTGGGACCCGGTGGAGATATCGGCGCTGGCTGCGTCGGTGAGGGAGCAGGGCATCGTGCAGCCGCTGGTTCTCAGGAGGAGTGGTGACCGGTTCCAGCTGATAGCCGGAGAGCGGAGGCTCAGGGCCGCACGCGAGGTCGGGCTGAGGGAGGTCCCGGCCGTCGTACGAGACGCCGACGACGAGCAGATGCTCGCCATGGCACTCGTCGAGAACCTCCAGCGAAGGGACCTCGGGCCGATGGAGAAGGCCGAGGCCTTCCATTCCCTGAGGGAGAGGTTCGGTCTCTCCCAGGAGGCGATAGCCTCGAGGATGGGGATGAGCCGATCCGCCGTCGCCAACTTCATCCGTCTGCTCGATCTCCCGGAGAAGGTGCAGCACCTGCTGCGGGAGGGGAGGCTTCAGATGGGGCACGGCAGGGCTCTGCTGGCCATGGAAGACGGGGAGAGGATGGAGCGTCTGGCCCTCCGGGCGGCCCGCCGCGGCCTCTCCGTGAGGAAGGTGGAGGAGCTGGTCAGGAGCGAGACCTCCGGTCCGGTGCGCAGGCCGAGGACAGGCACCGGCGAATCCACCGCCGAGGTGAAGAGCCTCGAGGAGCGGCTGCAGAGACACCTGGGCACAAGGGTGAGGGTGGTCTCCCGCAGTGGTTCCGGCAGGATAGAGATATCCTTCCACGACCTCCGGGAGCTGGACAGGATACTGGAGATAATCGGCGGGAGTGGAAGGGGAAGTTGACCCCCGGATCAGGCGTTGACATAGTTCCTGCCCCATGAAAGGAGAGCGTATGGCTCACAAGATAAACGACGACTGCATCGCCTGTGGCGCCTGCATGCCCGAGTGCCCCGTGGACGCCATAAGCGAGGGCGAGAAGTACTCCATCGATGCGGATACCTGCATCGACTGCGGCGCCTGCGTAGCCGCCTGTCCCGTAGGGGCCATCGAGGCTCCCTAGACGCAGCGGAGAGAGAAGCCGGGGTCCGGGCTCGAGCGAGCCCGGACCCCTTCCCTGTCCAGTGCGGGGCGCTACAGGACCGAGAGCTCCTGCAGCTCGCCCCTCTCCACGTCCTCCGCAAGCTCCGAGAGGGTGATGGTCCTGTAGACCCTGAGTATCCTGCCGAGCCTCCGAACCATGGTCCTCCCGGAGTTGTGGTGCTGCCTGAACCTCTGGAGCATGTTCATCCTGCTCGACATATTTACCGAATCTATCTCCCATGGATGCAGATAAATTACAGGAACTCTTCCGGTTTTCGCTATGTCGGCCAGGAACTTCCTGTGGAGGATGCCGGGGTAGAACCTCATGTAGGCGCCACCGGCCACCGGGACCTTGACCCCCATCATCGAGATGGACGCCAGGGGGAGTTCGAGTATTGACGAGCGGCCGCCCTGCAGCATGAAGGGCTCCTGCGGGGCGTCTGGCATACCGTAGCGGTGCTTGAACATGGGGTAGACGCTGCTGTCGTAGCTGTAACCGTTCGAGACTATGGCGTCCACGGCCCACTTCGTCTCGGAGACCATCGAGAAGCTCGGTGCGCGGAAGCCCCTGGGCGGAGGTATGGAGAGCCTGTCCACCAGCCTCCGGAACCTGTCCAGGTCGCTCTCGAACTGCTCCCTGCTCAGCTGCGTTATCTCAACGTGGCTGTAGCCGTGGGAGGCTATCTCGTGACCGCAGTCGCTTATGCGTCGGACCAGGTCCGGGTGGCGCTCCAGTATCCACCCGAGGACGAAGAAGGTGGCCCTGGCCCTCTGCCTCTCGAGCAGCTCCAGTATGCTGTCCATCACCACCGGGACCCTGGGCTCGATTCCGTCCCACTGCTCCGGCGGGAACCACCTCCTGGCGGCGGAGGTGTGGAACCACTCCTCCACGTCGAAGGAGAGGGCCAGCTTCGGCCTCGGGTGCCTGGTCCCGGATATCTGCCCTCCCCTGTCCAGGAAGACCCTCACGTCTTCCCTGGTCGGGAAGGTGTTGGAGGTTGCCTCCTCGGCCGGGTTGGGGAGCAGCTCGACCTCGCCCCGCTCTATCCTGTCCAGCCCCTCCACCACCAGCTCCGAGGCCAGCTCCTTCGTCCCGGAGAGGAGGTCCTCGAGGGAGACCGTCTCCATGTCGGCATCCACCTCCCGCTGGAGGAGAATCTCCCCGTCGTCAAGCCTCCGCGTCATCCTGTGGAGGGATACCCCCGGTCTGTCGCCCTTCAGGAGCGCCCAGAAGGTGGGCAGCATGCCGCGGTTCCTGGGGAGCATGGCGGAATGGACGTTCCAGGCGCCGAGAGGAGGGAGCTCGAGGACCCTCTTCTTCAGTATCTGCGGGCAGGCTATGGAGATGATGACGTCCGGAGAGAGCTGACGCAGCCGCTCGAGGCCGGCCTTCGAGTTCAGTCGTTCGATGCGCTCGAAGCCCGCGCCGGTCAGCCTGGCCGCCCTCCTGAGCGAGTGCGGGGTGCGCGTGGGCAGCCTGAGCGCGGCAGCGGCCCTGCGGAGAGCGTAGCCGGCAAGCTTCCGGACGAACCCCAGCGGGCCGTAGAGGGCCATGTACCGCCTGATGTTGGTGCCGGTATGCCGCATGGACCCGTGGCCGGCCAGGGAGACCAGCGTGTATCGGAGGAAGGGCCTGTTCCGGATTATCCTTGTCACCGTCTGCGGTATGTTGAAGGGCTCGTCGTCGCAGAGGAGCACCACGTGCATGGGCGGGTACACCATCCTGTCGTAGAGCTCGTGGAGCTGCTCCACCATCCGGCGGGCCGAGAAAGGCTCGAGGTCCTCGTCGGCGCCTACCGTGAGGGCAGGCCTCCTCTCCGGCTCGGCGAGCAGCCGGAGGACGCCCCCGGTCAGGCACCTGACATCGCCCTCCGGGCAGAGGATGCCGTTCCTGCCGCCGCCGACCAGCTCCGGTATCCCGCCGACGTCGGTGGCGACAACCGGCACGCCGGCGGCGAGGGTCTCGAGCAGCGCCCTGGGGAGGCCCTCGGTGCGGGAGGTGATGAGGAAGAGGTCGAAGGCGGGCAGTATGTCCCTTACGTCGTCCCTGCTTCCGAGGAGGACGATGTCCTCCTTCAGGCCCCGGGCGCGTATCAGGTGGCGGGTCTGCCGCCAGAGCGGCCCGTCCCCGACCAGGAGGAAAAGGACGCCGGGACGCTCCGCCAGGACCCTCTCGGCCACCTTCACGAACAGGTCCGGCGCCTTCTCCGGGCAGAACCGCATCACCGAGCCGACCACCTCCCGGTCCTCCGGGATGTCCAGGAGCCTCCGGGAGCGGGAGCGGGAGCCCCTGAGCGCCCGGAACCCCTCCAGCTCCACCCCGCTGCGGATTATCCTGTAGTCGTCGTAACGGCCGATGCCGTGCCGCATGGCCTTGTCCCGGTCCATCGGGCTGACCGCGATGTTGGCGTGGGCCAGACCGAAGCCGATCTTCTCCAGGGTCACGTAGAGCCACTGGAGGAAGGGGTTCATCGAGTCGTAGAAGGGCCACCCGTGGGCGGTCTGTACTATCTTCACGCCGTGACATGTGGCCGCGGCCAGCCTGCCGAGGAACCTGGCCTTGGAGCCGTGGGTGTGTACCACGTCGTAGCCGCCCCTGGTTATCTCCCGGCGTATCTCGAAGAAGGCGAGCAGGTCCCGCACCGGCGCGATGTTCCGGGTCAGGTGGCGGGCGGTGAGGACCCGCAGCCCCCATTCGTCCGCCAGGCGGTAGAGGTCGCCCTCGGGCGGCCGCTCTGGGCCGGTCAGTATTGTCGAGGGGCAGCCCATGGCGTCTATGTCGCGGGTGGAGATGAGGGTGTTAAGCTGAGCGCCGCCTACGGCGAGCTTCGTTATCACATGGAGCACCTTGACCGGACGGTCAGTCGGCAGGGTCTTCCTCCATCCCGGTCTCGGAGGGCCCGGGCCTGCATGAGAGGGCGAAGAGGTAGAAGAGGGCGATTATGACGGTCAGCCCCGAGTAGAAGAGCGGGCTGAGGAAGAGACAGCCGACGAGCCAGAAACCGACGAGGAAGGGGGCGGCGGCCGCCATGTGCCTGCCTACGGTCCACCTCTCGTCCCTGGGATAACCCCTGAATATCCTGAAGCTGTCCTCGGCGATGCTGAAGAGCACCACGCTCACCGCCACCATTGCGAGGTGGAGCGGCATGCCCCCGGGCAGCCTGAGCGGGTCCGCGAAGGCGAGGAGCGACGTAACGAAGGGCAGACCGAGAAGCCCGACCAGGAGCACGCGCAGCCCCAGCCTGAGCACCCGGTCGGCGGTGAGGCCGCCATCCCTCTCCGATATCCTGTCGAGCAGCGTGTTGAGCAGGTAGCGCGAGAGCCGGAACAGCCCCACTATCACCACTATGACGAGGGCTACCAGGGCGTAGTCTACCAGTCTGGACTGCAAGGTTCCTCCAGGTTGGGGGCGGGGACGCGGCGGCGCGTAATATACCGGGCGTCCCCGCCCGGGTACAGCTCGGGTCAGTCCTCCAGCTTCCTCATCTGGAAGAGGTAACCGAGGATCGTGAACAGCGCCGTGGCAGTCCACCTGATGATGTTGGGCAGGTTGCCGGCGGACTGCTCGGCCACGAGCCCGACGGTTTCGATGAGCCCCAGGGAGCCGGCCAGCGTGGCCAGCGACAGCCCTATCGTGTGAGCGCCGGCCAGGGCGGTGAAGAAGCAGATGATGGGCTTGCGGAAGAGGGCCACCAGCACGCCGAAGCCGAGTGCGATGGCGGCGTGCGCGAGGTCCGCGAGCTCCGGGAAGACCGACCGGGAGAGGTAGAGCCCGATGACCGAACCGGCGAAGAATACGGAGAGCTTCCACAGCACCACTGCCAGCACCGCGCAGAGCGCACCGGCAACCCAGGGCACCCACGCCTCCGCGCCGAAGAGGTCCGACAGCGGTACCGACCCCCAGGTGTAGCCTATTCCGAAGCCGATGAGCACCAGCAGGACCGGCATTATCTTCCGGCCCATGAAGCAGAACAGCAGCCCTACCAGCAGGAATACGAAGGACCAGCTGGTCGGGTCCCTTCCAAGCAGCTCAAGCATCCGCCCTCCCTTCTCCGGCCTGCAGGAGGTCCATGACCCCAAGCATGCCTTCGGTTCCATCTACCTCTGCCTCGCAGGGGATGTCCATCCCACCGTTCAGCCCGTTTCTCACGAGCACGCACCGGAAGCCGCCCTTACCGGCGGCCAGGGCCCCCTTCAGGGAGTCCTCCAGAACCAGGGTCGACCGCGGGTCCGCTCCCATCCTCCCGGCGGCCTCCAGGAAGATGTCGGGTGCCGGCTTCCGCGGCAGGCCCTCCCCTCCGACTATCGGCGGGACAGGCGCCCCGCCGGCCTCCAGGACCACCCTGACCAGTCCGGAGTCGGTGTTCGACGCGATACAGAAGGGCCTGCAGCCCGGCTCCGAGCCGCCGGAGAGCCTGCGGAGCAGCACCGCCGCCCCCTCGAAGAGGGGCACCCGCCCCTCCCGGCAGAGCCTGGCGTACGCCTCCGACTGCCTCCTGCCGGCCAGCCCTTCGTCGATGCCCTCCAGCCCCTTCCTGGCTATCTCGCCGGCGAGCCCCTCGCCCCTCGAGGACCAGTGCTCCCAGTAGTCCTCCTCCGGGATGACGTGTCCCCAGGGCTCGAGGGCCTCGTTCCAGGAGCGCCTGTAGAGCGGCTCGCTGTCCGCCAGGACGCCGTCGAAGTCGAACAGGAGCAGCTCGGCGCGCTTCCAGAGCTCCGCGGCGTCGTGCGTGTCGCCCATCGCTCCCTCCATGACTCCCTCCGGGGAGGCGGCCTTGGTGGCCGGTCGGATGGGTCACATAATACAAAACCTGACTCAGGGAGGTCCATGAGCCGGGAACCCGGAAGAGGCATTCGTGCGGAAGACGGCGGGAGGTGCGGCTTGTACGACAGCTTCGAGGAGATAAGGAAGGCGGCCCGGGGGGTGAGCGGCGCCAGGGTGGCGGTCCCCATGGGACACGACCCGGCCTCGGTGCGGGCCCTGGCGACCGCTGCGGAGGAGGGCCTCGCCTCGGCCGTCATCCTCGGGCCGAGGGCCGGCTTGGAGGAGACTCTCGAGGAGCTGGACCTCCGGCTCCCTCCGGACATAGAGCTCCTCGACGTCGATGACCAGCACGAGGCGGCAAGGGAGGCCGTCCGGATGGTCAGCTCCGGCGAGGCGGGAATCCTGATGAAGGGTCTGCTGAAGACATCGGTCTTCCTCGGCGCGGTGCTCGACGAGGAGGTGGGCCTCAGGACCGGGCGCATCCTCAGCCACGTCGCGGTGGTGCACGTCCCCCGTCAGGACAGGCTGGTGGCCATCTCCGACGGCGGCATGAACATAAAGCCGGACGCCGAGACCCTGCCCCAGATAATCCAGAACGCCGCCGGGGTCGTCCGCGCGCTCGGCACGCCCGAGCCCCGGGTGGCCCTCCTGGCCGCCATAGAGGTCGAGAACGAGAAGATGCCGGAGACCCTCCTCTTCGCCGATGCGGCCCGCAGGGGAGTGGAGGGGGTGCTGGTGGACGGGCCGATGGCCGTTGACGGGGCCATGGACCCCGAGGCGGCGGAGATAAAGCGGATGGCCGGGCCGGTCGCCGGCAGGGCCGACGTCCTCATCGCGCCGGACATAGCCGCCGGGAACATCTTCGCCAAAGCCTTCATGTACATGACGGACGCGCAGGTCGGAGGGCTGATAGCCGGCGCGGCCGCTCCGGTGGTGATGCTCTCCCGCTCCGACAAGGCGGTGGGCAAGCTGAACTCGCTGGCCCTGGGCGTCGTGGTGGCGGAGGCCGGGAATGGGCGGTGAGGGAAGGCTCATCCTGGCGGTGAACCCCGGCGGGACCTCCACGAAGTCGGCGCTCTACCGCGAGGACGAGCCGGTCTTCGAGGAGAGCATAAGGCACGACACCGGTGAGCTGGCCCGCTTCGAAACCACCTTCGACCAGCACGGCTACCGGAGGGACCTGGTCCTCGAGGAGCTGGCCCGACACGGTGTGCCCCTCGCGGAGCTCACCGCGGTCGTCGGCAGGGGAGGAGCCTTCAAGCCTCTCTCCAGCGGGACCTACAGGGTCAACGGGAAGCTCGTGGAGGACATACACGACGGCTCCACCCTGCAGGCGGACCACCCCTCCAACCTGGGTGCCCTCATTGCCTGGGACATAGCGGAGGAGGCGGGGCTCCCCGCATACATCGTGGACCCCGTATGCGTGGACGAGATGGTGCCCGAGGCAAGGCTCTCCGGCCTCCCGGAGCTGCCCAGGGTGAGCCTGAGCCACGCGCTGAACATCAGGATGGTGGCCTACAAGGCCGCGGAGAGGCTGGGCAGGAGCCTCTCCGAGCTGAACCTGGTCGTCCTCCACCTCGGCAGCGGCATCTCCGTCAACCCGTTGCGCCGCGGCAGGATGATAGACACGAGCCATGCCAACGACGGCGGACCATTCAGCCCCACCAGGACGGGGGCGCTCCCGACCACCGGGCTGGCCCGGCTGTGCGCCTCCGGGGACTACGCATGGAGGGAGCTGAAGGGCATGCTGCTCAAGCGGGGCGGCCTGGTGGCATATACCGGGACCGACCACGTGGGGCAGGCCAGGGAGAGGGCTGAGAATGGGGAGGACGAATGCGACCTCGCCCTGCGGGGTATGGCCTACCAGATAGCCAAGGAGGCGGGGGCCATGGCCACCACCCTGAAGGGAGACGTGGACGCCCTGGTGATAACCGGCGGCATAGCCCACAACGACTGGATGGTGGCGACCTTGAGCGAGAGGATATCCTTCCTCGGGGAGATACTGGTCTTCCCGGGCGAGCAGGAGATGGAGGCGCTCGTCAGGGGCGTCCTCCGCGTGCTCGACGGCGTGGAGCCGGAACGTGTCTACGAGTAGACCGGTCCGCGGTCGAGACCTCAGGAGAGGACAGTGATCGGATGACGAACAGGCTGGACGCGGTCACGGAGGGAGAGCTCCTCCTTTCCGGGAACGAGGCGGTGGCCAGGGGGGCCTGGGAGGCCGGCGTGCACTTCGCATCTGCCTACCCGGGGACGCCCTCCACCGAGATCCTGGAGGCCATAGGCGAGGAGTACCCGGACATAGATTCCCAGTGGGCGCCGAACGAGAAGGTCGCCCTGGAGGTTGTGGCCGGCGCCTCCTTCGGGGGGGCCAGGTGCCTGGCCGCCATGAAGCACGTCGGGCTCAACGTGGCGGCGGACCCGCTGTTCACGCTGAGCTACATCGGCACGACCGGCGGGGTGGTCATAGTCTCGGCGGACGACCCGGGGATGCACTCCTCCCAGAACGAGCAGGACAACCGGCTGATGGGCAGGGCCGCCAAGGTTGTTGTGCTGGAGCCCTCTGACAGCCAGGAGTGCCGGGACATGGTCATCGAGGGTATGAGGATATCGGAGGACTTCGACACTCCCGTCCTGCTCAGGATGACCACGAGGATCTGCCACTCCAAGAGCATCGTGAATGTCGGGCCCCGCAGGGAGGTCCCGGTCAAGGGCTACGAGGCCGACATAGCCAAGCGCGTGCCCATACCGATAAACGCCCGGAAGATGCACCCCAGGGTGAACAGGCGCCTCCGCGACCTGGAGGCCTGGGGCTCGGAGAGCCCCCTGAACCGCATCGAGGAGGGGGAGGGCCCCGTCGGGGTGATAACCAGCGGTATCTCCTACCAGTACGTGAAGGAGGTCCACCCCCGGGCGCACGTCCTGAAGATAGGGATGAGCAACCCGTTGCCCTGGAACCTCATAGAGCGATTCATTGGCATGGTGGACGAGGTAGTCTTCGTCGAGGAGGGCGAGCCCTACCTCGAGGAGAGGACAAGGGCCCGGTTCCTCGTCGACGGACACGGCAAGGACGTCATACCGACGGAGGGGGAGCTGAACCCGCAGCTTGTCCGCGCGGCGCTGTGCAAGGGCACCACGAGGGCGGTGACCTGGGAGCCGGTGGAGCTGCCGGCCAGGCCGCCGGCCATGTGCCCCGGCTGCCCCCACAGGGGCGCCTTCTACACCCTGAGCAGGCTGGGGGGCAGCTCCACCGGCGACATCGGGTGCTACACCCTGGGCCTGATGCCGCCCTACAACGCGCTCGAGACCTGCGTCTGCATGGGAGCCGCCATAGGCGTCCTCGGCGGGCTGGAGAAGGCCGTGGGCAGGGAGGGCTACGGGAAGCTCGTGGCCGCCATAGGAGAGTCCACCTTCGTGCACTCCGGCATAACGGGCCTCATAGACATGGTCTACAACGGCTGTACGGGCACGGTCATGATAATGGACAACAGCCTGACGGCCATGACCGGGGGACAGGAGAACCCGACCACCGGCCGAACCCTCAGCGGCGAGCCGGCGCCTGTCCTGGATCTCGAGGGGATCTGCCGCTCCTGCGGGGTGCCGCACGTCAGGGTGGTCGACCCGCACGACCTGAAGGAGATGAAGGCGGCCTTCGAGGAGGAGATGGCCAGGGACGAGCTCTCGGTGATAATCACCAGGAGGCCGTGCATCATGGCCACGCGGCCGTCCCGCCGCTCCGTGGCGACGCTGGACCCGGACGCGTGCATCTCGTGCCGCCAGTGCATGAAGCTCGGCTGCCCGGCCATAAGCTGGAAGGACGACCGACCGGTGATAAGCAGGCTGCTCTGCTGGCCCAACTGCAACCTCTGCGTGCAGGTATGCCCGGTCGGGGCGCTCTCCAAGGACATGGAGGGACTGGAATGATGGAGGAGGCCTTCAACGTCATAATCTGCGGCACCGGCGGGCAGGGAATCCTGCTCGCAAGCGAGGTGCTCTGCTCGGCGGCCATGCACCAGGGATTCGATGTCAAGAAGAGCGAGGTGCACGGGATGGCCCAGAGGGGGGGGAGCGTCTCCAGCCACGTGCGCTTCGGGGAAAAGGTCTACAGCCCCCTGGTGGAGAAGGGCGCCGCCGACATGATACTCGCCATGGAGAAGATGGAGGCCCTCAGGTGGGCCCCCTACCTGGCGCCGGAGGGCAGGATAGTCGCCTGCGACCTGGAGATAAACCCGATGACCGTCCAGACCGGCTCCGCCGTCTATCCCGACGTTGATGCCATCATAGAGGAGAGGGGCATCCCCTGCAGGACCATCCCCGCCCTGGAGAAGGCGGAGGAGCTCGGCAACATGAAGGTGGTCAACGTGGTGCTCCTCGGCGCCATCTCCCCCCACCTCCCCATAGAGGAGGAGAACTGGAGCAAGGCCCTGGAGGAGCGTGTCCCCCCGAAGGCGCTGGAGGTCAACGCACGGGCCTTCGAGGAGGGCCGCCGGCTCTGACCCGCACCGCCCGGCCGCGAGAGGAGCCCCGATGCACCCTCTGCTGATGGCTCTCTGCCTCGGTCTGACCGCGCCCTGCCCGGCGTCCGGCTCGCCTCCGCCGGAGGGGTATCCGGCGCCGCAGCCGCCTGCGGGGAGCGCCTACCGGATGACCGAGGCCACCTACGAGAGCTGGTCCGGCGGCTCCTGGGACTACACCACCAGGGCGACGTACACCTACGTCGGAGAGGACGACGACCGAATCGCGGAGGTCCTCTACGAGACCTGGGACGGCAGCTCCTGGGAGAGCTCCTACCGTTACGTCTACGGATACGACTCCCAGGAGAGGCTGGAGACCATGCTCTACCAGCAGCGCTCCGGCTCGTCCTGGCAGGACCGCCAGCTGAGCACCTACACCTACGAAGGCGGGGAGGAGCCGCGGCAGGTTCTCACTCAGACGTGGTCCGGCGGCTGGGTCAACAGCACGCTGACCACCTACGAGTACCAGTCGGGCAACATGACGGAGTCCCTCGTCCGGACCTGGAGCGCCGCCGACTCCTGGGAGAACTCCTGGCTGTACACCTACGACTACCGGGGGGAGCTGCTCTCGGAGACGCTCGGCCGGAGCTGGTCCGGCAGCTCATGGGTGAACCACTCCCTCACCACCTACACCTACCAGGGCGACCTCCTCAGCGAGTCCCTCCTGAGCGACTGGTCCGGCTCCGCATGGGAGAGCTCCCTGCTGTGCAGCTACACCTACTCGGGCGGGCGGCTCTCCGAGGTGCTCTACGAGACCTGGGAGGACGGCTGGGTCGACTGGATGCACTACCAGTACTCCTACGACGTCCACGGCAACAACAACATGGTCGTGGCGAGGACCCGGTCCGGAGGGAGCTGGGTGAACAGCAGCAGGAGCACCTTCCGGTGGGAGGAGTACGAGAGCGCGGGGGAGACCGGCAACCCTTCCGGGACGTTGCTCTCGCCCCCCTCGCCGAGCCCGGCCACGGGGGCCGTCTCCCTCGTAGTCAGACTCGAGGAGCCCGGCCGGGTGGAGCTGGCGGTCTACGACCTCCGCGGCAGGCTCCTGGAGCTCCTTCACGATGCCGCCCTGCCGGCTGGCCGGAGCGCTTTCGAGTGGGAGGGGGAGGCCCCTCCCGGGGTCTACGTGGTGGTGATGGAGGCCCTGGGGCGGCGCCTGTCGGCGCCGGTGGTGCTGCTGGACTGAGGGCGTCACGCCCGGGCCGCCGAGCGTCCCGGGCCGGAGCAGGGAGGTTCGAATGCAGTACGTCATCCTTGCGCTGGTGGTGGCCGGCGCAGTTCTCGCGGCCGGCTCTCTGCGCTCGGGCGGCGCACTCCGCGGCGGTCACCGTCACGTCCCCAAGTCCATGACCGCCAGGTACATGAAGGGTCTCACCCGGGACGACGTGGAGGCGCTCCTCGAGAGGGTGGGCTCATCGGAGGAGCCGGAGCCGGTGATGGGGGCCATGTGCTACGAGCCGATAGCAGTCCCCGACGTGGTCCAGCACGTCTGTCCGGCATGCGGCGACACCACCCTGTTCGGCGGCGACTGGGAGCTCGCCTGGCTCGAGAGGGAGCTGCCGGAGGCGAGGAGGCTCGTCGCCGCCATGGACGAGCTGACGGACGCCTCCTTCGTACTGGACGAGTCCGGTCTCTGCAGCAGCTGCGGCGGCGATTCCGCGGACCGGGGCATAGACCTCCTGGTAACCTGGGAGGACGGCGCCGAGCACCGCAGCGACGTCACCGTCTCCGAGCTCAGGATGCTCGCCGGGCTCATCGACGGCGAGCTCTACTACGTGACCGACAACGACGCGCACATGCCTCTGAGGTCGGAGCTCCAGAGGCTCGCCGGCCTGCTGGGACTCGACGGGGACCCGGCCGGGGAGTGACCCGGGGGGAGCCGGGTGGCCACCTGCCCCAAGTGGCCGTCCTCGAGCTGACCTACCGGTGCCCCCACTCCTGCCTCTTCTGCTCCTGCCCGTGGGAGAGGCCGGGAGGCGGCTTCGCGCGGCTGCCTGAGCTGGGGACCGGGGCGTGGACAGCCGTGGTGGACGGACTGGTGGACGACGGCGTGAGCCGATTCGCCCTGACCGGCGGCGAGCCGACGCTCAGGGAGGACCTGGAGGCGATAGTCGGTCACCTCGCCTCCACGGAGGCCAGGCACCCGGAGCCGGAGGGGGCGGGAGTATCCTGGCGCCAGGGCCCACCGGAGCTGACGCTGCTCACCTGCGGCAGGTCGCTGCCGAACCGGCTGACGGGGCTGCTGGCGTCCGTCGGGGCGGCCCTGAGCGTCAGCCTCCCCGGCCTCTCCACCTATCGGACCCTTACCGGGGGCGGCGATCCGGACAGGGCCCTCGAAGCCATCCGGAGAGCCTCGTCGAAGGGCCTGCGGGTCACCGCCAACATCGCCGTGACCGCCCCGGGGCTCGATGAGCTGGACAGGACCATCGCCGCCGCGCTGCTCGCCGGGGCTTCCGGTGTCCTCCTCAACCGCTTCCTGCCCGGCGGCAGGGGCCTGGCCAACAGGGAGCGCCTGGAGCTGGACCGAGGGCGGGTGGTGCGGATGCTGGAGACGGCGGAGGAGGTGCTCTCCCGCGCCGGCAGGAGGGGCTCGGTGGGCACGGAGATCCCCCCCTGCGTGGCGCGGCAGGAGGACTACCCGAGCCTCTCCTTCGGCTCCAGGTGCAGCGCGGCCACCGGGTTCTTCGTGGTCGGCCCCTCCGGGTGGGTGCGGGCGTGCAACCACTCCGAGCTGAGGCTGGCAATGGCGGGGGACCGGGAGGGCCTTCGCGCCAGCGATGTCTGGATGGCCTACAGGAGGGGGGGGGTCCTGCCCCGGGAGTGCCTGCCGTGCAGGCATATGGGCGGCTGCGACGGCGGATGCAGGGAGGTGGCGAGGATACTCACCGGCTCCGTCAGGGGTCCGGACCCCCTGGTGCCGGGGAGCATCCGGGTCGCAGCGACCATCGATCCTCCCCCGTCGAGCTAGCGCAGCGTCCTCTGCAGGAGCGGAGGGGTTATCACCGCAGAGACGATTATCATTATCATGGCCACGGCCATGTCCCGGCCGCCTATGAGGCCACGGACCATGGCCATGCTGGCCGCCACCAGGCCCACCTCGAGCCTGGGTAGCATCCCCACGCCGATGGCCTTCGACTGCCTTGGCGTGAAGCCGGAGAGCCTGGCCGGCACCATGCAGCCGAGGTACTTCCCGACGACGCAGAGCACGGTATAGAGCAGCCCCAGCCGGATGACAGAGCCGAAGGTCCTGAAGTCGACCATCATGCCGGTGACGCAGAAGAAGACCGGCACCAGCAGCTCCCTCACCGTCTCCAGTCTCGAGGAGATGTGCCTCGCGGTGCGGGAGCCCGAGAGGCCGAGGCCCATGACGTAGGCGCCGACCACCATCGCCAGGCCGGCCATCTCGGCAAGGCCGGCGGCCAGCATCCCGAGGGCCAGCGCGGCAGCGGCCTGGGCAGAGTCGCCGCCGAGCCTCCTGATGCCGGCCAGGATGCGTCCCTGCAGGGCGAGCCCGACGGCAAGGAGCAGCGCGAAGAAGCCGAAGCCCTTCAGCACTATCAGGCCAACGCTCCCCATGGAGACGGAGCCGCCATGCCCGGCCATCCCGAGAACCACGGTGAGGAGCACGAGGCCGATCACGTCGTCTATCACCGCGGCCGAGAGGATGGTCGCGCTCTCCGGCGAGTCCAGCTTCCTCATGTCGATGAGCACCCGTACGGTGAGCGATATGGAGGTGGCCGCGGATATCGCCCCCAGAGCCAGTACCCTCGGGTCGGCGAGACCGGCGGCGCCCCCCCAGAGTAGCAGCGCCGCGCCTCCGGATGCGAAGCCGAAAATTGCTCCCCCCAGGCCGATGGCCAGCCCCTTCGGAGCGTAGCGGAGGAACCTGCGGAGGTCGGTCTCGAGTCCCGCCGAGAAGAGGAGGGTGACTATCCCCACGATGGTTATCCCGTGGAGCAGCCCCTCCCGGAAGAGCCCCTCGTCGTCCACCAGGAAGAGCGGCCCGATGCCCGGTATGTCCAGAGAGCCCAGTGCGTAGGGTCCTATGAGCATCCCGACCAGCAGCTCGCCTATGACGCTGGGCTGTCCGAGGAAGCGATGCACGAGCCTGCCGGCGGCCTTCGCCGCGATGACTATCACCGCGAAGTCTACGACGAACCTGATGTCGGAGAACTCCATGCGTCCCCTCGTCGGCTGCTTCGGTCCCGTCGGCCGTTGTCGGTGCCCCCCCGGGCGGGGCGCCGTGGCTAGAGGCCCAGGTCGTCCGAGATGCCCTTCATGGCCTCCAGCGCCTCCGTGACGAAGTCGCGGAGCTCCCAGCCGGCCTGCTCGCACTCCCTGATGGTCTCCCTGGGCACCGAGCGGGCGAAGGCGCTCATCCGCATCCTCTTCAGGACCGACTTCGGCTTCACGCCGGCTATCTTCCTGTCCGGGTAGACAAGGGCGGTGGCCACGATGAGCCCGGTCAGCGACTCGCCGGCGGCCAGCAGGTGCTCCAGGTCGCTCTCCCGCCGGACCCCGGTGTGCTCCGCGTTGTGGGCCCTTATGGCCCTCAGGGCCTCCTCCGGGAGCCTGCCCTCCAGCATCTCGGCCGTCACCATGCCGTGCCGGGAGAAGTCGTCGGACGTCCTCTCGTAGTCCAGGTCGTGCAGAAGGCCGGTGAGCCCCCAGAGCTCCGGGTCCCCGCCGGAGCGGGGAGCCACCCGGCGCATGACCGCCTCGGTGGCCAGGCAGTGTCTCCTTAGGTTGATGTTCCCGAGGTTCTCCTCCAGCAGCTCCAGCGCCTCTTCCCTGCCAATGTCAGTCCGCGAGCTCATGCGTCCATCTCCCTCCGGAGGTCAGGAGGCCCTCCGGCCTGCCGAGCTCGACGGCCCGGAAGGTCTCGCCAATGGAGTCGGCGACCTCCGTGGGCAGGAGGGACCTCGTCGATGTCCTGGAGGCGGCCGCCTCGGCGGCCGCCCCGTGTACCCATGCGGCCAGTGCGGCGGCATCTCCGGCCCGCAGACCCTGCCCGAGGAGCCCGCAGACCATCCCGGTCAGCACGTCTCCGCTGCCACCGGTGGAGAGGCCGTCGTTTCCGGCCGCCACAAGGGTTACCGAGCCGTCGGGCGAGAGGACCCGGGTCGGCCTCCCCTTAAGGAGCACCGCCGCCCCGGTGTCCGCGGAGAGCCGCAGGGCGGCCTCCACGCAGCCCGGCTGGTCCGACGGGTCGCAGCCGGTCAGCCTGGAGAGCTCCCCCGGATGCGGGGTGAGCACCAGGGGACCGCCGTATGCGGAGAGCTGGGATACCGGGTCCTCGAGGGCGTTCAGGCCGTCGGCATCCAGCACCAGCGGCACGCTCCAGCCGGAGAGCACGTGTCCTACCGTCGCCGCCGTGCAGGAGTCGTTCCCCATGCCAGGCCCCAGGGCTGCTGCGTCGAAGCCGCCGGGGTCCGGCAGCGAGCCGGGGTCGGTCCTCCTGAACCGGGCGCCCAGGGTCTCCGGTACCCGCCCGGCCACCAGCGGGTAGGCCTCGTCGGGCACGCAGAGGGTGACCAGCCCGGCGCCGGAGCGGAGGGCTCCCATGGCCATGAGCTGCGGCGCCCCCGTCATGGCCTCGGAGCCGCCGACCAGCAGCAGCCTGCCGAAGGTGCCCTTGTGGGCGCCGGCCGGTCTCTCCGGCAGGAGGGCCCTCGCCCCGGCCATGTCCAACGCCCTCCTGGAAGGGTCCTCGTCCACCTCTATGCCGATGTCGGCAACCAGCACCGCCCCGGTCATCCCGCAGCCGGGGGGAAGCAGCAGGCCGACCTTCGGCGCGGCGAAGGTGACCGTTGCGGTGGCCCGCAGGGTGAGCGGGTCGACCTGGCCGGTGCCGCAGTCCACCCCGGTAGGCGTGTCCACGGCGAGCACCCTCCCCCCGCCCCGGGCCATCGCCCGGAGGCACTCGGCTACGGTTCCCCGCAGCCTCCCCCGGAAGCCGGTCCCCAGTAGCGCGTCCACGGTCAGGGCGGGCTCGCCGGGCAGTGAGCCCGCGCTGTCGGCGTAGAGGACGTCACCGCCCGAGTCGACGAAGCGCTCTCTGTTCAGGGCGCAGTCGGGGGAGAGCCCTACCTCCTCCTCCGCGGCCAGCACGAGCAGGACGTCGTAGCCGGAGAGGAGAAGGTGCCTTGCGACAACGAAGCCGTCGCCGCCGTTGTTGCCGCGCCCGCACCAGACGTGGACCGGCCCGTCCGACGGGGAGGCCAGCCTCGAAGCGGCTTCGGCCACGGCGACCCCGGCGCGCTCCATCAGCACATGGCCCGGCGTGCCCGCCTCTATGGTCCTCCGGTCCATCAGGGCCATCTCCTCCGGTGTCACCCAGTAGACCATGCTCCGCTCCCTTCGTCCTTCCCTTCCAGCACCACGAGGGCGGCCGCCCTGTCGGCGGTCACGCTCACGCTCACGAATATACGGCGCCCGGCCAGCATCTTTGCCGTCGCTCCACTCACCCGCGGTGCCGGGAGCCGCTCCCCCGGGGGCAGCTCCATGTCCAGCCAGGTCGCCCCTCCGGAGAGGCCGGTGCCCAGAGCCTTCAGCAGGGCCTCCTTGAAGGCCCAGCGGGACGCCAGGAAGGCCGGGTCGTCCCCCGCCTCCAGCTCCGCGGGTGTGAAGACCCTCGAGCGGAATCGCCCCCCCTCCCTGGCGAGGGCCAGCTCCATGCGCCGGATGCCGATCATGTCAATTCCCACCGAAAGACCCGCTGCGCCCGGTGGCTCAGCGGGCAACGAGGACCTCCAGGCGCTCGCCGGTCCACCGCGCGAACGCGTTGGAGTCGGCCGGCGAGCAGGCGCCCGGCTCCCGAGTGAGGAGAGCCGCCGCGGCCCTGCCCACCATGATGGCGTTGTCGGTGGACATGCCCGGCCCCGGGAGATGGAGCTCGAGGTCGCGCTCCGAGCAGATCTCCCCGAGCCTTCGCCTCAGGAGCCCGTTGGCCGCAACGCCGCCGGCGACCAGCACCGACCGGGCGCCGGTCAGCTCCGCCTGGTGGAGCAGCTTCGCGGAGAGGACGTCGACGACGACCTTCCTGAACGAGGCCGCCAGGTCCGCAGCCGGGGCGCCCGACTCCCAGGCCAGCCTCACGGCCGTCTTGAGCCCGCTGAAGCTGGTATCCGGCTCAGCGGGGTCGGGGAGGGGGGCAGGGAGCTTCACTGCATGCGGGTCGCCCTCCTCCGCGAGGCGGTCTATGAGCGGGCCGCCCGGATATCCGAGCCCCATCAGCTTGGCCGTCTTGTCGAAGGCTTCGCCTGCGGCGTCGTCCCGGGTGGCGCCCAGGAGGAGCACGTCGCTCCAGGAATCCATGCGGAGGATGCAGGTATGGCCGCCGGAGGCCAGGAGCGCGACGGCGGGAAAGGAGACGGAATCCTCGCCCTCGTAATGGGCGTGCAGGTGCGCCGCCAGGTGGTTGACGGCGAGAAAGCGCGCTCCGGAGGCGTAGGCTGCCGACTTGGTCCATGAGAGGCCGACGAGCAGGGCGCCGACCAGGCCGGGTCCGGCGGTCGCCGCCATGACGTCCACCTCTCCCGGTGAGGCCATGCCGGCATCGGAGAGGACCTCCCGCACGAGGCGCGGCAGAACCCTGACGTGCTCCCTGGAGGCCAGCTCGGGAACAACACCGCCGTGGCCGGAGTGCATCTCCTGCGCCCCGACGGCGGAGGCCAGCGGCCTCCAGCCGTCGAGTACCGCGACCGCGGTGTCGTCGCAGGAGGTCTCGACCGCGAGAATCCTCAAGCCTACTCCCCGGCCCCGGTCTTCTCCTCTTCTTCCGACTCCTCCTCCCGCTCATCCGCTCCGGCTGCCGGCTCGGGCTCATCGGCGCTCTCCGGCTCCACGGCGGTCTCCGGCTCCGCGGCGGTCTCCGGCTCCGCGGCGGTCTCCGGCTCTTCCACTGTCGCCGGAGCCTCCGGCTCCACCAGCATCTCGTGCCGGCCCTCGGGCTCGACGGTGACGACAACGTCGGCGCGGATGTCGCCCAGTATCTTGACCGGGACGGTGTACTCGCCGGTCTCCTTCAGGTGGTCACCGAGCAGGACGTGGTCGGTCCTTATCTCGTAGCCGGCCTCCTCCAGCTCCGTGGCTATCCGGCGCTCGGTGACGCTGCCGTAGAGGTGCCCGGAGTCGTCCGACGCGGCCTCTATGGTGAGTCTGAGCCCCTGGAGCCTCTCCGCCAGCTCCATGGCTGCGGCGTTGACCTTCTGCTGCTCCGCCAGCGCCTTCTTCCTGTACTGATCCGCGTTCCGTACCGCCCCCGGTGTGGCCCTGACCGCCAGCTTCCTGGGCAGGAGGTAGTTGCGGGCATAGCCGTCGGCCACGTCCACCACGTCGCCGCCGAGGCCCAGGTCCTCGACGCTCTTTATCAGCAGAACCTTCATGATGCGGACTTCCTTTCCCTGTAGCGGGCTATCCTCTCCCTGAAGTCGAACCAGGTGTCCAGGATGCCCGTCAGCACGACCGCCCCAAGGGCGACCGGCGTCATGAGTATCAGCAGCAGGAGAACCGGCAGGAGCAGCTGGGGAATCCCCTTTACCGCGGCCCTCGCCACCGCCACGCCCACGGCGGCGTAGGGCAGCAGGAGGACCAGGGCGCAGTTCATTCCTCCCTGTAGGATGACCTCCGGTGCACCCTCTCCCAGGACGTTGACCGCCAGTGAGGCTATGAGCAGCCAGGCCGGTACGAGACCGAGTCTCAGCTGCCCCGACGGCGGCGCGGTCACACCCTCCCGCCTCGACAGGAGGACCTTCGTCGCGGCCCCGGAGACCATCGTCCCGGCGGCGGCCCAGAGGACCAGCAGCCCGGGCATGAGGTAGAGGAACGCGTCGAGTATCGCGCCCATCTCCGAGGGGGTCAGCCCCGCCATCCGGTATATCTGCATCAGCGCATCCAGGCTGTCGCTGGAGAGGATGGACGTCTCCGGCATGGCCAGGGTCCCGAAGACAACTGCCAGGGAGGCCGCCGCTGCCCCTGCGGCCGTGGACCCGGTAAGGTCCATCCCGCCGCGCAGAGAGGAGGTCATCGCCAGCGAGCCCGCCGACGCCACCAGAGCTGCCTGGAAGCCTCCCAGCAGGTATATGCCGGTGAGGGCCGCCACCCCGATCACTATCCCCCTGAGGGTACCCCTGAGCAGGGAGGCGGTCATCAGGGTCATCCCCACGAACGGGATGCCCATCAGCACCAGGACCAGCAGGACGGCCACCAGGGCGGCCACCCCGGGGCCGGCGCGGTCTGCCGAGGCGCCCACTCCCTCTCCTACCTGTAGTGCTCCTTGACGTAAGGTACCAGGGCGAGGAACCTCGCTATCTTCACCTGCCTGGAGACCAGGCGCTGGTGTCTCGCGCAGTTCCCCGTTACCCTGCGGGCAACTATCTTTCCCCGGTCCGATACGTGCCGCTGCATCAGCTTCTCGTTCTTGAAGTCTATCTCGATGGCGGGGTTCGAGCAGAAGCGGCACTTCTTCTTCCTGCCGAAGCGCCCGCCCTTCTTCTTCTTCGTCGACCTGCGTCTCGCTGCCAAGCTCTACTCTCCTTCCGGTCCGCTCTCGTCCTGCGGGGAGGCTAGCTCCCTCACGGACGAGGCCTTGACCTTCATTACATGGTACTCCCTGCCGTCCTTTAGACGGCGCGGATGGCTCACCAGTGTGCCCTCGACCATAACCAGCTCGCCGACTTTCCTGTCGCGGTGGATCTCGTGGGCGAGGTCTCCCCAGGCCTCCACCTCCAGGACCGACAGCCTCCTGTCCTCACCACCCTCGAAGCTCCTGGTGATGACGTTCTCGAGGTGGACCTCGATGAGGTCCACGCCGACTCGGGTCCTGCGCAGGGTGTCCTTCCAGGTGATGCTCCCGGTCAGGGCTACGTAGTTCAGCTCCGGTGCCGAGTGGACCTTCACGGCGGCAGCCTAGAAAGGGATGTCGTCGTCCGGGTAGGAGACGTCCTCTTCGGGCTGCCGTGCGGGCTCCTTCCTCGTCTCCCGGTGTCCGCCCCGGTCATCCTGGGAGCCGGAGTCGCGCCTCTCCAGGAACTGGACGCGCCGGGCGTTTATCTCCACACGGCTCCGGCGGTTGCCGTCACGGTCGTCCCATTCGCTGTAGACCAGCTCCCCCTCGATGAGTACCGGGGAGCCCTTGCTGCAGAACTGGCCCACCAGCTCGGCCGTACGCCTCCAGGCGACGACGTCGACGTAGCAGGTCTTGTCCCGCCACTGGCCGTCACGTCCCCTGAACCGCTGGTTGTTGGCTATCCTGAACTTGGCCAGGTTGGTCCCGCTCTCGAGCACGTTGATGCTCGGGTCGTCGGTGAGGTTCCCGCTGATTATCACCTTGTTGATGGAGGGCATGCGCAGGTTCATCATGTGCCCTGCTCCTCACCGTCCCCGGCGTCCCTCACCGGCTCCTCTCCGGGTTCGTCGTCCCTCCGCACGTTCAGGTACCTGAGACATCCCTCGTGTATCCTCAGGTGCTTGTCGATGGCCTCGATGACCTCCGGGCCGCCGTCCCACTTCACGAAGTGGTAGACGCCCTCGGTCTGCTTGTCGATGGGGTATGCCAGGGTCCGCCTGCCCCACTTCTCCGGGACCATCGGGGTACCGGAGCTCTCGCTGATGACCTGCATCAGCCTGGAGAGCTCGTCGTCCAGCTCCTTCTCGGGGATGGACGCGCTCCATATCACAGCGGTCTCGTAACTCCGCAAGCCGGCGCTCCTTCCATGCCACCACGTCGCCGCGGAAGCGGCTCGACGCGACTCGGCGTACTGTGGCGAGTACCGACCGGAGGGCTGGCTTGCCCGTCTGCTGTGCAGGAGTCGCTTCCGGTCCGGTGACTCGCGTCACTACGGGCTGCGTCTAACAGGGACGCAGCAAACGACATCCGGTAAGATTGCGGCGAGGGTCGCCGCGGTCAACCCTGCGGCTAGGCCCTGTAGAGCCTGGTGGAATGGAAGTCGGGGTCGCAGGTGACGTTCACCCCCAGGCTCTTCAGACCCTGCTCGTCGCCCGAGGAGGGGATGTGGGTGAGATGTGCCTCGCATCCGGCGAGCTCCGAGAGCCTGTCCATCGCCCGGGCGGCATCCGGGTCGCCCGCGGCGCTCACGCTGAGGGCCACCAGCACCTCGCCCAGGTCCAGGTTCAGGACCGGGAGCCCCATTGCCCCCTTGAGCCTCCTGATGGAGCCGATGACCGCCGGGGACAGCAGGTGCACGTCGTCGTCTATCCCCGCGAGGCTCTTCGCGGCGTTCAGCACGAGCGCCGCAGGTGCGTGCATCAGCTCGGAGCCGCGCCCGGTCACTATCGAGCCGTCCGCCAGCATCAGGGCCGCCGCGGTCCCGTCGCCTCTCTCCGCCCTTAGCCGCTCCATGCGTTCCCTGGCCGGCTCGACAACCGGCCTTGTCTCCGGGGAAAGACCGTAGTCGCCCATAAGGAGCTCCACCCGCTCTACCGTCCGTCTCTCCGCCACCCCCATCACGTACTCGCAGGCGTAGCGGAAGTACCGGCGCACTATCTCCTGCTCCGCAGCCACGCACACGACCTCGTCGTCGACGACCCCGAAACCGGCCCGGTTCACTCCCATCTCCGTGGGAGAGGCGTAGGTCCGGCCCCCGCCGGTTACCCTCTGCAGTATCCTGCGCAGGAGAGGGAAGGCCTCTACGTCCCGGTTGTAGTTGATGGCCACCTCGCCGCAGGCCTCCAGGTGGAAGGGGTCGACCATGTTCACGTCCATCAGGTCCGCTGTGGCAGCCTCGTACGCGGCGTTGACCGGATGCTTGAGGGGCAGGTTCCAGATGGGGAAGGTCTCGAACTTGGCGTAGCCCGAGCGGAGCCCCCTCCTGCAGTCGTGGTAGAGCTGGGAGAGGCAGGTGGCCAGCTTGCCGCTGCCCGGCCCGGGGCCGGTGACTATCACCAGCGGCCGCGTGGTCCGTATGTAGTCGTTCCGGCCGTAGCCCTCCTCGCTCGCTATCAGGTCGACGTCGGTCGGGTATCCCCTGGTGTGGTAGTGGCGGTACACCGTGATGCCCCGGTGCGAGAGCCGCTTCTCGAAGGTCACCGCCGCCGGCTGGCCGTCGAACCTGGTGATGACCACCCCCGCTACCTGGATGCCCTCCCCCCTCAGGTCGTCTATGAGCTTCAGGGCGTCGGCGTCGTAGGTGATGCCGAAGTCTCCCCTCAGCTTTCGCCTCTCTATGTCGCCGGCGTGGATGCAGAGGATTATCTCGGCGCTGTCCCGGAGCCCCCGGAGCAGGCGGACCTTGACGTTCGGGTCGTAGCCGGGCAGCACTCGGCTTGCGTGGTAGTCGTACATGAGCTTCCCGCCGAACTCCAGGTAGAGCCGGTCCCTGACCCGCTCCACCCGCTCCTCGATCGCGGCGGTCTGCTCCCGAAGGTAGCGCTCGTTGTCGAAGCCCCGTGGTCCGGTCACGCCGCCCCCCTCCCGGGTCGCAGTGGCAAAGAGGGAGGGCGGGGCCGATGCCCCGCCCTCCTGCTCAGCTCGGGTGTACGCCCCGGGTCAGCGGAGGACCATCGCCTGTGTGGTCAGGGTTCCTTCGCCGGTGGTCAGGCGCACGAAGTAGACGCCGTTCGAGAGGCCGCTGCCGGGTACCCAGTCTATGGAGTGGGTTCCGGACTCCAGCGAGCCGTCGAAAACCGTCTCCATGAGACGGCCGGCGACGTCGTAGACCTCGAGCGAGACCGCTCCGGTGGTGGGGAGGCCCACGCCGAAGCTCGCCCCGGTGGTGACCGGGTTGGGGACCGGCCTGTCGAGGCGAAGGTCTGCGGTCGAGCCGCTTCCCTCGCCCACTCCGACCATGATGTCCATCTCCTCGATGTCGTACTCGTAGTCGTGCATCCAGGCTCCCACGTGGATGGTCCCGGAGGAGGGAGCGGTGAAGCTGAGGGTCACCTGGCCGGAGCCGTTGGTGGTGCCCTCCTCGTAGAAGGTCATGGCGTCGCTGCAGCCGCCGATGCCGTCCGTGGCGGTGACGTTGACGCCGCTTACCGGGGAGCCGCCGTCGGTGACCGTGATGGTCACGTTCTGGGCGCCCGGGGCGATGCTGCCGGGGCAGGATATCTCGAGGGTGCCCGGCTCGCCTGCCGTATCGAAGGTCCAGATGTCCTGGGCCGGGTCGCCGAACCAGATGTACTGCCTGGCGTTGGCCAGACCGTAGCTTCCGTGGTTGTTGATGACGTACTCGGTGGCGACGTTGATGGCCTCGCCGACCCTGAACAGACCGGTGTCGTAGAGGGCGATGTAGATCTGCTTCATGTAGTCGTGGTTGGCCGTGGTGTAGGAGGGTTGCGTGGCGCCCAGGTTTCCGCTGGCGCCGTTGTCGGCCCACTGCCACGCCTCGGAGAGGCAGGTGGTGCCGGTGTAGTACTGGCCGTTGTAGCAGGCGATGTTGAACACCGGCGGCATCAGGTCGTTGGTGAGGGCGTTGATGTTCGAGGCGTTCCAGCCGGGGCTCCAGCTCCAGTAGGTAACGTCGCCGTGGCCCCTGTAGCCCACCGTGCCTATGCCGTTGTTGATGGCGCTGGAGACGTCGGCGGCGGTGCCGCCCTCCGGCGGGTAGACCTTGTAGAAGGTGACGTCGCAGAGGTCGTAGTCGTAGGCGGCTATCTCGTTGCAGCACTGGGTGTACTTGTAGGGGTACTGCTCCTGGTGGGCGACGAGGACCGTCTCGCTCGGGTCGATGCCGGTGGTGTTCTGGTCGTTCCAGTCGTAGGCCATCCAGCCGTCGATTATCTTGTCGACCTGGTGGGCAATCTGGGTGTTGCTGCCGGTGAGCCTGCCCACGGCTATGTCCGGCATGTTGTCGCTGCCGGTGATGAGGGTGTAGTAGAAGTCGCCGGTGTAGCCGCCTATCACGGCGGAGGGCATCACGCTGTGGTCTCCGACCAGCAGGGCGAAGCGGGTGACGCCGGTCTCGTAGTTGTCGCAGATGGCCGCCCTTATCTCGCCCGGGTTGGAGGGGTTCGAGACCTCCTCGACCATGGTGTTGAGGCCGAGGTAGTGGTGGGTGGAGAAGAGGTCCTCGACGTAGGCCCTGTTCGAGCTGTTGCAGACAACCACGTACTCGACGCCGTCACGGCCGTCGAGGTCGGCCATGGCAGCCTCCTCGAAATCGGCCCAGTTGATGACGGAGCGCTCCATGGCCCTGGCTATGTCGGTGGTTACCGGCTCGGCCAGGCGGGTGGGCGTCCCCTCGAACTCGACCCTCAGGGTGATGCTGTGTATCACGGTGAGCTCGCCCGAGCCGTGGTCGTAGGTGAAGGGGGTTACCACAAGGCGGGCGACGTTGAGGCCGGACCAGACGGCCTCGTTGTCGATGTAGACGTTCTCGGCCGGGTAGGTGGCGCCGCTGCCGTAGAACTGGTCGTCCATCCTGAACTCGTAGGGGGCGTGGTCCATGTCGACCGCGGGGGTCTGCATGGGCAGGAGCTCCACTCCGCGGACCTCGGAGGTCACCATCTCCTCGACGGTGATGCTGGCCTCGGTGCCAAAGGGCAGCGCGAAGAGCTCGGTTACAGAGGGCAGGTCGGGCATGCCGACCTCGCCGAGATGGCCGCATCCGGCAAGCTCGACCTTGTCCCAGGTCCTGCCGCCGCCCGGGTACTCGTAGAGCCAGTATCCCGGAAGGGTCACCTCGACGAGCATGTGGCCCGCGTCGGACTCGAGGACGGTGGCCACCGGCTCGTCGCCGGCGTTCCCGCCCAGCGACCTCCAGCTCGCGATGGAGGCCGGCCCGACCGCGAGGGCGCATGCCGCCGCGATCATGAGCATGAGAGTTGCTACTCGCATTGTTTCCTCCCTCAGGGGGTTAGGGGGATGATAGCTATGTCTGGAATGTATCCGCCATCACACAACATCAACCCTAACCACAAGGTTCCGCCCCGGTCAATCCTCGGCGCTTCTTGACGGGGGCGGCCCGCAGCTCCATCTTGCACCGGAAGATGCGCGAACGAGAGGAGGACGATTTGAGGACATTCCTGGCTCTTCTGACCATCGCCTCGCTGGCCTCCGCCGGGATAAGGTTCGGCGGGAGGGTGGGCTACTACGACGGAGACGACCCCAGGACCGGCCAGGATGCCGGCAGCGCCGTCTTCGGCGGGCAGATACAGATACCCTTCATGGACCTGGTCCGGCTTGAGCTCAGCGGCACGTATGCCGGAAGCGAGAGCGACATCACCATGCAGACCTACCTCGTCAACTACATAGACGAGGAGTACGGCTACGACTACGAGGGCGACAGCCTGGGGCTCATAGGCTACCTGGAGGACGAGTGGGGCTGGAGCCCCGACAGCATCACGCAGGAGCTCCTGGGCGAGTACACCGCCACATTCCACGACATAAACCTCGGCGCCACGCTGAAGGTGCTCATCCCGGTGGCGTCTCTCCCCGTGAGGCCATACGTGGGCGGCGGCGGGGGCGCCCATATACTGTTCAGCGACGCTGACGTGCTGATGCAGGCGGTGAACCGGGAGACCGGCGGCAGCATCAGCATGGACCCCTACGACCACGTCCACCCGGGGCTGCACGCCGTGGCCGGGCTGGCCTTCGAGCCGCCCATGGTGCCGGTCAGCGTTTTCGGCGAGTACAGGTATACCAAGCCCCTCGGCAGCGAGGGCGACCTCTCCGGGGCGAACATGTTCTACACCGGGGTGAACGTCGGCTTCTAGCGGCGGCTCCCCGAGCCTGCGGGGCACGGCTTCCGGCCGTGCCCCTTCTATCTCCTGCCCCTCACCAGGCCCACCATGTCTTCGTGCACCGCCGGCGCGGAGGCTATCATCCCGCCGGAGCCGAGCGACCAGCCCCCTTCCGCCCAGTCGCTTACCCTGCCACCCGCCTCGCGGACCAGAAGCACGCCGGCGGCCATGTCCCAGGGCTTCAGGTGCTCCTCCCAGTAGCCGTCCAGCCTTCCGCAGGCCACATAGGCCAGGTCGAGGGCGGCGGAACCACCCCTCCTGACCCCACGCACCCTCTCCAGGAAGCGGGCCAGGACGGACAGGTCGACCCCGAGCTGTCCCTCCCGCCGGTGGTAGGGGAAGCCGGTGGCCACCAGGCATTCCTCCGGACGGGCTGCCGCCGACGTGCCGATGCGCCCGCCGTCCAGGCTGGCCCCCCGCCCGCGCATGGCCGTGAAGGTCTCCCCCCTGCCGGGGTCGGAGACGCAGGCGGCGAGTACGCCATCGCCGTCGCAGAGCGCGATGCTCACGCACCATACCGGGTAGCCGCTGACGTAGTTGTTGGTGCCGTCCAGCGGGTCGACCACCCAGAACGGCGGCTCGGGGAAGCCGCCGTCCCAGCCCTCCTCGCCGACGAAGCCGGCTTCCGGCACCACCCGGGAGAGCCTCTCCCGGAGGAAGCGCTGGGATGCAAGGTCGGCCTCGGTCACCAGCTCGCGGCCCTCCTTGGAGCCGACCGAGAGCTCCCCGGAGGCCATGCGGAGCAGGATGCTCCCCGCCTCCTCGGCAGCCGCCGCGATGGAATCTATCATGCGCATCCCCTCCCGGAGCCGTGCGGTGACCCCCGGTCGGCGCAGCCCGACCGGAGCCACAGGTAACCGTTCCCGGCACTGACCACTTATTATACGGCCTGCGGTGGCAACGTTCCCCGGAGGGTCGTATGCGAAGGCTTCCCGTATCCGTCAGGGTGTCCATATACATATCGTGGGTGCTCGGATGCGTGTCCCTCCTCTTCGGCACCATGCTGGTGGTCACGGCCGTGACCGCATGGGGGCCGGTAAGGAGCAGTATGCTCACCGCCTCGGAGGGCATCAGGAGCGCGGAGAGCGCCATCTCGCTCATCGGTGCGGACTTCGGGACCTCATCCTCCCTGGTCAGTCAGGTGAGCAACTCCATCAGGAGCACCGCGGACGTCATACACGAGACGTGGGGCACCATGAGGAAGGTCCAGGAGACCGGCGAGGACATACGCAGCCTCGTGTTCGCCGTCAGGACCAGCATAGAGGAGCTCCCTCTCACCGTCTCGTCCATGCTCGGCCGAGACCACTTCACGGAGGTTCTCAACGAGCTGACCAGCACCTACTACACCACGGGAGAGGTCCTGGTGGACGTCCAGGTCCTCACCTCCACGCTGCCCCCGGTCGAGTCTCTGCTGGTCATCGTCGCGGACGGGGTGGACTCGCTGGCGGCGGACCTGTTCACCACCGAGGAGGCGTTCTCGGAGGCGACTCTTCATCTGATCAACGCGGCCGAGGCGGTGGAGAGCACCGCCGGGTCGCCGGCGATACCCCTCATGGTGGGCGGGTTCGGGCTAATCCCGATACTCGTCGGCGTGCACCTGCTCGTGCAGGCGGTGGCGCTCCGGAAGCTCTACCTCCGGGACGGGCCGAGCGGGGAGACCTCCTCCAGCCTCTGAATCCTGCAGGGGTCCCAGTCCTCCCTCGCGGCAAGACGCTCCAGCTCCGACTCCTCCCTCGGTATCCTGCCCAGCCTGGCCATCGTGTTGGTCTCCCGGTGGCGGATGACCAGGTTCATCCAGTTGTACTGGGTCGGGTGCTCCCTGCCGGCCCTCTCGAACTCCGAGAAGACGGCCTGGGTGGCCTCCCGCCCGGCTCCGGCCGGGTCGAGCCTGCGCAGGCGCGCGCGGAACCGGAAGCCGGGCTCCGCCTCGTTCAGCGCCATGACGACCGCGGCGCCGGTGGAGGTGGAGAGCCTCACCGGCGTCGAGGAGCCGAGCACGGGGACCCCGAAGCTCTCGACCCAGTGCCCCTTCGGACCACCCCAGGCGGTGGGGGAGGTCTGTATGACCTCGCCGGCACGCAGGGCCTCGAACATCCACCGGGGGCTCTCGTCGGGAAAGGCCACGTGGTGCCACCTCATGCTCACGGCCAGCCTGGCCCTCCGGACGTTCGGTGGAGCCCCGGGATAACGGGAGGATATCACGTGCATGGGGTATCCCCTGATGGCAAGGCCGATGTGCAGGGTCCTCTCGTCGCCGAAGTGGGGGGTTACGAGCAGGACTCCTCTCCCCTCGGAGAGGGCGGAGTCCAGCTCGTCCAGGCCGGACCACTCGAAGCGCCGGTCGACGTTCCCCTCGTCCAGCCTGTCGGCGAGGAAGAGGTTGACCAGCGCCCGCTGGTGCACCTCCCAGTACCCGGTGAGTATGGCGTCGAGCCTCTCCGCGCCGGCCCCGGGGAAGACCCTGGCCAGATGTCCCAGGTAGACCTCGTCCATCGCGCGGTTGCCGGAGCGCCTGACCCTGGAAAGTACCCTGGCCAGGCGACCCGCCCCCCGGAAGCCGGAGACGGACGCGAGAGCGGACACGAGAGCGTAGTAGGAGCCCCTGAGCAGCTTCGGCCTCCTCCCGTCCGGGCCTCTCCAGAGCCACCGCGTGGCGGCGGAGTGAGGGTTCAATATACTAGAGTCATGGAACGCACCCGAATGACCGCGGCCCTCCTCTTCGCCCTCGCCATGGCGACGCCGGCTGCCGCCGGGACCTGGCGGCTGCTCGAGGGCGACTCCCTGGAGATATCGGTGGGACAGTACCGGACGGTGCTGTTCACCCTGCCGCCGGAGCGCTCGGAGGAGGCCAGGATGCTCTGCAGCCTCTCCGTTCGCCCGGAGACGGCCATGGTAGAGGTCCTGCTAATGCACCAGGACGACTGGATGAGGTGGAGGGCAGATGCCGGAGAGGTCGACACGCTGGCTGCGGCAAGGGCTGGTAGCGGCCCTCTCCAGCTCCCCCTCTCCGGCTTCGGCGACATGGCTCTGGTGGTGAGCAACAGGGGAAACTTCGACCCGGTGCAGGTCACCCTGAGCGCCCGCATACTCCACGAGGGGACGGGCGACACCGGCGACCCGCTCCCCTCTGCGCTCCGGATCGCGCTGCTCCTCATGATGATGGGGGTCATAGCCGTCGCGGTGGGCGCCCTCGTCGCAAGATGGAGGGGCTCCGCCCGCCGGCGAGCTTGACTTCCTCCATTCCTTTCATATACTCCTTTTCCGATGGGAAAGGGTGGAATATGCTCATAAGCACCAGGAGCAGGTACGCGCTGAGGGCCCTCGTCCACATGGCCAGGGCGGGCAACGACAAACCCCTCGCGCTTGGCAGCATATCGGAGGTCGAGAGGATATCGGTAAGGTACCTCGAGCAGATATTCGGCAAGCTCAGGACGGCGGGGATAGTAAGGGGCAAGCGGGGCCCGGGAGGCGGCTACGTGCTCAGCCGTGAGCCTTCCGACGTCAGCCTGTACGAGATAGTCCAGGCTCTCGAGACGGAGTTCCTGCCGGCCAGCTGCATAAGCGAGTCTTCCGGCTGTGCCCCCGAAGGCAGCGCCGTCTGCTCCCCCTGCCCGCTCGAGGAGACCTGCGTCACCCGTGACCTGTGGGCGAACCTGCGCGACATGTACTTCGACTACATGCGGGAGCATTCGCTGCTGGACCTGTCGGAGAAGCGGCTCTGGGAACCTGCGGCCGGCCGAGTACGAGAGGGGCTCTGACATGTGGAAGTACTCCGAGAAGCTGATGGACCATTTCATGAATCCCAGGAACGTGGGCCAGATGGAGGACCCCGACGGACATTCCGAGGTGGGCTCCCCGCAGTGCGGCGACGCCATGACCCTCGACATCCTGGTTGATGACGACGACCTGATAGAGGACGTCCGCTTCCAGACCTTCGGCTGTGCAGCGGCGGTAGCCTCCGCGTCGGCCATGACCGAGCTGGTCAAGGGGCGTCACATAGACGAGGCGCGGAAGATACGCAACAGCGAGATAGTGGAGTACGTCGGGGGCATGCCCGCGGAGAAGTTCCACTGCTCGGTGATGGGGCACGATGCCCTGAGCGCCGCGATAGCCGACTTCAGGGAGAAGAGGGACCGCGTGAGGGAGGCGCTTGACGCGCTTCTCTCCGACATGCCGGAGGGGCTAAGGGAGAAGCTCCGCGGCGCCGAGGGCGGCGTAGCGGTCCGGCACGTGCACCCCTCCCGGGTCATCCTCGGGGTGGAAGGCGCCGACGCCGGCGAGGTTGCTCTCCTGGTAGGCGGGGAGCTCTCCCGGAGGGTGGGCCGCCAGGTAGAGGTGAGGGTGACATGAGGTCTGTCTACCTCGACAGCAACGCCACCACCAGGGTGGCCCCGGAGGTGCTCGAGGAGATGCTCCCCTACATGACCGAGCGCTTCGGGAATCCCTCCAGCTTCCACACCTTCGGGAGCTCCGTCATGGAGGAGGTCGAGAGGGCCCGGGCCCGGGTCGCCTCCCTGATAGGCGCCGAGCCCGGGGAGGTCTACTTCAACTCCGGCGGCACCGAGGGGGACAACACCGCCCTGGCCGGGGCGCAGCGCATCGACCCCTCGAGGACCGAGGTACTGACAACCGCCGTGGAGCATCCGGCGGTCCTGGAGGCCGCGGAGGCCCTGCGGCATGGCGGGTGCGCCGTGCATGTGGCGCCGGTGGACGGCAACGGGCTGCCCGACCTGGCGTGGATGGAGCAGGCGGCGGGCCCCTCCACCGCCATCGTCTCCATGATGGCCGCCAACAACGAGACCGGCGTGATTATGCCCCTGGAGGAAGCCGCCTCCATCGCCAGTGAGGCGGGGTCGCTCTTCCACACCGACGCGGTGCAGTCGGTCGGCAAGGTCCCGGTATCCGTCCGCGACTCCGGCATAGACATCCTGACCCTCTCCGCCCACAAGCTCCACGGCCCGAAGGGGGTCGGGGCCATGTACGTCCGGAGCGGCGTCGAGCTGCCCCCGCTGGTCAGGGGCGGACACCAGGAGGAGGGCATGCGGGCCGGCACCCTGAACGTCCCGGGGATAGTCGGGCTGGGCCGGGCCGCGGAGCTGGCCGAGCGCGACCTGCGCGAAGACGGCGTGCGGATATCGAGGCTTCTGGACCGGTTGGAGAGGGGTATCCTGGAGAGCTGCCCCGGCGCCAGGATAGCCGCAGCCGGGGCGGAGAGGCTCCCCAACACCGCCACCGTCCTGTTCGGCACAGTGGAGAGCGAGGCGGTGCTCACGCTCCTGGACTCGAAAGGGATTAGCGCCTCGTCCGGCTCCGCCTGCAGCACCGGCAGCAAGGGGCCTAGCTACGTACTCTCCGCCATGGGCGTACCGGTCATGGACGCGAACACCGCGATAAGGTTCAGCCTGAGCCGCTACACGACCGAGGAGGAGATAGATTACGTGCTGGATGTGCTGCCCCCGCTGGTGGCCCAGCTGCGAAGGATATCCCCCTACGTGTACGACGACTCCTAGGGGCCCATACCGCTCAGTGTCCACGAGCCGCCGAGGGACATCCAGTACTCCCGGCCGCCGGACAGCCCTGCGCCCGCCGTCCAGATGAGGGCGAGCTCCTCGAGGGGGTAGAGCTCCATGGACCCGGAGAGGCCCAGCTCGCCCAGGGTCGTGCCGGACATCCCCGCGGCAACCCTGATGTCCTCGGAGAGGAAGCTGGTCCCCCCCATGGAGAACCTGGCGTAGTCGGATAGCGACGAGTCGAACGGGTTACGACCGCCGTTCACCACGTACATGCCGGACGCGTGCAGCCTGAACAGCCTGAACGTGGTACCTGTGCCGACTCCGGCGAAGACCTCGGTGCCCGGGTCCCGGCCCTCGCTGCCCGTGGGCAGCGAGAGGCCGCCCCGCAGTATCAGTCCCGTACCCCCCCTGGCGGTCTCGAACAGCCAGGAGCACCCGGCGGAGATGTCGCCCAGCGGCTCGCCGTCGGTTGCGGTGTCGTCCAGGTAGAGAGGCAGAGATGCCCCGATCTCCAGGCCGTCCGAGGCGCCCCAGCAGGCGGCCAGCGGGAGCATGAGCCATCCCCCGTCCACCCCGTCGGCCCGAACGTACGCCAGGCGGCCCTGTACCCGGAGCAGCCCGGTCTCCAGGACCGAGCCCTCGAGCATGTACGGCAGGCCGGTGAGCCCGGCCCTGCCGGACACCGTGGGCGCCGCCTCCGACAGTGCGGGCAGCGCTGCCGGCGCGACGACCGCCAGGAGCAGGGCGGCCGAGATGGCCCTCGCCGGAGATGCAGGTCCCATGTATTCCTCCGTCCAGGATAGGAGCGTGCAGTTGACGGCCGCGGACACGCAGAGAATCTTCCCTCCCGGGCTCCGGGTCAACTGGGAAGGACGTTCGGTTTGAGGCTCACCACTGTTGCGCTGCTCGCTCTCGCCCTCGCGGGCCTCTCCGGGCTCGTTCTCGTGCTTGTCACCCCCGAGCCGGCCTGGCCGGCGCAGGCCGGCGGCGAGCCGGAGCCGGAGGAGCCGGAGCCGCTCGAGCTCCTGGAGGTGGCTTTCGCCCAGGTCTGCTACGGGACGGAGTTCAAGGAGGTCCACTCGGTCTCCGGAGATACCCTGGCCCTCTCCATGGACCTCCGCTCCGACTCGGTGGCGCTTGACATGGCCAACCTCCACGTCACCGGGGCGCTCCGGGACCTCGGCTTCTCGCACGAGGTCACCCGGGCCCTTCCCGGGGACGAGGGTCTGGCCTTCATCTGCGGCACTCCCGACGGGACCCCGGCCAGGTTCGAGCTGCGCACGGGAGAGCGCTGACCCGCAAGTTGACAGCCAGACCGGCTGCCAGTATTCATCTTCTTCTATTGCCGGGGCTATATTCCAGCAGACAGCCGGATAAGGCGCCCACGCGGAGGCAGCCCCCCCGGACCGGAGACCCTGCAGGGGTCGGAGCCGGGGCAGGCCACTAGTTCCCATGCGGAGGTTGCAGGTATGACCAAGGCCGCCAGATGGCGCACATGGAGCTCACTAGCGCTGCTAGTCGTATCCGCACTCATGGTCTGGCCGACCGTGCGGTGGTACTCGATGCCCCCGGAGGAGAGGGACCGGGCCGAGGCGGCGGTCCAGCCGGAGACCGACAACCCCCACCTGAGGAGCATACTCGACGAGCTCCAGGAGGAGGGCGGCGAGGAGCTCATCGAGGAGTACAGGCAGGTCTACCAGCGCAGCATGGGCACAATCAGCCTCGGGCTCGACCTGCAGGGCGGCATGTACCTCGCATACACGGTCAGCCCCATGCCGGGGCTGGACGCCGAGGAGGCCATAGACCAGTCGCTGGAGGTCATCCGCAACAGGATCGACGAGTTCGGCGTATCCGAGCCCTCCATCACGAAGCAGGGCGACGACAGGATCGTCATCCAGCTGCCGGGCGTACGCGACCCGGAGAGGGCCAGGAGCATAGTCGAGCGCCAGGCTCTGCTGGAGTTCAAGCTGGTGGCCTACCCCAGCGATGAGCATCCGACCCCGGCGAGCGTCCCGGTGGTGAGGACCGTAGACGGCCTGGTCTCTCCAGAGGCCGCGCCGCCGCCGCTCGAGGACGGGATGCAGGCGGACTCGGCGAACGATGCCGACACCGCCTCCGCCGAGCTGCCGGCGCTATCCGGGACGGCGGACCCGGACGCCGGGGAGGAGCTGCCGGTCCCCGAGCCGGTGGACATGACGCCGGACGAGGGGGTCTCGCTCGAGCCGGCTCCCGGACAGGCCTCCGACCTGCCCGAGGTCGCCATGCCGGAGCCGGAGGCGACCGGCGACCTGTCGGCCATCATAGGCGTAGCCTCCCAGGAGCAGGCCATGTCCTCCGTGAGCGTCGCCACTGGCGACTGGTACGTCAGGATCGGCGACGACTACGACCGGCTGAACGACATACTGAACAGGGCGGACGTCGACTCCGTGCTGCAGCGGGCCAACCTGACCTTCGCGTTCGGCAGGGTGGAGGAGGACGACCAGGGGGAGTACAGGCCGGTCTACATGCTGCCCCGGGACATGACCAGGGGATGGGGGCGCCGCAGCGACGAGCAGCACCCCGAGTATTTCCTGACCGGCGCAAGCCTTACCGACGTCACCATCAGGATGGGCGGGGGGCAGAGCATATCCAACGCCCCATACCTCATCCTGGAGTTCGACTCCGACGGCGCGAGGAACTGGGAGGCCATCACCGGGGAGAACGTCGACGAGAAGGTGGCCATTGTCCTCGACGGCACCGTCTACTCCTCCGCCGTCATCCAGGAGCGCATCTCGGGCGGCGGCACCAGGCTCTCCGGCGGCTTCTCTGTCGAGGAGGCCCGCGATCTCAGGCTCATCCTGAAGGCCGGCTCCCTGCCGGCGGAGCTGGAGATAGCCGAGGAGCAGACCATAGGGCCCAGCCTCGGTCAGCGCTCCATCGACAGGGGGATGCTGGCCGGCGTCATAGCGCTGCTCTTCATGGCCGCCTTCATAATCCTCTACTACGGCACCGGCGGGGTGGTGGCCATGCTGGCGCTGCTCTTCGACATGCTGATAATCCTCGGCGTTCTCTGCTTCCCCGGACCGCTGGCCCAGGCCGGGGTCGCGGGGCTGAACGCCACACTCACCCTGCCGGGCATAGCCGGCATCATCCTGACCATAGGAATGGCCATCGACGCCAGCGTGCTCATCTACGAGCGCATACGCGAGGAGAGCAGGGCGGGCAAGGGCATGAAGGCGGCGGTGAAGGCCGGCTACTCCAGGGCCTTCGTCACCATCCTCGACGCCAACCTCACCACGCTGATAACCGCGCTGGTGCTCTACAGGTTCGGCACCGGGCCCATACGGGGCTTCGCGGTGACCCTCTCCATAGGAATACTGGCCAGCATGTTCTGCTCCCTCGTGTTCAGCCGGGCCGTGATAGAGCTCGTGCTGAAGGCCCGGAAGGGCAGGCTGAGCCTGGGCAGGTTCAACCTCCTCCGCGACCGCCACATAGCCTTCGTGGGGATGAGGAAGAAGACCTACGTCATCTCGGCTGCCGCCATACTGCTCGGTGCGGTGGCCTTCTTCGCCCACGGCGGGCTGAACCTCTCCATCGACTTCACCGGCGGCCTCGAGACGAACGTGATAGCCTACGAGGAGATGGCCTCCGCCGACCTCAGGGCTTCCCTGCAGGAGAGCGGCATGGAGGATGTGCAGGTGCAGAGGCTCCTCGACTACGAGGGGGAGGGAGCCGGGGCCTTCGTGGTCCGCACCTCGGAGACGGACAAGGGGCTTGTCTACTCCGCCCTGGAGGAGGCCGGTACGGTGCCAATGGAGCTGGAGGAGGACGAGGAGGGCCTCTCCTTCATCAAGCAGATAGGCCCCAGGGTCGGCGAGGAGCTCAAGTCCAAGGCGATAAGCGCCATCCTCATCTCCATGGTGTTCATCATCCTGTACATCTGGTACCGGTTCCAGTTCAAGTGGGGGGTGGCCGCGGTGGCCGCAATAGTGCACGACACCCTCATCACCCTCGGGTTCCTGGCGCTGGTCCGGATGGACGTCTCGCTGACCATCATAGCCGCACTGCTGACCATCGTCGGATACTCCATCAACGACACCATCGTGGTCTTCGACCGCATCCGTGAGGACAGGAGGCTGCGGAAGGGCAAGACGCTGGGCGAGACCGTGGACATAAGCATAAACGAGGTGCTCAGCAGGACGGTCATAACGTCCATGACCACCTTCGTCGCGGTGCTCATCCTCTTCGTCATCTCCATCGGGGTGCTCTCCGAGTTCGCCCTCACCCTGATGGTGGGGATAATCGTAGGTACGTACTCCTCCATCTTCATAGCCAGCCCGATACTCGTGGACTGGCACGCAAGGCTGAAGAGGAAGAAGTAGCCCCGCGCCACTGGGCGCGGGGCCGGCAGACTGGGGGAGGTGACCGGGGCTACCCGGTCATCTCCCTCACTTCACGCATCTGCTCGTAGGGTGTCTCCGAGGACCTGAAGAGCTCCTCCAGCTCCCCGACCGAGGGGGCCTGCCAGCAGCAGCAGGCGAAGCCCTCCTCCTCGTTCAGGTAGGCCCTCTCCATCGACATCCCGCTTCCACCGGAAGCGTCGAGGACCCTCGCTCAGGCCCTCCGGATGTCGGTGGGGGGCATCTCCGGCATGGTTACCAGGATCTTCATTCTCCCACCTCCGTCCGTTTCGTATCGATCATCCCAGCTTCAGAACGGCACGTGCGCCGCCCAGTTCCCCGCTCCTGCCGAGCTCCAGCCCGCCGCCGTGCAGGCCTGCAACCCTGGAGGCTATCGCGAGGCCCAGGCCGGTCCCTCCGCCCGGACCCTTCACGAACGGCTTGCCCAGCCTCTCCATCATCGCCCTGTCGTAGCCGGGGCCGTCGTCCTCGACGGTCACCGACGGAGCATCTCCGCCCTCGACCGTCACCCGCACCACCGAGCGGGCGTGGCGGACGGCGTTCCTGACCAGGTTGGCCACGGCCCTCCCCAGCAGCTCCCGGTCCGCCGGGACCCTCCCTTCGCCTGACGCCTCTACGCTCACGTCGCTGCGGGCCCAGCCCTCGGCCTCGGACACCTCCCGGGCGATGGCGCTAAGGTCCACCATCTGCCGCTCTATCTCGTCCCGCCTGCCCAGGCGGTTGTAGGCCAGCAGCTCCGAGACCAGCCTGTCCAGCTCGTCCAGGTCGGTCTCCATCCTGTCCAGCTTGGGGCTACGGCCGTCGCCGGCGTCCTCCCTGACAAGCTCCAGCGCAAGCCTCATCCGGGCCAGGGGGGTACGAAGCTCGTGGGCAACCAGCCCCAGCAGCTCCCTGTGCGAGCCGACCAGCGTGTCGGTCCTTGCGGCCATGGAGTTGAACGTCCTGCCCAGCGAGTCGATCAGGTCGCCCCCCTCCCGGGAGGGGAGCCGCACCCCGAGGTTGCCCGACCCGAGCTGCTCCGCCGCCCACTCCAGCCTGCCCAGCCTCTTGCGCACCGGCCACAGCGCCAGGTAGAGCACCAGGCCCTCCACGACGAGCAGGACTACGATTATCACCCACACGCCCCGCCGCACCATGCCTCCGGCGCCTCCCCCGGCCAGGTTGAATCCGACCCTCCACGGATAGGTCCTCGGCAGACCGGGCAGCGCGGCGAAGCCCTCCGGCGGCGGGACCCTGCCCAGCTGGCCGACGTTGCGCGTCACGTGCACCTCCAGGCCCAGGGAGTCGGCTACCGCCTCTATCTCCGAGGCGCTCTCGAAGTCGCGGGACATCAGTATCCCGTGGAGGTCCGAGGCGGAATCCCGGTAGCGCCTCACCTGCTCCGGGATTATCCTGAGCATGGCCACTATCGAGACCAGGATGGTCAGGGCGGCGCACACCGCGAGCGGGAGGTAGACCTTCAGGAAGAGCTTCCTCACGATTCCCCGCCCCCGTTCGGGGCCATCAGGTATCCGACGCCCCTGACCGTCCTTATCAGGTCGCTCCCCCCGCCTGTGGCGTCCAGCTTCCTGCGCACCCGTGAGACGAGCACGTCCACCGACCTGTCGAACGAGTGGAAGTCTATCCCCCGGAGCTCCTCCACCAGCCGGGCCCTCTCCTGCACCCTGCCGGCCCTCCTGGCCAGCAGCAGAACCAGGTCGAACTCCGTGGTGGTCAGGTCCACCTCCCTGCCGCCGAGGGTCACCTTCCTGGAGGGGACGTCCACGTGCAACCGGCCCACCATGACCGTCTCGGCCTCGTCGTCGGAGCCGCCCCTGCGGAGAAGCGCCCTTATCCTGGCCAGCAGGACCCTGGGGCTAACCGGCTTTCCCACGTAGTCGTCGGCGCCCAGCTCGAGTCCCACCACCACGTCGGCGTCCTCTCTCATGGCGGTGAGCATCATGACCGGCCCCCTCCAGTGCCGCCGAAGCTCACGGCAGATGTCCAGACCGTCGGCGTCCGGGAGCATGAGGTCCAGAACGACGAGGTCCGGCCGCTCCTCCAGGACCCTGTCGACCGCCCCCGAGCCCCGGCCAAGCACGTCCACACGGAACCCGTGACGCTCCAGGTACTCGGAGATGAGCCCGGCCAGGGACTCGTCGTCCTCGACCAGCAGTATCAGTGGAGCGGAAGCGGCCATCTCCTCCGGCATGTCCCTCCGGCGGCTGCGTTGACAGAGAAGCTATCGCTTCTATTCTATCCCCTGCCGACAGAGCAGCCAAGCTGCCCGAAGATGGGAGAGTCATGACAGCAGCTTTTCTTGCGATCATCCTCACCCTCCCCCAGGTCGGGGAGTGCGAGGCCGAATACGTGCTCGATCACCCGGGCATCGCCCTGGGATACCTGGCCCCGGAGCTCGACCCCCCCCTCGAGGGTACCCTCACCGAGGAGTCCGGCTCCATAATCAGCAACCCCAACCCGGACGGCGTGGAGTACAGGATCTACTACTGGCGGGAGGATGCCGACCCGGACATGCGCAGGGGGGACTGGCTCGTGGAGCGCCTGACCTCCACCCTTCCGCCCGACCAGGCCGGGCAGCTCGTCTTCGGCGACATGGGCTGGACCGAGGGGAGCATGCTCTCTCCCTGGCGGGAGTCGGCCTCCATGGGGCTGATGCCTGTCATCAGCTTCAACCTGGTGGGTGAAAGCGGCGGCATCGTAGGCCTGGGCAGGGCAACCGCCGCCTTCTGGAACGGCTACTCCGTCCTTCTGTACGGCCTGGCGCCCTTCGGGACCATGTCCGGGGTAAGGGAGGAGCTGGATACGATGGTGGGGCACATGCACCTGGTGGAGACCGGCGGCTAGACCCTCCGGACTCCCGCGCCGTAGAGCAGGCGACCGAAGACCAGCGCCCCGACTCCGTGGGTGGCGAGCAACGCCGCGAAGATGAGCCCCTGCGGGTAGGAGAGGCTCTCGCTCATGACCTTCCCCACCGGCGGCACCGCCACCACGAACCAGTCGGGGGGAGAGTAGGGCACCGGCAGGCCGGAGACGAAGCCGACCAGCAGCACCGTCACGAACAGGAAGGCCGCCCCTGCGCCGGTGGTCAGCAGCCCGAGCATTGCCCCGGCGCTCACCGCCCAGAATATCGGCACGAACGACCCGGCCAGGACCTGCACCCAGGGGAAGCCGTCCACCTCGGGCAGGGCTGTAACGACAGCGCCGGTTGCCATCGCATACATCACGGAGGTGACCAGCAGAACGGAGAGGTAAGGCCCCCAGAAGCCCGAGGCGCGTCTTACCGGCAGAGCGAGCGACTGCCTGAACCACCGCGAGCCCCAGAGTCCGGAGAAGTAGAGGCAGGATATCACGCCGGCTATCAGCGTCAGCAGCAGCGTGGCGTTCCAGACCGCGAGCACGGTCCTCTGCTCCAGGTTGAACACCCCGGTGATGCCGTTTGCCGAGAGATAGCCCTCGGCGTACACCATGAATGCCAGCATGGGGGGGACGAGCAGGTAGGGACCCACCCATCGCGTCCGCAGCAGCGAATCAAGGCTTTCCCGGAAGTAGAAGCTCCTGGCCCCGCTCATCCCGGCAGCCTCTCCACCCGGCCGGCCACGTCCAGCAGGGGGGAGCGCATCTGGCAGAGCACCAGCATGCCGCATCGCTCCAACAGCCCGGCCATGATGCCGATGGCCTCGTCCAGCCTGCTGGTGGCCACCTCGCGGAGAGGGTCGTCCATGATCGCAACCAGTGGCCGGGCAAGCTCGAGCTGCGCAAGGGCAAGCATGTGCAGGTCGGACAGGTTGAGTCGTGACGGGGTCCGGTCGGCCACGTCGCTCAGCCCGTGGTCGCCGCACCAGGAGACCACCGCCTCCGAGGCCCTGTCCGGGCTCATACCCCAGAGTGCCGCCCGCCTGGTGAGCTGCGCCGCCACGCTCCTGTCCGGTGCGAAGTTGTCCCTCTGGAAAAGGTAGACCCCACGCTCCCTCGCCCGCAGGCTCCCCGGCCTGTCTCCCAGCACACGTATCCTGCCCCTCTTCGTGGCGCCCAGACCTGCCACTCGGAGCATGAGCAGGCTCTTCCCGCTGCCCGGACCGCCGGCCAGCGCCACCATCTCGCCCCTGTTGACTTCCAGGGAGAGATGTGGTATTCGCGGCGGGTCCGCATAGCCTTCTATGGACAGGAGAGCTGCCATGGCGTCCTTTCGCGGGTGGGGTCCCGAGGGGGATAGATACCCCATGAGGGCCCTCCTGACCACCCTGACGGCCTCACTGGCCATAGCCGCGTGCGGCGCGAGGGAGCCCTACCCCGAGCGCCACCTGGACGACGTCCGTCTCACAGTCCGGATGGACGCGCAGGTCGAGGTGGATGGACGTCTCTCACGCTCCACCCCGCCGGGTGAGCTGATAGGCATGGCAGTCCCGGCAGGAGTGCGCAGCATAAGGCTGGCCTGCTCGTGTGAGATGGCCGAGGGTCTCGCAGGCGTTACCGACACACTGACGATCCCGTTCATCCACGAGGAGGTCGCCGCGGAGGACGGATGCCGGCTCTCATACTCCCAGGACGGCATCACATGGAGCCCCAGGTACAGATGGACCCGCACTGACGGGACGGTGCACTTCTGCGCCACGGCGGTCCTCTCCAACTCCACGGGCCGGGCCTGGGACGTACGCTCCATGGACCTGCTGGACAGCGACGACAGGCCTCTCCTGGCGGCCGGTGACTCGGTACACCTGCCGCAGGGAGAGCGGGAGATGGCATGGTGGCAGGCGGAGGGAGAGCTGCTGGAGCTGACTTTGCGGTTCGGCTGGCCGGTCGCCGGCACCTGGAACCAGCTCCTGCCATGCCTGGCACCCGAGGCAGGCACCCTGGCAGGTTCCCTCGACTCCCTACCCGACTGGCCGCTCCGCACCGGTGATACCCTATGGCTCAACGCACGGGACAGCCTCGACCTCTGTCTGCAGATGGAGCAGCTGGAGAGGGGACACGCCTTCCTCCTGCAGCTTACGAACAACTCCGGCCGGACGGCAGATCTGCGTCTGCAGCACCCGGATACCCTGCCCAGAGGAGCTGTCTTCCTTGAGGGAGAGCCCTACTCCCCGGGACTGACGGTACAGCCGGGCGGGACCGCACTTGTCAATTACAGCATCGTATATCCCGATTCTTGACCGAATCACCACTCTGCCGTAGTATAGCAGCCCATCGGAGGTAGCGGTGCGCCCGTAGCTCAACTGGATAGAGCGTCTGGCTACGGACCAGAAGGTTCCGGGTTCGAGTCCTGGCGGGCGTACCAGCCTTTACTCCAGTCGAACGAATCCACAAATGGTCCACGATCTAGACAATGTAGCAGTGTATCCAGACGAAGACGAGCTTCGATTGTCTCAAGACTTACGGTGATGCTCTCGAAGAACAAAGGCAGTAGCTTCCTCTGCTGTTCAGGCGGGACCACCTCTAGCTGAGAAACGAGCGTTTCCAGTACACGCTTGACGTATTCCGGAGTCACTCTGCGTCGACTACGGCCTATTTCATCCTGCAGCTCTCTCTCACTGGTGTTTGACACGGGTGGTCACACGAGACTGCTGTAACTGATTACCACATATACAGTAAGGTCCACTCTCCCCGAAAGAGGC
>CAYREX010000001.1:0-365582 GCA_964423505.1 uncultured bacterium | reverse complement strand
TTGAAGTGCGGATCTGTCTGAGCCCCCTCTCCGTCACAACCTGCCTCTCCCAGTGATCGCCGATTACCAGGTTTCCCTGGAGCGAGTTCGACTGGACCGGAGTCCGGCGTACCAGCCTACCACACAAACTCATTCATGCAACTTCTGCTCCGACCCCGGAGTTGCGTCAGTCCTCCGGCTGCCAGACCTTTCTGACGAACCGGCTGAAGGCTAGGCCGAGCAGTATGCATAGTGCCAGGCAGCCCCAGACCCACCAGGGCATGCCCAGGACCAGGGTGTCGGGGACCCATCTGAGCAGGAGACCGCTTCCCAGCAGTACGAACAGCGAGAAGAGAAGGGTCCATCGCAGCGGCATGCTGCCGGAGCGCCATCGGGTGAGGCTCTTGGTGCGCCTGCCTCCCAGCAGGCTGACCAGGACCAGAGCCGCCGTCGAGGCCGCTACGGCGGGAACTACGGGAAGTACTCCCGGGAATCTCAACACCCCGAGATGGTGGAGGAGGGTCACCGCCAGGCCGGCCAGAACGGCCGAGACCCCCCCTGCGGCGGTGGCCCCCCCCCAGTAGAGGGCGGCGATATAGACCGGGAAGAGGACTGCCAGGCCGGTGAAGGCCTGGGTGGCAAGCGCAAGGAACGTTGCCGGCGGGTCGAAGGAGAGGGCGAGACCAGCGGCGCCCAGTGCGAGAACGATGATCTTGCCGGTCCACCAGGGTGCTCTCCTGCCCGTTAGAGGCTCGACGAGGTCCCTGGCGAGCATCGAGGAGAGGGTCAGTAGCTGGGAATCGAGTGTGGACATCAGGGCGGCCAGCCCAGCGGTGAGCACCAATGCCTCGAGAACGCCGGGGCAGGCCCTGCTGAGGAGCATGGGCAATACCTGGTCCGAGGAGTCGGGGGGCAGCTCGGGGAGCCACAGCCTGGACAGGACCCCGAGTGCCACGGGCAGGAGGAAGAGGACTCCGGTGATCACCGGGTAGAGGGACATGGAGAAGCCCAGGGAGCGCTCGCTCCCCGCCGCGTAGAACCGCTGGAAGAGCTGGGGGAACATGGGGTCCGCCCAGAACCAGAGCGCGATGTAGCCGAGCAGTACGCCCGGAGCGTACACGCCCTTCGCTGTGAAGAGGCCGGGAAAGGAGGAGGCTGCCGCCGAGCCCGCGGCGGAGAGCCCCCCGGCCCTGCCGGCGACAACGAAAAGCGCCGTGAGAAGCAGCACGAGCATTGCGCCGCCCTGCAGCACGTCGGTTATCACCACGCCTCTCATCCCGCCTTTGAGCATGTAGGCCAGAAGGACCAGGACAACGGCCGTGGCACCGAGCCTGTAGGGGATGCCCAGGAGGTTCTCCAGGACGTAACCGGCCGCCATGGGCTGCATGGCGAGGTACGGAAGGGTGAACGCTACCATCGTCAGCAGGACCAGCAGGCTCAGCGGTCTGCTGCGGAAGCGCCTCTGGATGAGCTCTGGCGGGGTCAGCAGGCTCTGCTCTCTCCCGAGACGGTAGACGGGCCTGCCCACGATGTAGAAGGCCAGCGCCATGAAGCCGGTGCCGAAGGCCATCACCGGGTAGAAGGCGTAGCCTGTGCTCCAGCCCTGTCCGCTGAAGCCGAAGACCGTGAAGGCGCTGAAGTTGGTGGCCGCCAGGGTGAATACCGTGACTGCCGGTCCGAGGGACCGGGAGGCGAGGAAGTAGTCCTCCGCGCTCCTCTTCGCCCGGCCTGAGGCCCAGATACCGGCGAAGACCAGCACGAGCATGTAGCCGAGCACTACCGCGAGCTGCATGCGCCCCCGTAACGTCGAAAGGCGGACCCACCCAACCTCGAAGGCTGGGTGGCCCCGCGGGCCTGACATACCTCTGCCGGGAAGATAAGCTGCCCTCGCCCGTCTGAAAACCCGCTATTCGGCGGTCCTGAATCCCCTGACCAGAACCGCTGTCCCCCATGCGACGGCGAGCAGGATGAGCAGCGATCCCGTCCAGTGGAAGAGCAGCGCGATGGTGCGGTAGTGCTCCAGAAGGCCGGTCTCGGTAAGTATGAGCTGCCAGTCGTGGAAGCCGTAGGGGGAGGAGTAGCCGGTATTGCCCCCCAGCAGGGGCATCGTCAGCGATGCGGCGTCGTTCACGTAGGGCGCCACGTCGATGTGGCTCTCGCCCAGCCACCACAGGGCCACTGAGGCTCCGAACGGGTCCCGGGTGCGGAACAGGAGCACCAGCATGCAGATGAGCGGCATGGCAAGCTGCCCGAGGGTGCCGCCCAGTGAGGTGACGACCGGCGGCAGGGGCCGGGCGAGGACATGGCCGGCCTCGTGGAAGGGGAGGTTCACAAGGTGCATGAAGGACCTGCCGGGGTAATTCTGCTCGATGGGTGAGAGCACGAAACGGATGCCCCAGACCGCAAGGAAGAGAAGGAGCGCAGCCCTGGGGACGAGTCCGGCGCGACCCTTGGGGCACGGCGCGGTGAGATAGTCGAGGATGGCCATCGGGCGGGAGCGTCCGGCCGTCACTCGACCGACAGGACGTGGACCACCGGGTAGAGCTCCGGGTCGGTCTCCCATGCCACTATGCCACCGGGGGAGACGTCGACCCTCGTCCAGCCGTCGCCCAGGGCTGCGGTGTCGGCCGCCGCCCTGAACAGGTGCTCGCCAGCGGCGTAGACGTCGAACACCGGGAAGGTCTCCCTGCCGTCCCTGACCCAGAGCCTGCCGAGGCTGTCCGCCCCCAGGCCCGCCATGGTTATCATCGACCTCATCGGGGCCGGCTCCCACTGCAGATCCGGGGGCGCGCCCTCCCTACCCAGCTGCTCCCGCATGGCCTGCCTCTCCTCCTCGATCTCCTCCTCCGGACGCTCCCGGGGCTCCCTCTCCTCCTCGATGACGTAGAGCGTATCGCCCGATGGTCCGAGCGCCGTCACCCGGAACTCCGTCTCGGAGACCGGGGCGATGAACACGGTCCCATCCCTGTCGGCCGTGAAAGCTGCAAGCGTGGCCCGGGTGGATTCGCGGAGCCTCGCCGGGCTGAACCCGGTGACGCGGCTGTAGACCACCCGGTCCGGGGCGGTGGAGTCGCTCCATACCGCTATGACGTGCCCGTAGAGGGATCTCTCCCTGTCGAAGGTGCGGTGGGTGCCCATGAACGAACCGTCGCCGTATGCCTCGATGCGCTCCGGCGCCCAGGGGGAGTAGCCGGTGACGGTGGTGTCAACGGTCAGGTCGGGCAGGAGGAAGGTGACCCTGGAGAGCATCTGATCGCTCACCGCTATCCTGCCGTCTTCGAGGACGGTCATTCCGGACGGGGAGCCGTACTCGCCCGGGCCCTCCCCCGGCCCGCCCGATCTGTCCTCGAAGGAACCGTCCGGGGCGTACCGGGTTACCGTCAGGCTGATGCCGTCGAGGACGTATACGCTTCCGTCCGGACCGATGCAGGCGTCCGCGACGTCACCGAAGACGTAGCAGGAGTCTCCTTGCTCCATGCCTATGGATAGGATCGGGGTCAGGAGCATCGTCTCCTCTGTCCCCCCGGCGGGGGCCTCGTCCGGCGGTGCGCCGCAGGAGGCGATGACCGTAAGCGCGGCAGCCAGAGTCGTGTTCAGGTGAGATCGACCCATGCCGTTTCCTTCCGGGGACGGACCGGCCGGAGGACCGTCCCGATGACCGACCCGGCCGGTCAGTATATTAGGAGCACCGGCCGGAGAAAGGCGGATACCCTGCGAAAGATAACAGCTGCGGCCTTCCTCGCGCTCATTGGTGCCGGATGCGGCGAGCCCGGCTACATGCCCCTCGAGGAGGGAAACTGGTGGCGCCACGAGGTCGAGTCGATGGAGCGGTTCGGGATGACCGTGGTCGACTCCGGCACGGACCGGCTTATCACCGTCGTGAACTCGCGCCTGACGGGCCCCTGGGGCTCGGAGCGCTACGAGGTGGTGAAGGTCATGGAGACGAGCATGGCCAGCTTCACCTACTACCTCTCTCCGGACGGCGGAGGGCTGACCGCATACAGGGACCAGGGCAGCCCGGTCGGGGAGATTTACCTGCAGCGGTCGGACCTCTCCGAGGGCGACGCCTGGGTGACCGTGTCGAGGTTCGACCGGAACATCCTGGTGCACGCCACCGTGCACGCGACGGACGCCACGGTCGAGACCCCGTCGGGAACGTACGAGGACTGCGTCTACGTCTCCCTGCGCTCCAACAGGGAGCTGAGGGAGTCGCTCACCGGCCTGGAGTCGCTCACCTGGGACTTCTGGTGGAAGCCGGGCGTCGGCATGGTGAAGTCGGTGACCACCACCATGAACCCCTCCTACTCTTACGTGTTCAAGACGACCAAGCTGCTGGAGGCCTACGGCAGCGACTACGACATGAGCTCCTCCCGCGGGTGATGGAAAGGGCCCCGGACTCTCTGTGCCCGGGGCCCCGCTCCGCTTTCCCCCCGCCTACCGAAGGACGGTCACGTTGTCGTCGCGGTGGTTCACCACGTAGATGGCGCTGCCGTCAGGGGCCGAGGCTATGCTCCATGGGTAGTCCCCCACGCCGATGGTGGCGATTATGGAGTTGTCCTCCGTCTCGATGACCCATATCCTGTCGGTCAGACAGCTTGTGACGTAAACGTATCCGCCCGATCCGAGGGCGCATATGCCCCTGGGGTCCTGGCCGACGGAGACGCTCTCGACCACGGTGAAGTCGGAGACGCGGATGACGCTCACCCTGTCCGTCCCGCTCCGGACTACGTAGACGTAATCGCCATCCGGCGAGGCGCAGACGCTGAAGGGCTGCGAGCCGACGGCAATCGTCCTTATCATGCAGTGGTCGGTGGTTCTTATCACCGAGACGTTGTTGCTACCGTAGTTGGCAACGAAGGCGTAGTTGCCCGCGGTGGCGACGGCACAGGGGCTGTCGCCGACGTCCACCGATGCGATGACGCTGTGGTCGGACGTGCGCATGACCGCAACATCGCCCGACTCGCTCCTGGTAACGTAAATGTGCCCGCCGTCCTGGGTGGCGCAGAGGTCCGTGGGGTTCCCGCCGACGCTCACCGTGCTGTAGATGGTGTTGGTGGTGGTGTTTATGACGGAGACGCTCCCGGCGTCGTGGTTGGCCACGTAGACGAAGTTGCCGGAGACCCCGGGGCAGATGCCCCTCGGCTCGTCCCCCACGGTTATCATGCCCTGGTAGCTCATGTCCGACAGGCGCAGGATGCTGACCCTGTCGGAGTTGTTTCGGCTGACGTAGGCGTAGTCGCCTGCGGGGAGGACGCATACGTCGTACGGGTCGATGCCGGTGGGGATGGTCCCGGCAATGCTGTCCGGGTAGGTCTCCGGGCCGCCACCGCCGCCACCGCCGCCACCCGAGGAGTACTCGGAGATGTCGAGGTCGTCGTTACCCCTGGGCTCCAGCCTCCACTCGCTCCCCTCGAAGAGGACCCCGGTTGCCGTATGGACCGTGTCGCCAACCTCGGGGGACCAGGAGTAGTAACCCCGGTCGCCTATCCTGCCCGGGCCTGAGCCGTCGTCGACGTACGTGGGCTGGTACTCGCCCGCCTCGGTCACGAACGCGTCCGCGAGCGTGAGCAGGACGCCCTCGAAGCGCTCCGGGTCGCTGCCCGGGGCGATGTCGTCGGTCCTTACCTGCATGGGGTCGGGGAGCTGCACGTCTCCGGTAACCACCTCGACGCTCATGATGTCGTCGAGGCCGGTCATGCCGTCCGTCTCGCAGACGGTCCCGGAGACCACGATGCTGTCTCCCCTCTCCAGGGAGGCGACGTTGGAGCCGTGCAGGAAGAGGCCGGTCCATGGACCACCCGCCTGGTCGGCCATGACGGCCACCGGCCCGGCGGTGTAGTCGTTTCCGCCGCCGGTCACTACGCCGGTCACGCAGACCTCCTGGCCCAGGTAGGGGGAGGTCTCCGCCTCACCCTGGATGTCGAGGCAGGTGAGCGGCGGCTCGACGCCTCCGCCGCCACCCTCGCCCTCGGCGATTATCCAGCGCCAGTCGAAGAGGTCGACGTAGTAGTCGACCAGCTCCCAGCTGAGGATGGTCACCTCGAAGCCGAGCCGGCCGGTTATGCCCGCGTAGAGCTCCCACCAGTAGCGGTAGCCGTCCAGCATCTCCATCAGGGCGGCGCTCGCTCCGCGGCTGCCGCCGCCGGCGTTGAACTCGCCCCTGATGCCCAGGTAGGGCTCCACCTCGATGTAGGGGCCGGCTATGCCGTAGAAGAGAACCGAGACCCTCGGGATGACGTAGCCCCTGACGTCTATGTCCGAGGTGCTGCTCCAGGTGGTCGGGTGGGCGTTCTGCTCGACCGTGCGCTCCCAGATGGTGGACCACTCGCCGTAGTAGTACTGGGCGCCGGCGGCCGTGTGGGCGCTGTGGTCGAACCCGGTGGTGATGATGTTCTCGGAGGAGCCGACAACGTCGAAGCCCGCAACGAAGCTCAGCTCGACGACCTCGACTATCGGTATCCATCCGACCCACTGGGTGAAGGTCCAGCTGTAGGTGGCCAGGGTGGTGTCGCGGCTGTAGTTGATGTCGCCGGTGAGGGAGGCCTGCAGGTCGCAGTCGAAGAAGACGTCGCCCGAGGCTATCGCGTGGAACTCGACTATCTCCCAGTCCTCTATGTCTATGCCGATGTCGATCCCGGGCTCGAAGCCGATGTAGCCGTGGGGAATCTCGATGAGAAGGTGCGCGCCGCCTATCTCTCCGTCGTAGAGGACCACGCCGGAGAGGTCTATCCCGAAGTCGGAGGCGGTTACGCCGTCGAGCGACTCGACGCAGGTGAAAGCCCCGGAGGGGCCGTCGGTCAGGGTAAGCTGGTAGGTGGTGTCGACGTCGCACTGCTCTATGACGTCGGTGAGCCTGGCCTCTGAGGTGGTGATGGTCATGGTGTTGCCGCTCACCGAGTAGTCCTCCACCCTGCGGAGGAACCCGTAGTAGCCTTCGACGCAGGCCGAGCTTATGACGTAGCCACCCCTGCTCACCATGGGCACGCTGCCGGTGAACGTGAGGGTGACCTGGTCATCCGTGACCCCGGTGATGGTCAGGCCCTCCATCTCCTCCAGCACCAGCGCGTTGGGAGCGATGACCGGCTCCGAGGTGGGCTCGCTGCCCGGCTCGACCGGCGGCTCGGTCACGCATGAGCAAAGGACGGCCAGAAAGGCCGCGCCGACTACCAGCAGAAAGGCGCTTCTTCTCACCTGCAACCCCCCGGGAAGACGTGGAGACCACGCGAACTTGTCAATACTTTGCACTAGGAGCATAGCGCACAGCCACATCCGGGTCAAGAAGCCGGCCGGGCGGAGCGGCCGCGCGCGGGATGTACGGCCCTACTCGTACCTGTCGCGGATGGCCGCCATGGCGTCCTCGCAGGCGGCGAGGACCTTCCGGTCCACCTTGGCCCTCCTGAACAGCCCTCCGGAGACCTTCCGGTACCAGGGCTGCAGCGTGTGAAGCTCGGAGACCTCGCCGTGCCTCTCCAGGGCACTGAGCGCACGGAATGCGGCGTCCCGGTTCAGGTAGGGGACGCCGGACTGGTAGCCGGTCAGGCTCTTCGCCAGGAAGCGCCTTGCGCTCTCGATGCCGGCTATGCCGGAGAGGGTCCTCACCACCTCGCCGTCCAGCTCCGGGCTCCGGCCGAAGCCCTTGATTATCTGGCCAACCAGCTCCTCCCTGGCGCCGGCGCCCTTGGCCAGGAGGTGGAGGGCTATCCTGGCGACCTCCATGTGCAGATCGCGCAGCATGGCGGCGGCCATCTCCTCGGCGGTGCGGGGCGCCATCCTGGAGACGGCCATGAGGCACTCCTTGCGTATCCGGAAGTCCGGGTCGGAGGAGAGCTTGCGGATGACCGCGATGCTGGAGCGGGAGCCTATGTCCCGGAGCACCTGGATTACGTTCCTCGCGGCGAACCACTCCCAGTCGACGAGCCGGCCGGTCTCGTTGTCGCGGATGGTGCTTCCGGCGCTCATCATGTCCTCCAGCCTCCCGTGCAGGGCGGGGAGCGCCTTGGAGCCCATGAGCCGGAGCATCTGGTAGGCCCGGGCTCGGAGCTGCCTGCTGTCTTCCCGGAAGACCTCTATGAGCTGCGAGACCAGGTTCGAGGGAGGGACCATGGAGATGAGCTGGCGGGCCAGCCGGGAGGTCCGCCTGTCATCGGATGTTATCTTCTGGACCAGAGACTCTGCGGCGTCCACGGAGTCGAGAATGCCCATCGCCTCGTCCACCGCGCGCTTGCGGGCCGACTCCAGCAGCTCCGAGTCGAAGGAGCGGGAGCCCAGCCTGGTTATTATCCGGGCGCAGCGCACCGCGATGGATATCATGCCGTGGGCCATGAGCACCCTGAGGATGGCGCCGGTCAGAGAGACCAGCCTGTACAGCACGTCCGGGTCGGTCTCCCTCTCGATGGAGGCGGCCAGGTCGTCGATTATCTGCAGGACGGTGTTGTCCTTGCCGCGCTCCACCGCCATCCTGGCCATGTCCTGGAGGCTCTCCGCCGCCTCGTGCCGGACGTCCGGATCGGTGGAGCCGAGCTCCTCCAGGTGCTTCTCGATTATCTTGCGGACCGCGCTCCAGGCCATTCCCCTCTGGACGTGCTCGCTGGCGAGCAGGCCCTTCTCCAGCAGGGTGGGGTCGAGCGCCGCTATGAACCTCGCCAGCATGCCCCGTCTGCCGGACCTGCTCTCGTCGGCAGCGTCCAGCACGGTCTTGAGGGCCTCGCCTATGTTGGACGATGACATGGACTCGAGGCTCTCGCCCCGCTCCAGCCGGCCTATGAGCTCGGAGAAGATGGCGTCCTCCAGGGCGGTCTCCTGGCGGTCCAGCGCGTCCCTCTCCCCGGCCTCATCCTCCTCGCCGGAGATGAGCTCGTAGTGGAACCTGTTGACGGTCACGGTCTCCAGGCCCCTCGACTCCAGCAGCTTCGCGAAACCTCCGTGGGAGCTGATGTATGCCGGCGGCTTGTTGAAGACCTCGGCGAAGCTCCTGACGTCGTTCATCGTGACGCCCTCGCCGAAGGTCATGCTGTTTATCTGGCGGTCTATCAGGGTGCGGACGAACTCCTCCACCGGCTTGGTCTTCCGCCTTATCCTCACGTCGTTTACCATCACCGTGTCCCCCTCGACGGTGAGGGTGACCTGTCCCCTTGCGGTGAGGAACTTGCTGAGTATCCCGAGGAAGGATGTGATGGTCGGCCTGATTGACGGATGCCCCGAGGGGAACATCTGCATGGTCCTGGTGAGCAGCTCCAGTCGCCTCACCAGGCTCTCGGCGTTCCTGCTGGCCAGGGCCATGGAGACCTCGGTGGACTCCCGGTGGGAGGCGAGGCTGCTGCCCTCGGCCAGGTTGTCCAGGACCTTCTGGCTGAGCGTGTACTGCCAGCTGCCGTCGCCCTGCTCGATGAAGTCCAGCTCGCTGAGAATCTCCCGGAGCGACTTCCTGCAGCCGACCGGGTACTGGGATAGCCTGACCTTCAGGCGGGTCCCGGTGGGCGAGCCGCCGCCGAGGACCCGTCCGAGGAGCGCCGCCCCCTCCTCCAGGTTCTCCTCCGAGGAGCCGTGCAGGATCTCCTCGCCGAGAATGTAGCCTATCTCGATGAGCAGGGCGGCCTTGGCGGTGACGGTCCGGATCGCGTCACGGCCGAGTCCCGAGACACGGGAGAGGGCGTCCGCAAGCCCCGGGTCGGTCTCCTCGAGCGCCCTGTCGAGCCCCTGCCAGTCCCACTCCGGGGTGCGCTGGCGAAGCGCGCCGATGTCCAGCAGGCTGAGGAAGGCCAGGCCGGCATCCGCCCTGCGGCACGCGGCCTCGCTGACCCCGGCCATCGCGGAGGCAATCTCATCCGGCGAATGTGCCGTTATGAAGCCTGCAAGAGCCTCCTGCCTCTGATCCCTCTCCTCCGCGGCGGCGACGATGGAGATGAGCCGGGAGGTCATCCTGTCCGTCTTCCGCTCCTCCCTCATGGCTGTCCTTCCTCCCCGGTGACCACCAGGCCCAGGCTCTCGGCCAGACCGGCGCCGAGGGGCGGTTCCGTCTCGTCCGCGGAGCTCCTGGTAAGCACCGTGTCACCCACTGAGCAGGTCAGCTCGTAGCCCCCGCCCGTCCTCCGGTAGGTAATGGCCTCGCAGTCGGGGAGGGGACCCGGCTCGGGCGGGTATGCGCCGTGCCGCTCCCTCTGCTCCTCCAGGCCGAGCGAGACTATGTAGAGGGCGACCTCGGCGTCCTGCACCCTCTCGGCCAGCGGTCTCTCCCTGCCCGTTATGCTCCCGGACCTCCGGACGGAGATTATCAGGGAGGCGAGCAGGAGCGCCACGGCACCAGCCAGCGCGAACCATCGCAGTGGGGTCATGCCCCCCGCCCGGCGCTCACCGCGCCCGGCATTCCGAGAGCCGGCATCCCTGCGGGTCTCCCTCAACAGTCCCTCCCTCCGACCCTTCACTCATAATAAGAAAAACCGCGCGGGGGAGGCTACCGCTCTCTAACCCTCCATCTCGATGCGGAGGCTCCTCAGCCTGCTGAGGGTGGCGCAGACCTCCTGCTTCCTCGGGAGGGCCAGCTCACCGGGATGCCCGTCGAACGGCGAGAGCATGTCCAGCCCCCGCTCGCTCACTCGCTCCAGGAGCCGGTCCACCGCCGCGGCGAGCGGAGCGCCCGGTTCGGCGTCTCCGAGCAGCCTGAGCACTTCGCCTATGGCCCTTGCCTGGGAGGGGTCCACCAGCTGCTCGACCAGCGAGACGTCTATCTCCCGCCTCCTGCCGAGGGAGACCGACCTCGTGCCCCTCGCCCGGACCCGGTCGCGGTGACCGAGCCGGAGGCAGGAGGGGTCGAGCCTGCGGGAGGGGCGTTCTCCGAGGGGAGGGACCTCCGCTACCTTGCGGCCCGTACCGAGCTCGGCTGCCACCCGCCTGGCCTCCTCCGTGGCCTCCCTCGGCAGGTAGCTCTCCATGACTATCACGTCGCCGGCTACGTCCAGGTAGTCGCCGGAACCGCCGAGGACCATGAGTGTGGAGACACCCCACCCGGAGAGGAGCTGACCGACCCGGTCGATGAAAGGCGTTATCGGCTCCAGTCGCTCCGGGATGAGCCGCTGCATCCTCGCGTCCCTTATCATGAAGTTGGTGGCGCATGTGTCCTCGTCCAGCAGCAGCAGCTCCGCCCCCGCCTCGACCGCCTCGACTATGCCGGCGGCCTGGGAGGTACTTCCGCTGGCGTTCGGGGAGGTGAACGCGGTCGTGTCCTGGCCGTCCGGCAGCTCGCCTATGAAAGGGCTTATATCGACGGCGGCGACCGACCTCCCGTCCTCCGCCCGGACCTTCATGGCGGACGGGACCGTTGCGACCAGCTCCCTGCCGTCGCCGGGCACGTGGTCGTAGACGCTTCTCTCGACAGCGCGCAGGAGGGTGGACTTGCCATGGTACCCGCCCCCGGTGACAAGGGTTATCCCGGAGCGGACGCCCATGCCCCTGACGCTTCCGGCGCCGGGCAGGTCCACGGTGACCGCCAGCTCCTCCGGAGAGCGGAAGGGCAGGGCCCCGGACGTCATGGGGAGGTCGGAGGCGCCGCTGGCCCTGGCCAGGACCGAGCCGTCGCCGACGAAGGCTACCAGGCCGACCTGGCCGAGGATCTCCCTGAGGACCACCTGGTCCTCGCAACAGCGGACGTGCTCACGGAGAGCGCCGGCGTCCAGGGAGGAGAGCAGCATCGACCCCTCCAGCAGCTTCGGGAGGGTCCCGGTGAGCAGCTCGGCGGCGCTGCGGCCCAGCACCCTCCTGCCGCCGGCCGGCAGGCCGACCCTGAAGCGCGCCTCGACACCCTCCTCGCTGACGACCATGGAGGTCCTCTCGAGTATCTCCTGGCCGCACGAGTCGATGGTGATGCGCCCGCTGTTCCCGGTGCCGCTCCCCCGGATACCGGAGGCAAGCGAGCCGAATGCCCTGGTGAGGAAGTCCGAGGTTGCCCTGCGGGCCGTCCGGGAGCAGAGGGCCCAGTCCGGCAGGCCGGCCGCGCCCATCGGGACGGACGCCCGCATGAGAGAGGGCGGGGCGAAGGGGTCCCTCTGGACCTTGTCGACGTGCAGACTGGCCACGCCCAGGTTCCACACGCCTGAGACCCTCTTGTAGGAGCCGTAGCCCCGGCCGTCCATTCCGACAAGGAGATCTCGCAGCTCCCGGGCTCCCCTGCCTCCACGGGGGGTCAGGAAGGACTCCCTCCGCCGTGTCCGCCGCAGCCGCCTCCATGGTGCTGACCGCCCTCGCGACATGGCTCGGTACCGGAGAGCCTTCCCTCCAGGAAGTCCCTGATGGCGGAGCCGACGGTACCGGACGCACCGGTGACGCATCGTATGCCCGCGCTCTCGAACATTCCGACGGCCCTCGCACCCATGCCGCCGGCTATCATCACGTCCGCCCCCATGTCGCGGACCAGACCGGGTACCGCCCCCGGCCTGTGGCTGCCGTGGAACGGGTTGCTCACCACCCGGGTCTCCCCGACATCGTCCCCGACCTCGGCGACCACGAAGAAGGGGCACCTGCCGAAGTGCCCGGCAACCGGGCTCTCCAGCCCGGAGTCGTCCTCCGACGATACGACTATCCTCATCTCCAGTCCTTCCGTACCGCTCCCCGCGGATGGGGCGAGGAATCCCCGGAGCGAATGCTCCAGGGACCCCTCTGCTCGTGGCGGGAACCCGTGCCTATCCGGAGGCGCAACGCCTTCCGCCGCCGGGGGTCGGGTCCTCGGTGACCACCTTCTCCGTATAATGGTTGTTCATGAGCCTGACCAGAGTGGAGTAGCTGGTCCGGAAGCTGACCAGGTCGCCCACCGAGAGACCGTCTCTCTCATCCCCGACGTTCAGTACGGTGACGTCGCTGCTGGCTCCGGCTATCCTGTAGTCCGGGTCGACCGGGGTCAGACCGGAGACGTCGGTGTCCAGCCCGCCCACGGAGACGATGGCCCGGTAGCCCCTCTGCCCCGGGGTTCTCTCCTCGTCATCGTCCTCCTGTACCTGGAAGGGGACCACCTCTTCGAGCGTCTCCCCGAAGGGGGTCAGGCTCTTCTCCTTTATCTCCAGCACCTCGGCGTCGAGGATGAAGCCGTCCTCCCTCAGGTCACGGAGGCTCCCGCCTGCGAGCAGGTCGGTCCCGAGCAGGATGGATTCCCCCACCCTGAAGTGGTTCACCGACGACGGCACCGTCCCCTCCAGGAGGAACGGGAGCAGTATGCTCGAGCCGGCGGATATCAGGTCCAGCTTCCTCTCGAACTTCAGCTCCAGCAGCTCCTTGTAGAGAATGAGCTGCATAACCTGGTCGATGGATGGGACCGTCCCGGAGAGGCAGCCGAGGTTCGCGCCTATTCCCAGCACCCGGATGTTGCGAAGCTCGAAGACCTCGTTGTAGAGGTTGACGAGCCTCCCCGGCAGGATGCCCTCGCGGAGGTCGCCCAGCTCTATCATCAGGACGACGCTGTGGGTCCTTCCCATCCTCCTCGCGACGACATCGAGCTCCTTTATGGTCGAGAGCTCGGTGTTCAGGGAGACGTCCGCCAGCTCGACGACCTCCTCCAGCATCGCGCAGGAGGGCGGCCTGAGGTACCAGGTCTCAACGTCGTCCGTGATGTCCGATATCACCTCCAGGTTCTCGAGCCTGGAGTCGGCCACCGACCTGACGCCCAGGTCGAGGAGCATCCTGAGGCTGTCCTCGTTCCCGCAGAGGGCCTTGGTGACCACAGTGAGGGACGAGCCGTGGTCCTCTACCCAGCCGCTCACCCTCTGGTAGTTGTGCTGTATCGCCGAGGGCGTGATCCTCAGGCGGTTCACGGCTCGTACCGCATCTCCAGGTACTTGGAGCCGAACCCCTTCCTCTCGTACAGGCGTCTTGCCGGGTTGTCGTGCTCGACGTGCAGCTTGACCGGCCCGTCGGCCTCGGACAGCGCCCTGTCCATGAGGCCGCCGCCTATACCTCTGCCCCTGGCGTCCGGCGAGACCGCTATGTAGAGGAGTATCCATGGCGGGACGTAGCCGCTCATACCCGTCCTGAGCATCAGTACGGCACCTACCGGCTCGCCGTCTCTCCAGGCGACAAGGGCGAAGCCGCCCTGGCCGGCGCCCTCCTCCAGCGCGTAGGAGAGGCCGTCTGCTATCTCCTCTTCGCTGTCCTCGTACGGCTTGAGCGACTCGTGCAGGAAGCGGGTCAGCCTTCCGCTGTCGATATCGTGCTCCAGCTCCTCCATGTCGTCGTACCTGCGAATGTCGGTATCCGGCATGCCAGACTCAACACCTCCAGAATGCATCAAACCCATCCGGCGTGACACTTCCCGCCCGGCAGGCCCGAAATCATGGTTTGGACGTCCTGTTACTTACAACTATCCAAACCTTAATATTACAATAAACCCCTCCTCTCGTCAAGCGCCTTCGCCACCCACTCCGAGCTGTTTGCCCCGATGATGCAGCCTGGTTATTCATCCCTGGTAGCCGACCCGCCGGAATGAGGCGGTGGTGCGCGCTTGCCTGCGGAGTTGTTGAGGGGGGTGCAGCGTGTCGTCAGGGGAAGCTGCCGATGGGGTCTCGAAGGACCGGACAGGCCCGAAGCTCTCCAAGAGCCGTATAGAATCTCTTTCCGACGGCATCTATGCCATAGCCATGACTCTCGCCGTCCTCAGCATAGACGTGGAGGGCATTTCTCCCCCCGTGCACGAGATGCTGTTGAGATCGATGCCCGGCGTGCTCCTGGAGCTGCGCCACTACATCGTATCCTTCGTGGCCCTGGCCGCCTTCTGGGTCAACCAGCATGCCCTGCTCGACCCGCTGGAGAGGACCGACTCCGGGCTCAACTGGATTCTCCTCTCGCATCTGCTGTTCATCACGCTCATCCCGGTGACCACGGCCATCATCGGCGACATCCGGGACAGCTCCCTGGCTGTCCAGCTCTTCGCGCTGAACGTTCTGCTCATAGGACTCACCTTCATGCTTGCGGGCAGCTACGTCCGCAGGCACCGCGAGCTGTGCGGGCCCCCCGACCGGGGGTGCCCGGAGTCCAGCCGCGTCTGCTGGGTCACTCCCGCCATCTCACTGCTGGTGATAGCCCTGGCCTGGCCGCTCGGTGACTCTGCGACTCTGCTCTACCTCCTCATCCCCCTCCTGCAGCTTCTCCGGCGGGGCTGAGGGGGATGCCCGCAGGGCCGGCCGCGCCGAAAGTGGAGCGGATAGCTGCGGGCGAGGGTCGCAACAGCCTGTTGCTGCTCCTCACTGCCGCCATCTGGGGGATGTCCTTCGTCGCGCAGCGGAGCGGCATGAGCCATATGGGACCGTTCCTCTTCAACGCGATCAGGTTCGCTCTGGGCTCCGCCGTCCTCCTCCCCATTGCCATCGGGGGGAGCCGCGGGAGCGGAGGACTCCTGCGCCACGGTGTCATGGCCGGTACGGCTCTGTTCGCAGGGGCTTCCCTGCAGCAGGCGGGGCTCCAGTACACCGATGCCGGGAACGCCGGTTTCGTGACGGGACTCTATCTGGTCATGGTGCCTCTCATGGGTAGCCTGGTGGGGAGGGCGCCCTCCCGAAGGGAAGTGATCGGAGCCGCGGCAGCGGCTGCCGGCCTCTACCTGCTGACCACCTCCGGCTCCGGCCGGATGGCATCCGGGGACATGCTGGTCCTGGCCGGAGCTCTCTTCTGGTCGCTCCACATACTGCTCCTGGACAGGCTCTCACCGAGGCATCCGCCGCTTCGCCTGGCGGCGGTGCAGTTCGCCACATGCGCGCTCCTCAGCGCGTGCGCGTTCCTGCTCTTCGAGACCGGCCGTCCCGCCGCCCCGCTTGCCGCGTCGGCGGCGCTCCTCTACAGCGGGTTGGTGTCGGTCGGTGTGGCCTTCACCCTCCAGGTCGTGGCCCAGCGGAGGGTCAGGCCCTCTGCAGCCGCGGTCGTGATGAGCCTGGAAGCGGTCTTCGCCGCCATCGGCGGAGCGCTCCTGCTCGGCGAGAGGATACCGCTTGCGGGTCTGATCGGATGCTCCCTGATGCTGGTTGGTATGGTACTGGCTGCAATCGGGGGGGCGGGCGGTTTTCAGCCGGCCCGGAGACAGGCTATCTTACCATGATGGAGAGGAGGCGCGCTTGACCGAACCGTCCCCCGCGGGAGCGTCGGGGCAGGAGGCAGAGCTGGAGCGCCTGCGCCGCCGGGTAGAGGAGCTGGAGAGCTCCGTCAGGGGGTACGAGGCGAGGTTCGGCAGCCTCTTCAGGCACACCGGTACCCCACTCGTGGTACTCGACGACGACGGAACCGTCCGTGAATGCAGCCAGCGCTTCCAGGAGCTCTCCGGGCTCTCCAGGGGTGAGCTCGTCGACCGGGAGAACTGGCAGCGCTTCGTGGCGGAAGAGGACCTCCAGCGCCTCCGGGGCTACTTCCGGGAGAGGGGTCGGGACCCTTCGCGCGTGCCGTCGACCTACAGCTTCAGGTTCGTATCCGCAGACGGCAGGTCCACCTACGTCCAGGCCAACGTGGGGATGATACCGGGAACCCGGGAGAGGATAGTCGCCCTGACGGACCTCTCCGAGGTCGTCCGGGCCCAGCACAGGACCGCGGAGAGCGAGGAGCGCTACCGTGCCGTGGTGGAGAACACCAGGGACGGCATCATCATATCCCGCGGGGGAAGGGTGCACTTCGTCAACTCCACCTTCTGCGAGATGACAGGATACTCCCGCGAGGACATCTACGCGATGAACCCTCTCGAGCTCTTCGTGCCGGGGGACAGGGCGGCGGTCATGGAGGTGACCGAGGCCATCTCGGAGGGGAACAGGCACACCGGCCTGCTGGAGGCCGGAGTGCTGGCCAGGAGCGGCGAGTTCATCGGGGAGCTCTCCTCGGTAGCCATCCGGTACAGGGGGAGCGGAGCGGTCCTGACGGCGATCAGGGACATATCCCAGAGGAGACGGGCGGAGAGGGAGCAGCGGGAGAGCCTCAAGCTGCTGAGGACCATAGTCGACAGCTCTCCGGTTGGCATCTCCGTCCGTGACTCCAGGGGTACTCTCCTCATGGCCAACGCCGCCTGGCGGAGCATCTGGAGCAAGACAGAGGATGCCCAGAGGGAGCTGATGTTCGAGAGGGAGCAGCTCCGGCTCGACCGGAGGGACGATTACCTCGGCGAGCATCGGGAGGGAGTCGAGAGGGTCTACCGCGAGGGAGGGGAGTACCACATCCCCAGGCTCCGGATACCCCAACCGGCCCCGGACGGCGCCGAGTGGATAGCCCAGCATTTCTACGCTATTGAGGACGAGTCAGGTGCGGTGGACAAGGTCATAGTGCTCACCCTGGACCTCACCGAGATACTGAGGACCAGGGAGAGGCTCCAGCAGAGCATCGAGCAGTACCGCGAGCTGGCGGACAACGTGCCGGTCGCCGTCTACAGGTCCAGCGTGGTGGGTGACGGACGCATCATCTCATGCAACCCGGAGACGTACCGGCTCCTCAGGATAGAGAGCCCCGAACAGATGGAGCAGCTGACCGTCAGCTCCCTCTACGTCGACTCCTCGGACAGGGAGAAGCTCCTGGGCAAGCTGCGGGCGGAGGAGGACGTCGACTCCTTCGAGACCGAGCTGAGGCGGCCCGACGGCTCGACCTTCCTCGCGTCTCTCTCCTCCAGGGCGGTCCGGGACGAGGAGGGACGCATCCGGTACATCGAGGGCATCATACGGGACGTGACCGAGACCCGGAGGGCCGAGAGGGAGCTGCAGCAGGCCGCAAACCTGGAGTCCCTGGGCATCCTTGCCGGCGGTATAGCCCACGACTTCAACAACATCCTCACCGGCATAGCGGGCAACATATCGCTGGCGCTGGAAGAGCTGGACGGTGGTGGGAGGGTCGACCGGGAGCACCTGGAGAGGGCGGAGCGGGCAACCGGAGAGGCGGAGACCCTCACCAGGCAGCTGCTCACCTTCTCCGCAGGGGGAGCACCGGTCAAGGAGTCCCTGGAGCTGCCCGGGATGCTGAGGGAGGTCGTGGAGTTCGTGCTCCGCGGCTCGAACGTGAGGGCTGAGTTCGACGTGCCCGATGACCTCCCCCAGGTTGAGGCCGACTTCGTACAGGTCTACAGGGCGCTCCAGAACATCCTCATGAACGCCAGGCAGTTCATGCCGGAGGGAGGCACCGTGAGCGTCTCCGCGGAGCCGCTGGAGCTGGGAGGGGGGGATGTACCCGGCCTGGAGGCGGGGCGCTACGTGGTCATCGGCATAGCCGACGAGGGGCCGGGGATACCGGAGGAGGACCGGGGCAGGGTCTTCAACCCCTACTACACCACCAGGCCCGGTGGCTCCGGCCTGGGGCTGGCCATGAGCTACTCGGTGATCTCCAGGCACGGGGGGACGATAAGGATAGGCTCCGGCGGCGGGGGCGGCGCCCTGATGTCGGTCTACCTCCCGGTCGGCTCCGTGCGGCCGCCCGAGACTCTCCCGGAGACCCCTGACGGCCTCGACCCTTCGCAGGTGAATGTCCTCGTCATGGACGACGAGCCGCTGGTCAGGGAGGTCCTGACCGGGATGCTGGAGCAGCTCGGCTACCGCTACCGGGCATGCGCAGACGGGGCCGAGGCGCTCTCGGAGTACGACAGGGCCATGGCCGACGGAGAGCCGTACGACGTAGTGATAATGGACCTGACCGTCCCGGGGGGCATGGGGGGGGTCGAGACCCTGGCCCGGCTGAGGGAGCGCGAGTCCGGCGTGAGGACCATCGTCACGAGCGGCTACTCCGGGGACGCCGTCATGTCCGACTACCGGGAGCACGGCTTCTCCGGCCGGCTGCCCAAGCCGTTCAGGATAGCTACCCTGCGCCGGGTCATGGCCCGTGTCATGACCGAATGAGCCCGCCCCGGGCTTCTTTCGCCGGCGCGGGTCCGCTCGTATAATCGTCTCCGAAAGAAAGGAGGAAGCATGAGATACGCACGCATCTTCGTTTTCCTGCTGCTGCCGGCGGCATCTCTGGCGCTGACCATGGAGGTTGACGACTTCAACGTGGAGTACGGGCTGGAGGCAACCTACGATGTCTCGCCGGGAGGGACCTGGGCCGGCTGGGACGAGAACGAGGACTCCTGGGACTTCTCCTCGGTCTCCGGCGGCAGCCAGGCGACGGTCACCGTGGCCACTCCCGCCGGACATCCGGGGGCGAGCAGCTTCCCGCAGGCGGACTACTGCGAGGTATTCTCGCAGCCGGGTCAGCAGCCCCAGTACAGCTACTTCTCCCTGAATGGCAACAATGCGGTGCAGTACGGCTGGAACACCACCGCCATGGGCTACGAGATAACCGCGGTCTTCGCCCCGACCAGGAACGTCTTCGTCTTCCCCTTCTCGGTCGGCGACTCCTGGAGCTCGTCCTACACCTACAGCTACGAGATAGCCGGGCTGCCGGTGAACGTGAACGAGGCACATACCGTCAGCGTGGTCGGCGAGGGCAGGCTGAAGGTCCCCGCCTCCGGCGATGACTGGTGGTACACCCTCGTCCTGCAGGACTACTTCACCTACTCGGACAGCTGGGGCAACAACGAGGCCAGGTGGGTCTACACCTGGGCGGTCCCCGACGGCTTCGCCGGGCTCAACGAGGCTGTGGCGGTACAGAGCAACCCGGGCGCCGCGCCATCCTTCACCGCCTACGACAACAGGTACGTCCTCTGGGAGACGACCGCCACGCCGGAGCCCTGGGTCTCTCTGGAGATGACAACCTGGGGCGCCATCAAATCCTCGTGGTGATGGTGAGCCGGGAGGGCTGAGCGGGCTCAGGCCGACCGGGAATGGGAGAGAGCTGCGGGAGACCGGGGGTCGACCCGCCGGGGGCGTGCGGTGAGAGCAGGCTCCCTGCCGAGCCGTCCCCCGGCACCGATGACGACTCCCTCTCTCTAGAGAAGGTCTTCAACAGGAGGACCATCCGGCGGGGGATGCTGCTCTTCCTCCTGATAACCGTCGTAGCCCTGGCCGGGGTCTTCCTGTACACCGAGACCGGCTCGTCGATAGGCGCGCTCACCAGCCTCCGGCCGGCATACCTGGCCCTCATACTGCCTTTCTCCGCCCTCGACCTCTGGCTGGGCGGGCAGCGGATACACGTCTTCGTCAGGAAGACGCACCCGGCGGTATCGCAGTGGGTGAGCTTCCGGGCCAACCTGGCCAACATCTTCATGGGAGCCATCACCCCCTCCCAGACCGGTGGCGGACCTGCACAGCTGTACGTACTGCATCGAGCAGGGGTCTCCGTAGCGGAGGGAATGGCCATCGGCGTCATCAACTTCCTATCGACCATCGTGGTCTTCGTGCTTGGCGCTGCCGCCTCGCTATCCCTCCTGGGCGAAAGGGTGAGCCCCACCCTGAGGGGGCTTGTGACCGCAGCCCTGATAGTGTTCTCCCTGCAGCTCTGCTGGGTAGTGGTAGCGCTTGTGAGGCCGGGTGTCTTCGACAGGATCTTCCGCTTCCTCACCGGTGCGCTGGCCAGGTTCCGGAGGCTGGAGAGGACCGTGGTGAAGCTGAGGGCCTGGTTCACGGGCTTCGTCGAGAGCTACAGGCGGACCTGCATCTTCTTCCTGAGACGCAAGCCGGTCGTGGTGGCGCAGAGCATGCTGATTACGGCGCTGCTCTACCTCACGAAGTTCACCATGGCCTACTTCATAATGCTCGGAATAGGAGGCGAGGGCCCGTACACGGACCTCGTGGCGGTGCACATGGTGGTCTACTTCATCGCGTACTTCTCCCCGAGCCCCGGTGCCAGCGGAGTCGCCGAGGTCACCACCGCCATGCTGATGAGCACCATGCTCGCCGGCGCCATGATACCTGTCTTTACCCTGCTGCAGCGGTTCTTCCTGCTCTACGTGCCGGTGGTCCTGGGCGTCTTCACCGTCCTGGGCATGCTGAAGAGCGCAAGGAGTGCCGCCGCCGGCGTCACAACGGGGGAGTGATTATGGGAGCCTTCAAGTCCTACGATATAAGGGGTGTCTGGGGGAGCGACTTGGATGCCGGGCTGGTCTACAGGATCGGCTATCGCCTGCCGGAGCTCCTCTCCGCCAGAGAGGTGCTGGTGGGCCACGACTGCAGGAGGTCCACGCCGGAGATGCTGGACGCCCTCTGCCGAGGGATAACCGACTCCGGCGCCGACTTGGCCTCCATGGGGGCGGCCACCACGCCTATGGTCTACTTCGCCACGGCCACCGGCGGCTACGGCGCGTCGGTCCAGATAACCGCCTCCCACAATCCGCCGGAGTACAACGGCCTCAAGGTCTCGCGGAGAGAGGCCGTGCCGGTCGGCTACGACAGCGGTCTGGCGGAGCTGGAGGCGATGGTCCGTGGGGAGCAGCCGCCGCCGGTCCGGGAGCGCGGCCGGGTGCGCGAGGTGGAGGGCTTCCGTGAGCGCTACGTCGACTTCATGCTGCGGGAGCGGGGTGACCTCGACGGCCTCCGGTTCGGGGTGGACTGCGGGAACGGGATGGCCGGCCTCATAGCTAGGGATGTGCTGGGTGACGGCGAGGGGAGGCTCTACATCTACGAGGAGCCGGACGGAGACTTCCCGAACCACCCCCCGAACCCGCTGGTGGAGGCCAACCTGGCCGACCTGAAGGAGATGGTCCTGCGGGAGGGGCTTGACATCGGCGTCGTGTTCGACGGGGACGGCGACAGGGTGATGTTCGTGGACGAGATGGGGCGCTTCGTCAGGCCGGACATCATCACCGCCGTCCTCGCGCCGCACTACCTGGGGAGAGGCTCCGGGGGGACGGTCCTGCACGACGTGAGGACCTCCCGGGCGGTCATCGAGGCCATACGGGGGCTCGGCGGGGAGCCGTTCATGTGGAAGGTCGGCCACTCCCACGCCAAGGCCAAGATGCGGGAGCTCGGCGCACTCTACGGTGGAGAGCTGGCGGGGCACTACTACTTCGGCGAGTTCTTCTGCTGCGACTCCGGGATGCTGGCGGCGCTCCGGGTACTGTCGCAGGCGGCGAAGCTGAAGCGCGGTGGAGGACGCTTCTCGGAGCTCGTGGATGCGCTCTCCCCCTACGCCAACTCCGGTGAGGTGAACTTCCGCATAGAGGAGAAGGAGGCCGCGATGGACCGGCTGGTCGCCTACTTCACCGCCCGGGCTGAGCCGCTCGCCCTCTGCGATTTCGACGGCTACAGGCTGGAGTTCGCCGACTGGTGGCTGAACGTGCGCCCCTCGAACACCGAGCCCTACCTCCGTCTGGTGGTGGAGGCGGCGAGCGGCGACATGCTCCGCCTGAGGCTGGAGCAGGTCACCGAGCTCCTGGGGGCGGACCCGGAGTGAGCCGCTAGAGCCCCCCCCCGGTCATCACCATCCTGCGGACCGCGGAGCCCGAAGGCGCCGAGACCCTTATGAAGTAGACCCCGGGCGGGGCCGGGACGCCACCGGACTTGCCGTCCCATACCGCGGAGTGCTCGCCCGAGGCGCGCTCTCCCGAGAGCGGCGTCGCCACCAGCCTGCCCGAGAGGTCGAAGACGCTCACCTCCACGTGTCCCGCCTCGCCGACGGCGAACGGTACCGTCACGCTTCCTCCCGAAGCCGGGTTCGGGTAGGGGAGGCCCACCGTCATGAACGGGCCGGGCCCGCCCTGTCCGCCGGCACCGGCCTGGGCCACGGCTGTTATCTCCACGTCGTCCAGGTTCCAGCCGCAGTAGCGCCATCCCTGGTCGGTGGTGCCCATGGTCCAGCGGATCCAGACCTCCGGGCAGTTGTCCGCCCAGTCGGAGATGTCGATGTCGCAGAGTACCCAGTCGTCGTCCTCCACGTAGTCCTCGTTGGACCAGACGGTGACCCAGCTCTCGCCGTCGGTGCTGAGCCTTACGTGGGCGTGGTCGTACTCCGGACTCTCCACGCCCAGCCAGCGCCTGAAGCGGAGATGGACGTCGTGCCTTCCCCTCAGGTTCACCGGGTCGGTGGTCAGGTGGGTCTCGGGCAGGTTGTTCGGGTAGTCGCCGGAGAGGTCGTAGCCGTAGACGTTCGCTCCCGTGTAGCCGGCAGTCGGGTCCGGGTTGCCGTACTGGCCTCCCTGCCCCTCGGGCACGCCCCACTCCCAGTCGCCCTCGGCGGTCCAGCCCGGGTCCTCGCTCATGTCCCAGGAGTACTGGACCGTAGGATCGCCCACCGTAAGGACGAAGTCGCGCCAGGTGTCCCCCTGGTGGGTGGTCAGGTTGGTGAAGCGCACCCTCGTGAAGTAGGCGCCGGCCGGTAGGGTGTCGGCCCAGGGCGCTACCGAGAAGCCGACCTCGGTGGGGTCGTAGGCGTCGAGGGTTCCCGTTGCGCCGGATATCTCCAGCCAGTCGGTCGTTCCCTCCGTGGTTATCTCGTAGTCGATGCTCCCCTCGCCGCCGAACTCCAGCACGTACTCGGCGTCACCCGGCTCGAAGGGTCCGCCGACCGGGCCGGAGGATTCAAAGCCGCCTGCCGGGGAGACCCTGAGGCCTGCCCCGTTGGCCAGCGCCTTGATGCAGAAGTTCCCCGTGCTGTCCACGGTGGTGAGGTCGGTCCAGCCGGAGCCGTCCGGGAAGAAGCTCTCGCCGGGCTCGGCGGAGGACTCGACTATGACCCTGTACTGCGCGCCGAGGAGCACCGGGACGTCGGAGGTGCAGTCGAACGCCTGGCCCCCCTCCTCCACGTCCAGGTGGACGAAGAAGCTGTCCCCCCGAGCCACCTCCACCGGCTCGGGGAGGTCCACGGTGTGGAGGCCGACATGACCGGCGGTCCCGCTCACCGAGCCGAGCCCGTCCGAAGGGCCGGAGGTCGGGTCGAAGGAGCCGTAGACGGTCACGGTGTAGTCGGAGCCGTTCTCCGCGACTATGAAGCTGACCGCCTCCAGCATCTCGTCGCCTTCGGCCTCGAACGCGTTCAGCGCCTCCGACGCGGTGAGGAGGGTGTCCCGCCAGCCGTGGTAGTCGTGGTAGTAGATGCTGCCGTAGGCCAGCGGCTCGACGTCTCTGAGCGATACTGCGCCCATGGTGGGGTTCTGGCAGCAGTGCTTGTCGTAGTAGGAGATCCAGAAGTAGCCGTCGTTGCCCCATCCGGTACCCCAGCTGTTCTTGCACAGCCAGGCGCCGGGCTCCGGCGCCTGGGTGACCAGGTCGTCGTCCCAGCCGATGATGGCCACGGCGTGGTTCGGGTCGAGCGAGCTGGAGGGCGGCTGGTAGTGTATGTAGTCCTGTATGAAGGAGCCGTCGTAGCACATGCAGGTACCTATGACCCCGTGGTCCATGATGACCTGCTTTATCTCGTCGATGTTGTCCAGGGCCTGCCCGGCCTCGTACCAGGCGATGGTGCGGGGCGTGTAGAGGTGGTAGGAGGGGAGGTGGCGGGCCGGCGGGGACGAGTAGGACTGGCCGTCGACGTCCCGAACCGCGCCCTCGCCCCTGGCCAGGTAGGCTTCCGTCACCAGGTAGTCGCCTCCCATGTGGACGGTCAGACCGCCGAAGGGCGGCTCGATGTCGTCGTTGTTGAACTCGTTGAAGCCGTTCCACCAGTCGAGGTGATACTCGGCCAGGTCCGGCTCGCCCGACTCGCCCGCCTCCTCCCAGATGCCGGTCATGAGGAGGTTGCCCTCCATGGCCGCCATGGCGCCGAAGGTCCAGCAGGTGCCGCCCTGCTGGCTCTTCACAGAGGTGACGTAGCTCTCTCCGCCGACGTCCCGGAGGTCGTAGCTCTCGGGCAGCTGGGCGCCGGCGGCGGCTACGAGAAGAAGCGCGGCGATCGGCATCGAAGCGAAGGCTCTCATCGTGGCTCCGTTCAGCATGGACTCGGGCGCGCCGACGCTGCGCAGGGTCGGGCGGCCGCTCCTGTTCCTCTCCTCATTCATCTTCAGACAGCATAGCACTAAACCCGCCATGCGGTTCCGGTCAACCCTGCCCCCCGGAGCCGCCGCCGGGGTCGGGCCAAGATAACTAAGAAAGCTGTCATGTTACTTTTGAGGAAATGGCTCTTTCGGGACATCAATCTTAGTTATCTTGGCCCGACCCCCTCGGTCGCCCCCCTTGGTGATTACCGCGATGGCGGGAGAGGTCGTATACTAGCGAAGCATGAGCGCGGCCGCGGGAGGCCATCCAGGAAGGAGCAGGCATGCTTGACAGGCTCAGGTCTATGATAGAAGGCGTAGAAGCCGACTTCGTGGACGTAAGGTACGAGGTGAAGAGGGAGAGCAGCGTGGCGTTCGCCGGCCACGAGATCCGGACGGTGGGTACGAACACCACGGACGGCTACGTTGTGAGGGTGATGCGTTCCGGCGGCTTCTCAACCGCCACCGTCACAAGGGAGGAGGACGTACCCAGGGCCATAGAGCTGGCATCTCAGGGAGCGGACGCCATCGTCGGAACCGGCGGGAAGACCAGCTCCCTGGCGGAGGTCCCCGCCGTGGAGGCGGAGGTGAGGCCGGAGCTCGCAGGCGACCCGGCGGAGATAGGCATAGACGAGAAGATCGCCCTCACGAAGCGCTACAACGAGGCGATGCTCGGGGTAGACGAGATAGCCACCACGAACATCGCCTACCGCGAGGTGGCCAGGGACAAGCACTACGTCAGCTCCGAGGGGTCGGCGGTCTCCGAGGGCATCGTAACGGTGAACATCGGCGGAGAGGCCGTGGCCAAGAGGGGCGACCTGGTGCAGAACATCAGGATAGCCATAGGCGGGGCCGACGGCTTCGACAGGCTCCGGGAGAGGGACGGAGAGTTCGAGGAGCGAGCCGGGATAGCCGCCTCGCTGCTGGACGCGGACCCGGTGAAGGGCGGGACCTACGACGTGATTCTCAGCCCCCTCCTGGCGGGCGTCTTCACCCACGAGGCCTTCGGCCACTTCAGCGAGGCGGACATAATCGAGGACAACCCGACCCTGCGGGAGAAGATGTCCCTCGGCGCCGAGCTGGGCTCTCCGCAGGTGACTATCGTGGCCGACTCCACCATACCGAACCAGATAGGCTACTACCGTTACGACGACGAGGGCGTGGAGGTGCGTCCGGTCATGCTCATGGACGCAGGCGTGCTAACCGGAAGGCTCCACTCCAGGAGGACTGCCGCCGCCTTCGGCGAGCCGGTCAGCGGCCACTCGGTGGCCGAGGACATGCGCTACGGACCAATCGTGCGCATGGGGACCATCTTCATCGCTCCGGGAGACAAGAGCTTCGACCAGCTTCTGGGCGAGCTCGGGGACGGGCTCTACCTGGTGGACGGCAAGGGCGGTCAGACCTCCGGCGAGAACTTCACGTTCGGCGCCCAGTACGGCTTCGTCGTGAAGGACGGAAAGCTGGGGCCCATGGTCCGGGACATCAACATCATGGGCAACCTCTTCTCGACGCTCCGGAGCATCGAGGCCGTCGGAGACGACCTCCAGCTCTCCGAGAGGGGAGGCTGCGGCAAGGGTCAGATAAACATCAAGTCCGCCCTGGGAGGGCCTCACGTCCTCATCAGGGACATGGTCGTGGGGGGTGTGTAGCATGGAGAGGCTTCTGAAGGAAGCGGCGAGGAGGGCCGACCAGGCCGAGGTCTACCACCTCAGGCGGAAGGGCGGCAACCTGCAGATGAGGAACGGCCGCACCACCGACGTGGAGGCGACCATCCAGAGCGGGTACGCCCTCAGGATAATCAGGGACGGAAAGATAGGCACCGCCTACACGAAGAACCTCCTGGACAGGGAGGCGGTGGTGGCCGGCGCCCTGGAGTCCCTGAAGGGCGAGGTCACCGCAGGCTTCACCTTTCCCGGCGGCTCGAAGCTCCCGGAGACGCCCCCCCTGAATCCCGCCATAAGGGACATGGGCTTCGACGACCTGCACGGATACTGCGACAGCGTACTGAAGAGGCTGGAGGGCAAGGCGGAGGGACAGCGTGACGTCCAGGCCGGGTTCGGCACCAGCGAGATGGAGCTGGTGAACACCTCCGGCGCATCGGTGAGACAGAACGCCTCCTACATGGTCATCTACGGGTCGCTACTCTTCCCGAACACCGAGACAAGGGTCCACAAGCTCTTCATGAGCTCGAAGCCGGCTCACCTTCCCGACACCGAGCTCGAGGAGCTCGTCTCCCTCTACAGGACGGGTCTCCCCGAGGTGGACGTGCCCACCGGCAGGATGAAGGTCATGTTCATGCCCGACTCCATGTACACGCTCATCTGGAGGGTCAGCATGGCCGCCTCGGGCAAATCCGCCTACGACGGCGTCTCGCCCCTTCTGGAGAGGGTAGGCGAGAAGGTCGTGTCCGAGAGGTTCGGATTCTACGATGACCCGTCCGACCCGAACGACGTCGAGACCAGGCATGCGGACGACGAGGGCGTCCCCACGAAGAGGCACGACATCATCGAGGACGGCGTCTTCAACGGCTTCATCGTGAACCTGGACTACGCCGACAAGCTGGGTATCGAGCCAACCGGGTGCGGCTACCGCGAGAGCATGTGGGGCGGCGAGACCATAGCGCAGCTCCCTGCGCCCAAGCTGTTCAACCGAAGGCTGAAGACCGGCGGGAAGAGCTTCGACGAGATGGTCCGCTCCATGGAGAGAGGCGTCATCGTGTTCGGCGTCCTCGGCGCCCATTCGGGCAACATCCTCAACGGCGACTTCTCCATCGGCCTGAACCCCGGCTTCTACGTCGAGGGTGGAGAGATAAAGGGCCGCGTGCGCGACGGGATGGTCGCCGGCAACGCCTGGGACGTCCTCTCCAGGGTCTCGGCGGTGGAGGACAGGCTCCACCAGGCCATCACCGGGGACATGTATCCCGCGGTCCTCCTGGACGACGTGAGCGTAAGCGCCAGGGACTGACCGCGTCATGATGACGCGCAGGTAATCCAACCGCATTTGCCCGGGAGGGGAGAGAGCCCCCTCCCGGGCCCTTTCCATGGACATTCCGCCCTTCCCGGGGCACCTCCCGGAGTGGAAAGCGTATTGCTCCACTGTTCGCAGGGTGCGACGGGAGTCACAGCCTGAAGCCGGAACCGGATTCGCCGGGACCGGGAGAGAGAAGGGAGGATAGACATGAGGAACACCGACGACACCAAGATGGTCAGAAGGGGGCGCTACCTCTCCCCGATGGAGCTCGTTCTCCGCAACATAGTGCCGGAGATGGACAGCATCTGGGGCGAGGAGAGGGAGTGGGCCCCCTCGGTGGACATCAGCGAGACCGCCGATACCCTCGAGGTCCGCACCGAGCTCCCCGGCATGACCCGCGACGACATCAACATAGACGTGGCGAACGGGGTGCTCTCCATCAACGGAGAGAAGAAGTGCGAGACCGAGGAGAAGGGGAAGACCTGGCACCGCCGGGAGGTCCGCTACGGCAGCTTCAACCGCTCCTTCACGCTGCCGGTGGATGTCAAGGCGGAGAACGCCAAGGCATCCTACGACAACGGCGTGCTGACCATCACCCTGCCCAAGGAGGAGAAGGCCCTCCACAGGAAGATCGAGATAGAGGGCTGAAGCACGTCCCGAGGCGGGATGCGGGGAAGGGCTGCGGTCCTTCCCCGTTTTGTATACTTGGGTTTCGGAAGGTCGATCGGAGGGAGATTCATGGAGCTTGACCGGCTGGCGAGAGAGACGCGGTCCGTGAGACGCTTCGTCGAGGACAGGCGGGTCGACGCGGAAGAGCTGCGCGCCGTCCTCGAGGCCGCCCGCCTGGCTCCCTGCGCCGCCAACCTGCAGAGGCTCCGGTTCGCCCCCGTCAGGGACCGGGAGCGCTGCTCGCGGATGTTCCCCCACCTCCGGTGGGCAGGCTATCTGGAGGACTGGCCGGGCCCCGGCCCCGGCGAGCGTCCTGCAGCCTACGTCACGCTGATGGTCCCCACCGTCGGGAAGCGCTACACCCCGGTGGACGCCGGCATCGCGGCCGGATACATGGTCCTGGCCGCAAGGGAGCTCGGCCTGGGTGCATGCATGATAATGAGCTTCGACCGGGCCGGCGTCACCGACCTGCTGGAGCCCCAGGAGGGCCTGGAGCCGATCCTGGTGGTGGCACTGGGGGAGCCGGCCGAGCGCGTGGTGCTGGAGAGAGCGACTGGCGGCATCGAGTACTGGAGGGACCGGCAGGGCGTCCACCACGTGCCCAAGCTGTCCCTTTCGGAGCTGGTCACGGGACCGGAGGGACTGGAGGACTGAATGTTCGAATCAGAGCTATACGCCGGACGCCGCCGCAGGCTCGTTCGGGACATGGACGGGAGCTTTCTGGCAATCGTGCCGCCGTCCTCCCCCAAGGCGGCCAGCGCCGACGCCGTCCACGACTACGTCCCCAACATGGACCTCGTCTACCTTACCGGTATCGACCAGCAGGGGGTCTGGCTCACCCTCCAGAGGACCGCGGGCGGGGAGGTGAGCGAGACCCTCTTCATACCCCCCTACGACGAGACCCACGCCAAGTGGTACGGTACCGTGCTTACGAGGGAGGAGGCCTCGGAGGTCAGCGGCGTGGAGGACGTCCGCGAGAGCGGGTCGGTCCGAGGCTGGATAGACAGGATGCTGGTGCGGAAGGGAGTCTCCAGCGTCTGGGTTGACTTCCCCCTCTCAGGCGTCAGGGGGACGCCCGGGACCAGGCAGACCCTCGCGGCGGAGCTCTCCGGGAGGTTCCCCCACATCCGGGTCCGGCGGCTCTCCGAGCTGCTGTTCCCCATGCGGATGGTCAAGGACGAGGGGGAGATAGCGATGATCCGCCGGGCCATCGACCTCTCCGGCAGGGCCCTCCGAAGGGCCATGGCCGCCCTCAGACCGGGCATGATGGAGTACGAGTTCGAGGCCGAGATGCTCTACGAGATGGCCCTGGCCGGGGAGAGCGCCCCCGCCTTCCCGGCCATCGTCGCCGGTGGCGGAAGGGCCACCTGCCTCCATTACTCCGCGAAGGACAGCGAGCTGGAGGAGGGCACCATGGTGCTGCTGGACTTCGGCGCCTCCTGGAGCCACTACAGCTCCGACATAAGCAGGACCCTCCCGGTGGGAGGTACGTACACCCCCAGGCAGCGGGAGCTGGTGGAGATGGTCATAGAGGCCCAGGAGGAGGCAATACGACTGCTCAGGCCGGGCGTCCTGCACTCCACGTGGGACAGGGAGGTGAAGGAGGCCTACGCCGACATCATGGCCGGACGGGGCATCATAGACTCGAGGGACGAGCTCGAGCGGTTCTTCTACCACAACATCGGCCACCACATAGGCCTTGATACCCATGACGAGAACCTGCCGGACGTCGAGCTGGCGCCCGGGATGGTCCTCACCGTCGAGCCCGGGTTCTACTCGGCCGAGGAGGGCGTGGGGATAAGGATTGAGGACGACGTCATGATCGGCTCGGACGGCAACATCGTGCTCTCGCCGGACATACCGAAGGCGCCGGACGAGGTGGAGGCCGCCATGCGGGAGGCCCGCGGATAGCCGGCTTCTCCCACGAGGACCTGGAGCTGATGCGGTTGGCCCTCCGCATGGCGGAGGAGGCCGCGGATGCGGGCGAGGTGCCGGTCGGCGCGGTGCTGGTGGACCGGCGCGGCAGGGTCTTCTCCGCCCGGAACGGTACCACCGGGGCGGGCAGAGCCTCGGCCCACGCCGAGCACCTGGTCATGGATGCGGCCGCCTCGGCGGCCGCCGACTGGAGGCTGGCCGGCTCCACCCTCTACACCACCCTCGAGCCCTGCCTAATGTGCGCGGGGCTGGTGGTGCTCTCCAGGGTGAGCAGGCTGGTCTACGGGGCGTGGGACATCCGCTTCGGCGCCTTCGGCTCCGTCACCGACGTACTGGAGATGCCGTTGCTGAACCACTACCCCCGGGTCTCGGGCGGCTGTCTCGCGGAGGAGTCCTCCCGTCTTCTCAGGGAGTTCTTCCGAAGGAGCAGGTGCAGAGGGCCGCGCCCCGTCTAGGCTCTCCGGGGCACTTGCACTTCTATCGCAGCTTTGATAACGTATGAATGAGCGACAACGGGGGTCATCGCTCGACCGGACATCGCCGGACGGGGAAGGCTCCCATAGAATCGAAGGGAGCCTTCATGCGAGCACTCACGGTTATCCTCCTCGTCGCCGCAGCCGCCGCCTTCGCCTGGGTGAACGACCACGGCGCTGACAGCAGCATACCCAGCGGCGAGCCGCCCGTAGGGACCGACAACATCACCCTGACCCTCGTCGGCACAATCACGGTGCCCTCGGCAGCGCACATCCTCGGCCTGGACGTCCAGGCCGGCACCGACCAGGTGGCCCTGGTGGACAACACCGGGGACAAGGTCTGGGGCGTGGACGGAGTGACAGGCGGAAGCATCTGGGACTTCGACATCAACTACGGCGGAAGCATGTTCAACTTCGCCGCCGCCCACACATGGCCGCCGACCTACGACTGGTACCTCAACGCCTGGTCCGACGGCTCTATGCACCTCTACGACCCGGGCACCAGCTCCTGGAGCATCCCCTTCGCCAACCCGGCCGGCCAGAGCGGCAGGGGTATGGCCTACAACGAGGACACCGGCATGCTCTGGGAGAGCTACACCTCCGGCAGCAATACGCGCCTGTACAGGATAGACGACACCGGCGCCAGCCAGGACTGGGCCGTACCGGAGGCCTCCGGGCAGATAAGCGGCGTCGGCCTCTTCTGGGTCGACGGCGACACCTGGCTCTTCTACACCTGCTACTACGATCCCACCTTCTACTTCTACGAGTACACCGGTAGCGGCCTCGACTTCCAGGGCACCGCGGCCACGGGCGTATCCGTGGCCTCCTCCCTGGGTCTCGCCTACTGCGAGGACCGCGACTCCTTCTTCTGGAGCTACGAGAGCGGCGGCTCCTACTACATCTCCGAGTTCGAGTACAACTTCACCGCCCTCGAGCAGGGCACCTGGGGCTCCATCAAGGCGGAGTTCTAGGCAGCCCGAGGCGGCAGAGCAGGCAGAAAGGGGGCGGGCCTTTCGGCCCGCCCCTCCTCTTTGCCTGCGTCCGGCCCGGCATTGATTCGGCCGAAGCTCCGGGATAGGATTATACGGGAGGGGATCGGAGGCAGGGGGTGCCTCCGGAAGAACCTCCCGCGGAAGGAGGGGACATGAGACCGTTGGCAGCTATCCTGGCGCTGCCGCTCGCCGTCCTGGCATGGACGGGCGAGGACGGCGGCGACGGAATGGAGGGGGCTCCGCCGCAGAGCGGGACTGACGCCATCTCGCTCACCATGGTGAACAGCTTCCAGGTGGGCGAGGCGAGCCAGATGCTCGGCCTGGACCACGGCACCAGCGTCGCGTACCTGGCCATAATGGACAACAGCGGCGACTCCATCAGGTGGGTCCCGGAAGCCGGTGGGTCACAGGCGTTCGCGGTGGGGGTGCCGTACTCCAGCACCTTCGGCCTCTGCCACGACTGGCCGCCCGGCTACGACTGGTACGTGAACAGCTGGACCAGCTCGGACATGTACCTCTACGAGACCGGCGGCGGCACCTGGAGCGTCGCCTTCGCCAACCCGGCGGGCAGCATGGGCCGCGGATTGGACTGGCAGGACAGCGAGAGCGTCCTCTGGCAGACCGATGACGGCGACGGAGTGTGGAGGCTAGATGCCTCCGGGAGCGGCGACTTCTACGCCACGCCCGAGATAACCAGCCGGATGAGCGGACTGACCGTCGTCGAGCGGGGCGGCCACGTCTACGTGATAGTCACCAGGTACTCGAGCCAGCTCTGGTACTTCTACGAGTTCGACGGGTCGAGCCTCACCTACATAGGCTCCGCCGACCCGGGGATGACCAGCTTCAACACGTCCTACGGCCTGAGCGCCTGCGACGCCCGCGACTCCGTCTACTGGAGCTATGTGGTATACGGCTCCCTGAGGTGGATAGGCGAGTTCAGCTGGACGGTCACGTCGCTCGAGCGCTCCACCTGGGGGTCCATCAAGGCGGAGTTCTGACCGACCATTCCGCGGAGCACCGGAGGGCCGATGCCACCGCGCGGTCCTCCGGTCCTCTCCCGAAGATCCAGAGCGCCCCGATCGGTCTCTCCGCGGGGCGCTCTCCGTAGACGGCGATGTTGCATCCGAGCTCGCCGTAGTCCTCCCCGAAGAGATGGCCCGAGCCGGTGATCCTCGCCGTCACGAAGGCGTCGCCGGGACCGCCGACCTCAGCCCAGCTCCCGGCGGGCAGCCAGGCGCCCGAGTGGTCCCGCCCCTGGCACAGGAGCGGCTCCCGCTCGCAGGTCATGAAGACCTCTTCCCCGGCCCCTCCGGGAACCGGGAAGCAGCCGATGGCGTCCTCGGCCCGGAGGAACCCGCCCGCTGGCGACCCGACCCTGAGAAGCGTCCTCAGAACCGGTACGCCCGGCAGCATCGAGACCTCCCAGCAGACCGAGAGGGATCCGTAGAGCCTGCCGTCGATATCCCAGCGGAGCCTCCATCCGAGCTCGCCCAGCTCCCACGGGTCGGCATCCAGCTCCTCCGCCTCGACCTCGTGCTCGAATAGCATCACCGGCCTGTTGCCCCTGCCGCCCACCCTGGGCCTCACCCCGCCGAACCAGGGCCTGTCCCAGGCGTACTCCCCCGGCTCCGGCCAGGACGAGCGCAGCTGCTCAGCGCCGTCCAGCTCCAGGGAATGGACGTTACCGAAGCCTCCGGTGCCCATCCGCAGAGCCAGGCGACCGTTCTCCAGCACAAGGTCGTCACCCTCCCGCATGCGGCGCACGGATGGGGCTCCGTCGGGGACGAGGAACACCGGGTGCCGCTCGGTCCTGCCGGCCAGGCTCAGCTCCAGCGTGGCCGCGCCCTCGCCCCGGAGGACCGCTCGGAGACTCTCCGAGGCAGAGGCGTGCCCCTCCGAGAGGCTCCGTCCGGAGAGCCGGATCGAGGCCCGCCGCCTGCCCCGGAGCGGATGCCGCAGAGTGACGCCGCGGCCGGAGCGCATCACCGGCCTGTGGTCCGATCGGGTCAGCCCGAACGCCTCCGGAGGGTCGCCGGTGTCCATGCCCAGCGCGCGCGCCCTCCGGAGGAGCGGCCCCATGCCGCCCTCGCAGGGGACCAGGAGCACCTCGGGAGAGGATACCTCACCGCGCGCCGGGACTGCCATGTCCTCAGTCTGTGGAGCGTCGTAGGAGAGCTTCGGCCATCCGTCGAACCGGACCATCAGCGACCTGTCCCTGCCGGCGGAAGCCAGGAACGGGGCTGAGAGACCGGAGACCTCCCTGGGCAGGTCCTCGTCCCAGGAGGGAGTCTGGGCGTAGACCCGCCTTCCCCGGTAGGCGTCGCCGCCGACGGGCAGCAGGTCCTCCGGCGGATGCAGCTCGCCGCCCGGCCTCCAGCGGGCCGACATGGCCACCCTGCGCTCCTCGTCCGAGAGGTTCCTCACGGTGAGGCTCGCGGCGACGAATCCGGCCGGGTCCAACCGGTATCGGCTCTCGCAGACCATCCCCGGCCTGGAGCTCCAGCCGGTGGTGGCGACCACCCCCCCTCCGTCCGCCGCCAGGTCCCATATGGAGTGGGGCAGGTCGGAGTTCCAGTAGGGCGGCCCGGGGAGGACCTGCAGACCTCCCAGCCGCACGGGCATGTCCCCCTCGTCGTCCCATCCCCACAGCACCAGCGCCCCTCCCATCCTGCGGACCTCGGCGACGAAACCGTCCCCCACCATGAAGGCCCTTCGGGAGGTGACGATAGGGGCGCCCCCACCGGTCAGCGGTCCCCTGAGCAGGAGGGTACGCTCCGGGAGGTCCCCGACCCCGCCGGAGGTGAAGGCGATATCGAGCAGGTGGGCGCCCGGCGGCAGCTCCGGCAGGGGAAGCCGCACCGACTGCACGTGAAGGTCCCGGAGCCCTCTCTCGACACCCGGCAGCTCATCGCCGTCGAGAGTCATCGAGATCTCAGTGGCCCCGTCCCCGCCCGGGCGGCGCAGCCAGACGTCAATGCCGCGGGAGCCGGGGACGGGCATCCTCACCGGCGGGGAGATCACGGAGAGCGGCCTGGCGGCGTCCAGTCCGAGCCCGAGCAGCAGCGGCTCCCTCCACTCGGTGAGGACCGCGGCCCGTGGTGCCCTGTCCCGCTCCGGCAGCAGGACCTCGACCGGACGGTGGGTGACCTCCATGTCTCCGCGGCCCTCCCTGACCGACAGGGAGGAGGGCGCGTCAACGAACTCGTGGCACCGTACCGGCAGCTCCCCGTCCGGCATGTCGCCCCGGAAGGAGACCGAGACCGGCCTGCCTGTGAGCACCGTGCCCGCCGAGCGCTCAAGCGACGCGGAGAACCCGGGGGCGCGCACCGCCGAGGGTATGCGTCCCTTGACGTCTATCTCAACCTCCAGCGGCCCCGCCGGAGTCTCCAGCCGGTAGGTGAAGACCTCCCGGCCGGATTCGGTCCTCCCCAGGTCCTGCCGGATGGAGAGGTCCATCCGCAGCATGGAGTACCAGTCGCCGTCGCCGATCATCTCCCGCAGCTCCGGCCTGCCAAGGAGCAGCGGCATGTAGTTCTGCATGTAGACCATCGTGTCAGGCACCCAGAAGAACCCGGTCTTCTTGTAGAGGGGCACCGCCTTCAGGTTGGAGGACCAGGTGTGCAGGTCGAGCCTCGCGAAGCCCATCCCGGCTGAGCGCTCGACCGAGTCCAGGAGCAGCCTCTTGCCGATGCCCCTGCCGTGCATGTCCGGCACCACGTTGACCAGCGCAACGTAGTCGGCGTCCGGCTCGCCGCCGTACGGGGTGGTCCTGCAGTAGCCCACCACCCTCTGCCCCGCCGTCGCCAGCATGGTGAAGATGCTCCCTGAGGTCTCCTCCTCCATGGCGATGCTCTCGGCGGTGTTCTCGGACGAGCCGAGGAACCCGGGGGGCCATGCGGGCCTGCTCTCCTCCCACATGACCGCGACCCCGCCGGCGTCGTCCGGCGTGTAGGGCCTGAGGATGACCGTCTCGGCCGGCCTCTCCCCGGCTTCTCCCACGACTACTTGCCGAGGAAGAGGGAGCTGAGGCTCCTTCCCTCGTGGATTCGCCTGATGGCCTCGGCGAAGACCCGGGCCACGGAGAGAGACTCTATCTTGGTGAGAGGCCCTCCCATCACCGCTTCGGCGGCCTCCTCGTCGAACTCGACCGTATCGGTGACGAAGAGCCTGGTGATGGGACTCTCCTCTATGCGCTTCACCGCGGTCCCGGAGAGGATGCCGTGGGTGATGAAGGCGTATATCTCGTCGGCACCCCTCTCCGCCACGGTCTCGGCGCAGAGGACTATGCTCCGCCCGGAGAGTATCTCGTCGTCGTTCATGATGACCGTGCGGCCGGTCAGGTCATCGACGCCCTCGACGGTGAGGACCCGCGGGTGCTCGGAGTCGTCCACCCTCACCTTCTTGACGTAGCCGGTCATGATGTCCGGCGTGCCTCCGGCGGCCCTTATGAACCGGTAGGTGTGCAGCGCCAGGAAGTCGTTGTTCATGATGCTTCCCGAGTCGGGCGCTATGAAGGCGAGCCTGTCGGAGCCCAGGGTCGTAATCCGCTCCAGGAAGACGCTGTCGGCGTGGAGCTGGTCGACCGGGATGTTGCTGAACCCCTGGCTCTGGGGGCAGTGCAGGGTCATGGTCAGCACCCGGTCGGCGGAGGCGGCCTCCAGCATGTCGAACATCATCTTGGCGGAGATGGCGATCCTGGGCTTGTCCTTCTTGTCGCTCCTGGCGTAGGGGAAGTAGGGGGTTACCGCGGTTATCCTGCCCGCGCTGTCCTTGAGCGCGTATATCATCTGGAAGAGCTCCAGTATGTCGCCGGATATGGTCCTGTACGCCGAGTGTCCGTCCTGGAGGATGCACCTCTCGCCGGACTGGATGACGAAGACGTCCTTCTCCCGTACGCTCTCTCCGGTGAAGTTGACCATCAGGTTGCCGTTGGAGAACTGGACGAACTCCACCGGCTCCGGACTGATGTCCAGTATCTCGCAGATACGTTTGCCAAGGACCCTGCTGGCCCTCCCGTAGCACAGCGCGATGCTGCCGTACATCAGACGCTCCCCCCGCCTGTAGCTGTCCCTGCGCTCAGAGCTCCGATAGCATCTCCCACTGCTCGTCGACCGTGGCTAGCAGGAGGTTGAGCATCACGGTGAACGCATCCTCCCCGAGGCCGTCCTCCGTGGAGAAGGCGTACATGGCCGAGACCTCGCCGGTCTCCGGGTCGCTCACGTACTTGACCCAGGTGTTGTTCCAGTTCAGCGCCGCGAGGGTCTCCAGGGCGGCGCTCCTCTCGGCGCCCGACTCCGGGACCATCCCGGGGGTAAGAGCCACAAGAAGGCAGCCCTCCATCTCCGGGTCGACCAGAATGTACATGTACGGGACGTCCAGCGTGTCCGAGACGGGATAGGTGAGCATGAACTCGTTGCCCTCCCGCTGGTACATCATATCCTCACCCATGCCCTGGAGGTAACCCTCCACCAGGTCGCCGCTCACCTCAGCCAGCGCCATCGCCGAGACGATCGCGAGCATCGCAACTGCCAGCCTCATCCGACCCTCCGAATCACTTGCGGGTAACAGGAAAATGCGAGGTCACCGTATATTATGCCCTTCGCGGAGGCCCGGCGGAAGTGCCGGCCGGGCGGACATGCAACTGACAGCGCCGGTGGGCGAAGGCTCCCGGCGAGCATCCCGGAGGCGTCAGATGAGCGGCAGGACTATCAGGGTGCTCATAGCAAAGCCCGGCCTGGACGGCCACGACAGGGGGGCCAAGTACATAGCGAGGGCCCTTCGCGACGCGGGCATGGAGGTTGTCTACACCGGCATAAGGCAGACCCCGGAGGCGATCGCCGAGGCGGCGGTGCAGGAGGACGTGGACATCGTCGGTCTCTCCCTCCTCTCCGGGGCCCACGGTCACCTCTTCCCGGAGGTGACCAGGCAGCTGCGGGAGAGGGACGCGGGGGACATCATCCTGTTCGGCGGTGGAGTCATCCCGGACGAGGACATCCCCGCCCTGGAGGAGGCCGGCTTCAGGGCCATCTTCACCCCGGGCACCCCGGCGTCCGATGTGGTCGACTTCGTCCGCGGGGCGGTGCTGGGACGGGAAGGCGGCGAGTGAGATAGCCCCCTCCAGGCGCGGCGGGCATTCAGATATCCGGGCGCTGGCCTCCGGCGTGCTCGAAGGCGACAGGCGAAGCGTCGCGCGGGCCCTCAGCATCGTCGAGGACGAGGCCGACAGGGCCGCGGAGCTCCTGCACCTGCTCTACAGCCCCGACCGCCCCCCACGGGTCGTGGGCATCACGGGCCCGCCGGGCGCCGGGAAGAGCTCCCTCGCGGACAGGCTCGTGGGCGGGTGGAGGGCGTCCGGCCTGACGGCGGGCGTCCTGGCCGTCGACCCCTCCTCCCCCTTCTCCGGGGGTGCCCTGCTTGGCGACAGGCTCAGGATGCAGGGGCATGCGACCGACCCGGGCGTCTTCATAAGGAGCATGGCCAGCCGCGGCCATCTGGGCGGGCTGGCCGGCTCCACCAGGGACGCCGCGGAGGTGCTGCTGGCCGCGGGGTTCGACAGGGTCCTGCTGGAGACGGTGGGCGTGGGCCAGGCGGAGGTGGAGGTCGCCGGGCTGGCGGACGTCACCCTGCTGGTCCTGGTACCGGGAGCGGGCGACGAGGTACAGGTCCTCAAGGCCGGGATAATGGAGATAGGGGACGCCATAGTCCTGAACAAATGCGACCGTCCGGGCGTTGAGCAGCTGGAGTCGGCGGTGCGTTCCGGGCTGGCACCGCTCTCCGCGGAGGAGCTCCTGCCGCCCATTATCCGCTGCTCAGCCGCGAGCGGCGACGGGATTGATTATCTTACCGGGGAGGTCGAGCGGCTCCTCGCTGCGTCGTCCGCAGGCGGAAGGGGCGGGGAGCGCAGGCTCCGGACGCTCCTGGCGGCAATCGTTCGGGAGCGGGGCTCCGGCGCCGCGATGTCGCTGCTGGACGGGATGCACGGAGGACTGGATGGAGCGGTGCGGGCCGTCCTCTGCGGGTCCACCACTCCCTGGGAGATAGGCATGGAGATGGAGCGTCTGCTCTCTCCTCAGCCGGACGGGAAGAGCTGGAGATGATCGAGGGAATCGACCACATAGGTATAGCGGTGGAGGACCTGGAGGAGGCGGTGCCCTTCTACCGGGACGTGCTCGGTCTGGAGCCGCTCGGGACGGAGGAGGTTCCCTCCCAGAGGGTCAGGGTGGCCATGTTCCGGGTCGGCGCCTCCAGGATAGAGCTGCTGGAGCCCACGTCGGAGGAGAGTCCTATAGCCTCCTTCCTGGAGAAGCGGGGCCAGGGTATCCACCACATAGCCTACGCGGTGGACGACGTCGCCCGTACGGTGGAAGACCTCCTGCAGAGCGGCGTCAGGATGATAGACGAGACCCCGAGGGAGGGAGCGGGAGGCTCTCTGATAGCCTTCGTCCACCCTCGCGCGAGCGGCAGGGTGCTCACCGAGCTCTGCACGCACGGGGGCGGTTCCGGGGGTGATGACGGGTGAGCTCGCTGGACAAGGCCGACCACCTGCGGGCCAAGCGCCAGAAGGCCTTCGAGGGCGGCGGTCTCGAGCGGATAGAGAAGCAGCACGCGCAGGGCAAGCTGACCGCGAGGGAGCGGCTGGAGCTGCTGCTGGACGACGAGAGCTTCGAGGAGTACGACATGCTCGTCACCCACAGGTCGACGAGCTTCGGGCTGGACAAGAAGAGGATACCGGGCGACGGCGTGGTCACCGGCTACGGCACCATTGACGGCAGGCTGGTCTACGTCTTCTCCCACGACTTCACCGTGTTCGGCGGCAGCCTCTCCGAGACCTTCGCCGGAAAGATACTGAAGATAATGGACATGGCTGCCACCAACGGGGCGCCGGTCATCGGGCTGAACGACTCGGGAGGGGCGAGGATACAGGAGGGGATAGAGAGCCTGGCCGGCTACGGCAACATCTTCCTCCGGAACGTGCTCTACTCCGGCGTGGTGCCGCAGATATCGGCCATACTCGGCCCCTGCGCCGGCGGCGCGGTCTACAGCCCGGCCATCACCGACTTCACCGTGATGGTCAAGGATACCAGCTACATGTTCGTCACCGGGCCTCACGTGGTCAGGGCGGTCACCGGCGAGGAGGTCACGAAGGACCAGCTCGGCGGGCCGGACATCCACAGCAGGCGCAGCGGCGTCTGCAGCATGCTCTGCGAGGACGAGCGCGAGGCCCTGATGATGGTCCGTAAGCTGCTCAGCTACATGCCGCAGAACAACATGGAGGACCCCGTCAGGCTGGACTGCAAGGATCCGGCGGAGAGGCGGGAGGAGTGGCTGGACGGATACGTGCCCGACTCCCCGAACAAGCCCTACGACATGCGGGGCATCATCGAGGCGATAGCCGACGGCGGGGAGTTCCTGGAGATACAGCGGCTCTACGCCCCGAACATCATCGTCGGCTTCGCCAGGTTCGACGGCCGGTCGGTCGGGGTGGTGGCCAACCAGCCCTCCTACCTGGCCGGCGTGCTGGACAACGACGCATCGGTGAAGGCGGCCAGGTTCGTGCGCTTCTGCGACTCCTTCAACATCCCCATCCTCACTCTGGTGGACGTCCCCGGCTTCATGCCGGGAACCGCGCAGGAGTACGGCGGGATAATCAGGAACGGCGCCAAGCTCCTCTTCGCCTATGCCGAGGCCACCGTGCCGAAGGTGACCGTGATAACCAGGAAGGCCTACGGCGGCGCCTACGACGTGATGAGCTCGAAGCACATCAGGGCGGACGTCAACTACGCCTGGCCCACGGCGGAGATAGCGGTCATGGGCCCGGACGGCGCGGTGGAGATCATCTTCCGCGGCGACATCGCCTCGGCGGACGACCCGGATACGAGGAAGCGGGAGCTGGTGGAGCAGTACCGCGACAAGTTCGCCAACCCGTACGACGCCGCCTCCCGGGGGTACCTCGACGACGTCATCATGCCCTCCAACACCCGCTTCAGGGTCATCAAGGCGCTGGCGATGCTCTCGGGCAAGAGGCAGACCATACCGCCCAAGAAACACGGGAACATACCGCTGTGAGCCCGGCCGCACTGCTCGCCGCGGCGCTGCAGGCGCAGCAGCGGGGCGCCGGGGGCGGAATGCTCGGCGACGGTGCCGGCATAGCGCTCGCCGGCATGACCACCGTCTTCACCGGCCTGGTCGTCCTCGCCATCCTCCTGCCGCTGCTAAGGCGGGCGGCGGAGGGGCGAGGCGGGAGAGACCCCGGGAGGGAGTCCGACGAAGGCAGCGGGGAGCTGAGCCCCGAGCAGGTGGTCGCCGTAACCGCGGCCGTGCACGCCCATCTGGCCCTGCTGGACCGGATGGAGAGCATGAAGCTCACGTGGGAGTCCTACGAAAGGCCCTACACTCCCTGGCGACTGGCGGGGCGGGCCGAGCACCTCCAGGGGACCGAGACGGTCCGGAACAGGAGCAGGAGTACGCAGGATGCCCGAGTACAGGGTTGAGGTCGGCGGGCGCACCTACACCGTCGACGTGGGGCGCATAAGCGATGACAGCGTTACCGTGACTCTGGACGGACGCACCTACGAGGTCTCCATCGAGTCCCCGGTGCGGGTCAGCTCCAAGACCCCCGTCGTCCACAGGACCAGGGAGATACACAGCGCCGCCAGCGCCCCGGACAGGACCGCCAGGCCGGGGTCGGTCGCCGGCGGCGGAGAGGTCATGGCCCCCCTGCCCGGCGTCATACTGAAGGTCCTGGTCTCGAAGGGGGACGAGGTCGCGGCCGGCCAGCCGGTCGCCGTCATGGAGGCCATGAAGATGGAGAACGAGGTGGAGGCGCCCCGGGGCGGGACCGTCACCGCGGTGCACGTCAAGGAGGGCGAGAGCGTCCTGGAGAACGCGCCCATAGTCACGATAGGCGACTGAGATGGGCCTCTCGGCGAGGATGACGGACGCGCTGCTGGCCAGCACGGGGGGAGGACGGGGGGAGCCGCTGGACCTTCTCTCCTACCTGGGCGACACAGGCTTCGGCCAGGCCGAGGTCGGCAACATCGTGATGATAGCCATCGGCCTCGTGCTCATCTATCTCGCCATCAGGAAGGACTACGAGCCGCTCCTGCTGGTCCCCATAGGCTTCGGCATGATTGCGGGGAACATCCCCTACAACCCGGAGCTCATGCCCATAGGCTACCAGGACGTGCTGGGCGGTCAGCAGTCGGTGTTCAGGCTCTTCTACTTCGGCGTCAGCAGCGGCTTCTTCCCGCCGCTCATCTTCCTCGGGATAGGCGCCATGACCGACTTCAGCGCCCTCCTCTCCAACCCGAAGCTCCTCCTGCTGGGCGCGGCTGCGCAGGTGGGGATATTCATCACCCTGATGGGCTCTCTGCTCCTGGGATTCGACCTCCAGCAGGCGGCCTCCATAGGGATAATCGGCGGGGCGGACGGTCCAACGGCGATATTCGTGGCCAGCCAGATGTCGCCGCAGCTCCTCGGTGCGATAGCGATCGCCGCCTACTCCTACATGGGCCTCGTGCCGGTCATCCAGCCTCCCATCATGAGGCTGCTCACGACGAAGGAGGAGAGGCGGCGCAGGATGCGCCCGACCAGGCGGGTCACCCGGACGGAGAAGATACTCTTCCCGATAATCGCCTTCCTGGTTACCGCCTTCATCGCCCCCGGGGCCATCACCCTGCTGGGGATGCTCTTCTTCGGCAACCTCCTGAAGGAGAGCGGAGTGACCCGGAGGCTGGCGGAGAGCGCCCAGGGCGCCCTGAACAACATCGTGGTCATACTCCTGGGATTCTCCGTGGGCACCAGCACCCAGGCCAGGTACTTCCTCACCCTCGACTCGCTCAAGATATTCGCACTGGGCGCCCTCAGCTTCGCCATAGCCACCGCCGGGGGTCTCCTCTTCGCGAAGCTGATGAACCTCTTCCTCCGCGGCGACGCCAAGATAAACCCGCTGGTGGGCGCGGCCGGAGTCTCCGCCGTACCCGACTCGGCCCGGGTGGTGGAGGTGGAGGGCAGGAGGTACGACCCGTCGAACCACCTCCTGATGCACGCGATGGCGCCCAACGTGGCCGGTGTGATAGGCAGCGCGATAGCGGCGGGAATCCTGCTCAGCGTGGTGCCGCACTGACCGACGGACGGAGGGGAGACGGCATGGGGAGCGAAGCCCGCGACTACGACTTCCTGGTGACGGGAGGGGCCGGCTTCATAGGCTCGCACCTCTGCGAGCTGCTTGCCTCGGGGGGGCGGGACGTCCTCGTGCTGGACGACCTGTCCACCGGCAGGGAGGAGAACCTCTCCGGCTGCCTTCCCTCCGGGAGGGTGAGGCTGGTGGTCGGCTCCGTTCTGGACGAGTACCTGACGAGGAGCCTCGTGGGCAGGTGCGCCGCCGTAGTCCACCTGGCCGCGGCCGTCGGCGTCGAGCAGATAATACGCCAGCCGGTCGAGACCATAGAGACCAACGTGAGGGGCACCGAGAACATCCTGCAGGCCGCCAGCGCACGGGGAGCGCCGGTCTTCCTCGCCTCCACCTCGGAGGTCTACGGCAAGAGCGAGGAGGTTCCCTTCTCGGAGAGGGGCGACATAGTCCTGGGGGCAACCTCCAGGAGCAGATGGAGCTACGCCTGCTCGAAGGCGGTGGACGAGTTCCTCGCCCTCGCCTACCACAGGGACAAGGGGCTTCCGGTGGTTGTAGGCCGCCTGTTCAACACTGTCGGCCCCAGGCAGTCCGGCAGGTACGGCATGGTCCTGCCCAGGTTCGTCTCCCAGGCGCTCTCCGGCGAGCCCATAACCGTCTACGGCGACGGTACCCAGACCAGGTGCTTCAGCCTCGTGGACGAGGTGGTGGAGGCCATCTCCGGCCTCATGGACGCCCCCGGGGCGGTGGGCAGGGTGGTCAACATAGGCTCCACGCGCGAGATGAGCATAATGGAGCTTGCGCGGAGGGTTCGTGACATAACCTGCTCCTCCTCCCCCATCGAGCTGATCCCCTACGGCGAGGCCTATCCGGAGGGCTTCGAGGACATGAGTCGCAGGCTGCCGGACGTCTCGCTGCTCCGCTCGCTGACCGGCTCCGTCCCGGAGGCCGACATAGACACCATCGTGCGGAGGATCCTGGAGGCCCGGGGCATCCCGGAGGGGGGCATGGGCTGAGGCGGGCAGAGAGCACCCGCAACCCCGTGCTCAGGCTCGCGAGGTCCCTCTCCGGGAGGGCCGGCGTACTCCGGGCCGGCGCCTTCCTCATGGAGGGCCCCCGGTTCGTCTCCGACTACATGGCCCAGGGGGGCAGGCCATCACACGTGATCCTGGCCGAGGGGGCCTCCGGCCCGGCGGAGGGCATGGCCGCAGGTGCGGAGGGACAGGGCCTCCCCGTGATACTTGTGCCGACCCGCCTATTCGACGGGCTCGCCGACACGGTCACGTCCCAGGGGCTGGCGGCTATCTGTCCCCTGCCGGAGCCTTCCGGCTGGGAGGATGGGGAGAAAGACCTGCTCCTGCTCGACGGCCTCGGGGACCCGGGGAACGTCGGGACCGTGATAAGGACCGCCGCCGCCATGGGCATCGGTGCCGTGGTCTGCGGCAGGGGGACCTGCTGTCCGTTCATACCCAAGGTCACGAGGGCTTCAGCGGGGACGAACGCCCTGATACCCGTTCCCTTCGACGTGGACCTGCCTGCCCTGATGGACCGCCTGGGAGACGCTGCGGTCTGCGTTGGAGCCGGAGCGGGCGGCTCCCGGCCCCGGGAGGCCATCGAGAGTACGGGCGGCCGCATTGCGCTGGTCCTGGGCTCGGAGGCGGCCGGCATCTCGGCCGAGGTGGCCGGCAGGCTGGACCGGAGGGTCTGGATAGGGATGGACAGGGGCGTAGAGTCGCTGAACGCCGCCGCCTCGGCGGCCATCCTCATGTGGGAGATGCGAAGGGGACGACCCTAGCGGTTGGTCACCTTCCAGCCGTCTTCCTCGCGGACCAGTATCGCCCTGTTCTCCCCGGACCCGGGAGCGGCCTGTGCCTGGCTGTAGGTGGTGAACCTGACCACTGCGGTATCCCCGTTGACCGAGGAGCCGGTTATCCTCATCCCCTCGTCGAAGTAGTCCGACACCCAGGGCGAGGTGACCAGCGCCGCGAAGTAGTCGTCGGAGGTCCAGCCGGAGACCTCCTCGAGCGTCACCTGCACCCCGTTGTTCCCCAGGAACTCCACGAGGGCGGGAAGCGTGTCGCTGTAGAGCTCGAACTCCTGCTCGTACAGCTCCAGCCAGCTCTCCGCGATGTAGCCTCGGATGTCCTCCGGGTCTCCCGCCTGCATCGCCCCCCAGTACTGCCTGAACGCCTGGTCAGGGCCCGGCTCCAGGCAGGAGGCCGAGACCAGCAGGAGCAGCAGGCCGGCGACGGCCGGCAGAGTGCGGACGGCTCTCATCGTACCACTCGCTCCCTTCGAGTCGGCAGCGTCATGCCCCCTCCGCCGCGGGCCTCAGCTCCAGTACCGCAGCCGAGTACCCGGGCAGCGTCAGTTCGTAGGTCCACCCCTCGTGCACCACCCCGGAGGATACCGGCCGGATGGCCTCCGGCTCCTCCATCGAGCATGCCGCGTCGAGCCCGCCGGGAGCTATCACCGTGAGCGCCCCGTCCCCCGGCTCGGTGGAGGCGCCCTGCACGGAGGCCGAGACATGCACCGTGTCCCCCGAGGGGTTCATCATCTTGAGGTAGATACGATCGCCCTCCTCGCTCGCAGTGGCAACCCACCCCCTGGCGATGGCGGGTCCCTCCATGTGGAGCCTCAGCGGCACGAAGGACTCCCGCCACAGCCTCATCGTAACGTACGCCCCGGAGGGGAACCACCCCTCCCGGTCGAAGTTGACCAGGGCGTTGTCCCAGAGCCCGCTTTCGGTGTGGCGGAGGAGGAGAGCCGGTGAGGCCATCCTGACCAGCTCGCCCCGCTTCTCCAGCACGTTAAGCAGACCGGCGGCATACAGCCCGCCCCGCCAGTCGACCCCCTCCGTCAGGTTCCACTCCGAGTGGAAGACGCCGATGTCCGATGCCGGAGAGACCTCGACGGCCTCCTCTATCTCCCTGAGGTAAATCTCCCTCTCCAGCGCCCCCTCTGCGTAGTTCGAGGGCTCCTCGTAGTGGTGCAGGCTGATGTAGTCGGCCAGGCCGGATATCTCCGGGAGGAGGCCCTCCTGCCACATCTCTCCGTCGCCGCACGCTATTATCTCTATGCTCCCGTCTGCATCGAGCATTGCCCTCCCGAAGTCCCGTACCACATCTGCGTACTCCCCGGTGCCCATGTTCCAGGTCTCGTTGCCCAGCTCCCAGTACCTCACGCCGTAGGGCTCGACGTGACCGCCGCCCGCCCTGACCGCCCCCCACTCCGAGTCCGGCGGTCCGTTGCAGTACTCCAGCCAGTCCAGGGCGTCCTGCAGGTACTCCTCCCGCCTCCCCGGCAGGTCGTACTCCCCCACGTTGACCACCAGAACCGGCTCGGTTCCCAGCTCCCTGCAAAGCCCCATGAACTCGTCCGTCCCGAAGGAGTTCGCGTCCATGGTACCCTCCAGCCTGGGCAGGAGGAAGGGGCTCCTCTCCCGGATGGGTCCGATGCCGTCCTTCCATCGGTAGAGCGATGCGAAGCGGCCGCCGGGCCAGCGGAGCACGGAGGGCCTCAGGTCGGAGATGGCCTCCACCAGGTCCATCCGCAGGCCGCCGCTCCTCAGCCTCTCCATGGGGAAGAGGCTGGGCACGTCCAGAAAGACGTCACCCGTGCCCCGCAGCTCGAAGCAGAGCACCGCCGAGTCGGTATCGACCGGCGAGGAGAGCAGGAACTCCCGCTCTTGCCATTCCCCGGCAGGGTCTGCGAGCACCTCTCGCGCCAGGACCTCCCCGCCGTCCCGGAGACAGACGCTCAGGCTCCCCCCGACCGTCCGCCCCCTCATCCGAACGCGGCCGGCGTAGTCCTCGCCAGCCGAGAGCCGGAGGCCGCCCTGCGAGAGCTGGACCCCCTCGCCGGGGGAGAGCAGCCTGATGCAGAGCCTTCCGGAGAACGGGTCCATCGGGATGGGCTGCACCCTGCCCCTGCCCTCGCGGGACCAGTGCAGCGGGACCAGCCCGTCGCCCGGGTCTGGCGGCAACGGGAGCTCCTCCAGCAGCTCCTCATCCCCCTCCCCGAGCAGGTCGACGTTGGTGAACTGGGCGGTAGCGCCCTCGGTCACCAGCGTTACGCCGTCCGGCGCGGGCAGACCGCTGGGGAGCGGCAGCCGGTGATCCCTTCCGTCCAGCGCAAACGTCGCCGTGTCCCCCTCGACGGCCACCTGGATATCCCTCCACTCGTACTGCCTGAGCCAGAAGGGGATGTTCCTGACGGTCGTGACCGTGTCGCCGCCGACGACCAGGGTGAAGCCGATGGACTCCTCCTCCAGGCGGCAGGCCAGCACGGAGCTGCCGCCGTGGCCGGTGAGCAGGATGCCGATGGCCTCGCCGGTGAGCAGCCGGAGGTCCATCTGGAGGCGCCGGACCGCCCATCCGCTCTCTCCCATCCGGTAGGCGGCCCTCTCCGTCTCCGCTATCTGGGTCAGCAGCGGGCCTTCCACCAGCCAGAGGCCCTCCCCGGCCACCTCCTCGAAGCCCCGGTTCCACAGCATGTCCCCCCAGAGGCCGCCGTCAACCGAGTGGCAGATGTGCTCCAGGAAGAGGCCGTATATCCTCTCGTCCACCCTGTTGACAACCGAGTCGGCGTGTATGGTCAGCAGGACCGCCCGGGCGCCGGGGCCGGCGCTCCCGCCTCCATCGCCGCAGCCGACGGAGATGAGCGCGGAGGCGGCAACGAGCAGGATGCAGGCCGCCGCACCCGGACACGGTCGGCAGTGCCGTGCCGGCCTCATGGAAATCCGGACCCTAGTCCTCCAGCTCCAGCTGCAGCATCCTGGCGGTGACGCCCTTCACCAGGTTCAGCTTCCTCTCCAGCTCCTGCAGACGCTCCTCCTCTCCGACCAGGTCGAGTATGATGAGCCCGGTCTCGGTGCAGTCCTCCAGGACCCCCTGGTGTATGCCCAGCCTTGTCCTGATGTTGCATCCCCATCCGGTGAGTATCGACTGGACCGTCTTAGCGGCCTCGTGCCTGTGGCTCACCATCACCACCATCACGCTCTTCCTCATGCGGCACCTCCCTCTTCGTTCCGCCTACAATAAGCGGACGGGTTGCCTCCACCGAGTCCCTTGCCCTATGATACATCCCGTTGACGGGCCGGTAGTCGTCCGGGCTGCGGCGGCGGAGCACCGTGCCGGAACCATCCACATGACAACGGCCATACAGCTTCACAAGGGCCGGGCACGTGCATCCGCAGGGGCCGCGCAAGCGGGAGACAGGCTCCACCGGATTGCTCCGGCTATCATCCTTTGGACTTTCCTCACGCGATCGGGAGCACCATTGTCCTTCGACTACAAGCGCTTCTTCAGACTGACATGCCTGCTGTTCAGGAGGGCCGAGGGCACGGGAGCGAAGCTGACGCCCAAGCGGGTCCTCGTGCTCACAACCGCGTACGTGAGCTACGTGGTCGTGGAGCTCGCCACCTGGCTCTGCTTCATGCTGGACGACATCTTCTTCCCGGAGCACCGGGACCTCGATGTGGAGGAGCCCGTCTTCATCGTCGGCAACCCGCGCAGCGGCACCACCTTCCTCCACCGTCTCATGGCCAGGGACGAGACCAACTTCACCAGCCTCAGGCTCTGGCAGATACTCTTCGCCCCCTCCATCACCCAGAGGAAGCTGGGGAGCGCGGTAGCAGCGATAGACCGCCGCATGGGCGGAGTGCTCCACAGGCTGCTGTACAGGATTGACAGCAAGATATTCAACTCCAACGATATGCACAGGCTCAGCCTCCTCTCCCCGGAGGAGGACGAGTACCTGATGATACATTCCGGCTCCACGATAGTAACAGGCCTCTTCTTCGGTTACCCGGAGGAGTCCTACCCCTTCGTCTACTTCGACGAGCAGCTCTCCGAGGCGGACAAGGAGCGGGTGATGGGCTTCTACCACAACTGCCTTCAGCGGCACTACCACGCCATGGGCGGCGAGGGAAGGCGCATCCTCTCCAAGAACCCCTACTTCGCCCCGAAGGTTGACTCGCTCCTGAAGCAGTTCCCCACTGCCCGCATCATCTACCTGGCGCGGGACCCGATGAGCGTCATCCCCTCCTACGCCAGCCTCTCCGCGCACTGGTGGAGAAAGCTTGGCGAGCCGGAGGAGCGCTATCCGCACATGGACTACGTCCTGGACGCCACCCAGCACTGGTACAGCTACCCCGTCGAGCGTCTGGAGGCCGCCCCCGCCGAGAACCGCTACTTCGTGAACTTCCACGAGATGGTGAAGGACCCGGAGGGGACGATAAGGAGCATCTACGACCACTTCGGCATGGAGATAACCCCGCAGTTCGAGACCGTCCTGCAGGAGACCGCCGAGAAGGCTCGCGGGCACAAGAGCAGCCACGAGTACTCGCTGGGCGACGTAGGCCTGACCAGGGAGCAGGTGCTTGCAGACTACGCACACGTCTTCGAGCGCTGGGACCTTGAGCCGGCTCCGCCGAGGAGGCGCCGCGCGGGCAAGCAGGACCTCCCGGCTGCAGCTGCGGGCCGTGTATCCAGCCCGCCGCAGACGGTCAGGGTCTCCTCCTAGCGAACCGCCGGGCGAAGAAAGGGCCGGCCGGGGCTTTACCGCCCCGGCCCTTCTGCTTACCGTACCTTCGTAGACACCTGGACGGGGGCCGCACGATGCCGGGAGCCTCGACAGAATCTCCGGGGAGCATCCTCCGCAGGGCTCTGCCGGGAGCCCGGGCGCTCGCGGCGGCCTCCCTGCTGCTCACCGGAGCAGCCCGACCGGCCACCGTCCTCGAGACGGCCGTCCAGACCGACTGGAGCGGCGGGCCCGGCATCCCCGGCCCCGTCCCGGCCTGGGGCTCGGGGTTCGACCGCTCCGCCGGCATGGAGTGGGAGGAGCCGGGGCTGCTCACAATGCTCCCCGGCGAGGTGGCCTTCGGGGAGACCGTCGAGTGGCCGACCCATGCCCACCCGGGCGACATCGACGGAGACGGCGACACCGACATCCTGGTCGTCTCCCACGAGGACGACCTGGTCTACCTCCTCCGCAACCTCGACGGCGAGGGAACGAGCTGGGAGCGCTGCGACACTCCCGTGCCAAGGGGGGCTTTCCGCCTCTGGGGAGGCGATATCGACTGCGACGGCGACCAGGACTTCTTCTGCTACGACATGTTCGACGACAGGCTGGACTGGTGGGAGAACGCCGACGGCCTCGGCGGCGAGTGGACTCCGCATCCCGTATCCACCGGGCTCAGCAGCCCGAGCAGGGGAGCCGCGTCGGACTTCGATGCCGACGGTGACACGGACCTGGCACTGGTGGAGAGCTTCTACTCGGACGAGCTGCTCATTTTCGAGAATCTCGGCGGCGGGCAGTCCTGGCAGCAGACCTGCGTCTGGTCCGGTCCGTTCGGCGCCTCGGACGACCTGGACACGGGCGATATCGACGATGACGGTGACATCGACATCGCCATGGCCATGGGCAGCGGGGGCATGGCAGTCTCCTGGTGGGAGCACGACCAGGGGGGCTGGAACAGGCACGACCTGGGTCCCTGGTTCTCCGACGGAGGTCACATAGCCCTTGCCGACATCGACGGCGACGGCGACCTGGACATCTTCCACTCCCGCTACGTCTCCGCGAGCGAGAGCAGCCTCATGGCCGTCATGAACCTCGACGGCCAGGGCACCGACTGGGAGAGAAGCGTCATCCACGAGCCTGCGGGTCACCGCTACGAGTGTCTCTGCGCTGAAGACTGGGACGGCGACGGCGTCCCCGAGGTCGCCACAGGCAGCTACGGCGACCGGAGCACCCACTTCGTGACGCTTGTCTCGACGGAGCCGTCCGGACGGGGCTGGGAGGAGCGGGTGCTCTCCACCAGGCCGGAGAACCCCTGCCTGCTCCGCTCGGTGGACATAGGCGGCGACGGCCGGGCGGACCTCCTCTGCAGCGACACGTGGGGAGACCGTCTCTACTGGTGGGACCTCTCCTCCCCCTCGGGCACCCTGACGTCTTCCATCCTGGACACCGGTATCGCCCCCGACTGGGAGAGCGTCCACTGGACCTGCGAGACCCCTCCGGGCACGGACCTCGGCCTTCGGGTCCGCTCCCTGGACCGGGAGCTGCAGGGGGAGTGGTCGGACACCCTCTACGCGCCCGGGAGCCTTGCCGGGCACGTCTCGGACGGCGACCGGTACTTCCAGTACAGGGTGGTCATGGGGAGCGAAGGGCTCCATTGCCCTCCCCCGGAGCTGCACGAGGTCAGCGTCACCTGGAGCACGATGAGCTCCGCCGGGACAGCCGGCCCGGCTTCCCCGCCGGCGCTGACGGTGACGGCAAGTCCCTGCTCCGGAGACCCGCGGCTGACGGTCTGCCTCCCCGGTGAGATGCACGTCCGTCTAATGCTGTTCGACGCGGCCGGCCGAATGGCTGCCGTCCCGCAGGACGGGGCGCTCCCCGCGGGGCGCCACGAGCTCCGGGTGGAGCGACTGCCCCCCGGGGTCTACACCGTCCTCCTTCGGACAGGCGGCGTCTCGGACACCGCGCGGCTGGTCCTTCTGCCATGAGCCGCAGGCCGTCAAGGCACGACAGCCCCTCCCCGTAGGCCCGAGCTCCCGGTAGCGCCCTCGCTGATCGCGAATGCATGATTCGCGGATGCGGTGGTGAGAAGTCGCCGCCCCACGGGGACGGCTCAGGGGGCTATCGTCGCTTCCTCCACGGCGGTCACGCAGAAGTCGACCGAGTACTCCAGGTTCCAGTTGTCTTCGGACACGTCCTCGTGGAAGACGGTGTCCTCCGGGCGGAAATGGCCTCCTCCGGCCCAGAGGTCCGGATCGCTGACGCCGACGACTACCACCATCTCCCTCCCGCCGTCCGGCACCATGAAGGTCTCCCGGTACTCGTAGTATCCGGTCGAGTCGGTGTAGACGGGCATTGAGAGCGAATCGACGGTGACGGTCACCAGCGCCCCCTCCACCTCCGTGGAGTCATGGGACCAGCGGACACTCCCGCTCACCCGGACGTTGCATGCGAAACCCTGCAGCCCCGAGAGTGCGCAGCCCGCCGCGAGCAGGCCCAGCAGGGCCGAAACTCCCAAGGCTGTGCGCGCACCCCTTACGGGCCTCTCCATACGCTCCTCCGGCGATGAGGTCTGCTCGGAGGACATGCGGAAGTGGATCCGTCCGGTCAAGATGCCCCCGACTGCCCGGGCCCCGGGATGGTTCGATTACCTAGAGGATTACGCAGCTCCTGGCGATGGTGCCCAGCGGAGTAGTCAGACGGACGACATAGAGGCCCTGCGGGCAGTCGCCCACATCCCACCGGAGGTGATGCTCGCCCTCCCCCATGGCCCCCCTGCTCAGTACACGGACCCGCCTGCCGGAGAGGTCGTACAGGTCCAGGCGGACATCCATCGGTTCCGGGAGCGATAGACTTGCGGGGAGGAAGCCGCCGGCCGGGTTGACCGGCAGGCTCAGCCCGATGCCGGGCGCGTCGCCGCCGGATTCGGCGGAGAGCGAGTCGGAGTAGGCGATCATCAGGTCCTCGTCCGAGTAGTGACCGGAGCTGAATGCTATGTAGGGGTTCCCGTACGAGTCCAGTGCCATGTCCTGTGAGCCGTAGTAGTGGGAGGCGTCGACCGTCTCGAAGAGCCACTCCCCCTCACGTTGGTAGGCGAAGACGAGACCGTCCACCGAGTACGACACCCTCGGGTCTCCCGACGGGTCGGCATCGACGGAGATGGAGGCGGGAGCCTCGTCGGCCAGCTCTGCGACATCCCAGTCCAGCCCGTTGCTCGAGTATCCGTAGTAGAGCCTGTTGTCCGTCTGCTCCTCGGCGGAGAAGGCCGCGTGCAGGCCGTTGCTCCCGTCCAGGGCGAGGCTCTGGTAGTAGTAGCCGTCGTCGCAGGAGAAGATGCTGCGGTGCTGCCATGAGGAGCCGGGCCGGTAGCCGTAGCGTAGGTATTTGATCGTCTCGTACTCGTTGTTGGAGACCTCGTAGAGGATGCGCGGCCCGTCCTCCGGATCAAGCACGAGAGCGACCCCCTGGTCCAGCCACCATGGATAGGTCGATTCGAAGACCGTCTCCTTCTCCCAGTCTTCCCCCTCCAGCGTCGCGTACCAGAGATCGTGGTCGTTCTCGTAGAGGATGCAGGGGCGGCCCTCGGAGTCCATTGCGAGCGAGTGCCTGACCCCGAATTCGTTGTTCACCGTGTCCACGGCGGAAATCGACCAGCCGCCTCCGGCCCGCTGGAGGTAGTAGAGCACGTCTTCCTCCGGCTCGAAGTAGGATATGCCGGGGTTGCCGCCGGCATCCAGCGCCAGGCGGGGGGACCAGATCGTACCGAGGGTGGGCACGATCTCCGTCGCCCAGGCGCCGCCATCCCGCCAGGCGTGCTTCAGCGCATCGTTCGTGTCGTCCTCGTAGACGATGTGTACGGTGTTCCCGGAATCGACGGCTATCCTGCAGCCGTTCCCGACGTCTCCCTCCGAGTCGACCGTCTCGACCTGCCAGGTGATGGCACAGGTCGAGGCCGCGGCGACCGGGAGCAGAAGGGAGAGAAGGCGCATTCCGTGTACCTCCCCGTTATCTCCGAAGCCCTACTGGAACTCGCTCTTGATACCGCCCCATGTGTCCTGCTCCAGGGAGGTGATGTCGTACTCGACCTCCGCTATCCACCGCTGCTCGCCGGTTGTCTTGTATGTCCAGAAGAAGGTGTCCGTCCCCGGGTTGTAGGTGATGCCCCGCGACCCGTCGAACCCGCTGACCGAGGGGGCGTCCGAGCCGAGGTAGTGGAGGAGGCTCCCGTCGAAACCGTAGAAGAACCAGTTCGGGTAGTCGTAGGTGGTGACCACTACCCCGTGTTGATAGCCTGCCGCGGGGAAGACCGCGATGCCGGCGAGCTGGTCCGCGGGACCTCCGGGAGGGATGGGTATGAGGGTGAAGTCCCCGCTGCTCAGGTCGAGCCGGACCGCCCCCAGGGTGGAGGGGGGAATGCTGTAGGCCTCCCAGAGACATCCGGAGGCCTCGTCGTAGTCCATGCCCCGGCCGTACACGCCCACCGGATTCGCGTACGGAGTGGTCCATTCGTCTTCCTGCGGCTCCCAGCGGTGCAGCATGCTGCTGCTCCAGCTGCTTACCCACCAGTCGTAGGGCGCGGGACCGTCGTGGCAGAGTCCGAAGGTACTGGAGAGGGGGACCTCCTCGCTCCAGACCGGGTCGCCCGTGCCGGTCTCCACGCCACGGATCAGGTCGTTGTCGTTGTCCATCACTCCGAGCTGGTTGCCGGCCTCCTGGTGGTCCATCCCCAGCATCTGGGCATCGGGGGAGAGCTGGAACGTATCGATTATCGTGAGGGTGACGTCATCATCGCTCCCCGTGTACGGCCGGGAGATGAAGCCGCTGTCCCGCCCCTCATCGTCTGTCCAGGAGAACGCCGACACGCTGAGCACAAGCACGGCAAGGAGCTTCCCCATCACTTCACCTACCCGTCGCTTCAGAGTGAACGCCCGCGGAGATCCGGAATCCTTCCTCTACGACTGTCTTCCGCAAACCGGAAGCCGTCCGTTCACGGCCGGCCGAGTCTGTTTACATCATATCCTTCCGGAAGCCGACGGTCAACGAAACCCCGAAGAGTGCTCCGGGCTCAGTGCAGACGGGGTTCTCATCCTCACCTCGGACCACTGGCGGACCCTCCGAACCCGCCTCCCGAATCTTGCTCCATTGAGCGCTATCTTTCCGGATCCGGCACCGAATTGTAGCATATCCGGCATCCCGCGGCCGCTCAACGAATCTCTCGAGCGACAGCAGTATGAAAAGGCTCCTCTTCATACCACAGCTCCAGATGCTCCGGGATGCGCCTGATGACCGGGGGGCGCTCTATCATCGAGATGGCTTTCATGCGGCCTCCGCAACGGGGGCAAGAGAGGGCGTCGATGTCCCGAAGTGTACGTCAGGACCATGATACGGAGAGCGGTCCCGGTCAGGCAGGCACTACTCCCACTCGATGGTGATCGAGGACTACGCCGAATACTCCGGCGGCGGCTGCTTCTCCGGCTGCGCCTCCCGGTCCTCGCCGCCCTCACTCTCCTGGCGGCGCTGATCCTGAAGGTGCTGTAGGCAGGCCAGCCTTGACTAAGTAAGTTATTGTACTTATGATAAGTACAACAAATACTATCGTTAGGACAGGATCATGACCCATCTGAACGGACAGACACTGCAGGAAGCACTGCGGATGCTCGGTGAACGGCTGCAGGTGAAGGAGGCTGACCCGGTTCGGCTCGTGGTCTGCGGTGGATCCGCGCTGATCGCGCTGGATCTGGTCTCGCGGTCCACGGTTGATGTGGATGTGGTGGCCATGGTCTCGAACGACGGGGAGTTGCTGGCTCCGATTCCCTTTCCAGCCGTGCTGTCGGAAGCCCTGGACGAAGTGGCCACGCTGCTGGGACTTCCAAGCCACTGGTTGAACTGCGGGCCAAGCAGGGACTCAGGCGGCCTCCTTGAAGTCCATGTTCGAGCAGCTGGGATACGGCGATGTCGCTGACAGACTCTAGACTGAAGATCCTCGACACCCTGCTGGACCTGATCTGGTCACATTGGACGACAATGGGCGTGTCGGGCAATGCGCCGGTCACGAAGAACTGGATCCTCGATCCCGAGGCGCTCATCCTCTTCACGTGCCGCATCGGCCGCTACGATCCTCGGGTGTTCGATGCCATGCTGGAGTGGCTCGGCGTGAATCAGCGCTTCGTCAATGTCCAGAGGCTGAAGACCCTGAACAAGCAGCAAGGGCTCTCCGGAGGTATCCTCCTTGCCGCGATCGCACATCTTCTCATGAAACCCGCCTCCCGGTCGAAGTGGAGCCGCCTGGCCGATCGGCTTCTTGCAGAGGAGGGTCAGCAGGAGTCCCTCTTCCTCCTGAAGGATGGACGCTCGCATCCCCGGCCGAGTGAGATGGACCCGGCCTTCGAGAAGGCGGGCTTCTCCCGGCAAAAGTACCGCAGCCGACATGCGACCGTGAGCTTCCGGCCGGACTGTCCCGCCAACCTGATCCTGAAGCTCAGGGCACTGTTCGGAACGAATGCCCGATGCGAGATCATTGCGTATCTGGCGTCGCATCCCGACGGGAATCCGACCGAGATCGCAGCGGCCGTCGGCTACTCACAGAAGGCGATCCATAACGCGGTCACGGACATGTACCAGTCGGGAACGCTTTCGAGAAGAGTCAAGGGCAGGGAGACGCTCTACTCCCTGAAGCCAGACGACTGGACCTGCCTCCTGCCCCTCGGGCAACCGATGGCCCGGTGGATGGACTGGAGAGCAGCGTACTCCTTTCTGTACTCGGTCTGGAACCTTTTGGACAGCCCGGTGCCCGGTAACCAGAGTGAAGATGCCGTTTCTTCCGAGCTGCGCCTGCTCATCGCCAGGACGCTTCCCGGACTCTCCGGTATGCTCCGGGCAATCCTGGAAGGATGCCCCATGGAGGGAAGATCACATCCGGTGTCTCTGGCAGAGGTCTGTAACTGCATCAGGGACCTGGCCGGGAAGCTGGGGGAGTAGCATGAGTCCATGGATTCCGTGGGATGCGGAGATGTGCGTGAACTGCCCACTACCTGATCCATCACCCGGTCAGCGATAGTGCCGAGGTGGCCGTCAGGGGATCAGCCTTCGTGAACGGTGAGAGGGGCGGTTCATGGCGGGGCAGGGTCCGGGTGGATGCACCGGGCTAGGGTGAAGCTGATGGAGGGACTCTCTTCCTCTGGCAAAGCCTGTACCGAACCTCTTCGACAGGGTTCTCATCCTCACCGCGGATCACTGGCGGAGGGGGTGGGATTCGAACCCACGGACCCCCATCAGGGGGTCAACGGTTTTCGAGACCGCCCCGTTCAACCGCTCCGGCACCCCTCCGCGGGGGTGCGGAATATCGCCCTTCGGGGGATTGGGCGCAAGCGGGGCCGCCGTTCCAGGAGCGGAGAGGGCAGCTACCGCAGTCCGGCCTTCTCGGCCTGCAGAACCGGGCTCCGCAGGCGACCAGGGCGCCGTGGAAGTCCCTGAAGCACTCCAGGTCCGGGGTAAGCTGGTCGTGGAAGAGGGCCTGGACCGCGTGGTAGCGCTCCCCGGGCCTGCAGAGTCCGTGTCTGGATAGTATCCGCGTCGTGTATGCGTCCACCACGAAGACCGGCCGTCCCATCACGTAGAGGAGTATACAGTCGGCGGTCTCCGGGCCTACGCCCCTGAGCGCCAGCAGCTCATCCCTGGTCTTCCGCGTCGGCAGGTGCGCCACCGATTCCGGCGAGCCGTCCCATCCGCTGCGGACCATGTATTCCCCTACGTTCCGGAGGTAGGCGGCCTTCAGTCGGTAGGTACCGCATCCCTTGAGGAGCTCCGCCAGACCGCTCTCCGGCAGGGAGAGGAAGGCGCGAGGGGAGAGGAGGCCCCTCTCCCTCAGACGCTCTATGACGGGGACCACCCTGCCCCAGCGCGTGTTCTGGGCGAGGACGCATCCCACCAGGACCTCGTCGGGGGTCTCGCCGGGCCACCAGCCCTGCGGCCCCAGGGCCTCGAGCAGCAGCATCCTGGCCTCCGACAGGGGAACCATCCAGACCCTCCCGCTGTATATCCCATGCATGAGAACATCACGGGCCGGCTTGTACGGGGCATCCGCGAATGCCATACTACCACGGTACGGAAATGGCTCTGTCGCCGACCCGCGGACGGATACTATACTTGGGCGGTCCGAGAGCCCACCCTCAACGGGAGATGAAAAGTGAAGACCATGGTACTGCCGGCGACGATACTCGCGTTGGCCATAGCCACGTCCGCCTGCCTGACCGCGGAGGAGTCACCGGGCATCGGCCCGGACTTCGGGGGAGAGCTGGAGGTGGTGAAGGGCTACACCTACGGGGAGTTCCTCGAGGGGACCGAGTCGGTCTTCACCCTCGTCTGGGACGAGACGGAGGGCGCGGAGTGGTACGAGGTGCGGATATCACCCGAGCCGATCACAGCGGACAACTACCACCTGGCCCTGCCGGTCGACTCGGTGCAGGGGGGTGACTCTGCGACGGTGATCGCCCGCGTGGAGGTGCAGCCGGAGGTGTTCCAGAACGCCTGCATAGGCTGCGGGCTCTGCGTGGAGATATGCCCGCAGGACGCGATGATGCAGATAGACGGCAGGGCGGTCATCGACCTGCAGAAGTGCACCTCCTGCGGAGAGTGCGTCTCCGTCTGCCCGGTGCAGGCCATTACGGACTCCCGCTTCGGGGTGGCCTACTACTTCGCGGTGAGGGCCATGGGCCCCGGTGACGCCCCCTCCGAGGGGCTGGCCGCCACAACATCGAGGTTCCGCCTGCGGTACGCCAACGACGAGATATGGTGCGGTGACTGCGCATACGAGTGCTTCATCCTGCTGGACTCCTGCGGGCCCGGCTGCCCGGTGGATGCCGTGTGGTACACCCCGGACTGGAGCACGCCCGGGGTCGACTCGGGAATGGTGCACATAGACTACGACCTGTGCATAGACTGCGGGCAGTGCTTCATCCAGTGCCACGAGTACGGCCTGTGGTCGATCAAGAAGGAGGTCGTCGAGGAATGAGGAACCTCGCAGCGGCTGTAGTCCTGGCATCCCTCGCCCTCGCCGGAGTGACCTTCACTCCGGGGGGATTCGGCGGTTTCGCCGAGTGGGAGCCGGTGGAGGGCGAATGGGAGGCGCTGGTGCTCCGGGGCTCCTCCGAGGAGCTGGACCCGGAGGCGGAGGAGTGGGGCGCGGTCCTTGCCGTGGCCTACCCGGACGAAGAGGGGGTCCTGCCCACATCCGTCGAGGTACCGCCCTCCTTCGTGGTTAGGGCGGCGGCCTGCATAAGCTGTCAGCTCTGTCTCTCCCAGTGCCCGGTTAGCGCCATCTCGATGGACGGGGACAACAGGGCGGTCATCGACCCCGACCTTTGCATCTCCTGCGGTCTCTGCGTCTCCTCCTGCCCCACACAGGCCATCTTCGGCCCCTCCTCGTCCACTGTCATGGCGCTCTACGGCCTTGACGGAGAGGGCGACGAGACCCTGCTGCAGGAGACCGAGTGACGGCCAGAAGAGCCCTGCTGCTGGTGGCGCTCACTCTGCTGGTGGTCTCCGCCGCCATCGCGGGGGTCACCTACAGGGTGGACCAGAGCAGGTGCACCGGGTGCGGAGACTGCTACCGGGTCTGCCCGGTGGACGCGGTGGAGATACGGGACGGCAAGTCCTTCATAGACCCGGAGGTCTGCATAGGCTGCGGGTTCTGCCAGAGAGCGTGCACGTACGATGCGGTTCGCTAGGCCGGCCGCCGTGCTGCTGCTCCTGGCCCTGGCCGCCTGCCAGGGGCCCGCGGACAACACGCAGCTGACAGTCAACCCGGACGCATGCACCGCCTGCGGCGAGTGTGCCGAGGTATGTCCCTACGGCGCCATCGAGGTCATAGGCGGCGACGCGGTGATAGACCCCTCCCTCTGCCACTTCTGCTTCCGGTGCGTGGAGGCATGCCCCGAGGGAGCGATAAGATGACGGCCGTCAGGATGGTGCTGCTCGCCCTCGTCCTGCCCCTTGCCGCCTCCGCCGCCTCACTGGACTTCTGGCTGGATGCGGAGACCACGAGCGACAGTCTGCAGCCGTCGTCGGGCAGGGCCGACATCGGCCTGCTCCTCCGCTCCGGCGACCTGCGGGTGACGCTCCTCGAGCGCTACGCCACCGCAGACAGCACCGGGCTGGTACCGAGGTTCACCGGGGCATACAGCAGGACCGACCTGCTGGGCTCGCTGAGGACCGGGCCGGTCCGCATCGAACCCTCCATGAGCTATCTGACCGACCTGGACCGGCCGGAGATGGTCCTCCCCGACAGACAGGGAAGGGCATACAGGGGGGGTTACGCCAGGCCGGGGCTAGAGCTCTCGGCCTTCCTGCCCGCCGGGGTCACCCTCTCCGCCGACGGCTACTACTGGAGCCGTGACGCGGAGAGCGAGGACGGCACCGACCTGGACTGGACCGAGTACAGGCTCGGCGGCTCCGCGTCGTGGCGCACCCCGCCCGGTCCGGTCCTCTCCGTCTCCGGAAGGGGCCATACCACCGTCATAGACGGGGTTGGCTACGAGAGCGACTGGAGCATGGTCGACCTGGGCCTGAGCACCGGCCCCGCCAGGCTCCCTGCGATGACCACGCTCGAGGGCAGCCTCACCTACTCGCTCCGCAGCGGGTACGACTACCTGGGCCGCGACCTGGCCAACAGGCTGACCGCCAGGTTCCGGGGCATGAAGGCCCTCGACCCCAGGCTCTCCTTCAACATCATGCTGGAGAGCTCCTTCGACTTCGACGGCGACGTAACCAGGGCCGCATGCAACGCCGGGGAGGTCAGGGTGCTCTACCGCTTCGACCCCACGGCCGAGATACCCTCGAACCTGGCCCTCTCCGGGAAGTTCTCCTCCTCCGCGGTGCAGGTACGGAGGGTCGACATGTCCTCCCGGGTTAACCTCTGGGAGGGGCTCTCCCTGCTGCTCTCCGCCAGAGCCATGGAGATACCCAGCTCCACTCCCGGCTCCGGCTTCTACAGGCGGAGCGTGAGCTACGGGCCGGGCCTCGAGTACCAGCTCGGGACCACGGCCAGGCTCTGGGGAGTCGTCGAGCAGGAGCGCACCGAGACCGGGGGCGTCCAGGACTGGTGGCGTCTCCGGGCGGGGGTGGAGATCTACCCGGCTCCCCTCTCGCTCTAGGCGCCTCTTGATAGAGGGATTGCTCTCCGGGCTCGGCCTAGGCCTGGCCACCGGAACCGCCTGCCTGGCGACGTGCGGACCTGTCTACGGAGCCTACCTCATGGGGGAGCGCCGGGAGGGCCTGGAGCCGCTCCGGGTGATATTCCTGCTGAACCTGGGCCGCTTCCTCGCCTACGCCATGTTCGGCGCCCTGGTAGGTCTTCTGGGCGGCAGCCTGCCCGCCTCGATAAGGATGCCGGTCGCAGTCGCCGGCTACCTCTTCTTCTCGGCCTACCTGCTGCTCTCGGTCATCAGGCAGCGCAGGAGCTGCTCCGGCTGCAGGACCGGGAAGGTTCTCGAGGTCACCAGGAGTCCCTTCCTGCTCGGCGTGCTCACCGGCTTCTCCATCTGTCCGGCCTTCCTGGTGGCCCTTACCGGTGCCTTCGAGTCCAGCGGGCCGCTGACCGGGATGATGCTGTTCATAGGGTTCTTCGCCGGCACCACGGTCTACATGCTGCCCTTCGCCATCTTCGGCCTGCTCACGCGCCGGGAGTGGATAACGAAGGTCGCAAGGGTGGCCGCGGTGGTGGTGGCCATCTACTTCGGGGCCGTGGGCGTGCGGGGGCTGGTAGGCTGGATACAGGGTGGCGTCCCCCTGGACGACAGGGCGGTGCCCACCCCGGAGGAGGGCTCCGTGACAGCGGCCGAGATATGGTCGGTGGAGGAGGCCGAGTCCATCTACGTGCTCAGCTTCACCGGGATGGACGAGGACCACGGCACGGACCTCATGCCCTTCCTGGAGGGAGACGCCATACCCCCGGCGGTGCTCGTGGAGACCGACAGCGCATCCTGGAGAGAGGCCATCGCCTCGGTCCCAGACCTCTCGCCGGTAATCCTGCCCCACCTGGCAGACCCGAGGGCGGACGCGGAGCGCGCCCCCTGGTGGCACGAGGTGGCCGACAGCATCGAGGGCAGCAGGCTCCGGGCCTTCGCCGTGAGCTACGAGCCCTGGTGCGTCGACAGGGGAGAGGGGGTTACCCGCTTCCTTTCGAGCTACAGCTTTCGGTGCAGCCCGGACTCCGGCTTCACCTTCCTGATGCTGAACCCCCTGGCCTGCGACCCGACCGATTGCGCCACCTGCCCCGCAGCCAATTAGGTTACTGCCGGCAGAGTATCCCGGAAGCCTGCAGGGAGGTGCCCTCTTGAGCCGTACCGTGACCGTCTGCCGTTACCCGGGGCCGGAGTCGGAGAACGACCGCGGGGCATCCCCTTGCCCGGCCACCCGTCTCGTGCCGGCCCCTCAGGACGTCAAAGCCGAGCCTAGCGCCCTACAGCCGGACCGGCGCAGCCGGGAGGAGGGCTGAGCCGTGCCCACCGGACTGGAGCCCGTGGGCGTCTGCTTCGAGGTCGGCATTGACTGCCCCTCCTGCGAGACCATGGTTCCGGTCAACGCCCTGGTCTCCAGGGTGGCCTGTCCCGCCTGCGGGGCGGGACTGGAACTGGGGACGGATGAGTGGGAGACCATCGCCGCCGATGTCCTCACTGAGGCCCCGGGATGGGAGGAGGGCGAGGGCAGCAACTCCACCGTTTTCGGGAGCCTCCGTTATCGCATAACGCGGGGCAGGCTGCTCCCTCGATACCACGGCACCTCCGAGACCATCCCGAGGCCGGCGCTCGAGGAGGCCCTGGAGAGCGGCAGCGCCAGGCATCCGGAGACCGGGGAGGAGACTTCCGTCAGGCCGGTCCCGGACGGCTACCGGGGACTCCTGCCCGGCGCCGTGGCCCTGGTGGACGAGGACCCGTCGCTCGTGGCGGAGAGCATCGGGGAGGAGGGGGACGGCACCATCGACCCGGGGGAGGGCTCCTCACCGGTGGCCTTCACATGCCCCTCCTGCGGCGCATACCTGGTCGCCGACTCGCGGACCAGGAGCGCCGGCTGCGACCACTGCGGACAGACCGTCTCGATGCCGGACGACCTCTGGCTCAGGCTGCATCCGGCGGTCAGGAGGCGCAGGTGGTACGTGCTCTTCGACATGCACCTGGCACCCCTTCGGTGGAGAGGTGACGTCTGGGATGCGGCGGCCGACGGCGAGGGCAGGCTACTGGTCTGCCTGGAGGGCGAGTTGGACGCCGGAGTGCTGGCCTGCGTCGGCCCCGACGGCCTGCAGGCCTGGCGGCGTGACGACCTGGAGCTGGTCGAGGGCGCCGGCGACAGGTTGCCCAGGCTGGTGTCGCTGCCCGACCGCGAGGTGGCGGTCATCAACCCGGCCTGCGCCGATGCCGAGGTACTCTCGACGGAGGACGGGACCGCCGTCCGGAGCATTCGGGGCGACGATTTCGACGACCTGGAGGGCAGCCGGGAGACGTTCTCCGGCCTGGGCTGCATCGACGCATGCGGGATGCCGGACGGCAGCATCGTCATCCTCCGCGACCCGGGGCTCGTCCGGGACGGCTCCTTCGTCATGCAGCTGCTGCGATTCGACGGAGCCGGGTCTGCTCTTCCGATGTGGCCCGGGGAGGAGGGTTTCCTGGCCAGGCTCGGAGGACTTCTGCGGAGGAGGCCCGCCAGGGTCGAGGACGGCCGAAGCCGGCCGGAGGAGACTACCGGGCGGTACTGCAGGGTGGGCCCGGCTGCGGACGGCGGCCTCCTCCTGCTGGAGAACGAATCCCTGATGCGCTACTCGCCCGGAGGCGAGCGGCTCTACAGAGTGGAGCTCCCCTGCGACTACACGGAGGGCAGGCCGCTCGGTCTGCCGGACGGCTCCACCGCCCTGGTCGCCCGGGGCGGGGAGATGGAGGTCTCCGTCCTGCGGGTCTCGCCGGATGGTTCCGGGGTCGAGATGCTGGACGGCTCGGACGACGACGAGTCGGACCTCTGCCTGCCGCAGGCCCTGACGGGTACCCCCGACGGACGGCTCCACGTCTTCGGGTGGGACGGGAGGTGGCATGTGGTCGAGGCCGCCCCGTCATGAGGCGGGGCTTGCGGCCCGGCGTATATTGCCGGTTCGCTGGAAGTATGTGTTTGATGGGGTAGAGACTGGAGGCTGTTGATGCTGAAGGGCGGGATATTCATTGACGTCGAGAACCTGACCCGGAACGGGGGTTGGGGGCTCCGCTACGATGTTCTCAGGAAGCTGGCCGAGGCACAGGGGGTCGTGCTGGTCCGGGCGAATGCCTACCTCGCCAGGGATGCCGAGAGGGAGCGGGAGGACCACGCCGTCGCCCAGAAGAACGAGGAGTACAGGAACGCGATAAGGCGGAACGGCTTCCACCTGGTCCTCAAGGACGTGATACGCTACCGCGACGCCACCGGCGAGGATGTGGTGAAGGCGAACGCCGACGTAGATCTGGCGGTGGACGTTCTGGCCCAGGCGGAGAACCTGGACTACATCCTGCTGGGCTCCGGCGACGGCGACTTCGTCAGGCTGGTGAGGGCCCTGCAGAACAGGGGCCGGAGGGTGGAGGTCATCTCCTTCGCCAACACCAGCAGGAAGCTGCGCAGGGAGGCGGACCGGTACATCTCCGGCTTTCTGGTGCCGGGGCTGCTCCCCGACGACCACGATGGTCCCGATCGCAGGAGGGGCACCATGTACGGCGTGAACGAGGAGAAGGGCTTCGGCTTCCTGCAGATAATGACCGGCTACAGCCTCGAGGACGAGCTCAACAACATCTTCCTGCACATCAACGACTTCACCGTGGACGGGACCTCCGTGGGGAACGCCTACTTCGCCAGGCTCAAGACCGACGAGAAGGTGATTGAGTTCGACCTGGTGGAGCAGGAGGACGGCAGGCTCAAGGCCCTGAACGCGACCGAGGTGAGGTACGGGAGCTTCTGACCCGGCGCTGGCCGGGGAAGCGGGCCGCCGGGCCCGGGGAGGATTCGATTGAGGGGCTGGGTTCTCTTCAAGCGGTCGCTCCCGGAGCTGACTCCGGACGACTACGAGATACACAGGCTGATGGAGGATGCGGAGGGCTGCGGGGTCGAGCTGACGGTCGTCAGGCCCGACCTGGTGGACCTCGTGGTGACCCGGGAGGACAGGCGGAGCATACTCCTCGAGGACAGCCAGGTGGCCCTGCCGGACTTCGTCCTGCCCAGGATGGGAGCCGGGACGAACTACTTCGCGCTGGCGGTCATAAGGCACCTGGAGAGGCTGGGGGTCACCTGCCTCAGCTCCTCCTCCTCCATAGACACGGTCAAGTACAAGCTCTACACCCTGCAGATACTGGCGGAGAAGGGCCTGCCCGTCCCCAACACGATGCTGGTCCGCTTCCCCGTGAACGTGGAGCTGGTCGAGAGGCGCATCGGCTTCCCCGTGGTGGTCAAGACCCTCTACGGCTCTTACGGCCGGGGTGTCTTCCTCTCCCAGGACGCGGCGGCCTTCCGGGAGCTGGCCCAGCTGATAGAGGCCACCAACCCCTCCGCCAACATCATCCTGCAGGAGTTCGTCAGCGACAGCTACGGCAGGGACGTCCGGGTGTTCGTGATCGGCGGAAGGCCGGTGGCAGCCATGGAGCGGAGGGCTTCGGACGGCGGGTTCAAGGCCAACTTCTCCGCCGGCGGAACGGTCCGTGCCATAGAGCCGACGCCGGAGATGGAGTGGCTGGCCTGCGAGTCCGCCCGGATACTCGGCCTGGACATAGCCGGCGTTGACCTGCTCTTCTCCGGGGATCACTTCCGGATTTGCGAGGTCAACTCCTCCCCCGGCTTCCGGGGGCTGGAGAGCTGCTGCGGCATGAGCGTTCCCTCGGAGATGTTCTCCTACGTGAGGATAAGGCTGGGGATGGCGGAGGGGGGCTGACCCCCTCCGCCGCCCGGCCCGGCCTAGCTCTCCTCGCTGCCCCTGGCCGATGCCAGCAGGTCACCGACTATCGGCAGCAGTATGATGAGCAGCCAGCCGAAGGCGAACTCCTGGCCGCGCAGGCCGAAGCTTCCGTAGGCTGTCTGCGCCCTCGCGGTGATGGCGGAGTAGAGCATCCAGATGATGCCCATGGGCACTATCCAGCGTATGCAGATGTTCCACCAGGCGCCTATCCTGATGCTGGAGTTCCGGTTGATGTAGTCGCGCATCTCACCGGCGCCCATGCCCCAGCCGATGATGAGCACCTCGCCGAGCACGACCAGGGTCAGGCCGAAGCTGTTCATGAAGTGGTCGGCTATGTCTAGTATGTGGATGCCCATGCCGGTCAGCATCGGCAGGCCCAGCAGGAAGGCCAGCCCTCCGACCAGCAGGTTCGCCTTCCTGTGCGAGGTGTTCCACTTGTCCTTCACCGAGGCGGTCACCGCCTCCAGGAGGCTGAAGGCGGAGTCGACCGCCAGTGTCAGCAGCATGAGGAAGAAGAGGACCCCGAAGACCCTCGCCAGCGGCAGCGTGGAGATGATGTGCGGGTAGGCGACGAAGGCGAGACCGGGTCCGGAGGAGACCACGCTGGAGACCGGGATGCCCAGGTCCGTGGCATGGTAGCCGAGTGCCGAGAAGACGGCGAAGCCGGCCATGAAGGCTGTCATGGCGTCGGCGATGCCTATGATGATGGCGTTGGCGGCGATGTTCGTCTTCTTCGGCAGGAAGCTGCCGTAGGCTATCATGATGGCGAAGCCGACGCTCAGGCTGAAGAAGACCTGGCTGATTGCCGCCAGCCATATCCCCGGGTCGCCCAGCTTCGACCAGACCGGGGTCAGGTAGAAGCTGAGTCCGGCCCCCGCACCCGGCAGGGTTACGCCCCTGATGATGAAGAGGACCAGCAGGCCCCAGGGTATGAACACGGTGAAGTAGACCACCTTGCTCACCGTCTTGGTGCCCTTCCAGACGGCTGCCACGATGGCTATCCAGGAGAGGGTGAAGCCGATGAAGAGCGGCCACCTGAAGCCGCCCACGTCTCCCGGCTCGGTTGTCATCCCGAGGAAGTCGTTGAAGAAGAAGCCGCCGGGAGAGCCCATGAAGGTATTGGCGTCGTCCAGCGAGGCGAACCCGTACAGGTTCCCGCCGTAGGAGACCAGGAGCGTGCCTATGCCTTCCGGGTCGTCGCCCTCGCATACGACGCACTGCGTCTCTCCCGAGACCGGGCAGGTGAAGGTCCTCCCGACGAGGGAGTCGGGTACCGTGGCCATGACCTCCATGTCCCCCATGTCGACGGTGGTTATGGCGCATTCCTCCGATACGTAGGTCTCCGGGTCCTGCTCCCAGCCGAGGGTGCCCGCCTCCCAGACGTAGTTCATGCTCCAGGCCATGATTATGGCGTAGTAGGTGACGATGATGAAGCCGACCCCGGCGGCGAACCATCCGAACCACTGCAGCCTGGGGCTTATCCTGTTGAAGGCGCCGGGCGCGGCCCGCTGGTACCTGTGGCCTATGCTGAACTCCAGCATCAGAAGGGGTATGCCCGCCAGGAAGAGGCAGGCGAAGTACGCTATGAGGAAGGCACCTCCGCCGTTCTCGTAGACCACGTAGGGGAAGCGCCAGATGTTGCCCAGCCCGATGGCCGATCCGATGGCCGCGAGTATGAAAGCGGTCCTGCTGTCCCAGGTCTCCCTTATCCCCGCCACTGTGTCCCCCCTCTGTCACGACGTGAGCACGCCGGCCCCGACGGGCCGTCCGGTGACCTGCCGTACGCATTTCTGGATTACTGATGCACCCGGTGGGTGCCGGTCAAGGCCGGGTCAGTCGTCCCTGAAGCTCGAGTCGCACGCACGGTCCTCTCCCCTGCGACTCAGGAGTCCGAACAGGCAGGCCTTGCCAAGCGGCGCCAGTATGGCTCCGTAGAAGCAGAGATACCGGCAGAAGAAGCGGGGCAGGAGGACGCAGGCCGCCATCAGGGCGACCCCGGCTACCAGGGAGCCGATGGCGAAGAACGAGAAGACGGTATGGAAGGGGTCGACGAGGCAGAAGAGAGATCCGGGAACCAACCGGCCCAGCAGGCCGGCACCGGCCATTATCACCGCGGCGTAGAAGAGGACCACGAGCACGTATTTCTGGGTCACCAGATAGTTGTGCAGGCGGGGGCCGGGAGACGGCAGCCTCGGCAGGCCCAGCCTGCCCAGGAGGCCCTGCAGGGCTCCGAAAGGGCAGACCCAGCCGCAGAAGACCCTGCCGAAGAAGAGCGCCCATACCATCGGGAGCAGGACGGCGGCCACCGCGAAGCCGCCCATGAAGGCGAGGCCGCCGGGCAGCAGCACGTACTGCGCCATGCCGAGCTGGCAGTAGCAGCCCTGGACCGCGAAACCGAGGACACCCAGCGAGACGAGGTGCACGATGACATGGGCTATTGTCCGCCTGCGGCGCTCGCTCTTCCTCCTGCCCCTCAGCTTCCTCCTGAGGTAGGTGGAGACCGTCAGCAGCACCAGCGTGCCGATGAAGACCACCAGCACCCTCGTCCTGCCCAGGCCGCCCGGGTTCCCGCAGCCGCCCCGCCCCATGTAGTGGGGGCAGAGCCTGTCCTCCACTGTGGGACAGGCCGCCGCCGGCGGCAGCCCCAGTGGACAGCCCTCGGACTCCGGCTCCATGAGCGGGGGCTGCGCCGGAGCCTCAGGCGCCGAAGCGGTGTCCCGCCCGGCCTCCTCTTCCACCAGCGGGTTGTCGCAGTAGCCGTCGCCGCCCGGGTCGCTGTAGAGGGCGCACCTCGGGGCCTCCTCCGGACAGGCCTCCTCCGGGGGCAGCTGGAGGGGGCATGGGAAGGTCGCCGGAGGGGGAGCCTGCAGGTCATCGCCGGCCGCGGCTGCGGTGTCCCCGGCGGCTGTCTCCGCCGTGTCCGCGGGCGTCGAGGGCGGCAGTTCCTCCTCCTCCGGCCCGGCTGTCGGCGGCGACTCGCCCTCCCCCTCTCCCGGCCCGGTGGTCGAATCGTCCCGGTCATCCTCCGGGGGCTCTTCGGACTCCCCCTCTCCCTCCGGAGCGTCCTCCGCCGGCTCCTCGGCGACCTCGGGCTCCTCCTCGTCCTCCTCGATCCACGGGGCCGGATTGTCGCAGAGCTCGTCCTCGTCGGCATCGGAGAAGAGGGCGCAGGAGGGGCTGGTGACCAGGCAGGCCTCCGAGGGGGGTAGCTGCAGCGGGCATACGGCCAGCGCAAGGGCAGAGCAGAGAAGCAGAACGGGCGCGGCGGCTCTCACGTCCAGTCGCTCCAGGGCATGGGACCTCCGGGATGGCTATCGCTCGAGTGGGGAATAGAAGCGATGAGGCCGCCCCGGGCAAGGGGCGGCCCCGGAAGGCCTTCCGGCCGGTGCCCGCCTAGAAGGCGGCCTTAACGCCGGCCCAGGTCGACTGGTCGAGGGCGAGGTCGCCGTTGAGCCGGAGGTTGGGTACGAGAGACTCGGTGTAGTCGCCGGTGGACTGGCCGTACGCCCCGATGACCGACCTCTGGCTGCCGCTGTTCCAGTGCCAGGTGTAGAGGGAGCCGGAGCCGGAGGACCACTCCAGCTCTATGAGGAGGTTGTCGGAGCCGTTGTACCAGTAGGGGGTGTCCAGTGTGAGGTCGAACCAGTCGTTGGGGCTGGGGGTGCCTATCTCGAAGCCGGCTCCCCCCTCGAACACGAGTGTCCTGGTGCCGCTCATGTAGTTGCCATCGTAGTTGGTGGTCAGCTCGTCCGAGTCGCAGAGACCGACGTAGACGCTGAAGTCCTCGAAGGTACCGAAGGGCTCACCGCCGACGGAGCGCTTCCAGGAGAAGCTCTCTATCTCCATGGCGTCGCCCATCTCGCTCGCCAGCACTACCACCTGGTAGCGCATGGAGAGCGCTCAATCGCCGCAGTAGGGCGTATTCGAAGGTACCGAGGCCGAGCCTATCTCTATCGTGGCCGCCAGGCACATCGTCGCTGCCAGGGCGGCGAGCAGCGCGGAGAGCCTCATTCACTACTCCTCTCGTATGGAATGTCCATCATGCAGAAGGGAATATAGTCCGGGATGGTTCCCGGACAATGACCTCCGCGCCTTGACAACCGGACGCCATCTCGAATATTCCCATCCCGATCCTGCGCGGTCCGGTAGTTCAATTGGATAGAGCACCGGCCTGTCACGCCGGAAGTTGCGAGTTCGAGTCTCGTCCGGACCGCCAGGCCCCTCCCGATGCCATTGCCCTCCCCATCGAGGTGGACGTGCTGCGCCACCGTCGAGATAGTACGGAGTTGCGCCCTGCGGCGGGAAGCCGCGGGCTTCCGGTATCGGATCAGAGTAACAGGGGGGAACAGATGGGAAGGGCGAGCTCTCTATTCTTCGCTGCCGTCATGATAGCCGCCTCGGTGGCGTCCGCCGGCAACATAGACTACCTGACCAACAGGAGCGTATCCTACTTCAGGAACTTCACCAGGAACTCGGCCACCGATGGCGCGGACCTGGTCAGCTACAACCCGGCCGGGCTGGTGCACATGGGCGATGGCCTGCACCTGAGCTTCGGCAACGAGTTCTTCCTGAAGGACTACGAGATAACCGTGGAGGATCCCTACTGGGAGACCCCGGCGGAGGACGCAGCCGTCACCTACGAGTCAACCGAGCCCACCCTCTTCTTCCCCGACCTCTACGCCGTCTACAGGACGGGAGACCTGGCCCTCTTCGGCGCCTTCACCGTACCGGCGGGAGGAGGCTCGCTGGACTACCCCGACGGCATCTACTCCATGCCGCTCGTGGAGACAGGCCTCCAGCAGGCGCTCAGGCAGGACACTACCGTCTTCGCCCTGATGGACGAAGGCTGGATCGAGGCCTCCTCGCAGTACCTGGCCGGGACCCTCGGCGCCTCCTACCTGCTGACGGAGTGCCTCTCCGCGGGGCTGGCCGGAAGGTACGTGACTGCGAGAAGGAGCTACGAGGGAGCCGGGACGTTCACCATCCTCCGGATGACCGCCGCCGGACCGGTGCCGATAGACACCTCTGAGAGGCTCCTGGACTGCGAGAAGACCGCCTCCGGCTTCGCCGGGATAATCAGCCTGAACGCGAAGCCCACCGAGTGCCTCAACATCGCCCTCCGCTACGAGACCGCTACCGCGCTGGAGTTCGAGACGAGCGTCGACGAGAACAGCTGGGCACCCTACGGCCTCCCGGACTCCACCTTCACCGACGGCTACCAGCAGAGGAGGGACCTCCCGGCCATGCTCTCCGGCGGCGTCTCCTACCGCGTCTCCGACGGCCTCAGGTTGGGGACCATGTGGAACTACTACTTCGTGGACGCGGCCGACCAGGGAGAGGACGACGGCATACGCGACGACTACGAGAACGGCTGGGACCTGGGCGTGGGCGCCGACATAGGCATCACCCCGGACCTGCTCGGCGGGCTCGGCTACGTCTACTCCGACCTGGGCGGCAGCAGGGACACCTTCGACGACTTCGAGTACAACCTGGACTGCCACTGCATCGGCGGCGGGTTCAGGTACTCGGTGAGCCCGGACCTGGCGGTGACCCTTGCCGGCGGCAGGAACATCTACCTCCAGGGCGAGGGCTCCGGTCCGTACGAGGCCTGTACGTTCGACAAGCGGGTATGGTACTTCGGCCTCGGCGCCGAGGTAACCATAAGGTAGGGGCGGAGGGAGGCGGACATCCGGGACGTATACTGGAGGGGCCGGCGGCTTCGCCCCGGCACCCGCGCAGCCTTTGTGGTGGCCCTCCTGACCTTCCTCCCGGCGCTCTCCTGCGAGAGGGCGCCCGGAGAGCTGCCGGAGCAGCTCCCCGACTACGTGCTCTCCGTGGGGGAGCCCAGCGGTAACGTCCTCAAGCCCCTGCTGGGCGTGAACGCCGGGCCCGACCCGACCCTGGAGGGCCAGGACGCCGCGGCCGTGGGGGACACCCTCCGGGAGATGGGCGTCCGCTCCGTCCGCACTCACGACTACTTCGGCCCCCTCGACATGAGCACGATGTTCCCCGACGAGACCGCCGACCCGGAGGACCCCTCCTCCTACGACTTCCGGGCGAGCGACTCGGTCTTCCAGGCCATCCTGGACGCCGGGCTCTCCCCCTACCTCAGGATATGCGACAGCAGGATGGTGCTGGAGGGATACCCGAGGCCGAGGCGGATCGTGCGGGAGAGGGAGAGCTGGTCGAGGTCGGTTGTATACGTCGCCTCCCGCTACACCTCGCCCGACATCTGGGGGGAGGGAGCGGCCAGATACGTCGAGATAATGAACGAGCCCAACTCCCCTTCATTCTGGCACGGCGATACAAGGCAGGCCGCCGAGCTCTTCACCGACGCAGTACGGGCGGTCTCACACGCCTGCCCCGGCGTACAGGTGGGGGGTCCCGGCTTCCTGTTCAAGGAGGAGGAGTCCACCGACGTGCCGGTGAAGGTCTTCCTCGAGGTACTCGTGGAGGAGGAGGTGACGCCGGACTTCGTCTCCTTCCACGTAGGCTCAACGGACCCCGCAGAGTACCTGAGGAAGGCGGCCCTCATGCGGGGCTACCTCGACGACGCCGGTCTCACCGACACCGAGCTGCACCTGACCGAGTGGGGACCGGAGAACCTGCAGTGGGAGGGGGGCAGCCTCTCCACCCTGGAGACCGGCGAGGAGGCCGCCCTGCTGACCGCCTGCTGGATAACGCTGCAGGGCGCTCCCGTGGAGAGGGCCTTCTTCTACCGCGCTACGACCGTACCGGAGGCCGGCTTCACGGAGCCGCTCTCCCTGCTCAGGCAGGACGGCACCATGAGACCGGCCGCGGAGGCGTTCGGTCTCTGGTCGGAGACCGCCGACCACAGGATGGTCCTGCACACGACCATCTCCTCCACCGAGAGCTATCCGCTGGACATGCAGGACCTCCGGGCCGTGGCCGGGTGCGACTCCACCGGCGGGGCGGTCCTCCTCCTGGCGAGCCTCCTGAAGTACCCGGTGACGATGGAGCTGGACGTCTCCTGGGTGCCCCTGGGAGAGCCCCTCCGGATGGAGACGGTGGTCTTCGATCCCGACTCGGTGACCTTCGTGACCGACTCGCTCCGGGGGCGGACGATGAGCGTACCCTCCGCCTCCCTGATGCTGCTCAGGCTTCCCCCGAGGCCCATGGAGGACGGCGGTGCCGACGCCACGAACGACTGAGGGCGCGCTCGGCCCGGCCGCATGGTCCGCGGCCGCCGCGGCCCTCCTTCTCGCCTCATGCTCCGGCGGGGGCTCTCACCCGGACCCCGCGGCGATCGTGACCGTCGAGATAGGCGGCCCCACCGGCGATACCATCAGGGCGCTGACCGGCGTGAACGCCGGCCCACTAGCAGCCCCCTCCCTGTCGGCCGAGCCTGCCGACCTGACCGGCGCGTACCGCAGGGCCGGGGTGAGCACCGTGCGGACCAACGACTACTTCGGCCCCCTCGATATGAGCACGATGTTCCCCGACCTCTCGGCCGACCCGCTCGACCCCGCCTCCTACGATTTCGCCCGGAGTGACAGCTACTACGCCGCCATAGTGAGCGGCGGCTTCGAGCCGTACCTCCGCCTGGGAGACAGCTGGGGCCCCACCCCCTCCTTCGAGCCGCCGGAGCAGCGCAGCCCGGAGGACCCCGCGGCCTGGGCGCTGGCAGCCCGTCACGTCGTTCGCCGCTACGCCGACCGGGAGAGGTGGGGGCTGGACCGGCCGGTATGCGTCGAGGTCTGGAACGAGCCCAACTCCCCGGTCTTCTGGGACGGCTCGGTGGAGGAGTTCTGCAGGCTCTACGCCATGACCTCCGTGCTGGTCCGCAACGACATGCCGGAGCTCCCGGTAGGCGGCCCCGGCTTCGCCCCCAGGGTCTTCAGGGAGCCGGGCGGCGGCGGGTACCCCAGGAAGCTCCTGGCCTACGCGGCCATAGAGGGACTTCCAGTGGACTTCCTCTCCTGGCACCTCTACTCGAACGACCCCTCCGACTTCGCTGCGGCCCAGGCCTACTACGAGGCCCTGACCGACAGCCTCGGGCTGGACATCGCCGACTACCACAACACCGAGTGGTCCACCATGGCGCCGGTGGAGGACCCCTTCTACGAGCAGCTCAGGCTCGGCGCCAGGGGCAGCTCGATGTTGACCGCCGTCTGGATGACCTTCCAGGACATGCCCATGCGGGAGGCCTTCCTCTACCGGGGAGACGAGCCGGGGGACAGCGTGCCGGTTGCGCTGGGCTACGGAATACTGTCTCCGGAGGGGGAGCTCCGCGCCTCCGGTCACGCCATGTCGATGTGGGAGACCACCGCCGGCCACCCGGCCAGGCTCTCCATCGAGCTGTCGGGCGACGCCGATGGACGCATCCATGCTATCGCCGGGGCCTCGGAGGAGGGCAGCGTCGCGCTGCTGCTCGGGTCGCTATCCGACCGGGACCGCATGATCTCGATAGAGGGAGGCGACTGGTCGGCGGCGCGTGCGGTGGTCCTCTTCGGGGAGCCTGCGGAGCTCTGCACGCTGGAGCTGGAGACGGCGGGCGCGGAGACCGGGCTGGAGCTCCCCGCCCGCTCGTGCGCCCTGGTGCTTCTGGACTCTGTAGAGGATACGGGAACGGGCCCTGGCGGATAGGCCCGGAGGGAAGGGACAGGCCATGAGTCTGATGGACAGGCTGCGCAAGAGGGCGGCCGGCGCAAAGGGCGGCCGGCGCAAGGGGGAGAAGCGGGACTCCGGCGGGGGCTTCATGGACAGGATGCAGGGCCGGGTCGAAGATGCCCATCGCTCCCGCAGGGAGGAGGAGGCCTACGCCCGCAAGATGAAGGAGCGGGAGGCGCTGGAGCGGAAGAGGCGCGAGGCCGGCCATCCCCCTGCAGGAGGCCCGGACCGGGAGATGACGCCGGAGGAGCGGGAGGCCTACGCCAGGAAGATGAAGGAGATGGAGGCGCTGGAGCGAAAGAAGAGGGAGATGGAGGACGGCGCCGGCGGGATGACGCCGGAGGAGAAGAAGGCATACGCCCGCAGGATGAAGGAGCGGGAGGCCAGGCGCAGGGAGCAGGAGCTCAGGCGGATGAAGGAGGAGGACCGCTCCCTCGACGACCGCAAGGCCCACCGGCGGAAGAGGACCGCTTCCCCCTCGAAGGCGCGCGTCAGGCCGGAGAGGGACCCGGATAAGCACGGGAAGAGGTAGCTGTCGGGAGAAGGGGCCGGAGGAGCGGAGCCGGCCGACGAAGAGCGGTTTTCCGGCCGTTACGTTTCGTTACATCTCCGTCATACGCTCATTTCACCACCTCACCAGGTTCCTCCCGGAGACGGGAAGAGGGACCTAGTCGAGAGGAGGAGCGGAGATGAGGAAGCTGACGGTTGCGGCGACCCTTCTGGCGGTGCTGTTCGCCGCCGGCTGCGTCCAGGACCCGGGCGACACCGAGCTCACCGACGAGGAGAGCATCCGGCTCGTGCTCGCCGAGAGCGGCATGGCCAGGATGGAGCCGCTGGACGGCAGGGGCGAGGATGACGGCGGCAAGTGGTGGCCGGGCCCGGAGCGCTGGTGGAGAGAGCTCACGGCCGAGGGGCAGCTCGAGGTGATACTGGAGAACGACCCGGCCACCGGCGTATGCACCGTCACCGTCGTTCGTACGCTGCAGGGCGTCCTGAACATCGACGTGGTTCACGACGGGGTGCTCGACCCGGGCGTCAAGCAGATACTGGACACCAGGACAAGACGGGCGGTACTGGAGCGCCAGGGCGAGACCACCGACCCCCGGCGCGGCTGGGTGCTCACCCACCTGACCCCCGCAGAGTACGCGCTATCTCCGGGCGCACCGGTCGACCAGGAGGTCCTGGTGCAGTCCATGAGCCTCTACGAGGGTGACCAGCTGGTATGGGAGTGCGACTCCCGGGAGACGTTCTACCCGGTCGACGGAGGGCTGCCGGTGCTCGTCCCCGGCGAGCAGGTCAGGCTCGAGGCGGAGGTCATCCACACCAATCCTCAGTACGAGCCGGACATGTACGTCTACGCCCACGGCCCCTGCCCCACCTGGCCCCGGCACTTCATGAACGACGACGGGCTCTACGGCGACAGGGTCGCGGGTGACGGCGTCTACTCCTACGAGTGGTACGTCGAGGGCTCGTCCGAGTGGTGGTACGTCGCCGTGGACGTGATAGATGCGGACACCATGATGGACCAGGAGGAGGAGGACTACGATTCCGGCGCCTGGGGCATCGTGGCGCTGAAGGAGGAGGTATAGCGATGAGAGGACTGATGACGACGGTCGCGACGCTGATGCTGATCGCCGCCTCGGTCTCCGCGCAGGGCCCCATGGGCTGGGGCCCCGGCGGGGGCGGCGGCCCAATGGGCGGCCCCCCGGGCCATGGCGGGATGGGCGGAGGGCGCTTCTCTCCGGGCAACCTCGCCGGATTCAGGATGCTGGCGCGGGCGCTGGACCTCACCGACGTCCAGGTGGAGGAGGTGGAGGAGATACTGACCTCCGCCCGCGAGGACCTGCAGGAGCTGAGGGAAGGCGCCGAGACCCCGGAGCCGGGCGGATTCGTAGAGATGTTCACCTCCCCGGACCTGACCGTCTCCGACCTGGAGGATGCCGCCGAGGCGCGGGACGCGGCCAGGGAGGCTGCTCAGGACGTCATCTTCCAGGCGATAGTGGACATCCACGGCGTACTCACGGACGAGCAGCTGGCCGAGCTCGCCGAGCTCGTGGAGGAGCGGCGCGGGGGCGGTCCCGGCTTCGCGCCGATGGGCGGAGGAGGCCCGCCGGGCGGCGGACCCCCCAGGTAGCCGGCAGCAGCCGGGAGAGACGGGGAGGGCGTCGCCCTCCCCCCTTCCAATATGGTCCCGCTAGCTTGCGCCAAATGCGCAGAAGGGCTATAAACACGGGTGTTCGCCCCAGCCCCGGAAGGAGGCCCCAAGCTGCCGCAAGACCTGAGGGTCCTTCTCGTGGAGGACAATCCTGGAGACGTCACCCTCCTTCGGAAGATGCTCTCCCGGGACCGGCTGGTAACCTACCGGCTGGAGACGGCCTCCTCCCTCGAGGAGGCCCTGGAGACGGCCGGGAGGGGACATTACGACCTTGTCCTGCTGGACCTGGGGCTGCCCGACAGCAGCGGTCTCGATACCCTCCGCTCCTTCCGGAGCGGCGCCCCGGACGTGCCCGTGGTGGTCCTGACCGGGCTGCAGGACGAGGAGGCCGGCATGGAGGCTCTCTCCGAGGGGGCCCAGGACTACCTGGTCAAGAGCCTGGCCGATGCCGAGTCGCTCCACCGCTCTATCAGGTTCGCCATCGAGCGGGCCGGTCGGTCGAGCCTGGTCGAGCACCTCAACAGGGTTCTCCGGTCAATAAGGAACGTGAACCAGCTGATAGTGAGGGAGACAGACCCCGAGAGGCTGATATCCCGCACCTGCGGGATACTGCTGGAGGAGCGCGGCTACAGGAGCGCCTGGATAGTCATAGACAGGCCCGGAGAGGCCTCTCCCGGCCCCCTGTACGCATGCAGGTCGGTGAGCCGGGAGCAGTGCGATGCCTTCCTGGAGATGGTGGAGGGCGGTCGCCTGCCCGAATGCTGCGACCTCCTCTCGGATACCCCGGTGAAGTGGATAGACGAGCCGGAGGACAACTGCGCCGGCTGCCCCCTGAGGAAGGACTACGGAGAGTCCGACGCCATTGTGGGCGAGATAGCCCACGGCGGGCACAGGTTCGGGTACATCGGGGTCTCCTCGACCCTCGGGACCACAGACCCCGACGAGGAGCTCAGCCTCCTCTCTGAGGCGGCCGGAGACATCGCCTTCGCCCTCCACTCCATACGGACCGGGCGCCGTGGGGCCAGGTCCGAGGAGGAGCTCGAGAGGAGCCGGGAGCGCTTCCGGGCGATATTCACCGGCCAGCCCGTCGCTGCGTTCGTGATGTCGATGCCGGACCTGCGGGTCATGTACGCTAACGAGGCAGCCGTCAGGCAGTACGGCTACGCAGCCGAGGAGATGGAGGGGATGACGCCCGACCGCTTCGACTCCCCGGAGCGGGCCGCCATGGTGCCGGAGAGGATAGCCGAGCTGGAGGCGGAGGGCCGCATCGAGTTCGAATCGGTCCACCTCCGCAGCGACGGCAGCAGCTTCCCGGTCCATGTCAGCGGCGCCCTGGTCGAGCTCGAGGAGGGCAGTAGAGCCATGCTCGCCCTCTGCAGGGACGTGAGCTCGCGGAAGCGGGCGGAGAGGGCCCTCGTCGAGAGCGAGGAGCGCTACAGGAACTACGTGGAGAGCGCACCCATCGGGGTCGCCCTCCTGGACCGGGAGCTTGTAATGAGGGAGGTGAACCGGGCCCTCTGCGACATGGTCGGCCGACCGGCGGAGGAGCTCGCCGGCACGTCCCTGCTGGAGCTGGTCCCGGAGGGCACGTGGGACAGGACGGTCGCGGCCTTCGGCAGCGTCGACGGCAGAGGGCGGGTCAGCCTGGACATGCCCTTCCTGAAGGCGGACGGCGGTCGGGGCACATGGATGCTGGAAGCCGCGCTCCACGACGGCCACTACCTCTGCTACCTCGGGGATACTACGGAGCGCTCCGGGCTGGAGGCCCAGCTCAGGCAGGCCCAGAAGATGGAGGCCATTGGTCAGCTGGCCGGAGGCGTAGCACACGACTTCAACAACCTCCTGCAGGTCATGGGCGGCTATGCTTCCATAGCCCTGGAGATGATGGAGTCCAGAAACCCTGCCCGGGCGTCCGTCGAGGAGATATCGACCGCCTGCGACCGGGCGGCCAGGCTGGTGAGCCAGCTCCTCGCCATGAGCCGTAGGCAGGTGCTGAGCATGGATTCCGTCGACCTGAACGAGGTTGTCGCCAGCGTCAGGGAAATGCTGGACCGGGTGATAGGGGAGAGGATAGAGATAGAGCTGGTCCAGAGCCGCGAGCTGGGCATGGTGCGGGCGGACAGGGGTCACATCGAGCAGGTTCTCATGAACCTCTGCATCAACGCCAGGGACGCCATGCCCGAGGGCGGCAGGCTCACGCTCGAGACCGAGAACGTCCTGCTGGACGAGGGGTACTGCAGAGCGCACCACTGGGCCTCCCCCGGAAGGTACGTTCTGCTCTCCGTCACCGACACCGGCAAAGGCATGGAGGCGGAGGTCCTGGAGCACATCTTCGAGCCCTTCTTCACAACGAAGGGTGCCGAGAGGGGTACCGGCCTGGGCCTCTCCACCGTCTACGGGATAGTCAGGCAGCACGAGGGCATGATCACCGCCTACAGCGAGCCGGGGGTCGGAAGCACCTTCAAGGTCTACCTGCCGCTGGTGGAGCGGAGGGCCGCCGACGTCGGCTCGAAGCTCTCCGGCCCTGTCGGGGGCGGTGACGAGACCATCCTGCTGGCCGAGGACGACGACCTCGTCAGGAACCTCACCGTCAGGATACTCGAGAGGGCAGGCTACACCGTCGTGACGGCGGTGGACGGCAGGCAGGCCCTGGAGCGCATGCGGGAGCTGCCGGAGGGAAGCGTGCAGCTGGCCCTGCTGGACGTGGTGATGCCGGAGATGGACGGCCACGAGGTCTACGAGGCCCTCAGGAGGGACCACCCCGACATCCGCTTCCTCTTCGCCAGCGGATACAGCATGAACTCCGTGCATACCAGCTTCGTGCTGGACGAGGACATCAAGCTGCTTCAGAAACCGTTCGCGCCGGACGAGCTGCTCAGGCGGGTCAGGGAGATACTGGACTCCACCGGCTGAAAGAGGCTGCCGCCCCGGCGCGGACACCGCATCGGAGGTACCAATGACCGACGGAGGCCGCCCCCCGGTACCGGAGGACGTCGAGATAGCATCCAGGGCGAGCATGCGCCCCATCACGGAGGTGGCCGGAGCGCTCGGCCTCTCCGCCTCGGAGCTGGACCTCTACGGCGAGCACAAGGCCAAGGTGCGCCTGGAGGCGCTGGAGGAGAGGGGTAGCTGCCGGGGCAAGCTCGTGCTCGTCTCGGCCATCACACCCACCCGCGCCGGCGAGGGGAAGACGACCACCACCATCGGCCTGACGCAGGGCCTGGCAAGGCTGGGAAAGCAGGCCTCCTGCGCCATCCGAGAGCCCTCCCTCGGCCCCATCTTCGGCGTGAAGGGCGGAGCCGCCGGCGGAGGCTACTCCCAGGTAGTCCCAATGGAGGACATCAACCTCCACTTCACCGGCGACATGCACGCCATCACCTCCGCCCACAACCTCCTCGCCGCGGCCATAGACAACCACCTGCACCACGGCGACCCGAGCAGGCTCGACCCGAGGACCGTCGGCTTCAGGCGGGTGATGGACATGAACGACCGCAGCCTGCGGGACATCATCATAGGACTGGGCGGCAGGACCCAGGGCGTCCCCCGGGAGAGCGGCTTCGACATCACCGCCGCAAGCGAGATAATGGCCATACTCTCCCTCTCGACCGGCCTGACCGACCTGAAGGAGCGGATGGACAGGATGTTCGTGGGGCTCACCTACGACAGGGAGCAGGTGCTCGCCAGCGAGATGGGGGTCACCGGGGCCATGGCCATGCTGCTCCGGGATGCCATCAAGCCGAACCTGGTCCAGACCCTGGAGGGACAGCCCGCCTTCGTGCACTGCGGCCCGTTCGCCAACATCGCACACGGATGCAACTCCCTGCTGGCGACCAGGATGGCCATCTCCTTCTCCGACTGGGCCATCACCGAGGCCGGCTTCGGCTTCGACCTGGGCGCGGAGAAGTTCTTCGACATCAAGTGCCAGTACGGGAAGCTCTGCCCGAGCCTGGTGGTCCTGGTGGCAACCTGCCGCGCCCTGAAGCTGCACGGTGGCGTCGGCCGGAAGGAGCTGGACAGACCGGACGCGGAGGCGCTGGGGAAGGGGCTGCCCAACCTGGACAAGCACCTGGAGAACATCGGCAAGTTCGGCCTCCCGGCGGTCGTCTGCGTGAACCGCTTCCCCTCCGATACGGAGGAGGAGCTCCAGGTGGTGCTGGACCACTGCCGGGAGCTGGGCGTCCCCGCCGCGGTGGGCGACGGCTACGCCCGGGGCGGCGAGGGCATGACGGAGCTGGCCGGTCTGGTGACCGAGAATGCGCGGGACTGCAGCGGCACCTTCAGGCCGCTCTACGACTGGGACCTGCCGGTGGAGGAGAAGATAGGCATCGTCGCCAGGGAGATATACGGCGCGGAGCACATCGACTTCACCAGGCTGGCGAGGAGGGACCTCCGCACCATCCGGAGGATGGGCTACGAGGGCCTGCCGGTCTGCATCGCCAAGACCCAGAAGTCGCTCTCCGACAACCCGAGGCTGCTGGGCAGGCCGAAGGACTTCGTGGTGACGGTCAGGGAGATAGAGATAGCCGCCGGAGCGGGCTTCCTCATACCGATAACCGGCTCCATCATGCGCATGCCCGGCCTCCCCACCACCCCCGCCGCGGAGAAGATGGACGTGGACGAGCAGGGCAACGTCACCGGGCTGTTCTAGCCTCATGCGGGACAGGCGGCCGCTCTCCGCCAGGCACCCCCTTCTCATGAAGCTCTCCGTGGGCGCGAGGAGGATGGGCCGGAGGGTATCGGACACATTCACCTTCAGGACCTTCAGCAGGCGCAGGCGGCTGGAGAGCCTGGACCACGAGGTCGTCAGCCACCGGTCCCTCCTGCTGCGGAAGCTCTCCGGGACGGATATGGAGCTTCAGAGGAACAAGGTTAGGAGCCTCGACGTGGCCTGCCGGGCCATCGACGGCATGCTCATAATGCCCTCGGAGACCTTCTCCTTCTGGAAGTCGGTGGGAAGGCCGACCGAGAGGAGGGGCTTCCTCCCGGGGCTGCAGCTCTCCGGTGGGAAGATGACGGCGATGACCGGCGGCGGCCTGTGCCAGCTGTCGAACCTGCTTTACTGGATGGTGCTGCAGACGAACATGGAGGTTACCGAGCGTCACAGGCACGACTTCGATCCCTTTCCCGACTACAGGAGGACGGTGCCATTCGGGACCGGCGCCACCGTCTTCTGGAACTACAAGGACCTGCGCTTCTGCAACGACGGCTTCTTCCCGTGGCAGGTGAGGGTCTGGGTCGACGAGGAGTACCTGGAGGGGAGGCTGCTGGGTTCTTCCCTACCGGAGACGGAGCTCTCCATTGAGGAGCGGCGGCACCGCTTCGTCCGGATGCCGGACGGCACCGTATACCGGGAGAACGAGCTCTGGCGCGTCGAGCATGACAGGGAGACCGGTGAGCGCCTCGGGGAGTCCCTTCTGATTCGCAACAGGGCACGCGTGGCCTACGACGTGGACGGGGTGCCCGGAATCGAGGTGGAGGAGGTCAGATAGCCAAAATGGCCGGCTCCGACTCGCCCGGCAAGACGGGCAGATTCAGACCCTCCATGTTGCTCTCGAGCACCAGCCCCCTGTAGCCGGGCCGGCCAGCCTCGCCGAGCCCCGTAGGCCTCGAGGTCACCACGACAAGCTGCATGCCGGCAGCAAGCTCCCGGAGACGCTCCGGCTCCCTCACGCAGAGGAAGGGCCTGGAGGCGGTCACGTCCCATGCGACCAGCGGCAGCCAGGGCTTCGTGGTGGCCAGGACGGCCACTTCCGGCAGGTTCGCGAGGGTCCGGGACAGCTCCGCGTGCCTCTCCCTGTAGAAGCGCTGGAACAGGACACCCCTCGAGGCGCCGAGGAGGGCCAGCGCGGCCAGCGCCCCCGCGACCGCCGCCCTCGGTGCCGGACGCAGCCCGGAGAGGCCACGGAGAACGCCGCGGACCAGCCCGGCGCAGAGCAGGACGGCCGGAGCGAGCAGGAACCTGGGCCCGAACTGGAACATGCCGTCGGTCGGCGCGGTCAGCGTGACCAGAGCCATCCCGAGACCGCCCGCGAGCAGCGCCGCCCTCTCCCTCGGTCCGGCCCGGCCCGGGTGAAGGGGCAGCAGAAGCAGCAGGGCGGGGCACATGGTGAGCAGGGACATGGCCCCGGCGCTGCCCCGGAGCACGTAGTAGAGGGGGAAAGCGGCGCCTGCCAGCGCTGCCGCCGCAAGGGCCCGGGAGAGGTGCCGGGAGACCCTGCCCAGCCTGCCGAGCCTGGCCGAGGCGGCGGAGACCATGAGCAGCAGGCCGCCCCAGAGCGGCAGGTTCAAGAGGGGTGCCACCCAGGAGGCCAGTATCCTTGCGCGGCTCCAGTAGTCCCCTCTCCCGGTTAGCGGGATGTTGCCGCCCAGGTGCCGGGAGGGGACGGCGCCAGCCGCGAGGAGCACAGCCGCAGCGGCGGTGGAGGCCGCGGCCCAGGCGAGGACCATCCTGCTCCCGCGGCCCCCGGTAGACAGCGCCACGGCGACCGCCGAGGCGAAGAGCGCGGCCGCGCTCTCCGGCCTGAGCAGGACCGCCGGGACGGCAGTGAGGAGCCAGAGGGGAAGCGGCTCCCGCAGCTCCGCCTGCCTGAGCATGAGCAGGAACGAGGCGAGGACCAGCGCAGCAGACGGCCCGTGCTCCCAGTAGACAAGGGAGTAGGGCACCAGTCCCGAGGCGGCGAAGGCCAGAAGGCCCCTGTACGTCCCGCCGGCCAGCAGGGAGAGCAGCGGCAGGCAGAGCAGGGTGAGCAGAAGCGTGGAGAGCCGGCCGCCCATGGGAGCCCCTCCCCAGGGCAGGCCGGTGAGCAATGGGAAGAGCGGCGGGCATGACGGCGCCAGCTCGTCGCCCTCGGGGATGGTCAGCGCGGGGGCCATCTCCCGGGCCTCGTAGCCAGGCGGCATCGGACGGACCAGACCTGCTCCCGGCGCGGACATGCTTGCCGCCTGCCAGAGCCTTACGCCGTTGTCGCCGGAGAAGGGAGCCTCCGGGCGTGGACCGGTCAGCAGCAGCGCCAGGAGCGCCGCCGCCAGCGCCAGCGCCGGAGCGAGCCTTCGAAGAGCCATGGGGGATATCTAAGGCCGGGGGGAGTAACGGGAAAGCGGGGCGGCTGCGCCGCCCCGCTCCCTTGTCGCTGCCCGTGTCGCGCTAGCGAACCACCAGCATCCTGGTCGTGGCCGTGCCGGCCTGGCCGGACATCACTACCGAGTAGCATCCGGTGGGCAGCGGCGCGCCGCTGCCGTCGCGGCCGTCGAAGCCGAGGGTTCCGATGCCGGCGTCAAGGTGTCCGTCGTGGATCGTCCGGACGGTCCTGCCCGAGAGGTCGAAGACCGTTACCTCGAAGGAGCCGGAGGAGGGCAGGTCGTAGGCCAGCGTGCAAGCCCCGCCGGTGGGATTGGGCATGGGAGAGGAGAGGACCGGGCCCGCGGGGCTCGGCTGGGTGCCCTCGTCTATGCCGGTCTGGCCGGCGACGTGCAGGAGGGCAGGGTCTCCCAGGAGGTTGTGCTCTTGCAGGACCCAGTTCTGGAAGGTCATCCCGCCTGCGGCCCTGAAGGCGTCCTTGGCGAACGAGTGCATGGGGCCTATCTCCATCTGGTCGTAGACCCAGAACTGGTCGGCCATGTGCACCTCGAGGTGCTCGGAGGGGCCCATGTAGGGAGGTGTGCCCCAGCCGTTGTCGGAGTTGAACATCACTGCCACGGCGCCGCCGGTCGGCCAGAACATCAGTCTCTCGGCTATGCAGGCTATGTTCGAGATCTTGCCCGCCAGGCAGGCGATGGAGCTCATCACCGGCAGCTTGTCGATGTTGGTCAGCTGCGTGTAGTTGGCGTTCGAGATGATATCGGTGGGGGCGTAGTTGTACCAGAAGACGCCCGACTCGTACCCGTGGCCCGTGGGCTCACACCAGGAGACGCCGCTGTTCAGGTAGGCTATCTGGTTGTTCGGGTGGCCGGAGCTGTTCTCGTAGAGCTTGTAGACCAGCCAGCTCGCCGGGATTCTCTTGTCGATGGAGTCGCAGACGAAGCTGCCCCAGTAGCCGTACTGCGGCCAGAGCCCCGCCGCCGGCAGCAGCACAGTCGTCTGCCAGCTGCCCGGCGTGGGGGCGGTCTCGTAGTCGATCGTCCGGTCTATCATGGTCTGGAGCCTGGAGGAGACGTCCGTGCTGAAGCGGCCGACGTAGATGTCGCTGTAGTAGTCTATGCCGTCCGAGTTCTCGCCGTAGCGGCGGTCTCCGTCCAGGTCCCAGGTGCCGTCCAGGTCGGAGTAGTAGAGGTCGGTCACGGAGGCCAGGGTGTTCCCGCTGACGTTCAGCATGGATATCCTGGTGGTCTCGCCGTAGTCGCCTACTATGAGGGCGTAGATGAGGCCGTGGTTCTCGTAGCCGTCTATCAGGTAGTTCCGGATCTTCTCGGCACCGTCGTAGCCGGTGTAGTTGGAGTAGATCCAGTCGGTGCTGACGAACTCCGCCGAGCCGACGGTGGTCTGCCTGTGGTCCACGAGGGGCTGGAGCATGGTCTCGAAGTCCGGGTCGGCTATCACCACCCAGTGCGACCAGTCGGTGCCGCCGTCGCGCAGGGCGGGCGCCCATTCCCCCAGCATCTCCGGGTTCCGCACGATGTTCTCGAGGCCGCTCTCGGCCATCGCCACCTGGGCGTCGGTCAGCGTGAGCACCGGCGCCTCCGGGTCCGCCTCGTAGCGGAGCACGAGGTCGACGGAGGTCATCATGGAGAGCCGGCCGCTGAGCGGCCTGTAGCTGAGCGGCATGAGCGTGAAGCCGCCTACCCTGAAGCCGGTCTTGCTGCCGGTGTGCACTGCTGTGACGGGCTCGGCCGGGAAGGGCTCGTCGGCGGTCCAGACCGGGCCGGATGCCGTCAGGGCGGTCGCCGGGTCGGAGACCGGAATGTAGTTGGCCGGCGCCAGGTCGTAGCTTCCGGGCAGGGTCACGGTCTCGGAGGAGACCACCTCGACAGCGGTCAGAGAGGTGCCCTGCGGGAGCAAGTAGGAGAGGGGGATGCCGGGCAGGCCGGGCAGGCCCTCGCCGGTGGAGATGACGCCTCCGGGTATTGTGACTGCGTCGTGTCCGTCGAATGACTCTATCGCCACCTGGTCCGGCGACAGGTCCAGGCTCACGTGGAGCTCGCCGGCCAGCGCCGGGGAGGCCAGTGCGATAACTGCGAGGAGAGCGGTCGCGGGTAATCTCACTTCGATTCCTTTCGTGCTTCTCTATAGGCTTCTTCTGCGGTCGGTCGGACGTACAATATTAACCTATCCGATTGCTATGGAAAGCCCTAACGGTTTAACACCACCCAGCCGCATCGGTTCCGACAACCGGGGCGGTCAGCCGGAGACCACCAGCCTCTCGGCCTCAAGCCTCCCGCCGCTGCGGAGCACGACGACGTAGACGCCCGGGGGCAGAGTGTCGCCGGAGCCGGAGCGGAGGTCGAGCGGCTCGGTCCTCTCGCCGCCTATGTCCCCCTCGGCCACCACGGCCACCCTCCTGCCGGTCATGTCGAACAGGGCCACCTCGCCGGTGGCGGAGGCGGGCAGCGTCCAGGAGACGGTGCAGGTAGCGGCGGTGACCGCCGGGTTCGGGGCCGGCACGCCCAGAGCCCTCGCGGTGGGAGGCCCCCCTTCGCCCGTCTCTACACCGGTCTGCCCCGAAGCGAAGAGCAACGCCGGATCGCCCAGGTAGTTGTTGCACTGCATGACCCAGTCTATCAGGGGAACCGGGAGGCTGCGGATGGCGTCCTTGGCCAGCCCCTGGGCCACGCCGACCTCGTACCGGTCGTGCTGGAACATCTGGTCGGCGAAGTGAATCTCCAGCCATTCGGAGGGTCCGGTGGAGGGCGGCGTGCCCCAACCGTAGTGGGAGTTGAACATCACCGCGACGGCGCCGCCCCAGGGGGCCATCATCAGCCTCTCCGCTATGCAGCCCACGTTGGTCAGCTCCCCCGCCATGCAGGCCATGGAATGGAACACGCAGAGCATGTCCTCGTTGGTCAGACCGGTGTAGTTGGAGTTCGAGATGATGTCGGTATCCGGCTGGTAGTACCATGCTACGCCGCCCGACCAGCCGTGGCCCTGCGGGGTGACGTAGGAGGCGCCCAGGTTCATCAGGTGTATCTGGTTGGTGGGGTGGCCCGACTCGGTCTCGTAGAGCTTTCGGGCGAGCCAGCCCTCCGGCAGCCGCGACTCGATGCTGTCGCAGACGAAGCTGCCCCAGTACGAGCTCTCCGGCCAGAGGCCGGCGCCGATGAGGATGGCCGTCTCCCTCCACTGGCCGGCAGGGGCCGACGTCTCGTAGTCTACCGTCTTCCGCACCATGGTCTCCACCCTGGAGGGGATGTCGGTGCTGAAGCGGCCGACGTAGATGTCGCTGAAGTAGTCGATGCCGTCGCTCCGCTCACCGAACAGGCCGTCGCCGTCCAGGTCCCAGGAGCCGTCGAGGTCGGCATAGTAGTGGTCGGTGACGTTGTCCATGACGTTCTCGCCCACCTGGAGGGAGGAGAGCCTGGTGGTCTCGCCGTAGTCGCCGACGATGAGGGCGTAGACCAGGCCGTGGTTCTCGTAGGCATCCTTAAGGAAGTTGCGTATCCGCTCCTGGGTGTCCCGTCCCGGATAGGAACCGGTGATGGACTGCACGGTCACCAGCTCGGCCGAGCCGTGGGTGGTGCTCCTGTGATCGACGAGCGGCTGCAGAGCGTCCTCCATTCCCGCGTCGGCCACAACGATCCAGGAGGCCCAGTCGGAGGAGCCGCCGGTCAGGGGGGCCCATGCCTCCAGCATCTCCGGGTTCCGTACGACGCCGCGCAGACCTTCCATCGCCTTGGACACCTGCGTGGGAGTGAGAACCGGGGCCCCCGCCTCCCCTTCCCCGGAGTAGCTGATGACGACCTCCGCCGAGGTGACGAGGGTGAGCTCTCCGGAGAGCCTGTCCCAGGTGAACGGCACGTAGCAGGCGGCGGCAAGACTGAACCCGGTCTTGCTGCCCGTGCGGAGGCCGACGCAGTGCTCCGAGGGGAAGATGCCGCCGACCGCGGCGGCGGATGCGCCTACCGGCAGGGAGGGTGGACCGCCCACGGTCCTGTACCGTACCGGCGCCATGTCCAGGCCGGAGCCCAGGCTCGCGGTCTCGAGCGGCGTGACCTCGCAGCCGGTGACCGAGGCGCCGGGAGGGAGCACCAGGGAGAGGGGCAGCCCGGGGAGGGCCGGCATCCCCTCCTCGAAGGGCACCATGCCACCCTCCAGGAGGACGACGTCCAGGCCCGCCCAGCTGTCCAGGAAGACGTCCGTCCGGTCGATGGTCATCTCCATCGTCAGCTCCCCGGCGCAGACCGCGGCGGCGAGCGCGGCGAGCAGCAGCGGAAGGCGCCTCATGCCTCTCTCCCCTCCTCTATGGCGTGGACCTCGGCGTCCACCATCTCGTCTATCAGCTCTCCGAAGCCGGTCTCCGGCCTCCACCCGAGAATCTCACGGGCCTTGGAGGGGTTCCCGCGGAGGACGTCCACCTCGGTCGGCCTGAGGTACCGCGGGTCGATGACCACGTGGTCCTCCCAGCCGAGCCCTACCCGGGAGAAGGCCCTGTCGAGCAGGTCTCGGATGGTGTGGGTCTCGCCTGTGGCTATCACGTAATCCTCGCCGACGTCGTGCTGGAGCATCATGTACATCGCCCTGACGTAGTCCCTGGCGTGGCCCCAGTCCCGGCTGGAGTCCAGGTTGCCCAGGGTCAGCTCCCCCTGGAGACCCGCGGCTATCCTGGCCGCGGCTATTGCGACCTTGCGGGTGACGAAGTTCCGGCCCCGGCGGGGCGACTCGTGGTTGAACAGGATACCGCTGGACGCGTGCAGGCCGTAGCCCTCCCTGTAGTTGACCACCATCCAGTGGGCGTAGAGCTTGGCCGCCGCGTACGGGCTCCTGGGGCGGAAGGGGGTGGTCTCGTCCTGCGGCGGCGGCGAAGCGCCGAACATCTCGCTGGTGGAGGCCTGGTAGAAGCGGCACTCCCTGACCAGCCCGACCTCCCGTATGGCGTCCAGGAGGCGGACGACACCTATGGCGTCGACGTCGCCGGTGTACTCCGGCAGGTCGAAGGAGATGCGAACGTGGCTCTGTGCGGCCAGGTTGTATATCTCCGAGGGACCGACCCGCTCCAGTATCCTGTTGATGGCGCTGGAGTCGGTCATGTCGCCGTAGTGGAGGAAGAGCACGCTTCGGTAGATGTCGTCGTCCTGGATGAGGTGCTCTATCCTCTCGCGGTTGAAGCTGCTGCTCCTCCTCACTATCCCGTGGACCTCGTAGCCCTCCCGGATGAGCAGCTCCGTGAGGTAGGAGCCGTCCTGACCGGTGATGCCGGTTATGAGCGCTTTCTTCATTGACTCTCCAATTCGGGGTGCAGAAAACATCCTATGATAGCCCCGGAGGACCCGGAGGTACAGTCCGGAGCTTGACTTGCGGCGACCGGGCGGCTATCCCAGATTCATGGGGCGGCTCCGGCACCGGGGAGCTCCCGCTCCCCCCGCTGCGCATGGCGGCCGGCGGACCGCCCAGGGAGGGGGGATGAGAGTGAACACGCTTCTGCTCGTACTGTTGGTGCTCTCCGGCGGGGGCGGGGCCGGCTGGTGCAGCGCGCTGGAGGACACCGTCCGTCACGGCGAGGACCTCTCGCTGCACCTGGCCGACTCGCTGGTGCTCACGCTCAGCAGCGTGGAGGGCCATCCGGACGGATGGCTTCTGAGCGTACACCCCGAGGGTCACCCCTGCATGGATTACGCGACGGTCGTGACGCCTCCCTACAGGGGCCCCCGGCCTCTGCAGGTGTTCGCGTGGCACTTCCTGGACGCCGGGGGACGCTACCCGAACGACGGCTCGGTGAACGCACCGGGGATGACCAGGGAGCTGAGCTTCGTCACCTGCGAGGAGGATCGCAGGACCGCGGAGGAGGCCCTCTACGGGATGCTCTGGCCGGAGGACCCCCTCTCGGCGGAGGCCGCCGCGCGCGTACACGCGGAGCTGCCCCGGGGGACCGCCGTCCTCACCATAACGTCCATGGAGATGGAGGGGGCCGGCGACAGCGCGAGGATAGCCGAGATGTCCTTCGAGGTGGAAGTGACCGGGCCTGCTGCCGGGTCCTGAGGAGACAGTGGTTCGGGAACGGGAGGGAGAGAGACCTTGAGGAGGTCCATCAACTGGAGCGTCTTCGGCATTTTCGGGGTGATAATCGTCGGCTTCATCATCGCCGGCTTCCTCGTCTCGCCGGATGCCAGGACGGACGACGGTAGCCTGCCGCTCAACATCTTCTTCTTCATCATGGCCGGGATGTTCCTGCTCACGAACTCCGCGGTCATCCTCTGGGCCCATCTCTCCAACCGTCGGAGGGAACGGATAGAGAGGACCTGGCTCGACGCCGAGGCTCTGATCAAGGATGCGAACGAGACGGGGACGTACATCAACAACCAGCCGCAGGTCAGGTTCCTGCTCCAGGTCGACTCCCCGATGCGCTCCGGCTACGAGGTCAAGCACAAGGCGGTGATACCGCTTACCGCCATCATGCGCTACCAGGTCGGCAACCGCATACCGGTCAAGGTCAACCCGGAGGACCCGGGCGACCTGATGATAATCTAGGCGGCCCCCCGAAGGGCCGTAGCGGCCGAGAGAACGCCCAGCAGGGCGAGCAGCAGTAGCACCAGCCGCCTGAAGAGCACCTCCGGTATCCTGCCGGACGCAAGCATCCCCAGGACGGCTCCGGCGGCGGCGGCCGCCACCTGCGGCAGCATTAGGGGGATCTCGGACGGAGGCAGAAGCCCCTCCGCCGAGAAGAGCGGCAGGGCTGCCACGTTCACCACGAGGAAGTGCAGGGCCAGACCGCCCCGGAACGAGTCCCTCGGCGTCCCGGTCCCAGCCAGGTAGAGGACCACCGGCGGACCGCTGAAGGTAGTGGCCCCGTACAGGATGCCGCTCAGCGCACCCGCGGCCGGTGCCCAGACCCTTCCGGCCCGCAGGCTCGGCCGCAGGCCGGCCAGGTAGGAGAGGGCGGTCCCCAGGACGATGAGACCGACCGCCGCCCGCATCAGTCTGTCGTCGGCGAGCTCCAGGACCCGGACACCCAGCGGCAGGGCGAGGCATCCGGCGACGATGACCGGGAGCATGGTCCGCAGTCGCACGTGTCTGCGCGCATGGGCCAGCACCATCGCGTTCAGCATGAGGCCGGTCACCGAAAGGAGCGGGACCGCCTCCCTCACCGGCATCAGCAGCAGGAGCAGCGGCAGGGCGAGCAGGGAGTAGCCGAAGCCGGCGGCCCCCTGGACGGCCGCGGCCAGCGCCAGCACCAGGGCTGCTGCCATGACCCGCCTTCCCACAATAGATCGGTTGGACCGGGAGGGAGAACATAACGCCCGCCACCTTCCGGGGCTCGTTGTAGCGCTCCCGGGGGGCTAGTAGATTCGTCCGGGGCGTCGCGGGCTAGGCATGGAGGTCAGATGGAGGGGTTCGAGATGGGCCCGGACACGCGCTTCTGCGTGACCGGCGGCGACGGCTTCCTCGGGAGGCACCTGGTAGGGAAGCTGCGGGAGAGGGGCTACCGGGAGGTCTTCGTACCCCGCGAGGAGGAGTACGACCTCCGGGACCTCGGTGCGATACGCAGGATGTTCGACGACGCCCGGCCGGAGGTGCTCATCCACCTGGCGGCGGTGGTGGGCGGCATAGGCGCGAACCGCGCCAACCCGGGCCGCTTCTTCTACGACAACGCCATGATGGGGATACAGCTGCTGGAGGAGGCCAGGCTGAGGGGCGTGGCCAAGACTGTGATAATCGGGACCATCTGCGCATACCCGAAGCACGCCAGGATACCGTTCCGCGAGGAGGACCTCTGGGACGGCTACCCGGAGGAGACCAACGCCCCCTACGGACTGGCCAAGAAGATGCTGCTGGTCCAGGCGCAGGCCTACAGGAAGCAGTACGGGACCAACGCCATCTACCTGCTGCCGGTCAACCTCTACGGCCCCGGCGACAACTTCGACCCGGAGAGCTCCCACGTCATCCCCGCTCTCATCAGGAAGTGCGTCGACGCCAGGCGCGAGGGCATGGAGAGCATCACGGTCTGGGGCACCGGCAGGGCTACCAGGGAGTTCTTCTACGTCGAGGACGCCGCGGAGGGCATCGTGCTGGCCACCGAGCGCTACGACGGGGCCGAGCCGGTCAACCTGGGCGCCGGTTTCGAGATATCCATAAGGGAGCTGGTCGGCCTCATCGTCTCCCTCACCGGCTACGAGGGCCGGATAGAGTGGGACACCTCCAGGCCGGACGGTCAGCCGCGGAGGATGCTGGACGTCAGCCGGGCACGGGAGTACTTCGGCTTCACCGCCGGGACCGACTTCCGCGAGGGGCTCGTCCGGACCATCCGGTACTACGAGTCGCTCTCCGGGGAGCGGCTGCCTTGACCGACGTCGCAGGGCCGCTGCCCCGCTCCGAGCGCAGGACCAGGCTCCTGCTCTTCGGCGCAGGTGAGTGCGGCAGGCTCGTGGCCAGGGAGATAGCAAGGCACCCGGAGCTCAACTACGAGCTGGCGGCCGTGGTGGACGACTCGCCGGAGGCGGCGGGCCGCGAGGTAGAGGGGGTCCCGGTGGAGGACCGCGCCGGGGCCGAGGCCCTGGCCGGCGGATACGACCAGGTGCTCGTGGCAATCCCCTCCGCATCCCCGGAGGAGCTAGCCTCCATCACCGAGTGGTGCATGGAGCTGGGCGTGCCGGTCCGCATCATCCCCGGCTACTACCAGCTGATAGACCCGGGCCGGGTCTTCCCCCGGGCGGCAAGGGAGGTCCGGCTGGAGGACCTCCTGGGCAGGAGGCCCAGGCGCATCGACCTGGACGCGCTGAGAAGGGTGTTCGGGGGCGCCTCCGTCCTGGTAACGGGAGCTGGTGGCTCGATCGGCAGCGAGCTCTGCAGGCAGCTGGCGCAGCTCGAGCCCTCCTGGCTGGGGCTCCTGGACGTCTCCGAGCCGGGGCTCTTCTACACCGACCTTGACCTGAGGGATATGGGCTTCGACCGCTCCGAGGTCCTGCTGGGAGACGCCTGCGACAGGGGCTTCCTCGGAAGGCTCATGCGCGCCGGGCGGCCGGACGTTGTCTTCCACGCCGCGGCCTACAAGCATGTCCCCATGCTGGAGAGCAACGTCACCAGAGCGGTGCTGAACAACGTGCTCTCCACGATGGCCCTGCTGGACACTTCCGCCGCGGCGGGCGTATCCCGCTTCGTGATGGTCTCGACTGACAAGGCCGTGAGGCCCAGGAGCGTCATGGGAGCCACCAAGAGGGTCTGCGAGCTGCTGGTGAGGTCGGGCACGTGGGCCGACGACGGCATAGGGACCAGGGCCACCGTCCGCTTCGGCAACGTCCTCGGCTCCAGCGGCAGCCTCCTCCCGCTAATAGAGAGGCAGCTCGGCTCCGGCGGTCCCGTCACGGTCACGGACAGGAGGATGAGGCGCTTCTTCATGTCCGTGCCGGAGGCGGCGTCGCTGGTCCTCCACGTTGGCGCCAGGGGGGAGGACGGCGGGGTCTACGTGCTGGACATGGGCGAGCCCCACGATGTCTACGGGGTGGTGGAGAAGATGGTCAGGCTCTCCGGGATGGTCCCCGGGAAGGACGTGGAGATCGTCGAGACCGGCGCCAGGCCGGGTGAGAAGCTCTTCGAGGAGCTCTCCTGGTCCGGCGGCGACCTCGGCCCCACCGACCACCCCTCCATCATGGCCGACATGCGGGACCCGCCCCCCCCGGAGGGCTTCAGGGAGGCCGTGGACGGGCTGCTCGGGCTGGCCGGGGCGGGCAAGGAGGAGGAGACGCGGCGCAGGCTCGCGGAGATGTTCCCCTCGATGGAGGAGGGCTGATGGAGGTCCCATTCCACCGTCCCGCGGTCGGGGAGGCCGAGGTGGCGGAGGTCACGGAGGTGCTCCGCTCGGGCTGGCTGACCACCGGTGGCGTCGCTGCCAGGCTGGAGAGCATCTGCGCCGGGTACCTGGGGGTCCCGGGGACGCTCGCCCTATCGAGCGGCACCGCCGCGCTCGCCATCTGCTACAGGCTCGCCGGGTTCCCGGGGGAGCGGGTGGTGGTCCCGAGCTACACCTTCGCCTCCTGCGTGACGGAGCTGCTCCACATGGGGGCGAAGCCGGTGCTGGTGGACATCGCCCCGGAGGACATGAACCTCTCCCGGGAGAGGGCTCTGGACGCCGCGGCACGCCACGGGGCCGCCGGCATCGTCACCGTCCACTTCGCCGGCCAGCCCTGCGACATGCCGGCCCTCTGCCTGGAGGCGGAGAGGCGGGGGCTGCGGCTGGTGGACGACGCCTGCCACGCCTTCGGCGCCAGGGTTGGCGGCAGGATGATAGGCTCCTTCGACTCGCTGAGCGCCTTCAGCTTCTACGCCACGAAGAACATCACCACCGGGGAGGGCGGGCTCATCAGCACGTCCGCCCGGATGGGGGGTCTGCTGGACCGGGGCAGGGTCCTCTCCCTGCACGGGATGAGCAGGGACGCCTGGAAGCGCTACAGCGCAGGAGGGAGCTGGTACTACGAGGTGGTCGAGGACGGCTACAAGGCCAACCTCCCGGACGTGCTCGCAGCCATCGGTGTGGCCCAGGCGGAGAGGGCGGACGAGCTGCTTGCCGCCAGGCGGGAGGTCTGCCGCGCATACGACCATGCCTTCGGGCGCTTCCCGGAGCTGTTCACCCTCCCCCCCCACGAGGAGGGGGAGTCGGCCTTCCATATCTACCCGCTGAGGCTGGCGCCCGGTCTGGAGAGGGACGGCATCATGGAGCGGGTCCGGGGCCGGGGCGTGGGCTGCAGCGTCCACTTCATCCCGGCACACATGCACCCCTACTTCCGGGAGCATCCGGATGTGACCGTCGAGGAGATGGAGGCCACGGAGGAGACCTTCCGGCGGGAGATGTCCCTTCCGCTCTGGCCCGGCATGACCCGGGAGCAGGTGGACTACGTGACCGCGGTGGTCCTCGAGGAGGCGGCGGCCCCGTGAGGGACCACGCCCTCCCCGAGCCGGCTGCCGGGCTCCCCCCCTCCCCTCCGGTAGAGGACGAGAGCAGGGTGCTGCTCGGGCGCTACTTGCTGAGCGTGGGGAGGTCCGACTGGGACTCCGGCCACCTGGGCCGGGATGTGCTGAAGGTCTCCTCCCTGGTGGAGGGTGGCGACCCCGGCGGGGCCATCCCCTGGGAGGAGTGGCGCGTTGGGCTGCCGGCCGGTGCGCTGGTCTGGGTCAGGCTCTCCGCCCTCTCCGGCGCCGCCGTGCGCGGCCTGGAGGCCGCCGGGTTCCGCTACGTCAGCGGGCTCTCCACCTTCAGGTGGCGGGTCGGAGAGCTGGAGCTGCCGGCCTCCGGCTACTCGCTGCGCCAGGCCTCGGGAGAGGACGCCCGGGACATCGGGGCGTTGGGCGGGCAGGCCTTCGTACTGGACCGGCTCTTCCTCGACCCGGAGGTGCCGGAGGGGGCAGCCGTCCGGATGTACGGCGAATGGTCGGCAAACTGCGCCAGGGGCCTCTGCGACTCGGTGCTGCTGGCCGTCCGGGAGGGCTCGCCGGCCGGCTTCGTCTCCACGGCGCCCGACGGCCTGCTCGGCGGGGTGGACGGCAACGGCGACTGCCGGAGGATAATCCTGATAGCCGTGCATCCCGGCCACCGCAGGCGGGGCCTCGGCAGGCTGCTGGTCGCCGGCGCCATGAGGGAATGCCTCGAGCGGGGCGCGGACACCCTGCTGGTAGGGACCTCCAGCGTGAACGTGCCGGCGCAGGCGCTCTACACGGCGATGGGCTTCTCCCCCTACTACTCGGAGGTCTTCATGGAGCTGGTGCGGTGACGTTGAATCCGCGCCACCCACCTGAGGCAGCAGGGTTCCGAGCATCCCATGCCCCCCGGGCGAGTGGCACGATTCGGCGGCACGAATCAACGAGGAGGTAGCGTATGCTGACCATGGTCCTTGCGGCTGCCCTGTCCGTCTCTCCGGTCGACTGGCTGCATCCCGGCAGCCCCCTGGCGGAGGGAGAGGCCAGCTGGGAGCTGGCCGGAGCCGTCTACCACATGCTCGACCACCTGGAGGAGATCGGCGCGGAGGACGTCCTCCTCTGCGAGGCGCAGCGGATAGAGGCGCCGCTGGGGGGGTGGCTCATGAGCGGGCTCTTCCGCTGGGAGCATGACGACGCGGGCTACTCGACCTTCCTCGTGGGTATCGAGGAGAGCCGGCCGGACGAGCCGTTCGTCCTGCTTGCCAGGGGAGTAGACGAGACGGGACTGGTCCGCTGGTATCCGCCCCCCGGCCCGGGCTACGTGGCGCCGGAGGGCGAGGCCGTGCCGGAGGAGATGCTGGACTACGAGTTCCTGCTGGACCGGGAGGCCTTCGAGAGCCTGGAGGAGAGCTACCCGCGTCCGGCGCGGGATTGAGCGGGTAACCGGGTAAGGGTCCGGCTAGCGTCCCCGGACGACGAACCTGACGGCCGAGCCGGACCGCCCGGCTCTCAGGACCGCCACGTAGCTCCCTGCCGGCAGGCGTACCCCGGAGAGCGGCAGCTCGTGGACGCCCGCCGGCATCGGCTCCCCCTCCAGCAGTGTCGCCGCGACCCTGCCGCCCATGTCGTACACCGCCAGAGAGACCTCCGCCTCCTCCTGCAGCACCATGGAGAGCGAGCCCGAGGACGGCCGCAGAGGGTTCGGAGAGACGCAGAGCTCCGGCGCAGGGGCCGGCCCCTCCTCCTCCGCGCCGGTCTCCATCGCCGTTATGCCGATGTCGTATAGATGGTCCAGCGGGGAGTCGTCCATGCAGGCGGGGAAGACCACCGCGTAGTCCCAACCGGCGGCTCCCAATGCCACCTCGGTCTCTCCCGTGAGAGAGTCGCAGTCGTACCAGTCGAAGCACATCCTTCCGGAGAGGTCCTGCATGATGACGCCGAGGTTCCACTCCATCAGGTCCCTGCCGTCGAAGTGAACGCTCAGCCACCTGTCCTGGTGCCCGGAGAGGTCCACCCTTATCCAGTGGATGCCGTAGGTCTCCGGCTGGAGGTAGGCCGGCTGGGAGTGCGAGTAGGGCAGAGACGTGACCTCGTGGTAGCCCAGGACTATCGGCCCCGGGTGCCACGTGGAGGCCTCCTCCCGGTACATCCCGCAGCCGTCGAACCAGTTCTCGGCGGTGAACCACCGCCAGACGCCGTAGTCCATGAAGAACTGCTCGAAGGTCAGGCCGTACCCGGCGAAGGTGCTGTCGTGGGCGGGGAGCATGTTCACGCCGTACTCGGCGGCGCAGTGCTCCCAGACGGAGCGGACCGCCTCGTGGCCCCACCTGTCCCACATCATCCAGGGCCAGGGGAAGCCGCCGTAGGTGAGGGTGCGGATGTCCATCCAGGGCCTCCGGAGGGCGTTGTCGCCCGAGGTGAGCGTGCCCAGGTAGTCGTCTATGTCCGGGTAGACCAGCTCCGTCACCCAGACGGCGCAGTTCTCCATGAACCAGACGGGCTCACGCCAGTCGTAGGAGGCCTGGACGGCGTGCTGCAGCTCGTGGGCGACCACGCAGACCCTCTTGTCCCAGTCCTCTATCCCGGTGTGCACCGCGATGTGAGTAGCCGAGCAGTCGTGGGTGGAGTCGGGCGGCCTGTACTCTCCGTAGGCGCTGGCGTATCCCAGTACGCCGCCGGAGAGCCTCAGCAGGTAGATGTCGTAGCGGTCGTCCCCCCCCTCGCCGTTGTCCGGAGGGGGCTCGAAGAAGCCCATCTCGCAGCACTGGACCCTCCAGGAGGAGTCCGCCGCCAGGGCAACGCTCAGGGCGTAGTCGTAGGTCGTCGAGTCCTCCCCGTCGTCGGTCCAGTGTACCCTGACCCAGCCCTCGGGGGAGTCCAGGTGGTACTCGGGGCCGCTGAGGGAGGGCCGGTTCGCCACGGTTCCCGGCAGGCCGTCCAGGCTGCGGGCGAGGTTCATCATCCTCGGGGTGCCGCAATGGCCGGGAGCCGCCGCGCCGCCCGGGGCCGGCCCGGCCGCAGCGACGAGGAGCATGCACAGAGCGGTCCGGGCGAGCATCAGCCGCCCTTCCCGGAGCTCGTTCCGGAGGGCCCCGCATCCTCGTCGGAGGCATCGAGGCCGGAGACGCCCCGGTCGATGGCCATCCGCTCCATCCTCTCCTCCAGCCTGGTCAGCCTGGCGGTCAGGTAGAGGGAGTAGAGGGCGAAGTAGACCAGCCCCATGAAGGACAGCGTGGATACGGCGCTCCTCGCGCCGAGGGCGGTCGATATGCGGAAGAAGAGCGCGGGCCAGGCCGAGACCAGAAGCGCGGCGAGCGCCACCATGAGCCAGAGCACCGACTGGCCGGGCGAGAGCAGCTTCTGCGCGACCATGTATATGACCAGCGCGGCAAGGGCAAGAGCCCCGGCCGCAACGAAAAGGCTCGTGACGCCGCTCATGTCTCCTCCCTCTCCGCCAGCAGGCCGGCAACTATCGACATGACGGTCCTGGGCGGGTAGATGAGGCTCCTGATGCTGGTGAAGTGGCTCCTGCCGCTCCTCCTGGGGTCCATGTCGACGGATACCTCCGATATGGAGAGCCCGAGGCGGTGGGCGAGCACCAGGGCCCCGGCATCCGGGTACTCCGCCGGATAGGCCCTGTGGAGGGCCCGGACCGCCCGCCAGGAGAGCGCCCTGAAGCCGGAGGTGACATCGGATATGCTCACCCCGGTGAGGAGGGAGACCAGGCGGGAGAAGACCCGTATGCCGATGCGCCGGGTGCTCCCGCTGCGGTACTCCGACGAGCCGAGGAACCGCGAGCCGATGACCAGGTCGTCTCCCGCCGAGATGCCCGCAAGGAGCCTCGGGATGTTGGAGGCCCGGTGCTGGCCGTCACCGTCGAACTGGACCAGGGTGCAGGGCCTGCCCCGTCTCCAGCTCCACTCCATGCCCGCCTTGAACGCCCCGCCCGTTCTCAGGTTCACCGGTAGGCTCATCACCATGGCGCCCGCCCTCTCCGCCACGGCCCGGGTCCTGTCGGTGGAGCAGTCGTCCACCACGAGAGCATCCCGCCAGCCAGCGTCGGCGAGCTCCCTGACCACGTCGCCTATAGCCTCCTCCTCGTTGAAGGCAGGCACCACAACCAGCACTTCCGGGCGTTGCTCCTGCGCTATGGTGCGGCCCTCCTCGGATTTGGCGCCCGAATGCCGTTCCGGTTTCAATATACCGGGTGGATGGGGGGCTGCAATACGGGTTGACGCATCCCGGAGGTCAGCGGGAGAGCAGCACTATGCCGATGACGATGAAGCCCATGCCGGCCAGCCTGGCGGCTGTGAGCCTGTCCTCGAACAGCAGGGCCGAGGCCAGCATCACCACCACGTACGTGAGGCTGATGAACGGGAAGACGACCGAGAGAGGCAGCTCCCGCAGCACGGAGAAGTAGAACAGGGAGGAGCATGCGACCGAAGCGATGCCGGCGATCACCCAGGGACTGAGGCAGGCGGAGAGCCCGAAAGGCTCCCCCTGCCTGAGCGTCAGGCCGTGCTTGATCATCAGCTGGCCGGTCGAGAGGAGGGCGACGGTGGCCAGGAGCCTTGCCAGGTGGGACATGGAGATGAGCCTCATAGGGCCCTCCCCCCGTCGCGCCTGTAGGCTCTCGCACCGTCGATGGCCAGCCAGACGCCGAGGGCGGACAGGGGCAGGAAGAGCGCCCAGCAGGCGAAGGCGTTGGCCAGGTAGCCGTATATGGGGACGTGTACGGCGAAAGTGTTGAGAACCACCAGGTATGCCGGGACCATAGTGAGGTGGCGCCACCTGCCGGCGGCCCAGAGCCCCAGCACCATGAAGCCGAGGAGAGCGGCGTACACCATCCCGGCGTAGACCGAGGCGTGCTCCTGCTCCTCCCAGGAGAGGTTCACCAGCATGTAGGAGAGGTTGGTCAGTACGTTTGCCGCGTACCACTCCGGGTGCTCGCGGAGGTTCTGAAGGGCCAGCTCGCGGTAGATGGCCTCCTGCTCCGCCTTCGGCAGGTCGGACGCCATCAGCTCCAGCTGGATGGAGTCCTTGTAGGCTCCCCGCATCTCCCCGGGCCGGTTGAACCTGTAGAGCATGCTCCAGGCGTCCGTGTACCCGGTGCCGGACCCCTCGAGCGCCCTGACCCTGGCGAACCACGGCACGGTCACCAGCAGCGTCCCGAGGACTACGGCCCCGAGGTGCAGCACCAGCCGGCCGCTCAGCCTGCGCCGGAGGGCGGCCACCGCCAGGACCACCGGCACGTACGCCAGGAGGTAGTACTGGAAGGTGAACCGCGATAGCACCGCGGCCCCCAGGGCCAGACCGGCGACCAGGCTCAGCGGGAGCGAGTCCCGGCGGAAGGTCAGCAGGTAGACCGCCGCCACCAGCAGGAACATCGTCGAGGTGTGGGAGATGAGGATGCTGGCGTACTTCATCAGGTGCGGCAGCAGGAGCAGGATGCCCTCGGCGGTCACGGAGGCCCGGAAGCCCAGCCGCAGGCGCATGGAGTACCTGAAGACCAGCCAGGCGGAGAGGACGACCATCGCGTGCTGGAGGAGGACCGGCACTATCAGGGCGCTCCTCCCGAAAACGGCCTTGCAGACGAGGAGAAAGACCACCTGTGATGGATAGGTGACGGTGGCCATGCCCTCGCCCTCGGTGTTCACCCATCCCCTGCCGTCCAGTATGGCGTCCGCCTCGTTGGCGAACTGCGACGCGTCCCCTGTGAGGGGGTCGATGGGCGCCAGGAGGGCGAACAGGAGGTGTATGACGGCTCCCGCCAGCAGTACCGAGAGATGTATGCGGGCCTGTCGCGGCGAGAGCTCCATCACGTTCCCTTCCCGAGGAGGAGGTCGCCGATGAAGAGGGCGTCCAGGCCGTTGGAGTAGAAGCACCTGACCGCGTCCATGGGAGTGCAGATTATCGGCTCTCCCTTTATGTTGAAGGAGGTGTTCAGGACAACGGGGTGCCCGGTCATGCTCCCGAAGGCGTCTATCAGGCGCCAGTAGCGTTCGTTGACATCCCTGCGGACCATCTGCGGCCTGGCGGTGCCGTCGACGTGCACCACCGCCGGTATGGCCCCCCTCTTCTCCTCCCTGACGTCGAAGGATGTTATCATGAACGGCTCGTACCTGGCGTCCACCAGGTAGTCGTCCATGCTCTCCTCGGTCATGGAGGGGCAGAAGGGCCTGAAGCCCTCCCGGTACTTCACCCTCGCGTTGATTACGTCCTTGTTCTCCGCCCGGAGCGGGCTCATCAGTATGGAGCGGTTGCCCAGCGCCCGGGGGCCGCTCTCCATCCTGCCCTGGAACCAGGCGATTATGTCGCCGCTCGCCAGCATCCGCGCCGCCTCGAGGGGAGCGTCTACGCACCTCTCGTAGGGGAGCTTGCAGTTGTCCAGGACCGAGGCCACCTCCTCCTCGCAGAAGTCCGGCCCCCAGTAGAGGCTGTCGAACGACGAGCCCTCGAAGCCGTTGCGGGTATGCCACAGGTGCAGCGCCGCCCCAACGGAGAGGCCGCCGTCGCCCGGGTTGGGGAAGATGTGCTGCTCCTCCAGCAGCTCCTCCCGCATCTCCCAGATGCGCTGGTTGAGCTTCACGTTCAGGAAGAGCCCGCCGGCGAAGGCGACCCTCCGTATCCCGGTCTTCCTCACCCAGGCCTCGACGTAGCCGAGGACCAGCTCCTCCAGCTTCCGCTGGGCCTCCGCCGCGACGTTCTCCGCCCCGTGGCGGGCGGCCAGCTCCTCCACCTCCCTGGCCTCCTCCATGTGCCACTGGTGGGAGGACTGGAAGGTCCAGGTGTCCACCTGCCCGGGGTCGGTCGGGCGCCCGACCTCCGTCCCCTCCATCTCCGGGAAGAACCGGTCGAGGAGGCCCCGGCAGACCTCCGGGTCGCCGTAGGGCGCGAGGCCCATGGTCTTGCCCTCTCCGTCTCCGTGTATCCAGTGGAGGCCCTCGGTGACGATGGAGTAGCCCCACCCGATGGCGGCCTCGGTGCCCAGCTTCTGCAGCGGCTCTATCCGATCACCCTCGGCGCGCCACACCGTCGTCGTATAGCCGTCTCCCATCCCGTCGATGGAGAAGACAAGGCAGGGGGAGGGGTCCGGCCTGGTGAAGTGGGCCGAGGCGGCGTGCGCCAGGTGGTGCTCCACCCGGACGAGCTCGGTGTCGGGGCCGATGCGCATGTCCGGGAAGTAGACCGGCAGCATCGACGGCCTTCGCTCATCGCCCCTTCCGTGCATCATCCGCCTGACCGATGAGCGGAGACCGCCGCTCCGTTCCGGGAGGTCGAGCCCCAGGAAGCCGGCATCCCTCCGGGGGATTACGTTCCCCGCCCAGGCGATGGCATCCACCTCGGCGATTGAGGAGAGCCCGGCCCTCTCCAGGCAGAATCTCAGCGACTCGAAGGGGAAGTCGGCGGAGTGCTTCAGCCTGCGGAAGCGCTCCTCCTGGACGTCGGCAAGCACCTCGCCGTCGCGGAGTACGGCCGCGCTGGAATCGTGCCCGTGGTGTATGCCCAGGATTATCATCCGGTCCCCTTCCCGGTCAGCTCCTCCAGGAGGCTAACATACTCCAGGGAGACGCTCTCTATGGAATGCCCCGCAGCCGCATCGGCCGCGGCGGAGGCAAGCCTGGCCGGCTCGCGCTCCTCCAGGGCCCTCCTCATAGCCGCCGCCAGCCCCTCCGCGTCGCCCGGCCCGGCGCTCCAGCCGGTCTCGCCGTCTCGTACAAGGTCGACCGCCACGCCTGTCCGGAAGGCCACCACCGGAGTGCCGCACATCATCGCCTCCGGTATCATCATGGGGCCGGCGTCGTGCAGCGAGGGGCAGACGGAAGCGTCGGCGGCCCTGTAGGCGTCGGCCATCGAGGTGGGCTCCTCCAGGTAACCGGCCCTGCGGACTGCCAGCCCCGAGCCATCTGCGAAGCCCTCCCCCCCCGACCCGACGAGCAGGAGCGTGACTTCTCCGGGCTCCGGCAGGGCCCCGCCGAGCATTCCCAGCGCCCTCTCCAGAAGGTCCATTCCCTTGCCCGGCTCCTCCGTCTTCCTGACGCCCACCATCAGTACCGGCCCGCCGGTCCCGAGCCCCAGCCGCCGCCTGGCCTCCAGGCGGTCTCCGGGGTGGAAGACCGAGCCGTCGACCGGCAGCGGTACGTCCGCGGTCCTGTGTCCGCCGAAGAGGGAGCTGGCCCGGACCCACCCCCTGACGGTGCTGTTGGGGCATACGAAGGTGATGTCCAGCGGCGCGAGGTATCGCCGCTTCGCCTGCAGGACCCTGGCGGACTCGTCCCACGGATCGTCGCTCTCCAGCAGCGGGCACATGCCGCAGCTCCCCGCGAACCGCCGGCAGCCGAACGACTGGTGGCAGCCGCCGGTCACCGGCTCCATGTCCATCATCACCCGCAGGAGCGGGCACCCGTAGTGGTCGGCGACGGCGCGCAGGTCACGGCTGGTGGCGAGGGCGGTTATCCAGTGGGCCAGGACGGCGTCGTAGCTGCCCCGGGGCTCCGCGGTCAGGGCGCCCGGCACCACCTGTCTTGCCCTGTCGAAGTTGAATACGTATCCGGCCCGCCGGGCAGGCTCCCGCCGAAGCCCCAGCCTTGCCAGCAGCCTTCCCGGCAGGCCCGGCCTCCGCCTCGGCACCTCCCTTATGTCCGGGTCGTCCGAGCGCTTCCGCAGGACCAGCATCCTGGATCGGTGTCCCCGCTCCCTCAGGAGCGAGTGCACGGTCATCGCCGCCCGGGAGGCGCCGGCGGGGCTGTCCGTCGTCGACAGATGCAGCAGGCTCATACCCATGACCCTGGACTATACGCAGAGCGGCGCCCGGCGCCTAAGAGCCGGGCTCCGGCATCGCCGTCTACATCGGAGCCCCCCTTACCGCTGAGGAGCCGGGGAGAGGCTGGTGGTTTTGACGGAGCGGCTGTCCCGTAGCAATGTTCCCCCTGCGGCCAGGTGATGTACGACAGAACAGACGCTGGAGGTATGGCTTTGAAGACGAAGAGGATACATCCGCTCCTGCAGGTGCTGGCCCTGGCGGTGCTCGTCACCGCCGCCTTCGCCCTGGAGCACACCGTGCCCGTCCCGCAGGACGACGGCACCGCGGAGGTGGACGGCTGCTGCTGCGACGGAGAGACCGCGGGCTGCGTCGATGACTGCGACGACTGCGACTGCGAAGAGGACTGCGAGTGCGACCGCGAAGGCGACTGCGACTGCGGGGACGACTGCGACTGCTTGACCGGCAGCGGCGGCTGCGGCTCGCACGACGTCGGAGAGGGGGAAGAGGAAGAGCCGGAGCCTGCTCCCGGCCACTGCGGCGGCTGCCACTAGGTCCCGATGATGACCGGCACCTTGGCCATTCGGGCGCGGGGGCTGGTCAAGCGCTTCGAGGAGGTAACCGCCCTCGACGGTATCTCCTTCGAGGTAGCGCGGGGGGAGCTGTTCGGCTTCCTCGGGCCCAACGGCGCCGGCAAGACCACCACCATCAAGATACTGACCGGCCTGGCCCGGGTGGACGATGGCGAAGTCGAGGTGGCCGGACTGGACTGCACCCGGGACACCAAGGCCGCCCAGCACCTCACCGGCGTGGTCCCGGACGGCAGCAATCTCTACCCGGAGCTCTCCGGCAGGGAGAACCTCCGCTTCTGCGGGGCGCTCTACGGAATGGAGAGGGAGGAGCGGCGGGAGAGGGCCGACGAGCTCCTCGTCACGTTCGGCCTCTCCGGGGCGGCGGACAGGCGCTTCGCAGGCTACTCCAGGGGCATGAGGCGCAAGCTGACCATCGCGGCCGGGCTGATGCACGGGCCGAGCATACTCTTCCTAGACGAGCCTACCACCGGCATAGACGTCGCCAGCGCCAGGCAGATACGTCGAATGATCGCCGGCCTCCGGGGCGGCGGAACCACCATCTTCCTGACCACGCACTACATCGAGGAGGCGGAGAGGCTGTGCGACCGCATTGCCTTCATCGTCGAGGGGCGCATTGTTCGAACCGACAGCGTGGAGGCACTGCTCCAGCCGGAGAGGGAGCGTCACGTCACCGCCTTCACCCTGGCAGGGGGCGACGACGGGGCATCGGCCGCGCTGGCCGCCTCCTTCCCCGACCTGAGGATCGGCCTCTCCCATGAAGGGGATATAAGCGTCGAGTCGGACCATCCCGTAGACATCGCGCCGCTGGTCAGGCGGCTGGAGGAGATGGGGCGGGAGGTTGCGGAGGCCCGGCGGGTAAGGCCCTCCCTGGAGGACGTCTTCGTGAGGGTCACCTCACTGGACGCCGGTCTGATGCGCGGGGACGGGAACGGGAAGAAGAGGGGCGGGAGGGGATGAGCGCCGCCGGGGCCCTGGGCGCGATAGTCCGGAAGGACATGCGCACATACTACCTCAAGCCGCCGAACATCAGCTGGGGCATCATCTTCCCGCTCGCCTGGACCGGCATGCTCTTTCTGCGCTCGGGGATGGGGCTGGAGAGCGTGCAGTCCCTCCTGCCCGGGGTCGTCACCATCTCCGTGCTCTTCGGGACCACCTCCATGCTGGCCGTGACGGTGACCTTCGAGAAGAAGAACGGCTCGTTCGACAGGCTGCTTCTGGCGCCTGTCCCGCTCAACGTGATAATGCTGGCCAAGACCGGCGGGGCCATCGTCTTCGGAACGGTCAACGCCTTCGTGCCTATCCTGCTCGCCGCCCTCATGACCGACCTCTCCGGTGTGTCGTGGTCCCTGCTGCTACTGGCGGTGGTACTCATCGCCGTGGTATCGGCCTTCGTGGGCCTTTTCGTGGCCGTGTCCGTGAGAGAGGTCTTCGAGGCCATGACCTTCTCCAACTTCCTGCGCTTCCCGATGATATTCCTCTGCGGGCTCTTCTTCCCCGTATCCTCACTCCCCCTGCTCCTCCGCGTGCTCTCCTACGCCCTCCCGCTCACATACGGAGCCGACCTCCTCCACGAGGCCGTCGGAGACGCAGGTGCCCTCCCCCCACTTCTGGACCTTGGCGTGCTGGTCGCCTACTGCCTGGGCCTGTTCCTGCTCACCCTGCACAACGTCCGGAGGAAGTGGATACTCTGAGCCTCCGCCCCGACGGTCCCGGTGCCCGTCGCTTCATCCATGCTCAGGCTGCGTGACCCGAAATACCTTGACAAACAAGAAAATGATAGTCATATAGAGCACTGTTGTTCCGTATTCAAAGATATAATACGGAGGAAAAGTGTTCCAGTCCCCGGCCAGGCCCGGAGGAAAGGAATGGGAGGTACGATTTGACTTATGTGAAGCTGCTTCTGGTGCTGCTCCTCGCCGCGGCGGCAAGCGCGTTTTCAAACGAGGGAGAGGCGGGTCACGTTGCGACGCCGGGCTTCCCTCCGGATGCGGGAGCCGCGGAGGGCGTGGACCTTCCGGGAGGCGTCGTCTACGGAGAGGTAGAGGCGCCCATAGACCAGTCGACCCTGCCCGACCCGAACGACCCCAGCTCGGCCGACGGCTACGCTCCGCCGCTGCATGCGGCGCTTGAGCGTGATCTCGGCAGCAGTACCACTCCGGAAGGACTCGACTGGGGCTGGGACTACCTCGTCTGGGAGGGCGTGGTGGGCACGGGGATCTCGTTCGACATCGACGAGGCGACGGGAGACCTCTACGCCTGCTTCGACACCTACAACGCCACCAACGACTCCCTGCTGGTCTACAGGTCGACCGACGGCGGAGAGAGCTGGAGCTTCTTCATGTTCGCCAACAACACGGACGGTTCGATAGAGAACCCCATGGTGAGGGTGGTCACCGACTCCGGCGGCGAGGCATGGGTGGTCTTCGGCGGCATATGGATAGAGTCCGCCGCCGACGATGTGCTCTGGACCCGCAGGGTGAAGACCGACGGGTCGTCGCCGACTTTCGAGCAGGTGAGCAGCGGCGTCCTGCAGGCCGACATGACCTCTGAGCCGGGCACCGGCGGATGGGTCTTCGTCACCTACGTCCCATCCGGGCCCACGGCGGAGATATGGGCCGCCAGGAACGCCTGCGAGGGCAGCGGCTGGGAGGACGATCAGTCGCTGTACGTCGACACCGACGGGGTCGTTCCCTTCGCTGATATCGGGTGCGACGCGGACGGCAACGTAGCCGTGGTGTTCGTCGACAACCGGATGTCGACCTATCCGCAGGTGCGGATAAAGCGGAGCAACAGCAGCGGCTCGACGTGGATGACCTCGCAGCCGCTCGGCAACAACTCCGGCGGCTACACGCTTACTCACCTGGAGCTGGCGATGGCCGACCCCGCGGTCGATGCGGCATGGCTCACGCTCACGTACAACGATGTCGGCGCCGAGGGAGATAACGTGGCCTACCACTACAGCACCGACGATGGGGCCAGCTGGACCTACGGGTCGGTCTTCCAGCCGAGCGACGGCGACCAGGACCTGACGGCACTGGGCGTGGTCAAGGACGGCGGAGGCGTAACGCTCGCGTTCAACTCCGACCCCGGCGATTCGACGATGTTCTCCTGGAGCGATGCTGCCAGCCCCACCGACTGGTCGGCAACGGATAGAATAAACAACAACGACGCGACCGACATATTCGCGCCTGCCGCCGGATGGAAGAGCGAGGGGGCGAGCAACTTCTCGCTCATACTGTATTCCGGCTTCCTGGGCGTGGACATTTACGTCGACTGGTTCGACAATACCGGCGTCGAGGAGGGCCATGGCAACGGGCCTGTGGCTGCGTCCTTCTCCGTGAGCCCGAACCCGTCGAACGGAGGCGTCAGCTTCGACATCGATATGCCCATGGCCGGAGCTGTGACCATGCGGGTCTACGACGCCAGCGGACGCCTTGTCGCAACTCCCGTGGGCGGCCTGAGCCTCGACCCCGGCGAGCACCGGCTCCAGTGGGACGCCGGTAGCGGCCTTGCACCGGGTCTCTACCTCTGCAGGATGAGCGCCGCCGGTACGGAGGTCACCGAGATGATGGTGATGACGGACTAGCGACTGTCGGGCACTTGCGCGGGTGGCGGAGGTCTTCGGGCCTCCGCCACCATCTTCCTGTGTCCGGGGGAGGGGCGGCTCAGACCTCCCGGACCGACCAGCGCGGTTCGACCAGGACGACTCCCAGGTCCTGGCCTGCCCACTCGTACTCGGAGGAGCCGCTCTCGATCACCGTGAAGCCGAGGATGTTGTTCCTCACGTCGTACGTATGGACCCTGGGGATGTGCAGTCCCACCGAGAGGTAGTAGACGCCGGGAGCGAGGAGGTGCGCGGGGATCTCGGCCGTGGCCTCCCAACTGCCCGGGGCGGCGCAGCCGTCGTGCGTGGTCTCCATTGCCTCGTTCCGGCTGGTGAAGACCTTCGAGCCGTACCTGCTGTAGACGTTGAAGGAGGAGATGAGGCCTCGGATGGGCTCGTCTATCCTGTACCTTATGCGGACCGTCACCGGGCGCCTGACGTCCAGGGCCGAGGTGCAGACCCCGGCGGGGTCGAGAACGGAGACCGATTGGAGGGCGGCGGGGCCCTCCTCCGGCTCCAGCTCGGCATGGCCGTCCATCTCCCGGGCGCCGGCCAGGTAGGCGGAGATGACCTCCTCGGTCTCCCCGAACATAGCCAGCCTCCCCTCCTCTATGAGCATGCACCTGGGACAGAGGGCGTGGATGGCCCCCATGTTGTGGCTGACGAACATGACAGTCCTGCCGGAGCGGGAGACCTCGTCCATCTTGCCAAGGCATCTCCTCTGGAACGAGACGTCCCCAACCGCCAGGACCTCGTCGATGAGCAGCACCTCCGGCTCGAGGTGGGCCGCTATGGCGAATCCAAGCCTTACCGTCATCCCGCTGGAGTAGCGCTTCACCGGGGTGTCGATGAACTTCCTTATCCCGCTGAAGTCGACGATGCTCTCGAAGCGGTCGTCCACCTCCCGTCGGCTCATCCCGAGCACGGTGCCGCTGAGGTAGATGTTCTCGCGGCCGCTCAGCTCCGGATGGAAGCCGGTGCCCACCTCCAGGAGGCTGCCGACCCGGCCGCGTATCTCCGCCCTCCCCTCGGTCGGTTTGGTGACCCTGGTGAGTATCTTCAGGAGGGTGCTCTTACCGGCGCCGTTCCTTCCTATGACGCCGACCACGTCGCCGGCCCCTATCTCGAAGCTCACGTCCCGCAGCGCCCAGAGCTCCTCCGTCCCCAGCATGTCCCTGTGCCTCCGGGCTATCCTCCCGGCGAGCCCGCTCAGGGAGGCGGAGATCCTCTCCCTCAGGGTGTCGTGCCTCTCGGCCACGGCCGCTATGCGGTAGCGCTTGCCGAGGCCCTCGGCCCTTATGGCTACCGGGCGGGGTCCCGGCTCAGACGATGTCCGCAAAGTAGTCCTCCGCCCTCCTGAAGTAGGCTATCCCCGAGAGGAGGAGCACGAACACCATCACCACGGAGACCAGCATGAGGGCGTCCGGCCCGGCCTCTCCCAGCAGAGCCCACCTGAAGCCCTGGATCACGCCGGCCATGGGGTTCAGACCGTACACTATCCTCCAGGCCCCCTTCACGTAGCCGGCGGAGTAGGCCACCGGGGAGGCATACATCCATACCCTGACTATGAACGGGATGGTGTGCTTCACGTCCCGGTAGCGGACGTTGATCGCGGAGAGCCAGAGCCCCGCCGCGATGGAGGCCGCCAGCGCCAGGGCGGAGAAGACGGGCAGCAGCAGCACGGCCCAGGTGATGTGTACGCTGCCGCTGTAGAAGATCATCATGCCGCAGAGGACGACCAGCCCCAGGAGGAAGTCCACCACGCTGGGGAAGGTGGCCGCGAGGGGGATTATCATCCTGGGGAAGTAGACCCGCCGGAGCAGGTTGGCGCTGGTCACCAGGCTGGTGCCCGCACGGGAGAGGGATGTGCTGAAGAGCTGCCAGGGCAGTATCCCGACGAACGTGAAGATGGGGTAGGGGACGTCGCCAGATTCCAGTCCGGCCAGGCTGCCGAAGATGACCGAGAAGATGACCATTACCACGAGAGGCTGCAGGATCGCCCAGCCCACGCCGAGAAAGGCCTGCTTGTACCGTATCTTGAAGTCGCGCCACGACAGGTAGAACAGGATGTCCCTGTGCCGCCAGAGCTCCCCGAGCCAGCCGGCCCGTCCTCGGCGGGGCGGCTCTATCACCGTGATGCGCGGCTCGGCGGTCTCCGAAGCCTCCGGCATTTCCCTCCCCACCGTCCGGTCGCATCCGGCGCGTCCGGGAGCGGACGCGCACGGTGGCTAATATTCCCCCCGGAGGGCCGGCCCACAAGGAAACCTCCCTGCGGAGGGCCGCAGGGCCCATATTCGACTGAACGTCCGGCCTTCGGGCCGGGGAGGGAGGTACGGCAGGCTGTCCGCGCTACATCTCGCCGCAGCGGCGCTGGTCCTGGGCTACATCACCTGGATGCTCCGGGGTACGCCCCTGGTGGCCGCGGGTCTGCCGGTGGTACTCTCCATGCGGGAGAGCCTCTTCTTCCCCGCCTGGCAGTTCAGCCTCGGCATCCCGGGCCTGCCAATCCCGCTCAGGTGGAACGACATCACGATCCTGGCACTGCTGTTCGCGCTGCTGGTGGCCAGGAGCAGGCACTCCAGGTACGTGCCGGTGGGCACCGGGAGCTGGATATGGGCCTCGGTGGTCGCCTACGGCCTGCTGCTGCTCTTCCACGTGCCCCTTTCCTGGTACGTCGACGTCACGTTCAAGCCGGGGGTCGTCTTCGTTGTCAGGCGCTTCCTCTACCTGCCCGTAGGCGCCTTCCTCTGGATGGACCTCCTGCGGAGGGCGTCCAGGCGGGACACCATCCGGCTCCTGCAGAGCGTGGTGGTGGTGACCGTGGTCATGTCCCTGCTCTACTCCGTCTCCGCGGCGGGGGTGAGCATCTATCCCTCCGTCCCCTACCAGACCCTGGCCTTCGGGCAGGGGGAGATAATCCGGGACTTCGTGACCATACCGGCGTGGATATCGGTCTCCCTGGCCTTCCTGGTGGTGGAGCGCAGGCTCGGCTCGGTCTTCTTCCTCTTCCCGATTATGGCCGCCTACTTCTTCTCCTACACCCGCACCCTCATCTTCGCCATGATAAGCGTCTTCCTTGCCGGCGCCTTCCTTCCGATGTTCAGGCGGGAGGAGGGGGGCGGCTTCTACAAGGTGCTCCTCTCGATCCTCTTCTCCATGTTCATCCTCTTCGTGGTGGTGAACAGCTTCTTCAGCGCGAACCTCCGCTTCCTGGGGCAGCGGATGAGCGAGGTGCAGGAGATGGGAATGGGTACCACCAACCTTGCGGCCAGGATAGAGACGGCCAGGATGCTCTCCCGGCGACTCACCGGGGAGCAGGCGCTGTTCGGCGAGGGTCTCTCCCCCGAGGGAGAGAGCAGGAGCGAGCTGCCAACCGTGCTGGAGGACTCGCTCTGGAACAGGATCCTCTACCAGTTCGGATGGACCGGGGTCATATCGTTCGCCGCGATCCTGCTGTCGACGCTGGTGGTCACGTTCAGGCGGGCCCTCAGGGAGACCGGGGGTCACGGCCTCGGCCTGGTCCTCTTCCTCTCCACGCTGCACATGCTCATGGTGGCCTTCTCCAGCTCCTCGATACTCTCGGACACTCCCTTCATCGCGGCCTTCGTGGTGGCCCTGGCGGTTGTGGAGACCCGGGACCTCTGGCCCCGGGAGGGCAGCGCTCCGGCGGGGACCCCGGCGTGAGCGGCTCCCCGGTGACGGTGGTGACCTCCCTCTACAGGGGGGCGCGATACCTCCGTGGCTACCTCGATGGGCTCTCCGCCCAGACCATCCCGGAGAGGCTGCAGGTGGCGGTCGTCCACAACGACCCGCTCCCGGAGGACGTCGAGATCATCGAGTCCTTCCGGCGGGAGAGGCCGGACATCCGGCTCATCCACCTGCAGGTGCCGCTGGAGGGCCTCTACGAGTCCTGGAACAGGGCGGTGAGGGAGACGAACGGGGACTACCTGGCCATCTGGAACGTCGACGACGTCCGCATGCCCGACTCCCTGGAGCGGCAGGCGGCGCTGCTGGACTCGGACCCCTCCCTGGTGGCCACTTACGGAGACATGGTCTTCGTGCGGAGCCCCGGGGCGGTGGAGGGCACCCGGAAGACCTATCCGGAGTTCGACAGGGAGCTCTTCACCAGGGAGTGCGTAACCGGACCGTTCCTGATGTGGAGGCGGAGGGTCCACGGCAGGGCGGGTCCGTTCGACGAGCAGTTCCGGGTCGCCGGCGACTTCGACATGTGGGTCCGAATCGCCGCCCGGGGAGACATGCGCAAGTGTTCCGGCGTCCACGGCACCTTCCTCTACGAGGGCAGGGGGCTCAGCACCGTGGGGGACGGCCTGCAGCCGCTGGAACGGACAGCCGTGGAGCTCCGTTACGGGGTGACCGAGAGGCTGGACTACCGCTTCGTCGGCGAGGCGCGGCGGAGGTTCGACCTGGCCCACGTGCACGCGGGTGGGGAGCGGGTACCGGTCCGCAGCCTCTTCCCCGGCTACGGGAAGAGGATGGAGCAGGGCAGGAGGAACAGGGCCAGGGGAGTGGCCAGGCACGTCCGGAAACGCATCGGGAGGGTCCTGCTCGCGCCCAGGATGGCCCTCCGGAGGCTCCGGGAGAGGCTTCGGGCGGGAGGGGGCGGCGGATGCTGAACATCATCTCGATAATCGGGAACCGGAGCCTCTCGCCCGGGCCTACGAAGGTCCTCCTCAACTCCATGAAGGGCCTGGACCTCATAGGCTACCCCTACCTGGTGAACGCCCACTGGGACGCCACCGAGAGGCTGTGGATACAGACCGGCCGGGACGCCCTCTCCATACTCGGGCGGACCGGCGCCAGGGTGGTCATCGGGCCGAACACGGCGGTCATCCCCTCCGACCTGGCCAACCGCAGGCTAGAGGGCTCGCTCTACCTGCTGGCCGGACCTTGGATAGTGGAGCTGTGGAAGCGGGAGGGCTTCGACAGATGCCCGGTCGTGCAGTGGCCCGTGGGGATAGACACCGAGGAGTTCAGGCCGCCTTCCGGGGGGCGGGGCGACTCCGTGATGGTATACCACAAGAGGCGCTCGCTGGAGGAGCTGGCCACAATAGAGGAGACCCTCTCGGAGATCGGGGTGAGGCACTTCACCGTGCCCTACGGCATGTACGGGGAGGAGGAGTTCAGGGAGCTGATGGCAAGGGCACGAATGGTCGTCTGGCACGGCTGCAGCGAGACGCAGGGGATAGCGATGCAGGAGGCGATGGCCTCCGGTCTCCCCCTGCTGGTCTGCGACGCCACGAGCTTCGCCCGGAGCAGGCATCCCAGGCTGCCCTACCCGGAGAGGCTGGACGGCTTCCCGGTCACGTCCGCACCCTACTTCTCACCGGCCTGCGGGATGAAGATAGAGGACCTGGATGACTTCCGTCCGGCCATGGAGGAGATGCTGGACAGGCTGGAGCGGTTCTCCCCCAGGGCGTACGTCCTCGAGAACCTGGACCTGGCCGGACAGGCGGAGAAGCTGGTCCACCTGTGGGACCACTGGGGCATGTCGGTGGAGGAGGGCAGGCGGGAGCGGAGGCTGACCCGAAGGAGCTACAGGACGCCGCTGGACGTCTGGCTGCTCCGCAGGCTCCGGAACCTCCGTCACTGGTGGGGGGGCGGCATCAGCGAGTGAGCCGCGACGCCCTGCTCCTCACCCCGCTGCTCTACCCCGACGCCGTCGGGGGCATGGAGGTCTTCAACGCGGAGCTGGCCCGGTGGCTTGCCGGGCGCGGAGGGCGGACAGTGGTGGTCACCAGGTCCGCCGGCTTCGAATGCCCCGGGGCGGAGATAGTCAGGCCTCGGGAGGGCGGCTCCCCCAGGCTTGCCTGGCTTGCCGCCGTGAGAAGGGGCATCCGGCTCTGCAGCAGCGGCGAAGCCTGCGCCCTGCTGCCCTTCGCCAGGACCGGCTGGCTCGGCTGGCTGCTGCAGTTCGAGGTGCTCAGGATCTCGGGGGTCCCCTACCTGCTGCACGTCCACGGCGGAGGGCTGCATCCATGGAGGCCCGAGAGACCGTTCCAGCTCCTCTTCGGCGGCGCCGAGCGGGTACTGTCCGTCTCGAAGGAGCAGGCGGATGAGTACCGCCTGCGTGCCGGCAGGTGGGTGGAGGTGGTCCCGCCGACCATACCATTCCGCCGGTCGGAGCTGGACCGGGATGAGGCCAGGAGGTCGCTGGGCATCCCGGTCGAGGGAGTATGCGCGGTTACGGTCGGCTCCCTGGGCCACATGAAGGGGACGGACGTCCTGCTGGACGCCTGGGAGCTCCTGGCGCGGGCGGAGGGGCCCGTCCCCCGCCTGTGCATGTTCGGCAGGGACAGGGAGGACGTGCTCTCGGCGCGGGACCTGCCGCCGGGTGCCGAGTGGATGGGGCCCGTCCCGCTGGAGAGGGTGCGGGACGTCATGCGCGCCGCCGATGTCTTCATGCTCCCGTCCAGGCGGGAGGGGACGCCGTTGGCGCTCCTCGAGGCGGCATGGAACGGCCTGCCCCCGGTTCTCCCGGACATCCCGGCGCTGGAAGCCTGGCGGGACGGCCACGAGTGCCTCCGGTTCCGGGCGGGCGACCCGGCCTCCCTGGCCGCGGCCGCCGCCCGTCTCTGCGCCCCCGATGCGGATGACCTCCGGAGGACGCTGGGCCCGGGAGCCGCCTCCCTGGCCGCGCGGGAGTACCCGCCGGAGGCCTCGTTCCTGAGGCTGGAGGAGCTCCTCCGGGGTGCCGGGGGGGCGGGATGATGCTGCTGAACCCCGGAGTGCCCGTCGTGATGTTCCACGCGCTGCTGTACGGAGGGGACGACCCCTTCTACCTCGGCTTCCCGGAGGAGTATCTCGACCGGGCGATCAGGCGCATGCTGGAGGACGGCCTCCGATTCGTGACCGTCCGGGACATCGTGCGTGGCACAGCCACGGAGGACTCGGTCTGCCTCACCTTCGACGACGGCTTCGAGGACAACTACCACCTGCTCCTGCCCCTGCTGAAGAGGCACGGCGTGCCCTGTACCGTCTTCCTCTCGACCGATTTCGTCAGGGAGAGGGAGGGCAGCCGGGAGCCGCCCAGCCTCGGCTCCCGGTGGGTCCGCTCCTTCCTCACCCGGGAGCAGGTCCTCGAGATGGCCGGCTCGGGCCTTGTCGACTTCCAGGGACACGCGGCCACCCACACGTGGCACCCGACCTCCGGGAGGGTTCTCTCGGTCCATCCGCCGGAGGACATCGAGGAGAGGTACTGGGTCTACTGGAACCGCCACCCGGAGGGGAAGGCCGACCCCGACCCCAGCCGGATGCTGGCCGCCTATCCCCGCGGCTTCTTCCTTACCGAGCACGAGCGCTCCCTGGCATGCCGACGCTTCCTGCCGGCCAGGGAGCCGGGAGACGTCGGCGGCATCTCCCCCGGAGACGTGCTCCCCGGACGCCTGGAGACAGGGGAGGAGCGGAGGGAGCGTTACAGGCGGGAGCTGGTGACGTCCCGGGAGGAGCTCTCGGAGCTCCTCGGCAGGGAGGTCTGCTTCCTCTGCTGGCCCGGCGGCGCGATGGACGACCTCGCATGGGAGACCTACCTGGAGGCGGGCTACGAGGCCTGCTCCCTCCCATCCAGCCGGCCGAAGCGGGAGAGGGCCGCCAGGCTGATGGGGCCCGAGGCCAGGGTCGTCGCCAGGATGAGCAGCAGTACCAGGTGCCGCGGCGTGGACCTGGGTCCCCGGGAGCTGGTCCGCAGAGTCGCCCAGGAGAGGGCGGGCTCCTCCGCGGCGAGGCTCGGCTGCAGGTTGGCGCGAAGGCTCGCCTGGGCCCGCCGCGTCCTGGGAGGCGGAAGGGAAGCGGAGAGATGAGCAGGCTGCTCAGGAGACGCATAGGTCTGCCGCTGCAGGCAGTCGCCAGGAGCGGCGACCCAATGGCCTGGAGGAGGTTCATCCGGAGGTACCGCCTGAACCTCCGCCTGGAGAGGGCGCCCCGGGAGGTACAGCGGGAGCGCCTGACGGAGATGCTGAGAGAGCTCCTGGTCCACGCGGGCCGCAGGGTACCCTGGTACGGGAGGCTCTTCAGGGAGGTCGGCTTCCGCCCCGAGCTCCTGGACTCGCCGGAGCGGCTGCGGGAGCTGCCCCCCCTCTCGAAGGAGGACATACAGGACAATCTGGAGGAGCTCACCGCCGACGACGCGGAGGAGAGGGGCGCCTACCTCAACTCCACCGGGGGGTCCACCGGCCACCCGCTGAACTTCTACCACGATGCCCGCTTCCGGGAGGAGACCGCCCCCAACCAGTGGGTTTCCGACGGCGCCGCCGGACTCCGTCTGGGAGACAGGGCCTGCGTGCTCTGGGCGGCCAGGCGGGACACCCGCTTCACCGGCAGGCTGAGGGGCAGGATATGGTGCGCCCTGCTGGGCAGGCGCTTCCTCGATGCCTACGGCATGTCGGAGGAGGCCATGGACGACTTCGCCCGGGAGCTGTCGGAGTACCGTCCCAGGGTACTCATCGGATACGCCGAGTCGCTGGATATCTTCGCCCGGCACCTCGTGGACCGCGGCATCCGGCCCGGCTGGCCCTCCGCCTCCGTGGTCAGCTCCGCCGGGATGCTCTACCCGGACATGCGGGAGCGCATCGAGGAGGCGTTCGGTGTCCCGGTATACGACAGGTACGGATGCAGGGAGGTGGGTCTCATCGCGTACGAGTGCGGTGGGCACCGGGGCTACCACACCAACGTCTTCAACCAGGTGGTGGAGCTGGAGGAGCCGGAGAGCTCCGAGCCCTCCCCGGTGCTGGTGACAAACCTAAGCTGCTACAGCACCCCCTTCATCCGCTACAGGGTGGGCGACCTGGCGCTGCCCGGCGAGGAGAGCGCCTGTTCCTGCGGGAGGACCTCCCCCAGGCTCTCCGGGCTGGTGGGCAGGATGACCGGGACCATCCGGACAGTCACCGGGCGGATGATATACGGGGCCTACTTCAGGCACGCCCTCTTCGGGGTGATGGGACTGAGGCGGTTCCAGTTCGTCCAGGACGCCCCGGACTCCTACAGGCTGCTCCTGGAGGTGACGCCGGACTTCGACCGGGCGGAGCTCCCGGGCATCGAGCGGAGGATAAGGGACGCCGTGGGGGAGACCGCCGACCTGGAGACGACCTTCGTGGACGGGATAGAGCCGACGGAGTCGGGGAAGTTCCTCTTCGTCATCTCGAAGGTCGACCCCCGGGGCGGTCAGGTGGAGAGTGAGAGGTAGAGCCGCTCCCAGTCCCCGGTCATCCTCTCGAGCGAGTATCCCTCCATGACCCGCAGCCTGCCGCGGAGGCCCAGCCGCGCAGCGAGCTTCCGGTCCCGCAGGAGAGCGGTCATGGCGCCGGCGAGAGCCTCCGGCTCCTCCGGCGGCACCAGCATGCCCGCCTCGCCGCCTTCGAGAAGGGAGGGTGTGCCGCCCACTCTGGTGCCCACCACCGGGATGCCGGCGGCCATGGCCTCCAGCAGCGAGTTGGAGAGCCCCTCGGTACGGGAGGAGGAGACGAAGACGTCCATGCCGGAGAGAGCCTTCGGGACGTCAGCCGTGGTCCCCGGCATGCTCACCCGCCCGGAGAGCCCCAGCTCCCCTGCCAGCGACTCCAGCTCTTCGCGGCAGCCCCCCTCGCCGTACACGACCAGCCGGGCGTCCCGCAGGTCCCCGGGCAGGGCGGCGAAGGCCCGAAGGAGGATGTCCAGGCCCTTAACCGGGTCCAGCCTGGTGACCGTGCCCACCACCGGCCCTCCCTCCATCCGCTCCCGGAGCAGCGGCCGCGGTGGGACCGGAGTGCCGTTCGGTATCATGGCCAGCTTCCCCTCCGGCGCTCCGTCCCCCAGGAGAAGCCTGTCGAAGGTGGCGGGCGAGTTGGTGACCACGACGTCCGCCAGGTCGTAGCAGACCCTTCGGAGTGGTCTCTCCCACCGGGGCCTGGTCCTCCCCAGCCCCCTCTCGCTGACCACCTTCCGGGGCACCCCGGCGAGCTCTCCCGCCAGCGTCCCCGCCAGGATGGTGCCGGGGAGCTGCAGGTGCAGGATGTCCGGGCGGAAGCCGGAGAGGACGTCGCAGATGTCGGCCATGCCGGTGAGCAGGCGGAGCGGCCCGCTCCCCCTCCTCCGGACCTCCACGCGGCGCACCCCGGCTCGGGTGACCTCCGGCAGGTACCTCCCCCCCTCGAAGGTGAGCAGCAGCGGCTCGAAACGCTCCCTGTCCAGCCGCTCGAGCAGGCGAACCAGCTGGGTCTCCGCCCCGCCGACTCCCAGCGTGCCCGTCAGGTAGAGGACCCTTACGGCCAATCCGACCCCTTCCACTTCGACTGCCGGGGCGGGTCCCGCAGGAGCGGGACCGCCGCGTGAACATAGAGCCGGGCGCTGCGGCGGGGCAACGAACCGGCTTCCCCCGGGCGAGCCGGCCGGGTTATCATCCACCGATGGAAGATGCCGTGACGCAGCGGACCGGCGGGGTGCTGCTCCTCGCCGACTCCCTCAACCAGGGGGGCGCCGAGCGCCAGCTCTCCCTGCTGGCCAGATCGGCCCCCCCCGGGTGGGGGGTCCGGGTCTGGGCCGCGTCCGGCGGCTTCTTCGCCGGAGAGATGCGGGGAGCGGGGGTGCCGGTGAGGACCGCCGGCAGGGCCGGCGCCCTGGACCCCTTCCCGATACCGGACCTCTACCGGACCATCGCCGATGCGCGGCCCGGGCTGGTCCATGCGTGGGGCTGGCTCTCCTGTCTCTGGGCCCTGCCCGCATGCAGGGTCGCCGGCATACCTCTAGTCGCCGGATTCGTCAGGATGGGAACCGCTCCCGCCCACCTCGGCGGGAAGGGGCGCCTGATGATGCGGCTGGCCCGGTCCTGCGATCTGGTCGTCGCCAACAGCGCAGCGGGCCTCCGGTCGTGGGGCGTACCGCCGGGACGCGGCTGGGTGGTCCCCAACGCCCTCGATCCGGCCAGGCTGCCCGGGGCCCTGCCCGAACGGCCTGCCGGCGGTCCTCTGAGGGCGGTGATGGCGGCGAACGTGTCGCCGCTGAAGGACCACTCCACGATGGTGGAGGCGTTGAGGCTCCTGGCTGGCAGGCTGCCGGAGGGGCTCGAGGTCACCGCTCCGGGAGGAGGCCCCGGCCTGCCGGAGCTGCGTCGCCGGTGCGAGGACCTCCTTGCCGCCGGTACGCTGAGGCTCCCCGGCAGGGTGCCCGACGTGATGCCCCTGCTCATGGACGCCGATGTCGGTCTGCTGCTCTCCACCAGGGGGGAGGGCTGCTCCAACAGCGTAATGGAGTACATGGCCGCCGGTCTGCCGGTGGTCTGCACCGACGAGGGCGGCAATCGCGAGCTGGTGGAGGATGGCGTCACCGGCTTCCTGGTGCCTCCGAGGGATGCGGTCGCCGTGGCGGACAGCCTCGAGATGCTCGCGGCCTCCCGTGACCTCCGGGTCAGGATGGGCCGGGCGGGCAGAGCGAGGCTGGAGGTGCGCCACTCGGCAGGGGCGATGCTGGACATGACCGCCCGGGTCTACGACCGGCTGCAGGCCCGGCTCCCCGGGCCACCGTTCACGATTGCCGGCGGCAGGGGGTGACCCCGGCGAACCCCCTCCGGCTCGACCTGCGCGCGGCCAGGCGGCTCGTACTGGAGGCCCAGGGGCTCCGTCCTCCCCGTTCGATTGGGCGGGCCGGGGGCGTGGTCGGGGTCGCGGAGCGTCTGGGCTCCGTCCAGTTCGACCCGATAGACGTGGTAGGCTGGAGCACCGACCTGGTGATGCAGAGCAGGGTCCGCGGCTACCGGAGGGAGCACCTCGGGAGAGCGCTCTACAAGGACCGCTCGCTGGTCCACGGCCGGGACAAGATGGCCTGCGTCATGCCCGTCTCCGACTGGCCCCTGTTCAGGCGGCACCGGAACGGCGCGGCGGCGCACTACCGGCGGAGGTACGGCGAGCTGCTCGACGGAGCCGGGCGGGTGCTGGACATCGTGCGCTCCAGCGGTCCCGTCTCCTCCCTGGAGGTCTCCCGGGAGGTCGGCGGCCGCGTGATCTCCGGATGGGGCACCGGCGCGAGGGCAGGCCGGGTCCTGCTGGACTACCTGCACGACACGGGAGAGCTGGCGGTGGCCGACAGGGTAGGCACCAGGAAGGTCTACGACCTGTCCAAGCGGCTCCTCGGAGAGCTGGCAGCGAAGCCCGACCCGTTCGCCACGGAGGAGGAGTACCTCGCCTGGAGGCTCTGGCGGAGGGTCCGCAGCCTGGGGCTGGCCGACCCCCGCGATGGTCAGGGCTGGCTGGGCATCCCCGTGGACGCCGCCTGCAGGAGAGACCTTCTACGGGGTCTGGTGGAGGCCGGAGAGCTGGCGCCCGTCCGCGTGGACGGGACCGGAAGGGAATGGCTGGCGGAGGCGGCTGCCGCGGAGCGCCCGGGCTCGCCGTCCGGTGGGCGGCCGCCCGCTCCCCGCGCGGCCCTCCTGGCTCCGCTGGACAACCTCCTCTGGAGCCGCGGCAGCGCGCAGAGGCTCTTCGGGCTCGACTACAGGTGGGAGGTCTACGTGCCTGCCTCGAAGAGACGCTACGGCTACTACGTGCTCCCGGTCCTCTACGGAGACCGCTTCGTGGCCCGGGCTGAGCCGGTGCTGAGGGGCGACCCTCCGTTGCTGGAGCTGAAGGGCTGGTGGTGGGAGAAGGGGGCCGGGGTGAGCAGGCGGATGCGGGAGGAGTGCCTGCGCGGCCTGGGAGCCCTGGCTGCGAGCCTGAGCGTCCCGCTGGGCGACTGCCCCGGCCTGACCCGCCCCTAGCCGTTCGACGACGGGGTCCGACCCCACCGCTGCAGGATCGCAGCTGGAGTACCGGCGCTGACTGCCGCGCCGCGGTTGTCTCCTCGACATGGGCACGGGGCGCGCTTCTTCAGTGCCTACCGGCTCCCCGGCGCGCGAGGGTCAGCCTGCCCGGTGTCCCGGAGGGGATGTCCGAGCCCTCTTCGAGCGTGACGGTCACCGGCACCAGCCCGGTCACCGGGTCCACGGCCGACGCGACCGAGGTGACGGTCCCGGCGGCGCCGGTCACGCCCTGCGCGTCCGGCGTGAAGGTGGCCACGTCACCCGGTCGGACCTGTCCGAGAGCCATCTCGGGGAGCATTGCCCTGACAAGGAGCCTGCCCTCGCCGACTACCAGGACCAGTGGACCCTCGGCCGTCTCGCCCTCCCTCGCCCGGATCCGGCCCACCACCCCGTCGAAGGGGGCGGTGACGGTAGCGGCGCTGCGCATGGCGGAGGCCTCCCCCAGCTCCGCCTCCGCCATGTCCAGCTCGCCCACGGCGGCGGCGGCGGAAGACCGGGCGGCGTCCAGCGCCCGGGCGGAGATGGCTCCCGCCTCGAAGAGCGCCTCCGCACGCTCCATTCCGGCAAGGGCTGCCTCCGCGGCCAGCGCAGCCGCCTCCGAGGAGAGGCGGGCCGCATCCTCGTAGTCGGAGACGGCGGCGTCGCCGGCGAGCTCCACCAGGAGGTCTCCCCGGCTCACCCGGTCCCCCTCCCGGACGTGCACCGCCAGCACCCTGCCTGAGCCGAGCACCAGGGCCTCCCTCTCGCTCTCCACGCGGCCGCCGGTGACCAGGGGGGGCGTGGACGGCTCCGCCTGCGGAGCGGCGGCGCCTTCGGTCGGCGGTGGAGGCTCCTCTCCGTCGCCGCGGGAGCAGCCGATAGCAGCGACCAGCAGGGCGACAGTCAGCGGCAGCCCTCCCTTCATTCCCCGCCCGCCTTCCGCCTGAGGCGGTCTATCGAGACGTAGAGTATCGGCAGGATGAGCAGGGTCAGCGGTGTGGCCACCAGCATGCCGCCTATCACGGTCAGCGCCATGGGGGACCAGAGCACCGCGCTGACGCTGGAGGAGACGGCCAGTGGGAGGAGGGCCAGGCAGGTGGTGCCGGCGGTCATCAGGATGGGCTTCAGGCGCTTGGAGGCCGCCTCGGTTATCGCATCCCGGGCCGACCCTCCCCGCTCCCGCCTGAGCTGGTTGGCGAAGTCCACGAACACGATCCCGTTGTTCACGACTATCCCCGCCAGCATCAGTATGCCCACGAGGGAGGTCAGGCCCAGCGTCATCCCCAGGGCCCAGTGGACCAGCACCACCCCTATCATGGCCAGAGGTATCTCCAGGATGAGGATGAACGGCTCCAGCAGGCTCTCGAACTGGCTGGCCATGACCATGTAGACCAGCACGACCGCCGCGGCTATGGCCAGCCCCATGCTCGTGAAGGCCTCCCTCTGGTCCGGCAGGTCGCCGAGCAGCTCCCAGCGGCGGCCGCCGATGTCCAGCGACCCCATCTCGTCCCGGACGTCCCCGCCGACGTCGCCCAGGGCCCGCCCCTCTATCTTGCAGCTGACGGACACCGCCCGGCTCCTGTCCCTGCGCCATATGCTTCGCGGGACCCTGTCCATCGACAGCTCGCCCCAGGCCGCCAGCGGGGCGCCGGCAACCGGTATGCCGGCCACCCTCTCCCAGCTTGACCTGCTCGCGGCGTCGTAGCGGAGGTTCACGTCCAGCTCGACACCGCCGGAGTCGAAGGTGGCGGCGTCCACCCCCAGCATGCCCATGGCAAGCTCGCCGGAGACCGTGCCCGGCCCGAGGCCTCGCGAGGCCAGCGCCTCGCGGTAGGGTACCAGCTCTATCCGGTCCACCCACTCGTCCAGCGAGGTGACATGGTCCGTGGTGCCCGGGATGCCCTCCAGCGACTGCCTGACCCGGTCGCCCACCGCCCGCAGGCTGTCCAGGTCGGTGCCGTAGACGACCACCTGGACCGGGTACTCGTTGCCCAGGGGCATCCCACTGGTCACCGTGTGCTCCAGGCCGGGGAATGTCTCAAGGACATTTCTGACCCGCTCCTCGTAGCCGGCCATCGAGACCGTCAGCCCCGAGGGGTCGGCGAAGTAGAGGGAGACGTTTATCCTGCTGGCCGCGTCCGAGCCGAAGGCGGCCCAGATGCCGGAGCCCCTGCCGACGTGGGTGGTCATGTGCCTCAGGTCGCCCGGCTCCATCACCGCCAGGAGAGAGTCCTCGAGGGTCATCGCGACGCTGTCGGTCACCCCGAGGCCGGTGCCCAGCGGCAGGGAGGCCTCGACGTCCATCAGTCCCTCCGGCACCTCCGGGAGGAATGAGGTGGGCACGGTGCGGGCGGCCAGGACGGCAAGGACGAAGAGGACCACCACCGGAGCGGAGAACGCCAGCCTCCTGGAGACCGCCCGGGAGACCAGGTCGGAGTAGCGCCCCTCCAGACGGTTGAGCCACGCCTGGACCCTGCCGAGTGGTGAGCGCCCGGAGCGGTCCCGCACCAGGCCACGATGCAGGCCGGCGGCGAGCGGGATCAGGGTCTGGCTCACGAACAGGCTTATCAGGAGGGCGGAGGCGATGGTTATGGAGAGGTCGCGGAATATCTGGCCGGTGAGCCCGGTGACGAAGAGCATGGGGATGAACACCGCCATGGTGGTCAGCGTGGAGGCGGCCACCGCCATGCCCACCTGGGCGGCGCCCCTGACCGAGCCCTCTACCGGCGACATCCCATCCCGGCGGAGGCGGTTTATGTTCTCGAGAACCACCACGGAGTTGTCCACTATCATCCCGATACTTATGGAGAGCCCGGCGAGGGACATGACGTTCAGGTCGATGCCCAGCAGGTGCATGGCCCCGAAGGTGGAGATGAAGGAGAGCGGCATGGAGATGCTCACTATACCGGCGCTCCCGGCGGAGCCGAGGAAGACGAGCAGGACGGCGGCGGCCAGAAGGACGGCCTGTATGGCGGTCTGGACCAGGCTGCTCATGGAGCTCTTCACGAAGTCGGCCTGGTTGTAGACCACCTCCATGTCCAGGGTGCCGGAGTAGTCCCCCCTTACCCGCTCCACCTCCTCGAGGAGCGCGGCGCAGGTGTTCACGGTGTTGGCGTCCGCGCTCTTCCTGAACACGACGGTGACGCTGTTCTCGCCGTCCAGGCGGTAGGTGGAGCTGTGCTCCCGGAAGCCCCGCTCCACCGTCGCCACGTCCCTGAGCCTGACCGGGACCCCGCCATGGCTGCCCACGGCCAGCGAGCGTATGTCCTCCAGGTGGTGGAAGCCGCTGCGGATGCTCAGGGAGACCTCGGCCCCCTCGCTCTCTATCTCGCCGCCTGGCCTGTCCCTGCCGGCGGCCGCGAGAGCGCCGTAGACCTGGGTGAGCGGGATGCCGCGCAACCAGAGCAGTACCGGGTCGGCCTGGACGTTGACCTGCCTGACCTCGCCGCCGGAGATGCCGGCGGAGGCCACGCCCTCCACCCTGGCGAGGACCGGCAGTATCTCGTCGTCGACCATCCTCCGGAGCTCGGAGCTGGTCATGGAGGAGCTGGAGAAGCCGACTATTGCAAGCGGCTTCATGTCGGACTCGAGGGAGAGCTGCAGCGGCTCGCCGGCCTCCTCCGGAAGCTCCTGGCCGACCAGGTCGACCGCCTCCCGGATGTCGTCCTCCACCTGGTCTATGTCGGCGCCGGAGGATATCTCGACCGTTACAACGCTCACCGAGCCGCCGCTCTCGGACTCCACCGACTCCACGCTCTCCACGCCGCTCACGGCATCCTCCAGCGGCCTGGAGACCAGGTCCTCCACCTCCTCCGGAGAGGCGCCGGGCAGGGCGGTGACCACCATGATGATGCCCAGGTCCGCCTCTGGGAAGAAGTCGACCCCCAGCTGGAGCAGGCCGAAGACCCCGGCGCCGCCCATGAGCAGGAAGACCATGAGGAAGGTCACACGGCGTCTGGAGGCGATTCCCGGCAGGCTCACCTGCCGGCCTCCCTCAGCTCCCCGCCCTCCGGGGCTATATCGCCGCCGAGGAGGACCACGCTGTCCCCCGGCACCACACCGGAGGTGACCTGCCACCGGAAGCCCTCCCTCGCGCCCAGCGTGACCTCCGCGGTGACAGCCCGGCCGTCGCGCTTGAGCGTTACCGTCCTCTGGCCGTCGCCGGTGGCGTCGATGGCGCGGAGGGGCAGCACCACCTGCCCGGAATCCGTGGAGACCGCCACGGAGGCGGTGCCGGACATCCCGGGCCGGAGGGAGCCTTCGTCGTCCGGGAAGACCGCGGTGCAGGCGACCAGGCCGGATACCGGGTCGACCACCGGAGATGCGGAGACCACGACCCCCTCGAAGGTCTCTCCCGGCCGGTGCGGGGTGGAGAGGAAGACGGGCATGCCCTGTGACGCGACACCGGCGCAGTAGGGGGGGAGGAGCAGCTCGGCCTCCAGCTGCCCGCCACCCGAGATGGCCACGAGCTCTCCGTCGGCCGGGTCGCCCTCCGAGACGGAGACCCGGATGACGGTCCCGGAGAAGGGTGCCGCAAGGAGGCCCGCCTCGGCCTCCGAGCCGGCGGAGCTCCTGGCGGCAATGGCTGCCCCGAGGGCGGCCTCGGCAGCGGCCTCCCGGGCAACCGCCTGCTCGTGGTCGGCGGCCGTCGTCGCTCCCGAGGCCAGAAGGGCCTCGGAGCGCGCCAGCTCGGTCCGCGCCAGGTTCAGCGACGCCCTGGCCGAGCTCACCCTGGCGTCGGCGGCGCTCACTCCGGCGGTCAGCGCGGCGTCCGACTCCAGCGAGAGGAGCGGGTCCCCGGCGGAGACGCTGTCGCCCTCGGAGACGTGCACCGCGGTCACCGTCGACGGGGAGGGGGCGGTGAGAACCGCACCATCGCTGCCGGAGAGGACGAAGGGCACGCAGGCGATTCTGCCGACCGCCCCCTCCTCGGCCACGATGGTCCGCACGGCGGTGGGCTCCCGAGCCTCCTCCATCTCCGCCCCGCCGCACGAGAGGACCGACAGGAGCAGAAGGGAGAGCGGCGCCTCAGCCCTGCGCATCGGTACCCCCATCCCCCCCCTCCGGCAGCATCCCCCGCAGGATGAGGTCCATGATCCCCTCCAGGAAGCGCTCGTCAATGTTCGGGTCTGGGTCGTCCCCGCAGAGCCATTCCCGGTAGCGCTCCCTGGTCATGAACCACTGGGTGAAGAGGGAGACCACGGCTATGGGTATGACCTTCACGTCGAGTCCGGATCGGAGTGCGCCGGACTCCTGCAGGCGCCTCATCCTGCCGGCGACCCTCTCCAGCACCACCCGCTCGGAGGGCTTCATCAGCGGGTCGCCCTCGAGGTTCTGCCAGGCCATCAGCCTGACCAGGAGAGGGTGCTCCATCAGGTGACGGAAGAAACCCTCCTCGCCCCGGGCAAGCTCGGTGAGGCCGGCGAGGTCGCCGTCATCCTCCGGTCCCAGAAGCTCCCAGGCCGGCGCCCACTGCATGAAGTAGTGCTCCAGGACAGCCCTCCAGAGCCCCTCCTTGGAGCCGTAGTGGTGGTAGATGAGGCTCTTGTTCACCCCGGCGGCCTCGGCCAGGTCGCTCACGGAGGTGCCGGAGAAGCCCCTCTCGGGGAAGAGCCTGCATGCAGCCTCGAGTATCGCTTCGCAGGTTTCCATCGCACCTCCTGACTGAACGTTCGGTCAACAATCATGCAGGCGGGCGGCACGGTCAAGCGGGAGTGCCGGGGCGGTCGGCGCCGAGAAGCTCCAGCAGGGCCTCCGCGAGAACGGACGCGCTTCCTTCGCAAACTGACGCTCCGGCGGAGCGGGAGTCCGGCAGGATGGCCAGGGTCTCGCCCAGGGCCTCCTCAGAGAGGGGGAACAGGTGCGTTCCCGGCGGTCTTTCCACGACGTCCGACGCTGCCGAGGGGACGTCCATGGCCAGCGCCTCCCTCAGGGCAACGCTGTCGCCGTCGGCCCTGGAGGGTCTCACGTAGGCGTCCGCCATGGCAAGGAAGGGGGGGAGAGGCTCGCCGAACAGCAGCTCCAGTCTGACGCCGGTATCCTCCAGCGCCTCCCGGATGCGCCTCTCCGCCGCATGGGCCGCAGGCGAGGCGAGCCTCCGGGAGACCATGACCAGGAGAGTCGGCGGATACGACCGGCGCCTCCCGGCCAGAGCCCGGGCGAGCAGCTCGATGCCGTAGACGTCTTCCATGCCGTAGCCCGGGCCCAGGTTGTATGCCGATGCGAGTAGCAGCGCACCCCCCCTCTCCCGGAGCGCGGCATGCAGCTCCGCCGCCCGGCCCTCGAGAACGGCCGGGTCCGCCTCCGCGGGGGAGGGGGGGAGGAAGGCGGGCAGCACGAGCAGCCGGGGCGGGTCCACCCCCGCCTCCATCAGGCCCCTCTCCACCTCTCCGCTCACCGGGAGCAGGAGGTCGGAGCCGGAGAGCAGGCGCACGAGAAGTCTCGACAGTGGTCCGGGCATCGACTCCAGCTCGGCGGCGAGGCCGGTGGAGTGGACGGTGACAGCCCGGGGTCTGCCGGAGAGCCGGGCGGCGGACAGGACCGGGAGCGTGTACTGCCACCTGCTGTGGTGCAGGTGCACGGCATCGTGACGGCCCAGGAGCGCTCGGACGGACGTGGCCAGCGTGCCCAGGAGAGCCCGGGGTACCCCCGCCGGCCTGACGCCCCCCGGGAACCAGCCGCCGAGGCCGGCGACCCGGCACTCGACGCCGCGGCCGCGTAGGAGAGAGGCCTCGCGGAGGACGTGCAGGGAGACCCCTCCGGGCGGAGGGGGAACCGGACCGGCGACCAGCAGGCGCCGGGTCAGCCTGTCCCTCCGGCGTCCAGTATCGCGTCCACTATCACCGGGAGCGGTTCCCGGAGCGGCATACTTCGCCTCCCGGCCCTGCTGCGCCGCAGGCCCGCGAGCACCTCGGCCTCCTCCGGGGAGCGGAGCATGGTCAGCGCTCCTCTCCCCTCCAGCCAGGAGTCCACCGCGCCCTGCCTGCCCCTGAAGAAGGAGTAGGATGGGACGCCGAGCACCGCGGCCTCCCTGGTCATGGTGCCTCCGCCGCCCACCACTGCGTCGAATCCCGGCACGAACGCCGGGCCGGGGTAGACCCTCTCCGGGACCGTCACCTTCCCGGCGAAGCGGCGGGGCGGAGGAGAGCCCCTGCCCAGCCATACCACCCTGGCCTCTGGGACGCAGAGGAGGACGTCCATCACGCTGTCCATGATCATCTCCGCCTCCGGGTTGTGGTAGTGGGCCCCGACGGCCGGAGGCCTGAGGAGAACCCTGAGAGCCCCCTCCGCAAGGCCGAGCCTGGCGAATATGCGCGGGTCCGCGCGGGCGTCCTCCAGGTAGAGGTGCTCCTTCAGGCCCGGGTAGAACGTCACCTTCCCGGCGTCTATCCCGGCCTCCGCGCAGCCCTCCGGGCCTATGACGTCCGGGAGGAGGATCACGGTGCAGAGCAGGTTGAAGACCCTGGCGTCCACCCACTCGTAGTCGAACATCGTTACCGTCGGCACGCCCATGAGCGAGGAGGCCATGGGTAGTGAGCGGGAACCGTGGGCGAAGGAGACGTCCGGGCTCCAGGGCGTCGCCGCCTGGGCCAGCCGGTGGGCCCTGAGGAGGACGGACGACGCCTTCGAGATGAATCCGCGCCCCGCGGGACCCCCGACGCGGATGTACGGCATGCCGTACAGGTCGAGGAGCCGGCAGGTAGAGGCCCTCTCCCTGGCGGTGACCATCACCTCGTGTCCCCGCCGCTCCAGCTCCCTGAGAACCGGCATGAGCACCAGGACGTGGGGCGCGTTGTCGGCGTCGAGCCATACCCTCACGTCAGCCCTCCCCCCCCTCTCCGCCGGTTACCGCGAGCCACCTGCAGACCGCCCGCATCATCCAGGCCTGCGACCACCTGATGTGAGCCGCACCGTTGACCAGCAGCCTTCCCCTCCTGTAGACGAAGCCGCACCTCCGCCGGTCCCAGAGAAGCTCCACCCCCCTCTCGAGGATGTCGCCGGCGAGCTCTCTCCCCCCCCTGCCGTAGCGCTCCAGGGCTATGAAGGTGAGGGCCGCCTGGGCGAAGGAGTGGGGGTCGAGCGGATGGCTCCTGTCCGGAAAGTAGAGCGCCTCCCGCCCGTCTCCGATCAGGTGCTCCCTGTAGAAGGCCAGTCCCCCGTCGACCGCCGGCTCCCACTCGTCGGTCCCGAGCAGCCGGCCTACCCGGTCCAGCGTCTCAAGGACGAAGCCGGTGTGCAGGCCGTCCATCCACCGCCAGTGCCCCGCCTCGCCGTAGACCCATCCGCCGTCGGGCGACTGCGATGCGGCCACCCTCCCGGCCGCGGACGAGGCCGCCTCCCGCATGCGGCCGTCGCCGTCGAGGCCGGCGGACACCGCCCGGGCCAGCACGGCGGCGGCGAAGAGCGATGCGTTGTGGACCCTGGTCCGGTCGAGAGGGGAGTAGCTGAAGCAGAGACCCTTCCCGTCCCGGGTCGCGTTCAGCCCCTCCATCACGAAGAGGGCCGTCCCGGCGATGACGTCGCTGTCCCGCCGGCCCTCCTCCCCGGCCAGCGCGTCGAGAGCGAAGCTGGTGCACACGCCGGTGGGGGTCCATGCGGGGAGCATGAAGGCACGGCCCTGCCAGGGGAAATCGTACCCCCAGCCTACCGCTCCTCCGCCGAGCTCCGGCGCCTCCTCCGGCAGCTCTCCGGAGCGGACCAGCCGCTCCCTGTCGATGCCGGCGGCGGAAGAGCCGTCAGGGTGTGAGGCCAGGGAGAGGAGGGTGGCCCCGAGCCGCCGTCTGACGCTGCCGTCCGGGTCCGCCCCCGGGAGGTCCCGGAGAGCCAGCAGGAAGAGTGCAAGGCCCTTGGGGTTCAGGCCGGGCGGGATCAGCAGCAGGCGGCGGAGGTCGAACGGACACCTCCTGACGCCCTGTATCAGCAGGAGCCGCAGGAACCGCGAGCTCCCGGCAAGCCGGCCGAGCAGCCTGCTGCGAAGGCCGTCGTACGGGTCGCTGCCGCGGAAGCCGGCCGCGAGGGCCCCGCCGAGGATCCGCCCGGCGATGTCGCGGAGCGCGGAGCGGCGGTCCAATCAGTCTCCGGTGCAGGTCAGCAGCGCGGCCGGCGAGACCCTCCTGGGCATGCCGTCCGCGAGGCTGTCCCTGGCCTCGAAGGTGGCGAGGGTGGTGGCTATGAGCGAGCCGTAGGGTATCGGTGGCTCGCCGGAGGAGATGGCCGCGAGGAAGGCCTCCACCTCCTCGTCGTGCCCCTTGCCCGGCAGGCGCCTCCCCGCGGTGCGCCCGGAGCCGTAGAGGCTGACCGATCGATAGTCGTCGAGGACGGCGGAGCGCCCTCCTCCGTGGACCTCCAGCCTCTCCTTGGGCAGCTTCCCGGAGCCGGATGCCACGTAGCAGATGCTGCCGACCGACCCGTCGCCGAAGCCGAGTTGCACCAGGACGTCGTCCTCCCTGCGCCCGGAAACGCCCTCGGAGCCGACGCAGGAGGCCCGGACCGAGACCGGCTCGGCTCCGCAGACGAAGCTCATGAGGTCGACGAAGTGACAGACCTCGCCGACTATCCTGCCGCCGCCGACCCGCTCGTCCTGTATCCAGTGCCCGGCGGGGATGACGCCGGCGTTCACCCTGTAGTCCATCACCAGCGGGCCGGCGCCGGACATGTGCTCGGCCACCGCCCGGGCCGACATGGAGAAACGCCTGTTGAAGCCGACCATGAGCAGCGGCGGCTCTCCCTCCGCCAGCAGGCTGGCTATGCCGGCCAGCTCCTCCCGGTCGATGCAGAGAGGCTTCTCCACGAAGACGTGCCTGCCGGCGGCCAGCGCCCGTCGGACGGCCGGGCCGTGGGAGTCGTGCCTGCTGGCCACGACCACCGCGTCGACCTCCGGGTCCTCCACGACGGCGTCCAGGTCGGAGACCGCCCTGGCGAAGCCGAACCGCTCCCCGGAATCGGTGGCGGTCAGACCGGATGCGGTGCAGATGACCCTCAGGTCGGTCCTGTCGCTCTTCGCCAGGGGCGGGAGCAGGAAGGTCTGGGCGAACGAGCCCGCACCGACCATGCCGAGGCCGACCCTGCCCTCGGTCCTCGCCGACGCTCCGGGAAGCTCAATGCGCCCGGCCGGCTTCGGCCCCCCCGGGTAGCCTATGAGTATGCCGCAGTACGGCTCGCTGCCGTCCGCCACCATGCCGTATACGTGCGGTGCCTCTTCCAGCGTAACCCTGTGGGTGGTCACTGCCAGCGGGTCGACCCCGCCTGCGGCCATCAGGTCGAGCACCGCCTCCATGTTCCTGCCCTCGGTCCACCTGACCCAGGGCAGCGGGTAGTCGAGGCCCTGCTCCTCGTAGGTCGGGTCGTACCTGCCCGGACCGTAGGAGCAGGAGACGGAGAACGCCAGCTCCTTCCGGTAGTAGTCCTCGCGTGGCAGGTCCATGCCGACCGCGCCCACCACCACCACCCGGCCCTTCTTCCTGGATATCCTGCCGGCCAGCACAACGGGGTCGGAGGAGGATGTACCGGCGCAGATGACCACCATGTCCACGCCCCTGCCCCGGGAGAAGGACATGGCCGCCGCCTCCGGCCGCTCCCTGCCTATCACGCATCCGGAGTCGGCGCTCCCGGAGGAGAGGGCCAGGGAGACGGCATCCTCGCTGACGTCCAGCCCCAGGACGCGACAGCCGGAGGCGCGGAGTATCTGGCAGGCCAGCTGGCCTATTATCCCCAGCCCCACGACCGCTGCGCACTCCCCCGTTGTCGGAGAGGCGAGCCTGACCCCCTGCATGGCTATGGAGCCGAGCGTGGCGAACGCCGCGGATTCGGGGGAGACGCCCTCCGGCACCGGCACCACCAGGTTCCGGGGCACCACGCACTGGTCGGCATGGTTGGCCCACCCGCCGCCGGCGCAGGCGACCAGGTCTCCCGGGCGGAGCCCCTGGGCGCCGGCGCTCTCCATGACCCGGCCGCTGAGGCTGTATCCCAGGGGCTGTGCCCCCTCCAGCTTGGACCTGATCTTCCTCACCGTCTTGCGCAGGCCGATGGACCTGACCATCCCGAGAGCCTGCCGCGCCTGCTCCGGTTTGGCCCTGGCCTTCCCCAGCAGCGAAGCCCTGCCGGTGCGCACCTTCCCCCCCTCGGTTCCGGGACTGACGGCGGAGAAAGCCGTCCCTACCCTGACCAGGCCGGGCTGCAGCACCGGGTCAGGGGTCTCCATCACTCTTACGGAGCCGTCGTCTAGCCTCTGGCCGAGAATGCGCATCCGGTAACCTCCGTGGGCGCTGACTGTTGGACTACCTGTCGTAAGATACCCCGGGCCCGCACGCGTGCAAGGCCGAATTGATGCCGGGACGCGTCCCGGCTATACTCCTGCCCTGCCGCAAGGACGTTGGGATACTTCCCGGGGGTGACCATGCAAGACCAGCAGCTACTGGTGGCCGCGGTACTTGTCTGCGTAATCCTGCTGCTCTACTCCAGGCGGGTCTCCGTACCGGTGGTCTTCATGGCAGCCGTGGCCGTTCTGACTGCCACCGGGGTCATATCCCCCGGCGAGGCCCTGGTCGGCTTCGGCAACGACGCCCTCATAGTCATGATGATGCTGATGGTGGTCAGTCGCGTCATAGGCAAGACCGGCCTGCTGGAATGGCTCCTCGGCGTCGTCCTCAGGCCCAGGAAGCAGACCTACGGACGGTTCCTCGGAAGGATGATGCCCTTCGTCGCGGTCTCCTCCGCCTTCATGAACAACACGCCGATAGTGGCGATGCTGCTGCCTACCGTGAGCGACTGGGGCCGCCGCAACGACGTGATGCCCTCGAAGCTCCTCATCCCCCTCTCCTTCGCGGCCATCCTGGGCGGCATGGTGACCCTCATAGGCACCTCGACCAACCTGATAGTGAACGGCCTCGTCGTCGGGGGCGGTTACGGCAGGCTGGGCATCTTCGAGTTCACCCCGGTGGGCCTCATGCTGCTGGTCTCCGGCATGCTGTACATGATGACCCTGGGAAGGCGGCTCCTCCCGGAGAGGAAGGACCCGCTGGCCAACCTCTCGGAGAGCCCCCGGGAGTACCTGGGGGAGGCGGTGGTCAGCGAGGGCTCTCCGCTGGCGGGGAAGACGGTCGAGCAGGCCGGCCTCCGTCACCTCGAGGGGCTCTTCCTGGCGGAGCTGGTCAGGGGGGGGGACGTCATAGCCCCGGTGGCGCCCGACGAGGTGCTCCGGGCCGGGGACGAGCTGGTTCTGGCGGGCAGGACCTCTACCCTGGCCGGGCTGGTGGCGGAGAAGAGCGGGCTCGCTCTGCACGAGCACCTCGACCTGCCCAGCAGGGGGAGGATGAACGTGCTCGAGGCGGTCGTCTCGCCCGGCTCCGTCCTCGTAGGGCGGAAGGTCCGGAAGACCGACTTCAGGGCAGCCTACGACGCGGCCATACTGGCGGTTCACCGGAGGGGGGAGAGGCTCCGGGGCAAGATAGGGGAGATGAGGCTCAGGCAGGGGGACCTGCTGCTGCTGGTCACCGGGAGCGATTTCACCAAGAGGATAGCCGACAGCCAGGACATGTACGTCATCTCCAGCATCAGGGAGATACACAAGGTGGACATGAAGCGGTCGGTGCTGGTGCTCGCCGCCAGCCTGACGGCCATCGCCCTCGCGGCCCTGGAGCTGGTGCCGCTGTTCACTTCGCTGCTGATAGTGATGACGCTCTTCCTGCTGACCGGCCTGCTCACCTTCCCGGAGCTCAGGCGGAGCCTGAGCCTGGAGCTCTTCCTCGTCGGAGCCCTCGCCCTGGCCATCGGACAGGCGGTCAGGGTGAGCGGCCTCGGGGCCGAGCTGGCCGGCGGGGCGGTCTCCGCCTTCCGGGGCCTGGGGCCGGTGGGGGTCCTCGCCGCGGTCTACCTCGTGACCAACCTCCTGGCCGACTTCATGACCACCGCCGCAGCGGCCTCCATAGTCTTCCCCTTCGCCGCGTCCGCCGCAGGTCTCATGGGGGTCGAGGGGACCCCCTTCTTCCTGGCCGTGGCCTACGGGGCCGCCGCCAATTTCATCACCCCGGTCGGGTACCAGACCAACCTGATGATCTTCGGGGCCGGCGGATACAGGTTCTCCGACTTTCTCAGGTCCGGGATTCTCCTGAAGCTGATCTGCGCCGCCGTGGCCGTGGCCGGGCTAGCCCTCGTGTACGGCATCTGACCGGGCGAGCTTGACGGTGAGTTCCGTGCGGCCTATGAAATGCATGCTATTTGACTCCCTCGCCCGAAAGGAGGGAAGAGGATGATGCAACTCGCAGCAGCGGCAGTGGCGGCAGTCCTGGGCGTCTCCGCGCCTCTCGGGGCAGGAGGGATGGACGGCTCCGTCACCGCCACCGGCGAGCTCGTGTTCAACGAGATTATGCCCCATCCGCTCGCCTCGTGTACCGAGCGGGACGGAGAGTGGATAGAGTTCTACAACCGCTCCGGGCACTGGGTGAACCTCAGCGGCTGGAGCGTGGAGAACGGCCGCGGCGAGAAGGTAGTTCTCCCCACGTACCTGCTGCCTCCCGACGGCTACTTCGTCCTGGGCGCCTGCGGCGACCCCACGCTCAACGGAGGCCTGGAGGCCGACTTCGTCTACGACGGCTTCCGCCTGGACGACACCGGCAGGCTGCGGCTTTACGACTCCGACATGAACGTGGTCGACGCCTTCGAGTACGACTCCGGGTGGCCGGTCGAGGCCGGCAGCTCCTGCGAGCGCATAAACCCCGGCTGGATAAGCACGCTCCCCTCCACCTGGGGCAGCGCGATATACCACTTCGGCTCCGGAGACAACGGCACCCCCGGCGACGTGAACTCCGTGTACGAGAACTCCTTCGCCCAGAACAGCTGGGCGTTCATCAAGGCCTTCGTACAGTAGCGGACAGAGGGAGGAGCCAGTCCCGGTGAGGTCCACTCTCTTCGTCATGCTCCTCGCCGCCTGGCTTTCCCTTGCGGCCGACCCGCTCGTCGTCTTCTTCGTCGACCCCAGCTTCAGCGAGTACTCCGGCGACGCGATGGTCGTGTCCACGCCCGGGGGAAGGCACTTCGTGGTCGACGGAGGCATGTACAGCTCCTACCCGCCGGTCTGGGACTGCGGCGAGGAGAGGGTGCTGCCCCTGCTCGACAGCCTCGGCGTGACCTACCTCGACGGCGTGGTGGGGACCCATCCGGACGCGGACCACATCGGGGGCCTGATATCGGTCTACGACGCCATGCCCGTGGTAACCGCCTACGACAGCGGCTGGCCATACGGCAGCACCTGGATATACGAGACCTACCTCCAGGCCATAAACAGGAACGGCGCCCTCTTCGAGACCCCCAGGCGGGGAGACATCCTCGACTGGGGACCGGAGCTCACCGTGGAGGTCCTCCATCCGGACACCATAGACCTCTCGACCAGCACCAACAATGCTTCCCTGGTCCTCCGGGTGACCTACGGCGACGTTGCCTTCCTCCTCACCGGCGACCTGGAGACCGACGGCGAGGAAGACATCCTCTCCGAGTGGGGAGATGTGACCGCGGATGTCCTCAAGGTAGGGCACCACGGCTCCGCAACGTCCACCTGCACCCAGTGGCTCGCCGCGGTGGACCCGGAGATGGCAGCCATCTGCGTCGGAGCGGGAAACCCCTACGGCCACCCTCACCAGGAGGTGATGCAGAGGCTGTACGACAGGGGCATAACCACGTACAGCACCGGGAGCATCGGGACCTTCTACATTGCCACGGACGGCACCGGCATCTACGTGAACTCGCTGCCCCCGGAGGAGGGCGGAGGGGGCGTGGAGGGCTTCGCCGCCTTCCCCAGCCCGGCCACCACGCATGTGAGCTTCTCCTGGGATACCGGCGGGAACGCCTCCATTAGCGTCTACAACCTGGCCGGGGAGCTGGTCCACGAGGCCACCGGCACGGGCGGGCTCTACAGCTGGGACCTGGCGACGGACGACGGCGGGCTGGCGGCCCCCGGCCTGTACGCCGTCCTCTGCGAGTCGGGAGGTGAGACCTGCGTAACGTACTTCGCGCTCTCGCGCTAGCCGCGCTCCCCGCCATGGCGGGAGGGACGGCGGACCTGCTGGTACTCACGGCGCCCGGCTTCGCCGGCATGATGAGCCTGGGCCCCGCGGGCCCGGCTCTGTACGACGGGCCCGGCTCCGTGCTCTGCAACCCGGCCCGGCTCTCCGGCGGCTTCGAGGCCTCCGGCGGGTCCTGGAACCTGGAGACCGCCCTGGTCTCCGCTGGGGTCGGCTTCGGGGCCGGCATGCTGGACCTCGGCGCCGGCGTCTGCTACGTGGGCAAGGGCGGCCTGGTGGAGAGGGACAGCACGGGGACGGTGACCGGCGAGTACTCCTTCGGCTCCGGCTTCGCCTGCCTGGGAGCCGGCGTCCCGCTGACCGACGTGCTCTCGGCGGGGCTCTCCGCCGGTATTGCCTGGGAGACCATAGCCGGAGAGACAGGTACCGGGCCGGTCCTGAACGCCGGGCTGAGCTTCGTTCCCACGGACCGCCTGGAGCTGGCCGCCGCGGTTACGGCGGTGGGGCAGGCGCCGGACTGGAACGGGGTGAGGAAGGACATGCCCACCGGGATGGCGGCGGGCGGAATCTACGATCCGGGCGGGCCGGTCGACGTCTTCGCCGGCGCCAGGCTCGGTCTGTCGACCGCGAGCTCCTTCGGCGGAGGGGCCAGGCTCGCCCTGGGCGGCCTGCGCTGCAGCGCGGGCTATTCGATGACCCCCGACGAGGATGAGCTTACCGGGTTCTTCGCCGGCCTGGGCTACACCTACAGCGCCGAAGGGGTGTACAGGCTGGAGCTGGCGGTGAGCCAGCGGAGGGAGCTCGCCTGGCCGGTGAGCGCCGGACTCTCAGTCAGCTTCTGAGCCGCTCTCATCCCGCTCGGGGGGGGCGCTCTCCCCATGGAACATCCTCGCGGAGCTGTAGGAGCCTATGTCGTACGATATGGTTCTATCCGGCATATCCACACGGTCCAGCGGGACGCCCGCCTCCCCGAAGAAGTCCTCCGCCAGGGTGCTGTGGTAGTCGGAGAAGACCACCACCCTCACGATGCCCGCAGCGATGAGCGCCTTGGCGCATGTGGTGCAGGGCATGTTGGTAACGTAGGCGGTGGCCCCGTCCAGGCTGACGCCGTGGCCGGCCGCCTGGCAGATGGCGTTCATCTCGGCATGGTTCGTCCGTACGCAGTGGCCGTCGACTATCAGGCAGCCCTCGTCGTCGCAGTGGGGCAGCCCCGGCAGGGAGCCGTTGTAGCCGGTGGCCAGAACGTAGCGCCTGCGGACCATTACGCACCCGCAGTGCATCCTCGGGCATGTAGCCCTCTCGGAGGCCAGCATGGCCAGCTTCATGAAGTACTGGTCCCAGGACGGTCTCATGGAGCTCCCCCTCGGGTGTGGGCATCGGTGTCACCGGAACAATCTGGCGGCCTGAGCTCCCAGTCAACCTGAACCCCCGCCTCCAGCCGGCCGCTGCCCTCGGTCTCCTCCAGGCCGGAGCCCATGCTGGCTGCGCCGTCGCGGGTCTCCCACTGGACCCTGCCGGACATCCTCAGGTCCTCCGTGACATCCAGGGAGGCCATGGCGAAGAGGAGCGCACCCCTTCCCGAGAGGGCAACCGAGCCCATCTCTCCCGGGAAGGCTGCGGAGCCGGAGTATACCCGGCTCTCCCATCCGTCGGTGGAGAAGCCGGTGGCCCCCGCGGTCAGGGTGATGCGGGAGAGCGGCCTGAGCCGCAGCCGGAGCCCCGCCCCCATGCCCGTCTCGGTGGAGTCGCCGTCGGACCAGGCGCTCGCCTGGACCCTCGAGGAGGCGGTCACGTCACGCAGGGGAGACCACGAGGCGACCAGCCAGCCCCTTCCGGAGTCCTCATCCTCGCGGTGGGTCCCCCTGGCGCCGAGGGCGAGGTCCATGTTTGCGGGGAACCTCCTGGAGACCTCCCCGGACCACCTGACCTCGTCCCCCTCTTCCCTGTCGTATACGCCGGTCCCGGCCCTGACGGTGAGGCTGCGCAGCGGCTTCCACCTGATGCCGTAGACCAGGCCGAGGTCGCACTGCCTGCCGACCGGGATGGAGGACCGACTGTCCGGGAAGCCCTCCGGGAGGGAGAGGAGCAGCAGCGTGTGACGCAGGCCCGCGATCTCGTGGGTGGGGCCTCCCCAGAAGGCCGCCGTGATGCCAGTTGTGTCGACCCCGGCGGCCAGCTCGCCGGTCAGGCCGAGAGCATCCGGCTTCACCTCCCAGTCGATGCCGGCCCTTCCCCATGCGTCCTCACCCTCCCTGCTCCCGCAGGCGAAGGTGGCCCCGCCGAAGGAGACGCCCAGCCTGGCTGCGCCGAGCCACTCCGAGAGGTCGGCCCTCCCATCTATCTCCGTCCGGGTCCTGTGGTATCCCTCGCCTGCGGCGTCGACCATGGAGTAGGCTCCCATGACCGCCAGCACCGGACCGCCCAGGTCGAATGTGCCGCCGGCGCCCGTCAGGGGGTCTCCCCTGCACGGCCATGCGGAGGAGGAGGGCTCTATCCTGCAGCGGGAGCCCGGCGCCTTGGAAAGGAGCATCTCCGGCGGTGCGGAGAACGGCCCCGGGTGCGAGAGCACCAGCCCGGTGCCCAGGTCGGCCCTCAGGAAGCCGGCCGCCGCACCGGTGCAGGGCCCGGCACCCTGCCAGGAGACACCGCCCGCCAGGATGTCACCCCACTCCTCGCCCCTTGCCTTGTCGGTCAGGAGGGTGGTCGAGAGGGGCCCGGCGGAGAAGCGCAGACGGGTCATCATGGCCCACTCGTCGCCGGCGTAGGCCCCCTCCTCGGTTCCCCGGCAGGAGGGCCAGCGCCTCCAGAGCCTCACCCTCAGGTCTCCGCCGGGGCATACCGTGCAGGCGGCCAGGAGCAGTGCGGGGAGCAGCCTCACTCGCCGACCTCCAGGTGCTCGCGGAGGACCTCCAGGAGCACCGGGCCGATTCCCGGGACATCCTCGAGGACGCCGACGTCCGTTACCGGCCCGTTCTCGCGGACCCATGCAGCGATGGCGGCAGCCCTTGCCGGGCCTATGCCGGGGATGCACTCCAGCTGTGCGGGGGTGGCGTCGTTAACGTCAAGCGGGAAGGTCACGCTCTCGGTCTCTCCCTCCATCGCGGGCCGCCGTAGCGATACAGGCTCCGGGGAGGCGGCGCATCCGCCCCACGACATGCATACAATGTTGCTGCCCGGCAGGTCGGGGTGAGCCCCGTATCCGTAGGCGGCCTCCAGGCGCCCGAGGGATATCGCCATCTCCGCGTGGAGCCTGGTCGGCGAGGTCAGCACGCCCGCCCCCAGGTGCAGGCAGCCCGCCGGTGAGAAGCCGGCGGTCAGGGAGAGCTCCGGGGGCAGCAGCTCCTGGTGTGTCAGACCGGCGGCGACGGTTACACCCTCCGACGGCACCACGCCGGCGCAGACGTCGAGGGTGAAGGGCCCGGCGGGACTCTCCGAGTCACCCAGCCTGCTGCGCAGCAGCCCGCCGGCGGAGCCGGACATGTATACCCCCGGGGCCGGTGTCCAGGCTGCCGCCAGGGAGGCCGAGGCCCCCAGGGTCCTGCCGTAGCCCGTTATGCAGACCTGGCCCAGGCTCACGCCGGCCCCCAGGGCGAGGCCCCTCACCTCCCTCCAGGCGATGCACGCCGAGCCGACCCCCTCGGTGTACGCGCCGTCGCCGGTCAGGGAGAGAGCCAGGCCGGCGGCCCAGGAGCCGCCGGTGAGGGAGCCGGCCAGCGCCGTCCTGTCAAGCCTGCGGAGCCCGAAGGGCCTGGATGCCGAGGCGGCAACGCCGCCCCCTTCGAGCAGCCCGACCGCCACCGGGCTGCGGAGCATGGCCAGCGGCGTCCTGGGGAAGAGGCATGATGCCGCCCCCCCCTGGAGCCAGGGCGACTCGGGTACCGGCTCGAAGGCGGCCTGCACCTGCCCCGAAGACAGGGCGGCTACGAGCATCAGGGTGGTCGGGCGAAGCCGTTCTCTCGCTCCCATACTGCGAGTGTACCCGGGCTCGGGAAGGAGTTCAAGTCCGACCGAGGTTGACACGAAGAGAGCCGGTTGTATGACTAGCTGGTTGTAAACTGCTAAGGCCGGCCTTCCGGCCCGGGTGACACCTGGAGCGTTACTGATGAGTCATGGGGACGGGCAGCCCGAGGTCTCCGCGGGCAGTCGCTCTCTTCCGCCCATCGCCCTGCGTATCCTGCAGAAGCGGTTCCCCGAGTCCCCCGACCCGGTCCGGGAATGGCTCCCGGGCCCTCCACGCTGGAGCTCCGGCCTGCCGGACCTGGACGTGCTCGAGGAGGAGCTGCTCGAGCTGATGGACAGGGGTGGCAAGGTCGTCCTCTACGGGCACGACGACATGGACGGCATCACCGGCCTCTACATAGGGATGACCGTCCTCGGCGGCGAGGGGTTCGAGGTCATCCCCATCATCCCGAACAGGGCCACGGAGAGCTACGGCATAAGCCCCGACCGCCTGCGGGGCATCCTGGAGCCGGAGGACCTCCTGCTCACGGTGGACTACGGATGCTCGGCCGTGGAGGGGGTCAGGTGGGCCAGGGACCTGGGCGCGAGGGTCGTGATAACCGACCACCACACGCTCAACCCCCCGCTGCCGGAGAGCCACGGCATGGTCAACCCGCAGGTCGAGGGCGACTACGAGACATCGCTCTCCGGCTGCGGCGTGCTCTACGCCGCCCTGGTCAGCATCTTCCGCCGGTGGGAGGACGACCCGGCCCTGCTCACGGCGCTTGCCCTGGGCACCGTCTCCGACAGGGTGCCCCTGCTCGGCTGGAACCGCTACCTGCTGGAGCGCTTCAGGCTGGCCGACATCGAAGGGCTCGAGGGGGGCATACGCCTGCTGGCGGAGAAATGGCCCGACCGCCGGGGGGCCTGGACCGGCTCGCTGGTCAGACAGCAGATAACCTCGACGGTGGGCAAGGGCGAGGGCTCCGGGATAGAGGTTCTGCTGGAGTTCATGATGAGCGACTCCTACGGATGGTGCCGCAAGGTCTGGCGCGACCTGGGCAGGGAGAGCAGGCAGAGGGCGCACGAGCTCTCCAGGCTGTTCGCCCAGGCAATGCGCCGACGCGACGACCAGGCGATGGCCTACGGCATGACCCTGGTCTACCTCGACAGCATCCCCGACGGCATGGGCGGCACCCTGGCGAGCAAGCTCTGCAAGGTGACCCGAAGGGGAACGCTGGTGGTCTCGCCCAGGGACAACGGCACGATAGTCGGCGAGGCCCGCTCCATGGGTGACTGGGACATGGCCGGCTTCCTGGTGAGCATGCTGGACAGGTTCGAGACCGCGGGGGGTCACCGGAACGCTGCAGGCTTCAGCTGTACCGGCATGGAATGGGAGGAGCTCCGGGAGATGCTCCTCTCCAGGATGGCCGCCTTTCCGGTGGACCCGGTGCCGGAGCCGCACGTAGACCTTCACGTGGACGAGCTCCCCCCGACGGAGGACCTGCTGGTGCTGGCCCCCTTCGGCTCCGGCTTCCTCCCGCCGGCGGTCGAGAAGGACGGGCTCAGGTACCTGCTCCAGGTCGGCGTAACCACGGCCAGCTGGTGCATCACCGAGGACAGGGGAGACTGATGAGGTACCTCGTGACCGGCGCCGCCGGCTTCATAGGCAGCACCCTAGTCGACCGCCTGCTGGAGGAGGGACACCGGGTTGTCGGCATCGACTGCTTCAGGGACTACTACGACCCGGCCGCGAAGAGGCGGAACCTGGAGAGCGCGCTCTCCTCGGAGCTCTTCAGCCTGCTCGAGCTGGACCTTGCCGATGGGGACTACCGGGAGGTGGACCGCCTGCTCGGTGACGACCGGGCGGTCGTCTATCACCTCGCGGCCCAGGCCGGGGTGAGGAAGAGCTGGGGGGAGGCGTTCGACGTCTACCTGAGGGACAACGTCCTCGCCACGCAGAAGCTGCTCGAGTGGGCAGCCGGGCGGGGAGGGGACGCCTTCCGGAACATCGTGGCGGCATCCTCCAGCTCTGTCTACGGCGTGGTGCGGGATTTGCCGATGGTGGAGGAGAGGACCGTGCCCCGGCCTCTCTCCCCGTACGGGGTGACGAAGCTGGCCGCGGAGAACCTGGCCCGGCTGTATGCGCGGGAGGCGGGGCTGCCCACCGTATCGCTGCGGCTGTTCACCGTCTACGGTCCGAGGCAGCGCCCGGACATGGCCTTCAGCCGGTTCATAAGGGCGGTTCTGGAGGGCAGGCCCATAACCGTCTACGGAGATGGCTCCCAGACCAGGGACTTCACCTTCGTACGCGACGTCGTCACCGGCCTCAGGCTCGCGGAGCCGATAACCGACGGCAGGGCCATGAACCTGGGCGGCGGCAACAGGGTGGAGCTGAGGGAGGCGCTGCGTGCGGTGGAGGCTGCCTGCGGCAGACCGGCAACCGTGGAGCACCTGGAGGTGCAGGCCGGAGATGTCCCCGATACGCTGGCGTCAACGGAGCTCTTCAGGTCTGCCACCGGCTGGGCGCCGTCAACCCCCCTGGAGGAGGGCCTGGCCGCCGAGGTCGCCTGGCTCAGGGGCTGAAAGGGGCCGGAGCTGACCGCTGCACCGGAACGCAGCGACATCGCTCCGACCCCTCCGGCAGTCGCTACTGCGTCAGGTCGTCGTCGTCCCTGGGCTGCAGCTTGAAGTCGTCGAAGCTGAACCAGAGGACGCCGACTATGCTGGAGAACGTGTCACCCAGGCTGGCCGTGTAGCTGTAGTCGCCCAGGTCGTCGACCATCAGCTCTCCCGAGTCGTCGTCTACCTTCCACTGGCCGTACTCGTCCGCCTCCTCGACAACCTCCACGTCCCGGACCTCCACCAGGACCGATTCCCACTGCTCCTCTCCGGCGTCGCCGGTGTCAACCACGGAGGCGTCCGGGAGCGTGTGGCCGCTGGAGTGGACCTCCACGGAGGTGGGGAAGCTTATCTCGGTGAAGCCGTAGTACTCCTGCACGGGGCCGGTGATTGTCACGCTGTCGCCCCGGGCCAGGTTGGAGACGTCGTCGCCGAATATCGTGAGCCCGTGCCAGGCGCCGCCCCCGGCGTCCATGATGACGGCCTGGGCAGAGCTGCCGTACAGCTCTCCGCCGCCGGCGACGACGATGCCGGTCACGGTGACCGTCTCGCCATCGTAGGGGGAGGAGGACTGCTGCCCCTGCACCTCGTAGCAGGTGAGGACGTCGCCGCCTCCGCCCCCGCCGCCTACGTCCAGGTCGTTGTCGTCCCGGGGGTTCAGCTTCCACTCGCTGAAGGAGTACCAGAGCACTCCCACCGCGGAGTTGACGGTGTCACCCACCGCCGGTTCCCAGGTGATGTCCCCCAGGTCGTCCATGAAGCACTCGCCGGAGCCGTCGTCCACCGACCAGTTGTACTGGTGCAGGTCGGTGACCATGGCGTCCTCTATCCGCAGCATGACGGCCTCGTACTGCTCCACGTCCGCCTTGGAGGTGGCGATGTCGCCGGTGTTCACCGTGGTGACCGGCGGCAGGTCGTTGCCGGTGGAGACTATCTCCACGCTGGTGACCGGCGATATCTCGGTGAGGCCGTAGTGCTCGTAGACCGGCCCGCCGATGACCACGCTGTCGCCCCTGCCCAGGCTGGCGATGCTGTCGCCGAAGAGGACCAGGCCGCTCCAGGGGCCGCCGCCCGGGTCGGCTATGACGGCCACCGGACCGGTGGAGTTGTAGAGCTCGTCGCCGCCGACGACTACTATGCCGGTCACCAGGACCTCCTCGCCCTCGTAGGGGGAGGAGCTCTGCTGTCCCTGGACCTCGGCGCAGGTGAGCACGCCGCAGCCGGCGGAGTCGATGGTGACGCTCACCTCGTTGCTCCAGGCGGTGCCGCCGCCGGTGTTCCGGGTCTGGACGGCGTAGTAGTAGACGTCCGCGGCGAGCCCGGCGTCGGTGAAGGTGGTGTCGTCGGCCGCGGTGGAGACCCTGACCGGGCTGGCCGGCGGGTTGCCGGATATGCCCGGGGAGGTGGCGCGGTAGAGCCTGTATTCGGAGAAGTCGCCGTCCGGGCACTGGGTCCAGCTGGCAAGGACGGAGTTCGTCCCGCTGGCGACCGCCGTCAGCACCGATTCGGTCGGGTCGTTGCCCGGCCCGGCGGGCGACTCGTCGTCACCGCAGGAAATGACCATGAGGCCGGCGGCCACCAGGGCCATCGACGCGAGCCATACGCTCCTGTTCAGCATCCTCTCTCCCTTCGATGATGCCATAGGGGACGGTTGAGCGGATCTCACCGTCCCTGCTCTTCCATCCTGCTCTTCAGGTATCGCTTCAGGAGGCCCGTCAGTTCCGGGTCGGCGTCCTCCGTAATGTCTATCTGCATGCAGACCCTGATGCCCGACGAGGCGGGAGCCCCCTCCTCCATCCGACCGCTCTCCTCGGCGTCCTCCTCTGCGGCTCCGGACGCCCGGGGCGGGCCGACCGGCTCGGCCGGCTCCTCCCGGTCGGGCTCCGGCCCGGTCTCCACCGGGAACTCCGCCAGGTCGCACAGCACCTTGAATGTGAGCACCATGTACGCCGCCTCCCGGTCGGAGCCGTCGGCGGCTCTCCGGAAGAACTCCATGAGCCTCGGGCCCTCCGCGGTTATGGCGTCCGGTATCTCCCGGAACAGCGGTCCGTAGGCGGCCCTGACCGCCCTGCCCAGCAGCTCGGCCCCAGCACCGGGGTCCCGGGAGCGCTTCCAGAGGACCGTGGGCTGTCCGTGGTCGTCGATGTAGCCCAGGAAGGCGAGGAGCTCGAGGAGCCGCTCGTCGGCGCCTCTCCGGAAGCCCAGCTCCTCCAGGAAATTCCTGTCCGCCACCTTCGGCGGGTCCGTCTCCCGCAGACGGGTCAGCAGCTGCTCTATGCTGCCCGGATTGTGTATCGCCGGAACACCTGTCATGAGAACCTCCCTGGACGCGACCTCGACTCCATACGCCATGGAATCTATTTCCTCCGGCGGCTCCGGCACAGGCTCGCGCCGACCGCGACGGGATGCAACTCCGTCGCGCCGGACGCACCGCGTGAAGCTAATCCCGTAGTGTTAGGCTCATGTGAGAACCGGGACGGCCGCCCGGAAGCGCAGCTCCCGGCACCCGGCACCACTCTCGAGCGCCAGGGCGAGGGCGTGGAAGCGGACACCGGAAGCGGCCGCCGCCTCCATGGCGGTTGCGAAACCGGGGTCGGTCGCCCAGTTCGCGCGGAGCTCCGCGACCCCATGCACCATCACGAGGAAGAGCACCGCGGCGTCTCCACCCGAGCGCGCTATCTCCGTCAGCTCCTCCATGTGACGCCTCCCCCTGGAGGTAGGGGCGTCCGGGAACAGGCCGACCTCCCCCTCCGCCAGCGTGCATCCCTTGGTCTCCACCCATACGTCTCCTCCGGCAGTGCCCACGAGGAAGTCGGCCCGCCCCCTCCCGGAGGGGAGAGCGACCTCGGCCCTCAGCGAGCGGGCCCGGCCGAGCGGAGAGATGTCCGGGTCCTCGAGCGCGGCCGTACCGACCGCCCTGTGGAAGGTGGTGTTGACCAGCACCCAGCCACCCCTGCCGAAGGCGGCCAGGAGGGACCACCTCGTCTTCCTCCGGCTCCCCTCCGGGGCCGGGAGGAGGAGTATCCGGGCCCCCGGGAAGAGCAGCTCGGTGAGCCTTCCCGGGTCGGCGACATGGGCCAGGACCTCTCCGCCCCCGTCGGTCCTCGCGCGGCAGAGGAAGCGGTTCGGCCGCTCCAGGAGCTCGGCCGGTACGCCTTCGGGCAGAGTCAGGAGCGGCTTCCCGGCGGCGGTCAGGTCAGCCCTCTACCCGGGTCGAGAGCCCTTCCCCCTCGGACCAGTCGATGCGCGAGGACCTGGTGACGGACAGCAGGTCCCTCTCGAAGGCCCTGAGCCCGTCCAGGTCGTCCGGAGGGGCGGTGACGGAGATGGTCTCCAGCGGCGCCGCCATGCTCAGGCTGGCCTCGCTCTTGAAGCGCCTAGCCTCCTCTACGACCGAGAGGGCCATCCCGCCCAGCCGGAGCCTCTCCCCCTCCACCAGCCCGGCCTCCGGCCACGGCGCCAGGTGGATGCTCTCGTGGCCCTCCCGCTCGCGGAAGACGTGCTGGTAGAGCTCCTCGGTCACATGGACCATCACCGGGGCGAAGAGACGCAGGGCTCCGTAGAGAGCGGTGTAGAGGGCGTGCTGCGCGGCGGCCCTCCCCTCGGGGTCGTCTTCGGCGTAGAGCCTGCCCTTGGCTATCTCCAGGTAGTTGTCGCAGAGCGCCTTCCAGAAGAAGGACTCGGCCTCCCTGGTGCACACGGAGTACTCGAAGCGGTCCATCCCCTCGGTGGCCCCGGCCACCGCGAGGGAGAGCCTGTCGAGTATCCAGCCGTCGAACGGCTCCGGCCTGACGGGGGCCGAGGGGTCGTAGCCCTTCAGCCTCGAGGCGGCGAACCTGGTGGCGTTCCAGAGCTTGGTCACCAGCCTCCTGCCGTCGCCGAGCACCTCCTCGCTGAACATCACGTCGGTGCCCAGCCTGGAGCTGCAGGCCCAGTAGCGCAGCTCGTCGGCAGAGTACTGCTCGAGCGCCGCCAGGGGATCTCCGGCCACGTTGCCCCTGCTCTTCGACATCTTCTCCCGGGAGGGGTTCAGGGCGTGGCCGCTGACCATCACGTGCCGCCAGGGGACGTCGTCCTGGTGGAGATGGGCCTTCACTATGGTGTAGAATGCCCAGGTCCTTATTATGTCGTGGGCCTGCGGCCTCAGGCTCATGGGGAGGAGGCCCTCCATCTCCTCCCGCTCCCTCCACCTGGCGTTGATCTGCGGTGTGAGGGAGCTGGTGGCCCAGGTGTCCATCACGTCCGTCTCCGGAGACATGGAGGTCCCCCCGCACGAGGGACAGGCCTCCGGCGGGTCGTCCTCCAGCGGATCGACCGGGAGCCGCGAGTCCTCCGCGAGCACCGGCTCGCCGCATGAGTCGCAGAACCAGACGGGGAAGGGCACGCCGAAGTACCTCTGTCTGCTCACGCACCAGTCCCAGCGGAGGTTCTCGACCCAGTGGTCGAACCGGACCCTGAAGTGCTCCGGGTGCCACTCGACCTGGCGCCCCCTCTCCAGGAGCTCCTCCTTGCGGTCGAGTATCCTGATGAACCACTGCATGTTCACCAGGAACTCCAGCGGGGTGCCGCAGCGCTCGTGTACGTTGACCGCATGCACCAGGTCGCTGCCACCCTCGTAGAGCCCCTCGTCGCGCAGCTTCTCCAGCACGGCGCTCCTCGCCTCGCTCCAGGGCATGCCGGCGAGGTCGCCGGCGAGGTCGTTCATCCTCCCGCGGCGGTCGAGGACTATGCGCAGGTCGAGGCCGTACTCCTGCCACCACTCTATGTCGGTGGTGTCGCCGAAGGTGCAGCACATCACGACGCCGCTCCCCTTCTCCGGGTCGACCCGCCCGTCGGCGAGTATCGGCACCGCCCGCCCGGAGAGCGGGACAAGCGCGCTCTTCCCCGCCATGCCGCTCCATCTCCCGTCATCCGGATGGACGAACACCGCGACGCATGCCGGTATGAGCTCCGGTCTCGTGGTGGCTATGGGAAGCCTCCCGCCCCCCTCGAGATCGAAGAGGAGGTCGTGGAAGGCCGAGGGCACGTCCCTGTCCTCCGTCTCCGCCTGGGCAACGGCCGTGCCGCACTCCGGGCACCAGAGGGTGGGGGACTCGCGCCTGTAGACCATCCCGCCGCGGTAGAGCTCCGAGAAGCTCCTCTGGCTGAGCCTCTGGACCCACGGGTCTATGGTGGTGTAGAGCAGGTCCCAGTCGCACGAGAAGCCGAAGCGCGTCCAGAGGTCGCGGAAGGACTCCTCCGCCTGCTTGGTCACCTCCAGGCAGAGCCTGGCGAACTCCCTCCTGGGCATGTCCTGCGCCCGGACACCCTTCTCCCTCTCCGTGAACCTCTCGCTGGGCAGGCCGTTGTCGTCGAAGCAGAACGGATAGAAGACCTCTCTGCCCAGCATACGATGGTACCTTGCAATGACCTCGGCCTGTACGTAGCTGAATACGTGACCCATGTGGATGCGGCCGGAGACGGTCGGCGGAGGGGTGTCGATGCTGAACAGAGGCTTTCCGGAGCCGGGATCGAAGCGGTATATGCCGCTCTCCGACCAGTAGGTCTGCCATCTGGGCTCTGACTCGGCGGCGACGTATCGCCTCGGAAGGCTCATCCGTGACCTCCATGCTGGACGGGGCTGGAACTCTGCAGAGAGACGGATGATAACCGCGGGAACCGGCAGGGACAAGGTGATATCGGTGTTGACCGGGAGAGCGGCCGGTGCAATCTTGCACAAAGTTAATCGACGGGGGGAGGTCCGGCCTGGAGCAGCCATCCGGGGAGGGAGCCAGGGTCCTCGAGGCTGAGGTAGAGGAGTTGCTGGCGGCCTCCGGCGCCGTACTGGGGACCAGGGCCATAGCGTACACGCTGGGCAGGGGGGTGCAGGAGGTATCGAGCACCCTCTCCGAGCTCTCCCGCAGGGGCGTCGTAGAGAGGAAGCTGGAGCACCACACCAGCGGCTGGCGGCCGCGGAAGCAGGCTTCCGGCGGCTCCGCGGGAGGTCTGGACGGCGAGGCTGCGGAGAGGCTCATCGAGTATGCAACCCTCAGCCCCGGGGCCAGCCTCTCCGAGCTGCTCCTGGCCCTGCGACTGGCCGGTCCCGACCACTCCGTCAGGGCGGACATGCTCCACTCGGCGCTCCGCGTAGCCAGGGAGAACGGCGAGTTCAGGATGGTCTCCTACCTGCTGCAGGAGATAGTGAGCATGCCGGCGGAGCGTACGACGGCGCACCAGGTCGCAGAGGTGCTGAGGACCATGGAGCCCAAGCGTCTCCGCAGCCTGAACGCGCCGATGGTGAGGGACTACGTCCTCTCCAGGATGGAGATGCTGGAGAGGCCGGAGGAGAGGGCCCTCGCGCGCGCCAGGCTGGGGGAGCTCGCCCTCCAGTCCGACGACCCGGCGCGGGCGTGGAGCTACCTGGAGCAGGCGCTGGAGTACTGCCTGGAGCACTCCGTGGGCGAGTGGGTGCCGACCATCCTGGAGACGCTGGCGGATGTACCGGGCGACTACGAGACCACCGAGAGGACGGTCGAGCTGCTTGCCGGAACCGTCGAGAGGTCGGCGGAGCTCGGTGACGGCGACACCAGGCTGAGGGTACTGGCCACGGCGGCAGCGAGCCTTGCCGCCATGGGCCGCCACAGGGCCGCCGATAACGCCATCCAGTCGGCCATTGAGCTCTCCTCCCAGGCATCCCCGGACGCCAGGCGGGTGCTGGAGTGGTGCCGGGCCAGGGTGAGCCTGGCGTCGGGCAAGTCCGGCAGGGCCATACAGCTGCTCGAGCGGGCCCTGCTCCTGGCGGAGAACCTGAACGACCAGATGGCGGTCTCGGAGGTGCTGGACACGCTGGTCTCCACGATGCGGTCCCAGCCCGGCTACACGGTCAGGAGCCTCTCCTCCATCATGGAGAGGGTTGCCAGGAGGGCGGAGAGCAGCGGCAACGTCTCCAACCAGCTCTACGCCATGAACCAGCTGACCGACATCTACTCCAGGACCCTCCAGCTCAGGCGCGCCATGTCGATGGTCCGGAGGACCAGGGAGGTCCGGCGGGAGGTCTCCCTTCGGATGCCCGAGCCTCTGACCGACTGGTACGCGGCCTTCTTCGGCTACCTGTCGGGGGAGCCGTGCGAGGACGACCTCGCCGACCTCCACATGACCGGCACAATCGGCATCCTGAGAGGTATGCTGGAGGGCCGGGATCCCCTCGAAGAGGCGGCGAGGGCCGCGGACGCCATCCGTGGCTCCGCTTCGTCGTCATCCAGGGAGCAGGCGGTCCTTCTGGCACTGGAGGCCTATGCAAGGGGATTCGGAGAGACTGCCGCGAGGCTGGCCGAGGCCCTGGAGTCCATCGGCAGGCTCGACGGAGGCGGTTGGGAGCCCTGCTGGAAGCTCTGCCTCAGCGGCATGCTCGCCACCGGGCCCCCGGAGGCGGACGACTTCTTCGACTCGGCGCAGGTGCTTGCGCGCCAGATGGACCGGCTGCTGCTGACATGGCTGGCCATGCAGGCCCGCGAGGCCGCCGGGGCCGAGTTGGACCACTGCACCGCAGCGGAGAGGGCCCTGATGCTCTGCGAGCTGGACGATTACGTAGCGGAGCAGATGGACGGCTCCTCCCGGGAGGCCTTCCTTGGTCGTCCGCACGTCGTCGAGAGGCGCCGGCGCCTCGAGGAGATGGCCGGATACCGTGGGCCTCTGCCGGCCCTGAAGGGGAAGCTGTCCGAGCTGGTAGCCACCGAGCCGGTCGACTGGGTCTCTATCCTCGCATCGGCCTCCGGAAGGTTCTCCAACAGGTCGGAGATAAGCTGGAGCATGGAGGCACTCGGCACCCTGACGGGCGCCTCGCGCGTGCAGGCCCTCCAGGTCAGGGGGGGAGACGTACGGGTCATAGAGAGCTACGGACTGGGCAGCAACAGGTTGCCGGGCCCGGAGGTGACATCGGTCCTCCTGGAGATGCCCGAGCTCCCCAGGACGATAGAGGACTTCTGCGTTACCCCCTTCGGCAGCAGACGCTTCGTTGTGGTGCCGACCGGGCTGCGTACCCCCCGGCCCGGCGTCGACAGGCGCTCCGCCGATGGCCCGTGCGCACACGGCAGCTACATCGTCCTGGAGATGGATTCCCCCCTGGATCTGGTCGACCCCGGGCTCGGCTTCCTGGAGAGCTGCCTCATCAGGCAGATAACCTCCGCGCTGCAGCTCCGGGAGAGGGAGATGGAGTCCTACTACGACGCGATGACCGGCGCGGCGATACGTTCCTCCTGGATGCACAGGCTCAAGGAGCTGCTGGAGACCTCCGTCTCCGAACGGGCGCCGCTGGCCGTATTCGTGCTGGACGTCGACCACTTCAAGACGGTCAACGACTCCTTCGGCCACCGGGCGGGAGACCGGGTCCTCCGGGAGATAGTAAGCGCCGTCTCCGGCTCCCTCAGGCCGGACGACATCATCGGCAGGCTGGGAGGGGACGAGTTCGGCGTGATACTGCCCTCCACGGCGCAGGAGGATGCCAGGGCCATCGCCGAGAGGGTCTGCCTCTCCGTCAGCAGGTCCGTGACCCGGCCGGACCACGTGCCAGTCACGCTCAGCGCCGGCGTAACCGGGACAGATTCCCCCGGCGACAGGTCGGAGCTCCTCATCAGGAGGGCGGATACCGCTCTCTACCAGAGCAAGCAGGAGGGCCGCAACCGCGTCACCCTCTGGACATCCGATAGCGACAGGATATGGAGCGAGATAAGGCCACCGGAGATATTCGACACCGGCGACCCGGGCTGGGACCATGCCCTGGGCCGCTCCGTCCTGGAGCTGCTGGCGAGGCGAAGGGTCGGCCTTCAGGACCTCAGCGAGACCTTCCGCGACCTGCTCCGCTCGGAGCTCCTGGTGCTCGAGGATGCGGGAGGCGAGCGCTCCATGGTCGCCCCCGGGCTCTCGAGGAGGATACCCTCCCTCATCACCCCGGGGCCCCCGGGGAGGACCACCGAGCACAGGTCGGTGCTGGACAGGTACATGGTACTCTCGAGGGTGCTCGATGGGGGAGGAAGGCTCATCGTGGCCTGGGAGTCCGCCGAGGAGATACCGGGCAGCATCAGGGCGGTCTTCGGCTCGCTCGCCAGACTCGCCGGGCTCCTGCTGAAGGAGCACGGGGAGACGGGTCCACCGGAAAGAACATGATCGGAATGGTCCGCGGTCTCCTCGAGAGAGCCGGTCGGCTCCCCGCGGCCAGACTGGCGATAGTAGTCTTCCTGCTCGCCACGGCTGTCCGGGTCGGATGGATCGGGCTCGGCGGTACGGTCCACCCCTCGCTTCACTGGGACGCGGCCCACGATGTAGTCATAGCGCGGAACCTGGCCGACGGCCACGGCTTCGCCAACGAGCCCGGCCATCCCACCGCTTACAGGTACCCGCTCTACCCTCTCTTCCTTTCCGTCTTCTTCGTAACTGTAGGCGAGCATTACATGGCTGTCTGGTTGATCCAGGCGATCCTCGGTGGACTGGTATGCGCCGCGGTGGCGTGGACGGGAGCGAGATATGGCGGTGTCGCCCTGGGGTGGGTTGCCGGGCTCCTCGCGACCATCTCTCCGGAGCCGATCGCATTCACCGGCATGCTCCTGACAGAGACGCTCTTCTCCGCCCTCCTGGCACTGTCGCTCATCCTTGCGATGCGGTTCTTCTCGGACACTACAAGGGCCGGCACCGGCGCATTGACCGGACTGGTGTTCGGACTGGCGTCACTATGCAGACCCGTAGCGCTTCTATGGCTTGTCCTCCTCATGGCCTCCTCCATCCTGCTGGCGAAGACCAGGCCACTCAGGGCCTCTGTGCGATTGCTGCCGGTGGTCGGAGCATGCCTCCTCGTCATTCTGCCCTGGCTGATAAGGAACGCAGTGGTGATGGGTGCACCGGTCCTCTCGACGTCCGGTGGCGTGACGTTCTGGATGTACCGTCACAACGACGAACAACCCGGAGACAGCACCACTGCAACGCCGGAGGAGTTCGAAGAGGCCGTGGACGAGGCACGGCTGCGCGATCTTGCAATGCAGGGCGGAGACCCTGCGGACATGATACCGGTCTACAACCTCGAGCCGTCGTTCCACGCCTTCTACTATCACCAGGACCTGGTGGACCGTTTCAGCGGCCTGGGGGAGGTGGAGGCCGACGCGGAGTTCATCGCCCTGGCCCTCGACTACATCCGCAGGAAGCCGCTCCGCACGCTGAGGGATGCCGTGGCCGACCTGTTCGAGACCCTGGTCCCCTCCGGGATGAACGGGAGGGTCAAGCCGCTGATGTTCTTCGTGCTCCCCTTCCTGCTTCCGGGCTTCCGGAGGATGGCGGGGATGGGGAGGGCCGTCTCGGTGCCTCTACTGACGATGCTTGCCTCCATGCCGATGGTCAGCTTCCTCTTCTACTTCGACCACCGCTTCAGGCTGCCCTACGAGCCGTTCATGATGCTGCCGGCGGCCCTGGGGCTCCTGACCTTCGCTACCGGACGGGCCGACCGGAGGGACAGGATGCTGCTGCTGGCCGGATGGGCCGCCGTCTCGCTCGCCTGCTGGTTCGAGCTGTTCGGCCAGCAGTCGGGCTGAGTCACGGAGGTAAGAGCTGCGGGTCGAGGCCGGTCTACTCCGAGAGCGCCCCGGCCAGGAAGCGGCCGGTGTGGGATGAGCCGCATCCGGCCACATCCTCCGGCGTGCCGGTGGTGACTATCCTGCCCCCGGCGTCGCCGCCGTCCGGGCCGAGGTCCACTATCCAGCCGGCGTTCTTGATGACGTCCAGGTTGTGCTCGATGACTATGACCGTATTGCCGGAGCGGACCAGCCTGCCCAGCACGTGCAGCAGCTTCTTCACGTCGTGGAAGTGCAGCCCGGTGGTCGGCTCGTCCAGTATGTAGACGGTGTGCTTCGAGCCGGGCTTGGCCAGCTCCCGGGCCAGCTTGACCCTCTGCGCCTCTCCCCCGGAGAGGGTGGGCGCCTGCTGCCCGAGCTGTATGTAGCCCAGACCCACCTCGTCCAGCACCTTGAGGATGCGGTAGACCGCCGGCACCCTCTCGAAGTGGGCCATGGCCTCCTTGACGGTCAGCTCCAGCACCTGCGAGATGTCCAGGCCGCCGTAGGTTATCCTGAGGGTCTCGTCGTTGAACCTCCTGCCCCTGCAGGCGCGGCACTCCACGAACACGTCCGCCAGGAAGTGCATCTCTATCTTCCTGACGCCGGCGCCCTTGCATTCCTCGCAGCGGCCGCCCTTCACGTTGAAGCTGAACCTCCCCGGCCTGTATCCCCTGACCCTGGCCTGGGGTACCTGGGCGAAGAGCTCCCTGATGTGGTCGAACACCTTCGTGTATGTGGCCGGGTTGGACCTCGGCGTCCTGCCGATGGGGTCCTGGGAGATGTTGATGACCTTGTCCACGTGCTCGGCGCCCTCCAGAGACCTGTATGGCCCCGGGCGGCGCCTGGTCGAACCGCCGGTTGCGGCGGAGAGCGCCGGGTAGAGGGTCTGGCTCACCAGCGAGCTCTTCCCGGAGCCTGAGACGCCGGTCACGCATACCAGCGTGCCCAGCGGGACCTCCAGGTTGATGCCCTTCAGGTTGTGGAGGGAAGCCCCGCGCAGGGCCAGGGTCTCCCCGGTTCCCCGGGAGACCGCCACCGTCCTGTGTATGAACCGTCTGCCTGACAGGTAGTCGCCGGTGAGGGAGCCCTCGGTCTCCATCACCTCTGCCGGAGCCCCCCTGGCGACCACCCTCCCCCCCTCCACTCCGGCACCCGGGCCGAAGTCCACCACGTAGTCGGCGTGGAGTATGGTCTCCCTGTCGTGCTCGACGACCAGCACCGTGTTGCCCAGGTCCCGGAGGGCGGTGAGCGTGGAGAGGAGCCTCCTGTTGTCCCTCTGGTGGAGGCCGATGGTAGGCTCGTCGAGGACGTAGAGCACCCCGGTGAGCCCGCTGCCTATCTGGCTGGCGAGCCTTATCCTCTGCGCCTCCCCGCCCGAGAGGGTGGGGGCCGCCCGCTCCAGGGAGAGGTAGTGAAGACCGACGTCCACCAGGAAGCCGAGCCTCGCCCCTATCTCCTTGAGCAGCTCCGATGCGATGCGCTGCCGGTAGTCGTCGAGGGAGAGCTCGCCGAAGAAGTCGAGCAGCTCCCTGATGGTCCATGAGCTGAGCTCGTGGACTCCACGGCCGCCGACCGTCACCGCCCTGGCCTCCGGCCTCAGCCTGTCGCCGCTGCACGCGGAGCAGTCGGTCTTGCGGAAGAACCTCTCGTAATGCCTCCTGGCCGCCTGGCTGGTGGTGTTCATGTGCCGCCGCTCCAGCCTCGGTAAGACTCCCTCCCAGGCCTGCTCCCAGGAGCCGGCGCCTCGCTCGGAGCTCCAGCGCATCCTGAACTTCCGCTCCCCCGAGCCGTAGAGGATTATCTCCCTGACCTCCTCGGGGAGGCTCTTCCAGGGGGCGTCCGGGCTGAAGTCCAGCTCCCGCGAGAGTGCCCGGACGAGGCTCACCGTACCGCCGGAGGGCTCGCCCCAGGGTGCTATCGCTCCCGCGTTTATCGACAGGGCCGTCCTGGGCACCACCAGGAGCGGGTCCACCCGGAGCTCGAAGCCCAGGCCGGAGCACTCCCTGCACATCCCCAGGGGGTTGTTGAAGCTGAAGAGCTGCGGGGTCAGCTCCGGCATGCTGACGCCGCAGTGCACGCAGGCGCTGTGCTCGCTCAGCAGGCGCTCCTCGCCGCTCTCCGGCAGGATGATCGAGAGGACGCCGTCTCCCTCTCGGAGCGCGGTCTCCACGGAGCCCGTCAGCCTCCCCTCGATGCCATCCCGGACGGCTATCCTGTCCACCACCAGGTGGAGGTCGTGGCGCTTCTTGCCGTCGATCGGCGGGAGGTCCTCCAGGCCGTGGGCCTCCCCGTCGACCATCACCCTGACGTAGCCCTTCCTCCGCAGATCGGCAAGCAGATCGGAGAATGCGCCCTTCCGGTTCCTCACAAGGGGGGTGGCCACCATCACCCTGGTCCCCTCGGGGAGGTCCATGATGGCCTCGACCATCTGCTGGGCCGTCTGGCTGGTCACCTCCCTTCCGCACTCCGGGCAGTGGGGTATGCCGACCCTGGCGTACAGGACCCTGAGGTAGTCGGCTATCTCGGTGACGGTGCCAACCGTGGACCTCGGGTTGTGGCTCACTGTCTTCTGCTCGATGCTGATGGCCGGGGAGAGCCCCTCTATGCTCTCGAACACAGGCTTCTCCATCTGGCCGAGGAACTGCCTGGCGTAGGCGGAGAGTGACTCTACGTAGCGGCGCTGGCCCTCGGCGTAGAGGGTGTCGAAGGCGAAGGAGCTCTTCCCGGAGCCGGAGACGCCCGTGAGGACCACCAGGCGGTCCCTGGGGAGCTCGACCGTTATCCCCTTCAGGTTGTGCTCGCCGGCACCCCTGACGACTATCCTGTCCATCGGGCCCCCGTTCCGGGCTTCCTGCGATCTTCTCCGCTTGCGGGAGTTGGCCGTAACCTTCGAATATACAGCCGCGGACAAGCCCCCGCATCGATGCGTCACAATTGCACGCCTGACTTGGATATGCACCTCCCCGGCCCCCCTCGGGCCCGTCATCTCCCGCTCCTGCAGGGAGATGGGGTCTGTTGCGGCAGTGGCAAGCCGATTGCTCGGTTTATCATGGCAACATCGAACCGAGGGGCTGCGATGAGCCCCGATTACGGGATAGAGGCGCCGACAGGCGCTCCGGAAGGACCCGACCTGAGAGGACGGGAGGCTTGTATGGCCAAGATAATAGGGATAGACCTGGGGACCACGAACTCCTGCGTCTCGGTGATGGAGGGTGGAGAGGCCACCGTCATACCGAACGCCGAGGGTTCGAGGACCACCCCGTCGGTCGTGGCGTTCAACGACAAGGGGGAGAGGCTGGTCGGCGTGACCGCGAGGCGCCAGGCCGTGGCCAACCCCGGGAACACCGTGTTCTCGATAAAGAGATTCATGGGCAGGAAGTACGGCGAGGTCGCTGAGGAGAGGGGGCTCGTACCGTACAAGGTAGTGGAGGGCAAGAACGGTGACGCATGGGTGGAGGTCATGGGGAAGAAGTACTCCCCGCCGGAGATCTCCGCCATGATACTGCAGAAGATGCGGCAGACGGCCGAGGACTACCTCGGCGAGAAGGTGGAGAAGGCCGTGGTGACCGTTCCCGCCTACTTCAACGACAGCCAGAGGCAGGCGACCAAGGACGCCGGCCGGATAGCCGGCCTCGACGTGGTGAGGATAGTGAACGAGCCCACCGCCGCGTCGCTGGCCTACGGGCTCGACAAGGAGTCCGCCAACAAGACCATCGCCGTCTTCGACCTGGGCGGCGGGACCTTCGACATCTCCATCCTCGAGATAGGCGAGGGCGTCTTCGAGGTGAAGTCCACCAACGGCAACACCCACCTGGGCGGTGACGACTTCGACCAGAAGATCATCGACTGGCTGGTGGCGGAGTTCAGGAAGAGCCAGGGGATCGACCTCTCCAAGGACCCCATGGCCCTCCAGAGGCTCAAGGAGGCGGCGGAGAGGGCCAAGTGCGAGCTCTCGACCACCCAGAGCACCAACATCAACCTCCCCTTCGTGACCGCCGACAACACCGGGCCGAAGCACCTGGACATGACCCTCTCCAGGTCCAGGCTGGAGCAGCTGGTGGACGAACTGATCGAGAAGACCGTCGAGCCCTGCAGGGCCGCGCTGAAGGACGCGGGCGTGAGCGCCTCGGAGATAGACGACGTCATCCTGGTCGGAGGACAGACGAGGATGCCCGCGGTCCAGAAGAAGGTCATCTCGATATTCGAGAGGGAGCCGCACAAGGGCGTCAACCCGGACGAGGTGGTGGCCATAGGGGCCGCCATCCAGGCGGGCGTTCTCTCCGGAGACGTGAAGGACGTCCTCCTGCTCGACGTGACGCCTCTGACCCTGGGGATAGAGACCCTGGGCGGCGTGGCCACGCCGATAATCGAACGGAACACCACCATCCCCACGAAGAAGAGCCAGGTGTTCAGCACGGCCACCGACAACCAGCCCCAGGTCGAGATAATCGTCCTGCAGGGCGAACGCAAGATGGCCGCCGACAACAGGATACTCGGCCGCTTCATACTGGACGGCATACCGCCGGCGCCGAGGGGAGTACCTCAGATAGAGGTCACCTTCGACATCGACTCCAACGGCATCGTCCACGTCTCGGCGAAGGACAAGGCCACAGGCAAGGAGCAGAAGATAAGGATAGAGGCCTCCTCCGGGCTCTCCGAGGAGGAGATAGACCGGATGGTCAGCGACGCCGAGGCCCATGCGGAGGAGGACGCCCGGGCCCGCGAGAGGGTGGAGACCAGGAACAGGGCCGACGCCCTCGTCTTCGAGATAGAGAAGCAGCTCGGGGAGATAGGCGAGAAGATAGACCCGGCCGACAGGGCCAGGCTGGAGGAGGCGGTCTCCGGGACGAAGGAGGCGCTGGAATCGGAGGACGACGAGAGGATAAAGTCCTCCTTCGACAACCTCCAGAGCGTCTGGCAGCAGGTCGGTGCCGCTTTCTACCAGAAGCAGCAGGCCGCCGGCCAGCAGGGACCGGCCGGAGCGGAGGCCGGCCCGCAGGAGCCCGGCGGAGAGCAGCCGGACGACACTGTCGACGCCGACTACGAGGTGGTGGACGACTGATGGCGGACCCGAGGAGAGAGCGGGGAGGGACGGACGGCCCCGCAACCCGCAGGAAGGTGAGGATACCCGTCCGAAGGGGCTCCGGTACCGGCCGCAGGGCGGCCGGGGAGGAGCCCGGTATCGAGGGGGAGGAGCCCGCCGAGCCGGGCGGGCGTCCACCGGGGGAGGCCGCCGGCGGAGAGACCGCAGAGACGGACGATATCCCGGAGGAGACCGAGGAGATGGTCCCCAGGGACGACTTCGACCACCTGAAGGACCGGCTCGTCAGGCTCCAGGCGGAGTTCGACAACTACAGGAAGAGGCAGGCAAGGGACTTCAGGCGGCTCAGCTACCAGGGGAAGAGGGAGGTCCTGCAGGAGCTCCTGGTGGTCCTGGACAACTTCGACCGGGCCGAGTCGCACATGGAGGAGCCGGCCGCCGAGGGCCCGGAGGAGGTGGCCAGGGGCCTGATGCAGACCGTCAACCAGCTCAGGGGCATACTGAAGTCCCAGGGCCTCTCCGAGATGGACGTGAGGCGGGACGACCCCTTCGACCCCACCATCCACGAGGCGATGATGGCCAGGCAGGTGGAGGGCATCGACGGGGACAAGGTCATGGAGGTCCTCCAGAAGGGATACCTGCTCAACGAGGAGCTGCTCCGCCCGGCGAGGGTGGTGGTGGGCAAGCCGCAGGAGGATGCCCGTGCCGCCGAGCCGGAGGCGGGGGAGCCCGACCGGCCGGAGGAGCCGGACGACGCGGAGGCCGGCGGGTCGGATGAGACCGAGGAGGACGGCGACGGCAAGTGAGCACCGATCTCTACGAGACCCTGGGCGTCAGCCGGGACGCGTCGCAGGATGAGATAAAGAAGGCCTACCGGAAGCTGGCCAAGGAGAACCACCCGGATGCCAACCCGGGAGACCGCCGCGCGGAGGAGCGCTTCAAGGAGATATCCCAGGCATACGACATCCTGGGCGACCCGGAGAAGCGGGAGCAGTACGACCAGATGAGCTCCGGCGGGTTCGACTGGTCCTCCGCGCAGACCGGCGGGGCGGGCGGCGGGGCGTCGTTCGGCCGGGGCGACCTGGACGAGTTCCTCCGGTCGATGTTCGGCGGCGGGTTCGACTTCGGCATGGGCGGCGGCGCCGGAACCGGTCCGGGCAGGAGACGAAGGCCGTCCACCACCGTGGAGGTGCCCTTCACGACCGCAGCCCTGGGCGGTACCGTCAGGGCCGGGCTCCGGATCCCCGGGACGTGTCCCGTCTGCATGGGCGCAGGCGGCTCCGGCAGGCGCCAGTGCGAGACCTGCGGCGGCTCGGGAAGGATGCAGCAGGGGCAGCTGGTCATGCCCTGCCCCTCATGCGGCGGCGCCGGCAGCAGGCTCGAGAACGCATGCGGCAAATGCGGCGGCACCGGCGAGGTCCAGACAGTCGAGAACGTCGAGCTCCGAATCCCGCCCGGCTCGGAGGACGGGACCCTGCTGCGCGTATCCACGCCTTCGAGGCAGACGGTTCTGGTCAGGCTGCGAGTAGCGGAGGACCGTTTCTTCCGCAGGGAGGGAGCGGACGTCCACTGCACCGTCAGGGTGCCGGTGACGGGTGCCGTGCTCGGGACCAAGCTGAAGGTGCGGACCCTGGAGGGAAAGGTGAAGCTCACCATCCATCCGGGGACCCAGCCCGGAACGGTGCTTCGGATACCCGGGAAGGGCATACCGGTCCACGGGACCAGGGGCGATCAGCTCGTGCACATCGAGGTCGACCTGCCGGAGCACCTGAGCGAGAGGGAGCGGGAGCTCTGGAGGGAGCTGGCCGGCAGAGCTTGACGGTTCGCTCCGGGGCTGTTATTCCCCGCCCGTAAGCTGGAGGAAACCTACCCCGAGGGGGTCTCGATGGACTACACCTACCTCGTACTGCTCGTGCCGGGCTTCCTGCTCTGTACCGGCGGCTTCGTGCTGCTAGGGAGGAAGGTGCATCCGCTGCTGGCCGGCCTGGCCTTCCTCGCCGGCACGGTGGGGGTGGTCCTGGGAGTCCTGCTCACCTGCGTCCCGGACTTCTTCTCCGCCTGACCGGAGCCCTCAGATGAGGCCCAGCTTCGAGAACTTCTGGACGAACTGCTGTAGCAGCTCGTCCTCCGGGTGGTCACGATACGCCTCGCGTGAGAGCTCGGCCGCCTCCTCCAGGGCGTTGTCCTGGACCAGGGACCTTATCCTCGTGATGTAGAGGGGGACGTCGCCCGCCTCGGCGGGAGTCTCGTCACCGGCGGTCGCCGGCTCCATACGTGCGGGAGCATCACCGGCGCTCCCGCCGGTCGGCTCCGGCTCCTCCAGGCAGTCGAGGAGCTCGCCCAGCCCATCCGTATCCGGCATCAGGTCGAAGGCCCTCCTGGCCAGCTCGACAGCCTTCTCCGGATTTCCCTCGTCCAGCTCCCTCCTGGCTATCCTCACCAGGTTGGAGGACTTTATGCGCTTCTTCAGGAGAACGATCCTCCTGGCCACCTCCTGGTCGCCCGGTGCGATCTGCCTCGCCTTCCGGAGGGCCGCCATGGCCCTGGCCTGGTCCCCACTGGCGTAGGCCGCCTCGGAGGAGGTGAAGAGCTCGGACAGTTTCTCCTGAGATGCCATCGGAACCTTCCTTTCTCCAGCCGACCGCTGCTCCCGGACCCGCTCCCGGGAACCGTCCCGGCAGTCCCTGTCCAGGGAGGTCACGGCATCGGTAACGTAATCCCGACCGCCGTCTATCTCAACTGCTTCCCTCAGGAGGTCGAGCGCCTCCTCCCTCCTGCCCTCCAGGAGGGTCGCGCAGGCCCGCTCCACGAGGTCGGCTATCCTGTCCCTCTCGTCCATTCAGCCCTCTCCGCGGTCGCCGCGGCGGCCGCCGGGACCGACCAGCGAGGCGGCGAACTCCCTGACGTCCCTGAGAAATCCCCGGAAGCCCCTGAGCCTGAGGTGCCGCATCAGAACCGCCGGTATCCTCCGAAGCGGCTTCCTCCACAGGTAGCTGCGCCCAACGGTGCCCTGCGCCCAGTCCCGAAGCGCGTAGAGCTCCTCGTCGCTCATCTCGGTCAGGTTCACCAGCAGCTCGTCCGCGGCGTTCATCCCGGAGACCAGCTCCTCCACGTCGTCGATGAGCCCCTCCTCCAGCGCCCTCCCGTATATCTCGGTGCCCGGATAGGGGGTGACGAAGAGCATCGGCGCGGTTATGTCCGCCTTCCTGCAGAACTCCACCGTCTCGCGGACCGACTCCTCGGTCTCGCCGAACATCCCTATCATGAAGCTGCCCTCCGCGTGGATACCAGCCTTCCTGGTCATCCTTATGGCCTCCAGGCACTGCTCGGTGGTGACCCCCCTCTTCATCTCCCGGAGCATACGATCGCTGCCGGACTCGATGCCGTAGGATATCCAGTCGCAGCCCGCCCGCCTCATCGCGGCGAGCATCTCCGGGTCAACGGTGTTGACGCGCCCCAGGCAGGACCAGGAGATGCCGGGCACCCTCTCGCGGAGGAGCCTGCATGTCTCCATCACGAACTCCCGGTCGCTGGTGAAGAGGTCGTCGGGGAAGCCGGTGTAGCGAATGTCGAACCTGCGGACCAGCTCCTCTATCTCCGAGACGATGGACAGGGGCGAGCGCCTGCGGACCCTCCGGCCGTATATCCTGTAGCAGTAGACGCAACCGAAGGGGCATCCCCTGCTGGCCACCACCTCCATGTGCCGGACCTTCTTCTCCCTGTGGTCCATGCTGGAGACGTACCTCTCGGTGGGGAAGAGGTCCCAGGCGGGCAGCGGCAGGGAGTCCAGGTCGGGAATCGGCTCCCTCGGCGCCGAGCAGTAGAGCTCTTCCCCCTCCATACGGCAGAGGCCGGGGACCTCCCTCCAGTCCCCCCCCTCCTGCAGGGCGTCCGCCAGCTCCAGGGCCGTGACCTCGCCCTCGCCCATGATTACCGCGTCCATGCCGCATGAGCGGAGGTAGAGCTCGGGGACCGTGGTGGCGCCGCTGTTGCCCGCCACCAGGAAGGCGTCGGGGATCAGCTCCCTGACTCTCGGACCCAGCTCCCGAACTATCCTGAAGCGGGTGACCATGCCGCCGAAGCCGACCATGTCCGGCTCGGAGGTCCGTATCATCTCCAGCGCCTCGTCGGGGCCGAGGTCGAGCCCCTCCATGTCGACGACGGCGACATCGTGCCCGCCGTCGCGGAGCACGGACGCCACGTAGGCGAGGCCGAAGGGGAAGTACTTCGACCTCCTGCCCCTCCCGTAGTACGGATACACGAGCGTTACCCTCAAGCCGCCTCCAATGCGCTCACTGCCGACATATAGAAACAAAGCATCCCCGGTGCCAGAGCGCCCGGGCGGCCGCGGCGGGATACGGGCGGGCGATTGACGGCGGGAGCATGGCTCATATCTTTCTCAGACGTGGAATGAGTTGAGGCGTATTGCAACCACGTTAAAAAAAGTGCTAAAAAGCCGTCAGCCTTGCCTCGGGCCGCCGGCGCGCGGCCCGTTTCTTTTTGGCGCAAGCTGCTGGGAAAGGTGTAGATACCATGGGGCGTATGTTCACCAGCGAATCGGTGTCCGAGGGACACCCCGACAAGATCTGCGACCAGGTCTCCGATGCGATACTGGACGCCCACCTAGCTCACGACCCGGAGGCCCACGTGGCCTGCGAGACCCTGGTCACCACCAACTTCTGTCTCATAGCCGGCGAGGTGAAGAGCCACACGAAGGTCGACTACGAGCAGGTGGCACGGGAGACCATAAGGTCCATCGGGTACGACGTGCCCGACCTCGGCTTCCATCACGGGGAGAACACCTACCGCATCAGGGTGCACTCCCAGTCTCCGGACATAGACCACGGCGTCTCCGACCAGCACGGCGCCGGAGACCAGGGGCTGATGTTCGGCTTCGCCTGCAACGAGACCGAGGCGATGATGCCCTACCCGATACAGCTGGCGCACAGGCTGCTGGAGAAGCTCCGCGAGGTCAGGCGCGCCGGGACGCTGGCCTGGGCAAGGCCGGACGCCAAGAGCCAGGTGACCGTCCGGTACGAGGGCTTCCGCCCGGTGTCGGTGGACGAGATACTGCTGTCCATCCATCATGCTCCCGACGGCGACATGGATGAGATGGAGCAGGACATCCGGAGGGAAGTCATAGGGCCGGTCCTGGAGGGCTGCAGCCCCCGGCTCGACTGGAGCGGCAAGCTGCTGTTCAACCCCTCCGGCCGCTTCGCGATAGGCGGGCCCCACAGCGATACCGGCCTGACCGGCAGGAAGATAATCGTCGACACCTACGGCGGCAGCGGGAGGCACGGAGGCGGCGCCTTCTCCGGTAAGGACGCCACCAAGGTGGACAGGTCCGCCGCCTACATGGCCAGGCACATAGCCAAGAACCTTGTCGCCGCGGGCATCGCGGAGAGATGCGAGATCCAGCTGGCCTACGCCATCGGCAAGGCGGACCCGGTCTCCGTCATGGTCGAGACCTCCGGCACTTCCAGGGTATCGGACACCGATCTCATCGAGAAGGCGATAAGGGAGACCTTCCCCCTCAAGCCTTACGAGATAATCGAGTACCTCGGGCTCAGACGTCCGGTCTTCCTGAGCACCGCCGCCTTCGGTCATTTCGGAAGGGCCCCGGAGCCGAGCGGCGCCTTCTCCTGGGAGAGGACGGACAGGGCCGAGGAGCTCGCCTCGAGGCTGCTCTGACAGTAACCACCGCCTTGCGGGACGGGGGTGCCTGAGGTGGTCCCCCTCCCGCTGCTGCTGCTCTCCCTGACCGCTTCGGTCCCGCTGGACAGCCTGGACGCAAGGCTCCAGGACGCCCAGCTGCACCTGGAGGAGCTCGAGGAGCAGGAGGCGGCAGTGGCCGAGGTGCTGGACGCCGTACGCGACCACCTGGACGCCGCCAGGGAGTACTACAACGGGCTGGCGGTTGAGGAGGCCATGGTGCTGCAGCAGCTCTCCTCGGTCTCGGAGAGCTTCTCCGGGACCGACTCCACCAGGGATGCCCTCGTGGAGAGCCTCTCCTCCTACCTGACCTACGTCTACGCGCACAGGAACCTGGGAGGGGCCGGCCTGTTCTTCGTCGAGGGCGGGTTCAGGAGGATGATGCGGAGGCAGGCGTACATGGACTACCTGGCCTCCAGGGCCGCCTCAGAGGTCTTCATGCTCTCCCTCAGCAGGGACTCCCTCTCCACCTGCCGGGACTCGCTGGAGACCCTGCTGCTGGACATCCAGGAGCTCCGGGACCAGATGGATGACCTGCAGGAGAGCATAATGGAGGAGGAGGTCAGGCAGGCCCAGATGCTCTCCCAGCTGGAGGACAGCATCGCCGCGGCCGCAGAGTCCCTGGACGCCCTGGAGGCGAGGAGGCAGAGCAGGTCGGAGTTCGTGACGCAGCTCAGCCAGACGGTCGCCGCCTCTCAGGGGGCGGACTTCGTTGAGCCGTCCGACGAGAGCTGGCTGGAGGTCAACCGCGGCTCCGTGCCCTGGCCGGCCGACGGGCAGGTCGTGGGCACCTTCGGGCCGCAGGTGAATCCGGTCTACGGCACCGAGATCGCAAGCGACGGAGTCACGGTGGCCACGGCTCCCGGAGCGGACGTGCTCTCCTGCGGCGCGGGGACGGTGCTCTACGCCCGGGAGTTCATGGACATGGGGCCGATGGTGATACTGGACCACCGCGACGGTTATTATACGACGTACGGACACCTGGCCGGCCTCTCCGTCTCCACCGGGGACGAGGTGGACGCCGGACAGAGGCTCGGGTCGGCCGGGCCGCTGCCGGACGGCCGGCCGGGGTACTACCTCGAGGTCCGCCAGGGGGGCACCCCGGTGGACCCGCTCAGCTACCTGGAGTAGGAGATGCCGGTCTTCGAGAGGCTTTCGGGACAGGAGAGGTCGCTGGAGCTGCTGGAGAGGGCCCTGGCCGCAGGCAGGCTCGGTCACGCCTATCTCTTCGCGGGCCCCTCCGGCTCCGGCCGGCTCACGGCCGCGCTGGAGCTGGCGGCAGCGGTTGTCTGCGGAGAGGAGGAAGCCGGGAGCGGCTACTGCGGCGAGTGCCGGGACTGCCTCAGGATATTCTCCTTCTCCCACCCGGACGTCAGGCTGACCGTCCCCATGACCGCCGGGGCATCCCCGGAGGAGCTGGCGGCCCTCGTGGCGGCGAGGCTCGAGGACGGCTTCTCTCCGCTGGCGATGCAGGGGAGCGCCTCGATCAGGATAGACCAGATAAGGGAGATGGAGACGAGGCTCTCGAGGAGGTCCTACGAGGGCCGTGGACACGTCGAGATAGTGCTCGGGGCGGAGAGGATGAGGCGGGAGGCGGCCAACGCCCTGCTGAAGACCCTGGAGGAGCCGCCCGACGACACGCTCCTGGTGCTTGTCACCGAGAGCTGGTCCAGCCTGCTGCCCACCATCCGCTCCAGAGCGCACCTCGTCAGGTTCAGGCGTCTCCCCGCCGGCGAGGTGGCCGCGATAGTCTCCGAGAGGACCGGCGCTACCGGGGCGGAGGCTCTCCGCGCAGCCGTCACCGCAGACGGCCGGCCGGGCCTTGCCCTGCGAATGCTCCAGGAGGGCGGGGCGGCGGACTCGCCGGCCCTCGAGCTCCTTCGGGAGCTCTCCGTATGCGCCAGCGTCTCGGACGTCCTGGGCATTGCGGCCTCCCGGTCGAGGAAGCTGGGCAGGACCGGCTGCATCCTCCTCATGCGTGAGCTGAGGTCGCTTATGCACGACCTTGCCAGGGGAGCCTGGGGCCTGGGGCCCACGGCGCACCTCCCGGAGGACCTGGAGTGCGTGCCCGAGGTCTTCCGCGGCGGCGTACCCTCGGCACCCGCCGGCCCGCTCGCCGAGGCGGAGAGGATGCTCGAGGCGAACGTGATGTCGGGGATGGCCATCTCCTCCGCCCTGCTCTCGGTCTGGAGCGCGGTGCGCGGTGGCGGAGGAGACGCGAAACGATGAGCAGGCGCGACGATGGCGGCAGGGGCTTCGAGCTCCGCAGGGGGGCCACGGAGCTCTTCAGGCTCCTCTTCAGCGCAAGGCGGCTGGAAGTCTTCGCCAACAGGACCGGCGAGCCGGTGACCATGGGGGACATGGTCGTCGTCTCCGTCGACAGGGGCGAGGACATGGGCCGGGTGGTCGGCAAGATGCCTCCGGACGAGCAGGTGCCCTCCATATCCGGTACGCTGGAGAGGGTGGCCGGCCCGGAGGACCTCCGAAGGTACGAAGAGAACAGGGCTTTCGAGGAGAAGGTGCTGGCATTCTGCGCCGAGCGGATAGCCACCCGCAAGCTGGAGATGCGCCTGACCGCCTGCGAGGCGCAGCTGGACCGGCGGAAGATAAGGATATACTTCACCGCCGACAGGAGGGCGGACTTCAGGGGGCTGGTGCGTGACCTGGCCAGCAGGTTCCATGCCAGGATAGAGATGAGGCAGATAGGGGTCAGGGACGATGCCCGGAAGAAGGACGGGGTCGGGATATGCGGCAGGAGGCTCTGCTGCTCCTCCTACCTCAGCCAGTTCAAGTCGGTGACCCTGAAGACGGTCCGCGAGCAGAACCTGAGCCCCAACCCGACCAAGGTCTCCGGAGTCTGCAGCAGGCTCATGTGCTGCCTGGAGTACGAGGCGCCGCTGTACAGGGAGGCCGCGAAGACCTATCCGGACGTCGGAACCAGGGTCCGCATAGGAAAGAGAGCCGCCGAGGTGGTGGCCACGGACTTCTTCGGGGAGACCGTGACCGTCCTCCTGGAGGACGGCGAGCAGAGATGCATGGACGTGCGGAAGTACCAGAGGAAACGCCGGCCGCTCAGGGACGGCGAAGGTGGGCGGAGACCGGGGCGGCACGGCCCCGGCGACGGTCCCGGTTCGGAGTGATTGAGATGCCCAGATACCTAGTTACCAGCGCCCTTCCCTACGCCAACGGACCGCTGCACCTCGGGCACCTGGCCGGTGCCTACCTCCCGGCGGACATCTACGTGAGGTTCCTCAGGATGGCCGGAGAGGACGTCGTCTACGTCTGCGGCACCGACGAGCACGGCGTCCCCATAACCATCACCGCCGAGCGCATGGGCATGAGCCCCCGGGACGTCGTCGACCGTTACCACAAGGTGATATGCGAGGACTTCCGGCGCTTCGGCATATCCTTCGACAACTTCTCCCGGACGGAGATGCCGGCCCACTACGAGCTGGCGCAGTCCGTCTTCCTGGACCTCCTGTCGAAGGGGCACATAGTCGAGCGGCCGATGAGCCAGTACCACTGCCCGAGCTGCTCCCGCTTCCTGCCGGACAGGTACGTCCTGGGCACCTGCCCCCGCTGCGAGTCCGAGGGCGCCCGGGGGGACCAGTGCGAGGACTGCGGCAGCTGGCTGGACGCCCGAGACCTGGTCAGCCCGGCCTGCGCCCTCTGCGGCGGCGCTCCGGAGCCGAGGGAGACCAGCCACTGGTTCCTCCGACTGGACGCCTTCCAGGAGTGGCTGGAGGGATGGCTCGGCTCAAGGGAGGGCTGGAAGTCCAACGTCCTGAACTACTGCCGCGGGTGGCTCGACGAGGGCCTACGGGAGAGGGCCATAACCAGGGACCTGGACTGGGGCGTACCCGTGCCGCTGCCCGAGGCGGAGGGCAAGGTCCTATACGTCTGGTTCGAGGCGCTGCTCGGCTACGTCAGCAGCACCCGGGAGCTCTTCGAGGAGAGGGGGGAGCCCTCCGGCTGGGAGCGCTACTGGAAGGACCCGGAGACAAGGCTCGTCCACTTCATCGGGAAGGACAACATAGTCTTCCACGCCGTCATCGAGCCGGTCATACTGCAGGCCCTCGGCGGCTACGTGCTCCCCTGGAACGTCCCGGCCAACGAGTACCTGAACATCAGCGGCGCCAAGTTCTCCACCAGCAGGGGCACCGCCATATGGATGGGCGACTACCTGCAGCACCTGGACCCGGACCCGATGAGGTACGCCCTGGCGGTGAACGCCCCGGAGAACCGGGACACCGACTTCAGCTGGGACGACTTCAGGGTCCGCAACAACGAGCTGGCCGACGTCTTCGGCAACTTCGTGAACAGGACGGTGAAGTTCACCCACCGCTTCTTCGACGGAAGCGTGCCCGACCCGGGCGAGAGGGGTGGCGAGGGGGCCGCGCTCCTGGAGCGGGGGGGGGAGGTCAGGGACGGCATGGAGAAGCTCATACGCTCCTTCAGGCTGAAGGCCGCCTGCGCCGAGGCCATGGACCTGGCCAGGGCGGGCAACCGCTTCTTCGATTCGGCGCAGCCGTGGAAGACGGCGGAGTCCGACCCGCAGGAGTGCGCCAGGACCCTCTACTACTGCCTTCAGCTGGCCGACACCCTGAGAATACTCCTCTCCCCCTACGTCCCCTTCACCTGCGAGCGGACGGCGAAGATGCTGGGCAGGGAGGAGGTTCCCTGGAGCGAGGCGGGCAGGTGCAACCTGGAGCCCGGCTCGGAGCTGGGCGAGCCGGAGATTCTCCTCGCCAAGCTGAAGAAGGGCTTCGAAAAGGTCTTCCTCCCGGAGGAGCCGGAGCCGGAGAGGGAGCCGGAGGCCGGGTCGGGGGAGGCCGGAGAGACCGGCGGGGCCGTCTCCATAGACGAGTTCATGAAGGTGGAGCTGAGGGTCGGTCGAGTACTGACCGCGGAGGCGGTCTCCGGGGCCGACAGGCTCTACCTCATCAGCGTGGACATGGGCGATCACAGGCGGCAGATAGTCGCCGGCATAAGGCCATGGTATCCCGACCCCGCGGCGCTGGAGGGAAGGAAGGTGGTCGTGGTGGCCAACCTCGAGCCCGCCACCATACGAGGCGTGGAGAGCCGGGGCATGCTCCTGGCCTCCGACGGGGGGGAGGGGGTCTTCCTGGTCTCCCCCGACGAGTCCGCGGCTCCGGGCGACAGGGTGCGCTGAGCTGGGCCGCCCCTTCCGCCTGCTGGACCTCAACACCTTCTACTCGCCCACAGGCGGGGGGATGCGCGTCTACCATCACCGGAAGAGGGACCACTTCTCCCGCCGGGACGGCTTCCAGAGCATCCTGGCCGTTCCGGGGCGCGCAACGTCCTGGGAGCGGGAGGGGAACGGCTTCCGCTGTACCGTGGGGTCCGTGCCCATCCCCGGCTCCGGAGGATACAGCCTGATAGTCGAGAGCGGCGGAATCGCAACCCTCCTCAACAGGTTCGCCCCAGAAGTCGTGGAGATAGGCACCCCCTACCTCCTGCCACGTCTGGTGAGGAAGGCCTTCGGCAGCGTGACGTCCGCGACGGTAGGCTTCTACCACGCCAACTTCCCCGAGGTCTACGTGAAGCCGCTTGCGGAGAGCATGCTGCCGCAGCGGGTGGCGAACCGGGCGGTAGACCTGGCCTGGCGACACGCCGGGAGGGTCTACGGCGGCATGACCGCCGTCTTTGCCGCGAGCCGCTCCATGCTGCGGAAGCTGCGCGCCCTGGGCCTGCGCAGGCTCTTCCACGCCCCGCTGGGGGTCGACCCGGGACTCTTCCACCCGGGCATGCGCTCGGAGGCGCTGCGGGCCGACCTGGGCGCGACCGGGGGCAGGAGGCTCGTCCTGTTCATGGCCCGGCACCACCCGGAGAAGGGGATAGACCTCCTCCTGAAGGCGTACCCCCGTTTCCGGGATCCCGGGTCGGTGGTGCTGGCCGTCGGCGGGCACGGCCCCTGGGGAGGCGCCCTCGAGGACTTCATCTCCGAGTACCCCGAGGTCCGGAGGATACCCTTCCTGAGCGACAGGCGCGAGGTGGCCCGCCTGCTGGCCTCCACGGACGTCTACCTGGCTCTGGGCCACAACGAGACCTTCGGCCTGGCAGCCATGGAGGCGCTGGCATCGGGCACCGTGACCGTCTTCCCCGCCTGCGGCGCAGGCGGCGATATGGCGGAGGACCTCGGCCTCATGCCCGGCTTCGAGCCGTTCTCCTGGACGTCTCTCGCCGACGCCGTGGAGCTTGCGCTGGGAAAGGCCGGCCCGGAGAGCTCGAGGGCGGTGCGCCGCTACGCCGAGGACGGCAAGGACTGGGAGACTGCGTTCCGCAGGTTCGAGAGGTACTACCGGATGGTCGCCGAGGCCCACCGTGCGGAGGAGCCGGACAGGCTCGTCCCCCCCGGGGACTGGTGGAGCGGCTGAGCCGGGAACACCGGAGCGCTTTCTTGCATATACTCACGGTTGCGGGATGCGGCCCGCAGCCTGAGCATGCAGTTGCGGCGAAGCGGAGAAGACGGAGAGGGACATGTTCTACCTGACGGACATCAACATCGGCTTCTGGCTCATAATAGGGGCGATGTTCCTGGGCATGTACGCCCGTTCCAGGGTCACCGGTACCTACCGCAAGTGGAGCACCGTGCCCTCCTCCAGCGGGTTCAGCGGCGCCGCCGTGGCCCGGAGGATACTGGACGGCTACGGACTGACCCACGTCGGGATAGAGCAGACCGGCGGGCAGCTCACCGACCACTACGACCCCCGGTCTGGGGTTCTGAGGCTCTCACAGGGTGTCTACGGAGGCAGGTCGGTATCGGCCATCGGTATAGCGGCCCACGAGGCCGGCCACGCGGTCCAGGACGCGATGGCCTACGGCCCCTTCCGTCTCAGAAGCCGGCTGGTGCCCGTGGCGCAGCTCGGCTCCCAGATGCTCTTCCCGCTCATACTGGGCGGCATCTTCTTCCGCATCACCGAGCTCTACTACATCGGAGCCGCCCTCTACGGGGGCGCCCTGCTCTTCCAGCTGGTCACCCTGCCGGTGGAGTTCGACGCAAGCCGCAGGGCCGTCTCCTACCTGGAGCGGAGCGGAAGCGTGCCCGCCGAGGAGATGTCGGGCGTGCGGTCGGTCCTGAAGGCGGCCTCGCTCACCTACGTCGCCGCCGCGCTGGCGGCCCTGGGCCAGATGGTATGGCTGCTGATGGCCGGCAGGAGGAGGTAGCCGCTTGGGCCTGGAGACCCCCTTCGTCATTGTCCTGGTATTCTTCAGCGTGGTCTGTCACGAGATAGCCCACGGCTACATGGCGCTCCGCCTGGGCGACCCCACGGCGTACCGCAGCGGCAGGCTCACCTTCAACCCCATCCCGCACATAGACCCCATCGGGACGATCCTCCTCCCGGCGCTCTTCCTGATAACCAGCAGCCCCATCATGCTGGCTTGGGCGAAGCCTGTCCCGGTGGACCCCAGGTACTTCCGCGACCCGCGCAGGGACATGATGTGGGTGGCCATGACCGGTCCGGCCACGAACCTCACGCTGGCTCTGCTCCTCACCGGGCTGCTGCACCTGGTCGGCGGCATGCTTCCGGAGCTGGTGGTCTACAGCCTGGCCATGGCGGCGCTCATGAACATCGTGCTGGCGGTCTTCAACCTGATCCCGGTCCCTCCGCTGGACGGCAGCCGCATCGTAGCCTACTTCCTCCCCAGGCGTGCCCTGCTCAGCTACATGAAGCTGGAGCGCTACGGCCTCTTCATAGTCTTCGGCCTGCTCTGGCTTGGCGTCATCTCCAGCATACTCTACCCTGCCCTGAACTTCGCCATTCGCCACCTGGACCTCTTCCAGTTCCTGCCCCGCTACCTGTTCCGCTGACGGCGGGTCCGATCAGGTGTGACCGGAGCTCACCGCGCTCGTTCCCGTGTTGAATCCCCCGTCCATGGCTCCGCACGGGGAGGTTCGAGAGAATCGGTTTCTCTCCGCAGTGCCTGTGGTGAATGTATCCGCGGATGTGTCTCTCCGGCCGGCCGGGAAGAGACCGGCTCCGGGCGGGAGGAGCACCTGCCCGTCGGCAGTGTTGCAGCGCTCGTCTTGTCCGTGCATCCGCGGGTAAAGATATTCCTCCCGTCCGCATCCCTTTCCGTGCCTGGCGAAAGGAGCCGCAGTGGTTCCCCTCATGCTGTCGCTTATGGCCCTGCTCCCCGAGCCCTACGCGTCGACGCCGCTGACCGTCAGCCGCGACCCGGACTGGAGCCCGGGTACCTACGATGAGTGGCTGGCCGGGCAGCCGGAGGAGGTGCCACTCCGCGTCAGGCTGGTCGCAGGCGACCCCGCGGAGAGCTCGCAGGTCCTGCTGGTCTTCGAGGAGGGGCTCACCGACAGCCTCGGGGAGGGTCTCCTGGACCAGTGGATGGCCGACATAGCCCTGCAGGAGCTGTCGGTCTCCACAGTGGAGGTCTCCTACAGCTCCCCCGCCGAGCTGAGGGATTACCTGGCGGGCCTGCACGCAGAGGGCCTGGAGGGCGCGGTGCTGGTGGGCAACGTGACCGCGGCCTGGTGCGCCATGGACAACGCATTCCTCGACGAGGGGGAGATGTTCCCGGCCGACTACTTCTTCATGGACCTGGACGGCATATGGGAGGACCTCTGGGTCGGCTACCCCTCGCAGGGGAACCCGGGGACTGACGGAAGGTACGACACCATCTCGGGCGAGCTGGACCCGGAGATATACGTAGGTCGGATAAAGCTGGACAACATGACATCCCTGGGCGACCCGACCGATATGCTGAACGCCTATCTGGAGCGGAACCACGAGTGGCGCACGAACGGAGACCCGGAGCCGCACCACGCGCTCTGCTACGTGGATGACGACTGGGCATCCTGGGGGCCGAGCTACCAGTCAAGCATGCAGTTCCTCTACTCGAGCACCGTGCTGGTCAACCAGCCGGACTCCACCAACGGCACCGACTACCTGGAGGAGAGGCTGCCCGGAACCTGGGCGTGGATAAGCCCCTACGTCCACTCCAGTCCGCTGGGGCACTTCTGGAGCCCGGGTCCTCCCACCGAATGGAACGAGATACTCCCGGCCCAGCCGCAGGCCAGGTTCTACAACCTCTTTGCCTGCTCCAACGCCAGGTTCACCACGCCCAGGAACATGGGCGGCGTCTACGCCCTCTGCACCGGGACCGGGCTGGCATCCATCGGGAGCACCAAGACCGGCTCCATGCTCCAGTTCAGGCAGTTCTACGAGCCGCTGGGCGGTCGGTGGTCGCTCGGGGAGGCGTTCGTCAACTGGTGGGAGTGGATAGCATCGGGCGGCATCACTCCCTACGAGCGGTCCTGGCACCTGGGGATGGTGCTCATGGGCGACCCGACGCTTGTGCCGGCAATGCACATGACCGGCGTCGAGGAGGAGGGGCGCGAGGGAGGGCCCTCCGCCATGCTCCTGCCCGAGCGCAATCCCTGCTCCGGCGCGCTGGCGCTCATCTGCTCGGACGAGACCCGCGGCGGGTCGGTCGGCCTCTACGACCAGTCCGGCAGGCTGGCCGCCAGCGGCACCATGAGCGGGGGCCGATGCAGCATGGACGTGACCGGCCTGCCCGGTGGCGTCTACATGGCCAGGCTGAGCGGCGGGGAGCCGGTGGCACCGGTCACGGTGGTGGTGCTGGACTGACCGGGCCGCCCGGGAGACCCGTCCGTACGAGGGAGGGAACCGGCGCTTGATCGCTAAGCCGCTGGCCGGAGGAGCGCTCCTCCGGAGGACGGTACCCCTGGCCGTGGTGCTCTATATCGTGCTGGCCTACCTCTCCTGCTTCCTGCGCGAGGTCATCATCCACGACGACCACATGTACGTAGCTGCGGCGCATCTCCTGCGCAGCGGGGCGCTCTACGCCGACTTCGCATACCTCCAGGCGCCGTACGCTCCGTACATCTACCACGTCTTCCTCTGGCTCACGGGTTTCACGATGCCTCTGCTGGTGCTCCGGGCGGTGAAGACTCTCATAGGGCTCGGCGTGCTGCTGGTTGTCTACCGGCTCTGCCGGAGGCTGTCGGGAGAGCGATGGCTGGCGCTGGGCGCCACCCTGATGCTCGCCGGGGTACGCATATTCAGGGGTACCGTCACCTTCGTCCGCAACTACGACCTGTCGCTGCTGCTGGCGATGGTCTCGGTGCTCCTCTTCTACATCATGCGTGACTCCGACTCCACCACCGGGGGCAGGCCCCGGTTTCTTTCGCTGCTGGCCGGGGTCGCAGCCGGCCTGAGCGTGGGGACCAAGCTGACCTACGGCCTCTTCCCCCTCTGCCTCCTGCTGGCCACCTTCCATTATTGCGGCGGGGCGAGGGGCTTCCGGAGGCTGGGGGTCCCGATGGCGCTGGGCGTCGCGGCCGGTCTGCTGCCGGCCCTGGGCATAGCCCTTCACTCCGGGGCGGACGTGGCGCTCTACAACAACCTGGGCTACCACCAGCTGAACGTCGTCTGGGTGGCGAGCCAGGTGAGCGAGACAGCCATCACCCTGAGCGACAAGCTCGGCTACTTCTTCTACGTCCTGACCCACGACGTCACCAGCCTCCTCATACTGGTGCCCTTCGTCTTCCTGGCCGCGCTCTCCGCCGGGTCCCGGCCAGGCCCGCTCGCCCGCGGCTCCCGGGCCTTCCTGCCGGCGCTCCTGCTGCTGGCGGCGGTACTCATGTACTTCGTCCCGACCCCCTCCGGCGACGGGTATCTCAACACCTTCTTCGCCGTTGTCTGCATCTCTACATGCGCGCTGGCGGGGATGGTGACGCAGCGGGTGCGGAGGATGGCCGGGGGCCTCGTCTGGACCGTCGCGCTGATACTCGTGACCGCCAACCTGCAGAACGACTCCAAGAGGCTCTCCAGGCTGTTCAGGCCCTCCATGTGGCAACCGGTGGTGATACACGGGGCCATGACGGATCTGAGGGAGATGCTGGACCCGGCCGACCTCGAGAGGCCGGTCGCCACGATGAGCCCCATACTGGCCCTGGAGGCGGGGCTTCCCATATACCCGGAGCTCTCCTGCGGCGACTTCACCGCCAGGACCGGCTACCTCCTCTCGGCCGGAGAGCTGGAGCGATATTCCGTTGCGGCACCGAGGTACTACCCCACCATGCTCTCCCAGAGGCCGCCCTCCATGGTCATAGTGAGCGAGTTCCTCTACCCCTGGGAGGTTCCGCTGAAGGAGTGGGCCGTCGCCCACGACTACCAGCCGGTCGAGCTCCTGGGCGACCACACGGCCTATGTCAGGTAGAGCCGGCTCGGGAGTCCCTCCGGTGAGCGGGGTCCTCCGGACGCTGCTGGTGCTGTACGTCCTGCTGGTTCTCTTCTCGCAGGTAGTGGGGGACATGCCGGTGCGGGACGACAACATGTACGTGGCGGCGGGGATGCTCATGCGGGAGCACCGGCTGTACGCGGACTTCGCCTACCTCCAGACGCCCTACATGGCCTGGGTCTACCACTGGCTCTTCGCAGCCACCGGCTACTCCATGCCGATGCTGGCGGCCAAGATGCTGAAGTTCGTGCTCGCCATGGCCGAGGTGGGCATCTTCTATCTCCTCGCCCGGAGGCTCTCCGGGAGCCGCCGGCTCGCCGCCGCGGCGGTGCTGCTGCTGGTGAGCAACGCCCTCTTCCGCACTACGGTAACGGTGGTGCGCAACTACGACATGGCCTCCCTCGCCGTTCTGGCCGCACTGCTGTTGATGGAGAGGGGGAAGGGAGCGTCGCGTGAGGGCGACGGGAAGGAGGGCCCGCTGCGGCCGCTGGCCGCCGGGGCGCTGACCGGCGTGGCCATAGGGACCAAGCTCACCTTCGGCCTGATGCCCCTTGTATTCCTGCTGCCCATGCTGCTCGTGAGGCCCCGCCTTGGCAGGCAGGCCCTGGCCTATACGGCCGGCCTGGCCGCGGCCCTGCTGCCTGCGGCGGCGCAGCTGCTGGCGGTGGGCCCGGACGTGGCGGTCTACAACAACCTGGGCTACCACCTGATGAACGCGGAGTGGTTCAGGACCACCTCGGAGACCGCCGCTGCCGTGGCGGCGGGCGACAAGATGGGGCTGATGGCCAACGTTGTCCTGCACAGGGGCAGGAACGTGATGGTGCTGCTGGTACCGGTATTCATGCTGCTGGCGGGGGCGCCCGGCCGGGGGATGGACACCGGGGAGAGGCGCTCCCTGGCGCGGCTGTGCACACTGACAGCCGTGGCGCTCCTGATGTTCCTGGCGGCCACCCCCTCGTGGGACTGGTACCTGCACCTGGCCATGACCTCGATGCTGCTGCTGGGCGCGATGCTCTACGGCAGGCTGGGCCGCTCAGACCTCATGCCGGCCCGGCGGCTGGTCTGGGGCCTTGCCGCGATGGCCGTGCTCTCCAACGTCATAGTCGACTCAAAGGGGTTCGGCAGGATACCGTTCCCCCGGCTCTGGCAGCCGGTGGCCTTCCACAGGGAGATGGCGTCAATGCGGGAGCTGGTGCCGGACAGCCTGCTGGACCGGCCGGTGGCAACCGTCCATACGGCGTTCGCCCTGGAGGCCGGCCTGGACATCTATCCGGAGCTCTCCTGCGGCGACTTCACCGCCAGGACGGCCGACAGTCTCACAGAGGGGGAGCTGGAAAGCTTCTCGGTTGCCGCTCCCGGGACCATGCACGACCTGCTGGAGGAGGAGCCGCCCTGCGCGGTGCTCGTCAACAGGATGCCCTGGTACTGGGAGGTGCCCCTCCTGGAGCACGCGGAGGCCAACGGCTTCGTGGAGTTCAACTGCATGCAGCGCTACTCGTTCTGGGTCGCTCCGGCGGCGGAGGAGCCGACTGCCGGGGGGGACTGAACGGACGCCTGCGCCTTCGCGCACGGGCATGAGGAAGGGGAGGCCGGATCCCGGCCTCCCCCTCTCCGTTCCCCGCCGCGAGTGGCCTAGAACAGGGCCTTTATGTCGGCCCAGGTGCTCCGCTGGAGCGCGGTGGGGGTCATCAGGACCATGAACTGCTCGTAGGCGGTGCCCCACATGCCCTGGCTGCTGGTCCAGGTGTCGCCGTTGTTGTCGCTGAAGTAGCTCATCTCGGCCCAGGTCTGGTTGGTGCAGAGCCAGAAGTCGTTGCCGGTGCTCTGGGTCTGGACCACGAACCAGTAGCAGACGCCCGGCGTGGGGCTGAAGTAGGATCCGGGGTCTATGACCGCCTCGGTGTAGATGAGATCGTAGCCCCACTGGGAGAACCCGGTGTCGGTGTGGGTGAGGTTGCTGCAGTCGGTCTCCCACTCGACGGTGCTGCCCGGGGAGCCGGAGTTGTCGTTCCTGGCCTGGAACTTGATGGTGGATGCCTGGCTGCTGCTGTAGATCATCCAGATATCGACCATGGCCAGGTCGGCCGCGGTGGCCGGGGTGAAGTCGTCGGCCATCATCCTGGTGTACTGGCTGGAGCAGCTGAGGCCGTTCTGCAGGGTGCCGAAGTCGAACGGCTGGGAGACGATGTCGGCGTCGGTGTCCGGCGATATGCCGGGCGTTATGGCGCCCACGTGGCCGAGCTCGGTGTCGGCCGCGAAGGCCGCCGCGGCGAGAAGGACGGCCAGGAGAACGGGTGTGAACCTCATAATGACCCCTTTCAGCTCGAGCAAACCGATACCGCTAACTCAATACTCGCTCGGGCCATGTGTCGTCAATATCCGGGAAGACGGGAAGCGGGGGAGGCGGCCGCCTCCCCCACTTCTTCGCGCAACCGGCCCTGCGGGGCTAGAACTCGGACTTGATGCCTCCCCAGGTGCTGGGAGAGAGCGATGTACCGTCGTCGTTGAGGATGAAGAAGCACTCGACGTCGGCGCCGGGGCTCTGCCAGGTGGAGCCGTTGTCCAGGCTCCACATGGCCGGCTCGGCCCAGGTGACGTCGGTGACCAGCCAGTAGCTGACGTCGCTGCCGACGGTCTGGACGCCCAGCCAGTACATGGTTCCGGCGCTCACCGAGAAGCCGTCCGTACCCAGGTAGATGGTAGTGTGGTAGATGTCGTAGCCCCACTCGTCGTCGCCGGTGTCCTGGTCGGTGACCTGGGACGAGGGGACGGTCTGGCTCCAGTGGACGCTGCCCGGCTGGTGCCCGGTGTCCGAGTCGTCGTTGTATACGAAGAGGTTGAAGTCGCAGGGGTGTGCCCCGGTGTAGATCATCCAGAGCTCGATCTCGTTCACCGTCCCGCTGTGGGCGGGGGTGAAGTCGTCTGCGCCTACGTAGTTGCCGCCGCTCTGGACTCCGTAGCCGTTGACCAGGGCACCGAAGTCGTACGGCTGGGAGTAGACGGCCGCGTCCGAGGAGGAGGGGGTGACCGTAGCCGGGCCGATGTAGCCTAGCTCGAAGTCGTGTCCGGCACGGACCCCGACGAAGGTGGCGAACGCGGAGAAGGCGAAGAAAGCGAGGACGATAGCGGTCCCAAGCTTCATGCGGGCTCCTCTCGCAAGGGGGATAGATCCATAAGTAGCATGCTGCCGCAACCCCGCCCTGTCAAGATTCCGCGGGACCTCAGAGGGCGGACCAGAGGGAGGGGTCGGAGGGGAGGTCGTCCAGCGCCCCCTCGTTGACCTCCAGGCCGTACTCGCCCTCCAGCTCGGTCATCCACTGCACCGTGGCCTGCTCCTCCAGCCGGGCCCGGACCGCCTCCTCCAGTACCGGGGCTGCCTCCTCGAGGGTGGCCGGACGCTCGGGCAGCGCCTCGACGAGCCTGATGAGAATGCTGCCCTCCGACTCGGAGAGCGGGTGCGGCCCGGACCAGGAGACCGTGTCGCTCACCGGCAGGTCGAATACCAGGTCTCCGTATCCGCCCGGGACCTGTCCCCGCATGAGCGGGGGCGTCACCCTGGGCCTCTCCGGGTCCGGCCCCTGCATCCAGGGGAGGCCGGAGAGCTCCGGGAGCAGCCGGTCCAGGGCGCTGTCGACCACGGCCGCCCGGTAGTCCTCCATAAGCTCCGGAGGGATGAGGGCTATCTCCAGGACGCGCCTCTCTGGCATCATCACGGGCTGCTCGAGGCGGGACATCTGCTCCTCCAGGGCCTCTTCCGTGACGGTAACGTTCTCGGAGACGCTGGCCTCGTAAAGCGCGTCGGTCGCGTGCTCCACCAGCCACCGGTCGGCGGCCGCCGCGAGGGAGTCGGCCACTTCGGGGGCCCACTCCTCGAGGTACTCCAGCCACCTGCACTGCAGGATGACGTTCTCGCTCATGAATAGGAGCCATGCGGGGTCGGAGGGCTGCACCGGCATCCTGCCCTCGTGGAAATCGGTCATGTCCATGAGGTCGCCGAGCGAGAAGTCCCCGCGGGGGGTGGAGACGGCGATGACCGAGGTGTCGGGCATCTCCGCCTCGCCCGCCTCGTAGTCGGCGAGCGAATGGAGGGCGGTGGTGTCTATCCGGACGGAGGGAAGGGCCATCAGGGAGTCCGTCGTCTCGAGGACCCAGCGCCTGACCCTGCCCTGGGAGAGCCTCTGGACGGCCAGCTCGCGCACGTAGCCGGTGTCCGCCAGGGTCTGCTCGACCAGCTCCGGTTCGGTCTCGACCAGGGAGTCCAGCCTCAGGGTCCGGCCGTCGGCGGTGACGCCCGTCTCTCCAGTCTCCAGCGTGTCCAGGGTAAGCGAGAGGGCGGTCTCCAGCTCCGGCAGGTGCGCGGGTCCGGCGGCCTGGCTCCCCGGTCCGGGCGAGACGGTATACCAGACTACGCTGCCCATCATCTCCCGGAAGCGCTCTATGTCATCCTCCGAGACCGCCCGGGCCTCGCTCTCCCTCATGTGCTGCCGGGCGGCCGCTGCGCCTTCCGCCATCAGCCACCAGCGGCGCTGCCCCGTCACGTCCGGAGCGGTGAGCCAGCCGCCCTCCTCCAGCTCGCGGAAGACCATCCGCTTCCTGGCCAGGGCCAGCACGAACTCGCCCACCGGGTTGTCCCGGGAGGTGAACATCTCCCGCTCCGCCTCGCCCAGGGAGTCCCAGGCAAGGCCGGCCTCGGCCACGGTGACCGTGTCGCCCCCGGTCACTACGAGCCAGGTCCGACCGTCTACCGTCGACCCGCCGCAGGAGAGCGTGACCACCGCCGCTATGACTGCTGTGAGCTGGCACCACCGGACTGGTCTCAAGGATGTCCCTCCCGGAGTTGACCGGCCCGGAGCGGGCCGGAGCGAAAGGGGAAGGGGCCGGAGCCCCTTCCCCGCTTCTCGGAACCTGGGTGCATCAGCTTCTAGAAGAGGGTCTTGATGGCTCCCCAGGTGTCGCGCTCGAGAGGTACGGTGACCTCCCAGCAGTAGACGCCGTCGGGCGTGGCCTGCGCCAGCACCCAGAGCTGGTCTACGTCGGTGCTCATGTAGTCGGCCATCGCGCTTCCACCGGAGGTGGAGGACTCGGGGCCGATGTTGTAGCTGGTTATCAGGGTGCCGTCGGTGTCGATCTGGTAGAGCATGCCGTCGCTGGATGCCGTGGAGACCCAGAGGCAGTTGTTGCCGTCATCCCAGGCGGCGCCGTAGGTGCCGTTGTTGGCCACGGCGGTGCTCCAGCTGGTGTGGCTTGCGGTACTGCCGGAGACGCCGTCCCAGGTCACCTGGTAGATGGTGGCGTCGAAGCTGCCGGTGTAGAAGTAGGTGCCGTCCCAGGCCTGCGCCCTGTTGGGGCTCACGGCGTTGCAGGTGTAGGAGCCTACCTTCTCGTAGGAGGAGTCGTAGTAGTCGACCTGGTAGTCCTGGCTGCCGTACATGTAGGTGCCGTCCCAGCAGAGGTCGCGGAGGCCCCAGCCGGAGGTGTTGTTCTGGTCGACGGTGGTGACCAGGGAGTGAGAGGACCCGTTGGAGATGATGTGTATCTTCAGGTTGCCACCGGTGTTGGGGGCGTCGGTCACCCAGAAGTTGGTGCCGTCGTACCCGAGGCCGACGCACCTGTTGGAGGTGCCGAGCGCCTCCAGGTCGAAGTAGTCGAGCTGCGTGAGGTCCGCCTCGGCGGCACCTGGGGTGCCTGCGTGGGGGCTCACGTCCTGGCTGGCGAGTGCCAGCCCGGCCATGAGTGCCAGTACAAAGATGTAGCGCATGCGTGCTCCCTTCCCGTTCGAACGCGTGTGGTACGATAGTTCACGCACCAGGAATGAAAGTACGAACAGGGAGAGCGCAATGTCAATGGGCGGACCCGCGGAGAGAGGCGGTCGGGCGGAACTGCTCTCAGGTGCAACCCGCCGCCGCGGGAGCTTCTCTACCGCAGCCCCCGGAAGAACCGTACGGCCTTCGGCAGGCCCAGCTCAGACGCGGCCGACTCCAGGCTGTCCAGCATCGCCCCGGCCCCCTCCGCAGGCGGGTCGGTTCCGTTGACGGTGTTGGCGGCCTCCATCAGCAGATCCGACGCGAGGAGCGGCTCTCCGCCGGCAAGCAGCCGGGCAGAGTCCAGTAGCCTGGCCGCCCATTGCAGCCTGACCTCGGCCGGGGCTCTGCCTGCCAGGACCGCGATGCCCTCGGTCACTGAGGCGGCCGCCTCCAGTGAGTCGGCGTCATCCGGAGGGCAGGCCAGCGCGTTCAGGGCCAGGAGCGGCCTGTCCGGCAGCGTCGGCGGTGCAAGCATGGCCGCCCGGAGCCAGGATGACGCGGCCTCCTCCACCCTTCCCAGGCCGGCGAGGGCCTGCGCCTCCAGGACATGTCCCCTCCAGTAAGTCGGGTAGAGACTGTTCAGCCGGTCGGCGGCCTCGACCGCTGCCAGGTTGGCCCCCTGGTCCAGCCTCGCCCTCGTCAGGAACAGGTGGGCCCTCTCCTCCCACGGAACCAGCGCCGTGGTCCTCTCGAAAGCCCCGGCGGCCTGCGCGGGGAGCCCTCGGATTCCGTCCAGCCTCCCCTGCTCCAGCGAGGAGTAGCCGGCCGTGACCAGGAAGCCCCAGGCCAGCGCCGGCAGGGCGAGGAGACCGGGAGCCGCAAGCGGCAGCCGTACGGACCGCCGCTCCCCGGAGACGGAGATTGCCAGGCCGAGGGCCATGGCGGGGGGCAGCGCGCCGAGCGGGTTGGCAAGGGGCAGGTCGGCGGCGAGGAAGGGCCATGAGGACACCAGCAGGGCGCCGGCGGCGGCGGGGAGCTTCCGTCGGAGGAGCGCCGTCAGCAGCCCGGCCGCGAGAAGCAGCCCCGGAAGGCCCCATTCTACCGCAGGCGTGAGGAGCTCGGAGTGGAGGTGGTCGACCCGCCTGTCCGGGTCCCCCGCCAGCTCCGCGGCCGCGGGTCCGGCCGACTGCATGAGGTAGAGCCTGGACTGACCGGTGCCGGTGCCCAGCGGCATGTCTTCCCCGAGCTGCTCCAGCCCGCCCCTCCAGACAAGGCAGCGGAGCTCCAGCGAGGGGTCGACCCTTCCGGCCGTCCCGGGCATGGCGGTGAGAACGGCCTGTCCGGCCAGCATCGGGATGAGCAGCCAACCGGCCCACAGCCCGGCCCTGCCGCTCACCCGGCAGAGGAGCAGCCAGGCCAGCCCCAGCCCGGAGGCTATCCATGCTATCCGGAACCCGGTGGAGGCGAGGGCGAGGACCAGGGGTACGGAGAGCGCCGCCCAGAGCCACCCGGGGCGCCTGACCGCACCGGCCGCGGCGGCAACAAGACCGGTGGAAAGAAGCGGCCCGATCCTGTTCGGGTTGCCCCACGGCATGTCCCCGGGCAGCGCCAGCTCGATGGCCGAGGCCAGGAGCGCCGCCGCCAGCAGGGCGACGAGCAGGGCCTGCTCCCCGCGCATTCGGGCGACCCCTGCCGCCCCGGCCAGCATGAGACCGAAGGAGCCCCAGCGCACCAGCTGTGGAATCCCCTGGAGCGGTATCGGCGCCCACAGCAGCCCGAGCGCGGGGAGCAGCAGCATACCCCCACCCAGCAGCAGAGCGTTCCCGGGGACCGCCGCCCTCCCGGCCCACAGCAGCAGGATGCCGCAGAGCGGGTAGACCGCCAGGCGGGACGTAAGGGTCGTGTCGTAGAGGCCGGGCAGGACCGAGGCCCCGGCGACCAGTAGCGGGAGGAGGGGGACCAGGGCTCCCAGCAGTCCCCCTGCCGGCCGGGCAGCTCCGCCCGGCGTTACAGCACCGTTACCGGGGCGTATTCTCCGAACTCCTCCCGAAGGACACCGCATACCTCGCCCAGGGTGGCGTAGCGCCTGACGCACTCGATGATGGGAGGCATCAGGTTGCCCTCGCCCCGGGCGGCAACGGCGAGGGCCGCGAGGGCTTCCTCCACATCGGTGCCGCTCCTCTCCGACCGGAGGGAGGCCAGGCGCGAGACCTGGTCCCTCTCGACGTCCGGGTCGACCCTGAGCAGGTCGGTGGGAGGCTCCTCCTCGGTCCTGTACGAGTTCACGCCGACGACTATGCGCTCTCCGCTCTCGATGTCGCGCTGGTAGGCGTAGGCCGACTCCTGTATCTCCCGCTGGGGGTAGCCCTCCTCTATGGCCCTGACCATGCCGCCCATGTCGTCGATGCGGCGGATGTAGGCCATCGCCTCCTCCTCGACGCCATCGGTCAGCTCCTCCACGTAGTAGCTCCCGGCCAGCGGGTCGACCGTGCCGGTGACCCCGGACTCGTGCGCGACTATCTGCTGGGTCCGCAGCGCGGTCCTGACCGACTGCTCCGACGGGAGGGCGAGCGCCTCGTCGCGGCTGTTCGTGTGCAGGCTCTGGGTGCCGCCCAGTACCGCTGCCAGGGTCTGGACCGCCACCCGGACGATGTTGTTGTCAGGCTGCTGGGCGGTCAGGGTGGAGCCGCCGGTCTGGGCATGGAACCGGAGCTTCATGCTCCTCGGGTCCTCCGCTCCGAACCTGTCGCGCATCAGGCGGGCCCATATCCGCCGGGCGGCCCTGAACTTGGCCACCTCCTCCATCAGGTCGTTGTGCGCGTTCCAGAAGAAGCTGAGCCTGGGGGCGAAGTCGTCGACGGAGAGCCCGGCCTCGATGGCCGCCTCGACGTAGGCTATGCCGTCGGCGATGGTGAAGGCTATCTCCTGGGCGGCCGTGCTGCCCGCCTCTCGGATGTGGTAGCCGGAGATGCTGATGGTGTTCCAGCGGGGCACCTCGGCGCTGCAGTAGGAGAAGATGTCCGTTATCAGCCTCATGGAGGCCCTCGGCGGGAAGATGTACGTCCCCCTCGCCATGTACTCCTTCAGGATGTCGTTCTGGATGGTCCCCCTGAGCCTCGAGGCGGGAACGCCCTGCTTCTCCGCCACGGCGATGTACATGGCCAGCAGCACCGAGGCCGGGGCGTTGATGGTCATGGAGGTGGAGACCTCGCCCAGCGGGATGGAGTCCAGCAGCACCTCCATGTCGGCCAGGCTGTCTATGGCCACCCCGACCTTGCCCACCTCGCCCGCGCACAGGGGGTGGTCGGAGTCGTAGCCTATCTGGGTGGGGAGGTCGAAGGCCACCGACAGGCCGGTCTGCCCCTGTTCCAGCAGGTAGCGGTACCTGGCGTTGGACTCGGAGGCGGTGCCGAAGCCGGCGTACTGGCGCATCGTCCAGAGCCTGCCCCTGTACATCGTGGGCTGGACCCCCCTGGTGAAGGGGAAGTCGCCGGGGAAGCCGGACCTCTCGAGGTACCCGACGCCGGCGTCGTCGGGTAGGTAGAGCCTCTCCACCGGCTTGCCGGAGCCGGTCCGGAATGTCTCCTTCCGCTCTGGGAAGCGCTCGAGGACCGGCTCCAGCAGCTCCCGCTCCCACCTCTCCCTCTCCCTCTCGAAGGTGCTCCTCTCGTCGGTCATCCCTGCCCGCCAGCCTTCCCCGGGGCGTAGACCCTGGCCTCCTCCTCGCCGCGCAGCACCCTCAGGGCTCCGAGGGCCAGGGCCTGCATCTCCTCCTCGCCGGGGAAGACGATGACCTCGGCTATGAACCGGACCCTGCGGGATATCCACTCCACGAACTGCCTGTCGTAGGCGATCCCGCCGCTGAGCACCACCCCGTCGACGTCGCCCTCCAGCACCGCCGAGAGGGCGCCCACCTCCTTCGCAACCTGGTAGGCCATGGCCTCGTAGACCAGCCCGTACTCCTCGTTGCCCCCGGCTATCTCGTCCTCGACGTGGCGCATGTCGTTGGTGCCGAGGTAGGCGACCACGCCGCCCCGGCCCTTTATCATCCTCTTGACCTCCCTGTGGGTCCTCCCCCCCTGGAAGCAGATGTCCACCAGGTCGCCGACCGGCAGTCCGCCGGACCTCTCGGGGGTGAAGGGCCCCTCGCCGTTCAGGGCGTTGTTGACGTCGATGACCCGGCCCCTCCTGTGGGCGCCGACGGAGATGCCGCCGCCGAGGTGGACCACTATCAGGTTCACGTCCTCGTAGGCCCTGCCCAGCTTCCTGGCGGCCAGCCTGGCGACCGCCTTCTGGTTAAGGGCGTGGAAGATGGACCTCCGCTCGATGTCCGGGTGCCCGCTGAGCCTCGCCAGGGGCTCCATCTCGTCAACCACCACCGGATCCACTATGAAGGCGGGACACCCGGCGGACCTGGCCAGCTCCGCGGCTATGGGGGCGCCCAGGTTGGAGACATGCTCCCCCTGGACGCCGGCCTCCAGGTGCTCCAGAAGCAGCTCCCCGACCTCGTAGGTGCCCCCCTCCAGCGGGTAGACCAGGCCTCCCCGGCCGACTATCCCGTCCAGGGTGTCGAGTGGATGCCCGGCCTCCTCCAGCGAGTCGGTGATGACCCGCTTCCTGAAGGCGTACTGGTCGAATATGTGCTCGAAGGGCTCCAGCTCCCCGCTGGAATGGTCGAGCTTCGTCGTCCACACCTCCCTGTCGTCCTCGAACACGGCTATCTTCGTGGATGTCGAGCCCGGGTTGATGGCGAGTATGCGGAGTGGCCTGGACATGTTTCTCCCATCCGATGAGTCTGGTCCCGATCGCCGCATGCCCGATCATCGACAGATGCCCGGCATGCGTCCGTGCACCCGCTTCATCGGGTGCGGACATGCTGGGGGAAACTAATCCCTGCCGCCTGCGTCTGCAACAACGGCGGCGCCGGGAAGGGGTGGCGTACTGCCTCTTGGCAACAGCGAGATAACCGCGGAGCTGCAGTACCTGTGCCGCAGGATGGAGAGGCTCCGGGAGAGCTTCCGCATAGAGCGGGAGGACGCGGTCGAGGAGAGGACCGTGGAGGCGGTCCTCAGGCTGCGTGAGCGGTCGAGGACCCACTACCAGCCGATGGCCAGGGCCCTGCTGCGGGAGGTGGCCAGGCTCTCCTCCCGGACCAGGCCGGACGACCCGGGGCTGGAGGAGGCGGAGGACGCAGCCTCGGAGGCCGGCTCGAAGGCCCGTGAGCTGCTGGCCCACCTCTCCTCGACCGCCAACAGGCTGGTCAGGGCGTGCCTCTCCGGAGGGCTGCAGCTGCTCCGGGAGCTGGACCGGGAGGACGGCCGGGACTGACCGGACGTATATTGGGGCCGGCAAGAGCCTCCCGGAGGGAGGACGGCACACCGAGAAGGGAATGAGGTCTGCAGGATGGAGAGCGTAAGCGACAGCGGTCTAGCGAATCCCCCCTCCCCGAGCGAGCTGGAGTCCATGGCCGGGGAGACCGTCACCCTGGTCGGGATGGTCCAGCGGATAAGGCGGCTGGGCTGGGGCGCCTTCGTGGTTCTCAGGCGCCACGACGGGCTGCTTCAGTGCGTCGTCGGCGCGGAGGGCAACGGGGAGCTGCTTGAACGTCTCTCCCCGGAGCAGTCGGTCAGGGTCACGGGTACGCTGGCCGAGGCGCGGATAAAGGACCGCTCCATCTCCCCGAGGGGCGTTGAGCTGAAGGTGGAGAGCATGGAGGTGGTCTCCTCCCCGGCCGAGCACCCGCCGATCGACCTCTCCAAGAGGGAGCTGGACCTCCATATAGACGTGAACCTGGACCACAGGCCGCTCAGCCTCCGCCACCCCGTGGAGAGGGCCAGGCTGAAGGTGTCCGAGGCGCTCTGCCGCGGCTTCAGGGAGGCCCTGTCGGAGAGGGGATTCACCGAGATAAGGACTCCGAAGATATGCATGGCCGGCGCCGAGGGGGGGGCCAACATCTTTCCCGTCGACTACTTCGGCCGGAAGGCGTTCCTCGCCCAGTCGCCGCAGTTCTACAAGCAGATGGGCGTCGGGGTCTACGGCAGGGTCTTCGAGGTCGGACCGGTGTTCAGGGCCGAGCCACACCAGACCTCCAGGCACGTCAACGAGTACACCTCCCTGGACTACGAGATGGGCTTCATAGACCGCTTCGAGGAAGTTATGGAGCTGGAGGTGGCGGTCCTGAGGCGCTGCCTGGACGAGGTGGAGCGCACCTGCGCCTACGAGATGGAGCTGCTGGACGTGCGGCCGGTCCCGGTAGGCGGGTCGGTCCCCTCGCTAACCCTGGCCGAGGCCCACGAGATAGCTTCGGGCATACTCGGCAGGGACACCACCGGCGAGCCCGACCTGGACCCGGAGGAGGAGAAGGCCCTCTGCGGCTGGTCGGCGGAGGAGATGGGGAGCGAGCTGCTGTTCATAACCCACTTCCCCCGCTCCAAGAGGCCGTTCTACACCATGGACGACCCGGAGGATCCGGAGCTTACCCTGAGCTTCGACCTCCTGCTGCGGGGCCTGGAGGTCACTACGGGCGGGCAGAGGATACACGACTTCACCATGCAGGTGGAGAAGATGGAGTCCATGGGGCTGGACCCGGCCGACTTCGAGGGTTACCTGCAGGCCCACAGGTACGGCCTGCCGCCTCACGGCGGGCTGGCCATCGGCCTGGAGCGCCTCACGGCCAGGCTGCTGGACGTGGAGAACATCCGCCTGACCACGATGTTCCCGAGGGACGTGAAGAGACTGACCCCCTGACGGCTCCGGTCCGGCCGCTGAGTAGCACGGGATGACGGGCTAGCGGCTCTCGTCCAGCTCCCGGTCCTTGAGGCCGACGAACTTGCCGAAGGCCGACCGCTCCAGCAGGAGCAGCCTGGCGGCCTTCTCCACCACCTCGACGGCGTCGCAGGCTGCATCTATGTCAGGCCCGAGGCCGAGGATGCCGTGTTTCCTCCACACTACGCAGTCGCTGGACTCGAAGGCCTCGGCCGTCATCCTGCCCAGCTCCCAGGTGCCCGGCTTCCTGAAGTCGATGAACCGGACCCCCCGCCTGAGGAGGAGGCCTATCTCCGGGTGGGCCCTCCAGACGGCGTCCTCCAGCATCTCCGCCGGGAGGTCGCTCGAGGAGAGGGCTAGCATGCCGGTGGAGTGGGTATGGACAAGGCTGGCGGTCTCCCAGCCCCTGCCCATGGCCTGCTCCAGGACCAGCAGGTGAGAGCTCAGCTCGCTGGTCGGGTCGCGGGAGCCGACCGGTCGGCTCAGCTCGCTGCCGTCGGCGGAGACGCGGAGGGGGACGATGTCCCTCTCCGCGTCCATTCCGAGCCTGCGGAAGCGGCTGCCGGCGCAGGTTATCAGCAGTGTCCTCCCGGCAAGCGCCGGGACCGGGACCTGGACGGGGAAGGAGACCACGTCGGAGGGCCAGCCGCTGCCGGTCTTCGGGAGGAGGACGGAGATGTTGCCGGCGTTCGCCTCCGCCCAGCCCATGGAGGTCAGGTGAGCCGCCACGCGGACTATGTCCGCACGGGCCTCGCCCATCCTCCTGTCCAGCGGCGTCTCGGCCATGCTCCGTCTACCGGGGCTCCGTCTGCTTCTCCAGCGCCGAGCGGATGATGCCGATGCCGCAGATCAGCTCCTCCTCGGAGATGTTCAGCGGCGGACGGAAGCGCACGCTCCGCTCCCCGCAGGGCAGCACGATGGCCCCGCCGGTGAAGACTGCGGAGATCAGGGCGTTCCTGTCCGCACCCGTGGGGAGGTCGAATGCGCACATGAGGCCCCTGCCCCTGACGTTGGAGACCTGCCCCGGGAAGTCCGAGGCGAGGCCGTGGAGGCCGTCCATCAGCACTCGGGAGACGCTCCTGACGTGCTGCAGGATGTTCTCGTCCCTCATTATCTCCACGTAGCGGGTGCAGCGGACCATGTCCACGAGGTTGCCGCCCCAGGTGGAGTTCAGCCTGCTGGACTCCCGGAAGACGTTGCCCTCCACCTCGTCCACGCGGCTGTTGCAGGCTATGCCGCAGACCTGGGTCTTCTTGCCGAAGCAGAAGATGTCCGGCTCCACTCCCAGGCTCTGCCAGGCCCACCACTCGCCGGTGAGCCCCAGGCCGGTCTGGACCTCGTCGAAGAGGAGCAGGAAGTCGTGCCTGTCGGCCCTCTCACGGAGCGCTGCGAGGAACTCCGGGCGGAAGTGCCTGTCGCCGCCCTCGCCCTGTATCGGCTCTATGAGCAGGCAGGCTATCTCGTGCCCGAAGCGGTCGACCGCATCGTCTATCTGGGACAGGGCCCGCTCCTCCGCCTCGACCACCGCGTCCAGGTTGTCCTCGAGGGGGAACGTGATGGCGGGCGAGTCTATCCTCGGCCAGTCGAACCTGGGGAAGTACATGTACTTCCTGGGGTCGGCGGTGTTCGTGAGGGAGAGGGTGTAGCCGGTCCGCCCGTGGAAGGCGTGGCGGAAGTGGATGACCATGGAGCCCTTCTCGCCCCGCCCCGCCTCGAGGTTCTTCCTCACCTTCCAGTCGAAGGCGGTCTTCAGGGCGTTCTCCACGGCCAGCGCGCCGCCGGAGATGAAGAACAGGTGCGGATGGCTCTCCGGCAGGGTGATGTCGGCGAACGTCTTCACGAACCTGGCCAGCTCCTCGGTGTAGAAGTCGGAGTTGGAGGGCTTGTTGATGGCAACGTCCGCCAGGTGCTCCCGGAACTCCGGGTTGTCCAGGCCGGGGTGGTTCATGCCGAGCGGGGAGGAGGCGAAGAAGCTGAATAGGTCGAGCAGGTCCCTGTCCGACTCGGCGTCATGGATCATGCTCCCCCTGCTCCGCCTGAGGTCCAGGACCATGTCGAACCCATCGGCCAGGAGGTGCTCAGATATCGTGTCCCTCACGCGGGAGGCGGGTATATGCTCCATGTGTTTCACCACCCCTTTCCTGTCCTGTTCTCGGGTGTTCGGATACGAGTGCCGGGTTCCGGGCGTGGATTCCCTGCAGGGCGGCTCTCCTGCCACCGCCGGCCGGATGTCGGCCGGACCCCGGAGGACCGGGGGGAAATCCGCCTTCGCGGCTGGAATCTCACTGTGCCCCCCCGGTTTGTCAACTCTTGTTGCAGACCACTCGCCGCAGGGTCTATATTCGAATGCACGCTCTTCGTCTTCGTTCTGTCCGTATGACACCTTCGCGCCGTCAGCAGGCGAGCAGGCGGGAGATTTAGGAATGGAACCCATCAGGAGTCTAGAGCAGCTTAAGCAGAGAGCGAGGGAGCTCCCCTCCAGCAGGGTGGCCGTCGTCAGGGCGGACGAGAGGGAGACCCTTCAGGCCGTCGGCAGCGCCGTGTCGGAGGACATGGTCGAAGCCGTCCTGATAGGTCCGGAGCGGACCATACGGGAGTACGCCGAGGAGGTGGGCTTCGACCTCGCCGGGATAGAGATAATCCACGCCGAGGACGACAGGGCCGCTTCCGTGGCAGGCGTCGAGCAGGTGCACAGGGGCCGGGCCAACGCCCTCATGAAGGGGCTGGTGGCCACCAGCGCCTTCCTCCACGCGGTCCTGGACCGGGAGAAGGGCATCAGGGGGCCGGGGCTCCTGAGCCACGTGGCCGCCTTCGACATCCCCACCTACGACAAGCTGCTCCTCATCACCGACGCCGCGATGAACATCGCGCCGGACCTGGAGCAGAAGGTGGAGATGCTGCGGAACGCGACGACCGTGGCCAGCGCCCTCGGCGTGGAGAGGCCGAAGGCCACCTACGTCTGCGCCAAGGAGGTCCCCTACGAGAAGATGCCCTGCACCATCGAGGCGGCCAGGATGCAGGAGATGGCGGAGAGGGGCGAGCTGGGCGACGTGGTCTTCCACGCGCCGCTGGCCATGGACCTCGCCGTCTCCCCGGTGGCCAAGGAGATAAAGAGGATAGAGAGCGACGTGGCGGGAGACGCCGACATCCTGGTCCTGCCGGACATCGAGGCCGCAAACATCCTCTACAAGACGCTCATCTTCCTCTCCGGCGCCGAGCTCGGAGCGGTCATCATGGGCGCCCTCAACCCGGTGGTGCTGACCTCCAGGGCCGACTCCGCCGAGTCGAAGCTCTGCTCCATCGTGCTCTCCGGCCTGGTCGCCCGGCACCTCGGGGAGCTCTGAGCGGGATGAGGGTAGCCCTGGCCAGCGACCACGCGGGCAGGCCGCTCAGGGAGGAGCTCGCCGCCTGGCTCGGGGAGGGGCAGGAGGTGCTCGACCTGGGGACCGGCGCCCCCGCCTCCGTGGACTACCCGGTCTTCGCCGGGGAGCTCTGCAGGGCTCTGCTCGACGGCAGGGCCGACCGGGGCATACTCGTCTGCAACACCGGCATCGGCATGAGCATGGCAGCCAACCGCTTCCGCGGGATAAGGGCCGCGCTCTGCATGAACCCCACGATGGCGGCTTACGCTCGAAGACACAATGACGCCAACGTGCTGGCGCTCGGCGGGGGGCTTACCGCGCCGTTCCTCGCCAGGGAGATCGTATCTGTCTTCCTGTCGGAGGGGTTCGACGGCGGGCGTCATGCAAGGAGGACGGAGGAGCTGGACGGCCTCACCGTCTGACTCCGGTCCGGGGCGCGAGAGATGCCGGGAGAGCTTCGTGATTGACATCGTCTGCGGCGCAAGGCCCAACTTCATGAAGGTGGCGCCGATACTGGCCTCGCTCGGCCGGGAGGTCGGGACCAGGCTGGTTCACACCGGGCAGCACTACGACTACAGGATGTCGGGCAGCTTCTTCGAGGAGCTCGGCCTCCCCAGGCCGGACATCGACCTGGAGGTCGGACCCGGCTCCATTACCGTACAGACCGCGAAGATAATGGAGCGCTACGAGCGCGTCCTCGGCGAGCAGAGGCCGGACGTCACCGTGGTGGTCGGGGACGTCACCTCCACCCTGGCGTGCTCCCTCGCCGCCGTGAGGAGCTCCGTGCCCGTGGCGCACGTCGAGGCCGGCCTCCGCTCCTTCGACCGGACCATGCCGGAGGAGCTGAACAGGGTGCTCACCGACCAGCTTGCCGAGCTGCTGCTCATCACCAGCCAGGAGGCCAGGGACAACCTGCTGGCCGAGGGAAGGCCCGAGGGGGCCATCCTGATGGTCGGCAACCCGATGATAGACACCCTGCTCAGGCTCCTGCCGGAGGCCAGGTCCCGCGCCCGGAAGCCGGGGGCCGAGCCGTACGCGCTGGTGACCCTCCACAGGCCATCCAACGTCGACGACCCGGGCAGGCTGAAGAGGACGGTAGAGGAGCTGGAGGGGCTCGAGGGGCTGCGTGTGCTCTTCCCCGTCCATCCCAGGACCAGGGAGAGGCTGGAGAGCCTCGGTATCGGGACGGGGGACGGAGGAGGGATGGAGCTGATGGACCCGCTCCCCTACCTCGAGTTCGTCGCCCTGGAGGAGGGCGCGGCAGTGGTCGTGACCGATTCCGGTGGCGTCCAGGAGGAGACCACGGTAATGGGCGTACCGTGCGTCACCCTGAGGCCCAACACGGAGAGGCCGGTGACCCTGGAGCTGGGCACCAACGAGCTCTGCCCGGAGCCGGAGGGGCTGCCGGACGCAGTGGAGCGGCGCATTGCGGAGCGGCCGGAGGTGCCGCCGCAGGTGCCGATGTGGGACGGCAGGGCCGGGGAGCGAATCGCAGAGGCTCTCCTGGAGCTGACCGGAGGACGGAGATGATGGAGAAGAGAGGGATGACGCTGCTGGCCTGCCTCCTGGCCGCGCTGATGGCCGCAGCCTGCGGGGAGGGCCGGGACTTCGTGAAGGCCGCCGGGGCCGAAGGGGTGCAGAGGTTCGCCGTGAGCGTGAGGGGCGACGACGTGGGCTACATGGAGCTCCGGGTGGAGGAGCTGGCCCCCGACTGCCTGGCCGTCTCCCAGGAGATAGACTGGAACATGATACTCATGGGTAGCCGCAGGGACGTCTCCATGTCCATGTACGCCCTCTGCGACAGCACCTACGACCTCTCCAGCATGACCATGAGCCTCTCCGACGGCTCCGCCGAGATGGCCCTGTCGGCCGAGAGGAGGGGTGACGTCCTCGTGACCTCGATAGGTACCGCAGGCAGGACCATAGAGACCGAGACGGAGGTGGGCGACGACTACCTGCCGGTGCTGGCCGACCTCGCCTGCGCCGCGATGGACTGGGAGGAGGGACAGGAGAGGACCTTCCGCTCCTTCGACCCCGCCAGCGGGGCGGTGCTGCAGGTCGGCGCTGTCTGCGAGGGCTTCGAGCAGGCCGACCTCCTGGGAGACACGATCACCGCCGCGAAGCTGGTCATATCGCAGCTCGGCACCGAGAACATCGTCTGGGTGCACGAGGGAGAGATAGTCCGGGAGGAGGAGAGCGGCCTGGGCATGTCGATGACCAGGGTCCCCCCCGGCCAGCAGGGGGAGGTGGTGGCGACCATGGACCTCTACGACGTCTTCGCCGTGTCGACCACTCCCATATCCGACCCCAGGAGGACCGGTCGCCGCAGGTTCGTCCTGCAGGGCGACCTGGACTGGGAGGTGCTGGACCTGCACAACCCGCCGGTCCAGACCGCCGCCGGCTGCACGGTCACGGTAAGCACCGGGCCTCCGCTCGACCCCGCTCCCTTCCCGCCGGACGTGCCGGACAGCCTCTCCGCGTACCTCCTGTCCGGACGGATGGTCCAGTCTGACGACCCGCAGGTAGCGGCGCTGGCGGACAGCCTGACCGCGGGATCCTCGGACTCCTGGGAGGCCGCCCTGGACGTCTGCGGCTGGGTGGACGCGGCGGTGATGGACAACCCGACCGTATCGCTCCCGTCGGCGGTGGACGTCCTGGAGAACCTGAGGGGCGACTGCAACGAGCACACCGTGCTGGCGGTGGCCCTGGCGAGGGCGGCCGGCCTCCCGGCAAGGACATGCGCCGGCATCGTCTACCTAGACGGGAGGTTCGGCTACCACGCCTGGCCGATGATATGGGTGGGCGAATGGGTCCAGATGGACCCGACGTTCGGCCAGCAGGTGGCCGACGCCACGCACATCATCCTGGCCGTGGGCGACCTGGACGCCCAGTACGTGATAAACTCCGTCATCGGCAGGCTGAGCCTGGTCGAGCTCCCGGCGCCCTGATGGCCTCAGCGTCCGAGCTCAGCGCCATGCGCAGGTGCCTGGAGCTGGCCGCCCTGGGCGGCAGGAGGACCTTCCCGAACCCCCTGGTGGGTGCAGCGGTCCTGGACCGCTCCGGCAGGATGACCGCCGAGGGCTACCACGAGAGGTGCGGCGCCCCCCACGCCGAGGCAGCGGCGCTGGAGCGTGCCTGTGAGAGGGCGGCCGGCGGCACCCTGGTCGTCTCCCTGGAGCCCTGCTGCCACCGCGGCAGGACCGGTCCATGCACGGACCTCATCCTGCGCTCCGGCGTAGCACGCGTGGTGGTGGCCATGGAGGACCCCGACCCTAGGGTTAGCGGCCGAGGCATAGACCGGCTCCGCGAGGCCGGCCTGGACGTAGAGGTGGGTGTCCTGGAGGGGGAGGCTGCCGCCCTGAACCGGGTCTACCTGAGCTACACGGAGACCGGCAGGAGCTGGCTCGTCCTGAAGATGGCCGTATCCATCGACGGCCGGGTGGCGGCCGCCGACGGGAGCAGCAGGTGGATAACCGGCCGGGAGAGCAGGAGCCGGGCCCACGGCCTCCGGGCATCGGTCGACGCCGTTCTCACCGGCGCGGGGACGGTCAGGGTCGACGACCCCATGCTCACCGCCAGGCTCGTGAGCGCGCCGCCGGAGAGGCAGCCGGCGGTGATAGTGGTCACCGGCAGCGGCGACCTGGGCGGGTCCCGGGCCATATTCGGCGAGACCGGCCGCAGGGTGGTGCTGGCCGTGCCGGAGGGCTGCGGGCTGGGAAGCCCCGAGGGCGCCGAGGTCTGGGAGCTGCCGGCCGGCGACGGCGGCGTGGACCTGGCCCGGCTGCTGTCCAGGACCGCATCCGAGGGCATGGGAAGCGTTCTCTGCGAGGCTGGTCCACTGCTGGCCACGGCGCTCCTGAGGCAGCGCCTGGTGAACCTGGTCCACGCCGCCATCGCCCCGGTCATCCTCGGGTCGGAGGGGGTACCGGTGCTGGGCGAGCTGGGCATAGGTTCTCTGGGGGAGGCAATCCGTCTCCGCTCGGTGAAGGCTGGCGCATGCGGCATCGACACGTTCCTGGAGGGCGAGGTTGTTCACGGGTCTGATTGAGTCGGTCGGCGAGGTGGCCTCGGTCTCCATGGGCGGCTCCAGGCTGCGCGTCCGCGCCAGCCTCGCCGGCGGCGCCGGAAGGGGTGACAGCGTGGCGGTGGACGGCTCATGCCTGACCGTGGCCGCTGGGGAGGAGGGGCTCCTCTCCTTCGACCTCTCACGTGAGACTCTCGGGAGGACGGTGGCCTCCGGCTACTCGCCCCGGACGAGGGTGAACCTGGAGAGGGCCATGCGGCTGGGCGACAGGGTGGAGGGGCACATGGTGACCGGTCACGTCGACTGCGCCTCCAGGGTCCTCAGGATGGTCAGGGAGGGGCGCTTCGTGACCGCCTGGATAGCCCTTCCCCGGGAGGGCGGACGCCTGGTGGCCCCGAAGGGCTCCGTGGCGGTGAGCGGGATAAGCCTGACCGTGGCGTCCAAGCGGGGCGGGATGTTCTCCGTGGCGCTGGTCCCGGAGACGCTGGAGCGGACCACCGCCGGCGGCTGGCGCCCCGGTACGCCGGTCAACCTGGAGTACGACCTGCTGGCCCGTTACGTCGCCGGCATGATGGAGGACGGGTGATGATAGCTCCCGCGGAGGAGGCCATAGAGGCCATACGGCAGGGCCGGATGGTCATCGTGGTCGACGACGAGAACCGCGAGAACGAGGGCGACCTGATAGTCGCCGCCTCGGAGTGCGGCCCCGACGAGGTCAACTTCATGGCCGCAGAGGGCAGGGGCCTGATATGCCTCGCCATGGAGAGGGAGAGCCTGGAGCGGCTGGCAATAGAGGAGATGACCCCCAGGAACACCTCGCTGCACGAGACCGCCTTCATGGTCAGCATAGACGCCGCCGATGGAGTGACCACCGGCATCTCCGCCCACGACCGGGCCAGGACCATCAGGGTGGCCATCGACCCGGGCTCCCGGCCATCCGACCTTGTGCGCCCCGGCCATGTCTTCCCGCTCGCCGCCAGGAGAGGCGGCGTCCTCAGCAGGACCGGGCACACGGAGGCGGCGGTGGACCTGGCCAGGCTTGCCGGCCTCCCGCCCGCCGGCGTCATATGCGAGGTCATGAGCGCGGACGGCACCATGGCCAGGCTGCCGGAGCTCTCGGAGATGGCGGAGAGGCACGGCCTGGTGCTGACCTCGGTCGAGGAGTTGGTCCAGTACCGGAGGAGGACGGAGAAGCTGGTCAGGTGCCTGGCCGAGTCCACCCTCCCCACCGAGTACGGGATGTTCGGCCTCCGTGTCTACGGGACCACCGTGGACCGGGAGGTCCACGTCGCCCTGGTCTGCGGCGAGGTGAGAGGGAAGAGCGACGTGCTGGTCAGGGTTCACTCCCAGTGCCTGACCGGCGACGTGTTCGGCTCGCGCAGGTGCGACTGCGGCAGCCAGCTCGGCTCGGCCATGTGGATGATACAGAGGGAGGGGCAGGGCGTCCTGCTCTACATGTCGCAGGAGGGCAGGGGCATCGGCCTGGCCAACAAGGTGCGCGCCTATCACCTGCAGGACCACGGCCTGGACACCGTCGAGGCCAACGAGCAGCTCGGCTTCCCGGCGGACCTGCGTGACTACGGCATAGGCGCCCAGATACTCGTCGACCTGGGTCTCTCCTCGATAAGGCTCATGACCAACAACCCGAGGAAGATAATCGGCCTGAACGGGTACGGCCTCGAGATAACGGAGAGGGTGGGGCTCGAGATCCCCCCCACGAAGGAGAACGCGGCCTACCTGAGAGCCAAGAGGCTCAAGCTGGGTCACCTCCTTGAGGAAGAGGAAGGAGTCGAAGATGGCTTGGATGCATGAGGGACGTCTCGGCGGCGAGGGGCTGAAGCCCGCCGTTGTGGTCTCCCGGTTCAACTCCGTGGTGACCGAGCGGCTCCTGGACGGCGCGCTCGACTGCTTCGAGCGCCACGATGTCGACACCGACGACATCGACGTTTTCAGGGTGCCCGGTGCGATGGAGATACCGGCGCTGGCCGTCCGGATAGCGGACACCGGGCTCTACCACTGCGTGGTCTGCCTCGGCGCCGTGGTCAGGGGGGAGACCCCCCATTTCGAGCAGGTCGCGGCCGAGAGCGCCAAGGGCATCGCGCAGGCCGGGATGCTCACCGACGTGCCGGTCATCTACGGGATAGTAACCGCCGATACCATGGAGCAGGCGGTTGACAGGGCCGGCGCCAAGGCGGGCAACCGGGGCTTCGACGCAGCCATGACCGCGCTGGAGATGGTGAGCGTCTACGGCGAGCTCTCCCTCCTGGAGGATGCCTCCGACGAGGAGGGGACCGGGGAGACCGGGTGACCGCCTGGGGAGGCTGCCCTTGGGCGTGAGGAACAGGGCCCGCAGGGCTCTACTCAGGGCGCGATACGCCTCCGGCATGAACGGACGCCCCCTGGAGTGGAACCTGGAGCGGCTCAGGGAGATGATGGAGGACCCGGGGTCGGGTGTGGGAGCGGACCTGCCGCCGGAGGAGTGGGCGTGGGCGGCTCGGCTGGGTCGTGCAGTGGAGGAGCACCTCGAAGAGCTCCGGACGCTCATGGAGTCCTTCCTGGAGAACTGGAGCCCGGAGCGGCTGTCGGCGGTGGTCAGGCTGGTCCTGGAGCAATCCGCCGCGGAGGCCATGCATCTCTCCCCCCCGACCCCCAGGGCCGTGGTCATAGACGAGGCCCTGGACCTGGTCAGGACCTACGGCGAGGAGGAGGCCACCGGCCTGGTGAACGCCGTACTGGAGAGGATGACCGGGGAGGGAAAGTGCTGATAAGGGTCATCTCCGACGTGCACGGGAACGGGACCGCCCTGGATGCGGTCATGCAGAGCCGCCCGGGCGCGGATGCGGACGTCACCCTCTGCCTCGGGGACGTCGTCGGCTACGGCGCGGAGCCCTCCGCCTGCATACGCACGGTGAGGGAGAGCTGCGAGCTGGCGGTCCTGGGCAACCACGACGCCGGGGTGACGGGACGGGAGAGCCTCGAGTTCTTCAACAGCGCCGGTGCGGCCGCGGTACGCTGGACCAGGGAGGCGCTCTCGCCGGACGAGGCCGGCTGGCTGGAGTCGCTTCCGCCTGAGGCCGACGCCCACGGCCTGCACCTCTGTCACGCCTACCCCCCCGACCCGCTCAGCTGGACCTACGTTCTGACCAGGGCGGCGGCGGTGGAGGCCTGCAGGCGGAGCCCGGACAAGCTCTCGCTCATCGGGCACACCCACATGCCCGGCTGCTGGAGACCGGGGGGCGGCTACGTCGAGACCGTCTCCGGGAAGCTGGAGGACGTCTGTCTGATAAACGCGGGCAGCGTGGGCCAGCCGAGGGACGGCGACCCGAGGGCCGCCTACCTCCTCCTGGACACGGAGCGGGGGACCTGGCGGCACGTGAGGGTCGAGTACGACATCGAGGCCGCCGCGTCTGCCATCATGGACGCCGGGCTGCCGCCGGTGCTTGCGGACAGGCTATTCGTGGGGCGCTGAGCCACCGGAGGCGACCCTCTCCATCAACTCCATCATCCTGTCGGCGGTATCGTCCCAGTCGAACCGCTCGGCCCATCGTATGCCCTCGGCGCCCATCGACTCCCTCAGCAGTCGGTCCGAGGCAACCTCCTCCATGGATGCGGCCAGCTCGTCAACGTCTCCGTGGGGCACGAGGAGACCGGTCTCGCCGTGTCGGACCGAGTCGCGGAGCCCGTCGCTGTCGCTGGCGACCACCGGCGTCCCGCAGGCGTTCGCCTCGATGACGGTCAGCCCCCAGCCCTCCTTCTCGGAGGGAAGCACGGCGCACCACGCCCTCCTGAGCCAGCTGACCTTCTCCTCCTCCGGCACGAAGCCGCGGAAGTCGACGGCGCCTTCGAGACCGAGACGCTCCGCCCTCCTGGTCAGCGCTCCAAGGTAGTCGCCGCTCCCCAGCACGACCAGCCGGTGGTCCCGCCCGCCGGAGCGCAGCCGCGCAAGGGCGTCCAGGATCAGGTGGATGCCCTTGTATCGCTTTATCCTGCCGACGTAGAGGAAGAGGCCCGGCTCGGCGTCCGGCGGGCCCGGGGAGTAGGTATCCGTGTCAATGCCGCAGGGGATCACCGAGATGTTCTCCGCCGGCAGGCCCCTCCCGACCAGGTCGGCCCGGGTGCTCTCGGAGATGGCCACCAGGGGGGTGTCCCCGTAGACCCGGGGGACGGGCCTCTCCATGAGGTCGACGTAGAGGGCCAGCGGGAGACCCACCTCCCTGTAGGCGGTCGTCCCGAAGAGGTGGGGGACAACCGTCAGCACCGGCACCGGCGACCACCTCGGGGAGTAGAAGGGCACCTTGCACAGGTCCTCGACCACCAGGTCGAAACGCTCCATGCCCAGGCGCTCGCAGAAGCGCCTGAGGCCGAGGTTGAAGGTGTACCGGCCTCCACGCCGGAGGACCCTCACGCCGTCAATGGTCTCCACGGAGGGCAGGCCGCGGACCCGGCAGGAGACCTGCGTGACCTCGTGGCCGGCCGCCGCCGTCCTCCTCAGTATCTCGTGCAGGTGGACCTCCGCCCCACCGGCCTCCGGGTTGCGCGGGTCCCTCCAGTTCAGGACGAGCAGCCTCAAGGCTCCGGCTTCCTGGCGAAGACGCCGATGACCACCCCCAGCGCCGGGCCGAGGAAGCTGCGCTCCACCGCCCCCCTCAGCCTTCCGCGCAGGCGGTGGACCGGCGGAACGAGCACCGGCCTGAGCGGCAGCCTCGGTCCGACCCGCATGAGCGCCTCCCGGAAGACCCTGTAGAGCAGGGAGGGGGAGAAGAAGCGTCCGTAGACGGCGAACGGCTCCAGGCCCACCCGGCGGAGCAGCCTGCAGAGCCCCCTCCCGGTGAACTGGGTCTCCCACCCGGCGAACCACGACCCGAGCAGGATGAGCGCCTTCTTCATCAGCGTGTAGACGTGGAGGGTCTGGGGGACGTCCGCCAGCAGGACTCCCCCCGGCTCGAGGACCCGGACGTTCTCCCGGAGCAGCGGCTCGGGGTCCCGAAAGTGCTCCAGGACCCCCTGGTGGAAGACCAGCCCGAAGCTCTCCTCCCTGAAGGGCAGCGCGAAGGCGTCGCCGCAGACCAGCAGGGGCGGGTCATCGCCCCCGGCGGCCGCCTCCCGGGCGAGGCGGAGCGCCTCGTGGGAGTAGTCCAGGGCCACGGCCACGGCGCCCTCGCCGGCCAGCGCGGCGCTGTCCCTGGCGGTGGCCGCGCCGACCTCGAGGCAGACCACGCCGCGGACGTCCAGGCGCGAGGTGACCTCCTCGACTATCCTGCCGTCGTTGTCGTAGATCTCGTCGAGGTCACGGTCACGCCTCCAGAAGTCGTCCCAGTGGCCTCTCTCGGACGTCCTAGCCATCTGCGATACATAGCCCCGCCGGGGCCGGCCGGCAACCTGTCCGCGCAACATTAAAGGCCCTCCGGACACGCCGGAGGGCCTAAAGCAGTGGGCCCGCGGGGTCAGCTCTCCAGGTCCCGCCTGCCGATGGAGCGGAGGTATGCGTCCCGGTAGAGGTCCCAGAACCTGTTCAGCCTTCTCGGGACCGACGCCCTGTCCCAGTCGGTGGGCCTGTAGGTCCCCGGGTCTGGCACAACGAGCGAGCCGACGAAGTCGGCGTCCTCGTAGACCCTCTCTATCTCCGCGGCCACCTGGGCGATGTCATCCTCGGAGACCACGCCGTTCGAGGTCGCCTTGTAGAACTGCACGGTGACCCTGATGGGGAACTCGGGATCCCTCTCTATCTTCAGGTCGTCTATCTCGGTGAACACGCCCTCGAGCTCCCCGTGGCCTATCACGGCCGCCTCGACGTCGGAGGAGACGGTGGCGTCCATTGCCAGCGCCCCGGAGGGGGCCGACTCGCAGTATGCCACGTCGTCGAACCAGGTGGACTGCGGGTTCCTCTGCTTCAGCGGTATCTGGATGAGGAGGACCATGTTCAGCCCCGACTCCTCCCCGACCGAGACGGCCTCCCCGCCGGTGTCGCCGCCCTCGGCCTCGAAGTCGGAGATGCGCTGGCCGGTCAGGCTGGCCCTCTGGCCGTCCTCGTTGAAGAAGAGCCTCTGTCCCCAGCTCCAGCTCCCCTCGACGGCGTCACGGGCGTTGTCTATCACCGTAACGCTGGTCCCCTCCCTGGTGGCCAGGATGGTGAGGACCGCCGGGTCGCCCCTGTAGGACTGGTAGTTGAAGAGCACCGGGTTGAAGGTGGCCGTGCCGCTCTCCCGGATGGGCAGGAAGACGGCCTGGGCGCTGACCAGCACCGAGCTGTCCCGCTCGCAGAGCAGGCCGTGGTCGTCCCCGGGCCATGAGGCAGGATCGTGCAGGTAGAACCGGAGGTTGTCAACGAAGTCGGTAAGGCTGACCGGCGCCGGCTCCTCGCCTATCTCGTTGCCTACCAGCAGGTAGAAGTCGTCAGGGTCCAGGTCCGCCGAGAGGTCGTGGAAGTTCGGGTGCCTTATCACCGGCATGCAGGTGAGCGTCGGCCGCTCCGAGCCGTCCGCGTAGCTGTGCACCTGGATGGTCATGTCGCTGATGTTCGGGCCCCAGCATGAGCCGTAGTACCTCCCCGTGTCCTCCCAGGTCACGTTCACCACGCTCAGGTCGTGCTCGCCGGCCATCCGGACGACCTCCTGGTCGTAGACCATCCCGGCGACCGTGTCCACCACCGATCGGTAGTGCTCGTCCCTTAGCGACTGTACCCCTGCCGATACCGTTATCAGCGCAACCAGCGCCGAGACCGTCCCGAGAGCAGTCATCCCGTCACCTCCGCAGTTACAGCTTCACATTGCCTCTGACGTCTCCCTCTACGGGGGTGTTACAGGCGACCGGGGGGCGCTATTCCGGTGGTCGGGAGCGGAGCGTGGAGGGGGGGATGGGCGGAGGGGGGATGGCCTCCCCCCTCCGCGGCATCCACTACCAGGCGTCGAAGAGCCTCAGGGCGGGTATCGTCTGGTACTCGTACATGTAGCAGTCGAAGCCGTTGGTGTAGACGGTGTCTATCCGCATGCGGACGAAGTGGCCGTTGGAGAGCTGTCCGAAGACGTTCATCCAGTCGTCCACCCTGACGGAGTCGACCCAGTTCCCGGCGCCCGGCTCGGGGGCCACGTTGCCCAGCGCGCCCTGCCTGCAGAGAAGCGTCCGGGAGCCACCGGGGTAGTTCTCCGGGTCGTGGTCGCCGGAGTAGATGTAGATGCTGCTGTCGGCCACCGCGATGTAGATGTCCTGGGGGAACGAGTCCGCCGAGGCCTCGCCCATGAGGCCGCAGCCCTGCCCGAAGCGGAAGCCGTCGCTGCCGTCCACCCGCAGCAGGTAGTCGCCCTGCACGCGGTTGGTGGTGGTGTGCACCTCGTTCGAGTTCTCGGAGGAGTAGTCCAGCCCCTTGGAGGCCTTGGCGTAGTAGGAGCCGGCGGAGGTCGCACCCTCGTGGCTCCAGGTGGTGTCCGCGCTGACGTACTCGTCCCAGGCCACGCCGATGGGCGAGAACCAGATGTGATAGCCGTCCACTCCCCCCTCGACCTCCACCGGGTCCCAGGTGAGGACGACCGTGTCGCCGCGGGAGAGGTCGAAGTCGACCGCCAGGTTCGTCACCGGCGGCAGCGACCCGGAGGGCGAAGAGGGCTCGTTGCACGAGATGACCAGCACGGCAGCCAGAAGGGCCGCCGCGAGAGAGAGTCTTGTCTTCATCTTTCTCCTCCAGTTCCATTCTCCCTAACGCGGGAGAGCTCCTTCCCCTTCGTCTACCCCCGCATTATATGGCCGGTTCCCTCCGGGGGGAGAGGACCGTTGCCCCGAAGTAAACATCCGTATACATTACCCGCATGCAGGATCTCGGACCGGCAGCCCTTCCTCTCCGGAGCGTCTACTCTCTCAGGAGGGGCACCGCCGCGCCCTCGGAGCTGGCCTCGGCGGCTGCCCGCCTGGGCTACTCGTCCTGCGTGCTCGCGGACGAGGGGCTCCTGACCGGCCAGCTGGAGCTGGCTTCCGGAGCTCGGGAGCTGGGCATCGCGGGCGCTGCCGGGGCAACCGTTCTCCTCGGCGGCGTCCGCGCGGTACTCGTATCCCGGGGGGAGGGCTGGGCCGGGCTCTGCTCGCTGCTCACCGCCCTCGCCTGCCCGGAGAGGGTCGACGTGGAGGAGGCGCTCTCCCTCAGCTCCGGCCTAACGGCCCTGGTGGATGCTCCGCCGGCTGCAGGCGCGCTCCGCGGCCTCGGATTCGAGGGGGAGGTGGCCGTGGCCGTCCCGCCGGGCGAGCTCTCCGGTACGCCTCCCCGGGAGGCCGTCCGCGAGGTCCTGGCCGCGGGACTGAGGCCGGTGGCCGCATGGCCCGCGATGTTCACGGGGGAGGGGCACCTCGAGGCCCACCGGGTCCTCAGGGCAGGCTACATGGCCATCGAGGGGGAGAGGCCCTCTCCGGGCGACCCGGCGGACGGGAGATGGACCCTTCCTCCCCGCCCGGTCTTCGAGGAGGCCTTCCGGGAGGCGCCGGAGGCGCTGGCCGGAAACCTCCGCCTGGCGGAGGAGCTCCGCACGGAGCCCGGTACACCGCCGGGATACGGCCGGAGGGACCTCTTCGAGGAGCGCCGCCTGACCGAGCTTGCCCGCAGGCGCCTCTCGGAGGTCTACGGAGGGAGCGCGGCGGCGGCCAGGCGCCTTTCGACGGAGCTGGCGGCCATACGCGCCGGAGGGCTGGCCGGCTACTTCCTCGACTTCCACTCCGTGGTGGAGAGGTGCAGACGCGAGGGGGTGGCGGTCAACTGCCGGGGCTCGGCCGCCGGCAGCATCGTGGCCTACCTCCTGGGCCTCTCCATAGTCTGCCCGATCCGCCACGGGCTCTCGTTCCCCCGCTTCTACAACAGGCTCCGCAGCTCGCCGCCGGACATAGACCTGGACCTGGACAGCGAGGGCCGCGACGGGATAGTCCGCTGGTTCCTTGAGAGGGTCGGGAGGAGGGGCGGGGCCGTGTCGCAGGTGGTGACCCACAGGAGGAGGGCCGCGCTCAGGGTCGCCGCCGCCGGCCTGGGGATGGGGCGGGAGGAGGTGGACGGCCTGGTGCGTCTGCTGGACCGCGGCAGGTCTCCCGCCTGGAGGAGGGAGCCGGCCGCCACGGCCCTCTCCCTCTCGGAGCTGCTCCTGGGGCTGCCCTCCAACCTGGCGCCCCACCCGTGCGGGCTCGTGGTCGCGGGCGGGCCCCTGGAGCGGGAGATGCCTCTGGCGCCCAGTCCGAACGGACTGTGCATTACCCACTTCGACAAGGACGGGGTGGAGGAGATGGGCCTCCTGAAGATGGACCTGCTCGGCCAGAGGGGCCTCACGACCGTGTCCACCGTGTGCGGTGCCGTCGGCCTCAGGCCGGCGGACGTGTTCGGGAAGGGGGGCAGGCTCCCCGCCCCGGCACGCGAGCTGCTCGACTCCGGCCGGACGATAGGTGTCGTCCACGTTGAGTCGCCGGCGATGCGTTGCCTCCTCAGGGAGATGCGCGTGGAGACCATGGAGGACGTCGCCAGGGCGCTGGCCCTGGTCCGGCCGGGCGCCTCGGCCGGTGGCGGGAGGCGGCGCTACCTCGAGCGGCTGGAGAGCGGCGGCAGGTGGAACCCGGCGTTCCCCGAGCTGCGCGAGCCGCTGAGGGAGAACCTGGGGGTGATGCTCTACCAGGAGGACGTCTCCAGGGCGGCGGCGGTCCTTCTGGGACTCGACGAGGCGGAGGCGGACATGCTCAGGAGGAGGCTGAAGCGTCGGGAGGTCCCGCTGGAGGAGGCCATGGGCATGTGCAGGGCCGCCGGTCTCTCCCCCGGGAGGTCCCGGGCCGCCTGGGAGCTGCTCTCCGGCTACGCCGGCTACGGCTTCTGCAGGGCCCACGCCTTCACCTACGCGGCGGTAGCCTGCGCGGCGGCGGGGCTGAAGCAACGCTACCCGGCGGTCCACATGGCGGCGGCCATGGCCTCGGGCGGAGGCTTCTACGCGCCGTCCGTCTACGCCGCAGAGGCGATGCGAATGGGCCTCCGGCTCATGCCCCCTGGCGTGAACACCGGCGGCTGGACCGCCACCGGGCGGGACGATGGCGTGATGGTCGGGTTCCGTCATCTGAGAGGGATGGGGGAGCGGGAGATGGAGAGGCTGGAGTCGGGCAGGCCATACCGGGCTCCCGTAGAGCTGCTTCAGGCGGGGCTGGGCCGCTCCCTCTGCCGCAGCATGTCCGCCGCCGGTTGCCTCCGCGAGCTGGGGATGACCCCGGCCACGGCCATACTGGGGCTGGAGGCCGGAGGGGGAGGCCTCCTCTCCGGGACCCCCTCGGGTCTCCCGGAGCTGCCGGAGTACTCGGAGGAGACCCGGGTCTCCATGGAGCTGGGCATGCTCGGCTTCGCCCTCTCCGCCCATCCCATGTCCCTGAGGGAACGTCCCGCGGGCACCATGCCTCTGGCCGGCCTCCCGGAGCGGGGACGGGTACGGGTCTGGGGCAGGATGGCCTGCCGCAGGAGGCTTGCCCGGGACGCCGGTTTCCTTATGCTTGAGGACGACAGCGGGATCGCCGACGCGTTCCTCCCCTCGCCCCGCTTCGCCGAGGCGATGACCCTGCTGGCCAGGCCCGAGGCCACTGTCGTCCTCGATGCGGTGGTCGAGCGGGGGTTGAGGCTGAGGGTCCTGTCCGTCGGGAGAGGACCGCTCACCGTCCCGGCATCGCTGCCGGAGGCCCCGGACCCGTAGCCCGGAGGCCCATCAAGTTAGGAGGGACATGTCCATGGAGCCCCTTAGGCCCGGGCAGCTCAAGTGGGAGTGCCCGATGACCGCGCTCGGATTCGAGACCACCGGAGACCTGAGACCAACCGGCGAGATAGTCGGCCAGGACCGGGCGGTCAGGGCCATAAGGCTCGGCCTGGAGATTCCCTCCGTAGGCTACAACATGTTCGTCACCGGCGTTTCCGGCACCGGCCGGGAGACCACTGTCAAGCGCATCCTGGACAGCATAGACATGGAGACCGACGACCTGCGCGACATAGCCTTCGTCCGGAACATGGAGGACCCCAGGAAGCCGATGGCGCTCGTCTTCCCGGCCGGAGGCGCCGAGCGCTTCGTCGAGAGGCTCGGGGAGTGCGTACATCTGCTCCGCAGCAACATCCCCGCCGTCCTGAAGAGCGAGAAGGCCGACCACGAGCGGCGCATCCTCCAGGGCACGTACCAGGAGCAGAAGAAGGAGCTGATGGCCGGGGTCAGGAAGGAGGCGGAGGAGAAGGGCTTCACCATCGTGAACGTCCCCGTCTCCCCCACCGAGTTCAGGCCGGACGTTCTCCCGGTGATGGAGGGCGAGGCCGTCACCTTCGAGAAGCTGGAGGAGCTCCGTGACGAGGGCAAGCTCACGGACGAGGACCTGGAGCGCTACGAGCGGCTCCACGACGAGCTGTTCGCAAAGCTGACCGCGGCATACAGGAAGGCCAGGGACCTGGACAACGAGGCCGGGAGCAGGCTGGAGAAGCTGCACAGGCGGCTCGTCCGCCCGACGGTCGAGGGCATACTCGCGGGCCTGGGCGAGACGGGCGGGGAGAAGGTCTCGGCCTGGGCGGACAGCATCCTGGAGCTGATCCTCGAGAACCTCGGGGACTTCGCCGAGACCGAGGAGGGGAATGACCCCTTCGTCCTCCTGGCGCCCAACGTGATACTGGACAACTCCGAGAGGAAGCGGCGGCCGGTGGTCATAGAGGAGTTCCCCGACCCGGTCAGCCTCTTCGGCAACATCGACAGGGTCGTGGTGGAGAACAGGCCCTACACGGACCACACCATGATAAGGGCGGGCGCCATACACCGCGCCGACGGCGGCTACCTCATCATGAACGCCATGGACGTGGTGAGGCAGCCCGCGCTCTGGCAGCAGCTCATCCAGACCCTCCGCAACGGCACCAGCGTGATACGCTCCCACGACCCGCTGGGCATCTACCCGGTGGACCTCCATCCGGAGCCGATCTCCACGAGGGTCAAGGTGATCCTGATAGGCTCCTCCCGGCTCTACTCCCTGCTCGCGTCCCACGAGCCGGAGTTCGGTCTGCTCTTCCGGATAAGGGCCGCATTCGACGACTCCATGGAGAAGACGGAGGAGAACATCGCCAGCTTCGCCTCGGTCCTGGCGGCGATAATCGAGTCGGAGGGGCTGCCTCCGCTCTCCGCCGGGGCGGTCGCCGCCATAGCAGAGGAGAGCGTCCGCGTGGCCGGCAGGAAGGACGGGCTCTCCATCGAGTTCAACAGGGTGAGCGACTACATGCGCCAGGCCTGCTTCTGGGCCCGGGAGGAGGGCGCCGAGGTCGTGGGCCCGGAGCATGTCGCAAAGGCGGTCGAGGAGAAGGTCTACCGCCTGGACCTCGGCGAGTCCTACGCCAGGAAGCGGATACTCGACGGTACCCTGAAGGTCGATACCGATGGCGAGAGGGTCGGGCAGGTCAACGGGCTCGCCGTCTACAGCACCGTCGACTACGCCTTCGGCCTCCCCGCCAGGATAACCGCCAGGGTGACCGCCGGCCGGGAGGGCCTGATAAACGTGGAGCGGGAAGCGGAGCTCTCCGGGACCACCCACACCAAGGGGATGCTCATAATTGCAGGCTTCCTCAGGGGCAGGTTCGCCAGCGACTACCCGCTCTCCCTCTCGGCCAGCATCGTCTTCGAGCAGAGCTACGGAGGCGTGGATGGCGACAGCGCCTCGTCGACGGAGCTCTACGCGCTGCTCAGCGCCCTCGCGGACGTGCCGGTACGCCAGGGCCTGGCGGTGACCGGCTCGGTGAACCAGCACGGCGAGGTGCAGGCCATAGGCGGGGTGAACCAGAAGATAGAGGGCTTCTTCAAGGTCTGCCGGGAGAGGGGCCTGACCGGGGAGCAGGGGGTCCTCATCCCGAAGAGCAACGTCGAGGACCTGCAACTCAGGGACTACGTCATCGAGGCGGTCCGCAATGGCAGCTTCTCCATCTACCCGGTGGAGACGGTGGAGCAGGGCATCCAGCTCCTCACGGGGCTCCCGGCGGGCAGCAGGATGCCGGACGGCTCCTACGGGGCGGACAGCATATACGGCAGGGTAGACAGGCGGCTTCGTCAGATGGCCGAGACCCTCCGCTCCTTCAGCGTACGCTGACCCGACCGGAGAGGGTCCCGACTTGACCAGGGTCTTCACTTCCTCCTGGGGACAGCTCGAGCGGGAGGGTACCAACGTGGGCGACGAGGCCATCTTCGCCGCCCAGGTTCGGGACCTCTCCGGCCTCGGCGACATCGAGGTGGGCGTCATGTCCGCCGACCCGGAGCGGACGGCGGCGAGCTACGGCGCGGTGCCCTTCGATGTCGCCGGCGGCAGGCTCTCCGCCATGCGGCGGGGCGTCAGGTGGGCCGACGTCGTCGTCGTGGGAGGCGGCGAGCTGGCGCAGGACCGCTCCTCGCTCCTCTACACACCGTTCAACCTGCACCCGCTGAGGCTGGCCCGGCGATGCGGGAAGCCGACCTTCGCCTGGTCGGTCGGCATAGGGCGCAGGGAGGAGCTGGCCTCCTGGACCCCCGGCCAGCTGAGGAAGTGGCTGGGCAGGTGCAGGGGCGTCACGGTCAGGGACCATGGCTCCCGCGAGCTCCTTCTGGAGGTCGGGCTCGACCCCGGCAGGGTGGTCCTCGTCCCGGACTCGGCCTTCTCCCTTGCCGGCGGGTCGGCTCCCGAGTCCGCCGCGAAGGACGACGTGATAGGGGCCGCTCCGAGGAACGTGGCAAACAGACGGGGGCACCTCCTCCCCCTGGAGGTCAGGCGCAGGCTCGGCCTGCACAGGCCGGGGGACGTCTCCTGCGAGGTAGCCGCCTGGGCGGCGCTCCTGGATTCCCACCTGGAGAGGCACGGCGGCGAGGTGCTTCTCTTCCCCTTCCATACCGGCACGCTGTCGAACTCCGACGACCGGCACTGCCGGCTCGTGATGGAGGGCATGCGCCATGGCGGCCGGGCAAGGATGGTCATGCCCGGCGACCTCGACGCATTCCTCGGGGAGATGGCCCGGTGCCGGGCGTTCATCACCGTCCCCCTCCACGGGGCGATCCTCTCCGTCCTCTGCGGGACGCTGCCCATCTCGGTGCCCTACGCCTCCAAGTGCGGCAGGTTCATGTCGGAGGCCGGCCTCGAGGACCTGACGGTCACGGCCGACGGTGATGACGGCTGGGAGCGGCTCGCCGGGCTGCTGGAGGCCGCCTGGCTAGACGGGGGCGCCCTCGCCGGGAGGCTGGCCGAGAGCAGGGAGCGGCTGGTTGCCGGGAGCCGCCTGACGGTCGAGACCTTCGCGAGGACCTGCCTCGGCCGGGAGGTTCGGGGAGGGGACTAGGCCCTTCCGGCCCGCTTCCTGCGGACCAGCACCAGGGTCATGTCGTCCTCCCGGGGGACCTCCCCGGCGTGCTCCATCACCCTCTCCGCCACGATGACGGCCAGACGGTCGGGGGCCATGCCCGCGCCGGTGGCAAGCAGCTCCTCCATGCTGCCGATGCCGAACTGCTCTCCCTCCCGGTTCTCCTGCTCGAAGAGGCCGTCGGACACCAGGCAGAAGAGGTCACCCGGCTGCATCCGGACGCTCTCCGGAGGGGGGAGCGGAATGTCCGGCATTATCCCCAGCGGGATGGTGGAGGCCGGGAGCCGCTCCACGCCGCTCCCGTCAGCCCGCACGTGCAGCATGGGGCCCTGGCCGAAGGCGTGGTACGAGATGGTGTGCCCGACCGGGTCCAGCAGTCCCGCGAAGGCCGTGATGAAGTGCTCCCCGGCCAGGTCGTCGACCAGCTGGGCGTTGGCGGCGGCGAACACCGCGTCCAGCCCCTCCCCGACCCTCAGCCCCATCCGCACCATGGAGCGGAGCTGGGTGACCGAGAGAGCCGGCCCCACTCCGTGGCCGCACGCGTCCGCCAGCAGCAGGTAGAGGCTGCCGTCCGGCATCAGGGCCGCGTCGAAGATGTCGCCCCCGGTCTGGTCCGCCGGCTCGTTCCAGCCGGCGAGCTCGTAGCCGGAAAGCTCCGGCATGACCTCGGGGAGCAGCCTTCTCTGGATGGAGCGGGCCAGGGCCAGGTCCCTCTCCATCTTCTCCTTGACGAACCGCTCCTCCATCAGGACCGCCCTCTGCAGGGCGGTGGCGCACTGGGCGCCGAGCACCTCCGCGGCCCTGGCATCCTCCGGGGTGAAGGGTCCCGTCTCCCTGTTCAGCAGCTGGAGCACGCCCACAAGGCGGTCGTCCAGGCCCACCAGCGGGACGGCCAGCAGGCTCCTGGTGCGGAATCCGAGCTCCCTGTCCACCCCGCTGTTGAACCTGGGGTCCGCATAGGCGTCCGGTACGTTGACGGTCGCGCGGGCCCGGGCGCAGGCGCCGGCGATACCCTCGGCGGCCGGGAATCGGACCTCCCGGGCGGAGAGCCCGGTACCGACCCTGGAGACCAGCTCGTCGGTCTCCCGGTCGTAGAGGAAGACGGTGGCCCGCTCGGCGCAGACCACCTCCCGGCCGACCTCGATGACGCCGGCAAGCATCTCGTCCAGGTCAACCGGCACGCCCAGGCGTCTGGTGAGCCCCAGGACCTTCCAGAGCTGGTCACGCCCCAGCCCGCCACCCTCCCGCATCACCGTGCCCCCTCTCGACTGCCACGATAACCCAACAGACGCTTCCGGGCAACGCGACACCGGGGGCTGCGCAGCCGCCGACGCGAGAGCGCCGGAAGGGGCCGGACGCAGGCCCGGAACCGCCTCCGGCCCGCAGCCCGCCCCTGCCGCTTGCCGAGCGTAATTACAGGTATTATAGTACCACTATACCAGAAAGGGGGCGGAATGGGCCTCGCGCTGAACGTGAGCGGCGCAGTGGCGATCGGCCTGCATGCGATGGCCGAGTTGGCGTCCGAGGGGGGGCGGACCATGACGAGCGTCGGCATAGCTTCGGGGCTCGGGGTCAGCCCGGACCATACGCGCAAGGTCATGCAGCGCCTGGCAAGGGCGGGACTGGTGCTCTCCGCGAGGGGGCCGGGTGGAGGCTACACGCTGGCACGGGACCCCGGGGAGATCACCCTCGAGGAGGTCCACGAAGCGATAGAGGGAGAGCTCCCCCGGGGCAGGTGCCTCCTGGGCAGCTCGAGCTGCAGGCTCGAGGAGTGCCCCTTCGGGGAGCTGCTCTCCGAGGTGAACGGTCTGGTTGGCGATTTCTTCCGGAGGAGGACCGTCGCCGACCTGCTGGCCGGAAGGGGATCGGGATGAGAAGGAAGATAATCAGCATAGACGAGGAGAAGTGCGACGGTTGCGGCCTCTGCGTACCCGCCTGCCACGAGGGGGCTCTGCAGTTGGTTGACGGCAAGGCCAGGCTGGTGAAGGAGTCCTTCTGCGACGGTCTCGGCGACTGCCTCGGCGAGTGTCCGCGGGGTGCGATCACGATAGAGGAGAGGGAGGCGGAGGCCTTCGACCCGGAGGCGGTCGGAGAGGGGGCGCCCGTCGGGGCGGAGGAGCCTCTGCCCTGCGGTTGTCCCGGCATCATGACGAGGAGAATCGAGAGGAGGCACGGACAGGCCGTCGGAGCCGGTGGCGACGGACGGGACGGAGCGAGGCCCTCCAGGCTCTCGCAGTGGCCGGTGCAGCTGCGCCTCCTGAACCCCTCCGCTCCGTACTGGGACGGCGCCGACCTGCTTGTGGCGGCCGACTGTGTGCTGGCGGCCTACGGCCCCTTCCAGGAGGAGCTGCTGGCCGGACGGAAGCTGGTCATGGCCTGCCCCAAGCTGGACGAGACATCGGGCTACGCCGAGAAGCTGGCCTCGATACTCCGTGAGAACGACATACGCAGCGTCACCGTGGCGCGCATGGAGGTACCCTGCTGCTCCGGGATAGTCGCCCTGGTGGAGGAGGCCCTCCGGTCATCCGGGAAGGTGATACCCTACAGGCGTATGGTCATAGGGATAGACGGCGAGGTCCGGGAGCGCTCCTGACCCCTGCAGGGCGTCCGGCGAACGGCGCCGCAGCCGCCTCCGGACATCACGCGAGCCGCTCCGTCCATTCAGCCCGGCCCCCAACCGGCCGGGCAGCCCCCCGGTGCTGCATGTTGACATGGGCAGGGTAATCGCATAGGTGAGAATGTGCGGTCCCTATGCCAATAATCCAGCAAAATAAATGGGGGGAGCATAATGGCTCAGAACAAGGGTGTGATATTCACCAGGAGGGCTTCCGGCCTGGTCCGGGAGCTGTCGTGGTTCGACGTCTTCATCTTCGTGGTGGCCGGACCGGCCGCCTCCGGGGTGACGTTCTACTCGGTCTCCACCGCGGCCGACTATCCGGGAGCCAGCCTCCCGCTGGCCTTCCTGATCGGCCTCGCGGTCTTCCTGCCGATAACCCTCCTGGTGGCCATCACCTCCGCGACGATGCCCCGCTCCGGAGGGCTCTACATAGCAGTTAGCAGGGTGATGGGACCGACAGTCGGGTACCTCAGCGCCTGGCTTCTCTTCATCGGCTACGGCATCTCCAGCGGTGTCCTGGGCTACATAGTGGTGGGGCTAATAGGCTCCGCCTTCTCCACCGCCGCCCTCAGCAGCGGGATAGGGTGGCTGGCCTCGGTCGGAGAGGTGATGCAGACCTCCCACTGGCAGCTGGTGGGCGGCTTCCTCTGGGTTGGCCTCTTCTGGATGATAGCCTACAAGGGCATCCGCAAGGTGAAGAACCTGATGCGGACGATGTTCTTCGTGCCGCTGGTCGGCACGGCCATAGCAGTGGTCTGGTTCCTCCTCTCCGGAGGGCCGGAGGGCGTCGCGGCCGGCTTCGACTCCACATGGGGCGAGGGCTCCTTCGCCGCCGTCATGCAGAGCGCGCAGGAGCTCGGAATTCCCGGGGGCGAGTTCAGCTTCGGGGAGACCATCAGGTCGCTCATAGTCGTCGTCTGGGCCTACGCCAGCATCACCATCATCAACTACGCCGGCGGAGAGGTGAAGACACCCAAGACCAGCATGATAAGGGGCTTCACCATAGGGACGGCCTTCGTGGGCCTCATGTACGTGGTCATAGTGCTCGCCACCTACAGCGCGTTCGGCGACTTCATCCGCTCCTACGACTTCCTCTACGACAGCCATCCGGAGGTGCTGGAGGGCATCATGGGCGGGCTGGTGAAGCCCTCGGTGCCCTTCTACTTCATGGCCATAGCGGGGAACATCTGGTTCGGCCTCGCGGTAGCCGTGAGCATAGCCCTCTGGTTCGCCAACTCCATCCTCCCCGGCTTCCTTGCCAACTCCAGGCTGGCGTTCGCCTTGTCCATGGACAAGTCCTTCCCGAAGGCGCTCTCGGCGGTGAACAGGAGGACCGGCTCGCCGACCAACGCCGTCCACCTCAACGCCGCCTTCTGCTTCGTAGGGGTGCTCATCATGATGCTGTCGGTGGACGTCATCCTCGGCCTGCTCACCCTGACAACCTTCTTCATCTTCTGGCCCTACGGGCTGGCCACCATGCTGCTGCCCTACCACAAGCCGGAGATCTACGAGCGCTCGCCGGTTCAGTGGAGCCTCTTCGGAGTGCCGGTGATGACAATACTGGGCGGCTTCACCTTCCTGGTCGGCTGGTTCTTCATCTACCTCTCGCTGCGAACCTTCGAGCCGCTGGTGATGATAACCCTCATAGGGGTCATGCTCGCCGGCCTCGTGATCTACCTGGTTCAGCAGGCCAGGAACCGCCGGGAGGGAGTGGACGTCAGCAAGATCTACTCCCAGATACCGCCGGAGTAGCCGGCATGAGCGACGGAAGGATCTTCTTCTCGGTGGACGTGCACGGCGCGGAGAGCGTCTGGCGCAAGTGGCTGAAGGTGCCGGACCTCTACGATGCCGGGGCGCTCCTGCTCTGCGGCGACCTGACCGGCAAGTCCCTGGTCCCGCTCATCGAGAGGCCGGACGGACGCTACGACGCCTTCTACTTCGGCAAGAACTGGACGCTGGAGAAGGGCTCGGAGCTGGACGGGATGGAGAAGCGCATCCGGGACGCCGGGGCGTACACGCTCCGCTGCGACCGTGACAGGGTGGCCGAGCTCCAGGACGACCCGGGAGCCGTCGAGGACCTGATGATGGGCATGATAAAGGACCGGATGGCCAGGTGGATGGAGATGCTGGTGGAGCAGGTGGACCTCGCCAGGGTGGACGCCATCGTCATGCCGGGCAACGACGACGACTGGGAGGTGGACGATGTCATCAGGTCCTTCGGGGACCGCGGCGTCCGGTGGTGCCTGGACGGACCGGTGGAGGTCCTCGGCGCGCCGATGGTCAGCCTGGACTACGTCAACCCGACCCCCTGGGACACCCCCAGGGAGGATGGCGAGAAGGGGCTGAAGAAACGCATACGCAAGCTGATCAAGCAGCTGGACGACCCGGGCAGGGCCATCTTCAACTTCCACGCTCCCCCCTACGGGACCATGCTGGACCTGGCTCCGGAGCTGGACGCCGACAGGAAGCCGGTGACCGTAGCCGGACAGGTCAACTTCGTTCACGTGGGCAGCCGCGCCGTCGCCGACGCCATAGAGAGGTACAGACCCATGATAGGCCTCCACGGTCACATACACGAGTCCAGCGGCCACGACGACGTGGCCGGCATCACGGTCGTCAACCCGGGGTCGGAGTACGGCGAGGGCATCCTGCGGGGCTACATAATCGAGGTCGAGGACGGACGCGTCCGGAACCAGTGGAAGGTGGAGGGGTGACCGGGCCGGAGCGTCTTCCGGAGGGCGTACACGCGCCGTTCCTGGAGCCGGGCGACCCGCTGGACGCCGAGCACCTGAGGGCCCAGGAGCGGGAGATGATGCTCATCCTGCGGGAGATCATGGACAGGGCGGAGACCAGGGGGGTGACCATCCGGGCCCTCGGCTCCATCGCCTTCAGGATCAGGTGCCCGGACTACGCCTCCCTGGAGTACGACAACGGACGCTACCTGACCGACATAGACTTCGTCGCCTACTCGAGGGAGGTCGCCGGAGTCCAGGACCTGTTCGAGGAGATGGGATGGGAGGAGAACATGACCGTTCTCCGCCTCTTCGGCGACAAGAGGAGGATATTCTACCACCCCGAGCTGCCCATCCACTCCGATGTCTTCCTGGACAGGCTCCGCTTCTGCCACGAGATAGACTTCAGGGGCAGGCTGGAGCTGGACTCCCCGACCATAACACTGGTGGACCTCCTCCTGGAGAAGCTCCAGATAGTTGAGATCAACCGGAAGGACCTGGTGGACGTCATGGTACTCCTCTGCCAGCACGGCACCACCTGCGGGGGGCACTCCACCGAGTCGATAGATGCCTCCAGGCTGGTCCGGCTCTGCAGCCGGGACTGGGGATGGTGGCGGACCTCCACGATGAACCTCCGCAAGACCGCCGACCTCGCTCCCGAGTACCTCTCGCAGGAGGACGCCGCCGCCGTCCGGGATGCCACGGGCGGCCTGCTGGAGTCGATAGAGGGCTCGCGGAAGAGCTTCCGCTGGAAGATCAGGAGCCTCTTCGGCGACCGGTTCCGGTGGTACCGGGAGGTGGAGGAGGTGCAGAGGGACTGACGCGTCCCGCTCGCTAGCAATAACGGCCCGGCCCGACCGCCGGCCATTGATCGAACGAGAGGAAAGAGAATGCTCGGAGACATATCCGCGCTGTCCAGGGAAGAGACGCTCAGATCGCTCCAGCACAGCCTGCTCGACGCGGTGGTGCTGGACCCGGTCACCCACCCGGAGCGCTCCGGCACCACCCTTGCCAGAGTCACCGAGGTCCTCGGCCTGGTGATGCAGCCGGGGGAGCGGGTCGAGAGGGCGCTGGAAGCCTGCCGCGAGGCCGCCGGGGAGGTAGAGCCGTTCGACGCCCTCCCGGTGGGGGCCGCGACGAGGGTGGCCGCCGCCATGCTTGAGACCATGGAGCCGGAGGAGGTCTCACGTGCCGCCGACTTCCTGATGGAGTCGGAGCTCTCCACGAGGGAGGTGGTGGAGCTCCACCGCCGCTTCAAGATACCGGTCTCCCACCTCGAGGACGACCTGCTGCCGGTCAATGGCGAGGGAGCGCGCATCCAGGACTCCCGCGGGAACGTCTACGTCGACCTGGACAGCAACTACAGCGCCACCAACCTGGGCAACAGCAACGAGGCCATAGCCAGGGGACTCTACAACCAGGCCAGGCTGCTCATCTCCCAGAAGGAGGACCGCATCCAGGTGGCGAGGTCCAGGTTCCTCAAGGAGATAGTCCCGATGATGCCGGAGGGTCTGCACAACTTCTACTGGCAGAACTCCGGCGGCGAGGCGGTGGACAAGTCCATCAAGGTAGCGAAGGCCCACACGGGCCATACCGGCGTGATAGCCTTCGAGGGCGGCTTCCACGGCCGCACTCACGGAGCCGTGGCAGTGACCTACAACGAAGCCTACCGCAAACCATTCGGCCTGCACGAAGAGAGCTGGGTGCACTTCGTGCCCTTCGGCGACCTGGACGCGGTACGGAGGCTGCTGGAGGCGGGGAAGGCGAAGAGCGTCATCCTCGAGCTGGTCCAGGGTGAGGAGGCCGGCATGAGACCGGCCACGCAGGAGTTCGCTGAAGGTCTCCGGGAGCTCTGCGACGAGCAGAGCGCCGTGATGATAGCGGACGAGGTCCAGACCGGCTTCGCCAGGGTCTCCGGCGGCGACGGCCAGTGGTTCGCCTGCGACCGCTACGGCATCGTCCCGGACATCATGACCATCGGAAAGTCATTCGGCGGCGGCTACCCCGTTACGGCCGTGGTCACTACCGACGAGGTCTCCTCCTCCATGCGTCCGGGCTACGACGGGTCGACCTTCGGCGGCAACCCCATGGCAATGGTCGCCGCCCTCATAGCCACGAGGCAGATGAGGGCGCTGGACCTGACCAACAGGGTGGTCGAGCTCTCCTCCTACTTCGCGAAGCGGCTGGAGTCGATAGACTCGGAGCACCTGCTCGGCTACAGGACCATCGGCCTGATGGTAGCGCTGGACCTCGACAGCGCGGAGACCGTGAAGAGAGCCCAGGAGCTTATGAAGGAGCGGGGCGCGCACTCGTCGCTCTCCACCGGCGCAACGATGCGCCTGATGCCGCCGCTGGTCATCACCAGGGCCGAGATAGACGTGGTAGTGGAGGCAGTCTCCTACGCGCTGGCCAGCATCTAGCCCCCACGCCGGGCTTTCGTTGTTTGATTTGATGGGACGGGAGGTCCGTTTGAGAGTATCCGGAAGATGTACCGTCACCGGTAGCACGTGCGGAATCGGCAGACGCAGGGCGATGACGGCGACCATCCTGCTCCTGGCCATGGCAGTCGCCTGCGGCGGAGCCGGCGACGGCGACGGCGGCGAGACAGCCGGAGGAGCCGGGATATCGATTACTGCGGAGAGGGTCGATCTGACCGGGAGCATGTACGATCGCATCGAGATGGGCATGGGATACGGGGAGGTGGTCGAAATCGTCGGCTCGGCACCAAACGACACCGCCATGGTCCCGGATGCCATGAGAGCCACGGGAGAAGTCCTGCAGTGCACATGGAACGGGCTGGAAGGGAGCGGCGAGTTCCCCGGCGAGTCCGTACTCAGGGTCTGCTTCTACGAGGGCGAGGTCTGCGAGAGGGAAGCCGGCAACCTCTGACCCCCACGCCGGGCTTTCGTTGTTTGATTTGATAAGTCATCCCGGGAGACCAATCTGCGATTAGATTGACTCCGTCTTCCGGGACGCCCGTCTCCGTCCGGCTGCGAGAGGTCCAGCACCGGTCTCCCCCCCCGACCTCCCCTTGGCTATCTTGCTGGCTGCGAGAACAGGTGAGCACCCGCGCAACAGGGCCTGCGCCCGGCAGAGGCGGGATACCCGTTGGAGTCAGACCGGGGAGCGGAATTGGATGAAGCGGCAGGAGAGCGGCGCTCCGGATATCGCACCGGTACGGGTCGATCTGGGGACCAGGCTCCGCAGGAGGCTCCGGATACTCCGGGTGGAGCTGATGGCCCGCATCGGCAGGCGCAGGGGTACCTCCCGCCGGGAGCGGGAGCCCGGGCTCGTCGTCTCGCTCACCTCATGGGAGCCCAGGCTGCCCGGGCTCCATCTCTGCACCGAGAGCCTCCTCAGGCAGACCGTCAGGCCGGACAGGCTCATCCTCTGGCTCGCCGACGGGGTGGAGCCGCCGCCGCTGGTCGCCTCGCAGCGCGGCCGGGGCCTGGAGGTGCGCCACTGCAGCGACATCCGCTCCTACAAAAAGATAGTGCCGACCCTCTCGGAGGTGCCCGGAGCCACGGTCGTGACCGCGGACGACGACATCGTCTACCACGGGACGTGGCTGGAGGAACTGCTGGAGAGGCACCGCGGGCTGCCGGAGGCCGTCATCTGCCACATAGGGCACGGGATGCTCCTGGACGGGGAGGGTGAGCTGCTCCCCTACAGCGACTGGGACAGGTTTGCCGTGGGCTTCGCCGGCCCCTCGCCGCTGCTCTTCCCGACCGGCGTGGGAGGGGTGCTCTATCCGCCGGGGGCGTTCCATGACGATGTGGACCGGGAGGACATCTTCATGGAGCTGGCCCCGGACGCGGACGACGTCTGGCTCAAGGCCATGACGCTCCTGCGTGGGCTGCCGGCGGCGAAGGTCGCCCCGGGCTTCTCGCGGCCGCTGAAGGTGCCGGGCAGCCAGGTGGTCCGACTGTGGGTGGACAACGTGAAGGGCAACGGAAACGACGAGAGGATACGGGCGGTCTTCGACCGCTACGGCCTCTACGACCGTCTCCGCTCCGCACCCGACTGACCCCCGCGCCCTTCCCGCGGGTGGTTACAGCATCGCTTCGAGAAGCGCCTCGAAGCAGGGACCGTCCCGCCTGAGAGCGACGGACAGGGCGGCACCGATGCTGTCGCCCGGGAGGTAGAGGTACCGGCCGTCGAACCACCCGGATGAGCGGATGCTCCGGATCATCGACTCGTAGTCCGGGTGCGGCATGTAGACGAGGTCCGGCTCGACCCTCCGCAGCGCCTCCAGCTGGGTCTCCTCACCCAGGGCTATTGAGGGCTCGTTCAGGCCGGAGAGGTCGAGGATGCGCTTGTCGGGGTTCATCACGGAGGGCAGCCCCAGCTCTGTGCCCGCGATGACCAGGTCTCCCGGCATCCGGGAGACCGCGTCCAGCCCCTTCCAGTAGCCGGTCCACCGGGACTCGTACTCCCGATGCAGGCTCATGCAGAACGGTCCGGACTCGGAGCGCCTGGCGAAACCCAACGAGAGCTGCATGGAGGCGAGGGCGATGACGGCGGCAAGGACGAGGAAGAGGACCCGCAGACCGGTCGCCAGCGACGGAACCGATCCGAGCCCTCCCGGAACGTCCGCGGAATCGACAAGCCTCTGCAGGGAACCTGCCGAGAGCAGGACCAGCACCGGTACCACGGGCTGCTGGAACCTGCAGCTTCCTCCCATTATCTGCGTCACCATGGTGGAGACGAGGAGCAGGTGAAGGATGCCTGCCGGGACCAGGGCCCGGTCGGTGAGCGGCAGCTTAGCAGACGCGCCCACACGCCTGATCGCAAGACCTGCAACGGGGAGGGCGAACAGCAGGGGATAGCCCGCAAGGAGCCTCCCGACCTCGGCGACTGAATGGAGTAGCCCGGCCCTCGCCATGAGGCCGCCGTAGAAGCCGGGGAGCTTGACCAGGCACGAGAGCGGCAGCCACCATCCGAAGAACCAACGGAACGCCGTCATCAGGCCGGCGACGGTGAGCAGGGCCGCACCGCCAACGGTGAGGGCGACCCTCCTCTCGCGTCTGCCGTCTGCGAGAATCAGCGCGAAGAGGGGTAGGCCCAGCGATAACACCAGCAGGTCCGGCCGGACGGAGAGGCATAGCCCAGCCCATACCCCCGCCGCGACCGGGGCGCCGGTACCCCGGCCCCTCATGGCCCTGTCGAAGAGGATGATGAGCAGAGCAACCGAGGCCATCGCCAGCATCGTGTCCATGCCGCTGGTCATGTGCACGCCGATGATGCCCGAGGCCAGCGCCGAGGAGAGAAGCAGCATCAGCGCCAGCAGGGAGCGGTGCCTGCACCGCAGGCGTGCGACCCTCCAGGTCAGCAACAGGAGCAGCAGGCCTGCCGAGGCCGACGACAGTAGCAGGGCCGGCACGGCCGCTTCCACGACGGCTTCCCGCAAGAGGTGCACCACCAGCAGGTGCATCGGAGACGTTATACCGAAGGCTCTTCCGCCCCCGGGGTCGAACGAGGGCTCCCCCGATGCCGACAGGTTACGGCTGTAGCGGACGAAGAAGTAGGAATCGTCCCAGAGCGACTCCGAGGTGAACCGGCACACCAATGCAAGGAGGAGCGCGGCTCCCAGCAGGAGCGCCGGCGCCTTCATGTAGAGATGCCGATGGGTCTCCACTCAGTTCCTCCGCTTGACTATCGGCATCTTGCGCACAGCCTGCAAGTAGGGACTCACTGGCCGAAGGCCAGGCCATTCATGCGAAAGGACTCCGTTGCCCCCCTCTCCCCCCTCACGACATCGCCGCCGTTCGTTGACCCGGCAGCGGGGCCTGTCTATCGTCAGAGCGGCAGGACCGCGGCTCCCTTCCTTCGACGGGAGGTTCTCCTGGGCAGTACACTCGACTCCCCGCAGGAGCTGGAGATGCGCCTGGCCGGTTCCGAGGGCGCCGATAGGGTGGGCCTGCTGAACCGACTGGGCAGCAGCCTGCTCCGGTCCGACGCCTCCAGGAGCAGGCAGCTCTTCGGCGAGGCCCTCGATCTCGCGGGCGGCATCGGCGAGGAGGCGGGGGAGGGCGAGGCCCTCTTCGGTCTGGGCGAGGCGGCTATGGCCCTTGACGACCGCCTCGAGGCCATCGAGCACTACACCTCCGCGCTCAGGCTCGCCGAGAGCCGGGATGACCTCCTCCTGCAGGCCAGGTCCCTGAGACGTCTCGGAGACATGCACTACTTCCTCACGAACCTGGACGTGGCCATCCGCTACTACCTCAGGGCTATAAGGGCCTTCGAGGAGGCCGCCGAGGCCGATGAGGGCTGCGACACCCGCCTCAGCACAGGCCACATAGAGGCTGCGATGGGGAACGTCCTCAAGCGATCGGGCGACCTCTCCGGCGCGCTCGAGTACTACGGCAAGGCCCTCAGCGTCTACCGCGATCTCGGCTACGAGGAGGGAATTCCCGGTGTCTCATACAACATCGCCACCGTCAAGCAGGAGCGGGGGCGTCTGGAAGAGGCTGATCGGGTGTACCTCTCGGCGCTGGAGAAGGCAGAAGGGAACGGTGACCGCTACCTCGCCTCGCTCTGCCGCAACAGCCTGGGCTCGGTCTGCATGCAGAGAAACGAGCTGGACCGGGCCGAGGAGCTTTTCAGGGAGTCGATGGAGATATCCAGGAGCATCGGCCGAAAGGGAGGCATGCTGACCAGCCTTCAGAAGCTGGCCGAGCTGGAGAGGGCCAGGGGCGACGGAGTGAGCGCCCTCGATCACTCGCTGAGGGCGGAGGAGCTGGCTCGGGAGATGGGGAGCATGGCCCGGCTGGGCGAGATTCTCCGGGAGAGGGCCACCCTCCTGGAGGGAGCCGGCGACTACAGGGGCGCATACCGGTGCATCAGCGGCTTCCTGGAGATCAGCGAGAACCAGCTCTCGGAGAGGCGGCTGTGGCAGATAGACGTCCTCAGGCTCTACTACGAGACGGAGGAGAGGGAGCGGGAGATACAGAGGCTGAGTAGCACGAACAGGAAGCTGGAGACGGCTTACTCCAGGGCGGAGGAGCTGGTGCGGAGGGACGACCTGACCGGGCTTGCCAACAGGCGGGCCGCCATGGAGTGGCTCGACGAGAGACGGCATGTTCCGGACCCTCAGGGAGAGGGCTTCGGTCTCGTGATGGCGGACGTGGACCGGTTCAAATCGGTCAACGACGGCTTCGGCCACGATTGCGGCGACGAGGTGTTGCGGCAGCTGGCGGCAAGGCTCAGGGAGAACGTGAGGAAGGGCGACCTGGTGGTCAGGTGGGGCGGGGAGGAGTTCCTCGTACTGCTGCCGGACACCGACCTGGACGGTGCAATGCTGGTGGCGGAGAGCCTGAGGTCGGCGGTCTGCGACCGCCCCTTCCTGGTAGGGGAGAGGTCCATCGAGCTGAGCATGACCTTCGGCGTGAGTTACTGCGGCGAGCTGCCCCTGGAGAGCGTCATCAGGCTGGCGGACAGGGCTCTCTACCGGGGCAAGCACCTGGGCAGGAACCGCGTCGAGGCCGCCGCTTCCTCCGAAGCGGCTCAGTCGCCCGTTGACTGAGCGGAGGACCCCGCCCCGCTGACCTCCTCAAGCATGTAGACCACCGGAAACAGCTCCGGGTCACCGGTGCTGGCCAGCATGCCGTAACGACCGACCCTCACCGACCAGCCGCCCGGCTCCTGCCACTCGGGCATCCGCATCCCGCAGTCGTACAGGTGCTCCCCGGAAGCGTCGTACACGTGGAAGGTCTCATCCTCCGTGCCGCTCCTCACCCAGAGCCTGCCCTCGCCGTCGAAGCCGAGGGCGGTGATGGCCCTCTCGTACTCCCTGGGGACGAACTCGAACCCCTCGAGGCTCCCCACCGCCTCCAGCCAGTTCTGCCTGGCCAGCTCCATGTCCCTCTCCATCTCCTCCCGGGACCGGCGGACCGGCTCGAACGGACGCTCGATGACGAAGAGCGTGTCGCCGTCAGGAGAATGGCAGACCACCTCGTAGCGCTCGGTCGACATGTCCGCGACGGCCACCCTGCCCTCTCCGTCCACGCCGCAGACCATTCCAGTGGCCCTCTGGTAGAGGCCGTGAGGGTCGAAGAGCGCCATCCGCCTGGCGTAGCTTACCACCGGCTCGGTCGAGCCCCTGAACAGGGCCACCTCCGTCCCGGCCGAGTCCGGCTCCGCGTAGACCATGGTGATGGCTACGAACCCGGTGTCCGGGGCGGCGTAGGCCTTCATCGGTCCGCTCCTGCCGCCGCCGGTGAGGACTATCTCGTCCATCGGCTCCCCGGAGGGAGTAAGCCAGACCATCTTCCTGTCGTAGAAGCTCGCCAGCATGATGTTGCCGCCGCTGTCGCAGTCTATCCGGTCCGGCGTACCCAGCTCCCCGGGACCCGTGCCGACGGGCCGGAGGCTGCGAATGTGCTCCCCATCGGCGTCGTAGAGCCTGACGACGCCCATCGACCTGTCCAGCACACCTACTGTCCCGTCCGGGAAGGAGCAGGCGCCCCATACGTCCCCGAACACGTAGGCGGTGTCTCCCTCCGCCACCCCTATCGAGTCGTACGGCGCCAGGTAGCGCAGAGTGTCCGACTCCGCCGCCCCGGGTCCTTCGGCCTCAGTCCCGCCGCATGCCGATGCGAGAACGACCGTACCGACCGCCGTCAGCGCTCCCCATCTCAGTCTCATCCGCACCTCCCCTGCCTCCCGAACGCATAACCGGCCGCTCGGAGAGTCGCAATGTCCGTCAGGGCGAATGGGACGGAGACGACTAGGAAGCAGTCCCCAGTCGGACACTCAGGCAGATTGACCCCTGCGCTCTCGTGCCATATACTGGCATTGGAGGTCTAATAGATATGTTTGATAGTCTGTTGGGGCCTGCGGTCATGGGTTCATTGCCATCCCGGCGCTGGGTCACACGAGCCCGGGTGTTACTGCCGGACGACTGCCCCGGGAGAGCGAGGCGGCGTGGGCGATCCCGGACTGTGCCAGCCCCGAACAGAGGAGGGAGAGACATGGGATACCGGTCAGCCATCATTGCCGCCGCCACGCTACTACTGCCGGCATCAGCAGCGGCCCAGAGCCCGTACGAGATGTCCGACGACACCTGGATAAGCATCAGCGGTACCGTGGACGAGTCGGACGTCGACTCGTTCTATCTGAACTACGGAAGCGGCAGGATACTAGTGGAGATGGATGACTGGGACTGGTTTAGCGAGGCGGTCGGCCTCATCGACGGAGACGAGGTGACCGTTTACGGGCGCATCGACGACGACTTCTACGAGACGGCGACAATCGAGGCCCGGAGCGTCCACAACAGGACTCGCGGGACCTATCACTACGCCTCCGCCGCCGACGAGGAGGGCGAGGGGGAGGCCTACGACGACAACTGGATCACCGGGGGCGAGGTCGAGCGGGGAGAGATGACGGTGCGCGGGACGGTGACCTCGGTCGACGGCAGTGAGTTCACCATCGACACCGGCGAACGGATGATCAGGGTCGAGACTGGCCACATGGTGTACGACCCGACCGACGACACCGGCTTCTCCGGCGTCGACGTCGGCGACATGCTGAGCGTCACGGGCGTGATGGACAGCGACCTCTTCGAGAGCCGTGAGCTCATGGCGGACAACATAGTCTTCCTGCTGGACGAGTGAGCCTTCGGAGAGGAATGCGGCCGTGAACTACCTCTTCGACATGGACGGAGTGCTCGTGGATTCCCGGGAGGCCTGGTTCGAGGCCTTTCGAGACATCGGCGGCATCTCCAGGGAGGAGTTCGAGGAGAGCTACTGGGGCAGGGACCTCCAGGAGAACATCTCCGAGCTGGATACCACCAGGAGCGAGCTCTGCGACTCCGTGCTGACGAGGCACCTGGGGCGGATAGAGCCGGTGCCGGGCGCCGGGGAGGTACTCCGAGACCTGGAAGGGCGGAAGGCACTGGTGACGAACACCACCTCCGGATGCACGTCGAAGATACTCCGCAGCCACGGTCTGGAGGGATTGTTCGATGCCGTAGTGACCAGCGACGAGGTGGAGCGGGGGAAGCCGGACCCCTCGCTCCTGCAGAGGGCCATGCTGCTGATCGACGCCGTTCCGGAGGAGACCGTCGTGATTGGCGACTCTGAGGAGGACATGGAGGCCGGAGAGGCTGCCGGTTGCGTGACCGTGGGCATCGGCGTTGACGGTGCGTACAGGATCGAGAGCCTGAGACAGCTTCCCGCCCTGGTGAAGAGAATCGAGTCCCTGTCCGGCTGACCACGGATCCGCTCACGAGGTTATCCTGCCCGGATCGGCCTCCTGGCCATGAGAAGCGCTCTCTCCGCAGACACCGGCGCAATCACGTCCAGCATCCCGATGCGGAGAAGCGACGGCACACGAGCGCTTCGTGTGCTCCGCAGGCCCTGTATGGTCTGTCCGGGCTCCGGCTCCACTCCCAACAGCCGGGTCTTCGGATTATGCTCCCGAAGCCGCCTTCCGACCCCCATCAGCGTGCCTCCGGTACCGATCCCCGCCATGAAAGCCTCTACACTCCCGATCGTCTGCTCGATTATCTCGGGTCCCGTGGTCCGGAAGTGGCCCAACCATTTAGCCCGGCTGGAGTACTGGTCCGGACGGAAGTACCTGGCAGGGTCATCCCGGTTGATGGAAGCGGCCAGCTCCCGGGCGCCGTCGGTGCCATCGTCGCCCGTTGAGCGCACGACCCCTGCTCCGAAAGCCAGCATCGTCTCGATCCGCTCTCCGCTCACTTCATCCGGCACAACCAGCTCCACCGGATACCCAAGAGCCGCACCCACCATGGCCAGGCCGATGCCGGTGTTGCCGGATGTAGCCTCCAGTATGACCATGCCACTCTCCAGCCTTCCCGACGCGACGGCCTCCTTCACCATCCAGAGAGCCGTCCTGCCCTTCACGGATCCTCCCGGATTTGCCCCTCGAGCTTGGCGAACACCCTGCCGCCTCCCGAAGGAGAGAGCCTGCCCAGCTCGACCAGCGGCGTGCCGCCTATCGAGCCCGGCACTCCTCCTGCCCGGTGCGACACCATGCAACAACCTCCATCCCGTCTTCACGGAACGCAGATAGGCCCGCGACCTACCGGTCACGAGCCGTCGGGCTCCGATATCTCTACGGGAACCTTCTAGGTGATGGACATCCCAGCCGGGTCGGCAATGTCGGCCCGGCTACAGGAGCGAGCGGTGCGGTGGCTCGTCCGTGTCATGCGGGCAATCCAAGCATGCTGCAGCCTGCGTCAAAGAAAGAGGAGCGCCGGCGGTGCCACCGGCGCTCCAAGCAGACAGGGTCTTCGGCTACTCGCCCTCGGCGGCCGCCATCTCCTCCGCGGAGCCCCTCGTGCAGTAGTAGCCCCACTCGAGGCCCATCTCCTCGGTGACCGGGCATTCGGGGCAGATGCAGGATATCTCCTCGACGATGCAGTTGCTCTCGCCTACGGCGCAGTAGCCCAGCTCGTCCTCCTGCGCAGCGCACGGGACGTAGGTGGGACACTGGGCGCAGATGCAGTTCTCCTCGACCCAGGCGACCTTCTCCTCCTCGGTCATCTCCCCGGGGTCGGGACGGTCTGCGTTCCCTTCCTCCATCTCGCCGGCAGACGGCTCCTCGGTCATCTCGCCCTCTCCCGGCTCGACGGCGACCTCCGTGTCGACGGCCTCCTCGAGGGTCTCGCCGTCGTAGGCGCTCTCTTCCGGCTCTCCGCCTCCGCATGCCAGCCCCAGCGTGGCCGCTCCGACGGTCATCATCAGCACGAGCAGCTTCCTCGAGTACATCTCTTCCCTCCCGATATCTCCGGGTGTACGCCCGGAGGGCATGGCGCCCGGCTGCCATTCCGGGCTGATCACTGAATTCTCACGATAAGTCGGACATACATGCGGGTCAAGGAGTGGTTCCAGGCAATCAGGACCGTATCCAGGCCACCCTTCCCCGCGACTTGATGTGCCTCTTCGGGATGAGGTAGTCGCAACCGTAGATGGTACCGAGGATGAACCGGTTGAGAAGGTAGCCCAGGCGTGAGTCGAGGCCGGTGGAAGCGGTCACCAGGACTCCCCTGAAGCCCAGCCTCCTCGCCCGGGAGAGTATTCGGAGGCCGGATATCTGGGTCTCCATGGTGATGTCGGTTATGACGCCGTCGAAGTCCGCCGCCTTCTCCCTGAGGATGGCGAGGCCCTCCTCGGCGCTCCTGACCCGCTCCACGACGGTGCCCCTGCGCCGGAGGTGTCCCTCGATGGCCTCGGCGTACCTGTCGTTGTCGTCCACCAGCAGCACATGGCTGAGCCGTGGCGGCATGGCGACCACGCCCGGCATGCGTCCTCCGTTCATGCTTGGTGCGGCTCCGTCGGTGCGGGGCTCCGCTGGCATCCCTCGCCCGGGAGAGCTAATATAGCAGCAGAGGACCCCGGTGCATCCGGCTGCTTACAGGCATCCCCGGGCCGGGGAATGAGAGGGGGCCCTCGGCGGTATACGGTACGGCGGTCGGGCGGAGCCCAGTGCCCGGGGACGAAGGGAGGTCCACGCACCATGGAGTGGAGTGTCGCCCGGTTGTTCCTGGCCCTGGCGCTCGCGTGTCCGGCAGCCTTGCCCGCGGATGACGGTGAGGCCGGGGAATGGACCCCCTCCATTCCGCTCTTCGAGTCGGTGGAGACCGTCCGGGAGTACCTGGAGGGTGATTGCGAGCTGGACTATTCCGGGCTCTACCTGTCCGGCATCACCCTGCAGCACGTCGAGGGACATCCCAGGCCCGGCACCGCCTGGCACTACTCCTTCCTCCGGAGGGTACCGACGCTCGGCGGCGGGGTCGGCATCTACCACTACATGGACGGCGAGATAATCGAGCTCCCCCACGGCCCCTAGTCCGCTTCCGGCTCGAGCGGAACGACGAACGGCCGTCCCTCGTGCCTCCCTACTTTGACCGGCACCCCGTAGACCTCCTCCACGATCGCGGGGGTGACCCCGTCCGCGTCCACCGAGGCGTGGACCTCACCGCCGCGCAGGAAAACGAACCGGTCCGCGTACCTGAGTGCCGTGTTCAGGTCGTGCATCGTCATGACGGCGCACATCGGGTGTCCCCTGACGATGGTCCTGATGAGCCGTGTTATGGAGAGCTGGCTCCGGAGGTCCAGGGAGGCAGTCGGCTCGTCCAGGAGCATCACCCCGGGCTGACCGACCAGCGCCCGGGCTATGCCGACCTTCTGCAGCTCGCCGCCGCTCATCCTCGTGGTCGGCCGCATCGCGAGATGCCTGATGCCGAGGCTCCGGAGGGCTGCGTCGACGAGCGAGAGGTCCCGCCGTGATACCCGGAAGCCCATGTGCGGCCTCCGCCCCAGCAGTACGGCGTCGAAGGCCGTCAGCCTGCCCGGCTCACCCCTCTGGGGTACGTAGGCCATCCTCCTGGCCCTCTCCCTCCGCGAGTAGCGGCGCAGGTCCCTTCCCAGAAGCGTCACCATGCCACTCTTCGGCTTCAGCAGTCCGTCCAGACAGCGCAGGAGCGTGGTCTTGCCGGAGCCGTTGGGGCCCATGACGGCCACAACCTCGTGCTCCTCCGCACGGAGCGATACGTCCCTGAGGACCTCCCTGTCCCCGTAGGAGAACCGAAGCCCCTCCGCCCGGACCATCACCGCCTCCTCCGGACGAGCAGGAAGACGAAGGCCGGGGCGCCGACGAAGGCGGTCAGTATCGCCACCGGGAGTACCCTCGGCGCGAGGACGACCCGGGCGACCGTGTCCGCCGCAAGGAGCAGGATGCCGCCGGCCAGCATGGAGCCCGGCAGGAGGAAGCGGTGGTCGTCGCCGAGCAGTCGCCTGACCATGTGCGGGCCGACCAGGCCGACGAAACCGATGATGCCGACGAAGGAGATGATGGTGGCGGTCACCAGCGAGGCCACCAGCATGCCCGCCAGCCTGGTCCTCTCCACGTTTACGCCGAGGCTCTCCGCCGCCTCGTCACCTGCGTCCATGGCGTTGTAGGTCCAGGTCCTGCAAAGGAAGTATGCCGAGGCAAGCGCGGTCACCGCCGACATTGCGGCCAGCTCCCTCCAGCTGGCCCTGCCCAGGTCTCCGAAGGTCCAGAAGACGATGGCCGAGAGCTGGACATCGTCGGCGAAGTACTGCAGGAGCATTGTGCCGGCGGAGAAGAGGGAGCCCAGGGCCACGCCCGTCAGCACTATCACCTCCGGCGAGGCCCTGCCGGTCCTGGAGACTGTCAGGATGACCAGCGCTGCAGCCATGCACGACAGGAAGGCTGCCGCGGTCGTGGTGTACGGGTTCGTGATTGAGAGGGCGTCGGCGCCGGTGCTGTGCATGGTCCCGGAGCCCAGTACCATGACCGCCAGAGCCGCCCCGAAGGCGGCCGCGCTGGATATCCCCAGGGTGAACGGAGAGCCGAGGGGGTTCCTCAGGACCGACTGCATGGCAACGCCGGAGACGGAGAGACCGGCACCCGCGGTCAGGGCGGCGAGCGCCTGCGGGAGCCTAATGCCGGCCACTATCATCCTGGTACGGTGGTCGCCCGCACCTTTCAGCAGGGCTCCGATGACCTTCTCGAGGGGCAGACGCACGGAGCCGAGGGAGATGGAGACCAGCAGCAGCAGACCGAGCAGGACGAGGCCCAGGATGATGACCAGCGTCTTCCGGGAGGTGTACCTGCGGTACTCCTCCGGCACCCTGCCGTCATCCAGATGCAAGCGCCGCGCTCCCCCCGGTCAGATGTCCAGCTCCACCCGGTCGAAGAGCATGCCGCCGAACGCCTCGTCCAGCTCGTCGAAGACCGGCTCGCCAACCAGGAAGGCGTAGATGGAGTCGGCGACCTCCCGCGGCTCGATGTCCTCGAACCTCTCCGGATACAGCACCTTCCCGAGGAAGTAGGCGTTCGCCAGGACCGACCCGAAGTTCTTCGTGTACCAGTTGTAGGGGGGGAGGCAGTAGACCTCGCCGCTCCGGACGGCGGAGAGTGTCGAGTATGCCGGGTCGGTGGAGAGCTGGTAGAGGGCGCTCGCCTGCGGGTCGGACTGCATTGTCGAGGCGTCGACGAAGATGATGTCCGGGTCCCAGGCGACTATCTGCTCCCTGGCGACGTCGGCATGCTCCGGCGGCTCCTGATCCCAGTCCTCCGGGAGCGCGGCGCTCCCCGCGCCGAGGAGCATGAGCGGCGGATAGGCCGGCTCCGTGGACTGGAGGCCGTGAGGTCCCCGATAGGCTATGCCCCCGACGTAGCAGCTCGGGGACGCCCCCCGGCCGAGGCCGGCCGTGCGGGTCTGCAGGTCCGCGACGAGGGAGTCGATGTATGCGATGACCTCCTCGGCCCTTTCACCCCTGTCCAGGATGCCGCCCATCGTCCGGAGCGCCGTGTAGAGCTCCGTCCGGTCCGGCCAGAGCCTGCCGTAGCCGACAACCACGACGGGGATGCCCGTTCGGGATTCGGTCTCCAGCGGGTCGGCGCCCATCAGCGGGTAGGTCCTGAAGACGAGCTGGGGCTGCGGGTCGAGGGAGAGGATCAGCTCCGGGTTGTCCTGTCCCCTGAACTCGCCGAAGACCGGCAGCCCGGCGAGGGAGGGGTTGGCCATGGCGTAGGGTCTGGCGTCGAAGGCGGGGCGTCGCCCCTCCATGTCGTCCACGGCGACAGCCCTCTCCTCGGCCTGCAGATACGTGAGGAGCCTGAGGCATCCGGGCCCGGAGCAGATGACCCGCTCCGGGTCCTCCGGCACCGTGACCTCCCTGCCGGTGGCGTCGGTAACGGTCACCTGCCCCTCCTCCGGGGAGCTTCCGGCAGCCCCGGACCCGGGGCCGCCCCCGCAGCCGCCGACCCCCGAGAGAAGCGCCGCCGTCACCATACATGCAGTCAGCCTGGTCACCTGTGTACCTCTTTCCGGTTCGCCCGTCATCGGGCCGGTCCGCTATCCTATGCCCCCGCAGCGACCGAATCAACCTGTCCCCGGTCCCGGGAGAAGCCGGAGCGTTGTTGACCGTGTCGGCGTCACCGGCCTATGCTTGCACCGCAGCCCATCGGCGACTGGAACAGCGGATGAAAGCCGAAAGGAAGTGAACACGATGAGAGCGACGGCAGCCCTTGTGCTTCTGGCGTTCCTTGCAAACGCGGACGTTGCCGTCTTCCAGCCAGACGGAGAGCTGGGCAAGGACGCCTACACCTCCGAGGCGCTGCCAGGCCTGAACACGGGCGACTCCGACACCCTCGCCTGCGGCTTCTTCGCCGGCGGGCAGCATGCAGTCTTCATCGAGTTCGTGGAGCTGGACGATCCCCACTACGAGAACGCCACCGTCCACTCCGCATACCTCGCCCTGGGGGTCATAGGCCACGGCGCAGGCGGGACCCTCAGGCTGGGGGCCTGCACGACCTTCTGGGACGAGGGCATCATAGACTGGGACAACATGCCCGCACTGGTCTGGGAGAGGGACGTCGACTACCCGGTCGGGACAGGATGGGTGAACTACGACGTGACCGACATCGTACAGGCCTGGCTGGACGGGACCCTGGACCAGCACGGCTTCTGCCTCTTCGACACCGGTATCACGAACTGGTTCACCGCATGGTCCAGCGACACGCCGACGCACCCGGACATGCGTCCCCAGCTTGTCATGTCCTACTCGGGGGCTCCGCTCGACCAGAGCACGTGGGGAGGCCTGAAGGGGGCGTTCTGATATCTCCCGGAGCCATCAGGAGGTGCTCCGTCCCCATCGCCGCCGTGCTGCTCACCGTTCTCGTCGCCCTCTACTACATGCTCGTCTGGCCCGACTCCGGGAGCTTCACCGCCGCCATGGACGAGGGGAGCCTCATGATGGAGGACTTCAACCGTCACATGTACCCGACGGCATCGGCTGTCCTGACGACCGGAGAGCCATCCACCTGGTACATGTACTCCGCCTTCTTCGCCCTGCTCATATCCCCGCTCGGACTTCTCCCGCGGACGGATGCCGCGTTCGCGTGGGGTGCACTGCAGATGCTCTTCGTGGCGCTGCTGGTCGCAGTCCCGATGCGCAGGCTGGGCAGGCGCTCCCGGCTGCTTGGTCTGCTCTACTACCTGCTTGTGATCACATCGGTGCCGGTCCTGCACAACTTCAGATGGGGGCAGGTGAGCACGCCGGTGACCGTTCTCGTAATCGCCTCGCTGCTCATCTACGACAGGAGGCCCCTGGCCTCGGCGCTTCTCCTCGCGCTGGCGGCGGCGGTCAAGTTCTACCCCGCCCTCTTCGCCGTCTACTATCTCTACCGCAGGGACCGGAGGACCCTGGCCGTCTTCGCCGTCGCCGCCGCGTCCATGCTGCTGCTGCCGGCGCTGGTCCTCTCCCCGGCCGGGCTGTGGGAGTTCGAGCGGAGCTCCGCCGGGAGCATCGTCGTCGCCCCCTGGGTGGCCCGGAGCGTGAACTCGCTATATGCGCCCAACGTGCTCGGGCGGCTCTGGCCCGCCCTGGGGGAGGGGCTCCCGCATGTGATGCTGTGCGCCGCAAGCGCGGTCGTCCCGGTGCTGGTCATCAGGGAGCTGTTCATGAGAGGACGCGAGGAGGGGGGAGAGGACACCGAGCTGTTCCTCTGCTGCGGCCTGCTCTGTCTGCCCTTCATCCTCAAGACGAGCTGGCCGCACTACTTCGTCTACCTGCCCTACTGCCAGGTGACGGCGCTCGTGCGGCTGCGCCGGACTTCGCGCGGCAACCCGGCGCGGGCGGCCGTTACGACGGCGGTTGTCCTCTCCATGATACTCGGGACCGTACCGATGCTGAATGCGGCAGGCGGCTACGGACCCTACAACGGGGCCGCCCTGCTTCTGGTCGCTGACGTGCTCCTGCTGCCCGCTCTCCTGCTCCGCAAGGCGAGGCTGGGGCAATCGGCGCCGACGGAGGCCGAGCCGAGCATTCCATGAGAACCGAGAGGAAGTCGAACCGTGGATGACGAGAGGATTCCGGGTGCTGTGGTGGTCGCGGCCTACCTGCTCATGGTGGCCGTGAACGTCCTGGCGAACGCGCTGCCCATAGGGGGGATGACCACGGGTGAGGTGTCCGACGCCTACTCCAACCTGTTCGCCCCGGCGCCGGTGACCTTCTCCGTTTGGGGTCTCATATACCTGCTCCTGGCCGGCTTCGTCGTCTACCAGCTCACGCCGTCATGGCGGAGGAGCGAGCGTCTCTCTCCCCGGTCGAGGCGGCGGATAAGGATGCTGTTCGCGGTGTCCTGCGTCGCGAACGCCGCCTGGATCATCGCCTGGCACCACATGCTGATACCGGTCACCATGGTGCTGATGGCGGTACTGCTCCTGAGCCTCCTCTTCATCCGGCTCACGGTCGGCAGGCTGCCCCTGCCGGCGCCTGAGACGCTCCTTGTCGCGATTCCCTTCGGGGTCTACCTCGGCTGGATCACCGTCGCGACAATCGCCAACGCGACCGTCATGCTGGTCGGGCTCGGATGGGGCGGGCTCAGACTCTCCCAGGCCTTCTGGACGGTGGCCGTCCTGCTGGTCGGCGTGGCGATCACAGTCATGTCCGTCTGGCGCCTGAGGGACCCGGCGTGGGGGCTGGTCGCCCTCTGGGCGTACGGCGGGATACTGCTTCGGCACGTATCCGAGCGGGGTCTCGGCGGTGAGTATCCGGCCGTAGTCTACACCACGGTAGCATGCATGGCAGTGACGATTGCAGCGCTGCTCTCGGTGCTGCGGAGCCTGCTCCGGTCGGATCGGGCAGAGGGAGCCGCGGGGCGCCCGGAGGGCTCCCGTTAGGAGGGTCGCCTCCGGGCCGCCCCGGGAGGCGGCGCTCCGTCAACGCCGGTCAGCCGCCAATGGCTACCACTGCCGCCGGCTCCAGCACCCTGAAGCTGAAGGACTCGGTGGCGTAGAGCTCCAGCACGTCTCCTGAGCTGCCCCCGTAGCCGATGGAGAAGTCGTGGCCGAGGATGAGCTCCATGTCACCGCCCCTGGCCGAGACGAGGAACGAGCTCTCGAGGGTCGGGCTGTAGTAGAGCGGGCCGCTCAGCTGCTCCCGCAGCTTGCGCAGCAGCGGATAGCCGTGGTCTATGCTGTTGAGGCCCATCCAGAGCTCCCTGTCCACCATGAGCGTGTAGGGGCCCTCTATCGACGAGTCGAGCAGGACAGCGATACCCTCGGCCACGGAGCTCCTCAGGTCCTTCGCCTCCTCGGGCGCGGGCAGCCTGGTCCCCGCGGAGTCCGCGAGGCCCTCTATCCCGGCCTTCTCCAGGCCGTAGTAGACGGCGCTGTCCTCGAAGCCGGCCGCCCTGGCCATGGCCTCCTCCAGCGGGGAGAGGTCGGCATCGGCTGCGCCGCGGGAGATGTTGTCCATCTCCATGATGCTCAGCTGGAAGGGGACCCTGGTCTCCACCAGCGGCTTCGCCTTGCGCAGGCCGTAGCCGACTCCCTCGGTCGTATCCCTCACGATATCCAGCCTGCCGTCGTTGACGGAGGCCTTCTCCCTGCCAAGCGGTCCGACCACGTCCACGAACCACCTCGCCGTCAGGTGATTGCGGAGGACCAGGCGCGCCTGCTCGTCTATCTCTTCCCAGGCCTTCTCGGTTATCGGTGCCAGCTCTCTCTTCAGGATGTCCATCGCGTGCGCTCTCCCATCGATCATCTGAGGCTGCCGACGCCCAGGCCGGCAGCCGAGTTGTCTTCGCTTCCGTCTCCCTCTTCCTCCCCCTCCTCGAGGGCCGTCACGGCTCCCTCGGTGAAGAGGTAGGTCCTGAGGTTCCCGTCCCAGGCGGGGGACATTCGCCTGAGCCACTCGAGGGCCATGCAGGCGTGCTCTATCTCCTCGTCCCTGTTGTGGGCCAGGATGTCCCGCAGCTCCCCGTCGGAGGCGGTCGCCACCCTCTGGTGGTACCAGTCTATGGCCTCTATCTCCTCCTTCAGGCTCGTGAGAGCCCTGACGACGTCCCGGTCTTCCGGGGAGAGCTCCTCTACCGGCTCGTGATACTGCGCCATATCCTGCCTTTCGTTCCCGTTTCGTCGGTTGCTTCCATCTGCGTCGAGGGTCCGGATACGCCGACCACTCTCACGAGCGGCCGCCCCCGGGGGCGAACCTGCCGGTGAGCTCGACGCTCTCCAGCACGTGGTCCTCCATCGCGTCCTCCAGCTCGGCCTTCCCGGCGGAGGGAGGCAGGTCAAGACCGGTGTCCAGCGCGTAGAGCCTGAACCTGTAGGTGTGCTCACCGTCGGGCGGCGCAGGACCGCCGTAGCCATTCTCCCCGAAGTCGTTGACGCCCTCGATGGCACCGGATACCGGACCCCCCTCTTCGATGCGCTCCGTTGCCGGGGGTATCCCCCACATCACCCAGTGGTCCCAGACCTTGCCCGCCGGCTCCACCGCGTCCGGGTCGTCGACCACCAGGGCCAGCGACTCCGCATCTGGCGGGACATCGCCGATCTCCAGCGGAGGGCTCACGTTGTCCCCGTAGTATCCGTGTCTCTCCGGGATCGTGCCGCCCCCCTCGAATGCCGAGCTGCCAAGCCTCATCTCTCACCTCCTGTCGCTCCCCCGGTGCAGGTGCCGATGCCCCATGCACCGAAGGGAATCCATGTTGCGGTCATCTTCCACCTTCGTCGCCGTACGCCCCGGCGCTCTAATGTTGAAATAATTACTATTAAATCAATATACAAACTATCCCGTTTCTGTACATGCAATATTCAAGATGTCATATATCCTCTAATATGAGATACGCAATTCTATACGATTGTCAATGATGCATGGTGTGGTGCGCTGACGCAGTCGGTCTCGTGCCCGCGGACCACGGTCGGGTGCCGGCAGCTTGACCAGGTCAGCTCCTCGTCCTATCGTATCCGAGAGTCGTTATCCGGTCGGCCTCCGCTCAGAGCGGTCCCCGACCCGTGGGGAAGAGTGAGCGGTCCCCCGCAGGACCGGTTCGTCGTCACACCGTCCAGTGTCGCGGCCGCATCCATGCTCGGCCTCCCTGCGCAAACCATCGCTTCTGGAGACGGATGCTCCTTCGTTCGAGGCTGAGAAACGTTCTCGGGGCGCTTCTGCTGGTACCGCTCCTGGGCGCCTCCTGCGCGGCCCCCCGGGTCGGCAGGCCCAACATCGTGCTGGTGATAGTGGACACCCTCAGGGCGGACCACATGGGCTGCTACGGTTATCCGAGGGACACCTCCCCGGGGCTGGACAGCCTCGCTGCCGCCGGCGCAATGTGGTCGAGGACCAAGGCCCAGTCCTCCTGGACTCTCCCGGCAGTGACCACCATGCTCTCCGGCCTGACCCCCAGGGGCCACGGTGCCAGGCTCGACGTCCAGGACCGCACGCTCTGGATGCCGTCGTCCGAGATGCCGACGGCGGCAGCCGTCCTGGGCGGCGACGGCTACAGCACCATGGGCCTCTTCAACGTGATGCTCCTGAGCGAGAGCATGGGCTTCCACCGGGGGTTCGATCGTTACGCATGCAACGACCAGGGACACGGTATGGCGGGGGAGACCGTCGACACGGCCATAGACTGGCTCAGGACCCGTCCGGGCGGGGGTGAGCCCTTCCTGCTGGTGATGCACCTGTTCGACCCGCACTCCCCGTACGATCCGCCGCCGCCCTACGATACGCTCTTCGCCGGGAGCGACGACGGGCCGGTGAGCTGGACCTTCACTCCGGAGGGTGCGGTGGCCGACACAACGCTGAGGGACAGGATGGTGGACCTCTACGACGGGGAGATAGCCTGGACCGACAGCCAGCTCTCCCGCCTCTGGGCGGAGCTCCGCAGGCAGGGCATCCAGGACGCCACGCTCGTGATAGTCACCGCCGACCACGGCGAGGAGTTCCTGGAGCACGGCTACGTCGAGCATGGCAGGACGATGTTCCAGGAGATTACCAGGGTTCCCGTCATCCTCTCCGGACCCGGCGTCCACGAGGGATACGAGCCTGACTGGATCGCCTCCCAGCTGGACATCCTCCCCACGATGCTCGCCGCCGCCGGTACGGAGCCGCCCCCGGATCTGGCGGGACGGGACCTCCTTTCCGGTCCACCGGCGAATGAGAGAGCGCTCCCCGCCAGCGGCGTCAACACGGGCCCCCCCTTCCAGATGGCCTCAATGCGGGTCGGCCATCGGAAGGTCGTCTGGGTCCCGGCCACGGACAGCACCGTGATGTACAGGCTTGACAGGGATCCTGAGGAGCTGGAGCCCCTGGACCCCGACTCGGCGCTGCAGGCCCGCCTGGAGAGCTACTGGCTAACGCCCAGGAGGTACGAGCCGGTCATGTCGGACATCGATGTTGCGCCGGCGCTCAGGGACCTGGGTTACATCTGAGTGAGTTGAGGAGTACCCGCGCCATCCGCAGACCGAAGAAGGGGGATCGATGGGACTGACGGCCTTTCTGCGACGCAACATTCGGCAGCTAGCCTCCGGCGGCTACGTCCGCGGGGATGCCAGGATAGCCTTCGTGCACGTGCCGAAATGCGGGGGCAGCTCCCTGACAATAGCCCTGAGGACGGCCATGGGACCGAAGGTACAGCTTCCCTTCTATCCGGCTGGGCGTCATCACGACCACATCGCCGCAGCCAGGGCCTCAGAGGTCCTCGGCAGGGACTACGGAGCCTTCAGGGCGGACATGCTCGCCTACAATCTGGCCAGCGCCGGGGCCAGGTTCGTCTCCGGGCACTGCCCGGTCCGGAAGGAGGTACTGGACGGGTTCTCGGATGAATGGGACTTCCTGCTCCTTCTCAGGGACCCGGTCCGGAGGTGGCTCTCGAACTACTTCTTCAACCGGTACAAGCCGGGCGACCACTTCAGGACCGACATGGAGCTGGATGACTTCCTCGAGACCCCCAGGGCCGAATGGTACGGACGGGCCTACTGTCACTTCCTGGCGCCGGGGCTGCTCCCCTTCGGGGCGGAGGTCACGGATGCCGTCATGGAGAGATCCCTGGAGGCTCTCGACCGGTTCAGGATAGTCTCTGTCCTGGAACGGCTGGACCTGCTCGCGGAGCGCTTCAGGGAGACCTACGGCTGCAGGCTGCTGATACCGCACGTGAATCGGAATCCCAGGGGGAGGTCCTACGGGAAGAGGGAGGTCACGCCGGAGCAGATGGAGCGCATAGAAGAGCTGTGCCGTCCGGACAAGCTGATATACGAGAGGGCGCTGCAGCTAATCGGCCCTCCGCCCGGCGGGGAGGAGGACTGTCAGACGACTCCTTGACCCGAATCCCGTAGTGGGTATAATCTGCCCGATTACGGCTACTGCACAGGTTGCTGCCCTCCATCAAGAGCACGCCCGGTCAGTTGCAGCCTAATCCAGTTACGACCGGCCCTGTTGGCCGGACCTGCGGCGGGAGCGCCGAGAACCGGGATGGACCCGGAGAGCGTGGGGCAACGGCCCCATAGGAACGGAGCGAGTCTTGAGCAAGCTATTTGTAGGTGGAATCGCATGGGCGACAGACGACAAGGGGCTCTTCGATGCCTTCTCCCCTTACGGTACCGTCACCGAGGCGAAAGTGATAACCGACCGGGACACCGGCCGGTCGAGAGGTTTCGGCTTCGTCACCTTCTCGAACGAGGAAGAGGCGCGGCGGGCCATGGAGGAGATGAACGGCGCCGAGCTGGACGGCAGGACCATCAGGGTGGACTCCGCCCACTCCCGCTAACGTCTGACCGCCGTTGGAACCTCCCCGCACGGGGAGGTTCTCTGCCCATTGACCAGGCGAGGGCGTGCGAGTATAAAGCACGTTCTAGCATGGACCGGATTACCCTGACGGAAAGGACGAAGATGAGGACTCTCTTTCTGGTTCTCGTAGTTGCTGCCGGGGCGGCTCTCGCCAGCGCTCCCGCGATAAGCGGCGAGATAAGCGGGAGCTACGGATACCCCAGCTCCGACGACAACATCGACAGCTACGCATACGACGCAGGCGACGCCCTCGACACCGCGTTCGCCAGCTTCGGCGACTACGTCACCGCCGACGACATGACGCTCTCCACCGACGCAGAGGTACAGGAGCTCACCTACTGGACACTCACTACAGCCGCCTCCATGCCCACGTCCTGCAGCACGCTCCTCTACCAGGACACCGGCTCGGGTCCGGGCACCGAGATGGAGGACGTGACCTCCACGGTAGTCAACACCGCCACCGGCATCAGCTTCGGCTCGTACACCGTGTACGAGTCGGACTGCACCCCGGGCACGCCCATCAGCGCAGACGTCGGCACCACCTACTGGATAACCGTACAGAGGCAGAGCGCCGACACCTGGTACTTCCTGGCCGGGACCACCGTCAGGGGCCAGGAGTGCTACCTCTACAACTCCGGCTGGGTTACGTGGTCCTCCCAGGGCTACGCCCCCAGCGACATGTTCCGCATCCTGTACGGATCGCTCACCCCTCTCGACAGGGGCACCTGGGGCTCCATCAAGACCCTCTTCTAGGGTCATTCGGAGACCGACTGCGGAAGGGGCCGGCAACGGCCCCTTCCTTTTTTCCGCGGCGCGGTCGGGCGAGAAGCCGACCGGCCGGCAGGAGGCACCATGACCAGAGCATCAGTCCCGACAGCGGCATCCGCGCTCATCTCGACCCTGCTCCTCTGCTCCTGCTCCGCCCCCGAAGCCCCGGTCGACCCCTGGCTGGCCGTTGCCGCGGGGGACACCGTGCGCGCAGGCGATGCGGCGGAAGCATGGGCAGGCCTCACCGGGGAGGAGAGGCAGGTCTTCCTGGGCTCGCCGGACCCTGCGAGGAGCCTCGTGCTCTCGCTGGCGAGGAGGACCGTGGTCGAGCGTGAGCTGCAGCAGGCCGGCTATCTGGATGCTCCGGAAATCGAGGCCCTATCGGCTGCGAGGCTGAGGAGCACGGCTGCGGACGCGGCCGCGGTCATGATGGTCGAGCGCCTGTCCGAGGCGGTCACCGACGAGGACCTGGAGGAGTACCTGGGCAGCCTGGGCACCGGTTACTGGTTCACCGTGAGGCCGGGCACCGCCTACGAGGGCAGGTTCGGCCCCGTGAACAGGGCACAGATACCGGAGGGACGGGCCGCCCTCCTCGACTCGCTGGAGCCGGGCCAGTCGGCCCCTGACAGCTCCGGGGCCACGGTCAGGCTCGACTCCCTGACCACGAGCCCCGCGGGCCCGGGAGATGCAATGGTCCCGGATACCGCCATGGTCATCCAGGAGGCCAGAGAGGCGCTCGCTCACAGCAGGTACCAGGCCTTCAGGATGCGTACCCTCTCCCTCGTCAGGGAGGATCTCGGGGTAGAGGTGGACACAACGGTCCTGCAGTCGGTGGCCGAGGCCTACCCCTCGCCGCCGCCCGACCCGGGAGCCGTCGCGCTCTCGTCCGGCCTGGGCGACTGGGCCGCGGGTGAGCTCCACTACGAGGCCGAGTACCTGGGCATGCGAATGCCGGTCCAGCCCGGCTCGGTCACCTGGCTCGGCTACCTGGTCGACAACCTGCTGCTGCAGACTGTGCTGGTCGACTCCCTCTTCGAATGGTCCCCCTCCACTCTGGACTCCCTGGAGGAGGAGCGGGACAGCTGGGTTCTCCAGCTTGCGGCCGAGCGGCTGTACGCCGACAGCGTCGGCGAGGTGGATGTCCAGAGGGAGGACCTCGAGGAGCAGTGGGAGCTCCTGCCGGAGCCGCCTGTCTTCGAGGAGCGCCGATACTTCGATACCGCCGTATTGCCCGGGGAGCGACTGGAGGAGCTCGAGCAGAGCGGGACGGAGGGAGAGACGGCCGGGCTGGTCTCCTCCCTGGACCCTCTGGACTGGGTGACCGGCGAGGATGTCCCGCCCGGCGTCATCGGTCCCCTCAGGATGGTCAGCGTACCGGCCGGCGCCGGCGAGGAGGCCTTCGCCATCCCGCCGGAGGACACGCTCACGTGGCACGGTCCCTACCCGATGGAGCAGTCCGGCGACTTCCTGCTCCTCAGGCTCGTGGAGGTGGTCCCGGAGAGGGAAGCCACCTTCGACGAGGCGCGGATAGACCTGGAGCAGATGGCCAGGTACAGGCTCTCGGAGGAGGCCGCCGCCGAGTGGATGCAACGACTGGAGGAGCGCCACGGGATCGTCCTCCGCGAGGAGGTCATCGACAGCCTGCCGGAGGATCCGGGGCTCTGGTGACGCCTCCCGGGCGGGGAACCACAAGGGCTGTCATCGCGACGCCGGTCGATGCGCCTCCCCCGCGCTTCCGCAGAGGCGCACCGGAATGGAGGAGAGATGAGGCTCAGTTCGACAGTGATGCCCCTGCTGCTGGCCATGCCGCTGCTGGCGGGCGATGTCCTGGTGGGAAGCTGCGGCATATGCGGTCACACCACGGAAGAGGTCTTCCACGGGGTGGGCAGGATGCCGGGATACGTCAGGGAGGTCTACGAAGCCTCCGCCTCCGGCCTGCCCTGTACGGTCCTCTTCGACCTGGTGGAGAGGACCGCGGCGGAGCGGGGATGCGGAGACGGGGACACCGAGGCGGGACCTCCCTCCGGGGAGCACCGCGAGGCGATCATCGAGGCCATGTCGACCTTCGAGCCTGACTCGCTTCTGACGCCGGCCGAGGGGGACGGGCTCTCCTTCTGGGTGTACCTGCAGGATGAAGCGGGATGCCCGGGAGACACACTGCTGCTGGTCCCGGACCCCGTCTCCGCAACGTTCACCTGCCCCGGGTGCGGCGCCGAGGACCTCCGGTTCGTGACCGTGGGAGTCTGGGACTAGCCCGGGCCTCTGCGCGCCCTCACCCCTCCTCGCCCCAGCCGGCCTTGACGGCCCCCCACGAGCCGGGTGCCAGGGAGGCGGCTCCGTAGACGGTGACGGTCATCGACTCGATGTCCCACGCGGCCTCCGCCCAGCCGGAGTACGCCGAGGCGCTGGCGTACAGCTCGAAGGAGAGCGTGTCCCCCTCCGATGCGCCGAACGAGGTGGAGTAGAGAGCGTCAGTGCCGTCCCCGGGGAAGCCCCAGCTCTCGTACTCCAGGACCACGGCATGCGTCTCCCCGTCCAGGATGGCGGTTGCGTAGACCATCGCCGAGGCCTCGCCGGAGTAGTAGCCCCCGTCGAACGAGTGGGAGCACTCCATGAGCACCGCCACCGAGTCGGTTCCCTCCGGCATCAGCAGGAAGCCGTCCCCGGAGGACATCTCGGCCCTGTTGGAGACCGGAGGGCCGCCGGAGCTGACCGAGACCGCGACGTGAGCGCCGGTAGCGTCGAAGGACCACTCCGGATCGGCGGTCCAGCCCTCCGGGAGCTCCCGGAAGTCGTAACTGTGCACCTCGTCCGCGAACGCTCCCGGGAGAGCGGCGGCGGCCAGCAGCAGGATACCGACGAACCTCATACCTGCGCCTCCTTTCCCTGCGCCCGAACCCGGGCGACAGCTCGGTGTACTGCTGCGGGTCCGGCAGAAGCTGTAGACTTACGATGGGGAACCGCACCCTTCGGCGCAACCGGCGCGGCCTTGGCAGGCGTCATTCGTAGATCAGGATCCGCCGGAGTAAGTAATCCTGTATATCCTGTCGGCACGGTCGTCCGAGACGAGCAGAGAGCCGTCCCGGAGCACCAGGAGGTCGACGGGCCTGCCGAAGGCCCCCTCTTCCGTCAGCCATCCCTCGGCGAACACCTCGTAGGAGACCGGGTCCCCGTCACGGAGCCTTACCATGGTCACGCGGTAGCCGATGGGCTCGCTCCTGTTCCAGGAGCCGTGCTCGGCTATGAGGACCTGTCCCCAGTACTCCTCCGGGAACGACTCTCCCGTATAGAAGACCATCCCAAGGGCGGCTACGTGGGGCCCCAGCTCCGCAACCGGTGGGGTCAGAGGGACGGTCACCTCCTCCTCCCCCCCGAACTGAGGGTCCGGCAGGTCGATCCCGTGGACGTACGGGAAACCGAAGTGTTCGCCGCCGGTCTCCACGCGGTTCAGCTCGTCCGGGGGGACGTCGTCTCCCATTCGGTCTCTGCCGTTATCGGTGAACCAGAGCCTCCCCGTATCCGGATCCCAGTCGAACCCGACCGTGTTCCTGACCCCCCTCACGTAGACCTCGAGGTTGCTGCCGTCCGGCTCCATCCGCATTATGGTGGCAAAGCGCCTGTCCTCCGGATCGCAGACGTTGCATGGTGCGCCTACAGGGACGTAGAGCAGGTCGTCCGGGCCGAAGGCGATGTACTTCCAACCGTGAGCCCGCTCGTCCGGGAAGCCATCCGAGACGACCACCGGCGTCGGGGGGTCCTCCAGCCTATCCTCGATATCGTCGAACCGTAGTACCCGGTCGACCTCGGAGACGTACAGGTCGCCCTCCCTGAAGGCGACCCCGTTGGGCATGTACAGACCCTCGGCAATCACAAGCGTCCTCTCGGCGCCGGGCATACCGTCCTCGTCCCGAAGGGCGTAGACCGCTCCGGTCTCCCTGGTCCCGACGAACACGGTGCCCTGGTCTCCAAGGCACATCGACCTTGGCTCGGTGACCCCCTCGTTGTAGACGGATATCTCGAAGCCGTCGGGCAGGCTTATGCCGTCAAGCCCCTGGAAGAGAAGGAAATCCGCTGTGGCGGCGGAGGAAGCCGCCGGGATCAGCAGCAGGGCAAATGCCGGCCCTGTTGCGGAGAAGTTTCTCATAGTCAGGCTCCCCGTCATTCGGTCATCATGGAGGCGTTTCATTACCTCGCATTAACGATAATGGACAGCGTACATGGTAATAGGCGATTGTCGTGAGCGTCAAGGGTCCTACCATCCACTATCGACTTGACCTTGTGGAGATAAGACATTATTATTAATTAGTATGTGATTAGAGTATATATAATCTTACTTAGGTCTCCGAGCTACCGGTGAGCTTCGAATCAAGCTCTTGTGTCTCAGTGGCCGTAGCGCGAGGAGAGAGAGAGATGAGAGGAAGAGCAGCATCGGCATCGGCGATCCTCGCCGCGATGTTCGTCGTCATCGTACCGGCGGCGACAGCGCAGGTCGTGGTTGAAGAGGGTCGGGAGACGACTCCTGGCATGGTTGCAGGAGGACCCGTGCGGCTGACGGTTACATCCGACGGTCCTGACGTCCGCTGGATACTCCCCGGCCCCAGGCGTCTGGACCCGGACGTGTTCGGCACCCCGGATATGCCACTGGGCTTCGAGGAGGGGGTCGGCGTTCCCCTGGATGCGAGGCTGGTCTCCACAGACGGCACCCGGTATACCACTACGGCTGGACCGACCCCGTTCTCGGACCGATATGCCGAGGTGACCGGGAGGTTCGAGCTGGAGGTGACGGACGCCACCCTGAACGACGAGGTGGAGAGCATGGACAGAGCCGGCTTCAGCGCGACCTTCTCCGGCCCGGACGGCCTGGAACGCTCCGTCACTCTGCTGTACCTGGTCCCGGTTGGACCGGACCACCCTTTCTTCGGAGGGGTCGCTACCAACGTTATAATGCATGGAGGCACCGGGATAGGCTCGAAGCTGATGCCCAGGGTACCAACCTACATCACCTTCTGGGGCGTGGCGGAGCTCAGCGTGGATGACAGCCTGGTTACGTCTAACCGGCTCGTGCACGGCATGCTCACGGCGGACGTGAGGGACGAGGACTACCAGCTGGTCTTCGACGAGGGGGTAGACCATGACGACATGCACTTCCACCTGCTGCTCCCGGACGTTGAGGTCACGCCCGACGGCCCGGTGGAGAGCCCGCTGCCCAGCGGGTACGTGATGGAGAACGGGAGGGTCCAGCCGTTCATACACCTGTTGTTCGAGGACGTCGCCGTAGTCAGCGGGAGGGCATGACCGGGGAGGCGTCCGTTGGCTAGGAGGGCGAAAACGCCCCTCTACGCCCCCGCCGGCAGGAGGGTGGCCCTGGTCGACCTGCTGCGCGGGGTGGCAATCCTCATGATGGTGGTCTTCCACCTCCAGTGGGACATGTCCTACTTCGGCGTGGACTGGAAGGGGCCCTTCGACGGATTCTGGGAGCTGTTCAGGCACGCTACCGCCGGTCTCTTCATCCTGCTTGTCGGGGTCAGCCTCGTCCTTTCGAGGAGCAGAGGTTCGACCTCGGCGGCCTTCAGCCGCAGATGCCTGCTCCGGGGGCTGCGGATATTCGGTCTGGGCATGGTCATCACCCTCGGCTCGCTGCTCTTCAGGAGGGAGAGCTTCGTCTTCTTCGGCATCCTTCACTTCATAGGCCTGGCAGTGGTCATCGCGGCGCCGCTCACCCGCTATACCTGGCTCAACCTGGGCCTGGGCCTCCTGGCCATCCTCCTGGGGGTGGTCATGAAAGATGTCCGGGTGGGCACGCCCCTGCTGGTCTGGCTGGGGCTCGGGCACCCGGTGAGGACGCTGGACCTCTACCCGGTCTTCCCCTGGATAGGCGTGGTCCTCGTCGGGCTGTTCCTCGGACAGATGCTCAGGAGGTCCGGCCGGGTCGGGATGGGAAGCCCTGCAGTGAAGGCCGCGGCCCCGCTGCTCCTCCTGGGCAGGCACGCGCTTCTGGTCTACTTCGTGCACCTGCCGGTGGTCTTCGGAGCGGCCTACCTGCTCAGCCGCCCGCTCCAGCCGCCGCCAAGGCCGATCCCCACCAGGAGGGTCATGCGAATGCACGAGCAGGATGCGGCATCGACGGGGGGCGAGGCCGGCAGTGCGCGGGGGGGCGGGGCGCGGTCCTCTCCGGAAGGGCCGTAAGGAGTTCCCGATCCCGGGGCACATGCGCCTCGAGCAGGGCCAATGAACGAAGTTGACACGCAGGGGCGGACCTGCTAATCCTGTCAGACCGCCGGGAGCCGGGTCCCGGTGGCAGCGGGAAGGCGGACCCCGATGAGGTGCAGGCTCTGCGGACGCGAGGGGATGAGGCCCTTCTACACCCAGGGAGACCGGGGGCAGTTCCGATTCTACAGGTGCTGTGGCTGCGGCCTGGTGAGCTACGACCTCGAGGGCGGGCTTGACCAGCGCAAGTACTCCGAGCGGCCGGTCGACCCGGATGACCGGGACCACCCGGTGAACGAGGCCCAGAGGCGCACGCTCCGATTCATGTCCAGACACGTCCCCTCCGAAGGGCGTCTCATGGAGGTCGGCTGCGGCAACGGGCACCTTCTCTGCGAGGCCGGCCGCCGGGGATGGGACGTGTTCGGCCTGGAGCTCTCCCCCTCCCTCGCCCGAAGCGTGCGGGAGAGGCTCGGTGTGTCAGTGGTCGAGGCGGACTTCATGGACTACGAGACGCCGGACGAGGGGCGGTTCGACGTGGTGGTGATGCGCCATGTGCTGGAGCACCTCCCGGACCCCTACCGCGCCATGAGAAAGGTAAGCAGGCTGCTCCGGCGGGGGGGGCATGTGGTGCTGGAGGTGCCGAACATCATGGCTCCTGAGATGCGCCTCAAGCGGCTCATGAGCAGGCTGGGGCTGCACCGCAAGCGCTACGCGGAGGGCTACCGTCCGGGTCACTGCAACGAGTTCTGCAGGAGGTCGCTCGCCGAGCTGGCCGGGAGGACCGGCTTCCGGCTGGTCAGGTGGGAGACCTACTCCTCCAGGCCGCTGGCCGGCCTGGTGTACGGGGTGGTCCACATCGGGAGCAAGGCCAGGGCCGTCCTCCGGAGCTGCGGTGAGGGGCCCGGAGACGGTGGAGGCGGAGAGGTGGAGAGCCCGTGAGGCTCAGCGGCTTCTCGTTCGTTCGGAACGGCGTCAAGCTCTACTACCCGGTTGTAGAGTCCATCAGGTCCGCCCTGCCGCTGGTCGACGAGTTCGTGGTGGCCGTCGGCGAGGGTGACCCGGACGACACGACAAGGCGCGACATCGAGGCCATAGGCGACCCGAAGGTCCGCATCATCGACAGCGTCTGGGAGGAGCGCCACTGCACTAGGGGGGTCATAAACGCCATAGAGACCGACAGGGCCATGAGCGCCTGCACCGGCGACTGGCTGCTCTACCTCCAGGCGGACGAGGTGCTCCACGAGCGGGACCTGCCGGCCATCGAGCGTCGCTGCAGGGAGCTCCTCGACGACGGTCGCGTAGAGGGCCTCCTCTTCGGGTACAGGCACTTCTGGGGCGACTACCGCCACTACCACGACAGCCACGGGTGGTATCCGTTCGAGATAAGGGTGGTAAGGAACCGGCCGGACATCCACTCGTTCGAGAGCGCCCAGTCCTTCCGCTCCTTCGACCCATACGAGCACCCCCGCCAGGAGGGGGGCACCCGCAAGCTCCGCGTGGCAGCGGTGGACGCGGAGATATTCCATTACGGGTGGGTGCGGCCGCCGGGCCTCATGCAGGCGAAGTCGCGGGCCTTCCATTCGATACACTGGGGCAGGCGAAGGGCCGAGGAGCACTACGACGGGGCGCCCCCCGAGTTCGACTATGGCCCGCTGGACAGGCTGGAGGTCTACGAGGGCACCCATCCGGCGGTGATGAGGGGCCGCATCGAGGCCATGGACTGGGGAGACAGGCTCCAGCAGACCGGGAGGCCGGACCCCGCGAGGAGGAAGCACAAGCACGAGAGGCTCCGCTACCGACTCCTGACCTGGCTGGAGAGGACCTTCCGGGGCGGACGCCGCATGTGCAGCTTCGAGAACTACCACCTCCTGCGGGACGTATAGGCCGGGCGCCTTGAACATCCTCTTCGTTGACGGCATCGCGGCCGACACCTGGGGAGGGGGGGAGAAATGGGCTCTCTCGGCCGCCTCCGGCCTCTCCTCGCGGGGGCACGGGACATGGGTCGGCTGCAGGCCCCGGTCGGTGCTTGCCCGCAGGGCGAGGGAGGCGGGGGTGGCCGTTCTCCCCCTGCCGGTGACCGGTGACTTCAACCCCAACCTGACGCTGCGCCTGCTCGGCTTCCTCAGGCGGAACAAAGTCGACGTGCTCGTCCCCTGTCTCATGAAGGACGTTAGGACCGCCGGGCTGGCCGGGCGAATGGCACGCACTCCGAGGATCCTGGCCCGGCAGGGCCTGGTACTCTGCCGCCCCAGACCGAGGTACCGGCACAGCTTCCTCCGGCTCACCGACGGCATGATAGTGAACTCCGCCGGCATCCGCGACGAGTACATGGGGTACGGCTGGTTCCCGGAGGGCTTCATTCACCTCGTGTACAACGGCATGGACCCCGAGTGGGCGGACGTCCCGGACGCGGTTCCGGATGCTGACCCGCCGATGGTCCTCGGCGCAGGGCGCCTGGATCCGCAGAAGAGCTTCGGCACCCTGCTGGAGGCGGCGGCGATGGCCATGCGGGACGGCCGGGACTGGAGGTTCGTGATCGCCGGGGAGGGCGAGCAGCGCGGGGAGCTGGAGCGGAGAGTCCGGGAGGAGGGGCTCTCCAACGTCGGCCTGCCCGGGCACGTGGAGGACCTCCACCGGCTGATGCACCGCTGCAGCGTCTTCTGCCTGCCCTCCCTCTTCGAGGGGATGCCCAACGTGGTCATGGAGGCGATGGCGGCAGGGCGGCCGGTGGCGGCCACCGACATCAGGGGTACCGACGAGCTGGTGGTGGACGGTGAGACCGGGCTCCTGGTCCCGGCCGCAGACCCGGAGGCCCTCTACGGCGCCCTCTCGGAGCTGATGGACGACCGGAACCTGCGCAGGCGCATGGGCGAGTCGGGAAGAAGGAGGGTGGAGGAGCACTTCTCCCTCGAGCGGATGCTGGACCGGCTGGAGGAGGTGTTCATGGAGGGGCTTCGCCGGTGAACGTCCTCTTCGTCTGCTCCGCCCGGAGCTGGGGCGGCAACGAGCGCTGGGTCTCCATGGCGATGGAGGCGCTGCGCCCGGACCACCGGGTGCTACTGGCCTGCCGGAGAGGGGAGATGGCCGCCCGGTTCGGGGAGACGGACCTGACCGTTGGCCTGCCCTTCCGGAGCGTGCTGGACATCCCCACATACGCCGGTCTGGCGCGGATGGTCCGCGATGAGAGGGTGGATACAGTAGTCTCCACGAAGCGGAAGGAGAACCTCATCTGCGCTCTCCTGCGGGTCTTCCTCCGGTTCGGGCATGTCGTCCGCCTCGGCATAGTCCGCCGTCTGCCCCGCCCTTCGCTCCGCAGGTGGGTCTTCCGAAGGGGCTGCGACGCCGTGCTGGTGAACGCCGGGGCCATAGCGGACGAGCTGGTCCGCTGCGGCCTGGAGAGGGACCGTGTCCGCGTCGTCCGTAACGGCGTGCCGGAGATGGAGCCGGCCCCTCGCCGGAAGGACGGCCGGCTCAGGGTGGTCTGCGTCGGCTCCCTCATACCACGGAAGGGGCAGGCCGTCCTTCTGGAGGCGGTCTCGTTGCTGCCCCGGGAGCTCCGGGGGAGGGTCGAGGTGGTACTGGCCGGCGAGGGCCCGGAGGAGGAGGCGCTGCGGGAGATGTCGACCCGGCTCTGCCCGGACGCCAGGGTAGCCTTCGCCGGCTTCGTCCCCGACGTGCGCCGCCTGGAGGGAGAGAGCGATCTCTTCGTGCTGCTCTCCCGGAACGAGGGCATCCCCAACGCCGCCCTCGAGGCCATGGCCCTCGGCGTACCGGTGATGCTGACGGCGGCCGGCTGGTCGGCGGAGCTGGTGACGGACGGGGTGGACGGTCTCCTGGTCCCTCCAGACCCGGCCCGGGTCGCCGAGAGGATGGCCGGGCTGGCCCTGGACCCCCGGCTCAGGCGGCGCCTCGGCGATGCCGGGAGGGAGCGGGTGCGCTCCTGCTTCTCCCTCGAGGGGATGCGCAAAGGACTGGTGGAGCTGCTGGAGGAGGTGACCCGTGGCCCCGGCCCCTGAGAGGCTCAGGACCCTCCTCTCCCGGTCGGCGAGGTACCCCCTCTGCGCCCTTCTGGGCATGTCGCTCCGGAGGATGCTGCGGAGGGCGGGCGATCCTCCGCCGAGACCGGGCACCGTATGCGTCATCTCCCAGGAGAAGCTGGGGGACGCCCTCCTGATGCTCCCCCTGCTCCAGGCCCTGAGGAGGTGCTTTCCCGGCGTCCGCAGCACCGTCCTCTCCACAGCCGCCAACGCCCCCCTCTACGATGGGGTCGACTGCGTCGACGAGACCCAGCTCTACAGGCCGCCGGCCGGTGGGCTCATACGGTGGACAAGGCGGAGACGCTTCACCGTCGTCTACTCGCCGAAGGACCATCCCTCCAGGACGTTCAGCATGCTGCTCAGGCTGCTCCGCGGGGAGCTCACCGTGGGGCACAGGGGGGCCATGGTCCGTGGGCTCTGCGACCGGCTGGTGGACCGGGCGGGGCGGGATCTGGTGATGGAGAGGAACATGGCCCTCCTGGACGTCTGGGGGCTCTCGCCCTCCGCGGAGGACATGCGCTGGTCCCCGGCGGGAGAGGTGACCGCCCCGGGGATGCCGGGGCCGACGGGGCCTCCTCTCGTCGGCATCAACCTCTCCGCGGGAGAGCCGTCCCGGGAATGGGGGGCGGAGAGGACCGCCGAGCTCATGGGCTCTTTCGGAGAGGACGAGGTCCGGTTCCTGCTGCTCGGCATGCCCGGCAGGGAAGAGGAGGCGGGCTCCCTGGCCGCGGCCCGGCCCGGCACCTCGGTCATGTGCCGGATACCGGGGCCCATGGAGCTGGCCAGGGTGGTCCGGGAGCTGGACTGCCTGGTCACCCCGGACACCTCCACCCTTCACATGGCCCAGCTCATGGAGGTCCCTGTGGTGGCGCTCTTCCAGGCCCGCTCTGCCAACGTCCGGAGGTTCTTCAGGCCGTCTCCGGCGAGCCGCCTCGTCGTCGGTCCGACCTCCCGGGCGGGGGACATCCCCGCCAGGGCCGTCAGGCGGCCGCTTGTCGAGCTGCTGGAGGGTATGCCTTGATCCGGCGCCTGGCCTACGTCAACAAGGTCGGCTTCCCTTCACCCATGCCCTCCACCGTCTTCTCGGCGATGAACGCCTGGGGGTTCACCGCCTCCGGGGTGGAGTCCCACCTGGTCTGCAGGCCGGGCAGGGGCGGCCCGGAGGAGGGCCTGGAGGGGCTCGGGCTCTCGGGAGAGCCGCTCCTTCACGTGCACAGGCTCTCCGCGAGGATTGGCGGGGCCACTACCAACGAGGTCTTCTACGCCCGCGCCGTGCGCCTGCTGCTCGGGCTGCACGGGGAGGCCGGGCTGGACGCGGTCATCACCAGGGACCCCGGCTTCCTGCCCTACCTGGTCTACCTGAGGCTCAGGCTGGACGTCCCCGTCTTCTACCAGAGCCACAACTTCTACATGAGTCTTAGGGGCAGGGAGGAGATGAACCGCGTGCACAGGCGCTGGTTCCACCTCTCGGAGAGGCTCTTCCTGCCCGAGGTCGACGGCGTCCTTGCGCTCCAGTCGGCCCAGGCCGCCCTCTACCGCGAGGAGCTGGCCGTCCCGGTGATGGTGGCCTGGCCCGGCGTGCGGTCCAGGGCGCCGGAGCTCCCAGACCGCGGAGACGGAGGGGAGCGGGTAGTCTGCTACGCCGGGAGCTTCCAGCCGATGAAGGGCATAGACGCAGCCGTGGAGTCCTTCCGCATGGCGGCGCGCCCGGGATGGAGGCTGCTGCTGCTGGGGGGGCGCAACGCGGAGGAGGTCTCGTACGCCCGGGACCTGGTCCGGGGAGCCGGGCTGGAGGAGAGGGCGGAGGTCACCGGCTGGCTGCCATACCGGGAGCTGACCGGTAGGCTCCGGCAGGCGGACGTAGGCCTGCTCCTCCTCCGCGACAACTTCTACAACCGCTACCTCACCGCCCCGTCAAAGCTCTTCGACTACCTGGCGGCCGGGCTGCCGGTGGTGACCGTTGACCTCCCCTCCCTCTCCGACTTCGTGACCGGAGGCAGGGAGGCCCTGGTGACGAGCGGCAGCCCGGAGAGCGTTGCCGGGGCGCTCGGTCGGCTGATGGAGGACCGCCGGCTGGCCCGGGAGATGGGCGAGGCGGCCCTGGAGCGGGCCGGCGACCTGCTATGGGAGCGCAGCGCCGGCCGCATGCTGAGCCTCATGGAGGGGGCGGCGCGGACGTGAGCGCCGAGCGGGACCTGGCCATCCTGACCGACAGGTTCCCGCCGGACACCGGCGGGGGCATAGGCATGTGGGCCCACGAGATGGCCCGGGGCCTGGCCCCCTCCTTCCGCTCCGTCACCGTGCTTACAAGGGGCGAGAGACGGGCGATGCAGGACGCCCACCGCGGCGCCCCATTCCGGGTAGTGACCATGGCCGGCAGGGACTGGTCGCGGACCCGGCGGGTCGTCTCCGCCCTCTACGCCTCCGGCTTCCTGCTCCGCTCCGGGAGCCCCGTGGTTCTCGCCTCGACCTGGCAGTACGCAGCCGGGCTGCGGCCGCTGCGTCGGCTGTTCAGCTTCCGCCTGGTGACCGCGGCGCACAGCCGCGAGGTGGCCAGGGCGGGCCGGGGTCTGAGCGCGCGGAAGGCCGCAGGGGCATACGGGGCAAGCGACCGGGTGGCGGCGGTGAGCGGGTTCATCCGCTCCATGGTCGCCGAGCGCACCGGGCTGGACGCCGGGCGCATCGAGGTGGTCCACAACGGCGTGGACGTCCGGCGCTTCCGCCCCGGACCGCCGGCCGCCGGCGTCAGGGGGCGGCTGGGGGTGCCGGGGAGCGGTGCCACTCTCCTCTCGGTCTGCCGCGTGGTGCCGATAAAGAGGCTCGAGGTAGCGCTCGAAGCGCTGGCGCGGCTCGGCCGCGGCGACCTGACATACCTGGTGGTGGGGGACACCGAGAGGCACCTCTCCTACAGGCGCCGCCTCGAGGAGCTGGCGCTGGAGCTGGGCGTCCCCTGCCCGGTGGTCTTCGCCGGAGCGGTCGAGCACCGGCTTCTTCCGGAAGTCTACCGCTCCGCCGACCTCTTCCTGCAGTGCTCCGGCCGGGACCGGGAGACCGGACAGGAGGAGGGGCTGAGCCTGACCCTCCTGGAGGCCATGGCAAGCGGGCTGCCGGTGCTGGCAACCGACTCCGGCGGCACCGGCGAAGCGGTGCGGGACGGGGTCTCGGGGACGCTGGTTCCGATGGAGGAGCCGGGCGCGATGGCCGCCGCCCTCGGGTCGTTCCTCTCGGAGCGGTCCCGGTGGAGGGCCATGGGCGATGCGGCCAGGAGAGAGGTCATGGAGGGCTGGACCTGGGCGGACGCCGTCCACCGCATGGAGGGGCTGCTGCTGGGAGATGGTTAGCGTCGTGATACCTGTCTACAACGGGGAGGACTTCCTGGCGGAGGCGGTGGAGAGCGTCCTCCGCCAGACGGAGGACGACTTCGAGCTGATAGTGGTGGACGACGGCTCCACCGACCGGACGCCGGAGGTCTGCCGGGCCTTCGGGGACTCGCTCCGCTACATGCGCAAGGATAACGGCGGATGCGCCTCCGCGTTCAACCACGGCATCGCCCGCTCCCGCGGAGAGCTGGTCGCCGTACACAACCACGACGACCTCTGGCTGCCCCGCAAGCTGGAGGTTCAGATGGAGGTCATGCGGGAGACCGGGTGCGACCTGGTCTTCACCGACGCCGCCGACTTCGCCGGTGAGCCGCCCGGTCCGGGGGAGACCCGTCGGAGGAGGTCCCGCCGGAAGGCCCGGCGCAGGGGCTCCGGGGACATGCTCTACGAGCTTCTCGGAGGCAACGTAATACCGGCCGTGACCCCTCTGTTCAGGAGGAGCTGCTTCGACGCGGCCGGCGGCTTCGACGAGAGCCTCCGGAACGCCGAGGACTACGACCTCTGGCTCCGGATGGCCGCCCGGGGATGCCGCTTCGCGTACGTGGACCGGGTGCTGGCCCTGCGCAGGAGGCACCCGGGAGGAAAGTCCAGGGACCCGGATGCCATGCACCGCGCCCGGGAAGCCATCATGGAGAAGCTCTTCTCCCTGCCCTGGCTCCCGGAGGCCTACCGGCGGCAGCGTCCGCGTGCGGAGGCATCGCTCCTCCGGGAGACCCTGGGCAATCTCTGGCGCTCCGGGAAGTACCGGGAGTACGTGCGCCGGTACCGGAGGTGCAGGGAGCTGGACCCCTCGGTCCCGAACGGCAGGGACCGCCTGCGCTTCGCCAGGGCCCTCCTGCTGGGAGCCGTTCGGCGCTGAGGCGGGGCGCCCGCCCTTTGACATTGCCCCAGCCTCATGGTAGTCTGAATGATACATTAGACATCTCCAACCGACACTATGTGCAGGAGAGGTGCTTCATATGGATATGAAATGCGATGTGGCGATAATCGGTGCCGGGACCGCCGGCCTCTCCGCCCTCTCCCAGGTCCGCGGCTCCGGCTCGAGCTTCGTGCTCGTCGACCGCGGCCCCCTCGGGACCACCTGCGCCAGGGTGGGCTGCATGCCCTCCAAGACCCTGATAGAGACGGCCGCCGCCCTTCACGCCAGGGAGCTTTTGGCGGAGGTCGGGATCAGGGGCGCCGACAGCCTCCCGGCTGACACGAAGAAGGTGATGGCCTGGGTGAGGGACAGGAGGGACGGCTTCGTGCAGAGCACGCTCCGGGCCACCGCCGACATGGGTGACAGGCTCGTCCGCGGCACCGCCAGGTTCCTGGAACCGGGGCTCCTGGAGGTGGAGGGACGCAGGATAGAGGCGGGCAGCGTGATAGTGGCCACCGGCTCGGAGCCGGTTGTCCCCGCCCCGTGGAGGGAGCTGGGCGACAGGCTGCTGACCAGCGACGACCTCTTCGAGATGGATGACCTGCCGGAGAGCATGGCCGTGGTGGGGCTCGGACCGCTGGGCCTGGAGATGGCCCAGGCCCTTGCCAGGCTCGGGGTGAGGGTCCGGGGCTTCGACGCCTCCGGCTCCATCGGTGGCATCGAGGACCCGGCGGTGGCCGAGGCCGCAGCGCGCATAATCGGGGGGGAGCTCCCGATGCGCCTCGGCGCGCAGGTGAAGCTGTCACCGGTCGCTGACGGCGTGGAGGTAACGGTGGAGGGGGAGACCGAGAGGTTCGACGCCGTGCTGGCCTCGGTGGGGAGGAGGCCGACCCTGGACGACCTCGGACTGGATGTCCTCGGGGTACCTCTGGACGACCGGGGCGTGCCCGAGCACGACCCGGCCACCCTCCGGGTAGGCGGTCTCCCGGTCTTCATAGCCGGAGACGCCAACGGCAGGGAGCCGCTCCTGCACGTGGCATCCGACGACGGGAGGATAGCGGGCTGGAACGCGCTGGCGGCCGAGCCCGATGCCTTCGTCAGGAGGGTACCCATGAGCGTGGTCTTCACGAGGCCCGGCATAGCATCCGTCGGGTCCGTCCCCGCTGGAGAGGACGACCGGGGCGTCCTGGTCGGCGAGGCCGACATGCGGGGCCAGGGCAGGGCGGCGATGACCGGCGCCGACTCCGGGCTGGTGAGGGTGTTCGCATCCGCCGAGGACGGCATGCTGAGCGGTGCCGCCCTGGTCGCCCCCGGCGCCGAGCACATGGCCCATCTCCTTGCCCTGGGGTTGACCGGTCGGCTCACGGTGCGCGACATGCTCCGGGCGCCCTACTACCACCCCACTGTCGAGGAGGGGCTCAGGTCCGCCCTCAGGGGCCTTGCCTCTAAGCTGAGTCCCGGTTCCGGGGGGCCGTTGCGACCCGAGATGGCCTTTGCCGGTCGGGATGCCGGGGCCGGTGGTCACGGGGCGGGAGGATGACCGGAGTGGAGCGCCTGGAGAGGGCCGCGGAGCTGATGGAGCGGTTCATGCGGGAGACCGGGCTGACCTCTGACCTCCCGCCCCGCCGCTACCTATGGACGGACGCCTTCGCCGTATGCAACCTCCTCGGCCTGTCGGAGGCCATGGAGGATCCCTCCCTGCTGCAGCGGGCCGTTTCGCTCGTGGACCAGGTACACCACACGCTGGGGAGGTACCGGGAGGACGATCACAGGTCCGGCTGGATAAGCGGTCTGCCGGAAGGAGAGGGGGAGGCTCGACCTACCGCGGGCGGGCTCAGGATAGGCAAGCGTCTGCCGGAGCGGCCGGAGAGCGGGCGGTACGACCCGATGCTGGAATGGGAGAGGGACGGTCAGTACTTCCACTACCTCTCCAGGTGGGCCCATGCGCTCGATGCCGTCGCCCGCCGCACGGCAGAGGAGAAGTACCGCTCCTGGTCCAGGGAGCTGATGGACCGGGCCGGGAGGGCTTTCGTCTTCAGGACGGCGGGCGGTGCCGCTGCCATGTTCTGGAAGCTCAGCACCGACCTCTCGTACCCGCTGGTGCCATCAATGGGACAGCACGACCCGGTGGACGGGCTGGTGACATGCCTGCAGCTGGCGTCCACCGCGAGGTCGCTGGAAGGGCCGGGCTCGCCCGGCCGCTCCCTGATGGAGCAGTGGGCAGCAACCTACGCCGGTATGGTGGAGGGAGCTCCCCTGGAGACCACCGACCCGCTGGGGGTGGGCGGCCTGCTGACCGCCGCCGCCACGGTCTGCCAGCTCCGCCGGGAGGGGCTTGAGGGAACGGACGGGCTCCTTCCGGCGCTGCTCCGCGCCGCCGGGAACGGGCTGGAGAGGATGGCGCCCGGCGGGTCTTTCGCTCCGGGGCGTGGCGAGCGTCTGGCCTTCAGGGAGCTGGGCCTGGCAATCGGCCTCTCCGGCGTGGCCATCATGGAGGAGCTCTGCCCCGACGCTGGTGACGGCTCGCCCGGGGTCGCCCGCTCCGGTGACCTGCTGGCAGGGCTGGCCGACAGGATGCAGCTCGGAGAGGACGTGGTGCGCTACTGGAGCGCCCCGGAGAGCCGAAGCCTCCCGGGTTGGAGCGCTCACCGGGACATAAGCTCCATCATGCTGGCGACCGCGCTGGCGCCGAAGGGCTACCTGGAGCTGGCACCCGCCGGGTGAGGGCGCGGCCCCGGCCGAGCCCGCTTGCGCCTCAGCCTATCCGAACGTGATGAGGGGCTTGATGATGTCGTCTGTCTTGTCCCTCATCATCAGGAATGCCCTCTCGATGTCCTCGAAGGGCATCCGGTGGGTGGTCATCGGCGTCGGGTCGACCCTTCCCCTGCTCATCAGCCTGAACAGCCTCTCCATCCGCTGGCTGCCACCGGGACAGAGTGCGGTCCTTATAGTCTTGTCGGACATGCCCACCCCCCACTCGGCCCTGGGTATCCCGACGTACTCACCCTCCCCGTGGTAGCCGATGTTCGAGATGGTGCCGCCCGGCCTGGTGACCGCCACGCATGCCTCGAAGGTGGCCTGGGCGCCCAGCGACTCGATTGCGGAGTCGACGCCCTACTGGGAGGGGTAGCCCCTCTGGCAGTTGCTGCAGATGAAGTCGGGGGTGATCGCGTTGACGGCAACCCTCTCCCCCGGCTCGAAGCCCTTGACCGCGCTGCCGAGCTCCTCCACGATCCCAACCGCCTCGTGGCCGAGGGTCAGGTTCTCCCTGGGCCCTATGGCCCCCGAGACCGTGTGGGTGTCCGAGGTGCATACGAGCGCGGCCGTGGTCCGCACTGTCGCCTCGTTGGGACCGGGGGCGGCGGGCATCTCCTTCTCCACGAAGCCGACCTCGCCTATCCTCTTCATCAAGAACGCCTTCATGTCTGCCATGTCGTGCCTCTCCGCCGTCTGAGCCTATCCCCCTTCCGCTCGATGTGGTTGCCGCGCCGTACCCGCGCCAGGCCCCTTGCGTCTCCTACCGCTCGCCGGAACCCTCGAGCCTCTCCCCGGTACCGCCCGAGAGTCCGTTGTCCTGGAGGGAGCCCCTGGAGTTCGCCCTGACGCCCATCTCCTCGGCCATGTCTCTCAGGTCGCCGTCCAGCGTGGCCAGCTCGCTCCGCAGCTTCTCCAGCCTGTCCTCGGCTCTCCTGAGCCTGTCGAGGTCCGTCATGCCGCTCTCCGCCATTCCCTCGAGACGCTTCTGCTGCTTTCTGAGCATCGTTTCTTCCTTCCATGCCTGAAATTCCAGTATCGCTTCAATACATGAACTATATAAAACTACTAAAAGCAAATATAGACAATATATCTGCAGTGCGCAAGCCCGCCTGGCGGGGCAACGCCGGCAGCGCCGCGGCGGGCCACCCGACATTGACAACCCATGGTGCCCCTGCGTATAGAGGTATCGGTCGTCATGTTCTCAGGGGTTACGTGAGACCGAAGGGTCCACGGCACATCGGCAGAGGCCCGCGGTCTCGCACAGACGAAGGGGGTTCTCCGTGTTCAAGCTCGCTCTCGTCCTCATGGCATTCGCCGCAGCGGCCATGGCTCTGCCGGACAGCGGCGCCTGGGGCTCGCCGGCGCTCACGATTCCCGCAGAGGTGGATACCACCGGCCAGGCCTATCTCACGACGCAGTTCAACCAGAACAACAACTACGCCGGCAACTCCTTCGACCTGGAGGCCCTGACCGACCTCACGGTTGTCGGCTGGGACGTGAACCTCGGCACCGAAGTCTCACTCTGGACGGTCCACGTCTACTGGCGGGAGGGCACCGCCAACGGGTTCGAGCAGAACGCCAGCGGCTGGACCGAGCTCGGCGTCGACAGCGTCGTCGGCCAGGGCATCAACAACCCTACCCACATAGACGTGGGCGGGCTCCAGATGAGCACCGGCGACGTCATCGGCATCATCATCACCGCGGAGGAGGCGGTCAGCGGCACCGGCGGGTTCTACTACACCAACGGCGGGCCGACCACCTACAACAACTCCGACCTGGAGATAACCACCTACAGGGGCCTCGCCGAGGGTTTCCCTCCGGGCAGCGTCTTCTCCTACCGCGAGTGGAACGGAACCGTCCACTACAACTACGGGGTACCGGTGCAGCGCTCCACCTGGGCCGACATCAAGACCTCCTTCTAGCCGGACGCCACCAGAGGAAGCTCTGAGCAGCAATGGGCGCCCCCGGCCGGGGGCGCCCTCCTCGTCAGTCGGCGCCGCGACTCCGCCGCCCGGCCCCGCTCCCACCTTCCGGCGGTATGCCCCCGGCGGTTGCCCGTATGGACGGATTACATTATTGAGATACCCATGATGAATACAGTCGGAGGACTGCTGGACAGAGCCGAGGCCCTCTGCGTCGAGGGCGATTTCGAAGGGGCCCTGGAGCTTCTCGGAAGCGTCCCGGACCCGCCCCCCTACAGGGCTCTCTACCTGGAGGGCCGCTGCCTGTGGAGGCTGAACAGGTTCTCCGAGGCGGAGGCGGCCTTCCGCCGCTCAATCGATGCAGCCGTGGCCGCCGGCGACGAGGAGCTCATCGCCAGGGCCCACATGACCATGGGCGCCATCCTCTGTGAGCAGAGCCGCAGCCTCGACTCCATCGACTACCTGAGGAAGTGCGTGACCCTGCTCGAGGGGAGCGACGGCAGGGTCCTCGGGAACGCATACAACTGGCTCGGCCAGTCCTACGTGAACCTGGACCTCTACGACCTGGCGGCAAAGGCCTACGCCAGGGGCCTGGAGGTAGCGGTGGCCATCGGCGCGAGGGAGATAGAGTCGGTCGTGAGGAGCAACACCGGCCTGCTCCAGATGCAGATAGGCGACTGCGACGCCGCCGTCGAGTCCTTCCGGCACGCGCTCTCCATCAACAGGGAGATCGACCACCAGTTCGGCATCGCGGACAATCTCTCCAACATCGGTATCGCCCTCTACACCGACGGGAGGCCTCGGGAGGCCGTACCCTACCTGAGGCGGGGCATGGAGGCGCAGGAGAGCGTCGGGGCCATGTACAAGCTCGCCCTGGTGGGCTGCTACCTCGCCGACTCGCTGGACCCCGGGACCGGGAGGGAGGAGGCGCTCTCCCTCGTCAGCCGGGGGCTGGAGCTGGCAGGCGATGACTGCTACAACTACGCCCGCTGCGAGGTCCTCACCCTGGCCTTCGAGCTCTACATGAAGCTGGGGATGCTGACCGAGGCGGAGTCCATGCTCGAGAGCCTGGGCGAGTTCCTGGAGGAGAGGGAGGTGGGCCTGGCCAGCCACCAGAAGCTGGCGAGGATGAGAGCCAGGATGGCCCGGGAAAGGGGCGACCAGGACGGCGTCTTCGAGCATATGGAGAGGGCGCTGAAGGTGGGCGAGCGCCTGTCGTCCCGTCGGAACGCCGTCCTCGGCGAGCTCATGTCGGTCCAGAGGCGGAACATGCAGCTCGAGATGGACGCCAGGACCGCCAGGATGCAGAAGTACGAGAGCCTCGGCATCCTGACCGCCGGCATAGCCCACGACTTCAACAACAGCCTCCACGCCATACTCGGCAGCATCGAGGGTATAAGCGGGGACAGCGGCACCATGCGGTCGGTGGAGCGCATCCGCAGGGCCGTCGAGGAGGCTACCCAGCTCTGCAGGCAGATGCTGGCGTTCGGGGGGCACGCCTCCATGAACAGGGAGCTGGTGGACGTGAACGAGGCAGTCCGGGAGGTGGTCCCCTTCATAGCGCCCATGGAGGAGGACGTCAGGATCGGGTGGGAGCCCGCCGAGGGGCTGCCCCGGGTATGCCTCGACCCGCTGCAGCTCAAGAACTGGGTCATCAGCCTGGTGGTGAACTCCATGGAGGCAATGGAGGGAAGGGGGACGGTCACGGTCTCCACCGGCCATCTCCCCGGCTCGACCGGGAGCGGCGCCGGCTCCGTGGTCGTCAGCGTGGAGGACGACGGCCCCGGGATATCCGGCGAGCACATGCCCCGGGTGTTCGACCCGTTCTTCTCCACGAAGAGGGCCGGCAGGGGGATGGGCCTCTCGGTCATCAAGGGCTCGGTGGAGGCCATCGGAGGCACCATCGAGGCGGTGAGCCGGCCGGGCGAGGGGACCGTCATGACCCTCGTGCTGCCGGCGACCTCCCGAACCGCCGGGCCGGATGAAGGCGAGACCGGACCGGAAGCGCCGGGCGGCGGGCTGGACGTGGCGCTGGTCGACGACGAGGAGATGGTACTCGAGGTCACCGGCTCCATGCTGGAGACGCTCGGGCACCGGGTCAGCGCCTACCGCTCCGGCCCATCCCTCCTCGATGACCTGCGAAGGGGGTTCGAGCCGGACTGCATCCTCCTGGACATGACCATGCCGGAGATGATGGGAAGCCAGGTGTTCGTCGGGCTCCGGGAGACTGGATGCACCGCCCCGGTTGTCCTGATGAGCGGCTTCAGCTCCCGGGAGAGCATGAGCCATTTCCGTGACGAGATGCCCGGCGCCTTCCTCCAGAAGCCCTTCGACCGCGGCGAGCTGGAGCTGGCGCTCGGGAAGGTGCTGCGGGAGACGGACGCTCCGGCGGTTGACTGAGGCGGGCCCGCCCTCCGGGCACTTCCACGGACCGTAAGGCTATATTCGGACCGAGGCGGTGGCGCCCACGCCGGACCGCCCTCTCCCGATCGGAGGATGCATGTCCGTACGTCTGCTGACCGCTTTCGCGCTGATGCTCCCCATTCTGGCCTCCTGCGGGGAGGCGCCCGAAGCCGGTGGGGAGCGGGATACGGCCCTGGAGGAGCTCCCCGAGCCTGAGCACGTGAGCTCCGAGAACGCCGCGAGGCTCATCCCCCGGCAGGTCCTCTTCGGGAACCCGGAGAGGGTGATACCCGAGCTCTCGCCGGACGGCACGATGATAGCATACGTGGCCCCGGCGGATGGCGTCCTGAACCTCTGGGTCGCCGGGAGGGACATGGAGGAGCCGCGGCAGCTCACCTTCGACGAGGGAAGGGGCATAACCAGCTACAGGTGGGCCGAGGACGGCGAGCACATCCTCTACATGCAGGACGAGGCCGGAGAGGAGGACTACCATGTCTACCTCCTCTCGGTGGAGACCGGCGAGGTCTCGGACCTCACGCCCTACGAGGGGGTGAGGGCGAGCATCAGCGATATGGACAGGGACCACCCGCACACCGTGCTCATCGAGATGAACCGCGAGGACCCGATGTTCTTCGACGTCTACTCGGCGGACCTTCGCACGGGCGAGCTGACGCTGGTCCAGGACAACCCGGGCATCCTGGAGGGCGGCTCCATGGTGCTCGGATACCAGCCCGACGAGGACATGCGGCTCAGGCTCCGGATGACCATCGACCAGTCGAGCGGCGACATCACCGTGTGGCACAGGTGGGACGAGGCCTCGGACTGGGAGGAGCTGCGGACGTTCAGCAGCCTGGAGTCCTGGTACCCGCTCCGGTTCACCGAGGAGGGGGAGGGACTCTACGTCGAGTCCAACCTGGGCAGGGACCTGAGCGGCCTCTACCTCCACCACCTGGAGAGCGGGGCGGACTCCCTGGTCTTCGCCGACAGCACGGCCGACCTGGGCAGCGTCGACTTCGACCCCTTCACCGGAGAGCCGAGGCTTGCATCGGTTACCTACCTGAGGCGCCGCGTCGAGGTGCTCGACCAGTCCATCGCGGATGACGTCGACTTCCTGGAGGGCTACCGCGAGGGAGACTGGGGGATAGTCTCCGAGGACCACGCGGACAGCACCTGGATAGTCGGCTACACAACCATAGACAACCCGGTGGTCTACTACCTCTACGACCGGACCGACGGCTCCATGACCGAGCTCTTCAGCGCCGTCCCCGCGCTCGAGGCCTACGGGATGGCCCCCATGGAGCCGGTGGAGATAACCGCTCGGGACGGGCTGGTCCTCCCCTCCTACCTCACCACCCCGGACCCGGAGCACTACGGCGAGGGACCCTACCCGCTGGTGATGATGGTCCACGGCGGCCCATGGGCCAGGGACTATTACGGCTACGACCCCTTCGTGCAGCAGCTGGCCGACAGGGGCTTCGCCGTGCTGAAGGTGAACTTCCGGGGCTCGGCCGGCTTCGGCAAGGAGTTCATCAACGCCGGCAACCGGGAGTGGGGCGGCGCGATGCAGGACGACGTGACCGACGCGGCCATGTGGGCGGTCGAGGAGGGGATCGCCGACCCGGAGAGGCTGGTCATCTTCGGCGGCTCCTACGGCGGCTACGCCGCCCTGGCCGGAGCGGCCTTCACCCCGGACCTCTACTGCGCGGCGGTCGACTTCTTCGGTCCGTCCAACCTCGTGACCTTCATAGAGTCGGTGCCGCCCTACTGGCGTCCGATGATGGCCATGTTCGACCTGAGGGTGGGCGACCCGGACGACCCGGAGGACCTCGCCATGCTGCAGGAGCGCTCGCCGCTCAACCACGCCGACAGCATCAGGGTCCCCCTCCTGGTGGTGCAGGGCGCGAACGACCCGAGAGTGGTCATCGGAGAGAGCGACCAGATAGTACGGGCCCTGCGGGACCTGGGCAACGAGGTTCTCTACGTAGTCTACGAGGACGAGGGGCACGGTTTCGCCCGGGAGGAGAACAGGCTCGACTTCGCGGGCAGGGTGGAGGAGTTCCTCTACCTGAACGTACCCGGAGTCGAGTGCGAGCTGTTCGAGCCGGTGGAGGGGGCCGCCTCCAGCCTGAGGTGAGGGGTAGGGCGGAAAGGCTCCGGGTAGGCCGGCGGCTCAGTACCTGACCACCACCTCCGATGACCCCGACACGTAGGGGGCGACCTGGTAGGGAGCCAGCTCCACCCTGAAGCCGCCGATGCCGCCGGAGGAGTCCGGCACCGGGAGAAGCGCCTCGTAGTTGCCCCTCTTCGGCAACGTGCCCCTGACTATCCAGGAGCTGTCGGAGTCGAGCCTGGCCAGCAGGCTGTCCCTCACCTGTCCGGCGAACGCGGCGAAGGCGGTTGAGTCGCCCAGGAGGGATACAGGGTCGACGAAGAGTGAGTCGCCGGGGTCGAAGACCCAGGAGCGGCTCCAGTTCATGCCGTGGGCGCCGCCTGCGTAGACGTAGACGTACGCCATGAGGCAGACCATCCCCTCCGGGGAGGGCTCGTGAGAGACGTACAGCTCCAGGGCGTAGGGGGCCACCGGCTCCTCCCCCTCCCCGGGCAGGCCGAAGTAGAAGGAGGTCAGCAGCGTGTCGGCGTAGGCGGCGAGCCCGGCCGCCATGCCCGGGAAGCCGGCGGCCACCTCCGGCAGTGTCACTGTCACCCCGTACCAGTCACCGGAGTCGCTGTAGGAGAGGTTCTCCCGAAGCTCCCCCATGTATCCGCCGAAGCCCGTCACCCGGCCGTCCGGCTCTCCCGCCATGGCGATTGCGGCCGCGGCGGCCGCCAGAGCCAGGGCCTTCATTCGATGCGCCATGCTCTCCTCCTCCCGCCGCCTTCAATCTATACGCCTCCCGGCTTCGGGACAATCGCCCCGGGGCCCTCGGCGCGCCGGCTCAGGGTTGACTGGACCTCCGCATGTGACCATCAAACAGCTACATCCATCCCGGAGGTCCTCATGGCACGATCGATGCGTCTGACCATCCTGCTCCTCTGCGGCACCGCAATAGCCGGCACCTTCGAGCAGTCGGACTGGTCCGGCGGCCCCTACATGGAGTGGCCCGTCCGGGAATGGGGGGACGAGTTCAGCTCGGACAGCGGGGTGGACTGTCTCGGAGCCCCCGGCACCGTAGGTCTGCACCACGGCGCCGCGGACCACGACGTCGACACCGACTTCGGCGTATACAGGGTACTGGTGGCCGACCTGGACGGAGACGGCGACGGGGACGTAGCCGCAACAAGCCTGGAAGGCGATATCGCCTGGTGGGAGAACCTGGACGGAGCGGGTACCCAGTGGGAGGTCGAGTACGTCACCCGCACCTTCGCCTACGCATACTCGTTGCAGGATGGCGACATGGACGGGGACGGCGACCCCGATCTCGTCTGCACCTCGGCCACCACCAACCGGGTCGGCTGGTTCGAGAATCCCGCCGGCCCAGGCGGGAGCTGGTCGTACAGGCACGTCGGCTCGGTCGGCGATCCGCAGTGCGTCAGGGTGGGCGACCCGGACGGCGACGGCGACCCGGACATCGTGACCATATCCTGGGACGACGGTCTCGTGCTCTGGTTCGAGAACACCTCCGGCTACGGAGACCAGTGGACCCGGAGACCCATCGGCAGCGGAATGCACCGCCCCTCGTGCGTACACGCGGACGACCTTGACGGCGACGGGGACCTGGACGTGCTGACCTCGGCCGGCTACGGGCAGACCTGGTGGTGGGAGAACAGGCTGGACGAGGGCCCGGTGGTCGAGTGGGTCGAGCACCCGCTTCCGGGCTGTCCGGTGGACGTCACCGACATCAGGTCGGGCGATATCGACGGCGACGGCGATGTCGACGTGGTCCTCGTCGGCATGTGGGACACTCTCGCCTGGTGGGAGAACCCGGGCGCCACCGGCGGCGAATGGCTGAGGCACGACATCGCCCCCGACCTGAAGGGCTGCGACGCCATGGACCTGGCCGACCTGGACGGAGACGGAGACCTGGACATCGCCTCCATCGCGGTGGACCCGAACCAGGTCGAGTGGTGGGAGAACACCGGCTCCGCCACCCCCTGGGAGCGTCACGTCGTCGAGCATTACTTCCACGCCACAGACCTCGACTGCGGGGACGTCGACGGAGACGGCATCGACGAGATGGCCGGCGGATACTGCTACAGGGACCTGGTCCGTTGGTTCGACCTGGTCGACGGTTATCCGGCGGTGGGCGCGCTCACCTCGTCGTTGCTCTACGCAGGCGGCGACCCGGAGTACGTCTACCTCGACTGCGCAGCCGACATGCCTCCCGGCACATCGGTCTCCTTCCTGCTCAGGTCATCCGACGACTGGCAGGAGATGGGCGCCTGGTCGGACACCCTCGGCTTCCCCGGAATTGTCTCCGGCGTGCTCGAGCGGGGGGACAGCTACATCCAGTACCGCCTCCTGATGACCACCGAGGACCCCTCCGTCACGCCGAGGGTCGATGCGGTCGAGGTCGGCTGGCTGGGGATGGGCATAGGCACCGCGATGGCGCCCCTGCTGGAGGGGGAGGGTCTACTGGTCGGTCCCAGCCCTTCCTCCGGAGAGGTCACGGCGCTCTTCCGGGCCCCGGCCGGGCTGGAGGTGACCCTCTCGGTATACGACACCGCCGGTCGCCTGGCGGCGACCATCGGCCCGGTGAGCAGCGGGCCGGGCCGGACGGTCGTGCCGCTGGGCAGCTTCCCCGCCGGGAGGTACACCTGCCTGCTGCGGGGCGACGGCCTCCGGGAGCGCTGCGCCTTCACCACCCTCCAGGAGCTGCCCGGCCGGTAACGAGCCGGTCAGAGCTCCAGACACTCACCGGCGCCAAGGATGACAACCCCGTCTCCGAATCGCTCGATGAGGGCCTCGGTGGCCCGGGGGCCGGTGCAGTGCATCGGCGCCACCAGTCGTACCCCGGCGGCCTCCAGGCGGTCCATAACGTCCCGCAGCTCCCCTTCGGAGCTGCTCCTCAGGTGGAAGCCGCCCATTACGGCGTGCAGGGGCCTGCCGGGAAGAGCGGCCCTCACGCTCTCGACGACGGTGGCTATCCCCGGATGAGCGCAGCCGGTGATTACCGATACACCTTTCCCGGTATCCAGGACCAGCGCCCGCTCCACCAGGCTGCCATCCCCGTACCGGGCGGTCATGCACCCGGAGACGCTGACGCCCGGGACGATCTCCTCCGGGCCCTCCGGCTCGCGGTAGCGTCCGCCGGCCTCCTCGACAGCGGCAGCCATCCAGTCGCCGAAGCCGGGGCAGCCCAGGACCAGCGGGGAGGCGGTCTCCCGGAGCAGGGCGGTCAGGCCGCCGGTGTGGTCCCAGTGGTCGTGGGAGATCACCACCCGGGCCATCGATGATGAGTCTATCCCCAGCGCCCTCATGTTGCCGATGAGCGCCCCGCCACAGCTGCCGGTGTCGAAGAGCAGCCCCCCGCCCACGAGACAGCTGAAGCCCGTCCCGGTCTCCAGCCCGGGTATCCGGGACGTGTCGTTGTAGACCACCGTTACCTTCATCGGAACCACCTCCCGGAGTGCACCTTTGTTCGGGTTCTCCTCAGTCCGGCTCCGGCTCCGGGGCCGGAACCGCTTCGAGCTCGCCCCTGAGCCTGTCCGCCCCGGTCTTCCACGTGCCCCTGGCGAACCACATCCCGCCGGCGGCCGTAGTCACCGTGTTGGATATGAACATCGCCCACCAGATGCCGAGGGGCCCCATGCCGGCCGCCATGGCAAGCAGGAAGGCGCCGGGCACCCTGAGGAGCCAGAGCCTGGAGAGGTTAAGCACCATGATGGGGAAGGTGTGCCCCGACCCCTGGAAGCTCCCCATGAGGACGTGGAGGAAGCCGAACATGAAGACCGAGGGGGAGGTGATCCTGAACATCGTCCTGCCAAGGGAGACCACCGACGGGTCGTCTACGAAGGCCCTGGAGATGTCGCCGCCGAAGAAGAACATCACCGTGGTGAGGGGCAGGAGGATGGCGCCTATGATGAGGAGGGCGCTGCGGACCGACCGACCGGCCCGCTCCAGTTTGCCCGCGCCCATGTTCTGCCCCACGGCGGTAGCATTGGCCTGGCTGAGACCCATGGCCGGGACCATCGCCAGGTGGATTATGCGGTTGCCCACGCCGAAGGCCGCCGTTACCGAGCTGCCGAAGGAGTTCACTATGCCTATCATGGTGGTGAAGCCGAGGCTCGTGCCCATCTGCCCGAGGCTCACGGGCAGGCCTATCCTGACCAGCCTCACCAGCATCCCCCTGTCCGGCATCATGTCCCGGAGGTGTATCCGGAACCCGTTCCTCCCCCGCATCAGCCTCGACAGGCCGATGACGGCGGCCAGCCCCCTGCAGGAGACCGTGGCGATGGCCGCCCCCGCCACCCCCATCTCCGGGAAAGGGCCGGTGCCGAATATCAGCAGCGGGTCCAGCACCAGGTTGAGGACCACGGAGATGAGGTTGACCTGCATGGGGCCCATGGTGTCGCCCAGCCCGGTGCTTATCCCCTGGTAGACGAAGAACAGGAAGAAGAGCGGCACCCCGGCGGATACCCACCGCATGTAGACGGTGGTCATCTCCAGGGAGTCGGGCGGCGTCTGCAGCAGGTCCAGGATGGCCGGCGTCAGGACGAAGACCGCGGCTCCCAGGACCAGGCCGACCGCCATCAGCAGGGAGAGCGCCTGCCCCCCGGCCCTCTCGGCCATGTCCGTCCGTCCGGCGCCCCGGTACTGGCTGACCAGGGTCGTCCCCGCGGCGCTTATGCCCATGGCGATGGCAAGGCCGATGAAGATGACGTGCATGGTTATCGTGGGGGCGTTCAGCGCCTGCCTGCCCAGCTTGCCCAGCCAGAAGGCGTCGGCGAGGTTGAAGAGGGTCTGCAGAAGGAACGAGAGCATAACCGGCCAGGCCAGGGTGAGCAGCCTCCCGGCAACCGGCCCGCTGGTCATGTCGACGGGCGCCCTGCGGGCCGGCATCCTCACCGCGGGGCCCCCGTCCCCCCGGCCGGCTCTTCCGGGGCTCGGTTTACCCGCCCCCGGCGACTCAGCGCGCCCTGCCCTGTCGCCTGCGCTCCTCCAGTACCTCCTCGGCGACGTCGTAGGGGACCGCCTCGTAGTGCTCGAAGTGCATGGTGAACGAGGCCCGCCCCTGGGTGCTGTTCCGCAGGTCGCTTGCGTACTGGAACATCGAGGCCAGAGGGACCATGGCGGTTATGACCTTTGCATTGCCCTGGTCGCCCATGCTGGAGACCATGCCCCTGCGCGAGTAGATACTGCTGGTCACGGCCCCGGCGTACTCCTCCGGAGTCGTCACGGTCAGGCTCATCACCGGCTCGAGCAGCACCGGGCCACACTTCCTGAACGCGTTCGAGAAGGCCCTGGCGCCGCATTTCCTGAAGGCCATCTCGGAGGAGTCCACATCGTGGTAGCTGCCGCCCCGCAGGACCACCCGCACGTCCACGACCGGGAAGCCTGCGTAGACCCCCCTGGACATGGCGTCTATCACCCCGCGCTCCACCGAGGGGATGTACTCCCGGGGAATGTCCCCCCCGGTGACCCTGTCCACGAAGTCGAAGCCGCCGCCGGCCGGGAGCGACTCCAGCGTGAGCTCCACGTGGGCGTACTGACCACGACCGCCGGTCTGCTTCCGGAGCCTCTCGGTCCAGTCGATGCTTCCGCTCATGGTCTCCCGGTAGGCCACCTGGGGCGCTGCCGTCTCCACATCGACGCCGAACTCCCTGCGGAGGCGCTCGAGGATTATCTCCAGGTGCAGCTCCCCCATCCCGGAGATGATGACCTCCGAGGTCTCCGGATCCGTCCTCACCGTGAAGGTTGGGTCCTCCTCCGACAGCCTCGCCAGCGCGTCGTCCAGCCTGTCCCGCTCCGCCCTTTTGGCAAGCCTCACGGACGTGCTGAGAACCGGAGCCGGGAACTCGATGGCCTCCAGGACTATCGGGTCCTCCTCGCTGGTGATGGTGTCGCCGGTGACGGTGTCCGACAGGCCGACCACCGCGCCGATCTCGCCGGTGTGCAGCGCCTCGATGCTCTCCTGCCTGTTGGCGTGCATCAGGAGTATCCGGCCTATCCTCTGTCGCTTGCCTATTGTGGAGTTGTAGACGTAGGTGCCGGACCTGAGCACCCCGGAGTAGATCCTCACGTAGATGAGCTTGCCGATGTGCCGGTCCGCCACCACCTTGAATGCCAGGGCGGAGAGCCTGCCCTCGTCCTTCGGGAACCTCTCCTCCCTGTGGCCCTCCAGGCAGCGGCCGATGATGGGGGGCAGGTCCAGCGGGCTTGGCAGGTAGGCGACGACCGCGTCGAGCAGCCGCTGTATTCCCTTGTTCTTGTAGGCGCTGCCGCAGAGGACGGGACAGAGCCTGTGAGCGTGGGTGGCCTTCCTTATCGCCCTGCTGAGCTCACTGTCGCCGATGGGCTCCCCCTCGCAGTACTTGGCGAAGAGCTTCTCGTCCACCTCGCTGACCCGCTCGAAGAGCAGCCTGCGCCAGTGCTCCGCCTCCTCGCGGAGCTCCTCCGGCACCGGCTCCTCCCGGACGGTCATGCCGCTGTCCGCCTCGTCGAAGTAGACGGCGCAGTCGTCGACCAGATCGATGATGCCCCGGAAGCCGTCCTCGCAGCCTATGGGGATGGTCACCGGGATGGCGTTGGCCCCCAGCTGTCCCTGGATGGAGCGCACCACGCCGTAGAAGTCCGCCCCGGCCCTGTCCATCTTGTTGACGAAGGCTATCCTGGGAACGGAGTACTTCTCCGCCTGCCTCCAGACAGTCTCCGACTGCGGCTCCACCCCGCCCACGGCGCAGAAGAGGGCGATGACCCCGTCCAGCACCCGGAGGCTCCGCTCCACCTCCACGGTGAAGTCCACGTGCCCCGGCGTGTCTATCAGGTTGATCATGTGGCCCCGCCACTCCGTGGCCGTGGCGGCGCTGGTGATGGTGATGCCCCGCTCCTGCTCCTGGTCCATCCAGTCCATGATGGCCCTGCCGTCGTGGACCTCGCCCATCCTGTGGGACTTGCCGGTGTAGTAGAGTATCCGCTCCGACGCCGTTGTTTTGCCGGCGTCGATATGGGCCATTATCCCGATGTTCCTGACCCGCTCCAGCGGGAACTTCCTCTTCATCGCACGCTCCGTTGAATGCATCGTCTGCGGGGATAGCTCTCCCCCGCTGCAGGCAGAGGCTGTCTCCGGATGCGGTAACATAACGGATTTCCCCCTCCATTCGCCCGTCGGGCGGCCGCCCGACGGCAGCGGGCGCCCCCGCAGCGGGCTTTGACCGTCATCCCGGCAGGATTATCATCCCACGGCGGCGAGGAGCGGGCCGCACGGGTTCCACCGGAGGTGCCATGGAGACGGAAGCCCCCTTCGACGAGACAGCGGAGCCCTGCTCCTCCATCCGGTCCGCGGACCCAGGGGGGCAAATATGAGGGTCACCTTCGTCATGCTCGGGCTCAGGAGCTTCAGGAGCGGCGGCTACCGGTTCAACGGCAGGATGGCGGACGCCCTGGCGAGGTCGGGGCATGACGTCGACGTGGTACACCACGACACGGTCCCCGCCCGGGTGCGCGGCTCCAGGCTCCTCGGCTCCCTCCACGTGTTGCGGAGGTTCCTGCGCTACCGTCCGGACGTCCTTCTGGTCAGCAAGAGCTACAGCTTCATGGGGCTCCTGCGGCCCGTCCTGCCCCTTTTCCGCGGCACGCCGGTGCTCTACCTGGTCCACCACCTGGAGTGGCACGACAGGTCGGGGGCGCCGAGCCGCTCCAGGAGGGGCCTGGTCGGCTGGTTCCTCCGCGCGGGCGATGCCGTCTGGACCAACAGCCGCTGCACCGCTGACGATGTGGCCGGCCTCGGCATCCCCCGAGAGCGGATCAGTGTCATCCCGCCCGGCCTCGAGAGGTTCGAGGCGGACCAGACCGGGAAGCGTCCGGGGCCGCCCCGTCTGCTCTCCGTGGGCGCCCTCTGCCCGAGGAAGGACCAGCTCACCCTGGTCAGGGCCTGCGGGTTGCTGGGCGAGAGGGACTACCGGCTCCTCCTGCTCGGAGACCCGGACTCCCATCCGGGCTATGCGAAGGACCTCGTGGATGAGGCCGAACGGCTGTCCCTGGGGGAGAAGATCCGCTTCGCGGGCCACCTCTCGGCGGATGAGCTCCACGCGGAGTACACCTCAAGCCACGTCCTGGCGAACCCCTCCAGGTGGGAGGGCTACGGAATGGCTGTGGCGGAGGCTCTCTGGGCGGGGCTCCCGGTCGTGGCGGCCGATGCGGGGGCGGTCCCCGAGCTGGTCAACGACGGACGGGAGGGGTTCCTGGTGCCCCCGGGAGCCCCCGAGGCCCTGGCCGACCGGCTTTCGAGGCTCATTGACGACGAAGGCCTCCGCAGGGAGATGTCCGCCGCCGCCCGTCGCCGCGGCGAGCAGCTCTACACCTGGGAAGACACCGAGCGGGAGTTCGTCGCCCTGGTGGAGTCGCTCGCACCATCCTCCAGAGTTTCACGAGAATGAGGAGGGATCATGACCGACAGGAGAGTGTTTCTGGTTTCTTACCTGCTTCTTGTGCCTCTGGTACTCGGCTCTTCGCGCTCGCAAGGAATCAACAGTTTCAGTGCCAATACGGACTTCTACCCTGAGCTATCGATGACGGAAGTGTCAGAGCTGATATGGATGTATGAGACGGAGGACCTGCCAGTATCCAGGCTCGTAAGCAACAACGAATTCGTGGTTCTGAGCAAACTGGAATCTGCAAGTCGCAGTATGACCTTGTCCGATGCAATCGAGACTTCACGCTATGTCAACGCATCACCTGCTGTCGATGGGGAAAGCCTTGTCTTTGGTGATCTGGGAGGACTGCTGTACTGCTTTGATACCTCTACTGGAATCGAGAGGTGGAGGTTTGAAGCATCCGGCCCGATTGTCGTGACTCCCGCTTTTTCCGAAGACATGGTTCTCTTCGGGGATCAGGACGGCCGGGTTTACGCGCTGGATAGACATACGGGAAACCAGGTCTGGTGCAGTGATGCAGGAAACCCCATAGAGGGTTCTCCATCTGTCCATAATGGTCGTTTGTATCTGGGCAGCGAGGCCGGGAGGATGCACGCTTTCAGCCTGAATGACGGAATGAAGCTATGGGAGTACAGCACCGGAATCAATATCTCTTCGAGACCGGTTGTTTCGGGCGGGGTGCTCTTCTTTGTAAGCAAGGAGGCACTGTATGGTGTGGATGCCGAAACCGGCGAGGAGATATCCAGATTTCAGCTAGACAGGTGGAGTATGTCTTCGCCTGTACTCGTCCAGGACAGCATCGTGATCTACGGAGACTATGGGAGCCATCTCCTTGCATACAATGCAAATCAGGGGCGCGGGATGTGGCGTTTCTCGGCCGAGGGCTCGGGAGTGATTGGCGCCGCAGCCGGTCAATGCAAGGCCTATTTCGGAGATGACGAGGGGAATCTGTACGCCCTCGACGTTTCTACTGGTGAGTTGGTCTGGCAACAAGCCCTGAACTATCCTGTCACGTCTGTACCTTCCTATTTCAACGGTTTCGTCTACGCAGTCTCGGCCGACGGGTTCGTGTTCGCTTTCGAGGCAACATCGGGTGATTTCGTGGCAGGTCATTACCTTGGCCGTAACATCTTTGGCGCCCCGACCGCATCGAGAGATGGCGTTTTCGTCGGGCTAAGCGGAATGAGCGGCATGGGTCAACTCCAGGCACCCCCACATTTCACGGAGCTTTCGAGTGGTGAGTCGTTTACTCTCGACATGACCATGGGTGCCGCGCTGGCTCTTCTCGGTATGACGGCAGGAATGCTACAGAGTGGGATCACGGGGTCGGTCGCCGTCTTCGAGTCTGCTCTGACGACCAGAACCGAACTCGAAATGCTGGATGCAGCAACCGGAAAACCTGAATGGTGGCTAGAGACTCTTTCCTGTGGATTGCATAGGCCGGCGATCAACCGGGGCATGGTCTTTTCGGCAGGCTTCTCTGGAGGGTTGAGCAGCTACGACATGCGGACTGCACAGCCTGTCTGGACGTACGCAGGCCCGAGACTGACATCTTCCATCGCCCTTTTGCCGGGCATTGTTCTGTTCGGTGCGGATGATGCACGGTACCACTGCATTGACAGCAACAGCGGTTCTGAGCTCTGGTCGGTACCCACGCATGATGTCCCTTCTGCATTGCCGGCATCAGATGGTTCGATTGCATGCCTTGCGGGGATGGATGGAGTTCTAAGGGTGGTGGACTGTCTCTCGGGGGAAGTCCTATGGGAGAAGAGGACGGGCAGTCCTGTATCGGCACCCCCCGTATTGTTAGGGAGCTCGGTCCTGACAGTATCAATGAACGGGATCGTATCCGCATACGACAGGGACACGGGAAGCATCCTTTGGTATCACGACTGCGGTTGTGATGTCTCTTCAGGCCTGGCCGCGAACCAGGAAGTTGCGATCGTCGGCGATGCTGAAGGTGGCGTGAGCTGCCTGGATGTGGGAAGCGGTGAGGTTCTATGGGACAACATTCTGCCAGGTGAATGCGGCTCTCCGATCATCGTCAACGGGGTTGTGATCCTGGGGGACTCAAATGGAGCTCTGCATTTCCTGAATGTTACCGATGGTTCTGTGCTGAGTACCTACATGACTGACGGCGCAATCAGCAGTCCGGCTTGTCCTGTCGGTCAGGGCATTGTCGTCTGCACAGATGAGGGGAAGCTCTACTGTCTGAGGTAAATGTCTCAATTGCTCGCCGCAGATTCATCCCTTGCGGGGATGACAATGCACTGAGAGGAATCCAGTGCGTACTGATCCTGCTCACAGCTCTCATGAGCATTTCCTGTGGAGAGGGAGAGAGACCGGTAGACTCGGGCGTATCCGAAGCGGAATCCTCTCTACCCTGCTCACTCGGTCACCTGCCCGTGGATACGGTGCTGGCATGGGTCCGGTACGCCGAGTCCTCACAGGAGGGCCTCTGGGAGACGAGGGATTCTCATCCGCTGCTCTTCGTCCCGTCCGACACGCTGGGTGGAGAGGCCATCGACCCGCCCTTCTACGATCCCTACGCCTTCTGCGTCTCCGGAGACACCGTCTTCCTCGCCGACCAGGGCGCATTCGAGATCGTGGCGCTGGATACGAGCGGCGCCGTCCTCTGGAGGGCCGGAGAGCAGGGTGAGGGGCCCGGGCATTTCAGCAGGATGAGTACCGTCGCCGTCTCGTCCGAGCACGTGCTGGCGATGAACCCCCTCCTGGGCAGGGTGGAGGTCTTCGACAGGTCGGGCCGGTTCCTCCGCTCCCACGAGGTATCCCTCCCGCAGGACGCCGCCTCAATGAGCGACGGCATGTTCCTGGTAGCGTCAATGCAGCAGCCCGGCGGGCACCTGCACCTCCTGGACCCTGACAGCGGCATCGTCGAATCTTTCGGGGAGCTGCCGGTCAGCGAGGACTACGACAACGTCAGCATGATGGACATGATGCGGCTCTGCGTCGGTCCCGGCGACACCATCGCCCTCTTCAACCGCTACGAGGGCAGACTGGCGGTCTACTCGCCGGAAGGCGGGCTGATAGCGTCCGACACCAGGAGCTACCCGGCCACTCCCGAGCCGCCGCGGATGGAGCAGGACGGGGAGATGTACAGGTTCTACATGTTCCCGGTCGCCTCGAACGTCTTCGTCGGCCCCGAGGGGTCGGTCAACACGGTCATCTCCTACCGGGCGGACGGCAGCTTCCTGAGCGATGTCGGAGGAAGCGACGGGGCTCCCGTACTGGTCATCGACAGGTTCAGTTGGGACGGCACCTACCTCGACAGCTACTGCCTGCCCGATTCCGCTCTCGGCATGACCAGGACGCTGCCGGACGGCAGGCTCGTCTCCAGGAGCTACGGCTCGGGCGCCCTGAACGTCTACCGCCGTCTGGCCCCCTGATATGGCGGAGGAGCGTCCCGGCACCGTGGTCTACGTCGATGCCGACGCATGCCCGGTGAAGAGGGAGACCTACAGGGTCGCCCGGAGGTACGACCTCCACGTCGTGGTTGTCTCCAACTCGTGGATGCGGGTGCCGGAGGGGAGCTGGCTGACTCTCCGCGTGGTGGAGAAGGGCGAGGGGGTGGCCGACGACTGGATAGCCGGGGCATGCTCCAGGGATGACATTGTTGTCACCGGCGACATACCCCTGGCCAGGAGGTGCATCGAGAAGGGCGCCCTTGTCATGGGGCTCCGGGGCAGGCCCTTCACAGCCGAGAACATCTGCTCGGCGGTGGCCACCCGGAACCTGCTGGCGGACCTGAGGGAGCAGGGCATCATGGAGGGCGGAGGGCCTCCCCCATTCGGCAGGAAGGACCGCTCGCGCTTCCTGCAGGCGCTGGACGAGATGGTCAACGCCGTCATCCGGGGCAGGGCAGGCCGCTACCGCTGAGCTGTCGGGGTCCCGGAGCCTCAGTCCAGGAAGACGGAGACGTAGGTTGTGTCGCCGTCCAGGTCGAACCTGGCCTCCTCGAAGCGGGGAGGTCCCAGCCGCGCCCTGGCTCCCATGGTGAAGCCGAACGGCTCCAGCGGCACGCCGAAGATGTTCCTGTCCACCACCCTGTCGCCGTCCTCGTCGTGGAAGGCGGCCACTGCGTATGTGCCGGGGGTGAGGCCGGGCACCTCCACCTCGACCATCGCCCCCTCCGGCCGGACGGAGACGGTGCATGCCGCGAGCCCTATCTCCTCGGGGAACGGCGCCGGGTCGTCGAAGACCGCCACCCTGACCATGCCCTCCGTGGAGAGGAGGCCGCCGAGCTGGACCACCAGCAGCGGGTCGGCGCCCCCGTTGGGCGCGGCCGCCGCGAGCAGGGCTGCCGATAGGAGAGCCGCGGTCATGGTCCGTCCTTTCCCGTTATGGCCGGCTCCGGAGGATAACCGCGCTCCCCCCGGCCGAACAGTGCGCGCCCCCGGCGGTCATGGCAGCCCCGCCCGGTTTGGGCTAGTATCGTCCAGTCGGCCCCGGGCCGGAGCGTTCCGGGGGAGCGGAGTACCCTATGACGGGCAGGAGGCACAGATGTCAGCCGGCGCGGAAGGAGCGCACGACCCGGAGGCCGTCAGCACCGCCGGGCAGTGCCGTCACTACGCGATGTGCAGGATAGACTACCTGGGGAACGGCCTCTGTCCGCCGGGCGAGGAGGGCGGCTTCGTCTCGTACTACCCGCAGGGCAGGATGGACATCTACGCCAGGTACGCGGCGGGCCGGCTCCACCTTACCGAGGGGCTCGTCGACGTAGCCCTCTCCTGCACCGGCTGCTGCCGGTGCGACCTGCAGTGTCACTTCACAGCGGAGCTCCTACCCTCCAGGGTGGCGCTGGCCCTGCGCAGGGAGGTGGAGCGGGAGCTGGACGGCAGGGAGCCGGAGCCTCGACCGCGGGACCCGCTGCTCGAGGAGATGCGCGCGCTGCTGGCCCCGGAGAGGGTGACCGCTGACCCTGCCCACCTGGCCGCTTACTGCTCCGACCCGAGCCCGGTCTCGGTGGACACCCTGCCGCGCTTCGTCGCGCTCCCCTCCTGCGCGGAAGAGGTGCAGGCGCTGGTGAGGCTCTGCCGCAGGGAGGGCATGGAGTACACGGTCAGGGGGAACGGCTCGTCGGTCATGGGTTTCGTGCTCGGTAGCGGGCTGATACTGGACATGAGCCTCATGGGGGGGATATCGGTCGACCGGCGGAACTGGTGCGCCACGGTGGGCGCAGGGGTCAGCGCCTTCGAGCTTCAGCGCGCCGCGGGACGTGTCGGCTGCAGGGTGAACGCCGGGGAGCCGGCCGCCCTCTACTGCGCGAACATGGTCTGCTCCGGCGTCTTCTCCCTCTTCTCGACATCCTGCGGCACCTGCGCAGACAACATCGTTGACGCGGAGTTCGTCTCGCCCGAGGGGGAGCTGTTCCGCCTCTCCGAGAGGGATGCCCCGAACGCCTACGCCTTCAGGATGGACGACATGCCGCCGCCAGGCGTCTGCACAAGGGCAGTTGTCCGGCTCCACCCGAAGGAGCCGGACGAGTCGGCAGTGGCTGTGCCGTTCGAGGGGCTGGCGGAGGCGGTCGAGTACGCCCGGGAGCTGGCGGAGAAGGGGATAGGCACCGGGATCGGGGTGCTGGGGGTCGAGTACCTGAGCACCTTCGTAACGCCGACCTCGGAGCTGGCCCGCGGAGCCCGGGAGGTGTTCGGGGAGAGGCTCGGCATGACCCACCTCGTGATGGTCCTGGGAGGCGGGCACCACCTGGATGCTGCCGCAGACCTGGCGCCGGCGGTGCTGGACGCGGACATCCTCCGGATGCTCGTCCTCGGTATGCCCGAGCTGGCCGGCGGCGCGCTGGCGGAGATGCTGGAGGGCATAGAGGGGGGGTCGCCCCCCTTCCGGCTCCTCGCGGAGCCCGGGATGGGACCCCTGCTGGAGGCCCTGCTCGACCCCTCGCCGGAGCGGCTGGCCGGGTGCGTTCCGGAGGAGCTGCGGGAGGCCTACCGGGAGCTCTACGCGAGGCCGGAGATGTCCGATGCGCTCTGGCTCAACACCTTCCGGGTGGTGAGCGCCAGGATGGGGCGGGAGGGGCACGTGGTGGCCTTCATAGTGTACATCCCCCTGGACGACGCATCGGTAGCGGTGGAGCTGGACGGTGCCTTCGGGGAGATAGTCGAGAGGCGCTCCGTGCGGGGCGCGCTGGGCTTCGTCACTCCTCTGGACCGGGGCCGGAGGGCGGTACTGGAGTGGGACATGTACCTGGACCACACCGACCCTGAGCAGGTCGGCGCCATGAGGCTGGCCATGGCTGACGCCGCCGAGATGCTGGCCCGCTTCCATGAGCGGGACGACAGGGTGGTCTGGATACGCTGGCTCTTCAACCAGGGCTTCTGCAGGAAGGAGTCCCTCCTCTACCACGGTGCCTCGCTGGGATGAGCGGCGGGGATCGCCTCTTCTGCGTCACCGGGGCCACCGGCTTCCTCGGCGGCTTCATCGCCGCAGGGCTGCTCTCCAGGGGCCACCGGGTCGTGCTGCCGGTCAGGCCCCGGGGCGGGGACTCCCCCGGGGAGCGGGTCGACCGACTTCTCTCCCTCTTCGGCCTCCACCCGGAGAGCCGCCCCGAGGTTGTGGAGGGGCACGTGGAGAGGCCGGAGCTCGGCCTCCCCTCCGGGACCGCGGAGCGGCTCCGCTCCGAGGTGGACGAGGTCATCCACTGCGCCGCGGACACCTCCTTCGCCGCAAGGAGGGAGGAGGCCGTGATGCGGACCAACGTGGAGGGCCTGCGGAACGTGTTCCGGCTCCTCTCCGGCTGCTCCCGCTTCCACTACCTGAGCACCGCCTACGTGGCGGGCAGGAGGGAGGGCATCTGCAGGGAGGAGCTGGAGGAGGTCGACGACTTCCACAACGGTTACGAGAGATCGAAGTATCTGGCGGAGAGGGAGATATCGAGGCTCTGCGGAGAGGCCGGGGTACGACTCGCCATCTACCGGCCGACCATAGTCTACGGACACTCCGAGTCCGGCATGAGCCTGGGCTTCCGGGCTCTCTACCAGCCGCTCCGGGTGATCCTGACCCTGAGGGAGCGCCTGGCGGCAGACCTCCGCTCGGGGGACGGCGGCCGGGCCTCCGCCCTTGGGGTCTCCATCGCCCCAGACGGACGGATGCGCATGCCACTCGTAATGTCCGACGGCGGAGGCGCCATGGACCTGCTGCCGGTTGATCACTTCACGGCGGCGCTGTTCGCTCTGATGGAGGAGAGAGAGGGCGGCGTCTACCACATCACCGGGCCACCCGGCGGGACCAGCCTGGAGCGGATAGTCGAGCTGCTCCGGGAGTGCTACGGAGTAGAGGGCATTGAGACGATCGAGGGGGGGAGAGGGCGCCCCCCGAACCCGCTGGAGCGGCTGATGGACGGCTTCATGGAGCTCTACTATCCGTATGTGAGGGACCGTAGGGTCATGGACACCGGCAGGTCGGCCCCTCCACTGGAGAGGGCCGGCATCTCCTGCCCCGGGCTGACCCCGGATGTCTTCCGCCGCTGCATGGACTACGCCATGGACGCCGGATGGCGCTCCCCCCTCTGACCCCCCGCCGCTCTCTCCCGCCGGGTGTTGCTTCGCGGACTTGGTGCAACTTGGCGGAGTAACGCAAATAACGAAAGCCCGGCTTGGCCGGGGGCTAGAGGACGAGGCACCTCCTGACGGCGGTGCCGGAGGGGCAGTCCAGCCTGAGAATGTAGATGCCGGCCGGGAGAGCCGTGGCGTCCCAGGGGACGGTCCCCTCTCCCGCCTGCATCTCAGCTTCGAGAAGCTGCTCGGTCACCCTCCCGGAGAGGTCGTAGGCCCGGAGCGAGACGGACCCGGCCACCGGAAGGCTGAACCTGAGCTCGACCGGACCGGTCACCGGGTTGGAGGCCACCGGGGCCAGGAGCGGGCCACCGCCCCCCGCCGGGCCCTCGATGCCCGTCGTCTCCCACTCCACGGTGACGCTCACCGTCTGCGACCTTCCCAGCTCCGGGCTCACCGCCTCCACGAGGACGGTGCTCTCGTCCTGCGACAGCTCCCTGGTCAGCCTGGGCACGAAGCAGGCGTTGCCCGGGGTCGCCCAGAGGAAGGTCCGTCCGTCGCCGTCATCCCTGTAGACGTTGTAGGTGCGGACCTCCGAGGGCGAATGGTCCCACCTGAGCCTCACGGTACCCAGGGTGTCGCTCACCTGATCGAAGCTCTCGACGTAGAGACCCGACGGCGGCTCGGGAACGTCCACCGTCCCCCGGACCACGCCCATCATCCCTATCAGCGCCTCGTAGTCCGGCATGGATGTGGACGAGTTGAAGTCCAGGCCCATCAGCGCCATGGTCGACCCGGCGTGGGGGGCGAGCGGGTGCCTGGAGACGTTCCACCCCGCTGAGGTGGACGACGGGATGTCGGAGTAGACCGGGACGTCCGGCGCGTAGTCCAGCGAGTAGAAGACCCTCATTCCGGAGGGTTGCCCCGCCGAGTCGGCGTGCCACGCAACCAGGAGAGTATCGGCCGCTTCGATGGACGCATCGGTCTTGTACAGGTAGAGCATGGTCCCCGCCCCCGGTGACAGGTCGCCGGAGACCCTGAGGCAGCTCCCGCCGTCGTACGCCGAATCCCAGCAGAGCTCCGGGTACAGCGGCGTGCCCGGGCTCTCGGCTATCCACCTCCATGTGGGCAGCACGTCCTGCTGGCCGCGGTTGTGCCAGTCCATCCCCGACAGGACCTCGCCGTCCACCGCGGTCAGGTAGCCCTGCCCGGTGTTGAAGCAGCTGACGAAGGGGAACGAGGTGATGGGGGTCCTGGCGGCGTAGTAATGTGCGAGGCCCTTCCAGGGATGAGTGGTCTCGGTGTTGGAGGGGTCGCGGTTGGCGCCGCACCAGAACCTGCTCGCCCTCTCGTAGAAGTCGAGGTGGCCGGAGGAGCTCGAGTAGGTCCAGTTCGGACAGTAGAAGCCCAGCGAGGTGACATGGTCCTCCCCCTCGGGGAATACGGCGTCCCAGCTCACGGAGGTGTTGTAGCCGTTGGCCTGGACGTCCACACCCGCGTACAGCTCGTAGGGGCTCCTGCCCAGTGACCGGGCGTGGTCGGCGGAGCTCTCCAGCCTGCCCGCGTTCCACCAGAAGTTCAGGAACATCCACTCGGAGACCAGCCGTCCCTCGTGCTCGAAGTACCAGTCGTTGGCCGTGTTCAGTGCGTTCTGCCAGACTATGTCGCCGCCCTCGGTCATGGCGTCGTACCACTGGATGTGGAGGTCGGAGTTCTCCTGCACGTAGAGCATCAGGTCCCGCATGTCCTGGGCCAGCTGGGCGTTGCCGCCTGCGGTCTCCTGGTTGATGAACCAGCCGTCGAAGCCGTAGTGCTCCGTCATCTCGATGAGCGCGTCGGCCACCGGGAAGGAGTTGCCCTCCTTCTGCACGAAGTCCCACACCCAGCCTATCTGGCCGCCGTATGCGGTCGGCGGGAAGAATATGGTCCCGTAGACGGGCACTCCGTTCCTGTGGGCGGCGTCGATGACGCCGGGATTGGGCGCCAGGATGAGGCCCTCTCCGGCGCTTCCTCCCCAGAAGGTGAGGTGGTCGACGTACTGCCAGTAGCCGAAGGCGTAGGTGTCGATGCCGGTGCCTCCCTGAGAGGGGTTGCCGCTGGTGGAGGGGTACATGATGGAGAGGGCGCCGACCCCGCCCTGGTCGTCGGTGGCGTGGGCGTTGCACTGCGTGTCGCCCCAGGACCTGTCCGACAGCTCGACGAAGCTCCTGTTGTAGGGGGCGTCCGGGTCCGTCCCGGGTGACCAGGTAAGGAGCTCGTCCGGGAACCAGTAGGAGGCGTAGGGCTGCCCCGGGAGCTGCTGAGCCAGGGCCGCTCCCGCGACCAGCAGCGCTGTCAGGAGGATGATCTTGCTCATGTGCGCCTCCGTCCTGTTCCGCTCATTCTTCCCTCTCCCAGCTCGAGGGCCACGGGACGGCATCGCTCCCGAGCTCACCGGAGAGCTCTGCATGCAGACGCGCTATCTCGTCGGCCTGGAAACGCTTGATGTCTCTCTCGTCGACCAGCCTGCAGCACTCGTCCATGACGCCCATGGCTCCATCGGTGTCCCCGGAGCTGAGCATCATGCAACCCTCCAGCGCCCGGCAGCATGCCGCCAGCCATTCGATGCCGGTCTCGCTGCAGTCCTCGATGCACTCCTTCAGCATCCCGGAGGCCCTCTCCGTCCCGCCGGAGTCCAGCAGCGTCTCGGCTATGACCGCCCTGCAATGCAGCTCGCTCTCGCCGTCCCCCAGGCTCTCGAAGATGCCGCGGCTCCGCTCGAGGGTTTCCAGAGCATTCTCGAAATCCTCCGCGTCACCGAGCTGCCCGCCCAGGTTGAAGAGAGCACTGGCGAGACCCTGCCTGTCGCCGAGACCCTCGAAGATGCCTATCGCCTCCCGAAGCAGGGGGACGCCCTCCTCCCGCCTTCCGACAAAGGAGTAGGCGCTCGCGAGATTGAGCAGCACGTTGGCCTCGCTCTTGGGGTCGTCCAGCTCCCTGGCTATCTCCAGAGCCTCGCGATACAGCTCGATGGCTCCATCGCTATCACCTCTTGACTCGGCAAGTATGCCCAGGTTATCCAGGGAGGTCTGCTCCTTGTTCCTGTCGCCCATCTCCCGCGCTAGTGCGAGGGCCTCCCCTACTGCCCCTTCCGCCTCTGCGTACCTTCCGGCGTTCCATAGCACCATTGCGCTGTTGCCGAGCACTACGCACCTGAGGGTGCGGTCGTCCGCCTCCCCGGCCAGCTCAAGGGCCCGGCCCATGCGCTCCGCCGCCAGCTCCGCCTCGCCCTCGTAGGCGTCCATGATTCCCATGTGCATCTCCACCTTGGCTTTCAATGCCGGGCCGGACAAGCAATCCGAGACCCTTAGCGCTCTCTCGAGATGCTCCCGTGCGGTCTTCCAGTCGCCGTGCTCCCTTGCCAGACCTCCCAGCGCCATGAGAGCCTTCGTCTCCAGGGCGATGTCGCCCAGCTCGGCGGAGATGCCGAGGCAGGCCTCGTAGTGACCCCGAGACTCCTCGGGCTTGCCCGTATGCTCGAGCAGGCTGCCCGCAAGGTACCTGACGTCCGCGAGCAGGTGGGAGGGCTCCTCCGGGGCCAGCTCCAGAAGCCTGCCCAGAACCTCCTCCTCCTCCGACCGCCTTCCCAGCCTGTCCAGCAGCCTTGCCCTGACCAGCAGTGCTTCCGCCAGCCTCGGGTCATCGTCATCAAGCCATACGGCCAGCTTGCGGGTCCATGAGAGAGCGTCCTCGTTCTGGTAGCTCGAGTTGAGAGATCTGGCCGCCCTGAGACCCCACTCCACACGCTTCACGCGGTCCTCCGCCAGCTCCCAGTGTGTCGCGACGACGTTCGCCGAGCCTTCGGCCTCGTCTCCGAGGACATCGACCAGCGTCTCGCCCGCCGCGGCATGCAGCGTGCGCCTGTTGCGCCTGAGGATACTGCCGTATGCGGCGTCTCGGGCGATGACCGAATGGAAGCGGTATCCTTCGGCCGTCTCCTCCAGGTGTCCGCGCTCGATCAGGTTCCCCATCTCGCGCCCTACATCCCACCCCTGTGGAAGCCTCTCCAGCAGACCTTTCAGTGTCCTGCCGCCCAGCTCCGTCCCGATGACGGAGCAGCACTGCAGGAGCTTCCTGTCACGCTCCGGCATGGCGTCGAGCCTGCTGAGCACTATCCCGGCGAGAGACCCCGGGACGAAAGGCTCACCGGAATCTCCGCCGAACCGCCATGCGCCATCCTCGAGCGCTAGGCTCCCGTTCTCGACCGATCCGAGGACTAGCTCCTCGAAGAAGAGCGGGTTGCCCTCTGCGCGCCCAAGGAGCAGGTCGAGCGCGCCCGCCTCCACCGCCGTGCCCAGCATCTGTCCGGCCATGTCCCGGCAGTGGTCCTCCGCCAGCGGCCCCACCCGGACGTCAGCGACGGTGCAATAGCCATCGGGGACCTGCTCCAGCCAGCCCCCGTCCGACTCGCCGGGACGCTCGCAGCAGATGAACATGAGCGGCTCCTCGGTTATGCAGTTGGAGAGCAGGAACCCGAGAGCCTCCATGGAGGCGTCATCGGCGAAGTGGAGGTCCTCCAGCAGGAGAACCGTCCTGCCGGAGGATGCGATGCTCCTCACGAAGTTCCTGATTGCGGCCAGGGTCTCGCTCCTGCGCTCCTCTCCATCGGTCGGTAGGTCGGTCTTGATGGAGAGGAGGGAGCGGAGGTAGGGCAGCGAGCGAAGCAGCTCCCGTCCTGTCTCCTCCGGCGCCAGACCGGCCAGCTCCGAGACCCCGCTCTCGAGGAGCCCGGCCGCTTCGGGAGAGCCGCTCCCGATGCCCAGGTGTTGCCTGACGAGAGATGCCCAGAGCTGATGCGGTGGCTGGTCGAAGGCGAGCGCATGCCCTCTCAGCACGGTCCGGGCCACGTTCCCCAGGAACCTGTGGGCCAGCCTGGACTTGCCTGCCCCGGCCTCTCCGAGGATCCGCACGATCCTGTGGACCGCCCCGCCCAGGCGGTTGCGCTCCGGGGCCTGCCCGAGCCAGCACTCCCATACCTCTTTCAGCTTCCCGAGCGCTTCCTCCCGGTCGACGAAGGATGCCCTGGGGAGCTTCGACGTCCGCTCCCAGCGCGGCACGGTCCGTCGCCTGAAGGACCTCGGGCTGTATGTGCTGACAGGTCTGCTCCAGCCCCTCACCTCTGCCGGCCCCAGCTCCTCCCACCCGAAGCTCTCGCGACAGGCCCTGTAGACCGCCCCGGTGACGGTGACGGAGCCGACCCCGGACATCTCCTCCATCCTCGAGGCCAGGTTCACCGCGTTGCCCATGGCCGTCAGGTGGCCCACTGCGTCCGGCGCTACCGTAACCTCCCCGCAGGCTATCCCTGCCCTGGCTCCGATGCCCGTGCCGCGGCCGGAGAGGTACTCGTTGGCCTCCCCTATGGCCTCCATCATCCGCAGGGCGCAGGCGACGGCCCGCTCGCAGTCGTTCTCGCTGGCCATCTTCGCGCCGAAGAGGGCCATTATCCTGTCGCCCTCTATCTTGTCGACGTAGCCGCCCAGCTCGCCGACCAGCTCCGCGAGCACCTCCATGACACCACCGATGACGCCGTGGAGCGACTCGTGGTCCATGCCCTCGCTCATCGCTGTGAAGCCCTTGAGGTCCAGGAAGAGGATGGCGACATACCTGCGTTCCCCCTCGACCAGCTCCGGTGTTCCGGGGAGCGACCCGGCGGGTCCCCGGTCCCTCACCCCGAGGATCGATCCCCAGTCCCGCTTCATAGCCTCCTCCCCTCCAGTCCTGCAGGTCCGCTGCCCGGGTTATCATCGGTGATGTCGCCCTGCCGCGCAAGAAACGCCCGGCCGGGCAGCGGCCGGAAGGACTATATTCCGACCGGAGCGGAGGTCCTGAATGATTCCCGGAGCGCACGTCTCCGTACGCGGCGGCCATGTCGGCGTGCCGGAGAGGCTCGAAAAGCTCGGCCTCGGCTGCGGTCAGGTCTTCACGTCCAACCAGCAGCAGTGGCGGGGCAGGTCGGTGCCCGAGTCCGAGTCGGGCATTTACGGCCTGCCGGGCGACCCGGCGGTCATCTCGCATTCCTCCTACCTCATCAACCTGGCCTCCACCAGGGGAAGGGTGGCAGCCATGTCCCGCGTGGCCCTGGGGCAGGAGCTGGAGCGCATGAGGCTGATGGGCATAGGCTGGTGCGTCATGCACCCGGGCGCCCACCTCGGCTCCGGGCCGGAGGAGGGGATGCGGAAGATAGCCGACGGCGTGAGGGCCGCGCTGGAGGAGGCCGCCGGCGAGGTCGGCATCCTGTACGAGAACACCGCCGGGCAGGGGACCTCCATCGGGTACTCGCTCGAGCAGCTGCAGGCCCTCATGGACATGACGGGGCTACCGGAGCGGGTCGGCATATGCTTCGACACCTGCCACGGCTTCGCCGCCGGCTACGACCTATCCTCGCCGGAGGCGGTCGGGAGGACGTTGGACAGGATGGCCTCGGAGGCAGACCTGTCGAGAATCCGCGCCTTCCACATCAACGACTCGAAGAGGGAGCTCGGCAGCGGGAGGGACCGCCACGCGAACGCAGGGGAGGGCCTCATAGGCCTCGAGCCCCTTCGCGCGCTCGCCTCCAGGCCGGAGTTCGAGGGCATCCCCGCCATAGCGGAGACGCCCGGGACGGACGAGGACCGCGCGAGGGACATCCTGAGCGTTATCCGCTGACCCGAAAGTCGTGCCACCCACCAGACAGGCTCAGGTGGGTGGCAAGAATTCTCTAGCCGCGGAGCTTCTTGTTCAGGGTGTTGACCGAGATGCCCAGCGCCCTCGCGGTCTGGGTCTTGTTGCCGTCGAAGGCTTCCAGCGCCTTCCTCGCGTATTCCGACACCAGCTCCTCCAGCGGCGGCACGTCCGACCTGGAGGCGGGGGCAACCACCAGGTCGCCGGCCTCCATGGGCTCGGCGGGAGCGGGCCGGTCGACGTCGGTGCTCGCCGCCGCCTCCTCGGGGATGAGCCTCCTCTGCTCCCGCAGGAGCAGGCCGAGGTCGTCCATCATCTCCAGAACCCAGGCCTTCTGGAGCACGTTGTAGAGCTGACGGACGTTCCCCGGCCAGTCGTAGGACTGCAGGGTGGCGCACTGCCTGCCGGTCAGGTCCGGCAGCTCCATGTCGTGCTTCCGCTCCAGCTCCCGCCTTATCGAGCCGGCTATGTAGGGGATGTCCTCCGGGCGCTCCCTCAGCGGGGGAATCTCAATGACGAGCTGGTTCAGCCTGTAGAAGAGGTCCAGCCTGAACCCGCCCTCGGAGAGCAGCTCCGAGAAGCTCCTGTTGGTGGCCGCTATCACCCTCACGTCCGCCCTCTTCTCCGTGACGGAGCCAACCGGCGTGAAGGTGCCGTGCTCCAGCACCCGCAGCAGCTTGGCCTGGGTGTCCGGCGGCATCTCCCCTATCTCGTCCAGGAAGAGCACGCCGCCGTCCGCGGCGTCCAGAATGCCCTCCGCGTCCGATGTCGCCCCGGTGAAGGCCCCCTTCACGTGCCCGAACAGACGCGAGTTGATGAGCCCCTCGCCGCTGAGAGTGGCGCAGTTCTCGCAGAAGAACGGCTCCTCCGCCCTGGGGCTGGCGAAGTGGAGCAGCTTCGCGACCCGCTCCTTGCCCGTGCCGGTCTCCCCCAGCACCAGCACGTTCACGCGGTCGAGCCTGCCGTACTTCGAGAGGTTCCTCTTGATACGTCTGATAGCGGGGGACACACCGTCGAGCCCCTCGCTTGTGCCCGCCGCCCGGAAGCGCCTTATGGCCCTCCTGTCCTCGGCGGTAAGCGGGTACTGTGCGGCAAGCTTGCGGATGGCGGTCGGATACGAGTCCAGGTCCCCGAACTGGAAGTATCGGTGCTTCCCCGCCTCCACCAGCTCCGCCAGCTCCGCCCCGAGGCCGGAAGGCTCACGGGACATGTCCGAGACGTCCAGCAGCAGCGGCAGCCTTCCGTTGTCGGCCAGGCCCAGCTCGTCCGCCACCACCAGTGCGTCGGACATGGTGTCGTCCCTCATCACCAGCCTGCAGAGGTCGCGGACCTGCTCGGTGAAGCCGGAGCCCCAGTAGCCGCCGGAGTACCAGGTTATCTCCACTCCCCGCTCCCGCAGCGCCTGCATCGCGTCCCGGAGCTCGAGCAGCTCGCCCTTGTAGCCCATCCCGAGGATGTGGACCTCCGAAAGGTCCGGGTTCCGTCCGGCCGACCTGAGGCACCTCGCAAGATGGTAGCTGCTGGAGACGTAGATACCTGCGTCCGGGTACCGCAGAAGAAGCGCGGCGGCGGCGCAGGCGCCCGGCCTCCCGTTGTAGGTGACGACGACCCTGTTCCTGGGTCCCCCGCTCCTCCATCTCATCGGCAGCGTCCTTTCCGGCGGCGGCACCGGCTACCGGCACCGGTCTCGAAGCCGGCCCCGACGCGCACCCGCTCACATTCTGACCTGCGGCATCATTATCTCACGGCAAAGCCGCCGGAACCCCTCGGAAACCCACGGCATCCGGCAACATCATGCGAGCCCCGGAGGGCCGTAAGTGTACGCCCGTTCAGTAATCATGCGTTTCCCGGGGCTTGTGGCAAGCATCATGCATCGAGGTAGCGCGTCGGGAGACGCAAACGTAACTATGCGGACAGGAAGGCCGAACCCGATGGCAGGCTTCACGGAGGAACACGGGACATGAGCGTAGAAGGCGAAACCGGCGCCGCCCCGCTGGTCAAGCGCCTGCTGGACTACCGGTCCGAGCCGCTGCCCGGTACCGGCGGCGGGATGCAGCGGGAGCTCCAGGGGGCCTGCGGCGCGGCTCCCCCTGCGGCACCCCTGACGGGCGATGGCTGCGGGAGGGAGCGGGTCTGGCGCTACTCGCTCGAGCTGCCAACCGGCGAGAGGCTCTATGCCGCCACGGTCGAGGAGAGGACCGTCGTCAACTGCTCCACCGGAGCCAGGTTCGTGGTGAGCTCCTACGAGGTCAGCTACTGCGGCCCGGGCAGCCCCGCCAGGGGCTTCACCGCCATGGGGGACGAGGAGGACACCGAGACGGCCGAGGCAGCGATGCTGCTGGCGGCCGAGGGCGACCATGCCCGCCGCAGCAGCGCCGCACCTGGAAGCACCGTGCGACCCCTCACGCAGGGCTGAGGCGCCCTTAACGCACCGGGCCCGGCAAGCGTTCCGCTCCTCCCGCTGGATGCGCCTCCGCTTTACCCGGAGACGCCGCGTGCACATAGTGTCCCCCGGCAGGCGGCCGTCATGCGGCCGCCGTACGGGAGCCGATTCCCCGGGTAGACAGCGGAGCACGGAGGTGACGGATGAGGGTAGCTTTCACCGCCGATGTCCACCTGGCCTCCGGCGGAGACCACCCGGAGAGGCTTGCCGCGCTGGACGACATACTGGGCAGGCTGGAGGAGGAGGGCGTGGCCACGCTGGTCATCGCCGGCGACCTCTTCGACAGTGGGGTGACCAACCCGGCGGAGATGGAGTCGCTCTGCCACAGGCACCACGGCACCGAGATACACATAATCCCGGGCAACCACGACCCCGGGCTCAACTCCAGGCTCTTCAGCGCCTCCAACGTGACCGTCCACAACAGGCCGACCACCTACAGGCTGGCGGGCGTCAAGTTCCTCTTCGTGCCTTACCGGGACGGTACCACCATGGGCGAGGCCATGGCCGACCAGGCGGAGAGGCTCCGGAGAGAGCGCTGGTTCCTCGTCGGTCACGGCGACTACTACGGTGGTCTCAGGGCCAGGAACCCCTACGAGAGGGGCACCTACATGCCCCTGACAAGGGCCGACCTCCGCAGGTTCAACCCGGAGCGGGCCATCCTCGGCCACATTCACGAGCCGGTTGAGGGGGAGGAGGGGAGGGTCATCTACCCCGGCTCCCCCTGCGGCATGGACATCACCGAGACCGGGAGGAGACGCTTCGTCGTGCTCCGCCCGGAGACCGGCGAGGTCCGTTCCGTCTCCGTGGACTCGAAGGTGCTCTTCTTCAACGAGCGCTTCGTCTGCATGCCGGGCCGCGAGGGGCTGGACAAGCTGCGACGCAACCTGGTGGAGCGGGTCTCCGCCTGGAGCCTGAGCCCGCGCGAGAGGGCAAAGGTGAGGCTCAGGGTGAAGGTGAGCGGCTTCACCAGCGACAGGAGCGCCGTCGGGGAGATACTGCAGAAGGAGCTGGGCGGGTTCCGCCTCTACGACGAGGAATACGACCTGTCGGAGCTGCATCTCAGCGAGGACGAGAGGCTGGAGACCATCTCCTCCCGCGTGCGGAAGGAGCTGAAGACCCTGGCGGAAGAGGTCGGGGTCGACTACCAGGAGGCGCTGGAGAGCGCCCTGCTGACCATCTACGGGGAGGGGAGCTGACATGCCGGTGAGGATAGACGGCATCCTCGTGAAGGCTGACGGCCCTCTTTCCCGCGACTTCCACCTGGAGGCGACGGACCTGAACCTCGTCTACGGCCGCAACGAGACAGGCAAGACCTACATAGTAGAGGCCGTCTGCGACTTCCTCTTCAGGAGGCCGGTGGTCACCGGCCGGGACTGGAAGCCCAAGGGCCACGTAATGCTCTCCGGCCTGGAGGAGGGCCAGACCAGGCTCACCAGGACCGGGAAGAGCCTTGGAGAGGACTGGGAGGAGGTTACCGGCCTGCCGCCCGACCTCTCGAGGCTGCTGGTTGTGAGGGCTGGCGAGACGGAGCTCTCCGCCACCTCTGCCGACGGAGTGGGCGACGTGACCCTGAAGAGCGTCCTCTCAGGCGAGAAGACCCTGGACCAGGTGGAGGGCAGGGTATCCGGGAGGATGCACAGCGCCTACGTCGAGGACGGCATAATCCAGGTTCACGCTGGTGCAGCCGAGGAGAAGGCCCGCCTGCAGCTCGAGGAGGAGATGGCCACCATCGACGGGCTGCTGGAGAGGGTGGACGCCAGCGACGCCAGGACGAGGCTCCGCGAGCGCAGGCGCGCGAAGGTCGAGCTGGAGAACGAGCTCGGGCTGGTCCGGAGGGCCAAGAGGCACGCGGCCTACCGGCTGGACTCGGAGCTGCGCGAGCGGAAGAAGGAGAGGAGCCTCCTGCCGGACCGTGACGAACAGACGCGTATAAGCGGCGAGATGAAGAACCTCTTCGGCCTCTGGGCGGACAGGAACAACACCAAGTGGCGTATCGAGGAGCTGGAGCGGGATACCTCCCTCCGCAGGTGGGCCGAGGGTGCCCTGGAGACCTACGAGCAGCACACCCTGGGCATGGCGGCCCAGGGGGCCAAGAGCTTCCTGCTCTGGATAGGCATCGCCCTGCTCGCCGGGTCCGCCGTCTGCGGGGTGATAGGCATACCGGCGGCGGTCATCGCCGGCGCCGCGGCCTCGGTGGCCTTTCTGGTCATGTACGCCGCCAGCGCCGCGAAGGCGGCCAGGGACGCCGGCCGCACCGAGGAGCTGGAGCGCCTCGACTCGGAGTACCGTGAGAAGTTCGATGAGCCTCTCACGAGCAGCGCCGACCTGCGCAGCAGGATAGAGACGCTGCGGGGCGCCGAGGCCATCGCCGAAGACAGACGGGGTCAACTGCGGGAGATAGAGGCGAGCATAGAGGCTTCCGAGAAGGCGATTGCCGCATTCTTCGACCTCTACTCTCAGGAGTCCGGAGACTCCGACGAGTGGAACGAGAGGCTCAGGGAGATGCGTGCCGAGCTGGACGACGCAGACGATACCATAGCCTCGATGCAGAGCGAGCTGGACCGGCTCAACGTACCCTCCGAGGCCTACATCGAGCAGAGCCCCGGGGTGGAGTGGGACCCGGACAGGGAGCAGAGGCTGACCGCGGAGCTGGAGGACGTCGAGGAGGAGATAGAGCGCCTCGGCGACGACCTGAGCGAGCTGAAGGCGGAGATCAAGGGGCTCACCGGCAGGAAGATGACAGACTCCATGGAGGACCTGGTGACCGCCCTCCGCGACCTGCGCGACGCCAAGGAGTCGAGGCACCGCCAGGTCATGGCCTCCATGACCGCGCAGGTGGCCGTCATGAACGTCATCAGGGACCTCCGCGCGGAGGAGGGGGAGCTCATCGACAGGGGCCTGGAGGAGCCTGTCCTCTCCGAGGCCATCCGCAAGGTCACCTCCCACTACACCGGCATATGCATGGACGAGGAGCGCAGGCTGGTGCTCGCGACGAGAGAGGGGGAGCTCTACCCGCTGGCCGCCCTGAGCACCGGCGCACGGGAGCAGGTCTACCTCGCCCTCAGGACCGCCTTCGCCTCGATGGTGATGAAGGACAACGCATTCCTCCTGCTGGACGACGCCTTCCAGCACTCCGACTGGAACAGGCGCACCAGGATGGTCAACTACACCCTCGGGCTGGTCAACAGCGGCTGGCAGGTCTTCTACTTCTGCGTCGACTACCACCTCCGGAACCTCTTCATGAAGGCCGGCGAGGGCCTGGGTGGCAGGTTCAGGAGCATGGAGCTGGGATGATGCGGTGCCGCTGCTGCTCCGTCCTGTCCGCCGCGCTGCTGCTGATGGCGGCCTGCAGCGGGGACGCGCCGCCGGGCGTCCCCGGCTACGAGGTGACGGACGTGCTCCGGGCCGCCGAGTACTGCAACGTGACGGTCGAGTCTGACCTCCGGCAGCCCCCCACCCCGGAGGAGCTGCACGAGGCCGCCCTCTCACTGGCCGAGCAGGTAGGCGGGGCCCGGGTCTATCGGGTCATCTTCTTCTCCCCCGGGATGACCCCCGGGGAGGGCGGGGCGTACGCGACCGTGGAGGTTACCGACGGCGAGGTGAGCCATTACCAGGCCACCGGCATGGAATGGAGATGAGATGAGCAAGGCTGCAGCCATCGCGGCGGTGCTTCTCCTGGCGGTCCCCGCGGTCGCCGACGTGCACCCTGACACCCGCTACGAGCGCTCCGCGCAGCTCGTGAGCGACCTGGTGATGGAGCACCTGGACCGGGAGAGCTACGTCAGCATAGACGGGCCGGACGACCACCTGGTGGTCTTCGTGGCCCTTGGGGGCGGATGGGAGGGCGACGAGGAGGACGAGACCGCCCTCGTAGGCGTCTATGCCATCGCCAGCGGCGTCGACTACGAGATGCCCTGGGACGCCTCGGACGTGGCCGTCTCCTTCGGGGACATGTGGTTCCGCATCCCGATGGAGGACGTCTTCTGGCTGAGCGACTCCACCGAGACCCTCACCGAGGAGGAGTGGATGGAGGAGATGTGGGCCAGGACAGAGGTGCGTGAGCTGGACTACTAGTCCCCCGCGGCAGGCTCCTCCCGGGGGCCCAGGCGGGACCTGATCGAGTCCCTGGCCCTGGTGGCCGCCGAGATGACCCGGCCGTCCACCCGGGACTTCTTCAGGAAGCCGCCGGTGACCCTCTCCAGGTAGCCCTCCAACGCCGTAAGCTCCCGCTCGCCGCCGTGCATCCCGAGTATGCGCATGGCCCCCGAGGCCAGCTGCGGGCACCCGAACGGCAGCTCCTCGCCAACCTCCCCCAGCTCCCGGAGCAGCAGCTCCATTACCTCCCGGTCGGGGCCCAGGTCCACCAGGACCTTCATCACCTTCCGCCTCACGCCGGGGTTCCGGCAGAAGGCCTCCAGCATCGCGTGCACGTAGCGCGGGTCCTCGGCGGCCATCGGGGAGACTATGTCCAGGGCCAGGCCGGCCACCTCCGGGTCCTGGTCGCGGAGGAGCTGCAGCGACATGCCGCAGGCCTCCCCGGGGCTCCTCCTGGCCAGCGCCGAGAGGCCCTCCCGCCGTATCCTCGGGTCCGGGTCGGCGCAGAGTCCCTCGAGCACCCGGTCGCATTCGCCGCTCCCGATGTCCCGCACCGCCTGGATGACGTTCCGGGTCACGTACCAGTCGCCGTCGGCCAGCATCCCGGTCTCCTGGTCCCGGAGGACGCCTCCCGCCTCGCCCAGCTCCTCGAGCCAGGCGCGGAGCTGCGGCAGGGCCCTCTCGCCAAGGCGCACCAGCTCCCTGAAGGCCCTGGCTCTCCTGTGCCTGTCGTCCTCCCTGAAGACCTCCGTCAGCCTGGAGACGACGTTGGTGCAGGGCATCACCCGGAGCAGCTTCCTCGCCTCCCGGGAGGAGACCTCGTCCTCGGCGAGAAGCATGTCCACCAGGGGCCCTGCGGCCATGGCGGTGTCCATCCTCCGTCTGAACTCCGCGAGGGCGCGCACCCGGGCGGCGTCAACCTCCTGCGTCTTGTAGTGCCCCTTCTGCAGCCGCCTGATGACGTTCGTCGACTCCACGGCGATCGACATCATCCCACGCGAGACCAGGGCCTGAACGATGCTCCCTATCACCGAGACCAGCAGGAAGAGCACGTCCGGGTCCCGCTCCTTCTCGATGGCCTTGGATACCGTCTCGACCACCTGCAGGACCGTGTTGTCCTTGCCCCGCTCCACGGCGGCCACCGCCATGTCCCGCAGCACGTCCGCCGAGCGGTGCCGGACCTCCGAGTTGCGTGAGGTGAGCTTGGAGAGGTGGCCGGTGATGATCTTGCGCATCGCCGACCAGGACATGCTCCTCTGCACCTCGGCGCTGCCGAGCAGGCCGCCCTCCAGCAGGGAGGGGTCCAGAGCCGCCATAAAGCGCGCGAGCAGGCCCCTCTGCTTTCGCCGGTCGCCGGAGCCCTCGGTTAGTATCTCCTGCAGCGCCCGGCCTATCTTCCGGGCCGAGATGGAGCCCAGGTCCTCTCCGGACTCCAGGCGGTGGAGCAGCTCCGAGAAGATGGCGTCCTCCAGGGCCGCCTCCCTGGCGCCGAGGGTGGCCGGCCCCTCCTGCTCGTCGCCGGATATCAGCTCGTAGTGGAAGCGGTTGACCGAGATGCTGCGGATCTCCTTCAGCTCCAGCATCCGGGAGAACCCGCCGTGCTCCGCTATGTACCCGGGGGGTCTGTTGAAGATGGCGGCGAAGCCCAGCAGCTCATCCGCAGTGACGTCCTTCGAGAAGGAGATGCTGCTTATCTTCCGGTCGACGAGGCCCTGGATGAGCTCCATGACAGCGCGACTGCTCCGCTTCACCCGGGTGTCGTTCACCATCACCGACTCGCCCACCACGGTGATGGTCACCATGTCGCTCTCCTGAAGGAACTTCCCGAGCATGCTCAGCAGGGACTCCACCGCCGGGCCTATCGAGGGATGGTCCGACGGGAACATCTGCATTGTCCGCACCATCAGCTCCAGACGCTTCACGACGTTCTCCGCCGACCTGCTGGCCAGGGCCTGGGAGAGCTTCGTGGTGCCCTTGTGGGAGGCCAGGCTCTTACCCGAGGAGACCGTCTCGAGCATGCTGCGGGAGAACGTGAACCTGAAGACGCCGGGCTGACGCTCGATGAAGTCCAGCTCCGTCAGTATCTCCCGGAGCGGCTTGCGGCACTCCACCGGGTAGTCGTTCACGGAGACCATCAGGCTGCCGTCCTCCGGCGAGCCCTTGCCAAGTATGCGCGCGGCGATGTCCAGCCCGGTCTCGGAGAGGCCCGAGGTGCCGCCGTGCAGGACCTCCTCGCTGAGCACGTAGTGTATCTCGATGAGCAGGGCTATCTTGGCCCTCACCGTGACCCCGGCATTGCCGGAGAGGCCGCTGATGGAGCGCCACACCCTGTGCAGCTCGGGCAGCTCCTCCCGCAGGCGGGAGGCGAGCTCGTCCCACTCCCACTCCCCGGCGGCCATCTTCAGCGCGTTGTAGTCGAGCAGCGTCAGGAACGCCAGACCCGCGTCGGGCAGCTCGCAGGACTCCCGAACCAGGTGGTCTATCACGGAGGTGGCCGCGCCGGGCTCCAGGTCGGAGAGGAAGCCGGCAAGCGCTCTGGTGCGTCCCTCCGCATCCTCCGCGGAGCCGACCGCGGCCATCAGCCGCTTCGCCGTCCTGCCTGCGTCGTTGCCCGAGGGCATGTCGCCCCCTGTCCTGAAGTGAACCCTCGCCATGAATATGCGCGCGCTCATAGCGCGGTCAAGCGTACTTCCCCGCATGAAGCCTGACCCGGGGCAAAGTCCTGCTCAACGCCGGAACATCCGGAGTTCCCGGTCCGACAGTGTCCGATGGAAAGCCCCGGCCGCCCGGCTGCCGCTGCGCTTACGGATATGCGGACTGACACGGGCGGCCGGCTGTTGCAGATTCGGGAAGGAGCCGGGAGGGAGGTGCACCCTTGAAGCAGAGGATATCCAGGCGGGAGGCCTCCAGGGTCCTGGAGCGGGGCGTCAGGGAGGTCGGCGAGGACGACCTGGAGCGAGTGGTGTCCAGGGCGGACGAGATAGAGCGCAGGTTCTCCTCCGGCGGCCCGCTCGGCCGCTTCATCAGGGACTTCAGGATCCTCATGTCATTGCTCCGCGACTACATGAAGGGCAGCTACAGGAAGATACCCTGGTGGACGGTGGCTGCCGTGACCACGGCGCTCATGTACGTCCTGAACCCTGTCGACATCGTACCCGACTTCATCCCGGGAGTGGGGCTTGTCGACGACGCCATGGTCCTCGGCGTCTGCCTGAAGGCCATCGAGCAGGACCTGGAGCGCTACAGGAAGTGGAAGAGCCCGGGGCCCGATTAGGGGCCGACTGCGGGACCGCATGCCCGAACGCAGCCGGATGCCCGCCTTCACCTACTGCTGCAGCAACATTGCGGGCCCTCATGTCATGAGCTGAGCCCCACGCATCAGAATCTGATCAACACATGACCCCGCCCCGCCATGATGGTGCCCGGGCCCAGTGCTGCCCGACGGACCTTCCGGAAGCGCCTGTTGCACGTTCGTTCCTACCAGGAGCAACTCATCGACAAGGCGCAGCGAGCCGTCATCCTGGAACCGCCCTTGCTTCCCTGGTCGCGAGGCTTGAAAACATGATCGAGGATTGTCATGCTGGTAGGGATTCCAGATACTAGTTATCCCTGCCGTCCACCTGGCTGCAGCCGGAGGAGGGACCTGGCTTACATGGAGGAGCCCGTTTGACCGTACCCGCTAGAGGAAAGACCCGGTCGAGCAGCGAAGGATCCTTCCTGAAGGGGCTGCGGCAGCTTCTCCTCTACCTCCTTCCAGCGGTAGCGCTGGGATTCTTCGTACTCAGCCTGGTCCGGGAGGACGTTCCCTTCTGGACGCACATGTTCCGCATCACCCTTGCGGGCGTAGTCGGCTTCTACACGAACTGGATAGCCATCAAGATGCTCTTTTACCCCAAGGAGCCGCTTCCTCTCTCGGGATGGCAGGGGCTGGTTCCGAAGAACCGGGGCAGGCTTGCCCGGGAGGTGGGGGATGTAGTTCAGCAGCAGCTGCTTTCCCCCGAGATCATCACCGATCACGTAATGAAGGATGACAACCTGGAGAAGGCGGGGCGCTGGGTCACCGGGGCGCTTGTCCGCTGGCTGGACTCCAGGGAGAACAGGAAGCGAGTGGAGCAGTGGGTCGGGAACGGCATTCGCAAGCTGGGCTCCGACAGTCTGGACCCGACCCTGGACCGGCTTCTGGAGCACCTGTACGGCCTCCTCGATGATCGCGAGCGCCTGCTGGGGCTTCTGGATTCTCTGAGAGGCGGACTTCAATGGCTCGTGGAGAACCGTTCCGTGCAGGAAGCGGTCGAGAGATTCGTATCCAGGCTGGTCGATGACTCCCTGGATGACGAGGGTGTGGCATCCAAGCTCATATCCCGGCTGGTCTCCGAGCTGGAGACCAGGCTCGCCGACAGAGAATGGCAGGAGACCGCCACCGACTACATCGTGACCCGGGTCAGGGAGACCGGCCAGGCTCAGATGGAGCCTGTGTTCGACTTCCTCCTGGCTCGTCTGGAGCGGGCAATGGCCGATCGGGCCATGATGAGCCGCTTCACCAATACCCTTTCTCGAGCCCTCTCATCCGCCGCTTCGGATGACAAGGTGGTCGACTTCGTCACCGACCAGCTCCTGGACCTCATGCGGCAGAATTCTGAGAGCCTCGGCGAGATGATCAACGAGGCGATAAAGGATAACGCCAACTTGCTTCAGCGCTTCCTGAAGAGCATCTTCCTGCCCCAGGCCCTCATCATCAGGAAGATAGACAGCCTCTCATCCGACCCCTCCATCAGAGAGAAGATACGCACCTTCCTGCTCCAGAAGGCCGACATCGCCAAGACGTTGCAGTCTTCGAAGACGAGAGCCAAGCTGCTGGGGCTCGTCTCCCGCAACCGTGGCAGGATACTCGGATGGTGCTCCACCAGGGGCAAGGAGCTCCTGATGAACGGTCTGTCGAGGCTGCTCGCCTCCGATGACCTCTGGGAGCTCATCCGGGAGAGGCTTGGGGCCTCCTCTCCGGTCATCGTCCGCTATGCCAGGTCCCTCGTCCCCAGGGCGCTCAGATACATGCGCGAAGCGCTCGGGAGAACGGCTGACGAGAAGCTGCTCCGGGACTGGCTGAAGGAGCAGCAGCACTCGCTCGCGGACAGATTGGCTTCCCCGGCCACGGCGGAGAGCATAGCATCCTTCATCGAAGCCCACAGTGACCAGTTGGACGGCCTCATCGAGGGCCGGCTGAGACCATTCCTCCTCGATCACTCGGCGAGAATCCTCTCCTCCGATGGGTTCTGGGATTGGATAGAGGAGCACGTGGGGCTCTGGATCCCCAAGCTGACCGAATGGCTCGAGACGGCCCTCTCTAGTAACGCGTTCATCGACAGCGCCCGCGATGTGCTGCCGAGGCTTGCCTCCGGCCTCGACATAGACAGGATAGTCGAGGATCGTGTGAGCGCCTACGAGCCGGACGAGCTGGAGAGGCTCGTCGACAGGGTAAGCGGAGAGAACCTGGCCGGTATCGAGGTGTTCGGTGGCATCCTCGGAATGGCTGTCGGAACCCTGACCGTCGTATCCGAGTGCTGGTATTACTCGGCCGTCGTTATTGGCCTGGTTGCGATCTGGAGTGGGGCTGAGATAATTACGAAGAGCGCCAGGAAAGCGAGATGACTCCTGCTGGATCAGCCCAGCCACATGGCAGGGTGGATGAAGAGGTGAAGAAGTGGTGTCCGCTGGGCGTGGGTTCATTTGCGGGGGCTACTTCATCATCCCTGGAGTCGGCCTTGTCGACGACGCCATGGTGGTCGGCGTCTGCCTGAAGGCCATAGAGCAGGACCTGGCGCGCTACATGAAGTGGAAGACTGAGAGACCGGAGTAACAACCAGATCGGTGGCTGCTGAAGAGATGGATGTCTTTGATCTAAGAACGCGCCTTGTCGACGAGTACGCCCACTACGTGAAGAGTTTCATCCGAATCCGGAATGGGAGGATATCCGATACGGTCGGCGGCGCACTGGCATCCGGGTCCCTCTGGCCGGACCCGCTGGTCGAGCTGAATCCCTCGTTTGAGAGAGCCAGGACCGTTGAGCAGCTGGTCGATGGCGGAGTCCTGCATCCCGAGTGCGCGGATGTGTTCTCGGTGAAGAAGGAGGGTGAGGTTCCCAAAACACTTCACCTCTTCAGGCACCAGGAAGAGGCTATCCTGAGGGCCAGGGACGGCAGGAACTACGTTCTCACTACAGGGACGGGTTCCGGCAAGAGCCTCGCCTACATCATCCCGATTGTCGACTTCGTTCTCCGCAACCCCGAGCGGAAGAGCATCAAGGCCATTGTCGTCTACCCTCTCAATGCCCTGGCCAACAGCCAGTACGGAGAGCTGGAGAAGTTCCTCTGCCGGGGGTACCCCGATGGTAGGGGACCGGTCACCTTCGAGCGCTATACCGGCCAGGAGACCGAGGAGGAGAAGGAGAGGATCCGCCTCGACCCTCCCGACATCCTCCTGACCAACTACGTGATGCTGGAGCTGATACTCACGAGGACCACCGAGACCCCGATAGTGCGTGCCGCCAACGATCTCCGCTTCCTGGTCATGGACGAGCTGCATACATACAGGGGCCGGCAGGGAGCGGACGTGGCCATGCTGATACGCAGGTCGCGGGAGTACTTCCGCGCCGACGACCTGCAGCTGGTCGGCACCTCGGCGACCATGGCCAGCGGAGAGGGTGACGCCGAAGGGAGCGCCGTCAAAGTGGCGGAGGTGGCTTCGAGACTGTTCGGTGCTCCTGTGGAGAGGTCCGATGTCATCGGCGAGACCCTCTCCAGGTATACCCGCGAAATATCCATGGAGGACGCTTCCTACATCGACTCCCTTCGGGAGAGGATCCTCGCGGGAGGCGACTTCCCGGAGGATGCAGAGAGCTTCGCTGGTGACCCTCTGGCCATCTGGCTCGAGTCGACCTTCGGCACGGTCAGGGAGCCATCCGGCATGCTCGTGAGGGCCGAGCCCGGACGGATAGAGGGTGATGACGGAGCGGCCACCGTTCTCTCCGATGCAACCGGCATCGACCGTGAGCAATGCTCAACCGCCATACGCACCGGGCTCCTCTCCGCCTACAGGAGAATGGACGCGGACGCCTCCGCCAAGCCTCCCTTCGCATTCCGCCTTCACCAGTTCATCAGCCCGAGCGAGACCGTCTTCTCCACGATCGAGCCGGAGGAAGAACGTCAGATAAGCCTCTCGGGGAAGTACTACGACCCTGCGACGGGCGACAAGGTGATGTACCCCCTGGTCTTCTGCAGGGAGTGCGGTCAGGAGTACTACTCCGTCCGGGCCAGATACGACGATGACGGCAGGCTGGAGAGGCTGGAGCCGCGGCAGCCGGGAGACAGGATAAAGGAGCCGGGCGATGAGAACCTCCCGGGCTACCTCTACCTGAGCGGACGGCACCCGTGGCCCGATGATGACGGCGAGGTCCTGCAGAGGGTCCCGCAGGACTGGCTGGATGATCGGGACGGCAGGACCCGGATAAGGAAGTCCCGCAGGGATTGGCTGCCGGAGAAGCTGAGCATCAACGCGAGCGGAGAGCCGGGCGCAGAAGGGACAGGGGCCGCGTTCATCGCCAGCCCGTTCAGGTTCTGTCCCACGTGCGGCGTCTCCTACGATGCCAGCCAACGGAGCGATTACGCGAAGCTGGCCTCGCTGGGCACCGAGGGGCGCAGCACGGCCATCACCATTCTCAGCCTGTTCACCATCATGAAGCTGATGGCCTCGGAGGAGTTGGCAATGGAGGCCCGGAAGCTGCTCAGCTTCTCGGACAACCGTCAGGACGCCTCCCTGCAGGCCGGGCACTTCAACGACTTCATCGAGATTGGCTTCCTGAGGGGAGCGCTCTACAGGGCTCTTTCCACATCAGATGGACACACGCTAAGGTTCGACGAGCTGCCCCAGGCAGTCGTCCGGGCCATGGACCTCCCTGTCCCGGAGTACGCGGAGAACCCCGATGCCCGGTACCTGGCTGCCGAGGAGGCCACCTCCGCCCTGCAGGACGTGGTCGGCTACAGGCTCTACCTGGACCAGAAGAGGGGCTGGCGCATCAACTTTCCGAACCTCGAGCAGTGCGGCCTCCTCAAGATGGACTACGCCTATCTCGACAGGGTCTGCGGAGACGAGGAGTACTGGGAGGGCATGCATCCGGCACTGGCGTCTGCGAGCTCCGAGCATAGAGCGGGCATCTGCCGCACCCTGCTCGACTTCATGCGGAGGGAGCTCTGCATCAGCTCGTCCTTCCTGGAGAGGAACCGTCTCGACCGCATCAAGAGGTCGAGCCAGCAGCATCTCAACGCGCAGTGGGCCATAGACGACAACGAGAAGCCCACATGGGCCTCCGTGCTCTTCCCGAGGTCCGGAAGCAAGGGCCGCGGAGAGAAGTCCTACACCTTCGTCACCGCCAGGGGCGGGTTCGGCAAGTACCTCCGCCGGAGCGAAGTTCTTCCCGATTACGCCGAACGGCTGACCCTGGAGGAGACCGACGGGATGATCTCCGACCTGCTCGGAATGCTCAGGCGCGGTGGTCTCCTGGAGGAGACCTACCCGGAGCGGAGACCGGGGGACGTACCGGGCTACAGGATAAAGGCCTCGGCCATGATCTGGGCCCGGGGAGACGGCGAGTCGGCGTTCTGGGACCCCATCCGCGTGCCGAACGTCCCGGACGAGGGAAGGCGACCCAACGCCTTCTTCAAGGCTTACTACATGAACGTGGCTCAGGGCACGAGGGGCCTTGTCGCAAGGGAGCACACCGCACAGGTCGCCCAGCGGGACAGGGAGGAGAGGGAACGGAGCTTCAGGGAGGGCGACCTCCCCATTCTCTACTGCTCGCCGACCATGGAGCTGGGGGTCGACATCGCGCAGCTCAACGTCGTGAACATGCGGAACGTCCCGCCCAACCCGGCCAACTACGCCCAGAGGAGCGGCCGGGCCGGCAGGCAGGGGCAGCCCGCCCTGGTCTTCAGCTACTGCGGCAAGGGCTCTCCCCACGACCAGTACTTCTTCCGGAGACCTGAGAGGATGGTCTCCGGAAGGGTCCAGCCGCCGGAGATAGACCTGGCCAACGAGGAGCTGCTCAGGGCTCATCTCCACTCTGTCTGGCTCAAGGAGACCGGAGCTTTCCTGGGGCAAACGCTGACAGATGTCCTGGACGTGCAGGGCGACGAGCCCACGCTGGACCTGCGGCCCGAACTACAGGCGGACCTCGCGGCTCCTACCGCCAGACGACGCGCCGTGGAGAGGGCCGGCAGGATCATGAGGGACATCCTCCCCAACCTGGATGATGCCCACTGGTACGGCGAGGGATGGATCGAGCGGGAGATGGACCAGGCCCTGAACCGCTTCGAGATGGCTACGAGCAGGTGGAAGGACCTCTACCTCTCCGCACGCTCGCAGGTAGACATACAGAACAGAATCATCAAGGACGCTTCCAGGTCCTCCAGGGACAGGGAGCGTGCAGCGAGGCTGCACACGCAGGCCAGGCGGCAGCTGGAGCTGCTTGTCAGCCCGGACAGGTTGTCCCAGGGCGACTTCTACAGCTACAGGTACTTCGCAAGCGAGGGATTCCTGCCAGGGTACAGCTTCCCGAGGCTGCCCCTGTCCGCCTACATCCCCGGCAGGCGCAGCGGCGACAACGAGTACATCCAGCGCCCGCGGTTCATCGCCGTATCCGAGTTCGCCCCAAGATCCATCATCTACCACGAAGGGTCCAAGTACGTCATCGACAGGGTCATCTTCTCCATGGATGGCGACGAGCTGACCACGGATACGGTCAAGCGCTGCGGAGCCTGCGGCTACATGCACGACTGCCGGGGCAACAACGGACCCGATCTCTGCGAGTACTGCGGATGCGAGCTGGACTCGCCCCTCCGGAACCTCTTCAAGATGTGCAATGTCTCGACGAAGCGCCGGGAGCGGATCAACGCGGACGAGGAGGAGCGCCAGCGGAGGGGTTACGAGCTGATGACCGCCGTCCGGTTCGAGACCCGGGAGGGCAGGTCCTCCTACCGGAAGGCCACCATCCGGGACGACTCCTCGCCGCTTGCGGAGCTCACCTATGCCAAGGCCGCGAAGCTCTGGCGCATGAACCTCGGCTGGCGCAGACGCAAGCGAGATTGGGAGAAGGGATTCCTGCTGGACGTGGAAGAGGGCAGGTGGGCCTCCAAGCAGTCCGGGGAGGTGGACGAGGACGACCCGGACCGTGGCAAGTTCCACAGGGTCATCCCCTACGTGGAGGACCACAGGAACAGCCTCATCTTCGAGCCGGTCCGGCAGCTGGCACCGAAGCAGATGCTCTCCCTGGAGGCGGCACTGAGAAGCGCCATCCAGGTGGTCTTCCACCTGGAGGAGAGGGAGCTCCAGTCGGAGTGTCTCCCGAGTCCCAGGGAGCCGAGGACCATCCTCATCTTCGAGGCCGCCGAGGGCGGGGCCGGGGTACTGGGCCAGCTCTTCAACCGGCCCGATACGGTGAGGCAGGTAGCCAGAGAGGCCCTTTCCCTCTGCCACTTCGACCCGCACACCGGGAAGGACCTGCAGGCGGCCCCCGGCGAGGAGGAGCGCTGCACGAGAGCCTGCTACGACTGTCTCCTCAGCTACGGCAACCAGAGGTATCACGAGATGATGGACCGTCACTCCATCCGTGATTTCCTGATGGAGATGGCCAATGCGACCACAGACGTCTCCCCGGTCGCCGAGGAGCGGAGCAAGCATCTGGAGAAGCTCCTGAACAGGTGCGACTCCGACCTGGAACGCGACTGGCTGCGTTTCCTCGACGAACGCGGCCTGAGCCTCCCCGACAGGTCCCAGCACCTCTTCGAGGACTGCGGCACCAGGGCGGACTTCCTCTACAGCGAGCACCACACGGCCATCTTCATCGACGGCCCCCACCACGATGACGAGCGAAGAGCCGAGGAAGACAGGAGCAAGAGGTCCCGGCTTGAAGACCTGGGCTACCTTGTCCTGACCTTCGGGTACGCAGACCGGGATGAGTGGCCGGGGATCATAGCCGGCTACCCTTCGGTCTTCGGTAGCAATGCTTAGCCCTGATGTTTCGGGATTGTGTGTGCGACCGCAACACGGTATCATCCGTATGTATGGACATACTTGCGGACACAAGTAGGGGCAGAAATATAGTAACTTGCTATAGCATAGAAATATACATCGGACATAACCAGGGACATAAATGAGGACATACAAGACGACGCATCCGTGGCTGACCTTCGAGCTTGATCTCAGGGGACTGGAGCACGGGACATGGGTCGACCTCGGCAGGGCCGTAGCCGACATCGATTACATCGGGCAAGTACCTCTGATTCCAGAAGCTGCAAGGGAACTGCACATCCTCTACCTGGCGAAGGGCATCCTTGCGACTACAGCTATAGAGGGTAATACGCTGACGGAGGAAGAGGTACTGCAGCACCTTCAGGGCGAGCTTCGCCTTCCACCTTCTAGGGAGTACCTCACACAGGAACTGGACAACATCCTCGATGCATGCAACCTGATAAGCGACAGGATCATCGACGGAGGACCTTCACCACTGACTCCGGAGATGATCAAGGAGTACAACCGACTGGTTCTTCGTGACCTGCCTCTGGATGAGGGTGTCATCCCCGGAGAGATCAGGGAGCACTCGGTAGTCGTCGGACGCTACAGAGGAGCCCCGGCGGAGGATTGCGACTACCTTCTGCAGAGGTTCTGTGACTGGCTCAACGCGATCGAGTTCCCCGGAGAGATGAAGGCAGTCTACTCGATCCTGATAGCGATTGCAGCCCACCTGTATTTCGTGTGGATACATCCCTTTGCAGACGGCAACGGTAGGACCGCGAGATTGATCGAGTTCCACTTCCTCCTCCAGGCTGGATTTCCCACCCCCGTAGCGCATCTTCTCAGTAACTTCTACAACCAGACTAGGCTGGAATACTACCGTCAGCTGGATGCAGCGAGTCGCAAGGCCACAATGGATGACTTCATCGCGTACGCCGTTAGAGGACTGGTTGATCAGCTCACCGAGCAGATGCAGGTAATCAGAGACCTCCACTTCGATACCGTATGGAGAGACTATGTCTACTCGCGGTTCAGGCAGCACAGCGCTCCCAGCTCCCGCCAGAGACGTCTGGTGCTCGACCTCGGCGGCGTAAGGAAGAACGATGGATGGGTTGAAGTATCCATGCTACCTCACCTTTCTCCCCGACTTGCGGAGGAGTATGCGACGAAAACCCGGAAGACACTGACAAGGGACCTGAACCAGCTACAGGAGATGGATCTGATCCAGCGCATCAATGGGCGCGTCAGGGCCAACAGGGGAATCATACAGGCCTTTCTTCCCAGACGGGCCGATCCCCCGGTTGAATAGAAGGGTAGGAGTCCTGAACGGACGATGCAGTGAGGTGGGAATGAGCCAGGAATGAGACAGAAATGGGACAGAGCCCGATTTCGAGCAACTGACCTGACTTGAGTGAGGAGCGGACAGGAGGTGAATCAGTGCCAGGGGAACTCAAAATCATGCAGCTGAAGATCACCCTTCGTGATGTCACCCCAACGGTCTGGAGACGCATCCAGGTGCATGCCGATTCCACATTCTGGGATCTGCATGTAGCCATCCAGGATTCCATGGGCTGGCAGGATGGCCACCTGCATGCGTTCATCGCCCGACCGGAGATGGAATCGGATCGCACGGTGGAAATCGGCGTGCCGGATCCCGAGGAGCCCCTGGACCCTCCCGTGCTGCCGGGGTGGGACATCCCCCTCTGGTCGATTCTGTACGAAGAGGGTGCGACGGTATCCTACGAGTACGATTTCGGAGACGGGTGGGAGCACGATGTCCACCTCGAGAGGATACTCAGCCCGGAAGCAGGTGTAGTCTATCCTCGCTGCCTGGACGGAGCGAGAGCCTGTCCACCCGAGGACTGCGGCGGCCCCGGAGGGTACGAGAGATTGCTGAAGATCCTGGACGACCCCGAAGACCCGGAGCATGAGAGCATGAAGACTTGGGTCGGACCGTACTTCCATCCCGAAGCCTTCTCCCCGGAAGAGGTGATCTTCGATGATCCCGAGCAGAGGCTGGAAGACATGATCCAGTGATCAGCAGCAATCCCTATCTCGGAAGAGGCTACACGGTTCTCTGCAATGCGATTGCAGAACGTAACGGAAAACGTGGCTTTCTGCGTTCCGATTGCATGCAGGCAACCACTCTAGGACTGGTTTCCACTGAAGTCCGTAACCGGAGAGAGTCAGGCAGATGATGCCAGCGGCCTTTTCCCCGGGATCCCTGGTCTCTGCCCGAGGCAGAGAGTGGGTCGTTCTCCCCGAATCCTCCGACAGACTTCTCATGCTTCGGCCGCTTGCAGGGAGCGACGTGGAGATCGCCGGGGTCCACATCGACCTCGAGGAGGTCACCTCCGCCAGCTTCGACCCGCCCACGGAAGCGGACCTGGGCGACTTCCGCTCAGCATCCCTCCTCCGCTCCGCCGTCATGCTCAGCTCGCGGCACACGGCGGGACCTTTCCGCTGCTTCGGCCGCATCGCGGTGGAGCCCCGCCCCTACCAGCTCGTTCCCCTTCTCATGGCCCTCCGGCAGGATCCGGTCCGCGTCCTCATCGCCGACGACATCGGCGTTGGCAAGACCATCGAGGGATGTCTCATCGCCAGGGAGATGCTGGACAGGGGAGAGATACAGAGACTTGCCGTCATCTGCCCGGCGCAGCTCGCGGAGCAGTGGCAGGGGGAGCTCAGGGACAAGTTCCACATCGACGCGGAGCTGGTTCTCCCCGGTACCGCAGGCAGACTTGAAAGGAACATCCCCCGCCACGTCTCGCTCTTCGACCACTACCCCTTCGTGGTGGTCTCGCTGGACTACATCAAGGCCGACAGGAGGCGGCACGACTTCCTCCGCGCATGCCCGGAGTTCGTCATCGTGGACGAGGCCCATACCTGCTCCAGCGGCGCCGGCGGCTCCGGCCGCAGGCATCAGCGCATGCGGCTGGTCCGTGAGCTGGCGGATACCGACCGCCACATGGTCTTCCTCACCGCTACCCCCCACAGCGGCAAGGAGGAGGCTTTCCGTCAACTCCTCGGTTTCCTGAACAGGGATTTCCTCGAACTCCCCGAGGACCTCACCGGCAGGGAGAACGAGCACCACCGTCAGAGGGTGGCGGAGTACTTCGTCCAGCGCTCCCGCGGAGACGTGAAGAAGTACCTCGGCGAGGAGACCGACTTCCCCGAGAGGCAGGAGAGGGAGGAGACCTACCAGCTCCATCCCGAGTACGCCGCCCTCTTCCGCAGGGTGCTGGAGTACGCCCGGGATGTGGTCCGGGACGACTCAAGCTCCAGGTACAGGAAGCGTGTGCGCTGGTGGTCCGCCCTGGCACTCCTGAGAGCCCTCGCATCCAGTCCTGCAGCCGCGGAGAGCACCCTGAAGGTCCGCGCCGGCACGATCGGTGCCCCGGAGGAGGAGGTGGACGACTTCGGCCGCAGGACGGTGATGGACACCGACCTCGAGACCGGCGAGGAGGTGCTGGACGCCATCCCCGGCAGCGACTGCAGCGAGCTTTCCGACGACGAGGAGAGGGAGCGGAAGTGGCTGCGCTCCCTGGCCAGGGAGGCCGCAGCTCTCCAGGGCAGGAAGGACATGAAGCTCCAGAAGGCCGCCCTCATGGTGACGGACCTCCTGAAGGAGGGGTACAGGCCCATCCTGTTCTGCCGCTTCATCCCCACCGCGGACTACCTTGCCGAAGAGCTCCGCAAGCTCCTTCCGAAGGACGTCACCGTGCAGTCCGTGACGGGGCTCCTACCTCCGGCGGAGCGCGAGGAGAGGGTCCAGCGCCTGGGCCAGGCCGAGAAGCCGGTCCTGGTCTGCACCGACTGCCTCAGCGAGGGCATCAACCTCCAGGGCTGGTTCAACGCCGTCATCCACTACGACCTCTCCTGGAACCCCACCCGGCACGAGCAGCGCGCAGGCAGGGTGGACCGTTTCGGCCAGAGGGACGATACCGTCCGCATCCTCACCTACTACGGCAGCGACAACCAGATCGACGGCATCGTCCTCGAGGTCATCATCCGCAAGCACCACAGGATCAAGGAGCAGTGGGGCATCTCCGTGCCGGTACCCGCCAGGACCAGCCAGGTGATCGACGCGGTGATCGAAGGACTCCTTCTCAGGAGCGACGGGGAGCAGCTCCTCCTCGGCCTCGAGGAGTACATGATCCCCGAGCTGACGGAGTACGACAGCGAATGGCGCGTTGCCAGCGAGAGGGAGAAGGTCTCACGCTCCCGCTTCGCGCAGCATTCCATGAAGCCCGAGGAGGTCTCCCGGGAGCTCCTTGCCGCTAGGGAGGCGGCAGGCTCCCCGGGCATGGTCAGGGACTTCGTGCTGAGGGCACTTGAGGGCCACAGGGCCAGCCTGATGGGAGGCGCCCCGGTCCGCGTGGCCGTGGCCGACCTCCCCGCCGCTCTGAAGGACACCATCGGCATCCACGACAGCGAGGTCAGGCTCTCCTTCGCCCCCTCGAATACCCCCCGGGGCGCGATCTGCGTCTTCCGCTCCAGTCCACTGACCGAGGGACTTGCAGGCTACGTCATGGACGGGGCCATGGACCCGCTCAGGGAGGATGGCATCGCCTCCCGGGCAGGCGTGGTCCGCACGGGCGACGTGGACCGCAGGACGCTCCTCCTGCTGGTCCGCTTCCGGCACGAGGTCACCACCGTCACGAAGGATGAGAGAAAACCCCTTATCGCGGAGGAGTGCAGGCTCCTGGCGTTCCGGGGCAGCGGCGACGGGACCGAGCTCCTGGAGGGCGAGCAGGCCGAAGCCCTTCTCGACGCTTCCCCCGGCAGCAACGTACCTCCCGACAGGCAGGCCCATTTCCTCAAGGCGGCACTGGCCGAGATCGATACCGCACGGGACCGTCTCCGGGCAAGGGCAGCCGACTTCGCCGACGACCTCCGGGAGTCCCACCAGAGGGTCCGCAGCGTGGCGGGCATCAGGCACGTCCGCTACGAGGTGGAGCCGAAGGAGCCGGACATCCTGGGCCTCTACGTCTTCCTCCCTGCGCCGGAGGTGGTCTGATGCCCCGGCAGAGCGGTGAGTTCCAATCGGTAAGGACGGTAGGCGGCCTCCTCCCCCAGGATTTCCTGAATAAGCTGATCAGCCGGCAGGCGGACCTGGAGGGGATGAAGCCCGCCTCCTACGGCCTCTACCGCGGCGAGGAGTTCAACGAGGCCTTCACCCGCTCCTGGATGCGGCTCAGGGGAGCCTGGGAGCGCCTGACGAAGCGGATCGAGGAGAGCCCGGACGAGCCCTCCACCGGCATCACACGGGACATGTGGCTCCGCCCCCTGTTCCAGGAGCTGGGTTACCACGACCTCAAGGTGACCGGCGGGTTGACCCTGGATGAGAAGCACTACCCCATCTCCCACATCAGCGGCAGCGTCCCGGTGCACCTGCTGGGCTACGACATCGACCTGGACACCCGCACCAGCCGCAGGGCGGGAGCGGCCACCCAGAGCCCCCACAGCCTGGTCCAGGAGTACCTGAACCGCTCCGACGACCACCTCTGGGGCTTCGTCACCAACGGCTACACCCTCCGCCTTCTCCGCGACAACATCTCCCTCACCCGCCAGGCCTTCGTGGAGTTCGACCTGCAGGGCATGATGGAGGGGGAAGCCTACCCCGACTTCTCCCTGCTCTGGCTCCTCTGCCACGCAACCAGACTCCGGGCCGACCGCCCGGATCAGTGCATCCTGGAGAAGTGGACACGGCAGGTGGAGCTGGAGGGCACCCGCGCCCTGGAGCATCTCCGCAAGGGTGTGGAGAACGCCATCCGCCACCTGGGCCAGGGGTTTCTCAACCCGGCCAACCGGGACCTCATCGAAAGCCTCAGGAGCAGCGAGAAGGACAGCCTCGACAACCAGGACTACTACCGCCAGCTCCTCCGCATGGTCTACCGCCTCATCTTCCTCTTCGCGGCGGAGGACCGGGACCTCCTCCACACGGAGGAGACCCCGGAGCAGGCCAGAAAGACCTACGCCGAGCATTACAGTACCTCGAGGCTCCGGACCATCGCCGAGCTGAAGCGGGGCACGAGACACCCGGACCTCTGGCGGCAGCTCCGCCTGGTCCTCCGGAAGCTGGGAGAGCCCGACGGCTGCCCCGAGCTGGGTCTGCCAGCCCTGGGCGGCTTCCTCTGGTCGGACGAGGCCATGCCCGACCTGGAGCCCTGCGACATCTCCAACGAGCATCTCCTGAAGGCCGTCAGGGACCTGAGCCAGACGAAGCAGGACAAACTCACCCGGAGGATCGACTACCGGAACCTCGGCTCCGAGGAGCTGGGCAGCATCTACGAGTCCCTCCTGGAACTCCGGCCCGTCATCAACACGAACACCGCCAGCTTCGAGCTGGAGGTCATCCCCGGCCACGAGCGGAAGCAGACCGGCAGCTACTACACTCCCACCAGCCTCATCAACCAGCTCCTGGACACCGCCCTGGAGCCGGTGATGGACCGTGCCATCAGGGAAAGTGGTGACATGCACTCCGCTGCGCATCACCAGTTTCCCGACGACCCGCCTGCAGCGAAAGCTCTCCTCGCCCTCCGCATCTGCGACCCGGCCTCGGGCTCGGGGCACTTCCTGGTCGCCGCCGCCCACAGGATGGCCAGGAGGCTCGCCGCGGTCCGCACAGGCGAGGAGGAGCCTGCCCCTGAGCATCACAGGAGAGCCCTCCGAGATGTGATCAGCCGCTGCATCTACGGGGTGGACATCAACCCCATGGCCGTGGAGCTGTGCAGGATAAGCCTCTGGATGGAGGCACTGCAGCCGGGCAGGCCGCTCTCCTTCCTGGACCACCACGTCAAGTGCGGCAACAGCCTCCTGGGCACTACTCCGGAGATGATCGAGAAGGGCATACCTGATGATGCCTTCAAGCCCATCACCGGAGATGACAAGAAGGTTGCCTCAGCTCTCAGGAAGCAGAACAAGCTGGAGAGGAAGGGGCAGCTCTCCCTGGACTTCGGAGCGGACCAAAGACTGGAGGAGGACTACACCCACCTCACCCGGGCCATCGCGGAAGTGGAGAGCAGCGACAACGACACCCTCCTGCAGGTCGCGGAGCAGGCCAGCACCTACAAATCCATTACTGAATCCGCCCACTACGCCCATGCCAGGCTTGTGGCCGACGCCTGGTGCGCGGCCTTCGCATGGCACAAGAAGCAGGACGCGGGTACCCCCGTCACCCAGGCCTCCCTGGACAGGATCAAGGCGGGCCGGGTGGACGAGGACCAGGCCGCACGGATACGGCAATACGCAAGGGACTACAGGTTCTTCCACTGGCATGTGGAGTACCCGGAAGTCTTCCTGAGCAAGGAGGATCCTGGTTTCGATGTGGTGCTGGGGAATCCGCCGTGGGAAAGGGTCAAGCTCCAGGAGAAGGAGTTCTTTGCGGCGAGGGACGAAGCGATTGCCAATGCCCCCAACAAGTCCGAGCGCTACAAACTCATCAAGAGGCTGCAGGAGAACCCGGAAGGTAGAACTCTCTTCGGGCTCTTCGAGGTCGAGAAGCGCAAGTCGGAGATGACGAGTGCCTTCCTCCGGAACTCCGGCAGATACCCTCTCTGCGGCCGGGGCGACATCAACACCTACACAGTTTTCGCCGAGCTGAACCGCACCACGATCTGCGGCACGGGCAGGGTAGGCTGCATCGTCCCCTCGGGCATCGCCACCGACGACACCACGAAGTACTTCTTCCAGAACCTGGTTGAGAAGCAGTCGCTGGTGAATCTGTTCGACTTCGAGAACAGGAAGAAGATTTTCGAGGGCATAGACAGCCGAATCAAGTTCTGTCTTCTGACTCTCTCCGGCACAGGAGTACCCGTCCCCGAGGCGGAGTTCGTCTTCTTCGCCCTGGAGATGGACGAACTGCTGGACCCCGAGAAACGCTTCACTCTCTCAAGCGAGGACATCGAACTCCTGAATCCCAACACGAGAACCTGTCCGATCTTCCGCACGAAGCGAGATGCCGAGATCACCAAGGGCATCTACCGGCGGGTTCCTGTCCTCATCAACGAGAACGACCCGGAGAATGGCAATCCCTGGGGCATCAGGTTCATGCGGATGTTCGACATGTCCAACGACTCACACCTGTTCCGCTCCCGGGATGACCTGGAATCAGATGGCTGGACGCTGGAGGGCAACATCTTCACCAGGGGTTCAGACAAGTACCGGCCCCTCTACGAAGCCAAGATGATCCACCACTTCAACCACCGCTTCGGCGACTACGCTGACCTGCCCCCCGGGTCCAAGAGCACTCAGCTTCCCGACATCCCCACCGAGCGCCTCCAGGACCCGAGTTACGCTCCCCTCCCCCGCTATTGGGTCCCGGAAGAGGAGGTGGAGGAGCGACTCCGTAAGGTCGGCTGGAACCACAAGTGGCTGCTTGGGTGGCGAGACATCTGTCGATCGACCGATGAGCGGACAGCCATCGCTTCCTGCTGGCCGAGATACGGAGCCGGGGACACCTTCCTCCAGATGCTTCCGCAGGTTGAGCCGAAGCTAGTCCTCTGCCTACTCGGCACTCTCTGCTCGTTCGCATATGACTACTCTGTCCGTCAGAAAATAGGTGGTACACACCTGAAGTATCACTACTTCAAGCAGATGCCTGTCCCATTACCCGAGGTGTTTTCCTCAGTGTGCCCATGGGAATCAGGTTCCATTCTCGGGGACTGGATCGCCGAACGGGTTCTTCAGCTGGTCTACACCTCCTGGGACATGAAACGCCTCGCCGAGGACTGCGGCTTCGAAGGCCCTCCTTTCCCTTGGGACGAAGAACGCCGCTTCCAACTCCGCTGCGAACTCGACGCCGCCTTCTTCTATCTCTACGGAATCCCCCAGGAGGACATTCCCTACATCATGGATACTTTCCCAATCGCGAGACGCAACAACGAGCAGGAATTCGGTGCCTATAGAACCTTGGATGGCATTCTGGAGTTCGTAGGCTCAGTACGGAAAGAGGCTAGCTCAGAGGGGCAGTGGAGATGTGCGGTGCCGGCCTCCGTTAGTGCAGATAGCGTAGATCGGCCCCACGACAAATCTGCTTGCGCGTGGATCACTCGGTTCGGAGACACAGTGATGCATAACGGGACACAGGCAATCAGTGAAAGCGACTTGACTAGCTTTGGATTGTCAGAGCAGACAAATGGCACATGGGCAGGTAGTTACGTGTATCCTGACGGAACGGCAGCATCAATCGTTATGGGATCAATGTCAGATGGAACTCTCTTTCCACTAGCAGCATGTGCACGTGTTGACATTGGGACGACTGATGTCGTGAGAATTGACTGGGACGAGAGGAAGAAGAGACCTAGGGATCAGGCTCCTCATGTGCATGTGCAGGGTTCAAGGAATCACAAGTACTCGGAGTCGTGGCCCGAAGTGAAGCAATGGATCCGTTATGAGAAGGGTGAGGAGGAGGGCGCAGTATGAGTCCTCCCGTTGGAGCAATTTGGCCAGCTGCTCCGCATACACTAGCCAAACATCAGATTCTTCGGAGATATCTTCAGGCATGGTTTCCCATTATTGACAGCTGGTCAGACAGTCTGATCTATCTCGATGGATTCTGTGGTCCCGGTAGGTATACAGGTGGAGAGCCTGGGTCACCTATTATCGCTCTTCAGGAGGCTCTTGGGCATATAGCTCGTCTCACGGGTGAAGTCCTTTTCGAGTTCAGTGATATTGATGGGAAGAAGATAGAGAACCTTCGCTCCGAGATTCTACGGTTAGACTTACCACCGAACTTCAAGGTCAATGCTAAGTGCTGCACTTTCGAGGAGAGTCTTGAGGAGGTTCTTGATAGGTACTATGGACGTAAGCAGCCTCCCGTCTTCGCGCTGATTGATCCTTTCGGATTCAAGGGCCTTCCCTACAGTCTGATTAAGAAACTGATGTTGAACGAAAGCTGTGAGTGCCTGATCACGTTCATGGCTGATCCCATCGTTCGTTTTCTCGGGCTGGAGAACGAGATACGAACTCACATCGAGAGTGTCTTCGGAACAAGCGAAGCAGTGGATATCGCTCTTGGCAGTGATCTGAGTAGAGTAGATGTCCTCCGAGAGTTGTACCGAAAGCAACTCTCACGATTCGCGGATTTCATCAGGCATTTCGAGATGCGAGGTAGGGATAATAAAGTCATCTACTACCTATTCTTTGCGTCCAACCATCGAAAAGGCTTCATAAAGATGAAGGAAGCCATGTGGCGAGTGGACCCAGTAGGCTCGTTCATATTCTCTGATTCAACCAATCCTGATCAAGCAGTTCTGTTCGATGATGATACAGCATGGTTGCCTAAGGCGGTGCAACAGATCTGGGATGTATTCGAGGGCAGAGAATCGGTGGATGCAAAGGAGGTTCACGAGTACATGGAAGAGGCAACCGCTTTCATCCGAACGCATTCAAGAGCGGCGCTTCGACAACTAGAAGCTAGCAAGAGAATTAGAGTTCATGAGCGAAAAGTGAACGGAACAGCAAGACATGGAAAGTCGTTTCCAGAAGGGGTCCTGATGGACTTCCTGCAGGACTTGTCCTAATTGCATAGTATACATATGTTCACCACTAGAGGGAGGTGAGTCATGGCCGCACGGTCTCATATCGAGTGGACCGAAGCCTCCTGGAACCCGGTAACGGGCTGCACCAAGATCAGCCCCGGGTGCGAGCACTGCTATGCCGAGCGCATGGCTCATCGCCTGCAGGCCATGGGGAACCCGAACTACAGGAACGGCTTCTCTGTGACTACGCACGAGAGGTCTCTCGGGATTCCCGAATCCTGGCGGAGTCCCCGGATAATCTTCGTGAACTCCATGAGCGACCTTTTGCATGAGGATGTGCCCTTGTCCTTCGTTAAGAAGGTCTTCTCTGTGATGAATGACGTGGACCGGCACATCTATCAGGTCCTGACCAAGCGACCCGAGAGGATGCTCGAGCTTGCTTCCGAGCTGGCCTGGTCCAAGAACATCTGGGCGGGTGTTACAGTGGAGAATGCCGACTATCTGGAGCGCATCAGGTTGCTTCGAAAGGTGCCTGCTTCAGTTCGGTTCGTGTCCTTCGAACCACTTCTGGGGGAGATTGCTGGTGTGGACCTCTCTGGAATCTCCTGGGCGATCGTCGGAGGCGAGTCGGGTCCTGGTGCCCGTCCCATGGAGCCTGAGTGGGCACTGTCCCTGAAGGACCAGTGTCTGGAGGCTGGGGTGCCGTTCTTCTTCAAGCAGTGGGGCGGAGTGCAGAAGAAGAAGGCCGGGCGTCTTCTGGAGGGCAGGACCTGGGACGAGATGCCACTTGCGGTCACGGCTTCATTGGCACTGTGATTATGTCTCTTGCTGTCTTGGAGTTGGGCAGGAGTCTCTATGGGACGAGCTAACAGCGTACCGGAGTGCCTGACGCCGGAGAGAGCACTGATCTTCAGGATTACACATCTCGACAATCTGCGATGGATCCTCAGGAATGGTCTTCACTCTTCCTCTTCCGAAACGCTTGATCCGGATTTCAGAACCATCGGATTGCCGGGTCTAATTGAAAGAAGGAGTCATTGGAGGGTGCCTGTCGATCCGGGAGGAGCGCTGGGTGATTACGTTCCGTTCTACTTCACACCGTTCTCTCCCATGGCCTACAAGGTACATACTGGGCATGGAGTTCCGATGGTTCCGAATGATAGGATAGTCATCCTGACATCATCGCTCCATCGACTCGCTGAGCAAGATGTGCCATTCCTTTTCTCGGATCGTCATGCAGCAGACCACACAGCGTTGTTCTTCCGGGATCTCAGGGAGCTTGAGCGATTGTCCTGGGAGCAGCTTCGAACAAGGGATTTCAGTGGAGACGAAGATGATCCACTCAAAGTATCAAGGTACGAGGCGGAAGCGCTGGTCCACAGGCATCTGCCAATAGATGCCCTGCTCGGCATTGCATGCTAGACTCCAGAGGTGGAGGAGGGAATTCATCAGATGTGTGATGAACTGGAGATAGAGCTGCCCATTCGTACACGGCGGGGATGGTACTTCTGATGATTCGATACACGAAGGGCAATCTGCTGGATGCTGATGTCGAGGCGCTGGTGAACACCGTCAACACGGTTGGCGTCATGGGGAAGGGCATTGCATTGATGTTCAAGGAGGCCTTCCCCGAAAACTACAAGGCTTATCGGGAAGCCTGCAGGAATGGTGATGTCCGGATCGGAAGAATGTTCGTAACCAGGAGACAGGAGCTCCTCGGACCGAAATGGATCATCAACTTTCCCACGAAGGAGCACTGGCGCGGTGCCTCTCGCATCGAATGGGTTCGTGCAGGGCTTGAGGACTTGCGACGGGTGATCGAAGAGGAGGGTATCCGCTCAGTTGCAATACCACCGCTTGGATGCGGCAACGGGAAGTTGGACTGGAGTATCGTTCGATCAGAAATCGAGAATAGTCTCGCGCAGCTCAAGGGGGTCGAGGTAGTCGCTTACGAGCCAACTTCCACGTATCGAAACGTAGTCAAGAGGACCGGCGTGGAGAAGCTTACTCCGGCAAGAGCACTGATCGCGGAGATGATTCGAAGATACGGGGTTCTGGGCATGTCCTGCTCTATACTCGAAGCGCAGAAGATTGCCTGGTTCTTGGAGCGAACCCTGGAAAGGCAGGAATCGGACAACCCGCTGAAGCTCCGATTCACGGCCAACAAGTACGGCCCATACAGCGACAGGTTAAGGCACCTGCTGAACTCGCTTGACGGGAGCTATCTGCATTGCGAGAAGCGACTGGCCGATGCGGGTCCAATGGATACGATCTGGTTCGACGATGACAAGAGAGACTACGTACAGGCCTACCTTAGGGGGCCCGATGGAGCACCGTACTGTCGAGTACTTGAGGTTGCATCGGAGTTGATCGAAGGATTCGAGACTCCCTACGGGCTGGAACTGCTCGCTACGGTGGATTGGCTTCTTGAACAGGGCTGTGAACCCGATATTGATGCTGTCCGGGAGGGGCTGGACAACTGGCCCAACGGAAGAAGTTCCGCTGACCGCAAGAACAGGCTGTTCGATGATCGGGTACTGGGACTTGCCCTGGAGAGGCTCTGTCCAGCTTCGACCTGACTGTTTAGGTACTCTGGATGGATGGTCCCCTGTTCCCTGGTCGTTGAACGCTGCTTGGAATCTGTGGCTGGCGATTATCGAAATGCAACCGACATATCCACTTGAGAGTAATCTGTTGTCCACAAGGGGTCTTGTTGTTAGCGAATCGGGGTTTCGTGTACAACAAAGCGATTTGCTGCAAATCCGTGAGCATCAAGACGGAGGGCTGATGTCAGATTCACGGGAGTGGAAGTCCCCCAGCTGCTCGGATCCGGGTGTCCATTGACAAGAGGGGCGTTTATTTGATGAAACAGGTACTGTCACGTCAGCTTGAGGTGGACAGGCGAACCATCCTTCAGAACGCCTCGCTTGCGATACGGGACATCTACGATGCCATCGTCGAGCTTGTCACCAATGCGGACGACCGCTACCAGATACTCGAACAGCCCGGGCGCATCGAGATCGAGGTCGAGCGCCGACGGGGAGCACCCGGAATCCTCCGCGTGCGGGACTACGCCGACGGGATGACCTCCGCGGTCATGGAGGAGAAGCTCTCCCGCATGGGGGGGCGGGTCAGCGGGATGGAGGAGGGCCGGGCCGTCCGCGGTACCAACTCCCGCGGAGCAAAGGACGTGGCCTCTCTTGGAACGGTCAGCTTCCAGTCCATCGCTACTGACGGTCTGTATCACTGCTGCGAGATTACGAAGCAGTTCGAGTTCACGCTGTACGAGTCCGCGCGGCCCACGAAGGCCATCCGTCGCAAACTCGCCATTCCCGGAGGTACGGGTACCCTCGTAACGGTCCATCTGGAGAAGAGGTCGAGGGTCCCGCGGCACGGCACCATGGTGGACCGCATGCGAAGCCTCGTGCCCCTGCGGGAGATCGTGCGCGACCCGGACAGGACCCTGGTCCTCGTGGACGCCGGAAAGGACCGGGAGGATACGATTCAGCCGCTGCACATCGATGGAGTCGAACGACTCAAGGAGACCTTCGGAGTACCGGGGTATCCGGACGCATCGGTCAAACTCATCGTGAAACGGGCGAAGAAGAGGTTCGAGAGGGTCCAGGACAGGATGCGCCTGGGAGGCATCCTGATCCAGTCGAGGCACGCGGTCCACGAGGCCACGCTGTTCGACCCGGCCTTCGAGAACGATCCCAATGCGCTCTGGTTCTTCGGCAGACTGCGGTGCGAGTATATCGATCAGCTCTGGAACGAGTGGGACGACCGCTACGCCGCGGGGCTAGAGCACACCGATGAGAACCCGATGCCTGTCATTGATCCCTCCCGGAGGACGGGGCTCACAAGAGACCATCCATTCGTCCGGGAGCTTTTCAGGCAGGTTCTGAACCGGTTCAGGCCCCTGGTAGAACAGGAGCGAAGGCGGGAGGAGAACCGCAGGGCGGAGATCGAGAGCGAGGAGACGCGGAAGAGACTGGATGCCCTCGAGAAGGCCGCAGCCAGCTTCATGAAGGAGTTCGCCGAGGAGGAGGAGCCGTCGAGGGATCCGGACAGCGGAAAGGCTGAAAGCGCGTTCACGGAGAAAGGGTACTTCCTGTATCCACCCTTCGCCCAGATCGTGGTGGGCAACTCGCAGAAGTTCTGGTTCAATGTCAGCCAGAAGGCGTTCCCGGAGGTGGCGGAGGGAACCCGAATAGCTGTCGGATGTGCGACGGACGACCTGGTCTCCGAGAAGGAATCGTGCCCTCTCGTGCCTCATCCGAAGCAGGATGATGTGCTCCGGGCCATCTGGAGCGTGAAGGCGGAGAGCGTGATCGACCTGACCGGCGTGGAAGTCCGGGTGTCGGGCATCAGGGCAAGCAGTGTAGTCGAGGTACTGGCCAGCGAAGCGGACCGGTATCGAGACGTAGGGAACCTGAAGTTCCAGAAGAGCAGATACAGAATGCGGACGGATGCCGGTCGGAAGCGGATCAGGCTTCTGGCTCCGATCGATCTTGTGCCTGACGGCACGAATGTCGAGCTGGAGCTGACCGGTGACGCCTTCGAGGTTCGGGGACAGCACCTGCTTCGGAGGGTCGATACTCTCGGGATAGCCGTCTGCAAGCTCTCGGTGGTCTCGGACGGGACGGAAGCCAGGGAGACTCTGGTCGCCAGAGCGGGAGGCCAGGAGGCCGAGACCGTGCTGGAGAGCTTTCAGCCTCTCGGAGCGGGGCTGGAGATACGGATCGAGGACGAGGACATGGGGAACGTACGCTACCGTTGGCGTCAGAACGTCCTGGAGATCGCGGCTCAGCATCCGTCCCTCCAGCGGTACCTGGGGAGCAAGAAGGACAACTACCCGGGCCAGGACGAGAAGCATTTCCGCCTGCTCATCGCGGAGATCGTGTCGGAGGCGGTCTGCTCTCAGATCGTATCGAGGAACGCTCAACTGAATCCGGAAGCCTATGGGAGCGCCGGATGGGATGTGCTCTACGCCGAGTACTGCGGGCTGATGACCCGCTTCCTGCCGATCACCCACAGGCTCCAGTGCCCGTCACGAGAGATGTGAACTGAGTTCGTCTTTCACTGATCAGGAACATGGGGAGCAATGATGTTCACTTGGATACCTTTCTACAGAGATCTGGCTGGTGCACTGCTTCCCTACAGGAACAGGCAGCAGGAGCTGGTCAGGGTACTGCGTGGTCTGGAGCGGGATGGCTGGAAGGTTGTCAGCCACTGATCAGGAACATGGGGAGCAATGATGTTCACTTGGATACCTTTCTACAGAGATCTGGCTGGTGCACTGCTTCCCTACAGGAACAGGCAGCAGGAGCTGGTCAGGGTACTGCGTGGTCTGGAGCGGGATGGCTGGAAGGTTGTCAGCGTAAGCGACAGGGATTCGGAGGGCAACCGCTTCCCACTTCCGGAGATCGATCCATTCACCTTCTTCGCCGCGTTCAATCGTGGCACCAAGGAGGAGAACAGGAAGGGAATCCTGGGCGAGCTGAAGAAGCGATTCGACCTGGATACCGAGGTCCCCGAGGATTTCAATGGGATACCTACTGTGTATGCCCGTTCGGCATGGTTCATGCCGTATGCCGATTCTCGCAGAGAAGGAGATGTTGACAGGTTGTGGGAGCTGGCCGAACTGTGCCTGTCGGGACCTGCGGACGGGATCGGGCAGGACCTGTGGGATGCCTGTCTCTCTATCAGGATGATAGGCATTGCGAAGCTCACCGTAGGAATGTACTGGTTCAATCCCGAGCAGTATCTGCCCCTGGATTCGCGCTCCCGTGACTACCTGTCATCAAAGGGCATCCCCGGAACGGATGATGTCCATACCGTGGGCGACTACCTGGCACTGATGCGAGAAGTGAATGCGAGGATAGGGACGTGGTATCCGAAGATATCGTGGGAAGCCTACAAGCATACGTCAGGGGTTACCGCATCCCTGGATGAGCTGGATGAAGGTTTCGGCAGCCTCCTGGAGAGGGCGGCGAGCGAGAACGGCATTTCTACGGGGGCGGTCGTCAGGCACCTGGTCCGGGCCAGTGATGATGACTACAACGAGATACTGAACAGGACTGAGAATCTCAGTCGGTTGAGGGAGGAGCTGGAGCGCGACCCCCTGGACTTCTCCGGTATCTACTCCGCATGCAGCAGGCTGTGGGTCTTCGGCGGAGGGATACCCGCTACAAGACTGAAGGCCGCTATGGATTCGTCCGAGTGCAGGGAGGCGATTGAGGAGCTGCTCGGAGACGATGGCTCGGAAGACCTGGTTGAAGCGATCGATGTCTTCGTGGAGAGGCTCGTCGAAAGTGTCTACCGGGATTCCGGAGGGAAGGACTACTCGGGGGCCGCACAGCTCGCCAGCGTGCTCCTCTCCGCGAAGTACCCCGACCGCTTCGTGGATTTCCGCCAGAATCGCTGGAACAGGTTCACGAGGCTTATCCTGGACAAGCCCCGAGTGATCCCGAACAGCCCTTCCTACGGGCTCATGCTATCTCGCGCAGGCCGTTTCGCAGCCCTGCTTGCGAGGACTCCAACCTTCCAGAAGTACTTCGGGAAGGAGAACGGGCTCTGGAAGGCAGCGGGTCTGGCGTGGTACTTCAAGGACGGTATACCGAGAGTAAGCACAGTGCTGCCCGAGGAAAGCTCTGCTGACGCAGATCCTCTCTACAGCGGCCGGGAATCAGGTGATGCCGAAGGAACCGCAGCAGCGGGAACCGATGCCCTGAACCTCATCCTCTACGGTCCTCCCGGTACCGGCAAGACTTACCGCCTCATGGAGATGGCGAGGAAGCGATACACTTCCATGGGTGTGCACCGCAGCGCGGAGGATGTCCTGGAGGAGAAGGTCGCCGGTCTCGCATGGTGGAAGGTCATCGCCCTCGTCCTGATGGATCTGGGTACCGCTCACGTACCGGAGATACACAGGCACAGGTTCTTGCAGGCCAAGGATGCCGTGATGGCCCAGAAGGACTGCAGGGCCATGATCTGGGCGCAGCTCCAGCGTCACACGGTCGAGGGCTGTGATAACGTCGCTTACACGCTCAGGACCCCGCCCCTGGTTTTCAGTAAGGATGAGAGAGGTGCATGGTCACTGGATACCGAGGAGGTGGACCGGAACCTCCCGGAGCTCCGGAGCATGCTCGATGAGCTCAGCGCTGAAGAGGATGCAGAGGAGACTGTCCGGCGGTACCAGTTCGTCACCTTCCACCAGTCGTACTCCTACGAGGACTTCGTGGAGGGGATCCGTCCAGTCGTGCTGGACGAGGGAGAGGGGGGTCAGATCTCCTACCGCGTTCAGGACGGGATATTCAAGCAGATGGTCGCACGGGCCGTAGGCAATCCCGGTCACAGGTATGCCCTTTTCATCGACGAGATCAACAGGGCCAACATCTCCAAGGTCTTCGGCGAGCTGATCGCTCTCATCGAGCAGGACAAGAGGATGACCTGGAATGCCGGGAAGGGCATCTGGGAGGGTGGTCTCAGGGTAAAGCTGCCCTACACCCACTCCTACGACCCCGGAGCTCCGCTCTTCGGCGTGCCTGCCAACCTGGACATCATCGGGACGATGAACACGGCCGACCGCTCTATCGCCCTGCTCGATACCGCCCTGCGCAGGAGGTTCGACTTCGAGGAGCTCATGCCGGATGCCGGTGTGGTCAGGGAGGTCGGCCCGCAGTTCGTCGAGGTGGACGGCAAGGAGATAGACCTGGCAAGGCTGCTGGATGCCATGAACCGCCGGATAGCAGTGCTGTTCGACCGGGACCACCAGATAGGCCACTCGTACTTCCTCGGGATCGATTCCTTCGAGCAGCTAGAGAAGGTGTTCCTGAAGAAGATCCTTCCGCTCCTGCAGGAGTACTTCTACGGAGACTGGACCAAGGTGCAGGTTGTCCTCGCCGACCTCGAGCGGGGAAGCGACGTTAGCGACGGCAGACGCAGAGAGGATGCTATCCTGAAGGTGCCCGATACGCCCCAGGATGCCTACCTGCGGTCCGTACTGGATGACGATCCGGAGGGAATCCGCCGGGTCGACCTGCCCGAGTCCCTCACTCCCGAGTCCATCATCAAGATCTACGAGGGCTAAGTTGAGACCCAGCGTCCTCCTTTTGAGAGAGCACCAGACCGCGCGCATTGCTCGGGAATGGTGTCCGAAGGGCTGCACCGTGACGATACGGGAGGTCCGGGCTCTGGATCGGCTGCAGCGGTCAACTGGGAAGGACTACTTCGATCTCCGCTACAACTCCATCAAGGCGACCCAGTGGGTCGGCATGGTGGGCATCGGCAACAGGGCGATCGAGGTCGTACCCAAGACCGACCGTGCGGATGGTCCTGCCGCCAGGCAGAACCTGGTCTACATGGTGAGCCGGGCGGGACTGGTGCCCATGTCGCAGGTGGATGCGGCTCTGCTGGGCAGGGCCAGCCTGCCGCTTCTGCTGGCCTACATGAGCCTCTACGTCCGCAACCTCGGACGGGAGTGGCTGCGCAGTCCGGTCAGGGAGTACGTCTCGTCCGAGCGGGACCGCACCTGCCTCAAGGGCAGACTGCTGATGGCGCAGCAGATACGGCGTAACGCCTGTCATGCCGAGCGTTTCTACACGGACCACGATGAGTTCACGCGGGACAACCGGATAGCGCGTGTCCTCAAGGCGGCTCTCAGGGTGTGCGAGAAGCAGAACATGTCCGGTGAGCTGCGGAGGTCGGCCAGGCTCCTGCTGCGGGAGTTCGATGAGGTGGAGGATGTCCATGTGGACAGGCTTCGCGTCGACTTCGCCATGGTGGACCGCAGGAACGCCCGTTACGAAGTGCTCCTGAACATGGCCAGATTCAGACTGGAGAACGTTTCTCCCGATAGTTCCAGTCCTCATGAGAACGTGTACTCGCTGATGTTCGACATGAACATGGTCTTCGAGAGGTTCGTGCTCGCCGAGGTGAGACGAGCCCTGCGGAACGAGGATCTGAGAGTGAAGGCGCAGCAGAGGTCCAGGCACCTGCTCAGGTGTGGAGGTAAGCCCAGGTTCGCCCTCAAGCCGGATATAGGCATCTACAGGAGCGGGAAGCCGGTCTGCCTCATTGATGCCAAGTGGAAGCTGCTTGATATGGGAAGACGCGATCACGGCGTCTCACAGGCCGACATGTACCAGATGTACGCCTACGGGAAGGAGTACGACTCTCCACGCGTACTCGTGCTCTATCCCGGGAGTTCGGAGCATCCAGCCAGATTGATTACCTACGAGCATGCTGCAGATCCTCTGCGGCTGATCGAGATTGCAGCCCTGGATGTAAGCGGCTTCATGCAGAGCCCGTCCCGCAGGCAGAGGCTGGGGGATAAAATCAGGGAACTGCTTCGTTGTTGCGGTTGAGCATGACCAGTCAGGGTGTTCTGCTCGAGATGCACTGCGCTGATGGAAGGAGTCGACATCGATGACCTGCGCGACCTGATGGATGCTGTCAGGGAGTTCAATCGGGAGCGGGACTGGGAGAGGTATCACTCCCCCAAGAACCTGGCCATTGCACTGATGGTCGAGGCGGCGGAGCTCGCGGAGATCTTCCAGTGGCTCACCGAAGATGAGAGCTCCCGGTTGCCGGAAGAGAAGCTTCGACATGCCGAGGAAGAGATCGGAGATGTCCTCCTGTACCTGCTCAGCCTGGCGGACAAGCTCGGGGTGAATCCGATGGAGGCGGCCCGGAAGAAGCTAAGGCTCAATGGCGAGAAGTACCCGGTACACAAGGCCAGGGGAAGCGCCGAGAAGTACACGGAGCTCGAGTGAAGAGCCGGGTAGGCATCTCTGACAGCGAGGTCCAGACGAAACTCGGAAGAGAGATCAATCCGGTGCTCTACTCGGAGGAGAGCTTTCGGGAGAGGTTGAAGACCGGCTTCCTGAAGGGGGTGGTGGAGTCACCAAAGCTGTTCCTGACAGGGGGAGAGGACCAGCTCGAAGAAGCGGGGCGACACCAGGCACCCGAGAGAAGATAACCAACCGCCGGGACATCGACGCCATGCTCCCCGCGGAGGGCTAAAGGGCGGGCCCCAAGGGCAGCCGCCACCATGCCATCGAGAGCCTGGATCTCGCGCTGGACGAGACCCGGGACAAGCTCATTCTCCTGCAGGCATGACCAGGAAGCGCTATATGAAAATGCTGTTTCCCGGTGCGTTCTCCTCTAGTCCTCCGGCACCTCCGGTCTAGGAGGGTTCCCAAGCAGATCCAGGGTCTCCATGGTGGGGTGCTCGCTCCGCCAGAGGGTGACCCGGGCCTTCGACGGGTCGCTGGCCACCGGGGGCTCGTTCTCGACGAAGGGGTCGTAGAACTTCTCCTTGAGCAGGTCGCGCCAGTCCTCGGCGCTGTGGACATCGTACTTCTGCCGCTTCTCCTCGGGGACTTTCGGCCAGAAGACCTTCTCCCAGAAGAGCAGGTAGCGGGGGTCGCGGAAGACGTCGTCCCAGGTTACTCCCCACAGGTCGGCCATGAAGCGGTGGCTGCGCTTCAGCTTGGCGACGTTCTCGTCGGTGGGACCGAAGGCCTCGATGGCCTGGGCACAGGCGGGGAGGAGGCCCATGACCTCAAGGTACATGGCGTCCCACTCGTGCTCCACGTTGGCCATCTCCGCCATCAGGGTGCCCCGGTACTCCAGCTCGGCACGGCTCTGTACCTGCGGGTAGACCTCCATGGCCTGCCGCTGCTGGTGCATCGCCGTGGGGGAGTGGGTGGCCTCGGCCTGCTCCAGGGTACTCGCGGCGGTCTCGACCAGCGGCTCCCGGGCCATGTCCAGCAGCACGCCGTCCTCCACCAGCATGGTGTTGAAGTGGACCGCGTCCGGCGCCTCCTCCTCGATGGCGAAGATACGGTCGTAGTAGGGCTTCTGCTTCTCCTTCACGTCCGGCGGGAGCGCGCTCCAGGCCATGTGGTGCCCGGCGGCCGGGACGCTGGCGGGAGGCACGCCCGAGGAGGTGCTCGCCTGCGCGGGCTCATCTCCGGAGGTCTCCGCCGCAGGTGCGGGGGCTGGCGGCTCCGCCGCAAGCTCGCCAATGAGCATGCCGAGGGCGGAGAAGTCCGGGTCGGAGCTTAGGGACATCATGTCGGCGCCGCCCTCGGCCTTCCCCTCCAGGGAGGCCATCAGCTCCTGTGCCTTCTGGAGCTTCTCGTTGTCCGGGGCGAGGGTTCGGGAGAAGTTGTCCAGCGACATGGAGAAACCGCTCAGCAGCTGCCTCAGCGCCTCATCCATTCCGGGCCTCCTCGAAGACGGGTCGAAGGGTTTCGAGCTGGCCGCCCGTGAAGACTATCCTGTCGCGGTAGGGAGGGTACGAGACGAGCCGCTCCCAGGAAGCCTCCGGGTCGGCCTCCTGCAGCTGCGTCCAGTAGGCCCCCAGGTTGGCCAGGTTGCGCTGCCTGGCGGCAGAGCCGGGGGGATCGGTGGCCAGCTGGAAGACGGCGCTCATGATTGAGCCGACCGCCATGATGGCCTTGTTCTCGAGGAACTCCGGACCCTCCTCGCCCTGCTCCAGCTCCTCGAGGCGCTGCGCCAGCTCCTGGTGCGTGGCCGCCTGGCGGACCGCCTCGAGCCTGCGGTCCTCTGCCCGCACCTTCCTCTGCTGGCCCAGAGCCCCGTAGACCCTCCGCCTGTTGCGGATGCGGTCCGCCGACTCGGCCTTCGCGGTGGAGACCATGTTGCCGGTCTCCTTCACCCGCTCCATGAACCGCTCGAGGTCCCCGGCCTCCTCCAGCATCTCCAGGTGCCTCTCGCAGTCGGCAATCATCTCCCGGTTGAGCCCGGGGCTGGTCCCGAGCCGCTCCATCTGCGCGGTGAAGTACCGCCTCTGCATGTCGAAGGTGTCGCCCATTGCTCCCCCCACTTCACGATTCCAGGTGACGTCTCGGGTCGTCGCACCCTGTATCATACGCTGGCGAGCAGCCTGTCGGGCCGTTCCGTCAGCAGCTCCTCGAGAGGCATGCCGCCGGCTCCGAGAGCCTCCCCGGGAGGATGTCGACGTGTCTGCGCCGGTATATGAGATTCCTCCCAATGCCTTGTGTGAATTTGCTCAATACTCTGAGCAATCGCCAGGACCCGGGCCCCGGCAGAACAGAATCCGCAGTGGCCGATGGCCGTTCAACCGTTTATACACCTGCTGTACCAACGCTCGATGAGCCGCATTGGAGGAAGAGCATGGGACTCGAACCGGGGCGTGACTATGTGTTTGCCAGGGAGGTTCCCTACGTCGGGCCGGCCGGGACCGGGAAGGGGTGCCTTCTGGGTACCGCGGAGCTGCTTGTGCAGTTGCCGGTGGAGACCAGCGCGGTGGTGGGCAGGAGGGCAGTAACGACCCGCTGGGAGGTCGACGGCAGTCCGGCGCGGGAGCTGCTGGAGGGTGCCCTTTCGGACCCGTCTATGGACGTCTCGGCCCTGCAGGGTCTTCTCAGAGACATTGCCGCCAGGGCGGAGGGAGGCGTGCTCCTGGAGCTGGGAAGGATGAGACGGCTCAGGGTGCGGTCGTCGTTCCTCTCCAGGGGCATCTACGTGAGCGAGAGGGAGAGCGGCCCCGGGTGGAAGGGCTTTCCCCTGAAGAAGGGGGATGTCGCGGAGTTCGCCCGGTTCTACGAGGGTCACCCGGCAAGCGTGGGCTGAGTCTCACCCCGAAGGGGGAACCGTCAGTCGAAGACCGCCTTGATGCCGGCCCAGCTCACCCTCTCCAGGGCCATCACCGGCGTGACGTACAGCGAGTCCATCGAGACTGTGAGCAGGCCGTTCACGTTCCATATGACCGTGTCGAAGTCGTCCGGGTAGTAGGTGCCCTCCAGCTCGCAGAGGTCCGGCGTCGGGAAGACGGAGCCGGAGAAATCCCTGACCCTGAAGTCGTAGTCGTATCCCCAGCCTATCTCGTCCTCCGAGGCCCACCAGAGGCCGTCCTCGCCGTAGTCGTTCAGGACCAGCATGAACTGGTCGCCGGAGACCCCGCCCGAGATGGAGCCGCCCTGGGCTTCGAAGATGAAGGTGCCGGACAGCAGGGGGTACTTCCATAGCTGCCCCGGGACCATCTCCTCGTAGCCGGTCGCGTCGAAGGAGACCCACCAGTGGGCTGCCCCGCCAACTACAACGTCCTCGAGAGGTCCGGAGGAGAGCCCGTTGGCGGTCACCTCTCCCCAGGCCTCTACGCCCACCAGGCCCCAGCGGTCTAAGTCCCCCGTGCCCGCCGACGTCCATGCTGCGAGAAGGAGGAGCATGACCGGCGGAAGCAGGTGCGTTCGCTTCATGTGTCAACTCCGTTCCATGTAGGCCCTGATGAATGGATGCACCCTCCGCTACCGGAGGTCAAGATGCATGTGCCTGGCAATTGGATACTTGCCTAGTCCAGAATTACCAGCCTGCCCGTCAGGGTGCCGCCGCCGTGGACCAGCCTGAGAAGTACCGTCCCGGTTGCCGTCCCGGTCAGGTCCACGGTGAGCCGCGAGCGCCCGGAAGCGACTGCGGAGGTCTCCAGGAGCCTGCCCGAGAGGTCGTAGACGGAGAGGGTCCCGGAGCTCCCCTCCGGGAGGTCCACCACCGCCGTAGCGGTGCCGCCGCAGGGATTCGGGCCGACGGCCAGGCTTGGCGACATGCCGGGCGTCCGCTCCCCGATGCCGGTCAGGTACATGGACGGTACCAGGGAGGGGTCGCCCAGCAGCGTCATGCCGATGAACCAGTTCAGCTCGTGGGCGGTGAAGCCGGCGCCGGCGATGTCCGCCCACCAGACCTCCCATGCCTCGCCCAGGCTGCCCCCTCCGCCCAGCGGGCCGTAGAAGGAGCCGAAGCGGAGCATGGCGCCGCTGCACGTGCTTCCCACCGCCGCCAGGCCGTGTGGCGCTCCTATGGAGTAGATGCCGCCCATGCAGTTGCCGGTGGTGAATCTCGCGTTGGAGCAGGCGAAGAGGTTGTAGAAGCGCGCCGCCGGAGCGATGGCCAGCACCTCGTCCCACGTGGTGGTCCCAGCCGACGGGGCCCAGAAGTGGGTGCTCGGGTTGGAGTGGACGAAGGGGCTGACCCAGACGTAGTCCGAGGTGAGCCTCTCCTCCTCGTAGTCCTGCGAGGTGGTGGAGTCGTGCTCGGAGACCATCTCCACGTCCTCGTAGAGCATCTCCATGTAACTGGCGTAGAGAACGGCGTTGGCCGCCCAGTCGTCGTCCACGTAGCAGAGAGCCCTGGACGAGTCGCGGAGAGCTCCCGTGCGCCAGAGGTGGTTGCGCTCCAGGTAATTCCGCAGCAGATGGACCGGGTCACCCGCTCCGGTGAGGTTGTCCACCCTGATGCGGCCCACCCATATCTCCGGGTCGACCGTGCCCTCGAAGGTGTCGTAGAAGCCGTCCTGGCCGGGCACGCTGTCCCGCGGGTAGCCTACCCAGAGGTCGAGCCAGTCTCCGTCCAGGTCCATCATGAAGTAGTCGCAGGGGAGCTGCTCGCCGATGTTCAACTGGGTGTCCCAGACGGCTATCCAGGCCGCCGGGAGGTCGCCAACCAGGACTGCGCCCTCCAGGCCGTCCTGGTAGAGGCTGTCCAGCAGTCCCTTTATCTCCTCGGGCTCGCCGTAGCTCACCTCGATGAGCTGGGCGGTGTACTCCTCGGACCGGATGTCGTCCAGCCACCGCTGGAGCAGGGCGGGGCCGACGCTGTCCGTGAGCCCCTCCTCGATGATGACCGCCATATCCGGGGTCTCCCGGACGCCCATCCGTACCGATGCCCGGAACGGCTCGTACCTGGAGAGCTGCTCTGCGTGCTCGGCCGGAGTCGGGTCCACCCAGAAGGGGTCGGGGTTTGCGGTCTGGACCGGCCGGCCCGCCGGAACCGCTGCCGCGACCAGCAGTGCTGCCGCGAGAACTGCTGTGCTGACCGGCATCACCGTCCTCCGTTCTACCGGAGCGGCTCGCGGCTCCGGTTCAGTTCATCTCACCGCAGGGGCACAGGTGTGAGGGTTCCTCTGCTGTCGTCGTCCGACTCGATTCCCAGGCGTTGCCCGCCGTCACCTCGTGGCCGGAGACTATCTGATCGGTGGTCTCGACGATGGTAACCGCGCCTTCAGGTAGAGTCTCGTCCAGAGACCCGCCGTTGGCCGGTCAAGAGGCTGTCAGCAGAAGGGTCAGGACGACCAGGGTCGTGATGAATCTCATGTCACTCCTCCTCCATCACTCGCTCCCGGGCCCACTGGAGCTGGTCCAGCCCGAAGGCGTAGTCGTCGGCGTCGGTCGGCTCGGCCTCCATCGCTCCCTCGAAGGCCTCCAGCGCCTCCCCGTACCGGCTCGCGCCTCTTCCCATCATGTCCTCGGCGATGCCGATGTAGCCGTGTGCGAGGATGACCTCGAAGCCAGCCCCGGGCCCCAGCTCGGGCGGCCTCCCCTCCGCCACCGCGATGCTCTCGGCGTGGGCCAGGGAGGTCTCCAGGTGGAGCATCGCGTCCTCCGGCCGCTCCAGCGAGAGCAGGTGCATGCCGGCCACCCAGTGGGCCATGTACATCGGGTAGTCGCCCCTGCAGAGATCGTCCCGCCACTGCAGGCACCTCTCCGCCGCCTCCAGGCCGGTGAGGAAGTGGCGCTCCTCCCGGGGGAGGGTGTCCCCCGGCCAGCACTCGGCCAGGTCCGCCGCGAGGTTGAAGCTGTAAACGTTCGCTATCTCCAGGTAGGAGACGGAAAGCGCGGAGTCCACCGCCTCCTCGGATAGCGACAGGGCGTCGTCTATTGCCGTCCGGGCCAGCTCTGCAACGTCGTCCAGCGTCGCGCCGCCCCAGCCGGAGAAGACGTAGTGGGCCCGGAGGACGTCGTAGAGCTCGAGCCTGACCTCCGGCGGCCTCTCATCGATGTAGGATAGAGCGGCATCGGGGCCCTCCGCTATTGCCACCTCGACCACTTCGGCTGCCGGGTCGCCGGCCTGGGCGGCCAGCGCCAGCGACAGCAGAGCGATCAGTCTCGGGACCATGTCGTCTCCCTCCAGCTGCTCACAATGCCTGCTCTCTAGTATAGCGGGAGTCGTGCCCTTCGTGCATGTTCGGCGGGAGGACCGATGCATCGATTGGAGGCGGGATGACAAGGGCAGCTCTTGCGTCAGCTTTGGTGATGGTGCTGCTGGCCGCCTGCGGCGGCGGCGAGCCGGAGGAGCCCCCGGAGCAGGGGACCGCCAGCGGTACGATCCCTCCGGGAGAGACGGAGCCGGGACCAGCCGCGGACGGCGCCGCGCTGGCGCTGATGACGCAGGCCAACGCCGCGGTGGACTCGGTCCGGTCGGTGACCTACTCGTTCGAGTTCTACGGGACCGGCGAGCTGGAGGGAGCCATCCCGTTCCAGCGGGGCACGGTCTCCGCCCTCAGGCTGCCTGGAGAGGGGAGGGCCGCCGTGCGGGTTACTGTCGTGCCGGTGGACACGGCCGGGGTGGAGGGGCCCTCCATGACCGCCTGCACCGACGGTGACAGCGTCTGGCTGTCCCTGGAGGGCACCCGCGAGCTCAGGTACGGTCACTCCATGGACGGTGCGGACGACCTCCTGATGGCGGTGTCAGACGGGCTCATGCACGAGTACGTGCTGCCCTCGCCCTTCACCGACGAGCTCTCGCTGCCGCTCTCCTACGAGGGGACGGACACCGTGTCGGGAGTCCCCTGCGAGGTGGTGCTGGCCGAGTACCAGCCCGGGGTCAGCGCCCGGTGGTGGATAGGCTCCGCAGACCTCCTGCCCAGGAAGGTGGAGCGGATAGTGGAGAGGGTCGGAGGCTCCGGCGTTCTCGCCCTCTCGGAGCTGGAGACAGGCGTTGGCCTCTCCCCTGAGGACTTCGTCATGGAGCTCCCGGAGGGGTACGAGGCAATTCCCTACACCGCATTCCTGCCGGAGGGGGAGGCGGCGCCCGGCTGGGAGCTCCCCACGCTCGAGGGCGACACGCTGTCCCTGGCGGACCTCAGCGGGAGCCTGGTGGTGCTGGACTTCTGGGCGACCTGGTGCGGACCCTGCGCCGCCGTGATGCCGACCCTGCAGGAGCTGCACGAGACATACGGCGACTCCGGGCTGACCGTGGTCGGCGTCAACACCTGGGAGAGCGGGGACCCGGCCGCCTTCATGGAGGAGCACGGCTACGACTACACCGTGGTGCTGGAGGGGGACCCGGTGGCGGAGGACTACATGGTGACCGGTATACCCACCCTCTACCTCATCGGCCGGGACGGCACGGTGCTCTTCTCGGCGAGGGGCTCGGAGCCTGCCAACGAGGAGGCACTCTGGGAGGCGATAGAGGAGGCCCTGGGCGTCTGAGCCTGCTCCCCTCCCGGGAAGCCCGACCGCTTCGGCGGGAGCCGGCGATCCCGGGTCCGGGGGGAACCTCCACCGCCCGCGAGGTATTCACCTGCGGACGGGAGGTCCCACATGAGACTGGCATCCATAGCGGCCGGCGCCGGGCTCCTCCTGGGGCTCGCAGGGGCGCTGGCCACAACCGGGAGCGGTGACGAAATGAGCGGATACCGGGAGCTCTCCCCGGAGGAGGAGTACGTAATCGTCCACGGCGGCACCGAGGCCCCGTACACCGGAGAGTACGAGGACCACTGGGAGGAGGGGACCTACGTCTGCAGGAGATGCGGGGCGGGTCTCTACGAGTCGACCAGCAAGTTCGACTCCGGGTGCGGGTGGCCCGCCTTCGACGACGAGATAGAGGGAGCGGTGGAGCGAAGGACGGACGCCGACGGCTTCCGCACCGAGATTCTATGCGCCGAGTGCGGCGCCCACCTGGGCCACGTCTTCGAGGGGGAGGGCTTCACCGAGACCGACACCAGGCACTGCGTGAACTCCATCTCCATGGACTTCGTCCCGGCGGGCGGCACCGAGACCGCGATCTTCGCCGGTGGGTGCTTCTGGGGCATCGAGCACGCCTTCGGACAGGTCGAGGGCGTCCTGGAGACGACGGTCGGGTACACCGGCGGGGATGTCGAGAACCCCACCTACGAGGACGTGTGCGCCGGAGGAACCGGCCACGCCGAGGCTGTGAGGGTCGAGTTCGACTCCTCGGTGGTAAGCTACGAGCAGCTGGCCAGGCTCTTCTTCGAGCTGCACGACCCCACATCCTACAATCGCCAGGGCCTGGACGTCGGCTCCCAGTACCGCTCCGCGGTTTTCGTAGGGAGCGACGAGCAGAGGGAGACCATAGAGCACCTCGTGGAGCTGCTGGAGCAGGGCGGCTACAACGTGGTAACCCAGGTGGAGGAGGCGGGCGAGTTCTGGCCCGCCGAGCAGTACCACCAGGACTACCTGCAGAGACGCGGAGGCGGCTCGTACTGTCACGTTCGGACCGAGAGGTTCGACGACTGAGCCGCCGGGGCCGGGAGGGGCATCTCCCCCGCCCCTCCCCGGCCCGAGATCCGGGAAATCAGCCGGAGAGCAGCTTCCTGCGCATCCTCCTGCCCAGCGGGAGCAGCGATGCGAGAAGCGCGGCACCGATGAGCAGCGCCACCCAGAGCGTCCCCGAGACGTCCTCCAGTCCGTGCCCCCTGAGCGAGACCCTGTACAGCGGGTCCATGAACCACCAGGTGGGGAAGATGCGGGCTATCCACGAGGGCCAGTCCGGGAAGAGGTAGAAGACCACCGGCGGGACCAGCAGGATGTTGAGCGACTTGACCAGGGTGTAGAGGCTCTTGGCATCCGGGGCGAGGGTCCCGTAGACCAGCCCCATCCCGACGCACACGAACGCGGCGGTGACCAGGCAGGCAAGGAGTGCCGCCGGGTGGGCCGCCGAGATGCCGCTCAGCAGGAGCGTCGCGTAGGCCATGACGATGGTCATGGCGAAGCCTGTCAGACCCTTGGCCGCCATGACCTCTCTCAGCCGGACCGGGGTGACCAGCAGCGCCTGCAGCGTGCCGTGCTCCCGCTCGTCCACGAGCATGAAGGCGGGGCCGAAGGTACCCGTCAGTATCAGGACGAAGAGCAGTATACCCGGCAGTATCCTGTCCGAGAGCGGGAGCGCCTCGCCCTCGGGGGTGACTACCTCGACGGAGACGGGCGGAGGCTCGTCGCCGGCCTCCATCTCACGGACGAGGCCCATCACCGCGATTGCCAGCAGCATCCTGGAGGACTGGTGGCCGGCGGTTGAGAAACGCATGTCGAGGAGCGGCCTCAGCCCCGCCCGCAGCGAGTCCTCGAAGCCCTCCCCGACGAAGAGAGCGACGTCCACCTCGCCCCGCTCCAGCATCGCGGTCAGCTCCCCGCCGCCTGCCGTAAGCAGCGTCACCCCCTCCATGCCGGAGACGGCCTCCACCAGCTCGGAGCCGCCGGGTGCGGCCAGTCCCAGCCTGGGGGAGGGGTCGAGCAGGGAGACCAGGACGAAGCGCGCAAGAAGCGTTACCAGCAGCGGCATCACTACCACGAAGACGAAGACCGGGGAGCGTGGACCGGCCCGCAGGTCGCGGCCGGCGAGACGGAGGACGCGGCCGACGCTCACGATGCGGTCATCCGCCGGCGAAGGACCGGGAGCGCCACCGCGAGCAGCGCCGAGGCCCATGCCAGAGTCGCGGCGAGCAGCGGCAGCGTGTCTGCCCAGCCCGCACCGGTGGCCGATACGGAGATGAGCCCCCTGACCAGTCCGAACGATGGCAGCAGCCTCACCGCCAGGGGAGGGGAGGCGGGGAAGAGGGTGGCCAGCGCGGGCACCATCAGCGGGAAGACAAGGAAGACGGAGAGGAAGAGGGTGCCCATGAATCCCCTGCCGGCCGAGCCGGCCAGCATTCCCACCGCCGATGCCATCAGCCCGCCGGCCAGCACCAGGACCGCCAGCAGGGGCAGCTGTCCGACCGGGGTGCCGGTGACCAGGAGGAGGAGCAGCGCCTGGACCGTCGCCAGCAGGAGGCCGGTCAGGCACTTGGCTGCGAGCAGGTCGCCCACCCGGAGCGGCGTGACCAGCAGGGCGGAGGCGGTGCGCCTCTCCATCTCCACCGAGACGAGACCCGCCAGGGCGATGGCCTCCATCATCAGGACCACCATGGCCATGAGCGGGCGGAGCAGCTCCCGGAAGGGGAGCGTGCCGGCGAAGAGCCCGGTGGCGACCACGGGGGAGAGGTCCGGCAGCCTGACCGGCAGGGCGGAGAACGGGTCGGAGAGCGAGGAGAGGCTGCGGGTCGCGTAGGCCAGCTCGGTGACCGCGGAGCTGACGGCGGAGCCGACCAGAGGCGGCACCCCCTCGGAGAGGTAGACGGTAACCCGGGCGCGCTCTGCGGCTCCGGCTCCGACTCCGACCCCGGCTCCGACTCCGGACAGGCCGGCCAGGCCGCCGGGCACCGAGACACCCGCCTCGGCCTCCCGCATCACCCCGCCCGACCTGCCGGTAACGGCCAGGGAGAGCTCCTCCTCCGATTCGAACGGGACGACGGAGAGGCCCGGGTGCCCTCCGTCTGCCCCGGTCAGGTCGGTGAGCAGCCCGGCAAGCTGCGGCGGGTGGACGCCCACCCGCACAACCTCGTCCAGGCCGGAGGGCAGCAGGTGGAAGACGGCGGCGAACATCGCCATCGCCATGGGGGTCAGGATTACCCAGAGCCTGTCACGGGCCATCTCCCGGAGGTCCTTCAGCATGACCGCCCGGACCAGGCGGGAGCGGGATGGGCGGGTCATCAGCGGCTCAGGCTCCGTCCGGTTACCGCCGCGAACACCGTCTCCAGCGTGGCCTCCTCGGTGTGCATGGTGAGGATCCGGCCGGAGGCGGTCAGCTCCGAGAGCATGCCGGGGGTCTCCGGGGCGTCCAGCGGCAGCGCCAGCTCCTCGGTACTCCCCTCTCCGCTCCTCAGTCTGAGCCGGACCGACCTGCTCCCGCTCTGCAGCTTCAGCTCGTCCGGGGTGCCCCTGGCGTGTATCTCGCCGTCGCAGATGAAGGCGACCCTGTCGGCCAGCTCGTCCGCCTCCCACATGTCGTGGGTGGTCAGGAGGACGGCGGCACCCCTCCCGGCCTCCTCCCTGATGATCTGCCGTATGGCCATGCTGGAGACCGGGTCGAGCCCGTCCGTGGGCTCGTCCAGGAAGAGGACGTCAGGGGAGTTCACCAGGGTCCTGGCCATCATCAGCCTCTGGCGCATCCCCTTGGAGTAGCCGGAGACGCGCCTGTCGTCCCGGATGGAGAGCCCAACCCGCTCGAGAAGGGCGTCGATGTCGGGCCTGACGCCGAAGAGCGAGGCGAAGAAGGAGAGGTTCTCGCGGGCGGTCATGCTCAGGTAGAGGTTCTTCTCCTCGAAGCAGACGCCCATCCGGGACTGCGCCTCCGGGTCGTCCACGCGGACCTCCCGGCCGAGTATGCTCGCGGTCCCCGAGTCGGGGGCGAGCTGGCCGGTCAGAATCCTGATCGTCGTGGACTTGCCTGCGCCGTTCGGACCGAGGAAGCCGAGTATCTCCCCGCGGCAGACGCCGAAGCTGATCCCCCGCACCGCCTCGACGCTGCCGTAGCTGTAGCGAAGCTCACTAGCCTCTATTGCCGTCTCGCTCAAGGAACACCCCTCTCCCGCATTCTCAGAGGCTGAGCAGCGCTATCCCGCCGACCGCAACAAGGGCGCCGAGCACCTCGGCCGGCCTGACACTCCTGCCCAGCAGGAGCACCTCCGGCAGGATGATGAAGACCGGCACCATCGCCATGATGGTGGTCGCCACCCCCACCTCCGTCCCTCCGATGGCCACCAGCGACAGGGAGACGCCCAGGAAGGGGCCGAAGAAGGCGCCGAGCGTCAGGGTCCAGACAGCCCTCCGGTCGCGGACGGCCGCGAGCATCCGGCGGCCCTCACCCATCAGTGGGATGAGCAGCAGGAACGAGGCGGAGGCGGCGATTATGCGTATCTGCGTCGCTGCGAACCGGTCGTAGTCCCCCATCCCGTGCTTGCTAAGCACGAAGCCCAGCGCCTGCCCTCCGGCTCCGGCCAGGGCCAGGAGCATGCCGCCGAGAGGGGGGGAGAGCCGCATCCTGCCCCTCCCGCCGTCCCTTACCAGCACGACCATGCAGATGCCTGCTACCGTCACCGCCATGGCGAGCCAAACCCGCACGGAGAGCTCCTCCCCCAGGAACGCCCAGCTGACGAGGGCGCTCATGGGCGGGACCAGCGCGAAGATGACCATGGTCACCCGGCTGCCTATCAGGACGAAGGCGCGGAAGAGGCAGAGGTCGCCTATGACGAAGCCGACTATCCCGGAGAGGGACATCCAGAGCCAGACGTGCTGCGATGCGTCGGTAGGCAGCGGGAGCCCTCTGAACAGGGTGCTGTACAGAGTGAGGAAGCAGAGCCCGACGAGGAGCCTCAGGTAGTTGACGTGGAACGAGCCGATGCGGCGCCCGGCCGCCTCGAAGGCCATGACCGTCACCGTCCAGCAGAGCGCCGTCCCCAGCGCAGCCAGCTCTCCCGTCAAGCGGACCTCCCTCCGGTCGACGGAACATACCCCCGGCGGCTCCTCTCCGCGATGCCGGCCCGCCGGCTGGGGTATCACGTCCGGGGCCGCGGACTTGCAGCGCCCCGGCGGCTTGTGCATGTATGAGATGCATACATTTCTAGCTCACGGGGTCCCTCCCCGGCCCCGACGACTCTCCGGAAGGAGGACCATATGCGCGTCGCCCTCTTTGTCATGACCTCGCTCTGCCTGCTGGCCACGGCGGGCGAGCTGACGGTGACGGTGCCCTTCGACGGGTCCACCGTGAACCTCTCCAGGGAGGGCATCTACGACGGCGTCAGCGCCGACGGGCTGCCCTACATAGCCTACGAGGGCGCGCCCTGCCTGCCGATAATGCCGGTGAGGGTCGCCCTTCCCACCGGTTGCCGTGCCACGGGCATAGAGGTGACCGATGCCGAGTACTCGGAGCTGACCGGCTGCTACGACGTCATGCCGGCAAGCGAGCCGGTGCCCCTGTCGGCCCCCGCCGAGTACGTGCAGGCAGCGCCCGACCCCGGCATCTACTCCCTGTCCGAGTACTACCCTCGCCGGGTGGCGACGCTCCACGGCTCGAGCGTCTGGTGGGGGCTGCCCCTCGCCTACCTGGTGGTCAACCCGGTTCGCTGGAACCCCTCCAGCAGGCAGCTACAGGTCATGGAGAGCGCGACCATCAGGGTCACCTACGAGGAAGACCCTTCCGTGCTGCTGGTCTCCCGCAGGAGTGGGGGCAGCGAGAACCTGGCCATGGAGATAGCCGCCAGGCTGGTCGCCAACCCCGAGGGGGTCAGCCCCTCCGGGGCCGAGCTGGTCCGAAGCCGGGACCTGGAGTACGGCCAGTACGTCATCATCACCCATCCGGACTACGAGGGAGCCGCACAGGAGCTGGCAGACTGGAAGACCGCGAAGGGCGTCCCGACAGGCGTCTACACCACCACCTGGGTCAACGCAAACTACACCGGCGCCGACCTGGGCCAGCGGATGAGGGCTTTTCTTACCGACTGCCGGGACGAGGGCGCCGACTACGTCCTCATATTCGGCGACGACGACAGGGTGGCATGCAAGGACGTCAAGCTGGTGGGTAGCTCCTCCTACTCGACCGTTGCCCCGTCCGACCTCTACTTCGCCGACATCAACGACACAGCTCCGGGCGCCGACCTCTGGAACCGGAACGGCAACGGCACGTGGGGCGAGGTGCCCTACCCCTACCAGTACCCGCAGCCCTCGGGCTACGACCTGGTCGACTACCACCCGGACCTCTGGGTGGGCAGGGCCAGCGTCAACAGCACCTCCGAGGCCGAGCTGTTCGTGGACAAGGTGCTCTGCTACGAGGGCGTCGGGACGATGGACTACTTCGAGACCGCGCCCAGGGAGATGCGCATCGGGTACTCCACCGGGATCCTCTGGTACAACCCCTACATACCGGGCAGCGCCGACGCCGAGGCCATCTCCGCCCACGTGCCGGCAGGCTGGGAGGAGGAGAAGCTCTACGAGTCGGGCGGCACCAACAGCGCGACGCTCACCCGGCAGATGATTGACGCCGGGCCGCATCACGTCTTCCACGCCAGCCATGGCAGCCAGACCTACATGTGGACCTCGCAGAACAGCAACTACACCACCAGCCACATAATGGCCCAGACCAACATCCAGGACGGCGGCCTGCCGGCGCTGTGGCAGTCCATCGCATGCAACATCGGCCAGCTCGACGGCTACGAGTGCTGCGGCGACGCCTGGCTCGCCTCCCCCCAGGGCGGCGGGTTCGGCTGCTTCAACAGCCGGTACGGCTTCGGCAACTTCTCTGGCCCGTGCACCGGCCCGAGCGAGATGCTCTGTATAAGGTTCTACATAGACCACTGGGACAACGACATCTACAACCTGGGCATCGCCCACGGCACCAGCATGGACTACTACGTCCCGCCCTGCAGCACCTACATGGACTGGTGCATGAAGGAGTACAACCTCTTCGGTGACCCGGAGCTGCCCATCTGGACGCAGGTCCCCTCCGAGCTCGACGTCGACCACCCGTCAACCATCGGATGCGCCCAGAGCGTGACGGTCAGCGTACAGGACGGGTCCGGTCCGGTGGCGGGCGCCAGAGTATGCATGCAGAAGGGCGACTGGCAGACCGGCGAGGTCTACGAGGTGGAGTACACCGACGCCTCCGGCGAGGTGGATGTCTTCCTCGACCCGGGCACTCCCGGGGACATCGAGGTGGCCGTCTGGGCCCACGACTACGAGACCTACCAGGGGACCATAGAGGTCACCGGCGTCGGGGTGGAGGAGTCCACCTCCGGCGTTCCGCAGGCGGCCGTGGGCCCGGTGGCGCCCAACCCGGCCACCGGTCCTGTCGCGCTCAGCCTGGAGACGCCAGAGCGCGGACGGGTCTCCGTCGAAGTCTTCGACGTCGCCGGCAGGCTCGTGGCGACCGTACACGACGGCGTGCTGGGCAGCGGGCCGCACAGCCTGGTCTGGGATCTCGCGGGAGGAACCGGCAGCAGGGTGCCTGCGGGTGTCTACCACCTCAGGTTCTCCGCCCCCGGCATCGCCGCCACGCGGAGGCTGATGGTCATCCGCTGACCGGGCCACGGTTGCTGTTGTTTGCGTCAGGACGCGGGAGGGGCCCGGCCCCTCCCGCAACCTCGCTCCCGGTGTCGCGCTTCCGGGGTCGGGCCAAGATAGCTAAGATTGCTGACCATATATCATCACTTTAGGCCAGTAAGATACATCAAGCCGTTTTGACAGAATGATTGGCCCAGTCAACTGACAGCTTTCTCAGCTATCTTGGCCCGACCCCGTTTTCGGAACCGTAGCTGCGTGGTATGCTATACTCTGGACGCGGGAGGGGAGCCGAGGGAGGCGGAAGGAGCTGGCCATGAGCGCCGACAGGTCCCGGGAGCTACGGCGGCGGCTTGATGAGCTGCGGGGCCTGGAGGAGGGGACCGAGCTCCTCGATGTCCTCGAGGACCTCTTCGCCCTGGAGTTCAGGGAGGACCCCGCAGCCGCGGCCGATGTGGCCCGGGAGGCGCTGGAGGTGGCAATGCGCCTGGGTCTCGACGAAAGGCGGGCCGTCGCCCACCGGATGATAGGCGTCTCCAGGTGGGGCAGCGGCGACTACGCCGGCGCCGTCGAGTCTTACGGCAGGGCCATGCGGCTCTTCACGCGGGCGGGCGACCGGCTGGGCGTCGCCTCGGTCTCCAACAACATGGGGGCGGTCTTCCAGGAGCAGGGGATGCTGGACCTGGCCCTGGAGCACTACCTGACCGCGCTCAGGATAAAGGAGTCCAGGGGCGACCTGCTGGGCACCGCCAACCCCTATCTGAACATCGGCAACATCTACAGGAGGCTCGAGCGCTACAGGGAGGCTCTCTACTGCTACAGCAGGGCAATGGAGATATGGGACGGCGCCGGGGACGAGCGCCGGAAGGCCTCCTCTCTCTGCAACATCGGGCTGGTCCACAACGCCATGGGAGAGCACGCCGAGGCCATGGAGCAGCACGAGCGTGCTCTGCGCATCCGCGAGCGCTCCGGCGACCGGCGGGGCATCGCCATATGCCTCGGGAACATCGGCAGGACGCTGGAGGACATGGGCGACCTCGAGGGCGCCCTGGAGCGCTTCCGGGCATGCCTCGCGCTCCAGGAGGAGCTGGAGGAGAGCCCCGGCATGGTGACCACCATGAGCAACATGGGAGACGTGCTCCTCGGCCTGGGAAGGCTGGACGAGGCCGAGGAGGTCCTGGAGGGGGCCCTCAAGGAAGCGCGCAGGCTCGGCATGGCCCCGGCCGAGGCGACCTGCCACAGGCTGCTCTCGGAGCTGAGCGAGGAGAGGGGCGACCTGGCGGAGGCCCTGGCCCACTACAAGAGCTACAGCCGTGTCAGGGAGGGCTACATGACCGAGAGGAGCAGGGAGCGCCTGGCCAAGATGCAGGTCCTCTTCGAGACGAGCCGTGACATGGATCATCCCGACGTCGACTCCTCCGGTCCGGGCCGAGAGCCGGAGACGCCTTGACCAGGTACTTCCGCGGCCTGGCCAGGCCGTCGGGCAGACCGCCCGGCAGCTACGCCGAGCCGGACGAGTCAGCCGAGCGCACCAGGATCCAGCTCGTCTCGTGGGACGAGGACGTGGTCCAGGTCGGCCCGCCGAAGACGATGGACCACGTCAGGTCGGTCATGGAGCGGGGCCTCTCCTGCTGGCTGAGGGTGACCGGCCTGTCGGACCCGGCGGCGGTGCAGGAGGCGTGCGGCCTGGCCGGCGCTCACCAGCTTCACGTCGAGGACGCCTTCACCATCCAGAAGCGACCCTCTTTCGAGGAGGCCGCCGACTACAGCTTCATCACGCTGAGCGCGCTGAGATGCGGAGCCGAAGACGTACTGGGCGTACCCGCCCGGCTCTCCATGTTCCTCGCCGACGGGCTCCTGGTCAGCGTGGAGGACCAGCGGCTCGAGTCCGTGGACGGCGTCCAGAGAAGGCTCTCCGAGGGCCGGGGCAGGATACGGAGCGCCGGGCCGGACTACCTGGCTTACGCCATGCTCGACTCGGTGGTCGACTGCTACTTCGAGGCGCTGGAGAGGGTGAGCGGCAGTATGGACGGCCTGGAGCAGGCGCTGGTGAGCGAGCCGGCCCCGGAGACCCTCCGGGAGGTGCACCACCTTCGCACGGGGATGCTGCTCTTCCGCAAGTCCGTATGGCCTCTCCGGGACGTCATCCGTTCGATATCCAGGGGCGACTCGAGCCGTTTCCGCCAGGAGACCCTGGAATACATGAGGGACGCCTACGACCACACCGTGCAGGTGATAGACACCACCGAGACGCTCCGGGAGATACTCGCCGGCATGCTGGACACCTACCTCTCCAGCATGAGCAACAGGATGAACCAGGTGATGAAGCTGCTCACCATAGTCGCCACCATCTTCATCCCCCTGACCTTCATCGCCGGCATCTACGGCATGAACTTCAGGTACATGCCGGAGCTGGATCATTGGTGGGGCTACCCGGCCGCCCTGCTGGTCATGCTCCTGGTGGGCACGGGCATGGTCCTGTGGTTCAAGAGGAAGGGCTGGCTCTGAGCGGAGCCGCCCTCGCGGCGGGTCGGCACGGAACCTTCCATCATCAACAGGACGGGAGAGAGCGCAGATGTCCAAGTCGAAGCTCGTCCTCGAGCCCGGCGAGAAGATGCTTTCCAGCACCAGGCGGATGATGTACCAGGGCGGGGGCAGGGCGAAGTTCGCCGTGCACGCCAGGTGCGCGCTGACCGACAGGCGTTTCGTCTACTGGGACCTGGGCAGGATGGCCGCGGTCCACCTGCAGCTGGGCATCCTCCTCCAGCTGCTGGTCAAGGGCAGGCCCGTGAGCCTTCCCCTTCAGGGCCTCAGGATAAGCAGGGGGAAGTACGGCCTGGACGGGAAGGTCTTCCGGGTCGAGGCGGAGGACGGCACCACCGTGATGCTCTCCCGGTTCAGGAAGACCATGGAGTGGTTCAGGAGCACCCTGGAGAAGGAGGGCTTCGCCCTCGGCCAGACCGGCGAGGAGGAGTGGAGGGTTACTCGCTGAGCTCTTCCTCCTCCTCCGTCCTGACCTTCTCCATCTCGTAGAGCAGGAAGTAGTTCACGACGGTTCGGATGGCGACGATGGCGGCCAGCTGGCCCAGGTCGGTCCAGGTGGGCGCCAGGGCGCTCTTCAGTATGTCCGCGCCTATCAGCAGCTCCAGTGAGAGGGAGAGGGCGTGGCCGAGCTTTATCCTCCCCCTGGTCATGTGGTGGAAGGGGCACTTCCGGCAGAGGTGCCTCACGAAGTAGATGACCAGCGACTGGACTATGCCGATGGATATGACCACCGCCGCGGCAAGCTCGGCCAGCATCGCGGCATGGGTCACGACGGTCTCGACGAAGGTCTGCATCGACTACACCCCCGTCTCCCTGATAAGCCACAGGACCAGTACCAGCAGAGCGCAGCCGGGCAGGACCACCGCCCAGGGCGAGACCCCGAGCAGCTCCGGCAGCGTTCGCCTTCCCTCAGGCATGTCGACCACCAGCCGCCGGCGCCTGAAGCGACTGTAGGCCGCGGCGTAGAGCCCGGCGCCCAGCAGTATCCCGGTGACCCCGCCCAGCAGCGCGTCCAGCGCCCCGGAGCCCACCGCCCCGGCGACCGTACCGGGGCAGTAGCCCAGCAGCGCGAAGCCGAAGCCGAAGAGCAGGCCTCCGAGGGCCGTGGTCCGGGCCGACTGCGGCTTGGGCTGGAGCCTGGCCAGGCCCGCGGAACCGAGCAGGTGCACGCCTATCGAGCCGACAACCACTGCGCTGAGCATGACCCTGACGACGGTCATGTCCGTCAGCAGCAGCTGGCCGATTATCACGTCGTAATCTGTAACGCCCCCCTTCTGGAGCAGAAAGCCGAAGACGACCCCGAACAGGAGCCCCAGAACGTGCTGCGCACCCCTGCGCCCCCTGAGCCGCTCGAGGCTCATGGTGCACCCCCGCCCACGACCACGAAGAGGAGCCTGGCGGCGACTATGCCCCCGACGAAGAACATGATGGCCCCCAGCCAGCTGGAGGCGCTCCACTGCAGCGTGCCGCTTATGCCGTGTCCGCTCGTGCAGCCGCCGGCCCACCTGGCGCCGAAGCCCATGGCGGTCCCTCCCGCAAGGGCCGTCAGGACTCGGAGCAGGGGCGTGTCGCCGAAGTAAGCCTTCCATGTGGCATGCTCCAGGGTCAGCTCGAAGGTGCCGGAGAGCAGAGACGAGAGCAGGGCTCCCAGGACCACCCCCAGGACCAGCATCCACTCCCAGTCCACCACCGGCCTCACCTCGCGGTAGTAGGGGTTCCGCTCCACCCCGCGGCGGTCGAAGAGCCTTCGCAGCATCCCGCTGGTCCTGGCGAATGCGGTTGAGCAGCCCAGCGCCTTGTCCGAGAGCAGGAAGGTGAGGCAGCTCAGGAGGCCTATCCCCGCCCCGACGACGTAGGGCGACCACCGGGCGGCGGTAAGGTCCATCACGACCCCACCTCCTCCTCTATCGCGTCTCCGACCTTGCGGACCAGGAGCTTCGGACCGTGGGGGATGGAGCACATGACGCAGGCCGGCGCGAGCGCGGCGGCCCCGTATCCCTTCATGCCGCCGGCGATGTTCACCAGCCGGGAGAGCCCCTTCGAGAGCAGGATGCTCCCGGCCAGCGTGGAGCGGTGGCCGGTGCTGCACACCAGGAGGGTCTCCCTCTCGGGGTCCAGCTCCTCCCACCTCTCCCGGAGGTCCGGCGCCGGGACGTTCCGTGCCCCCTCCACGTGGGAGTCGGCGTACTCGCTCCCGGAGCGAACGTCCAGGATGGGCGTGCCGGATGCCCGCATTCTGTCCGCCTCGAGCACGTCCACCTGCGGTAGGTGAGAGGCGGGCAGGCCGGCGGTTGCCCAGGCGAACATCCCTCCGTCCAGGTGGCCGACCACCCTGTCGAGGCCCACCCTCCTGAGCCACCTCGCCGCCTCCAGGGCCTCCTCGCGGTCGGTCGCCACCAGGACGATGTCCCGGTCCGGGGGGAGGACCCAGCCGCCGAAGGTGGGCAGGTTGCCGTCCGCGTCTATACTCAGGGCGCCGGGGACGTGCTGTCCTCCGAAGGCGTCGTACCTCCGCACGTCCAGTATGACGGCGCCCGCCTCCCCCGCCCGGCGCACCTCAGCGGGCGACATGTCGGCGAGAGGGGGGAGGTCGGCAAGCATGGAGGGTCCCTGCCTGTTTATCTCGCTGCAGCGGGAGAAGTGGTCCGGGGCCGGGGGCATGTCGGTGGTGAGCGACCTCACGAACTCCTCCCTGCCGGATATCTGCAGCGCCGGGTTGTAACGCTTCTCGTAGCCCACCGTGCTCCTCCGCTTGGCGGCCATGGCCCTGCCGCAGAGGGAGCCGGCACCGTGAGCCGGGTAGACCTCGCAGTGGTCCGGGAGGGAGCGCAGCTTCGCCAGGCTGTCCCAGAGCTTCTCCGCCAGCTCCTCCGCCCTGCCCGGGAAGAGGTCCGGCCGCCCGACGTCCCCGACGAACAGGGTGTCGCCGCAGAAGACCCCGGCCGACTCGTCCCCCCTGGAGAGGTCTGTCACCACGTAGCTGACGTGCTCCGGGGTGTGACCCGGCGTCTCGAGAACGTCCAGCCGCATGTTCTCGACGCCGATCGAGTCTCCCTCGGAGACCGCCCGGTGGTCGAAGGCGCACCCGGCGGAAGCCGGGGCGACGATGACGGCACCGGTGGCCTCGGCCAGGTCCATGTGCCCCGAGATGAAGTCGGCGTGGAGGTGGGTCTCGATGACGTGGGTTATCTCGAGACCCATCTCCTCCGCGGCGGAGAGGTACCACTGCACGTCCCTGGCCGGGTCGACCACGGCACAGGTCCTGTTGCCCGCCAGGATGTAGCTGCTATGGGCGAGCCTCGGCACGAATCTCTGATAGAGGAGCATCGATTTCCTTTCCTTTGCCGGTTTCGGCTATCCTCCGAAGAGCAGGTACACCGCCGGTACCGCTATGAGCACGAACAGAATTGAGAAGAGCCCCCCCGCCCTCATGTAGTCGGCGCTCCGGTAGCCCCCCTGGGCCATCAGGAGCGCGTTCACCTGGTGGGTGGGGAGGACGAAGGAGTTGGAGGCGCAGACGGCCACCAGCACCGCCAGAGCCCTCGGGGCGATTCCCCATGCCGGGGCCACGGACATCACCAGGGGGACGAGCAGTATGGTGGCGGCCACGTTGGACATGAAGAGGGTGAACAGCGTTGCCAGGAGCGCCACAGCGGTCATCATCAGCAGGGGGTGGGCGCCTGTCACCGCCTCCATCACGCCGCCTGCCACCCAGGCGGCGGTGCCGGTCCTCTCCATGGCGAGCCCCAGTGGTATGAGGCCGGCTAGCAGGAAGACCGTCCTCCAGTCGACCGCCCTGTACGCCTCGTCTATTGTAATCACCCGGAGGAGCAGCATTGCCACCACCGCGGACATGAGGGCCAGGCTCAGCCTCACCCCGGCCACGGCCAGCGCCACCGCACCTGCGAAGACAAGGACTGCCGCGAGAGGCTTCGAAGAGAGGCTCCTGACCTCGGGGACCCGGCTGGCCGCCAGGAATCCTACGCTCCTGCCCATGGCCGCAATGCTGGCCCAGGGGCCGTGGACCACCAGCATGTCCCCCCCCTCGAGGGTCCTGTCGGATATGTCTCCCCTGACGATGTCGCCGCCGGAGCTCAGCAGGATGGGCTCGACCCCCCAGGTCTTCCGGAGGGCCATCTGCCTTATGGTCCTGCCCGCGGCGTCCGACCTGTGCCTGACCACCATCTCGGCGTAGCCGGTGTCGTCCGACTCGAGTATGCGCCTCATCCTGCAGGGCTCGGCGTCCTCCTCCAGCTCCCCGGCGGCGACCAGGCGGTCTATCCCGTCACCCGCGGAGACCATGGCGTACCGCCTCCCGGTGCGCAGGACCGTCCGGCGCCAGGGGGCGAACTCGATTCCGTCCTCCCCCTCGGCCGCGAGGACGTGGACGTCGTACCCGCTCCAGAGCCCGGCCTCCTCGATGGTCCTCCCGGCCAGTCCGGAGTCGCCCGGCACCCTGAGCACCCTCACGGACTCCGGCAGGTTCCAGAGGTCGACGAGGTCGGCCCCGCTGCCGCCTGCGGGCCTCCCTCCGGGCAGGAGCTTCCTGCCGGAGAGGAGGAAGTATGCGATGCCCGCCGCCAGGAGGACGAGCCCCACCGGGGTGACGCTGAAGAGGCCGAGAGGCTCGCGTCCACCCTGCCGGAGCAGGTCGTTCAGCAGTATGAGCGGCCCGGATGCTATCATGGTCAGAGTGCCGCCCAGTATCGCCGCGAAACCCATCGGCATGAGCAGCCGGGAGAGGTCCATCCCGGACCTTCGGGCGATGCGGCGTACCCCGGGGAGGAATAGGACGGTGGCCCCGATGTTCTGCATGAAGGCGGAGACCAGGCCCACCGCGGCGGAGACCATCCCGAGCATGCGGCGCTCGCTGCCCGAGGCCAGCTTCGTGACCGGCCCCACCAGCCGCCCTGTTGCGCCCGAGGCGTCTATGGAGTATCCGAGGACCATGACGGCTATCATCGCCATCACCGCGTTGCTGGCGAAGCCGCTGAACGCCTCCAGCGGCTCGATGAGCCCCAGCCAGGGGAGGGCGACCATCACGAGGATGGCCGTCACGTCCACCCGTAGAAGCTCGGTGACGAACAGCACCACCGTTACCGCAAGCACTCCCAGCGTGAGAGCTATCTCGCCTGTCACCTCTGTGCCTTCACCTCAGCATCCCGGGGCCCGGGCCGTACTCCCTCTCCGAGTCAAGTCCGACGGGGCGGCAGGGTTCCTCCCGCCCGCTTCTGTCGGGTGGTAGTATTCGAAAGCGCGGTACTCCGGGAAAGTCCCGGGGCGGAATGACCCAGAACCGAGCCGGGAGGTCGCCTTGATCCGGAACGAGGTCGTCGATACCCTGATGTCCAGGCGGTCGGTGAGGAGCTACACCGACAGGGAGCCCACCTGCGACGAGGTGGAGACCGTGGTCAGGGCCGGTCAGCAGGCCCCGTTCGCCATGCAGCTGGGCAGCGTGCTGCTCACCAGGGACCGGGAGCGGAACCCATTCCGGGCCCCGCTGCAGTTCGTGGTCTGCGTCGACGTGCACAGGATGGACCTGGTAATGCGCAGGCGCGGCTGGCAGAGGCGCGCCGGCAACTCCTACACCCTCCTGTTCGGCATACAGGACGCCTGCTACATGGCGGAGAACATGGTTATCGCCGGCGAGAGCCTCGGGATGGGGAGCTGCTTCATCGGCGGGGCGCCCTTCACGGCCGGCAGGCTGAGGGAGCGGCACCGGCTCCCGGACGGCGTCTTCCCGCTGGTCATCCTGGCGATGGGATTCCCGGCGGAGGAGCGCCCTGTCAGGCCCCGCTACCCCATCGACTTCCATCTCTTCGAGGAGACCTATCCCGACCTCTCGGAGGAGGAAGTGGAGAGGGCCATGGAGGTGATGGACGATGGATACCTGGCCGAGGGCTACTACCGCCGGGCCGGATACATGGTGAGCCTGCCGGAGGGCATGGAGGAGACGTTCGACTTCGACAGCTACTCCTGGACAGAGCACATCTCCAGGAAGCTCGGTCTCCGGCGGAAGGAGCCGGATGCAGTGACCGGCGCGCTGTCGGAGTGCGGGCTGGGGCCTGAGGCGGAGGACGGCCGCCGCCGCGGGGCCTGGTAGGGAAGCCTTCCTCCGGTTAGTTTCCTGCAGCGGGCGTTGAGGGGGCGGGGGCCCGCAGACAGCCGAGGGGTTCTCCCGGAGATACTATGACCGAAGACCCCGCAGACCGCGAAGCGCCCGGGTCTCCCGAGGCTGCCATGCAGACCGGCGCATACCGCGAGATAGTCGAGCGGAGCCACGACGGGATATACGTCTACCTCTACGACGACGACCGCTTCCACATGGTCAACCGGCGCCTCTGCGAGCTGCTCGGCTACGCCCGCGACGAGCTCCTGGAGAAGTCGGTCGAGGACATCATCCACCCGGACGACCTGGAGAGCGTCCGGTCCTACGGCAGCGCCCGCTCGAGGGGGGAGAGCGCCCCGGTCGGCTACGTCGCGCGGGTGCTCACCTCCTCCGGAGAGACCAGGTACTTCGACTTCTCCGTCTCCGGCTCGACCTGGCACGGCAGGCCGTGCGCCGTAGGCTCCATCCGCGACATCACCGAGAGGCGGCTGAGCGAGAAGCGGATGGCCAGGCTGAACGACGAGCTGATCAAGCTGGACAAGCTGGAGTCCATCGGGATGCTGGCGGGCGGCCTGGCCCACGACTTCAACAACGCCCTGACGGCGGTGCTGGGCAACGTCCAGCTTGCCGAGGGAACCTGCTCAGCCAAGGGGCGGGAGTACCTGAGACAGGCCCGGTCGGCCTGCGAGCGCGCCTCCGACCTCACCAGCCAGCTGCTCACCTTCGCGAGGGGAGGGAGCCCGGCAATGGCCGAGGTGGACCTGCGCTCCCTCTTCCCGGAGGTCTGCAGCTTCTCGCTGAGCGGCTCCAGCGTCCGCTGCAAACTGGACGTGCGGGAGGACACCTGGCCGGTGACCGGAGACAGGGACCAGCTCTTCCAGGCTTTCCACAACCTCATCCAGAATGCGCGCCAGGCTCTTCCGGAGGGCGGCGAGATACGCGTTTCGACCGTCAACGTGCCGGAGGGCGGCGCCCCCTCCGGCGTGTCCAGGAAGGTCCGGTCGGTGAGGGTGTCGGTGGAGGACGGCGGCAGGGGCATCGACGAGGAGGACCTCCTGCGGGTGTTCGACCCCTTCTTCACCACCAGGGAGGAGGCCCGCGGCCTGGGGCTCTCGATAGTCCACTCCATCGTGAGGAGGCACGACGGCTACGTGACAATCGACTCCGCTCCGGGGGCCGGCACGAGGGTGAGCATATACCTGCCCGCTTTCGCCGGCGGCGGGTCGGATGTCCTGGAGCGGATCAGGCCGGTGGAGAGGCCGAGGGTGCTGCTGATGGACGACGAGCTGATGATAAGGAACGTCGGCCGGGAGATGCTGCAGCTCCTCGACTGCGTGGTGGAGACCGCCGCGGACGGTCGGGAGGCGCTGGACCTCTACGTGAGGGCCGGGGAGAGCGGACGCCCGTTCGACCTCGTGATACTCGACGTGACCGTTCCCGGCGGGGTGGGTGGGGAGAGGGCCGTCAGGATGATACGCCGGGTGGACCCCTCCGCCCGGGTCATCGTCTCCAGCGGGTACGCGAACTCGCCGGTGCTGGCAGACTACCGGCGCTACGGATTCAGCGCGGTGATGAGGAAGCCCTACACCATCGAGGAGGTCAGGAGGGCCGTATCCGAAGCCTTCGAGGCCGGTGCGCCGCCGGCGCTCGAGACGAGTGACGGCTGATCCCTCCCGGCCCCGACGATGTCCGGCGCCCGGCTCTTGACCGGACGCTCCGCCCCGGGCTAGCTTCCTCCCGGGAGGTGAGGTGGGCCCTTGAGCGCGTACCTGCACATCGCCCTGGTGCTTACCGGGTCGCTTCTCTTCGGGGACGACTTCGAGGACGGCAACGCCGACGGCTGGCAGGAGCTCAGCATGGTGGAGTACACGGTGGAAGAGGGCATGTACCACTTCCACGGCGGCTACGAAGAGAACCACGGCATTGCAGCCCGGGCGGACGGAGACTCCATGAGCACTCCCGACTACGCAGCCGTATGCCTGGTCAGGCCGGAGGTCTGCTACTTCGCCGGGTCGATGGTGCGGTTCGACCCGGAAGCTCCCTACAACCTGATGCTTGTCCTGAGCAGCCTGCATCAGGCGCTGGTCATCATCCGGTGGGACTGGAGCTCCATCGAGCTCCTGGACCAGGCGTCCTTCGGCGTCTCCTACGGCAGCGACTACATGGTCCGCTTCGAGTGCCGGGGGGACGTCTTCCGCGGCCGCGCCTGGCCGGCGGGAGAGACCGAGCCCTCCGGCTGGATGGTTCAGACCACGGACCCCGCCGGCCGTCCCGGGAGCATGGCCCTCTTCGCCGCGGGAGTCTCCGGCGCTCATGACGTCTCCCTCTCCTGCAGGTTCGACGACGTCTCGGTCACCACCCTCCAGTCCGGGCTGACCCCCGGGAGCTGGGGCGGCATCAAGGCTCTCTGGAGCCGGCCGTGAAGCGCGTGGCCTCGACGCTCCCGCTCCTCGTCGCCCTGACGGCGGTGGCGGCCCCGCCCGCCGCCCGGGCATCGGGCGATGCGAGCCTGGAGTGGACCGAGCTGCTCGCGGTCGACAGGCAGGCGGCCTTCGCCGGCCTGTCCGTAACCGGTGACGGAGCGGTCTGGCTCTGCCTGGACTCGCCTTCCGGGTCGGGCCCCATCCGCGCGACCTACGCCCTCAGCGACGGCTCGGTCACCGTCGAAGAGGGGCCGGTTCCCGCGGAAGGTCGGGGCGGCCTCGTCTGCACGGAGACTGACTCCCTCGGATGGCTCACCAGGTCGGTCACCATGCTCTCCCCGGAGGGCGATACGGTCTGGTCGCTCCCGCTCGACTCCGTCTGGCATGAGGAGGATGTCGCCTTCTGCATCTTCCCGACCGGCGACGGCGGCTGCGTGGCGGTGGGCGGTCCGGACAACGGGGGCCGCAGCGCCGGCGCCCTCGTCCGCCCTTCCGGGGTCGTCTCCTTCAGGTTCGACCTCGCAATCCCCGGCGGCCCGGTGAACGCAGTGACCGACGCCGTGAGACTGGACGACGGCGCGGTCGTGCTCACCGGAGTGACCGACAGCCTGGGCATGGACCTCTCCATGTTCACGGTCTGCATGGAGCCCGGCGGGATGCGGTGGAGGGTCATGGACGGACCGGGCTTCCACTCCACCGGCGAGCTCCTCCTCCCTGCGCCGGACGGAGGCGTGCTCGTGGCGGGGGCCACCGGGTGGGAGAGGGAAGACGGCTTCTTCCTGCCACCGGCCGAGCAGGACGCCTACCTGATGCGCATCGGCCCCTGCGGGAGGGTCCTCTGGACCTCGGTGATCGGGAGGCCCGACCAGCAGGAGCCTCTGGCGATGACCCGCACGCCCGGGGGAGACGTTCTGCTGCTGATGGCGGAGCACCCGGAGGGGGAGGCCGGATGGACCTACGTGCTTCTCCAGGTGGAGCCGGCCGCTACCGCTTCCGACCCTTCCGTCGAGGAGGATGAGCCATGAGCCCGGTCTACGCCGCGGTGTTCACGGCCGCGCTGATGATGCAGCCCCTGGTGGAGGTCGCCCCGGGTATCCCGGGGGCCGGCGACGGCTTCTGGGACGCGCTTCGGCTTCCCGGCGGGGACATGGTAGCGGTGGGGTACACGGGGGAGGACGGCTGGGTGGTCCGAATGGACCAGGCCCTGGATGTCGTGTGGGAGGTCATGACCGCATGGTCCGGGGAGAGCTCCGAGCTCATGGCGGTCACCCTCCTGGAGGACGGTACGCTGGCGGTGGCCGGCAACGCCGGCTCCTTCTCTCCCGGCGCCAGACACCTGCTCAGGGGGGCGACCGGTCGCGTCATCGCCCTGGATTCGGCCGGAAACGGCCTCTGGGAGCTGGAGCTCTCGGGCGACAGGCCCAGGGTGGTCATGGATATCGAGCCGGTTCCGGGCGGCGGCTTCGTCTGCTGCGGCATGGAGATGGTGGAGCTGGGAGTGGCCGGCTACGGATGGGTCGGCCTCTACGGCGCCGGGGGAGAGGAGCTGGCCTCCCGGACCTTCGAGGGGGAGGACGTCCGCAGGTTCATGGATGTCGTCCGGCTGCCGGGCGGCGACATGCTGCTGGGGGGCATGGCCGTAGCCACGCCATCCTTCCTCGTCACGAGGGTGACCCCGGATGGCGGGGTCGTATGGAGGTACGGGGGCGGGCCCCCGGGGCATCCCACCGTCTGCAGGGCGCTGGCGATACGGGGGGACTCGATCTGCGTGGCGGCCGGAGGGGACAGGGCCGGGGTCTCGGTTACCGCGGCGCTCGACCTCGTGACCGGGGAGCCCCTCGCTGAGGATGTGGACGCCGCCGGCGCCGCCCTCTACGGGCTGGTGGGCTGTGGGGATGCGCTCCTGGCGGTGGGGCACGACATGCTGGCCGACGGCTCCGACTCGGAGACCCACGTCCTGGTGCTCGAGGGTGGAGTCCCGGAGGGTGGGCCGCTCCGCATCGTTACGGAGGGTGCCTGCAGGTGCAGGACGCTGCTGCCCGCCGAGGGGGGCGAGCTCGTCCTCTTCGGGGAGGTCAGCGAGGAATGGGCGGGCCCCCAGCAGGGATGGGCCGGCATGCTCGGGCCGGACGCGCTGGGCTCCCGCGGAGAAGCCCAGGTGGTGGTGGGTCTGTGATCCTGCTGATCGCGCTGCTGGCCGCCGCCCCCGAGGTCCTCTGGTCCGGCGTCACCAGCGGAGGGGTCTACTCCTCCGTCGCACCCGGCGACATGGACGGGGACGGCGTTACCGAGGTGGTCTGCGGCCTGAACTTCTGGGACGACCAGCCGACGCTCTGGTGCCTCTCCGGGGCCGACGGCGACACCTTGTGGACCAGCTCCTCGTGCAAGGGCATCTACCAGGACGAGGGTATGCTGGCGCTGCCGGACATGAACGGCAGCGGCCGCGGCGATGTCCTTCTGGCCACTCCCGGCGGCTACGCGCCTCCGGCCAGGAGCGTGCTGCTGGTGGAGGGGTCGGACGGAGCCGTCATCTGGCAGTGGAGCGCCTACCAGTCTGTTCCGGGAGGGACCGGGTGGGGGTACTGCTGTGCCGAGGTACCGCTGGACATGACCGGCGACTCCCTTCCGGAGCTGCTTGCCGGCTTCGGGACCACCGGCTCCTCCGGCACCGGCCTGGCCGCATGCCTGGACGGGGCATCCGGCGACACCCTCTGGACCCTACGGGCGGACGACGCCGTGGAGGACGTCATGGCGGTGCCGGACGTCACCGGCGACGGGTTCATGGAGGCCGTCCTGGGGATAGGTGGCAACTCCTACACCGAGAGCACGCTCGTCCTGGTGGACGGCGCCTCAGGCGGCGTACTCTGGGAGCGGGAGGGGGGCGGAGACGTGATGTGCGTCACTACGGTCGACCGCTCCGACACCGTGCCCTGGGTCGCCTGCTGCACCTTCGACGGCGAGGTCCGCTGCTACGGGCTCGGGGGCGACTCGCTCTGGGCTCTCTCGCCGGGCGGGTACCTCCTCGACATCGAGACCGGCCCGGACCTGGACGGTGACGGCATCTCCGAGCTGGCTCTCGCCGCCGACGACTCCGGGACGATGTGCCTGAGCGGCGCCGACGGCTCCATCCTGTGGAGCTTCCCCAGCGGCTCCACCACGTGGAGCGTGGCCTGGGTCTGCTCTCTCCCCTGGAGGGACTCGGTTATACCGGCGGTCGCCTCCGGGAGCGTGAACGGTCGCAGGGTGACCCTCACCTCCGCGCTCGACGGGCAGCTCCTCTGGGAGCACGGTTTCGACGAGCGGGTCTACAACGTGACGACCCTGGAGCAGGGGCTCGGACCGGACGCACCGGTTGTGATGGCCGGGCTGCAGGACCAGACCGGGGAGCCCCACCATGCGTGGGCCCTGCTCTGCAGCACCTGCACCGGCGTAGAGGCCTCGCCGGAAGGGGGGGCAGGGTCGATGTCCGTCACCAGCCCGGCTGTCGGGAACGCCATCGTGGCGCTGCCGGAGGGCACATGGCGGCTCAGGGCGTACGACCTGTCCGGCAGGCTGGTGCTCGACGCCGGGACATCGACCGGCGATGTCCGCCTGGACGTCTCCGGCTGGCCCGCCGGCTGTTACGTCCTGCATGCCGCAGGCACCGGCGGCGAGCTCGGCTGCGGCCTCGTCGTGGTGGACTGACCCGCGCCGCGGCCCGGGAGGGCCTCCGCTACCTCCAGCCGTTACGGTGTATCCTGGAGTGGAAGAGCCTCTCCTCCGGTACCGGCTCCTTCTCCTCGTCGGGGTAACCGATACCGACGATGCAGAGGACCCTGAAGTCCTCCGGCAGGCCCAGCGTCTGCCGGACGTGCTCCTCGGCCGACATCTCCCCGTCGTGGGGCCTGCGCCTGACCTGGACCCAGCAGCTGCCCAGCCCCAGGTCCTCGCACTGGAGCTGGAGGATGATGGCGGCTATCGAGCAGTCCTCTATCCATACGTCCGAGACCGACTCGTCCGCGGCGATGGCCACCGCGAGCGGAGCTCCCGCGAGGAAGCCCGACCCGTGCTGCTTGCAGCGGGACAGCTCCTCTATGACATCTTCGTCGTCGACGAACACGAAGCCCCAGGGGCTGAGCCCCCGCGAGGAGGGTGACCTCAGGACGGCCTCCACGAGGGTCTCGACTACCCGGTCCGGGAGCGGCTCCTCCCGGTAGCTCCTTATGCTCCTCCTGCGCCGCAGGATGTCCATGAATCCTTCTTCGCTCATATCTGCCTCCCGTCAGTAACCGTTGCCCTGGTCACCGGTCTCCCGACCGTCTCCCGCAGGCGGCTCCCCCTGCCTCCTGACCACCGAGCCGGCGTCCCAGGGATTGTCCACTATGTCCCTGCCGGGGTTGTTCCGCAGCAGGTCCGCAGCGGTGTGCAGCCTCCCGTCCGTATGGTCGGCGTAGGCCACCAGCATGGCCTCCGGCAGGGCGGGGACCGTAGGGGAGCCCCACTCCCGGATCAGGTGGTGCGACTGCACGCAGTGTATCAGGTCCGAGACCGTCTGCGGCAGCGGGTCGCTGCCGGGGTACAGCCTGGCTATACCCTGGATGCCAAGCGAGATGTGACCGGCCGTCACCATGGCCTCGGTCCTGCCGCCGAAGCTGCCGGAGCCGGGGTCGGTCTCGTACTCGAACATCTTGCCCCAGTCGTGCAGCAGGCATCCGGCCAGGACGAGGTCACGCCTGAGCACCGGGAAGAAGCGGCCGTAGACCTCGCAGAGATGCATCCCGAGCAGGGCCGACTGAACGGAGTGCAGCAGCAGGCCGCCGATGTAGGCGTTGTGTATGGAGGAGGCCGCGGGAGAGGTGATGTAGCCATCCCAGTGGCCCCGTATCAGGCTGTTGCACACGCTGGCGAGCTCCGGGTCCTCGATGGATTCGAGGAGCCGGGAGAGCTCCGAGACGTACCACCCGTGGTCGCGGGGTGGGCGGAAGACGTCCGACGGCGGCTCCCACCGCCACTCCTGGTTCTCCGGCACGCGGAGCTCGGTGACTATCCAGCTGGTCCTGCCCCTGAACGGCCTGTCCCGCAGCTCCATCTCCACGACCCTGCCGGCCAGCTCCTCGACGTCGCCGTCCCAGAGCCTCGCCTCCAGCCCGGTGCCGTCGGGCCGCCTCAGGGTCAGCACCGCGTACCGGTTGCCGCTCCTGGCCACCCGCCTGTCGTCGTCCGAGACGAAGAACCTCTCCATGCGCTCAGCTTCCTTCCATGCTCGGCCCGGCTCATGACCAAAAGCCACTTCGTACGTTACATGACATACACCGGCGCCGCCTCCGGTCAACGGCGGCTCACCGGCTCCCCTCCCGCAAGGGGAGCGCTCTCCGTGTGAGCCGTCATCGCCGATGGCAGCTCCGGCCGCATGCCCCCTACAGAAATGACTGCAGGCCTCATATTCTGAGGCATACATCTCTCCGGATGAGCGCTCAAAAGCCGACTTGACCGGCGGGCTCACTCAGAATAGTGTACGTGTACAGGCGTTCACCAGAAGCGCGGCGGCCTGGCAAGCCGCTTGCTCCTGTACTCGCAGGGAAGCCAACGGAGTTTTCAGGGAGGTCGGTCATGAGCTCATCGAGCGGGTGGTGGAGAGAGAGGGCCCTGGACGGGGCCGCCTGCGGCAGGGAAGCTCCCATGGGGGAGCACCCGGAGACAGCCGGCGGCTTCGTATCGCGTTTCAGGGAGATGTGGGAGAGGGGAGAGAGGCCGGACCCTGCCCGCTGCGCCTCGGGCGAGCCCGGGCCGGGCGCCTTTTGCGCCAGGCATCTCTCGTACGTTCGCAGCGGACTCGGCTTCGGCGGCCGGGAGCACACGGTGTTCGTCAACGAGACCTTCGGCTCATCCATGGAGTGCCTGGCGTTCTACAGGTGGATGAGGGTGCCATGGCGCCTAGCCGAGGCGGCCGACATCACCGGCCCCGCGGCCGGCCTCCCGCTGGAGCGCCTCCTGGACGCGACGGAGTACTCCACCGCGCTGGTGGCGGAGGAGCTCATGTCCATGATGGACGAGTGCCTCGGCCGGGGCAGCTGCACCCGAGACGAGCTGGCCGCGATGAGGCAGGCCTACAACAACATGTCCGGCTTCCACCAGCGCTGCTGGTGCGAGATAGTCTGCTGGGGCCCCATCGGGGAGGTCCTCTCCGACAACTCCCTCCTCGAGGTCATGAAGGAGGAGCCGGGCGCGACGGACGGCCTCCGCGTGCTTGTGGAGACCGGGCTCTTCGACCCGGCGGACAGGGCTCACCTCCGGGTTGCCGGCAGATTTCTCAGGATGACAAGCGCGGTGTAAAGACGACAACCCCGCAGTAGTCCGCCGCCTCCCACCGGGCATCTCCACCCGGAACCTCCGGTCCGCCGTCGTCATTGTGCGACAGGACGGACCTGCGTATCGTTCGGTCTGGCCGCCCATCCCGCACGAACAGGACTGGAGGCGCCTCAGCCATGAAGACCACCGAAGCGGCCGCCGCGGCGATTGCAGTGATTCTTACATCGACAGCCGCCGGTGGGGGGCTGCCGCTCACCTTCGACCTCAGGGACGTAGACGGCGAGAGCTACGTCACCTCGGTGAAGAGCCAGCAGGGCGGCACCTGCTGGACCTTCGGCGCCATGGCCGCCATGGAGGGCAACCTCATGATGACCGGCGCGTGGGAGGGGGCGGGCGAGGTCGGCGAGCCGGACCTTGCCGAGTATCACCTCGACTGGTGGAACGGCTTCAACCGTCACAACAACGATGATACAGACCCCCCCACCGGAGGCGGGCTGGAGGTCCACATGGGCGGGGACTACATGGTGACCGCCGCCTATCTCTCCAGGGGGGAGGGGGCGGTCCGGGACGTCGACGGCCAGTCCTTCGCCACACCTCCGGAGAGGCACCTCGACTCGTACGTCTATTTCTGGCCGACCACCATCGAGTGGCTCACGGTGGGGGAGGAGCTCGAGCACATCGACGAGGTCAAGACCAGGATAATGCAGGGCGGGGCGATGGGCACATGCCTCTGCTCCTCCGGCTCCTTCATACAGGACTTCATCCACTACCAGCCGCCCTCCAGCCCGCTGGACCCCAACCACGCCGTGACGATAATCGGCTGGGACGACACCCTGACCACGCAGGCCCCGGAGCCGGGAGCCTGGCTCTGCAAGAACAGCTGGGGCGCAGGCTGGGGCAACGACGGCTACTTCTGGATCTCCTACTACGACAGGCACGCCGGGCATCACCCCCAGATGGGCGCGGTCTCCCTGGTCGACGTGATGCCCACGGAGCCCGACAACGTCTACTACCACGACTACCACGGCTGGCGGGACACGCTCCAGACCGCCACGTCCGCTCTGAACGTCTTCACCGCCCGGTCCCCGGAGATGCTCACCGCGGTCAGCTTCTTCACGGCGGCGGACAGCGCCCGGTACACCGTGCGGGTATGCGACGGCTTCGACGGCACATCACCGGGAGCGACGCTCTCGGAGGTGAGGGGTACCGCCGGATACAACGGGCTCCACACTGTCGAGCTGGAGGAGCCGGTCTACCTGGACGGAGGACAGGAGTTCTGCATCCGGCTCGACCTCGACGAGGGGGGACAGCCATACGACTGCACCTCGGACGTCCCCGTGCTGCTGGGAGCCCAGTACAGGACCATCGTCGAGTCCTCCGCCTCCCCGGGAGAGAGCTTCTTCCTCTCGGCCGTCGGGTGGACCGACCTCACGACGGTCGACAGCACCGCCAACTTCTGCATGAAGGCGCACACCTTCGACCGGGGCCTCGTGCTCGACGGCGCCGGTTCCCTGGTCTTCCGGGGAGACGAGAGCGGCCCGTTCGACCCCTGCTCCGCAGCCCTGGGCATGACCTGCCGCCAGCCACGCTCGATCCCCTTCGGCGTCTCCATGGAGCCGCACGTGAGCTGGCTGGACCTGGGCGGTCCCACCAGCGGTATACTCCTCCCGGGAGAGAGGACGGAGCTGGTTCTCACGCCCAACGCCAACGCGGCCGCACTCGAGCCGGGGGCGTACTCCTCCACCCTCAGCTTCCGCGACCTGACGGACACGACCACGGCCGAGGTGGTCCCCGTCACCCTGCTGGTCGGAGGGGGCACGGTTCAACTCGCGTGGGACATGGAGAACGACCCCGGCTGGTCGGCGGACGATGGCTGGGAGCACGGAGTGCCCCTGGGCATGGGCGGGGAGCACGGCAACCCCGACCCGGCCTCCGGCCGGACCGGCTCCCGAGTCTACGGCTTCAACCTCTCCGGCGACTACTGGAGCTACATGCCCGAGCGCCACCTGACCGCCGGGCCCCTGGACTGCTCGGAGCTGCACGATGTCTCCCTGGGCTACTGGAGGTGGCTGGGGGTTCAGCAGCGCGGCTTCGACGAGGCGACCGTCGGCGTCAGCACCGACGGCGAGGACTGGACGGATGTATGGACCAACCCCACCTCCTCGGCCACCACCGACTCAACCTGGATACGTGAGGTGCTGGACATCTCGGGTCTTGCCGACGGCGAGCCCGAGGTCTGGGTCAGGTGGACGATGGGACCCACCAACATGGGCTGGAACTACTGCGGATGGAACATCGACGATGTCACCGTCACCGGCGTGGCCGATGCCGGAACGGGGGGCCTGGTGCCACCGTCACTGACCCTGGTGAGCCTTGCGCCGAACCCCTCCAGGGGCGACGTCACGTTGACCTACGGGCTCCCGGTTGCGGGCGAGGTGGAGGTGTCGGTGTACGATATGACCGGCAGGCTGGTGGCCGACCTGGGCGGGGAGAGCCGGGCGCAGGGCGAGCACACCCTACTCTGGGACGGAACGAACGGCGCCGGTGAGAGGCTGCCCCCGGGCGTCTACGTGTTCCTCCTCGGGAACGACTACCAGAGGACGGTCGGGAGCATGGTCCTCCTTGACTGACCGGACAGGCCACCGGCCGGACGCCCCGGACGGAGGGCAGGAGGAAGGAGACCCGAGCTGAGAGACAAGGCTCTCGACCGCGTAGCGCGGCACAGGGGACCGGACCCGGTCCCGCTCTATTCGCTCATGTCCAGGAGGGTGAGGAGCATCCTCCTGGTCTCCAGCCTCTACGACTCCTACACGCTGGAGGAGGACGGCCGGTTCACGGAGGTGCTCTTCTCGGAGTACCTCAGCCTGAACCTGCGCTACGCCCCCAGGGTCAAGCGTGTCTCCACCGCGGAGGAGGCTCTGGAGGCGGTGCGGGATGACAGCTTCGACCTGGTCATCACCATGGTCAGGGTCGGCTCGATGCCGCTGGTGCGCTTCTGTACTTCCCTCAAGGAGATAAGGGAGGACATCCCGGTCGTCCTCCTGACCTACACCGCCCGGGACCTGGAGGTCCTCCGCAGCGACGGCAGGCTGGAGGGTGTCGACAAGGCCTTCACCTGGCAGGGCGACGTGAGGCTCTTCCTGGCCATCGTGAAGCTGGTGGAGGACATGATGAACGTCCGCCACGACGCGGAGGCCGCCGGCGTGAAGAGCATAATCCTGGTGGAGGACTCGGTCCGCTTCTGCTCCTCCTACATACCCATGCTCTACCTCGAGCTCATGGCCCAGACCCAGAAGCTCATGACCGAGGGCCTGAACAAGATGCACCGCCTGATGCGCATGAGGGCCAGGCCGAAGGTGCTCCACGTCGAGACCTACGAGGAGGCGGCGGAGCTCTTCGACTGCATCTATCCCCACGTCCTCGGGGTGATAACCGACTCCCGCTTCCAGAGGGAGGGCACCGAGGACCCGATGGCCGGCTTCGCCCTGGCGGAGATCATACGCGCGAGGGACCCGGAGCTCCCGATACTGTTCCAGTCCTCGGAGGAGGACCTCCGCACGAAGGCCTGGGAGATGGGTGCCGCCTTCATCGACAAGGGCTCGCCCACCCTGCTCGCCGAGGTCAGGCAGTTCATGCGGGATTACCTGGGCTTTGGCGACTTCGTCTTCCGCGCGCCCGACGGTGAGGTGGAGGCCACCGCGAACGACCTGAGATCGCTCCACAGGGCTGTCCGCAGGGTATCCGACGAGTGCCTGCTCGCCCACGCCAGGCGCAACGACTTCTCCACCTGGCTCATGGCCAGGACGGAGTTCGATCTCGCCAAGGCCATCCGGCCCCAGAAGGTGGAGGACTTCGATTCGGTGGACGGGCTCAGGGAGTACCTGCTTGCCTCCCTGAAGCTCTGGAGGGACAAGTACCGCGCCGGACAGGTGGAGGAGTTCGACCGTGAGTCGTTCGAGACCGGCTCGGAGTTCGTGAAGATCGGATCGGGCTCCCTGGGAGGGAAGGGCCGGGGGCTGGCCTTCATGCATGCCCTCCTGGGGCTCTACACAATCGGCGAGGACATCCCGGGGGCGGAGATATTCGTACCCCCTACCGCGGTGGTCGCAACCGACGTCTTCGACAGGTTCCTGGAGGCGGGCGGCCTGCGGGAGCTGGTGTTCGGCAACGAGCTTGACGACCTGGACGGGCTGGAGCGGGACAGGGCCGTGGCCGGCGCCTTCACGCGGGCGGAGCTGCCCGGGGACGTGGTGGAGATGCTGGGGGCCTTCCTGGAGAAGGTAGACTACCCGCTGGCGGTCCGCTCGTCCAGCCTGCTGGAGGACTCTCCGGCGCAGCCTTTCGCGGGCATCTACAACACCTACATGATCCCGAACAACCACCCGGACCGCGAGGTCCGCCTGATGCAGCTCTGCCACGCCGTGAAGCTGGTGATGGCCTCCACCTTCTACAGCGAGCCGGTCGCCTACATGGAGACCACCCCGAACCGCCTGGAGGAGGAGAAGATGGCGGTGGTCATCCAGCAAGTGGTGGGAAGGGAGCACGGCGACGCCTTCTACCCCAATTTCGCCGGCGTGGCCAAATCCTACAACCACTACCCTGTGAAGGGCCTTCAGGCGGAGGACGGCATTGCCTCGGTCGCGCTGGGCCTCGGCGGCACGGTCGTCGAGGGGGGCAAGTGCGTCAGGTTCTCGCCTGCGTCGCCGCAGAAGCTCTTCCAGTTCTCGTCCACGGACGACTACCTGAGGAACTCCCAGCGCGAGCTCATGGCCCTGTCGCTCGAGAGCCCGGGCTCCGCCACCCCGGATGATCCAGGAGAGGACGTCAACATGGTCTCGCTGGGTCTAGAGAGGGCCCGGGATGACGGAACCCTGCAGCCGGTGGGCTCCGTCTACGTTCCCGACAACGATCTGATAGTGGACGGCACCTTCCGGGAAGGCCCCAAGCTGGTTACCATGGCCGGCGTGCTGAAGGGGGACGTGTTCCCCCTCGCCGAGGTCCTCGGCCATCTGCTGGCGGTGGGCAGGGCGGCCTTCTCCTGCGAGGTGGAGATGGAGTTCGCGGTTAACCTGGACGATGGGGGAGACCGCAAGGGGGAGCTGGGCTTCCTGCAGATACGCCCGATGGGGGTCGCGGCAGGCGGCGAGGTGGACATCGATGATGTCGACCTCGACGGCGCCCTCTGCGTCTCCCGCTCCGTGCTGGGCACCGGCTCCATCGAGGACGTCAGGGACATCCTGTACGTCTCCCCGGCCAGGTTCAGCAGGAACGACTCCGCGAATGTAACCGGCGAGCTGGAGAAGCTGAACCGGAAGCTTCGCTCCGACGGCAGGTCCAGCCTCCTGATCGGTCCCGGGAGATGGGGGAGCTCGGACAGCTGGCTCGGGATACCGGTCAAGTGGAACCAGATATCCTCCGCGAGGTGCATAGTGGAGCTGCCGCTGGACGGCATCTCGGTGGAGCCCTCCCAGGGCACCCACTTCTTCCAGAACATCACCTCGCTCGGGATAGGTTATTTCACCCTCTCCGGCAGGGATGACGAGACCCTGGACTCGGGATGGCTGGAGGAGGCCCCCTCCGTGACCGAGACGGAGCACGTACGGCACGTGCGTCTGGAGGAGCCGCTCTCCATACTGATAGACAGGAAGGCCGGTACCGGGGCCATACTCCGCGGGGAGCCGGATGCCGGCTGAGTGGCCGGTCCTCGCCTTCTGCCACGTCCCCAAGACCGGCGGCACATCGGTCAACGACCTGCTCAGGAGGAACCTGGGCCTCCGCCATCTTGACGTGATGCCGTGCGCCGGCTACGTCTACGGCCGGGAGGACCTCGCCCGGGACCTCCGCCGCTTCCCCTGGATCCGGAGCATCGCGGGTCACTGCCTGCGGCCCTTCGTGGACTACGGTGAGCCGGGCGGCAGGCTCCGCTGGTTCACAATGCTCCGTGAGCCGGTGGCCAGGACGGTCTCCCACTACCAGCACGAGGTGGTCCTCTCCGGCCAGGAGCGCTCGCTCGAGGAGTGGCTGGAGCTGCCCTACAACAGGAACTGGCACGTCAGGATGCTCGCCGGCGGGCAGGACCTGGACCGGGCGCTGGAGGTGCTTGCGGAGCGGGATGTCACAGTGGGCCTCCTCTCCGACTTCGACAGGTCGGTACGTCTCATGGCTGCCCGCTCGGGGCTCGCGCGGTTCGACCCGGCATGCCTGAGGCGGAGGAACGTATCCGGCAGCAATGAGGTCCGCGACCGCATCCGGGCGAACATGGATCGCTACCGCCCGGTTCTCGAGGAGGCCAACGCGCTCGACCTGGAGCTGCACCGCAGGGTGAGCGAGGAGCTCTACCCGGCACTGCTGGCCGAGGTGGGCCTCGATACGGGCCCGCCGACGGAGCACGCCGAGCCCCGCAGCCCGCTGACCACCGGACTCAACTCCACCCTGAGCTTCCTCCTCCGCAACGCCCTCTACCGCCCCCTCATGCAACTCCGGGGTCGGAGCACCCGGTTGAATTAATTCAACTGTGGTGCCGGAGCAGCAGAAACTGAGCAGTATCACGAAGGCCCTGAAGGTGGCGTAAGGCATATCTGGCCAGGAATTTAACGAAACAGGTGCCAACTGATTCAACTCGGGCTCCGACCCCGGGGTTGCGTGAATTCAACTGGAGGGCCGGAGCAGCCTGTCTGTGGTCAGTCCAGGACGACCATCCTGGTGCTGCCGGCGGCGGCGCCGTCGAGGCTGAGCTCTACGAGGTAGATGCCGGCGGGAATGCCGGAGACGTCGAAGCCGATCGTCTGGCCTCCCCCTGCCAGCTCGCCTGCATCCACCTCCCTGACGAGCCTTCCGCTGGCGTCGTAGACCCTCAGGACCGCGGTTGCCGGACCTGCCAGCTCGCATACCACTCCGGCGCTGCCGTATGCATGGACCGGGTTCTCCAGCATGGTCATCCGCACACCGCTCTGCAGATCCGAGCCCCGCTCGCCGGCTATCCCGGTGCCGCAGCCCTCGTATGCCCTGACCTCCGACCCGGAACCGGTGACGATGAGGGTGCCGTCACCCGCTATGGAGGGACCATCTATGTTCGATACCGTCTCCGACCAGAGCAGCGAGAGGTCCGTCGAGAAAGCGTAGAGCTCGTCCTCGGAGGCTACGAAGAGCCTGCCGACGCCGTCCGCGGCCATGTACGTGCTGAGCCCCGCCTCGACGTCTACCGAAGTGTTGAGCACCGTACCGCTGTCCGGGTCTATCCGGATTACCTGCCCTGAGCGGTTGTAGCTGTAGACGCTTCCGTCGGGGCCGACGGCGAACGATGAGAAGGTGACGAAGCCCAGGGGGACTTCCCACTTGAAGCCGAGTCCTGATCCGGTGTCCTCAAGCGCCACCAGGTAATCGGTGCCCGGGTTGTTCTGGCATCGGGGGGCGTAGACCGTTCCGTCCGGACCGACGAAGGGGGCCGTCTGCTGGATGTAGCCGCCGTATAGAGGGTCGCTCTCGTAGAGGTACTGGCCGGTGTCCAGGTCGAATACCTCGATGGTGGGGCCGCTCCCGCCGGATGCCCAGCCGTAGGCCTTCCTATCGAAGACGGCCATCATGGAGCCGTTGCTGGTGGGGGAGCTCCGGGGCGTCTCCCAGACGGTGCTGCCGTCGGCGGACTCCATCCGCATGACCGAGCCGAAGTTCCCCACTATCAGGTCTCCGTCCGGGGCGAAGGAGACCCCCTCGGTGCTGCACTCGTCCACCAGATCCTCGGACTTCCATATCTGCGAGCCGTCGGTCAAGTCCAGGGCGTACATGTATGACGCGTTGGTGTTGCCTGCGCGGGAGGCGTAGACCACGCCGTCCCTCACACCGGAGAGGTGATTCCTCCAGTCGGTGGCCGGGAAGTCCACCGGCAGGTCGACCGTCCAGAGCTCCGCGCCGGTGTGTATGTCGTAGGCGTAGACGAGGGTCCCGTGAAGGGTGTCCTGGATGTCGAAGCACCTGGCCATCACGGCGATGTCCCCGTCTATCGCGGCCTGCCATGATATCACCGCGCCGGCGCCGCCCTGCCAGAGGATGGTGGCGTCGTCCGGCCCCAGGGCGGAGCAGCGGCCGTACCGGGCCGGGTCGCCGCCGACGGTGACGTTCCACTCCTCTGCGGCGATCGAGATTGCGGAGAGCGAAGCCATCAGGAAGAGGGGGAGCAAGAGACAGATGGTGCGAGACATCGGAGCCTCCTTGTTGCCGCGACTGGTACTCTGTTCGTCCGCAGTGTACAGATACCCGGCTCCATCGACCCGGTCAACGTCGACCGGCCGTGTTCGCAGCCCGGCTCTCATTGACCGGTCCCGCAGCGTCGGGTATCCTCTCGAGCGGTAGCCTCCGGCTCTCGCGAGCCCCGGCTCCCGAAGGACTCCAGGCCGGGAGAAGGCATGAACAGGGAACAGGCCGAGCAGATAGCCAACCTCCTGAACGAGCAGAACAGGCTGGACGGCGAGTACACCGCCGGCAGGGTGCTCGCCTCCGCCGGGGAGTACCTCTTCCAGACTGACGGCGAGACCGGCAGGGTGACCGCCTTCGTCCAGCTGAAGCGGGTGCAGTGGTACCAGCACGAGATGCTCCACCTCTCCGTATCCCCGGAGCACAGGCGGGAGGGGCTGGCCAGACGGCTGAGCGACAGGGCCGAGGAGCTGGCCAGGCGTGAGGGCGCATGCATTATCCAGTGCACCATCCGTTCGGACAACCGCGCCAGCATGGCCCTTGCCGAGTCCTGCGGCCTCAGGCGGACGGCCACATTCCACAACCATTCCACAGGGAACGACGTCACAGTCTGGCAGAAGGTGCTCGCCCCCCCGAGGGGAGACCCAGGCGCATGAGCGAAACAGCTCCCTCGGTGCCGGCCTGACCGTGACGGGCGGGGTATCGCAGTCCGTCAGGAGACTGGCGAAGAGGGTCCTCTTCCCGCTGCCCGGAAGGCTCGCTGCCAACCAGAGGCAGGTCGGTGACGAGGGGATGAACCGCATCCGCCGCTCCCTGGATGAGAACTTCCACATCGGCTGGCGGAGCCCGGAGAGCTATTCCGGGGAGAGGAAGATGTACGAGAGGGACGTCCGGAACCACCTGACCGAGCGCCTGGAGAGCGACAGGAGGGAGGTGATACCCTGGTTGGACGCCTCCATGCGGCTCCGGGGCAGCCGTATCCTGGAGGTCGGGTGTGGCACCGGATCATCCACCGTGGCCCTGGCCGAGCAGGGTGCGGACGTCTTGGGCATTGATGTGGACGACGGTGCGCTGGCCGTAGCCCGAGACCGGGCCGACGCGTACGGCCTCTCCCCCCGCTTCGCTCTGCTGAACGCCGACAGGCTGGGGGAGGACATGGAGGCCGGGGCCTTCGACATGGTAATCTTCTTCGCCTGTCTGGAGCACATGACCGTCCGGGAGAGGCTCGAAGCGCTGGCACAGGCCTGGGAGCTGCTACCCGGCGACGGCCTCCTGGCGATAGTCCATACGCCCAACCGCCTCTGGTACCGCGACTCCCACACCTCCCACCTGCCCTTCTTCCACTGGCTTCCGGACGACCTCGCCCTGCGTTACTCGAGGTTCAGCCCGAGGGAGAACTTCCGGGAGCTCTACACCGGCCGGGAGGCCGAGTCCATGGAGCACTTCCTGAGGAGGGGCAGGGGCATGAGCTTCCACGAGCTGGAGCTCGCCATAGCCCCGCCGGACGAGCTGGAGGTGGTCAGCAGCCTCTCGACCCACCAGGGCATCCGGTACGGACTGCGCCGCTCCCGTCTGGACAGGCGCTACCGGGCCATCCTGAGTAGCATCCACCCGGGTCTGCACGAGGGCTTCCTCGACGAGTCGCTCAACCTGGTCCTGCGCAAGCCCGCGGGCCCCTAGCGGCAGGACCCCACGAAACGCGGGAGGGCCGGGGCGCATCGCCCCGGCCCCCTTTCAGCAGCGAAGCGGTGGCCGCTAGACCACGCCCTGCGCGAGCATCGCGTCGGCTACCTTGACGAAGCCGGCGGCGTTGGCGCCAAGGACGTAGTTGCCCTTGTCGCCGTAGCGCTCGGAAGCCTCGTAGGCCTGCGCGTGGATGCTTATCATGATGTCGTGGAGCTTCCGGTCGACCTGCTCCCGGGTCCAGCTGGAGAAGGTGGCGTTCTGGGCCATCTCCAGGCCTGAGGTGGCCACGCCGCCGGCGTTCGCCGCCTTGCCCGGACCGTAGAGGATCTTCTCCTGCAGGAAGATGTCCACGCCCTGGGGGACCGTGGGCATGTTCGCGCCCTCGGAGACCAGGTAGACGCCCTTGTTGATGAGGTTCTGGGCGTCCTTGGCGTTTATCTCGTTCTGCGTGGCGCTGGGGAAGGCGCAGTCGGCCCTGGTGTCCCACAGCGGGTTGTAGTCCTTCTCCGGGTCCACGGGGAAGTACTCCGCGCTCTTGTACTTCTCGGCGTACTCCTTGATGCGACCGCGGCGGACGTTCTTGAGGTCCATGACGTAGGACAGCTTCTCGGGGCTCACTCCGTCCTCGTCGTAGATGTAACCGCTGGAGTCTGAGAGGGTGACCACCTTGCCGCCCAGCTCGTTGATCTTCTCGGTGGTGAACTGGGCCACGTTGCCCGAGCCCGAGACCAGGCAGATCTTGCCATCGTAGGTCTCGCCGCGGGTCTTCAGCATCTCCTCGCCGAAGTAGACCGCGCCGTAGCCGGTCGCCTCCGGCCTGATGAGGCTTCCGCCGTACTCGAGACCCTTGCCGGTGAGGACGCCGCTCCACTCGTTGCGGAGCTTCTTGTACTGGCCGAAGAGGAAGCCGACCTCCCGGCCGCCGACGCCTATGTCGCCGGCGGGGACGTCGGTGCTGGGTCCGATGTGCCTGAAGAGCTCGCTCATGAAGCTCTGGCAGAAGCGCATGACCTCCAGGTCGGACTTGCCCTTCGGGGCGAAGTCCGACCCGCCCTTGCCGCC